>JBQDKK010000016.1:0-73260 GCA_052094845.1 Leucobacter sp. | reverse complement strand
CATTTATTGGGAGAGCCCCGGAGCAATTGCGCTCCGGGGCTTTCGTCATTTCAGGACACAATCCACAGGGGATTCCTAGGCTCGCAATCGCGGGCCCGGTTCATCCGATAAACTGGAGGCTCGGTCAACGAGCACAAGCGAAAGAGGCAGCCAATGGGCGCGATGATGGGTACTATTCTCTTCCTCGCACTCGTGTCTCTCATTTCTCACCCGCTCGCTAAACGGTTCGGGCGCCGCGTGTTTCTCGTGCTTTCGGGCCTCATGGCCGTGGCGCTTGCCGTGTTCGTCGGCCTCGCTGCCTCGGTGTTTGGTGGCGAAACGCTCGTGGAGCACATTGAGTGGATCCCGCAGATCGGCATCGGGCTCACGCTCAGGCTCGACCCGCTTTCGATGCTGTTCTCAATCCTGGTTCTCGGCGCTGGTTCGCTCGTGCTGCTCTACTGCGCGTACTACTTTGAGGATGGCGAGCTTGGTATTGCGCGGTTTGCCGGTGTCTTCATGGGGTTCGCGACCAGCATGCTCGGCCTCGTTGTCGCCGACAACGTGTACCTGCTTTTCATCTTCTGGGAAGCGACGACGGTCTTCTCTTTCCTGCTCATCGGTCACGTGCTCCGCCTGCGCACCGCCAATTCTGCGGCGCTGCAGGCGCTCATGATCACGACGCTCGGCGGCCTCGCGATGCTTGTCGGTTTCGTGCTGCTCGTGCAGGTCGGCGGAACGCCGCTGCTCTCGGAGATCATTGCCGACCCGCCCGAGGGTACGCTCGTGACGGTCGCGGTGTACCTCGTGCTGCTCGGCGCTCTCTCGAAGTCCGCGATCTTCCCGCTCCACTTCTGGCTGCCCGGCGCGATGGCCGCTCCGACCCCAGTTTCTGCGTACCTCCACGCCGCCGCGATGGTGAAGGCCGGGGTCTATCTCATCGCGCGGATGAGCGAGCCTTTCGCCGACGTTCCCGGCTACCGCTGGACACTCGTGATCCTCGGCGGCATCACCATGCTCATTGGCGGGTTCCGCGCGCTGCGCCAGTTCGATATTAAGCTCATTGTTGCGCAGGGAACGGTAAGCCAGCTCGGGCTCCTCGTGATGGTGATCGGTGTTGGTGACCCGCGTGCGACGTTCGCGGGCCTCGTGCTGCTGTTCGCTCACGCAGTCGCGAAGGCGCCGCTGTTTCTCTCGGTCGGCATCGTCGACTACTTCACGGGGGTGCGCGACCTGCGCCGCTTGAGCGGGGTCGGCAAACGTATGCCCGTGCTCGCGATCGTGTCGGTCGTCGCCGCCGCCTCGATGGCTGGCGTCCCGCCGTTCTTCGGGTTTGTAGCGAAGGAGTCGGCCTTCGCCGAGCTTCTGGACGTCGGCCACGAGCACCCGGCCGCGTACGTCGCGCTTGCGGTGGCCGTGGTGGGCAGTATCCTGACAGTCGCCTACATGATCCGGTTTGTGTGGGGCGCCTTCGCTTCGAAGCCGGGCGTTGCCGAGACTCCGATCGAGTACCCGGCGGCCCCCGGGATTGTGTTCGCGCCCGCGATGTTTGCCGCGTTCGCGGTCGCGTACGGCCTCGCGTCACCGCTCCTCGACCCCCTCATCCGTCAAGCTGTACCCGCGTCGCCACTCGGAGACCCCGAGCACCTCAGCCTGTGGCACGGGTTCACCCTGCCGCTCGCGCTCTCAACCGGGATCCTCGTGCTCGGCGTGCTCGTCTTCTTCCCCGCCCGAAAGCTCGCGGTGACGCTGCCGCCTCCTTCGGAGCGCTTCTCGGGGTCCCACGCCTACTGGGTTGCGACCCACGCGCTTGACACGATCGCGATCAAGTTCACGTCGCTCACCCAGCGCGGTTCGCTGCCCTTCTATCTCGCGGTGATCCTGTCCGTTCTCGTGCTAGCCCTGGGCGGCACGGTGCTCTCGGTGCAGCAGTGGCCCGATGAGATCTCGATGATTTCGAGCCCCGTCGATATTCCAATAGCGATCGTCATGATCGTCGCCGCGCTCTTCGCGATGCGCGCTCGCACCCGATTCCAGGGGGGCCTCCTCGTTGGGGTGACGGGGTACGGCATGGCGACGATCTTCGCGCTGCACGGGGCGCCCGACCTTGCCCTCACGCAGCTTCTCGTCGAGACCGTGACCCTCATCGCGTTCGTGCTCGTCATCAGGCGACTGCCTGCCCACATGGCGGAGCGTCCGCGGCGCGCGACCCGCGCCTTCAGGCTCGCTCTTGGCCTCGGAGTCGGCCTCGTCCTTGGCGCCGTCGCCGTTGTCTCGCTCGGCGCGCGCATAGCCGACCCCATCTCGCTCGCCATGCCGCAGCTTGCGGTGGAGGGCGGTCACGGGTACAACGTCGTGAACGTGATGCTCGTTGACATTCGCGCGTGGGACACGATGGGGGAGCTGTCGGTGATCCTCGCCGCCGCGACCGGCGTCGCGTCGCTCGTGTTCCTCAACACGCGCGACGACCAGAGCCCACACCTCAGCAGGCGCGAAGCACGCAACGCGACGCGCGCCCATCTGCTGCGGGTCGCCGACCCGGAAGACCCCGCGAGCCGAATGAATTGGCTGCTGGCGGGTTCGTACCTCAGGCCCGAGCGCCGGTCGATCATTCTCGAGGTCGTCGTACGACTCGTGTTCCACGGCCTACTCGTTCTCTCCGTGTTCCTGCTGCTCTCGGGGCACAACGCACCCGGGGGCGGGTTCGCCGCGGGCCTTGTCGCGGGCCTCGCGCTGGTCGCTCGCTACCTCGCCGGCGGCCGCCACGAGCTGCGGGCGACGGTCGCGCTCGACGCGGGCAGGATCCTGGGTATCGGCCTCGCGCTCGCGGTAACGATGGCTATCGTCCCGCTGTTCTTCGGTCAGCCGGCGCTCTCCTCGAGCTGGGTCGACGTCGACCTCGGCCCGTTCGGTTCGCTGCCGCTCGTGACGTCGACGCTCTTCGATATTGGCGTGTACCTCGTGGTCTTCGGCCTGGTGCTAGACGTGCTTCGTAGCCTCGGCTCGGAGATCGATGAGCACGAAGAAGAAGACCACGCCGAGTTCCAAGAGGAGGTAGCAAAGTGACAATGCCCCTCGTGCTCGTCGCGGTGATGGTTGTGATGTACGTCGCAGGCGTCTACCTGCTGCTCGACCGCAGCCTCACCCGCATCATGCTCGGTTTCCTGCTCGTCGGCAACGCGACGAACCTGCTCATCTTCCTGATGTCTGGCAGCTTCGGTTCAGCCCCGATCGCCGGGGGAGACGGCGAGATGAGCGACCCGTTGCCGCAGGCCTTTATTCTCACGGCAATCGTCATCACGTTCGGCGTCAGCGCGTTCCTGCTCGCGCTCATCTACCGCTCGTGGCGACTCGCGCGCGTCAGCGATGACCATGTTGAGGATGACGCTGACGACCTCGCGATCGCGAGCGCCGAGACGCTCACGTCCGGCCAGGTCACCGACGAGGATCTCGAGGACGCGCCCGAGTTCGAAGAAGACGTGCCCGAAGACGGCACGGGGGAGGCCCGCAAGTGACATTCCTCGTACCCCTTGTCGTACTTATCCCGCTCGTTGGCGCGGCGCTCGCGCTCGCGGTTCCCGGGCACCGGGCCCTGCAGCGCGGCATCACGCTCGTCGCGCTGACGGCGAGCTCGATTCTCGGCATCGCGCTCATGTTTATCGTCGACCGTGGCGGGCCCCTCGTGATGCAGGTCGGTGGCTGGGCCGCCCCGTATGGCATCTCGCTTGTTGTTGACCGTGTCTCAGCGCTCATGCTGGCGGTTTCCGCGATCGTGCTGCTCGCGGTGTTCATCTTCTCTATCGGGCAGGGCCTCGCCGACGGCGACGAGGAGACCCCGGTCTCGATCTACTACCCGACGTACATGGTGCTCGGCGCTGGCGTGTTCAACGCCTTCATCGCGGGCGACCTCTTCAACCTGTACGTCGGCTTCGAAATCCTGCTCGTCTCGAGCTACGTGCTCATCACGCTCGGCGGCACCGCCCCCCGCATCCGCGCCGGCGTCACCTACGTCGTCGTATCGCTCGTGTCATCGATCCTCTTCCTCGCGGCGATCGGCCTCGTGTACGGCGCGACCGGCACCGTGAACATGGCGCAGCTGCAGACCCGCATCGCAGAGCTGCCGAGCGACCTGCAGCTCATCTTGAACCTGGCGCTGCTCATCGCGTTTGGCATCAAGGCGGCGGTGTTCCCGCTCGCGTTCTGGCTGCCCGACTCATACCCGACGGCGCCCGCGCCCGTCACCGCGGTCTTCGCGGGCCTCCTCACGAAGGTCGGCGTCTACGCGATCATCCGCACCCAGACGATGTTGTTCCCTGAGTCGAGCGTGGACCCGTTATTGATGGTGATCGCCGCGCTCACGCTGCTCGTTGGCATCCTCGGTGCGATCTCGCAGCTCGACGTGAAGCGCATGCTGTCGTTCACGCTCATTAGTCACATTGGCTACATGATTTTTGGCATCGCGATCGCGACGTCCGCGGGGTTCGCCGCGACCATCTACTACATCGCGCACCACATTATTGTGCAGACGACGCTGTTCCTCGCGGTTGGGCTCATGGAGCGCCAGGGAGGCACGACCTCGCTGTCGGGCCTCGGCGGAATGCTCCGCAGCGCGCCCGTTATCGGAGTGCTCTTCTTCATCCCAATGCTCAACCTGGGCGGCATCCCGCCGTTCTCAGGCTTCCTCGGGAAGGTCGGCCTGTTCACCGCGGGCGCACAGCTGCAGTCGCCGGGTGCCTACTGGTTGATTGGCATCGGTGCGCTCGTGTCGCTGCTCACGCTGTACGCTCTCGCGCGCGCGTGGGTGCTCGCGTTCTGGCGCCCGAAGCCCGCCGCCGCGAACGCGGCGAAGGACCCGGTGAAGGAGCCGGTGAAGTCGCCCTCCACCGAGGCCCTGCGGCTGCGGGAGCGCGAGGAAGCGATGATCGAACGCCTACAGGACGCGCCTGACGCTGCCCCAACTCAGGAACGCAAAGGGATCCCGCGCCTCATGATCGCGGCGACCGTCGGAATGATCGGGGTGAGCCTCGTGCTGACCTTCGCTGCGGGCCCGCTCTTCGGCTACGCCGAGCGCGCGGGCGACGACCTCGCTGCGCCTGACAGGCTTGCCTCACTCGTCTTGAACGGCGAGCACCCGAACGGTGGGAGCGGATCCACCGCAGCGCCAGAGGAGGTCGAGAATGGCTAAGCGAACACCCCGCACGGTGCGGGGCATGGAACTCATCGTGCGTTTCCACGAGCTGCCGCTGCTCGTCGGCCTCGTCGTACTCTGGATGATGCTCTGGCGAGAGGCGTCGCTCCTCTCGCTCGTGAGCGGTATCATCGTCTCGATCGTGATGATGCGCGTGTTCTACCTGCCTCCCGTCGCACTCGCAGGGCGCTTCAACCCTTGGTACGCGCTGCGATACCTCGGCTACTTCCTCTGGAACCTTGCGCGCGCCTCGTTCGAGGTCGCCTGGCTCGCCGTTCGGCCCGGCCCGGTGCCAGAGACGTCGATTATCGCGGTGCGGCTGCGCACGAGCTCCGACTTCATCCTCACGATCGTCGGGCTCACGATCTCGTTGATCCCCGGCTCGCTCGTGGCCGAGGTCGACAGGTTCGGGTCGACGCTCTACCTGCACGTGCTGAACACGCCGTCGCAGAAGGCGATCACCAAGATGCGCCACGACGTGGCGACGATCGAGCGGCTCCTCATCCTCACCCTCGGGTCGAAAGAAGAAGTTCAGGCGGTGCGCAGATGACGTTCGAACTCACGATGTTTATCGCGATCGGGATCGGCCTGACGTTTACTGCGCTCGCCGCTCTCGTGCGGATCGTGCGCGGGCCGACAATCCTCGACCGCATGGTCGCCTCCGACGTGCTCCTGACGACCGTGATTCTCGCGCTCGGCGCCGACATGGTCGCGCGCGAGCACACCGACTCGATTCCGATCATGGTCGCGATTGCCGCGACCGCGACGTTCGCGACGATTGTTGTTGCGCGCTACGTGAAGCGCCGCAGCGAGCAAGACCTGCCGGAGACCACTGGGGAGGCCGAGCATGTTTGACCAGATTCTCGACGTGCTGGCGCTTGTGTGCTTGCTTCTCGCCGCGCTCCTGTCGGCCGCGGCGGGCATTGGGCTCCTGCGGTTCACCGATGCGCTGAGCCGGCTGCACGCCGCGACGAAGCCGCAGATCTTCGGTCTGCTGCTCGTGATCGCCGCTGTCGCGCTTGACCAGCGCTCGTTTGGGGTGCTGCTCGCGCTCGTTCCCGTGTTCGTGTTCCAGGCCCTTACCGCGCCGACTGCCGCGCACATGGTGGGCCGCGCTGCGTACCGCACCGGGCAGCTCGACGAGAGCACAATACTCGTCGACGAGCTCGGCCCCGCCGTCGAACGGGCTACCGCGAACGCGGCCGCGCAAGACCGGGAGCAGGCGCTCGCCGAGGCCGAGCGCGACCGGGAGCTCGAAGCTGAAAACGCGGAGCGCGAGGTCAAGCCCGTGCGCCCGCCGACGCTCAGCTGAGTCAGCTTGGCCGGCTCGCGCGAGCAGTCAGCCGCAATCGCTTGCCGCGCGCCGAAGATACGCGAAAGGGCGGCCCCTCCGAGGAGGGGCCGCCCTTTCGCTCACCAGTAGCGCTAGGACTTGCGCTGGTCCCTACGCGTCTACGAGGTATCGGCTGTACGCCGGCACCGTGAGGAACGTCGGGAAGGTGTCACCGAGTGCGACGTCTGTGAAGAGCTCAGCCGCGTCATCGTAGCGGTCGCCTTCGAAACGCTCGAAGCTGCGAATCGTCTCGGCGAGGATGTCAGAGACCCACGCGCGCGTGATGGGGGTGCCATCGGCGGTGCGCTGATCCTGATGGATCCACTGCCAGATCTGCGAGCGGCTGATCTCGGCCGTCGCAGCGTCCTCCATGAGGTTGTCGATCGCCGCAGCGCCGATGCCGCGCAGCCACGACTCGATGTACCGGACGCCGATCGAGACGTTGTCACGCACGCCGGCCTCGGTGATGTCGCGGCCAATGTGCACGTCGAGCAGCTGAGCCGCCGTCACCTCGACGTCGTCGCGCTGGCGATCCACCTGGTTCGGGCGGTCGCCGAGCACAGCATCGAACTCTGCCTGCGCGACGGGAATGAGGTCTGGGTGCGCCACCCAGGTGCCGTCGAAGCCGTCGGTCGCCTCACGGTTCTTGTCCGCGCGAACCTTCTCTTCGGCAAGGCGAGTTACCTCGGGGTCGCGGCGGTTCGGGATGAACGCGCTCATGCCGCCGATCGCGTGGGCGCCGCGCTTGTGGCAGGTCTTTACGAGCAGCTCGGTGTACGCGCGCATGAAGGGCACCGTCATGGTTACTTCGCTCCGGTCAGGCATCACGAAGCGCGCGCCGCGGCCGCGGTAGTTCTTGATGATCGAGAAGATGTAGTCCCAGCGGCCCGCGTTGAGGCCGGCCATGTGGTCGCGCAGCACGTAGAGGATCTCCTCCATCTCGAACGCGGCGGGCAGGGTCTCGATGAGTACCGTCGCCCGGATAGTGCCGTGCTCGAGGCCGAGGCGCTGCTCGGTGAAGTTGAAGATGTCGTCCCAGAGCTTCGCTTCCTCGCTCGACTCGAGCTTCGCGATGTAGAAGTAGGGGCCGTGGCCGTTCTCGATGAGCTGCTTCGCGTTGTGGAACGCGTACAGGCCGAAGTCAACGAGGCTGCCAGACGCGGCGCCCTGCTGGCCCTGCGCATCGGTGAACCGGATGTGCTTCTCGACGAGGTGCCATCCGCGGGGCCGCATCACAATCGTGGGCGTGCGCTCTGCGGTGATGCGGTACTCCTTGCCCTCCGGGCTCGTGTACTCGAGCTGGCCGCGGATTGCGTCGAACAGCGAGAGCTGGCCGCCGATGACGTTGCGCCAGGTTGGGCTCGTCGCGTCCTCCTGGTCGGCGAGCCAGACCTTGGCGCCAGAGTTCATCGCGTTGATCGTCATCTTCGGGTCGGTGGGGCCGGTGATCTCGACGCGGCGGTCCTCCAGGCCGGGCGCCGGCGCGGCGACCTTCCAGCTCGCGTCCTCGCGAATGCTCCGCGTGTCTTCGCGGAACTTCGGGTCACGGCCGTTGCCGATCTCGTAGCGGCGGCGCTGCCGGTCTGCGAGGCGCTCGTGGCGCGAGCTGGCAAAACGCTCGTGCAGCTCGGTGAGGAAGGCGAGGGCCTCGGGGGTGAGGATCTCGTCGGAGCGGTCGAACGGGCGGCCGTTCACGTCGAGTCGTGGTTCGTGTGTCATCGGGGTGTAGGTGCTGGGCCGCTCTGCGGTCGCGGTTGGGGTGTTCATCGTGCTGTCCTTAGCGTGAGGTGTGCGGAGTCGGTGGTGAGGCCGAACCCCGCGTGTGTGGTGAAGCCGCTGGGTGTTGCTGCTGGTGCTCCAGTGCCGGTGTCGTTCGCCGTTGATGACTTGTGAAGCCGGAACCGGGAGGTGTTGCCTGGTGTGCTTCTATCCTCTGCCCAGCGATCAGGTGTCGTGCGCCATCTGTAGCGTGAAATATTCGCGTTTTTCTGCTTGCTGAAAGATTTTGGGTCTGTCACCATGGGAATATGACTATTGAAGCCCTCGATCTTCCGGCGGCAGAGCCCGAAGCTGACTCCGGTGACGCCCTGACGCTTGGCCGCCGCATCCGTGAGCGGCGCACCGAGCTCGGCATGACTCTTGAGCAGCTTGCGCAAGCCGTTGACCGTGCGCCGTCGCAGCTGTCAGCACTCGAGAACGGCAAGCGCGAGCCCAGGCTGCCGCTGCTTCGGGCGCTCGCAAGCGCGCTCCAGTCGACGGTCGACGAGCTGTTGCTCGACGAGGCCCCGAGCGAGCGGGCGGCGCTCGAGATCTCGGTTGAGCGCGCCCAGCGCGGCTCGGTCTTCCGCTCGCTCGGGCTGCAGCCCATCAGGGTGTCGAAAGCGATGAACGATGAGACGCTGCGCGCGATCATCGGTCTCCACCAGGAGGTCGAGCGGCTGCACAGCGAGCGCGCTGCGACACCGGAGGAAGCGAGGCGCGCGAACACCGAGCTGCGTGCTGGCATGCGCGTGGCGAACAACTACTACCCTGACCTGGAGCGGGCGGCGGCCGACCTGCTCGACAGCGTTGGCTACTCGGGCGGCCCCGTGCTGCAGCAGACCGTCGCGAAGGTGGCTGAGAAGCTCGGGTTCACCCTCCACTACGTCTCCGACCTGCCGCACTCGACCCGCTCGGTGATCGACCGGCGCAATGGGCGCATCTACCTGAGCGCGAACCTGCCGTCGCGCGACGCTCGCGCCCCGATCCTGCGCGCCCTCGGCAGCCTCGTGTGCGGGCACGAAGAGCCGAAGAACTACGGCGACTTCCTCAAGCAGCGCGTCGAGGTGAACTACCTCGCTGGCGCGGTGCTGCTGCCTGAGACCGCGGCCGTTGAGTCGCTCAGGGACGCGAAGAAGCGCCGCGAGATCTCGATGGAGGATCTGCGCGACGCGTTCGCCGTCTCCTACGAGATGGCGGCGCACCGGTTTACGAACCTGGCGACCGAGTGGCTCGACCTGAACGTCCACTTTATGAAGGCGCACGAGTCGGGCACGCTCATCAAGGCGTACGAGAATGACGGCGTGCGTTTCCCCTCGGACGCGCTCGGCAACCTCGAGGGTGCGATGGTCTGCCGAAACTGGACGGCCAGAACGGTGTTCGCCCAGCCCGACTTCTTCAACCCCTGGTACCAGTACACCGACATGGCAGCGGGCGGGACCTACTGGTGCACGTCGCGCCTCGAAAACGCGAAGGAGGGGCAGTACTCCGTGAGTGTTGGCGTGCGCTTTGAAGACGTGAAGTGGTTCCGGGGGCGCGAGACCCAGCACCGATCGAAGTCGTTCTGCCCTGACGAGCGCTGTTGCAGGCGCGCATCGACCGAGCTGACACAGAAGTGGCATGCGTCGGCGTGGCCCGAGGCGGCGACGCCGACGAGCCTCCTGGCGGCGCTTCCGACGGGCACGTTCCCGGGCGTGGACTCCCACGAGGTGTACGAGTTCCTGGAGTCACACGAGTAGCGCTGGCACGGGTTGAGCTATGAGCTCACCGCTTAATTTGCGGCCAGGGATGCGCCGCGATGCCCCACTGCGATAGCGTAGGGGGAAAGTATCGGAGTCGTTGCTCCGGCGAGTAGGAAACGGGTGAGACAGTGGTGAGCGAGAAGCGGAATAAGGACACCGAGGTACGCGCCACCGAGCAGTTCCGTGAGGATCTGAACGCGATGATTCGCGCCCAGGTGACCGACCTTACGATCGATGAGCTCGAGGCCGTGCAGTCGCTCCCGTCGGGCGCGGCGCTGCTCGTCGTACGCCGCGGCCCCGACCTGGGCGCCCGGTTCCTCCTTGACCAGGATTCGACTGTGGCGGGGCGCCACCCGGCGGCCGATATCTTCCTCGACGACGTGACCGTCTCGCGGAAGCACGCAGAGTTCAAGCGTCGCGGCACCGTGTTTTCCGTGCTCGATCGCGGCTCGCTCAACGGGACGTACAGCAACGGTGAGCGCATCGATGGCGAGGTCGTCCTTGAGGACGGCGTCGAGGTGCAGGTGGGCAAGTTCCGCTTCACGTTCTTCGCGTCGCGGTTTGATCTGCCAGGCTCCTTCTAATGGCGGCCGCGCCACTGCGGGCGGTGCCCGTCGGGCTGCTCAGCATCGGCCAGGTGCTAGCCGCGCTGCAGGACGACTTCGCTGACCTCACGCCTTCGAAACTGCGGTTCCTTGAAGACCAGGGGCTCGTTACCCCGGAGCGCACGAAGTCGGGCTACCGCAAGTTCTCGCAGGAGCACGTGGAGCGCGTCCGCCTCGTGCTGACGCTCCAGCGCGACCACTACCTGCCGCTGAAGAAGATCGCCGAGGTGCTCGAAGAGCTCGACGCGGGCCGTGACCCCGTCATCCCCGGCGCCTCGCAGCGCAGCGCGTCGACGATCCTGTCATCGAAGGAGGTGCTCTCGAGTGACGAGTTGTGCCACGCCGCCGCGACCAATAAGCGCTTCCTTGGTGAGGCGATCGCGGCAGGCCTGCTGCCAGCCACCGAGGTCTTCCCGTTCGACTCCATTGCGCAGCTGAACGCGCTCGTTCGACTCGCTCAGGCGGGCCTCACACCGCGTCACCTGCGGTCGCTGCGGATCGCCGCGGAGCGTGAAGCGGAGATGCTCGCGCACGCCGTTGCCTCCCGTGGCGAGAAGCAGGGTTCCCCGAGCGCGGTCGACGGATCCCTTGAGCTTGTCGAGTATCTTGAGACCGTCCGCTCCGGCGTGTTGCGGCGGAAGTTTGGCGCGCTATAGATTGGCGTGATTCCGCTGATTTCTCACCTTCAACTTGAGGGTGAAGGTCGAAAACGGAATTGGGTGTTCGCGGTCGTTGCCTCGGGGGCCCTACGCCGATAGCGTTAGGTGAATTGAGCACAACGCGAGAGAGGGACGTCATGGAGCACATCGAGCCGCCATTCGGCGGTAGCGGCACTGGTGCGGGAGAGTACCTGGATTCCGCAGAGATGCTGTTCAGCGATGGCCTCCCTCAGCCGAACATTGACGGTGGCTTCAAGGGCGCCGTGGCGGCACGCGCCGCCGGCATCACCTACCGCCAGCTCGACTACTGGGCCCGCACCGGGCTCGTCGAGCCGACGGTGCGCGGGGCGAGCGGCTCCGGCTCGCAGCGCCTCTACGGCTTCCGAGACATCCTCGTGCTGAAGCTCGTGAAGCGCCTGCTCGACACGGGTATCTCGCTCCAGCAGATCCGTACCGCGGTGGCCCAGCTCCACGAGGCCGGCGTGCACGACCTTTCGCAGACCACGCTCATGAGCGACGGCGCGGGCGTGTACCTCTGCACCTCGAGCGATGAGGTTATTGACCTCGTGAGCCGCGGCCAGGGCGTCTTCGGCATTGCCGTTGGCAAGGTGCTTCGGGAGGTCGAGACCTCACTCGTTGATCTCGATGATCACCGCGAGAAGGCCGCTGACGACTCGTCGATGAACGACGAACTGGCTGCGCGGCGCGCGGCCCGAAAGACGTCTTAGGCTCCGCCACCCCTCACCCCGTGGCTCCGCCACCCTCACACCCGTGGCTCCGCCACCCCCTCACACACTGCATATGTGATCGGCTCTTCGTATGCCCTGCAGCGGTGAAACCCGCATTGCTAGGGTCGTTCCCAGGCCGAGGCGCTGAACGGTTGAGCAGAAAGGGCGCTGCCCCGGCCTGCCTAGCTACGGGGTAGGGTTTGACACCTGGAGCGCTCTCAGGTTTCGATGAGCGGCAAGAGCATTGCCCAGAACTCTCGGGAATGCCTCAGGGGCTGCCCGGGAAAACCCGAGCAGCCCCTGAGTACCACTCTTGGAGTGCGCCCCTGAACGAGGAACAGCGCTCCAGCGCGAGGTTGTTGGCGCTAGGCCTGCTTCGCCTGGGCGGCAGCCTGGCCCGCAGAGCGCAGCACGCGGTCGAGCACGAGGTCAAAGTTTGCGGCCATCTCCTGAGCGGGCTCGCCCGGCCACAGATGAACGGGTTTCGCGGCGCCCTGCGCCTGCTGGAGCGCGGGGCGCTCAGGCAGCTGCGGGTTCAGCACGAGCGGGCCGAACATCTCGCGCAGCTCGCGGATGCGGAACTGGTGCTCCATCGACTGCGGCTGAACGCGGTTGATGAGGATGCCGAGGGGCTGCAGGCGGGGGCTCACGCCGCGGCGGATCTCCTCGATTGCGCGCAGCGCACGGTCCGTTGCCGCGACGGCGAACAGGCTGGGCTCAGTAACGATGAGCACGCGGTCACTCGCGGCCCAGGCAGTACGGGTGAGCGCGTTCAGCGACGGCGCTGAGTCGATCAGAACGAGGTCGTAGTCGGCCTCGACTATCGCGAGCGCTTCCTCAAGCTTCCAGATGTCGCGAGCTGACGGGTGCGGCCCATCAAAGTTGATCGCGGAGGGGCTGCCGACCAGAAGGTCGATCTTGCCGCCCTCGTGAAACTCGTTCCAACCGCTCGGAGCGATGGCCGAGCGTACGACCTTCTCCTTCGGCGACTCGAGGACATCGGCAACGTTGGCGTAGCCCTCGGGGTCGACCGCGAGGCCCGTCGAAACGTCTGACTGCGGATCAAGGTCAACGACCAAGGTCCTCAGGCCGCGCGAGAATGCTGCCGACGCAATGCCGAGACTTACGGTCGTCTTTCCTACGCCACCTTTGAGGGAGCTGACACTCAATACATGCACGTTTCGAGCTTACTGGATTCCGGTTGAAATCTGTTGGGTGTTTGCTTCGCGATACGCGAAACCGCGGCAACCGATAGCATCGAACAATGGCAAAACGCGAGATTCGGCTGTTCGGGGATCCGGTGCTCCGCACGGTGTGCGAGGACGTTACCGACATTGACGCTGGTGTGCGGGCGATGGTGGTCGATCTGTGCGAAACCGTCGACGAGCCCGGTCGTGCGGGGCTCGCATCGACTCAGATCGGGTACACCCTCCGCGCGTTCAGCCTCAACATCGATGGTCACATCGAATACGTCTTGAACCCCGAGCTCATCGAGGTATCGGGTGAACCCGTGCCGACAGGTGAAGGATGCCTGTCGGTTCCAGACCTCTGGTTCCCGGTGATGCGCTATCCGTACGCCAAGGTGCGCGGCATGAACCTCGACGGCGACGAAATCACGATCGAGGGGGAGGGGCTGAAGGCGCAGGCACTGCAGCACGAGTGCGACCACCTCGACGGGAAGCTGTACATCTCGCGCCTCGACCGCGAGAACCGAGGCGAAGCGATGCGGCAGATCCGCACCTCTGCCTGGTTCTGATCCACCGGTAACAGCCGAAGATCGCGGCATCGGCCAAACAGCGAAGGAGCGCCCCGACAACACGTTCGGGGCGCTCCTTCGCTGTGACGGCGACTAGTGCTGCGTCTGCACGGCCTCTGTCTGCGGGTTCTCGCCGTAGATGTCGGCGATCTCAGCCGCGAAATCGCGGAGAATGTTGTCGCGCTTGATGCTCATCTTCGGGGTGAGGTGACCGTTCGCCTCGACGAAGTCGGTCGGCAGGATGACGAACTTGCGAATCGACTCCGCCCGCGAGACGTACTTGTTACCCTCGTCGACGGCGCGCTGCACCTCAGCAAGGACCTTCGGGTGGCGCGCGGCCTCTTCGACGGTCATATCGGGGTTCTCGCCCTGGTTCTTGAGCCAGGCCGGGAGCATCTCCATGTCGAGGGTGATGAGTGCCGCGATGAACGGCTTCTGCTCACCGACGGCAACGACCTGGCTGATGATCGTGTTCGCGCGGATCGGATCTTCAAGTGCGGCGGGGGCAACGTTCTTGCCACCCGCGGTCACGATGATCTCCTTCTTGCGACCGGTGATAGACAGGTAACCGTCGTTGTCAAGCGACCCCAGATCGCCGGTCTTGAAGAACCCGTCCTCGGTGAAGACCGCCTTCGTTGCCTCCGGGTTGTTCCAGTACTCCTTGAACACGTCGATGCCCTTGACCTCGATCTCGCCGTCGTCTGCGATGCGCACGGTGTGGCCGGGGAGCGCGGGGCCGACGGTGCCGATCTTGAACTTGTCAGGCAGGTTCACCGTGACGGGCGCCGTCGTCTCGGTCAGGCCGTAGCCCTCAAGGATCTTGATGCCAAGGCTGCGGTAGAAGTGGCCGAGGTGCTGGCTCAGCGGTGCGGAGCCAGAGACGGCGTACTGCACGCGGCCGCCGAGCTTCGAGCGGAGCTTCGAGTAGACGAGTTTGTCGAACACGCGGAACTTGACGCCGAGCATGAACGGCACCTTGCCGGCATCGAGCGCCTCAGAGTGCTCGACCGCGACCTTTGCCGCGGCGCGGAAGATCTTGCCCTTGCCCTCGGCCTCGGTCGACTGCTCAGCGGAGTTGTAGACCTTCTCGAAGACGCGGGGGACTGCGAGGAGGAACGTCGGGTGGAACGAGCCGAGCGCGGGGAGCAGCTGGGTCGTGTCAGCCTGGTGCCCGACGCGCACGCCGCCGTGCACGCAGAGCACTGAAATGAATCGCGCGAAGACATGGGCGAGTGTGACGAAGAGCAGGGTGGCTGCTCCTGGCTGCTGCACGAGCTCCGAGAGTGCGCTGCCCGCGTTCCGCGAGAGCTCGACGAAGTTCGAGTGGGTGAGCACGCAGCCCTTCGGGCGGCCAGTTGACCCCGACGTGTAAATGAGGGTTGCGATGTCGTCGCCGCTCGCGAGGTTGCGGCGGCGCTCGATCTCGGCGTCATCGACGCCGGCGCCCTCGGCTCCGAGGGTCGAAACCGCGCCCTCGTCGAGGCGCCAGACCAGGTCAACCTTGCCCAGCTGATCCTGCACCTCCGCGAACCTGCTGAACTGATCGGCGGTCTCGATCATGAAGCCTCGGGCGCCAGAGTCCTCAAGAATCCAGTGGATCTGTAGCGCGGAAGAAGTCTCGTACACGGGAACCATGACGGCCCCGGCGTAGTGCAGCGCGAAGTCGACGAGCGTCCACTCGTAGCTCGTCTTGCACATGAATGCGATGTGGTCGCCGGGCTCGACGCCCGCCGCGGCGAACCCCTTGGCGAGGGCGATGACCTGTGCGCGGAACTCGGTCGCCGTGACGTCGCTCCAGCCGTCGCCCGTCGGCGTGGCAAAGAGAGGGCGATCGGGGGTGGCAGCGACCCGCTGTTCGAGAAGGTCTGTAATGTTATCCTCGGGAACCGGGGGAACGAGCAGTGGTGTTTCTGACAGCTTCACGGCAACTCCTTTGTACCTCGTGTCGGACGCTGTGCGCGGCAGTTCGGCCGCGAACAAGTATGCTCTCACCCTATCTCTATGCGTCTGATGATGCGCGGCTCCGCTATTCTGGTGGTCTACGAAGGGAACCAGCTCACTTTGCTCTACTGGATCTTTAAACACCTGATCGTCGGGCCGTTTTTGAAAGCGGTGTACCGGCCGTGGGTGGAGGGAGCCGAGAACATTCCGGCGACTGGCCCCGTAATTCTTGTCGGGAATCACCTATCTGTTATTGATTCGTTCTTTCTCCCGATCATGATCGAACGCCGCGTGTACTTCCTTGCGAAGAGCGAGTACTTCTCGGGGAAGGGCCTGAAGGGCTGGCTCGTGAAGACGTTCATGCTCGGCGTCGGCCAGCTTCCAATCGACCGCTCCGGCGGCAAGGCTTCGGAGGCGTCGTTGAATACCGCCCTCAAGGTGTTGGATCGCGGAGACGTGCTCGGCATTTACCCCGAGGGCACCCGCAGCCCAGACGCGCGCCTGTACCGCGGCCGTACCGGCGTTGCTCGGATGGTGCTGGAGTCGGGTGTGCCTGTTGTGCCCGTCGTGATGATTGACACGGAGAAGGCGATGCCGATCGGGGCGAAGTTCCCGAAGATTCGGCGTATCGGCACGGTCATCGGCGAGCCACTTGATTTCAGTCGGTTCGAGGGCATGAGCGCTGATCGTTTCGTGCTGCGCAGCGTCACCGACGAGATCACGCTTGCGATCCAGGAGCTCAGCGGCCAGGAGTACGTCGACGTCTACGCTTCGAGTGTTCGCGAGAGCACCGGAAAGTAGCGCGCGTGGCACGTTCGCTAGGGGCTGTGGTGAGGAATGCCACGGCAAGGGCGAGCGTTGGGTAGTGTTGAGTGGTGCCGTTAATAGGGACGGCACCAATGAGATACACACGGGATGGCCATGAACGCACCAAGCGTAGAGACCCTGACGGCGCAGCAGACCTTTGAGCAGCTCGACGCATATCGTGCACTCGAAGCGAAGCAGCAGCCGACGTGGCCCGACGGTGCCGCCCTTGAGTATGCGAAACAGGAGCTCTCGACGCAGCCGCCCCTCGTGTTTGCGGGCGAGGTCGACCAGCTCCGTGAGCGCCTCGCGAGCGCGGCCCGGGGCGAAGCTTTCCTGCTGCAGGGCGGCGACTGCGCTGAGACCTTTGAAGCGGCGACCGCCGACAAGATTCGTGACCGCGTGAAGACGCTCCTGCAGATGGCTGTCGTGCTCACGTACGGCGCGTCGATGCCGGTGATTAAGGTTGGCCGTATGGCCGGCCAGTTCGCGAAGCCGCGCTCGAGCAATGAGGAAACCCGCGAGGGCGTCACTCTGCCCGCGTACCGCGGTGACCTCGTGAACGGCTACGACTTCACGGAAGCGTCGCGCACCGCCGACCCGAGTCGTCTCGTTCGCGGCTACCACGTGTCGGCTTCGACGCTGAACCTCATTCGCGCGTTCACACAGGGCGGCATGGCTGACCTGCGCCAGGTGAACTCATGGAACCAGGGCTTTGTGTCGAACCCCGCGAACCAGCGGTACGAGGCGCTCGCGACCGAGATCGACCGCGCGCTCCGCTTCATGGACGCGTGCGGCGTCGATCACACGGCGCTCACGCAGACCGAGTTCTACGTCAGCCACGAGGCGCTGCTGCTCGACTACGAGCGTCCCCTCGCGCGGATCGACTCGCGCACGGGCGAGCTCTACGGCACCTCGGGGCACATGCTCTGGATCGGGGAGCGCACCCGCGACCTCGATGGCGCGCACGTCGACTTCCTGTCGAAGCTGCGCAATCCCATCGGCGTGAAGCTGGGCCCGACCGCCACGACTGACGATGCGCTGCGACTCATCGACAAGCTCGATCCTGAGCGCGAGCCCGGCCGACTGACGTTCATCACCCGCATGGGCGCCGAGAAGATTCGCGATGTGCTTCCGGGCCTGCTCGCGGGCGTTCGCGACGCCGGCGCGCAGCCGCTGTGGGTCACTGACCCGATGCACGGCAACGGCATCACGACCGCGACGGGTTTCAAGACGCGCCGCTTCAACGACGTGATGGATGAGCTGCTCGGCTTCTTCGAGGCGCACCGCGAGGTCGGAACGTACCCCGGCGGCATCCACGTTGAGCTCACGGGCGACGACGTGACTGAGTGCCTTGGCGGCTCTGAGAACATCGACGAGGAGGCGCTCGCGACGCGCTACGAGTCGGTGTGTGATCCGCGCCTGAATCACATGCAGTCGCTGGAGCTCGCGTTCCAGGTCGCTGAAGAGCTCAAGCGCACCGCCAGCGGGCGCTAACGCACACGGAACCCGCCGGGTCCCGGGCCAACACGGCTCGGCACCCGGCGGGTTTTTCGTGCCTTGAGCACCGCAGGGCAGTACCGAGGTGTGCCGAGACTGGCGCTAGAGCGAGAGCTGGGACGTGATCCGGATCTCGGTTCCGGCCTCGACGCGCTCTCCGGCACCGGGGTTGGTGCCGGTAGCCTTGGCGAGTCCGCGCAGCGGCTCGGGCACGAGGGTCGAGGGAGAGAACCCGGCGCCCGCGAGTGTGTCCATCGCCTCCTGCAGCCCCATCCCGGAAACGTCCGGGATCTCGAAGAGCTCGGGGCCCGACGAGATCTGCAACCCAACGGTGTCGCCGGGGCGTACGGGGTCGGTCTGCCAGTTCACGCCGACGACCTGCCCCTTCGGCACATCGTCGCTGATGACCTCGGTGTTGTGCCCGGCGTCGACGGTGAGCTTGCTGTCGGCGAGCGCCTTCGTGGCCTGCTCGACGGTGAGGCCGCTCACTGCCGGCGGTTGACCTGCCGAGACGATGAGGTTGATCGTGCCGCGCTCGGGGAACTCGCCGCCGAGCGCCTCGTCGTTGCTGTCGAGCGCCGCGAGCACTTCGCCATCAGCTGCGTCAGAGAACCGGGTGTCGGTGACCTCGCCGAAGGTGAACCTGCTCTCGCCGATGAGTGCGATTGCGTCGTCGACGTTGAGGCCGATGAGGGTCGGCACTGCGAGTAGCTCGGGGCCGGTTGACTGGCACAGTGTGACCTCAGTTCCGCGGTCGAGTCTGCTGCCGGGCTCGGGGGTCACCGCCGAGGCGTGCCCGACCTCCACGTCGAGGCTCGAGCACTCCGCCGTGGTGACGGTGAGGTCGAGAGCCTCGAGCTCCTGCTGGGCCGCGGCCATGGTCTTGCCCGACACATCGGGAACGGTGACGGCCGAGCCGGGGCCCTGCCCGAACCAGAATGCAGCGCCCGCTGTCGCGAGCGCGAGTGCGATGACCACGAGCGCCGTGATCCTGCCTCGGCGACCACGCTTGACGCCAGCGCCGTGCGCGCGATCGGCGCTGCTCACCGGCTCATCGTTCGCCGGCCCCGCAACTGACGGTCCAGCCGGCCCTACGGGCGCGCCCCGGAGCGCGGCCTGGTCGAGCGCGCTGAGCACCGAGGTCGCAGGGGTGAGGTGTGTCGTGGCGGCGTCATCGTCGAAGCCGCCGGCGGGCAGTACCGTGGTATCGCCGGGGGCGCCCCCGATGGGTAGCACCGCGGTCGCGAGCGCCTCGGGCATCCGGTAGGGGTCGTCGCGCAGCTCGCGCATGTGCACGAGCGCTTCGCCGGCGTTCGCCGGTCGCAGATCAGGATCGCGCTGGGTCAGCCACACCACGAAGCTGTCGAGGGCAGGGGTAGAGACATCGCCGGCCTCCGAGGGCGCGGGCACGTCTGAGTGCGCGTGCTGGTAGGCGATCTGCATAGGCTGCTCGCCCGTGAACGGTTGCGAACCGGTGATCATCTCGTAGAGCATGATGCCGAACGCGTAGAGGTCGCTGCGCTCGCCTGCGACGCCGCGCGTGACGAGCTCGGGGGAGAGGTACGCGATCGTGCCGAGCAGTGCTTGCCCCGTGGTCGTGTTCGCGCTCACGGCGCGCGCGAGCCCGAAGTCGCCGAGCTTGATGCGTCCGTCGTCGACGAGCAGCACGTTCTCGGGTTTGAGGTCGCGGTGCACGATCCCGGCGTTGTGCGCCGCGGCGAGTCCGGCGAGCACGGCTTCGCCGATCTCGAGGCTCTGGTCGAGCGTGAGTCGCTGCTGCTTCTTCAGGAGCTCCCGCAGCGTGATGCTCGGAAGGTACTCCATGACGAGATACACTCGCCCCAGATCCTGGCCCTGATCGAAGACGTTCACGAGGTTGGTGTGCGAAAGGCGCGCAGCGCTTCGCGCCTCGCGGTCGAACCGGCGCGTGAAATCAGCGTCCTCCGCGAGGTGCTCATGCATGACCTTTACTGCGACTTTGCGCTCAAGCCGCAGGTCGTGGGCGAGGTACACCATCGCCATACCGCCGCGGGCGATGCGTGAGCGAATCACGTAGCGCGCGTCGAGCGTTTGCCCGATGAGCGGGTCGATGGTCGCAGGAGTCACGAGCAAAGTCTACGGAAGTTTCTATGCGCGTACCCTGGCGCGCGCCGCGTGGCTGTGGATTGCGCTCCGCCCATCGCGCTGGCAGAGTTAGGGTGTGTCAGACAATACTGTGTCATTCGAGTCGACCCTTACTATCCCCGAAGTTGCTGAGCAGTTCGGGATTTCGCTGGGCAAGGTGCACCGCCTGGTAGAAGAGCGCTACCTCGCGATCGTGCGCATTGACGGCGTCAAGCGGATCCCAGCCGAGTTCGTGCAGGGAGCTGAGCCGTTGCACTCGCTGCGTGGCACGTTGCTCGCGCTGAGCGACGCGGGTCTCACCGACGACGAGTCGGTGCACTGGCTGTACTCGGTGAGCGACGAGCTCGGCGAGCGCCCGATCGACCTCCTGCTTAAGGGCAACAAGAGCGCCGTGCGTCGCGCCACGCAGGCGCTCGCCTTCTAGTCGCCTACGAGTCCCGGCTGGCCGCTCGACCCGCGAGCGCGCTCAGCCGGGCTGCCGCGGCGTCGTCAAGGCCGGCATCACCGAGTGCGCGGTGCGCGCGCTCAATGTTTCTGCTGATCATCTGCTCGACCTGCTGCTCCGCTCCGCTGTCGCGGATGGTGCGCTGCAGCATGTAGACCTGCTCGCCGTCGAGGTCCGTGCCGAGCAGGTCGTCGAAGATGCGCCGCTGGGTGACTGGAAGCGCCTCACGGGCGAGCGTCACGAGCACTGTCCGTTTGCCCTCGACGAGGTCGTCGCCGCTCGGCTTTCCAGTGACCTCTTCGTCGCCGAAGACGCCGAGCAGGTCGTCACGAAGCTGGAAGGCAACGCCGACGGGCAGGCCGAAACCGGCAAGCGCGGCTTCCTGCTCGGCGCTCGCGCCTGCGAGCGCCCCACCGATGAGCAGTGGCGCCTCGACGCTGTACTTCGCGGACTTGTAGACGAGTACGCGCGTTGAGCGGTCGAGCTGTTCGGCGTGGTCAGCAAAGGTTGAGCGCTGCTCCTCAAGCACGTCGAGGTACTGGCCGACGGCCACCTCGCTGCGCATCCTGTTGAAGTGCGCGCGAGCGGCGCGGGCGAACGATGCCTCTGGAGCGCCGTCGCATGCCCGGTTCATGAGCTCGTCCGACCACGACTGCAGCAGATCGCCGAGCAGGATCGCGCTCGAGATGCCGAAATGCTCGGGCGCGCCACGGTGGCCGTGCTCGCCGTGCAGCTTTGCGAAGCTTCGGTGCACGGCGGGGCGGCCGCGGCGCGTGTCGGAGCGGTCAATGACGTCGTCATGGATCAGCGCGGCGGCGTGGAAGAGTTCCAGTGCACACGCGGCGTCGAGGACGGCAGCGAATTCGTCAGTGATGGGCCCGGCGATGTCGAGCGGGCGGACTGCGCGGTAGCCGTGGACCGCGAACAGAGCCCGGAAACGCTTGCCGCCGGTGAGGAAGCTCGTCGCTTCGTCGAGCAGGGGGCCGGCGTCGGGTCCGAGCGGCTCAAGCTCCGCGCGGTGGCCCTCGATGATGTCGTTCAGTCGCTCCTGTATAAGGCCTGCGAGTCTCGTCGTTTCGTCCACCCGACTAGCCTATCCGGCAGCCGTAGACGTAAACTATTGAGAAAGGCTTTTCTTAAGGTGAAGGGGGCATCATGGCGCTGTCAGAACACGAACAGCGGCTGCTCGACGAGATGGAGCGAAGGCTCTATCAGAGCGAGGCCGATCTGCTTCCTGCGTCGACGGGTGTGCCGCGTCGATTCAACTACCGTTCGCTCGTGCTCGGTACGCTGCTCGCGCTTGCCGGCATTGGTCTGCTGATTGGCGGCGCCGCAGCCCAGCAGCTCTGGCTGGGGCTGCTCGGCTTCGTCGCGATGCTCGGCGGTGTGCTCGTCATGTTCTCGAAGCGCACTGAGGTCGAGCCCGACCAGTTCGCGTCGGCCGGTCGCCCTGCCCCGCAGGCAAAGGAGTCGCTCTCGGACCGCATGGAGCGGCGCTGGGATGAGCGGATGGGCGGCCAGTAGTACCGCCCCACTTTCCTCCACACGGGTCACAACTTCGGTTGTGGCCCGTTTTTTTGTGCCCATTTCCACTTTCCTCCCTCGGGGCTGCGCTGACCTCAGCCGTTGCCCCTGGGATATGCGAAAGGTATGCCTGATGCGCGGGATAACCGCATAGATTCGGCAGTTTTGGGGGATTGCGGCCGAGGTGAAGCCGCGGGCGGGGCCCCGTGCGGCTGGCGCCACAGGTCTCACTAGGGCGCTCTGGGTCCACATTGCCCCAAAGTAGCTCCACTTTGCTCCACCAGTAATTGCAACGGAACTTTTGACCTTTCTTGAAGATTTACCGGCATTTTCCGTGATTAGTGGAGGGAAGTGGAGTACCGTGGGAGAAACGTATCGGTTGAGGAGGGGAGTGGTCCATGTTTCTCGGCACGTTCACTCCGCGCCTCGACGAGAAAGGCCGCCTGATTCTCCCCGCCAAATTTCGCGACGAACTCGCGGGTGGCCTGGTGATGACCAGGGGGCAAGAACGCTGCCTGTACGTCTTCAGTGAGAGCGAGTTCGAGGCGATGCACGAGCGTGTGCGCCAGGCACCGCTCACCTCGAAGCAGGCGCGCGATTACCTGCGCGTGTTTCTCTCTGGCGCACACCCCGAGACCCCTGACAAGCAGCACCGCGTGACCGTGCCCCAGGGGCTCCGCGACTACGCCGGGCTCGACCGTGAGCTCGCCGTCATCGGCGCAGGATCGCGCGCGGAGATCTGGGACGCGCAGGCATGGGAGACCTACCTGACCGAGCAGGAGTCAGTCTTCTCCGACATCGAAGAGGAGGTGATTCCCGGCATGTTCTAGCCGGGAACACGACATGGAAGAAACCGCACCACGGAACCCAGCCGAGCTTCACACCTCCGTCATGCTCGAGCGCTGCGTCGAGCTCCTGACCCCGGGGGCCGAGCGCGACGGCGCCTTCGTCGTTGACGCGACGCTTGGTATGGGCGGCCACACGGAGGCGCTGCTCGAACGCTTCCCGAACCTCACGGTGATCGGGCTCGACCGCGACACCGAGGCGCTCGAACTCGCGGGCGCACGACTCGCGCGCTTTGGCAGCCGGTTCGTGCCCGTGCACGCCGTGTACGACGAGATTGACAGGGCGCTCGACGAGGCCGGCGCGCCGAGCATCGACGGTGCGCTGTTCGACCTCGGTGTCTCCTCACTCCAGCTCGACGCCGCCGACCGCGGCTTCGCCTACGCGCAGGATGCGCCGCTCGACATGCGCATGGACCAAACCCGCGGGCGCACGGCGGCCGAGATTCTCGCTGAGGAGCCCGAGGGCAGGCTTCGTGAGCTCTTTGAGCGCTACGGCGAGGAGCCACTCGCTGGCCGCTACGCGAGGGCGATCGTCGCCGCGCGCAAGGTCGCACCGCTCGAACGCTCTGGCCAGCTCGTTGACGTGCTGCAGGAGGCGACACCCGCCGCCGTTCTCGGCAAGCGGCACCCGGCGAAGCGGGTGTTCCAGGCGCTGCGGGTCGAGGTGAACGGCGAGCTCGCGACACTTGAGCGGGCCATCCCCGCAGCGATCGACAGGCTGAACCTCGGCGGCCGCCTCGTGGTCATGTCGTACCAGTCGCTTGAGGATCGCATCGTCAAGCGCGCGATTCAGGCGCGAAGCCGCTCGACGGCCCCGCAGGGGCTCCCGGTCGAGCTCCCAGAACACAAGCCCGAGCTGCGCATCCTCACCAAGGGAGCGGAGCAGGCAACTGACGAAGAGAAGGCAGTGAACCCGCGCGCGATTCCGGCACGGCTGCGCGCGGCTGAACGAGTAAGGGAAGTGGCATGAACGCAACGGTTCCCGTCGAAGTCGACCCGATCGAGCTCTTCGGTTCGGCAGCGCCCTTGCGCGCGCCCGAGCGGGAGCGCAGCGACAGGCTGCAGCCTGCACCGGCGCCCGCGCCGAAGCCAAAGAAGAGCCCCGTCGTCGGCGCGATCGTAGCTGTCTGCGTGATCCTCGGCATCTTCGCCGCGCAGCTCGCCCTGAGTATCCTCGTGTCGCAGGGCGCGTACGAAACCCGCGCACTCGAGATCGAGGAGCGCGACCTTGGCCGTGTCGAGCGAGTGCTCTCGCAGAACCTCGACAAGCTCGCGTCGCCACAGAACCTCGTCGAGAACGCAGCCGCGCTCGGGATGGTGCAGAACGTCGCCCCGGCGACGATGCGCCTGAGCGACGGCGCGATCCAGGGCGAGCTCGACTCCGCGACCCGCGAGGCAAGCCCGAACCTCGTGCCAAACGCTCAGCTTGAGAACCTGCCCGTCGTCGACGCCAAGGGCCTCCTCACCAGCCGAAACGCACCCGTCGCTCAGGTTGCTGATGCCGCTTCGGCCGTAGCATGGCAGGGCAAACTTCCTGCACCCGAGACACACTAGCCCGCACCGCGCGGGCCCGTAAGGAGACGAACGAGTGTTGTGGCGAACCCTGCGAGGCACGCGAGGCCGGAACCTGGTGGTGTTCGCCATCATTCTGCTCACCGCGCTCGCCTTCATGGTTCGCCTGATTGACCTGCAGATGATTTCGGCAGCGGCGATGAACGAGGAGTCGCACGAAAAGCGCGCCGTGCCCGTCACTGTGCCGAGCGTGCGCGGCGACATCGTCGACCGCAACGGCAACGTGCTCGCGACGACCGACGAGCGCTACGACGTGCAGCTGTCGCCGAAGAACGCAAGGCTCAACAAGGGCGTGTTTACGCGACCCGACCTGGAGCGTGGGGCCGGGACGATCGAGGTGACCGCCGACCAGGCGTACGCCGAGATCGGCTCGGTCACGGGCCAGAGCGGCGCCGACATCAAGAAGATCGTCGACGACGCGATCGCAGACAACCCAAAGTCGGATTTCGCCTACGTGAAGCGCGGCGTCGATCTCACGCAGTTGCAGGAGCTCAAGAAGCTGCAGATCCCGTGGCTCACGTTCGAGAGCCAGCACCGCAGGGTCTACCCGAACGGCGCGGTCGGAGGCAACATCGTCGGGTTCGCGGGGCAAGACGAGGT
Source organism: Leucobacter sp. (assembly GCA_052094845.1). GTDB lineage: Bacteria > Actinomycetota > Actinomycetes > Actinomycetales > Microbacteriaceae > Leucobacter. The sequence continues at coordinate 48,157 of JBQDKK010000016.1, read as the reverse complement.
CGCCCAGGCAGGCGTCGAGCTGTCGCAGGATGAGTGCCTCGCGGGCGAGGACGGCGCAGAGACCTACGAGCGGGGCGCCGACGGCATCCAGCTGCCGGGCAGCGTCGTCGAGACGAAGAAGGCGCAGAACGGCGGCACCGTAGAGCTCACGCTCGACCTCGACCTGCAGTGGGCGACCCAGCAGATCATCAACGAGCAGGTGCAGAACGTCGGTGCCGAGTACGGCTACCTCGTGGTGATGGATGTGAAGACGGGCGAACTCATCGCGGTTGCCGAAGACGGTTCGGTTGACCCGAACGACGTGGGCGCCGTCGACGGTGACAGGCGCGAGTCGCGTTCTTTCACGTACCCCTACGAGCCAGGCTCAACGTTCAAGGTCATCACCGCCGCGGCGCTCATCGACCAGGGCAAAGCGACGCCGCAGAGCACTGTCACCGCGCCAGACAACTGGCAGCCGCAATCGGGCGTCACCTTCAGCGACTGGTTCAACCATGGCCCGGCCGACTGGACCCTGACGGGTACGCTCGTCTACTCCTCAAACGTCGGCATCTCGATGCTCGGCAGCCAGCTCTCGCCCGAGACGCGGCACGACTACCTGAAGAAGTTCGGGGTGGGGCAGCCAACGAACGCCGGCATGCCCCTCGAAGACCAAGGGATGTTCGCGGACGTCGCGGACTGGGACGCGCAGACGAGCTACGTGACGATGTTCGGGCAGGGCCTGTCTTCGACGATCGTGCAGACCGCCGGCGTGTTCCAGACGATCGCGAACGACGGCGTGCGCATTCCGCCGTCGATCGTGAAGAAGTGCGCGCCCGCTGAAGGGAAGGCGAGCGCCCCCGACCACGGCGACAAAGTCACGGTGATCTCGCCCGAGGCCGCGGCAGAGACCCGCAAGATGCTCGAGACGATCGGCACCGACGGGCTCATCAAAGACATGGCGCGCATTCCCGGCTACCGCATCGGCGGCAAGACGGGCACCGCCGAGCAGTCAGATGGACAGGGCGGCTACCGTACCGACTTCGTGTACAGCTTCGCCGGCATGTTCCCGATGGATGACCCGCAGTACGTCGTCGTCGCGACCGTCGGCTTCCCGCACGGGGGCGACGGCACGGCCGCCGCGGTGACGGCCTTCCACGATGCTGCCGAGTCGACGATCCGCAAGTTCCACATCCCGCCGTCGAGCGGTACGTACGAGAAGCTGCCGATTGGCGACGAGTTGGGCTCGGCTGGGTAGGATTGATCCACGTGACCAGCACTACCGGTGATCTTACGATCCGACCCCAGCACCCGAAGAAGGTGACGCTCGCGAATCTCGCTGAGCCCTTCTCGCTCGAACTCGCAACCGACGACGCGGAGGTGACCGTCACGGGAGTGACGATCGACTCGCGCGACGTGCGGCCGGGCGACCTCTACGTCGGCATTCCCGGCGCGAAGCACCACGGCGCCGCGTTCGCGGCGGCGGCCGTAGCGAGCGGCGCTGCGGCGATGCTCACGGATGCGGCGGGCCGCGACATCGCGCGCGCCGCTGGCGTCGCCGAGCTGCCGATCCTCGTCTCGGAGGGGCACCCGCGCGCGATCCTCGGCGAACTGTCGGCGCTCGTCTACGGCACCGACACGCTCGCGGCGAAGACGTTCGGTGTCACCGGCACGAACGGCAAGACGAGCGTCGTGTACTGCATCGCGCAGATCCTCGAAGCCGCGGGCCTGCGGCCGGGCCTGAGCTCGACGGCAGAGCGGCGCATTGGCGACGAGGTCATCGTCTCGAACCTCACGAGCCCCGAGTCTTCCGAGCTGCATGGCCTGCTCGCCAGGATGGTTGAGCGCGGCGTCGAGGGCGTCGCCATCGAGGTCTCAGCGCAGGCCATCGGCAGGCACCGCATCGACGGTGTGCACTTCGACGTCGTCGCCTTCAACAACTTCTCGCAGGATCACCTGGAGGAGTACGGCGACATGGAGACGTACTTCCAGGCGAAGCTCGCGCTGTTCGCGCCCGAGCACGCGCAGCGCGGCGTCGTCGTTGTTGACGGCCCGTGGGGCCAACGCGTCGCTCGCGAGTCGCAGATTCCCGTCGTGACCCTCGCGACCGAGTACGGTCAGAGCGCCGACTGGCACCTCGCCATCACCGCGCAGACGCTCGACGGGGTGTCGTTCGTGCTCCAGGGCCCCGAGGGCGCGCACTTCCGCGGCCGCGTGCCGGTGTTCGGGCGCTTCATGGCCGAGAACGCCGCGCTCGCGCTCATCATGCTTCACGAGGCAGGTATCCCGCTCGCTCAGGTCGAGGCCGGGCTTGCGAACGGGCTGATCCCCGTACATATCCCCGGCCGACTTGAGGAGATCACGGAGGGCGGGAACGGCCCGCGGTTCTACGTCGACTACGGCCACACGCCAGGCGCCTTCGAAGCGATGCTCGACGCGCTCGGCGAGGTCGCCGAGGGCAAGATCGTCTTCATGTTCGGCGCCGACGGCGACCGCGACACGACGAAGCGTGAGGACATGGGCAGGATCGCGGCAGCGGGGTCAGACGTGCTCATTGTGTGCGATTACCACCCGCGCAGCGAGCCGCCGGAGCAGATCCGCGAGCAGCTCCTCGCTGGCGCCCGCTCCGCGAACCACGCGACCCTCTACGAGGAGGCGGATCCGCGCGCGGCGATCCGGCTCGCCATTTCTCTCGCGGAACCGGGCGACGTTATTCTGTATGCCGGTCCCGGACACGAGGATTACCAGGAAGTTGCCGGTGCGTTTATCCCGTACTCGGCGCGTGATGAAGTACGCGGTGCGCTCCGCGAGGCAGGATTGCTTGCGTGATTGAACTGAGTTTCTCCGAGGTCGCGAACGCAACGGGCGGTACGCTCGTGCTCGCGGCGGGTGATACGCCTGACACCCCGGTGTCTGGCGAATCCCAGACCGATTCCCGTGAGGTCGAGCCCGGCCAGATTTTCTTCGCGAGGCGCGGTGACGACACCGATGGGCACCTGTTCGCGGGCAAGGCCGCTCGCGCGGGCGCGAAGCTGCTTGTCGTCGAGCGCGAGCTCGGGGCCGCTGAGCTCGGAACCGACCAGGGCGCGCCCGAGGTGTCTCAGCTCGTTGTCGCCGACGCGACCGACGCGCTTGGCGCGCTCGCAACCGAGGTCGTCACGAGATTGCGCGCGAGCGACACGCTCACCATTGTCGGGATCACGGGCTCGAACGGCAAGACCACGACGAAGAACCTCGTCCAGGCGATGGCGGAGAGCCTCGGGCCGACGGTTGCAAGCGAGAAGTCGTTCAACAACGAGGTCGGCGGGCCGATGACGATGCTCCGCACGACGCCCGAGACTGAGACGCTCGTCGCCGAGATGGGCGCGAGCGCAGAGGGCGAGATTGCGCGACTCACCGCGATGGCGAAGCCGCACATCGGCGTTGTGCTCACGGTCGGGCTCGCCCACGCCGGCGAGTTCGGTGGCATCGAGGCAACGTTCCGCGCGAAGAGCGAAATGGTGAAGAGCCTCGACGCCTCGGGCGTCGCCGTGCTGAACCGCGACGATCCGCGCGTCGCGAAGATGGCCGACCTCACTCACGCGCGCGTGCTGTGGTTCGGCCAACACCCCGAGGCAGACGTCCGCGCGAGCGACATCGAGCCCTCGGCGAACGGCACGACCTTTACGCTGCACGCAGCTGGCGAGTCGCGACCGGTCTCTTTCCGCGTGCTCGGCGAGCACCACGTCATGAACGCGCTTGCTGCCGCAGCTGTCGGGCAGGCGCTCGGGTTGTCGCTCGACGCAATCGTTGCCGTGCTTGAGGCGGCGACGCTCGCGGCACCCGGGCGCATGCAGGTTCTCGGCGGTCGCGACGGCATCACGATCATCAACGATGCCTACAACGCGAGCCCCGACTCGATGAGCGCCGCGCTCCGCACGCTCGCGCAGATCACGAAGCCGGGCGGGCGCTCGGTCGCGGTGCTCGGCCCGATGACCGAGCTCGGCAGCTACACGATCGAGGAGCACATGCGGATCGGGCTGCAGGCTGTGCGCCTGCGCATCCGCCAGCTCGTGGTCGTCGGAAAGGACGCCCGAGACTTGCACATCAGCGCGATTAACGAGGGTTCGTGGGATGGCGAGAGCGTGTTCTTCGAGACCCAAGACGAGGCATTTGACTACCTACGTGAGATGCTTACGATCGACGACACGGTGCTCGTGAAATCTTCGAACGCCGCGGGCCTGCAGGCCCTCGGAGACCGCCTGGGGGAGGCATACGCATGATTGCCATGCTCATCGCGGCGGGGTTCTCGCTGATGTATTCGCTGCTACTGACGCCGCTGTTCGTTCGCGGCTTCAACAAGCTCCGTTGGGGCCAGCCGATTCGCGTCGACGGGCCGAAGGAGCACGAGACGAAGCGGGGTACGCCCACGATGGGCGGTCTGATCTTCATCTCCGGCTCGGTGCTCGCCTACTTCGTCGGCAAGCTCGTCATGGGCGAGACCCCCACGCCGTCAGCGCTCCTCGTGATCCTCATGGCAGTCGGCGCTGGCACGGTCGGATTCATCGACGATCTCATGAAGACCCGCATGCAGAACTCCGCGGGCCTTGGCGGCTGGGCGAAGATCTTCGGCCAGGTCGTTATCGCGGTCTCGTTCGCGCTGCTCGGCTTGCAGTTCGCGAACGACCACGGCCTCACGCCAGTGTCGACGCACATCTCGATCTTCCGTGACCTGCCATTTGACTTCATGAGCCTCGGCGTTATCGCTGGCACGATCCTTGTGATCCTGTGGGTCATGGTGATTGTGACGGCGACGACGAACGCCGTGAACGTGACCGACGGCCTCGACGGGCTCGCCGCGGGCGCCTCGATTTTCGCGTTCTCAGCCTACGTGCTCATCGGCTTCTGGCAGTCGGCGCAGAACTGCGCGGCGACCGCGGGCGAGGCCGGCTGCTACGAGGTGCGAGACCCGATGGACCTCGCGGTTATCGCCGCGGCCTTCCTCGGCGGCGTCGCCGGCTTCCTGTGGTGGAACACGAACCCCGCACAGATCTTCATGGGTGACACGGGCTCGATGGGTATCGGCGGAGCCATCGCGGCCCTCGCGATCCTCACCCGCACCGAGGTGCTGCTCATTCTCATCGGTGGCCTCTTCATCATCGAGACCGGCTCCGTGATTCTCCAGCGCCTGTACTTCAAGGTGACGAAGGGCAAGCGAATCTTCCTCATGAGCCCGATTCACCACCACTTCGAGCTCAAGGGCTGGGCCGAGGTGACGATCGTCGTGCGGTTCTGGATGATCGCCGGAATCTTCGCCATCGTCGGCATTGGTGGCTTCTACGCAGAATGGGTGCTGAGCCAATGACCTCCGAGCCGCAGACTCAGGTGCAGGATCGCCTTGACGCGCTGACAAGCTGGCACCACGACTGGTCGGGCCTGCGCGTCGCTGTGCTCGGCCTCGGCGCGACCGGGTTCTCCGTCGCCGACACGCTCGTCGAACTCGGCTCCCGCGTACGCGTGATCTATGGCAGGCCTGACGCCGACCGCGAGCGCCTGCTCGACGTGATCGGCTCCGAGCGCGCGCTCGCCGAGACCGACGAGGCGCAGCTCGCGGAGCTAGAGGCGTTCGACCCCGAGCTCATCGTCATTTCGCCCGGCTACCCCTCGCACCATCCCGTGGTGACCTGGGCGACCGAGCACGACGTTGCGGTCTGGGGCGACATCGAGCTCGGCTGGCGCCTGCGAGACAAGACCGCCCGCGTCGCCGACTGGATTTGCATTACCGGCACGAACGGGAAGACAACGACGACGCAGCTCACCGCACACATGCTCGTCGCAGGCGGCCTGCGAGCCGCCCCCGTCGGCAACATCGGTACGCCGCTGCTCGACGCGCTCCGCGACCCCGTCGGCTATGACGTGCTCGTGCTCGAACTCTCGAGCTTCCAGCTCGAACGGGTGCATTCGATGTCGCCCTACGCGAGCGCCTGCCTGAACCTCGCGGACGATCACCTTGACTGGCACGGCGGGGCCGAGGCCTATCGCAACGCCAAGGCGAAGGTCTACGAGAACACTCAGGTCGCCTGCGTGTACAACCGCGGCGACGTTGAAACCGAGCGGATGGTCGAGGAAGCGGACGTCATTGAGGGTGCCCGCGCGATCAGCTTCGGGCTCGACACGCCGCCCCCGAGCGGCTTCGGCGTCGTCGAGGGCATCCTCGTCGACCGCGGCTTCCACACCGGCCGCCGCGACGAGGCCTACGAGCTCGTCACGGTTGACGAGCTCAAGGATCGCGGCATTGGCCAGCCCCACATGGGGCTGAACATCCTCGCCGCTGCAGCGCTCGCGCGCTCGCGCGGCGTCGAGCCAGCGGAAATCGCGAGCGCCGTGCTGAGCTTTACCCCCGACGCGCACCGCGCCCAGCAGCTCGGCGAGCACGCCGGTGTGCGCTGGGTCGACGACTCGAAGGCAACGAACGTGCACGCGGCTGACGCCTCGCTTAAGGCACTGTCTGGCGTCGTGTGGGTCGTTGGCGGGCTGCTCAAGGGCGTCGACATCACGCCGCTCGTCGCCGAGCACGCGTCGCGCCTGCGCGCCGCGGTCGTCATCGGCGCTGATCGCGCAGAGGTGCTTCGCATCCTCGCGGAGCAGGCCCCGGGCGTTCCCGTCGCTGAAGTTACGGCCGAGCGCGGGCTCGACGTCATGCGGGAGGCCGTTCGCGCTGCCGCTGGGCTCGCGCAGGCGGGCGACACGGTGTTGCTCTCGCCGGCCTCGGCGTCGATGGACCAGTTTGCCGACTACGCAGATCGCGGCAGGGCGTTCCAGGACGCGCTGCGGGAGCTTGCGGCGGAGTCGGAGTAGCTGATGGCTGCGCGGGGCGGGGGAGCGGGCAGCGGGAAATCCGTGCCGCCCGTCTCCGGTACCCGGATCTCGCTCGGCGCGGGCGCGAAGACGGGCAACAACCGAACGGTTGCGCTGCTCTGGGGCATCACGCTGTTTCTCACCGGAATCGGGCTCATCATGGTGCTCTCGGCGTCGTCAGTGACCTCGTACACGCAAGACCAGGGCTCGCTCGGCGGCTTCACGAGGCAGCTCGTCTTCGCCGCCCTCGGCCTGCCGCTCATGGTGTTCGCCGCGACCCGCAAGCTCGATTTCTGGAAGCGCTGGGCCTGGTGGTTCTTTGGGGCGGGCCTGCTGCTGCAGGCCCTCGTCTTCACGCCCCTTGGCTTCGCCGTCGGCGGCAACCGCAACTGGCTGCTGATCGGAAATATCCAGGCGCAGCCCTCTGAAGCGCTGAAGCTCGCGCTCGTGGTCTGGATCGGGGCGGTGCTCCTGAAGAAGGAGAAGTACCTCGGGCAGGTGTCGCACGAGCTCGTACCGATCATCTTCCCCGGCGCGCTGCTCGCCCTCGGCCTCGTGCTCGGCGGCCGCGACCTTGGCACCGTGCTCATCATGGCGGCGCTCGTGATCGGCGCCATGTACTTTGGCGGCGTGAGCTTCAAGTCGCTCGGCATCATCATCGCGGGCGGCGTCATCGCGACGATCTTCTTCGTCGTGACGAGCGAGAACCGTATGCAGCGACTGTTCGAGCATTCCGGAGGCGAGTCTGACTACTCAGGCATCGGGTGGCAGCCGCAGCACGGTGTGTGGGCGCTCGCGAACGGCGGGATGTTCGGCGTTGGGCTCGGCGGGTCGAAGGCGAAGTGGAACTGGCTGCCAGCGGCCGACAACGACTACATCTTCGCGATCATCGGCGAAGAGCTCGGGTTTATGGGCGCGATGCTCGTGATCGTGCTGTTCATCGTGCTCGCCGTGCTCATGCTGCGAGTTATCTCGCAGGCGCGCGACCGCTTTGGGCGCGCCGTCGTCGGTGGGGCGCTCGTGTGGATCGTCGGGCAGGCGTTCGTGAACATCGGCGTCGTGATTCGCATCTTCCCCGTGCTCGGCGTGCCCCTGCCGCTCATCAGCTCCGGCGGCACCGCGCTCGTGTCATGTCTTGTCACGATGGGGGTCGTCATCTCGGTCGCGCGCGACGCGAAAGCGTACCGAGAGGAACTTGCGGCGGGCGTATCCGTGGCACGATAGGTGCATGACGACGTATCTCCTCGCCGGCGGCGGCACCGCCGGCCATGTGAACCCCCTGCTCGCTCTCGCCGATCGGATTCGGGCTCGGGAAGCGGACGCTGAGATCGTCGTCCTCGGCACGAAGGAGGGGCTCGAGGCGCGCCTCGTACCCGAGCGTGGCTACGAACTCTCCACGATCGCGAGGCTCCCGTTCCCGCGCCGCCCGAACGGGTACGCGCTGACATTCCCCGCGAAGTACTTCGGCGCGATCCGTGAGGTTCGCGAACTCATTCGCGCGCGCGGCGTCGACGTCGTTGTCGGGTTCGGCGGCTACGCCTCCGCGCCCGCGTACCGCGCCGCGGCGAAGGAAGGGATCCCGTCGGTCATCCACGAGGCGAACGCGAAGCCTGGCATGGCTAACAAGCTCGGCGCGAAGTCCACCGAGTTTGTCGGCGTGACGTTTGCGGGCACCCCGATCCGGCACGCCCGGGTGACAGGTATGCCGTTGCGCCCCGAGATCGAGGAGCTTGACCTCGGCGCGCTGCGCGGCGAGGCCCGCGCGCACTTCGGCTTCGATTCTGAGCGGCCGACGCTGCTCGTGACGGGCGGCTCCCTCGGCGCGCGAGCGATCAACCGGGGAATCTCTGGGTCGGCGCGAGCGATTGTCGACGCAGGGGTGCAGGTACTGCACGTCTGGGGTGGGCTGACGGAGCTCGAGGATCCAGGTGTGCCCGGCTACCAGGTCATCGAGTACTGCGATCGCATGGACCTCGCGTTCGCCGCGTGTGACCTCGCGATCTCCCGCGCAGGCTCCACGACGGTGAGCGAGCTCTCAGGCCTCGGTGTTCCCGCGGTGTTTGTGCCGCTCGGCCACGGCAATGGCGAACAGCGTGCGAACGCGGCGGGTGTCGTTGGGGCGGGCGGCGCTCTCATGGTCGACGACGCCGAACTCACGCCCGCGTGGGTCACCGGCACGCTCCTGCCGCTCCTCGCCGATCGCGACAGGCTCGCTGACATGTCGGCGCGCGCAAAGGGCGCAGGCTCGCTCGACGGCACCGCGAAGCTGTACGACCTCGTGCGCGAAGCCCTTGCGTCCCGGTAACGCGGCGCCCGCCATCGCCCCGCGCTCGTGGGCGATGCTCGCGGTGATGGTGTTCGGGCAAGCCGCAACCACGGTGGTGACCGCGACACCCGCCTTCCTCATCCCGTACCTCCACGCTGAGCAGGGCATGAGCCTTGCGAGCGCTGGGATGCTCGCGGGCGCCCCGCACCTCGGCCTCGTGCTCACACTCATCGCGTGGGGCGCGCTCACCGACCGCGTCGGCGAGCGGCGGGTGCTGCTCGTCGGGCTGAGCCTCACGACGCTCGCCGTCATCGCATCGATGGCGGCGCAGGGCTTCGTGTGGCTCGGGGTGGCGCTCGTCGCTAGCGGAGCGATGTCAGCCTGCATCAACAACGCGAGTGGCCGACTCATCACCGGTTGGTTCCCGGCGGAGAAGCGCGGCCTCGCGATGGGCATCCGCCAGACCTGCCAGCCCGTTGGTATGGCGATCGCCGCCCTCGCGGTGCCCGCGCTCGCGAATGCTTTCGGCATCGTCGGGGCGCTCGCATTCGGCGGCGCCCTTACACTCGTCAGCCTGCTCGCGTGCGCCGTCATCGTCGTCGACCCGACGATTCCCGCGAAGGCGCTCGCGCAGGCGAGCAGCAACCCGTACCGCGAATCGTCGGCCCTCGCGCGCATCCACGCGGTGTCCGTGCTGCTCGTGATTCCGCAATTCGTGCTCTCGTCGTTCGGGCTCGTGTGGTTCGTGATCGGCTTCGGCTGGAGCGAGCTCGCGGCAGGCGCCCTCGTCGCCGGCGCACAGCTCATCGGTGCCGCGGGGCGCATCGCTGCCGGCATCTGGAGCGATCGGGCAAGTTCGCGGCTGCGCCCGATCAGGCTCATCGCGCTCGCGTGCGCCGCCCTGCTCCTCATCTCGGCCGCGTTCGGTTGGGCTGACTGGGCGATCCCGGCAGCGATCGCGTACGTGCTCGTGAGCTGCGTGAGCGTCGCCGACAACGGGCTCGCATTCACAGCAGTTGCCGAGATCGCGGGGCCGCGCTGGTCGGGCAGGGCGCTCGGCGCGCAGAACACGGGTCAGTTCCTCGCGTCTGGCCTCATGCCACCGCTGATTGGCGCCATGATCGCGTCTCTCGGCATGCCTGCGACGCTAGCCCTCGTCGCGCTCGCGCCGCTCATCGCGGTGCCCGTGCTGCCGTCGGAAGAGCTCGCTCACGCGACGGCGAAGCGCACCGTCAAAGCGGTACGCTAGAGGCGCGCACGGGCGGCGGGATCGAAACTGGATCTGGCGGCCGCCCGCATCCAACCCGCTGAGGAGGCACCCTGATGATCTATCCCGATCTCGAGCTTGAGATCCCTGAAGACCTCGGGCGCGTACACTTCGTGGGTATCGGTGGGGCAGGGATGAGCGCGATAGCGCACATGATGCACGCAGCGGGCGTCGCCGTGACGGGCTCTGACCGTGGCGCGAACTACAGCACTCAGGCGCTTGAAGCTGAGGGTGTGCGCGTCGCCGTCGGTCACGCCGCGGAGAACGTCGGCGACGCCGACACGCTCGTCGTGACGGGCGCGCTCTCGGAAGACAACCCAGAATACGTGAGGGCGCGCGAGCGCGGGATCCCGGTGCTGCACAGGTCGCAGGCCCTCGCCTGGTTGGCGCGCTCGAAGCGGCTCGTTGCGGTCGCTGGTGCGCACGGCAAGACGACCTCGACGGGCATGCTCGCGACCGCGCTTCGCGGCCTCGGGCAGGATCCGTCGTTCGTCAACGGCAGCGTCATCGCGGGCATTGGAGCCGCGTCCGCAGTCGGGGCAGACGACCTGTTTGTCATCGAAGCTGATGAGAGCGACAAGTCGTTCCTCATCTACGACACGCAGGTTGCGCTCATCACTAACGTTGACCCCGAGCACCTCGACTTCTTCGGGTCGCGCGAGAACTTCATGGCGGCCTTCGTCGACTTTGCGAGGGGCGCGAGCGACCTCCTCGTGATCTCCTCCGACGACCCCGGGGCGCTCGAGGTGCTCGAAACGCTTCGGGCAGAGGGCGCCTCCGCCCCGCTGCGCACCTTCGGCTTCGCCGCCGGGTCCGACGTGCGCATCGTCGCCGTCGACACGGCTGGTCTGGCGCGCCTCGAACTCGAGATCGCGGGCGAGCGGTTCACCGAGCAGCTCGGCGTCTTCGGCCGCTACAACGCGGTGAACGCGGCTGGCGTCGTCGCGGTGCTCACTGGCCTCGGGTTCGACCCGGCGGAGTCCCTGCGCGCGGTAGCGGCATTCACCGGCACTCACCGGCGCTTCGAATCGCACGGCGAGCCCGGCGGCGTGCGGCTCTACGACGACTATGCGCACCACCCAACCGAGGTCGCGGCGCTTCTCGACTCGGCGCGATCGGTGGCGGGCCAGGGGAAGCTGGTCGTTGTGCACCAGCCGCATCTGTTTAGCCGCACACGCACCTTCCACCGGGAGTTTGCGGAGGCGTTCGCGCTCGCAGACCACACGATCGTGCTCGAAATTGACCCTGTGCGCGAAGCGCCAGACCCCGCGACGACTGGAGCGCTCGTCACCGAGTCGTTCGCTGACCCGAGCCGGGCGAGCTACATCGACAGCTGGGATGCCGCAGTCGCGAAGGCCGTCGAGCTCACGGCGCCCGGCGACCTCGTGCTCGTCGTCGGCGCGGGCAACGTCTACAAGATCGTGCCGCAGCTCGCAGCAGCGCTGAGCGGGGCGGCCGAGGATTCGGGCCGCGAGTGAAGCGCCCTGGCGGGTTCGACCCGGGATCGAACCCCGAGGCTGAGCGCCTCGCGGAGGAGGCGAGGGCGCAGCGGGAAGCTGCGGCCCGCGCCGCCGAGGAGCGGGCAGCCGCAGCGCGTGACGCCGCAGCCCGTGAAGCAGCTGCCAGTGACGCCGTGGCCCCTGAAGCTGGCGCCGGGCACACTGCGCGGCCGGCTGATGATCAGGAGACCGAGGACATCTCGTCCTCGCTCGACCTCGAGAAGCTGCGGGCCGTGCCCGACCGCGTGCGCTCGCTGTTGCCGAAGCGCGAGCCGCGTGACGTCGACCCCGTGGTCGCCGCGGAGAAGCGTCTGCGAGTGGCCGAGCGGCAGAACAAACGCCGGCGGAAGCGCGAGACGCGGCGGTTCACTGCCGAGTCGCGCAGGCGTCGTCGGCGCGTGCTCATCGTGCTCGCGACGGTCGCGGGTCTCTTGCTGTTTGTCGCAGTCGGGGCGTTCACTCCGATTATGTCGGTGCGCGACGTGCGGGTGGAGGGAACCGCGATTGTGGACGCCGAGGCGGTCACTGCCGCACTCTCGGAGTTTGACGGGGTGCCGCTCGCGCTGGTTGACGAAAACGATGTGCTGCGCGCGCTTGAGCCGTTCCCGCTGATCCAACGCTTTGCTGTCGAGCGCGTCCCGCCGCACACGCTGATTGTGCGAATTGAAGAGCGCGAGCCCGTCGTCGCGCTGCAGGAGGGCGACGTGCTACGGCTCTACGACGCGGCGGGTGTGGTGCTCGGCGAGGTTGCGGAGCGGCCGGAGGGGGTTCCGCTCGGCAGCAGCGCGATGCTGAACACCTCATCGAAGGGCTTCCTGGCGGCGTCCAAGGTCGTCCGTGACATGCCAGCGGGGTTGCGCGCCCAGCTCGCCGAGGTGAACTCGGCGAGTGGTCAGGACGTCACGTTCCAGCTCACGAGCGGCGTTGAGGTGTTCTGGGGAAACCCTGAGGAAACGAAGCGGAAGTCGCTCGTGCTCGAAACGATGCTGAAGTCGCTCGGTGACCGCCCGGTGAGCCATATTGACGTCTCGTCGACTGAGTCGCCCATCTTCAAGTAGTTTCGCGGCGTGTCGAGGGCGGCTCGCGCCCGGTCACCCCATACCGTTGACACGAAAGCGTATACGGCAATACTAACTTTGAAGTTCAAGTAGAACTTTAATGTTGCTCGTACTTGAAGGTTGAGGGGACCAGGTGGCCATGAACCAGAACTACCTCGCGGTGATCAAAGTTGTCGGCGTTGGCGGCGGCGGCGTGAATGCCGTGAACCGCATGATCGAGCTTGGGCTTCGTGGCGTCGAGTTCATTGCGGTGAACACTGACGCGCAGGCCCTGCTCCTGAGTGACGCCGACGTCAAGCTCGACGTCGGCCGCGAACTCACCCGCGGTCTCGGCGCCGGAGCCGACCCCGAGGTTGGCCGCCGCGCTGCCGAAGACCACGCGGAAGAGATCGAGGAGGCCCTCGCCGGGGCCGACATGGTCTTTGTGACAGCCGGCGAGGGTGGCGGAACCGGCACCGGTGCTGCTCCCGTCGTTGCGCGCATTGCCAAGTCGATTGGCGCCCTCACCATCGGCGTCGTTACCCGCCCCTTCAGCTTCGAGGGCAAGCGCCGCGCCGCGCAGGCAGACGCCGGTGTCAACACGCTGCGCGAGGCAGTAGACACGCTCATCGTCGTGCCGAACGATCGCCTGCTCGAGATCAGCGAGCCCGGCATCAGCATGATCGACGCGTTCGCCGCGGCCGACCAGGTACTTCTCGCCGGCGTGCAGGGCATCACCGACCTCATCACGACCCCCGGCCTCATCAACCTTGACTTCGCAGACGTGAAGTCTGTCATGCAGGGGGCCGGCTCCGCGCTCATGGGCATCGGTTCCGCTCGCGGCGCCGACCGCGCGATCAAGGCTGCGGAGCTCGCAGTCGCGTCGCCGCTGCTCGAAGCATCGATCGAGGGTGCGCACGGCGTGCTGTTCTCGATCCAGGGTTCGTCGAACCTCGCGCTCAGCGAGATCACCGAGGCTTCCACGCTGGTGCAGGATGTGGTGCACCCCGAGGCGAACATCATCTTCGGTACCGTCATTGACGAGACCCTCGGCGACGAGGTGCGCGTGACGGTCATCGCCGCTGGCTTCGACGAAGAGCCGAACGTGCAGAACCGCTCGGCCGCAGCCGACCGCGGGCGTCGCGCGGGTCACGTTGAGAGCATCGAAGAGGCGTCGGCTGTGAGCGCCGCGCTCGCTGGCACCGGTGCTCGGGCCACCGATGCTCCCGCGGCCGACGAGCCGGGTGAGTTCGGCGGTGCGCTCGCGCACCCGCCCGTTGAAGAGCAGCTGCGCGACCCCGCGTTCGACGGAGACGATGACGACGACCTCGACATCCCGGCATTCCTGAGGTAGGTGCGGCGTGAGTCTCACCGAAGCTCAGCCCGGCTACGAGGGCCTTGCGGATCGCCTGCGCGCTGTGCAGGACGGAATCGCGGACGCGTGCCGAGCAGCCGGGCGCGATGCTTCCGAGACGACGCTCATCGTGGTGACGAAGTTTCACCCGGCGAGCCTCGTCTCGGCGCTCGCCGACCTCGGGGTCCGCGACGTTGGCGAGAACCGCCATCAGGAGGCCCAGGTAAAGGCCGCGGAGCTCTCGGGGCTCGACCTGAACTGGCACTACATTGGGCAGCTGCAGACCAAGAAAGCACGGCAGGCTGCGCAGTACGCTTCGGCGATCCACTCGATTGACCGAGCTCGGCTCGTGGATGCGCTCGCTGGCGCCGATCGGACGGCTGACGCGTTTCTGCAGATTAACCTCACCGACGACCCCGGTCGTGGGGGAGCTGCGCCGAGCGAGATCGAGTCACTCACGGAACAGGTGCTCGGAACCCCGACGCTTCGTCTCAGGGGAGTCATGGCGGTTGCCCCGCTCGAGGAAGCCGCAGCGAGCGCATTCGAGCGGCTCGCCGGATACTCCGATCGCGTGCGCGCCCTGGCCCCTGAGGCCACTGCGATCTCCGCGGGAATGACGCACGACTACGCGGAAGCCATCGCGGCCGGGGCGACACACCTGCGGATCGGCAGCGCAATCACAGGAAACCGGCCAGATGCCCGATAGTCTCAGTGCAAACAACCGTTGGGAGAACAGATGAGCAACCCGTTGAAGAAGACAATGGTGTTCCTCGGACTTGCCGAGGAGGGCCTCGAAGAGGAACCGGTCGTTCAGGCCGCGCCCGAGCGTGACCCTGCTCCTGCGGCCCAGGCTGCTGCGAAGCCGAGCCAGGCACCGCGCCCGGCCGTCGCGCCGCTGCGCCGCGTGACTCCCGTTCGCAACCAGGCACCACAGGCAATGAACGAGATCTTTACCGTCCACCCGACCGCGTACCGCGATGCGCAGGTTATCGCCGAGAGCTTCCGCGATGGCATCCCCGTCATCATGAACCTCTCCCGCATGAGCGACGAAGAGGCCAAGCGCCTCATCGATTTCTCGAGCGGCCTGACGCTCGGCCTCAACGGCCGGATCGAGCGTGTCACGAGCAAGGTGTTCCTGCTGACCCCCGAGCACATTGAGGTCGGAAGCGACGAGCCCCAGGCCGAAGCCGACGGGTCCTTCTTCGTTGCGCCCTCTGCATAGTGGAGATCGTCTACATCTTCACAACCGTTGTGCGCATCGCACTGCGGCTCTTCGTGCTGCTCTTGTGGGCGAGGTTTGTGCTCGACTGGGTGACGGTGCTGGCGCGTGGGTTCCGGCCCAAGGGCGTCCTCGCGATCATCGTTGAGGCCGTCTACATGATCACGGATCCCCCGATCCGCCTGTTCCGCAAGATCCTTCCTCCTATCCGACTTGGCCAGGTCGCGCTTGACCTCGGCTGGTTCTTGACCATGTTCGCCTGCATTATTTTGCTCCGGATTATCCCGGGCTGGGCGTAAACACCGTAAGCTCATTGAGAATTTGCTAGCGTTGACGTGTAGACCGCGCAAGCGGTCCCACCCACAGAAAGAGATTTAACGATGGCCCTAACTCCTGAAGACGTTGTGAATCAGAAGTTCACGATCACGAAGTTCCGTGATGGCTACGATCTCGATCAGGTCGATGACTTCCTCGACACGGTCGTTGAAGAGATCCGTCAGCGCGACGCAGAGAAGCAGGAGCTAGAGGCGAAGATCGCCGAGCTCACCGCACAGCTTGAGGAGCGCGCCTCCGTCGCTCCCGCCGACGAGACGATCGTCGTCGACGCGCCCGTCGCGGCTGTGGCCCCCGAGCCCGTTGTCGCGGCACCCGCCGCAGACGACAGCGCACAGCGCCCCGACGCCATCAAATCGAGCGCGATGCTGCAGATGGCTCTCGAGCTGCACGACAAGTACGTCAGCGAGGGTGAGACCACTCGCGACGACCTCATCAATGCCGCACAGACGAAGAGCACCCAGATGGTCGACGATGCCGAGCGCACCGCTCGCGAACTCGTCGAGGAGGCGCAGAAGCGCCGCACCGACGAACTCCGCGCGCACAGCGACGAGATGGAGCGCCTCAACCAGGTCGTTGCCGAGCTTCGCGGCTTCGAGAGCGAGTACCGCTCGACGCTGCGCTCGTACATCCAGTCGCAGCTTCGTGACCTCGACAGCTCGCCCGAGCCGCTCGTGAGGCCTGAGGGCCTCGAGTAAATCGAGGGTGAAGACAGCATCTTCTGCAGCAGCGGCACCAACTACCCGTCGTAGGGTGTTGGTGCCGCTGCTGCTCGTTGTAGTAGCGGCCACCGTGCTGGTGAGCGATCAGCTCGTCAAGAACTGGGTCGTCGCGAACCTGCCGGAGGGCGAAAGCGTTCCCGTCATCGGCGAGTTCCTGCAGTGGCACTTCGTGCGCAACCCCGGAGCCGCCTTCTCGATCGCGAGCGGACAGACGTGGATCTTCACGATCCTCTCAGCCGTGGTGGTCGGCGTCATTGTCTGGCAGATTCGCAGACTGCGCTCCATTCCCTGGGCGCTGTTCCTGGGGCTGCTTCTCGGTGGCGTGCTCGGTAACCTCACTGACAGGCTGACCCGCGAACCAGGGTTCCCTGAGGGCCACGTCGTCGACTTCATTTTCACGCCGTGGATGATGCCTGCGATCTACAACATCGCCGACATTGGCATCGTGAGCGGCATGATCCTTTTCGTGCTCATCACCATCTTTGGGCTGAAGATCGAGGGTGGCCGCGAGAAGCGCGGCGCTGACGACGACGCACCGGAGACAGCACCGGAGACAGACGACGCGGACGCATCAGCCACCGCCGACGAGAGGGCCGATGGTGGAACACCGTAGCCTGCCAGTACCCGACGGGCTTGCCGGCGAGCGCGCGGACGCAGCGCTCGCAAAACTGCTCGGGTTTTCCAGGAGCTTCGCGCAGGAAGTCATCGCCGCCGGAGGAGTCGCGCTTGACGGCGAGATCATCCCGAAGTCCGCTCGTCTCGCCGCCGGTGCGATGCTCGAAGTGAGCTGGGAAGAGAAGATGGGCCCGACAGTCGTGCCCGTGCATCTTCCGGAGCTCGGCATCGTGTATGACGACGAAGACCTCGTTGTGATCGACAAGCCAGCGGGCGTTGCCGCGCACCCGTCGCTCGGGTGGACAGGCCCGACCGTGCTCGGCGCTCTCGCCGGCGCCGGCTACCGCATCGCGACCTCGGGCCCGCCCGAGCGGCAGGGGATCGTGCACCGGCTCGACGCCGGTACCAGTGGCCTCATGATCGTGGCGAAGAGCGAGCGAGCCTATAGCCTGCTGAAGCGCGCGTTCCGAGACCGCGAGGTGACGAAGATCTACCACGCCGTCGTGCAGGGGCACCCCGACCCGTTCTCGGGCACGATCGAGGGCCCCATCGGCCGCCACCCAGGCCACGAGTGGAAGTTCGCGGTGACGAGCGACGGCAAGCCCTCGATCACGCACTACGAGACGCTCGAAGCGTTCCCGTTTGCGACCCTCCTCGAGGTCGAACTCGAGACGGGGCGCACGCACCAGATCCGCGTGCACATGTCTGCCCAGCGCCACCCGTGCGTGGGTGACGCGATGTACGGGGCAGACCCGGTGCTGTCCGAACGCCTCGGCCTCACCCGCCAGTGGCTGCACGCGATGCGCCTCGGGTTCCGGCACCCGGGCACGGGCGAGCCTGTCGAGTTCGAGTCGACCTACCCGGCCGACCTGCAGCACGCGATCGACGTTCTCGACGCCTGACCCGCTGATGTGAGCCCACCGCAGATCCTGCGGTGGGCTCATGCTTTCGGCAGTTCCATAGCTTTAGGCGACTACCGTGTGTTTGGTGGTGCCCGGCTCGGCGCCATGAGGACTTCCTTCCTCTTCTCGAAAGGGGAGCGCTGTGCCGAAACAATCTCTCAGGGTGCTTTCGCTGAGCTGGGCCATACCCGAGCACATCGGCGGCATGACCTCGTCGATGCTTGATCGCTCTGCGATGCTCGCGGAAGCCGGCTACGCCTGCGAAACGGTGCTCTTCGCGCCCACACAACGGCGTGAGCACGACCGTGAGCGGCTCGCAGCAGAGGGGCGGTTGCCCGCTGCTGGGGCGCTCACAAACCTCTGGGACATTCTCGCGGCCGCCGACACGCCGAAGCCTCCCGCGCGCGGGCTGCGGTTCACCGACTCCGCGCTCGGCCCCGAAGCCGCGCCCTGGGCCGACGGTGGTGCGGTGCGGATGCGCACGCGCTGGGCCAGTGACGGGGTGACGGCGCTGCAAACCGACCACTACCGCCCTGACGGCTCGCTCCTCGCCATTGACCGGCGAGACGGCCCAGCAGCCTCTGGGTCGCCCGGCCGCAGGGTGACGCTCTTCGATCGCGAGGGGGTTGCTGTGCGGGCGTGGCGGAGCATCTGGAGCCTGTACTCGTTCGCGCTCGACGCGCACCTCGGTAGCGATCACGCCGTGCTGTTCTACGACAGCAAGGTCACCTCACGCTTCGCCCCGCGCTATCGGAGAGACGGAGTTGCGAGTGCGCACGTGATCCACAATCGACACCTCGGGCACGCTCAGCCGCGACCCTTCGGGGTGCTCTCGGCGACCCGCTCTGAGGTGATTCGCGACCTTGAGGCTTTCGAGCGAGTGGTGTGCTCTACCTCGGCGCAGCGCGATGATCTGCGCTCCCTGCTTGGCGGCGGGCCTGCGGTGAGCGTGATCCCACCCGCGATCTCGGGAGGCGCGGCGACAGGCGACGAGCTGCCAGGGCGCGAGTCGCCGAGCGCTCGGAAGCGCCGTCCCGCGCACGGCGTCGTGCTGAGCTCGCTCGAACCGCGGAAGCGTCTCGACCACATTGTGCGGGCGGTCGCGATTGCCAGGAAGACTCACCCAGAGATCTCGCTTGACGTCTTCGGTACGGGGGAGGGAGAACTCGAACTGCGCGCGCTCGTCTCCGAGCTCGGCCTCGATGGGGTCGTCGAACTGCGGGGGTACGCAGCAGACGCAAGGCAGCACTTTGCGGAGGCCTCGTGGACGGCGCTGTCGAGCACGCACGAGGGATTCGGTATGGCGGTCGCC
Source organism: Leucobacter sp. (assembly GCA_052094845.1). Taxonomy (GTDB): domain Bacteria; phylum Actinomycetota; class Actinomycetes; order Actinomycetales; family Microbacteriaceae; genus Leucobacter. Next base: position 28,818 of record JBQDKK010000016.1, on the reverse strand, counting down.
GAAGCAATGGCAGACGGGTGCGTCCCGTTCGCTTACGACATTGCTTACGGCCCCGCCGAGCTCCTCGGCGGGCTCTCGGGGTGTCTCGTTGAACCGGAGGACCCCGGCGCTCTCGCCGCGCGCCTCACCGATTTCCTCGGGCAGCCCGAGGCCGAGCGCGACCGAGTGCGCGCCGCGGTCGTTCACGAGGCCGAACGGTTCCGGCCCGAGGTCATTGCCGCGAAGTGGCGTGAACTGCTCGCCGGCCTTGAAACTGATCTCGCGGCGGGGCAGGTCACCGCTGAGCGGCGCGAGGCGAGGCCGCTGGCCCTGCGCGTGTGCCGCCGCCCGAACGCGATTTCGATCGAGGCCGAGTTTGGTCTCTCGCGATCGCGCGAGCTCCCCTCATCGGTCGTGCTCGGGATTGCTGCCGCGAAGCCAGCGATCGAGTGGCGCCGCTCCGCACGAGTGCGGCGGCTGCCTGGCACGAGGTACCGTGCGACCGTGACCCTTCCTGCGGCGGACTTTCCCGCGGCGTGCGACCGTGCGGGCTCAGGCGGAGTCGACATCGTGGCGGTGGTGGGCGGCGAGGGCCAGCCGCGCACTGTCATAGCGGACGACGTGCGAATGAGCCCGTATCCCGCGAACGTGTTCGGGGTGCGCGGCGCCCGCCGCTGGGTGGCCGCGCTTCGCCGCAGGCTTCCTGGCGCGCGTGACTGACGCGCGGGCAGTGCGCGGCGCGCGGGCAGCGTGCTCCGCGATCCTGGACGCGGATCGAAGGGCGAGGCGGTACCCTTGAACAGTCTTCGAAAGGGGCTCTTGAGTGTCGGATTCTGACGGTTTCGTTCACCTCCACGTGCACAGCGAGTACTCGATGCTCGACGGTGCTGCGCGCGTCAAACCGCTCATGCAGGCGGTGGCAGAACAGGGCATGCCCGCGGTCGCGATGACCGACCACGGCAACACGTTCGGCGCGTTCGATTTCTGGAGCTCGGCTAAGGAAGCCGGTGTGAAGCCGATCATCGGTATCGAGGCCTACCTCGCCCCCGGTACGCACCGCTCAGACCGCACGAGAGTGCGGTGGGGTGACGGTGGCGGCGACGACGTGTCGGGCGGCGGCGCGTACACCCACATGACGATGCTGTCGGAGACGACCGAGGGCATGCACAACCTGTTCAGGCTGTCGAGCTACTCGTCTCTCGAGGGCTACTACTTCAAGCCGCGCATGGACCGCGAGCTGCTGCAGACCTACTCGAAGGGGCTCATCGCGACGACGGGCTGCCCGTCGGGCGAGATCCACACCCGCCTCCGACTCGGCCAGTACAACGAGGCGCGCCAGGCGGCCGCCGAGTTCCAAGACATCTTCGGCAAAGACAACTTCTTCTGCGAGATCATGGACCACGGCCTCGAGATCGAGCGCCGGGTGCAGAAAGACCTGCTTGCGATCGCGCGCGACCTCGGGATTCCGCTGCTCGCGACGAACGACCTGCACTATGTCCATGAGCAGGACGCTGAGGCGCACTCTGCGCTGCTCTGCGTGCAGTCGGGCTCGCGGCTCGATGACCCGAACCGCTTCCAGTTCAGCGGTTCAGGCTACTACCTGAAGAGCGCCGCCGAGATGCGGCACATTTTCCGCGAGTTGCCCGAGGCGTGCGACAACACCCTGCGCATCGCGGAGCGGTGCGAGGTCGAGTTCAATACCTCGGCGAACTATATGCCGCGCTACCCCGTGCCCGAGGGGGAGAGCGAGGACAGCTGGTTCGTTAAGGAGGTCGAGAAGGGCCTGCACTACCGCTACCCGGGCGGCATCCCCGACTTGGTGCGCAAGCAGGCCGAGTACGAGATCGGCGTCATCATTCAGATGGGCTTCCCCGGCTACTTCCTCGTCGTCGCCGACTTCATTAACTGGGCCAAGGAAAACGGGATCAGGGTGGGCCCGGGCCGCGGTTCGGGCGCGGGCTCAATGGTCGCGTACGCGATGAGGATCACCGACCTCGACCCGCTGCAGCACGGACTCATCTTCGAGCGGTTCTTGAACCCCGACCGTGTCTCCATGCCCGACTTCGACGTCGACTTCGATGATCGCCGCCGCGGCGAGGTCATCAAGTACGTGACAGAGAAGTACGGCGACGAGCGCGTCGCGCAGATCGTTACCTACGGCACGATCAAGTCGAAGCAGGCGCTGAAGGATGCGTCACGCGTGCTCGGCTTCCCGTTCGGGATGGGCGAGAAGCTCACGAAGGCGATGCCGCCGGCCGTCATGGCGAAGGACATCCCGCTCTCTGGCATCACCGACTCAGAGCACCCGCGGTACAAGGAGGCGGCCGAGTTCCGTGCCGTGCTGCAGGAGGATCCAGACGCGAAGCGGGTCTACGAGACCGCGCTCGGGCTCGAAGGGCTGAAGCGTCAGTGGGGAGTGCACGCCGCGGGCGTCATCATGTCGAGCGATCCGCTCATCGACATCATCCCGCTGCAGAAGCGTGAGCAAGACGGCCAGATCGTCACGCAGTTCGACTACCCAACCTGTGAGGGCCTCGGCCTCATCAAGATGGACTTCTTGGGGCTGCGAAACCTCACGATCATCTCCGACGCGCTCGAGAACATCAGGCTGAACCGCGGGGTCGAGCTCGACCTCGAGCGGCTCGAGCTTGACGACGCGCCGTCGTACGAGCTGCTCGCCCGCGGCGACACGCTCGGCGTGTTCCAGCTCGATGGCGGCCCGATGCGCGGCCTCTTGCGCCTCATGAAGCCCGACAACTTTGAAGATATTTCTGCCGTGCTCGCGCTGTACCGCCCCGGGCCGATGGGCGCCGACTCGCACACGAACTACGCGCTCAGAAAGAACGGGCTGCAGCCCATCACCCCGATTCACCCCGAGCTCGAGGAACCGCTGAAGGACGTGCTCGACACGACCTTCGGCCTCATCATCTACCAGGAGCAGGTGATGTCGATCGCGCAGAAGGTCGCGGGCTTCTCGCTCGGCCAAGCGGACATTCTGCGACGCGCGATGGGCAAGAAGAAAAAATCAGAGCTCGACAAGCAGTACGAGGGCTTCGCTGGTGGCATGCACGAGCGCGGCTTCAGCGACGCCGCGGTGAAGGCGCTCTGGGACATCCTGCTGCCGTTCTCGGACTACGCGTTCAACAAGGCGCACTCTGCCGCCTACGGCGTGGTGAGCTACTGGACCGCATACCTTAAGGCGCACTACCCGGCAGAGTACATGGCCGCGCTGCTCACGAGCGTCGGTGACTCCAAGGACAAGCTCGCGATCTACCTCAACGAGTGCCGCCGCATGGGCATCAACGTGCTGCCGCCGGCCGTGAACGAGTCGTTCGCGAACTTCTCGGCGGTGGGTGACGACATCAGGTTCGGCCTCGGCGCCATTCGTAACGTCGGCACGAACGTCGTCGAGGCGGTCCGCGAGGCGCGCGAGAAGAAGGGCAACTTCGAGACCTTTCACGACTACCTGAAAAAGGTGGCCCTTCCCGCCCTGAACAAGCGCACGATTGAGTCGCTCATCAAGGCCGGCGCGTTCGACGGTCTCGGCGGCACGCGACGAGCGCTGCTCGAGATTCACGAGGGCGCGGTCGAGGGCGCGGTGAAGGAGAAACGGGCCGAGGAGAACGGCGACGTCGGGTTCGACTTCGACAGCCTGTTCGCCGAGGCGGCGGAGGACTCCGGTGCCGGCGCCGAAACTGTGTCCCTCGTTCCCGAGCGGCCCGAGTGGAACAAGAAGGACAAGCTCGCGTTCGAGCGCGAGATGCTCGGCCTGTACGTGTCTGACCACCCGCTGCGAGGGCTCGAGACGACGCTTGCGAAAGAGGCGTCGGCGACGGTCGAGCAGGTGACGAACCCCGACGCGAACTTCGACGGCGAGACCGTCGTGCTCGCGGGCCTTCTCACGAGCGTGCAGCACCGCACCGCGAAGTCGGGCAACCTCTACGGGATGGCCACGATCGAGGACTTCACGGGCGAGATCCAGGCGCTGTTCATGGGCAAGTCGTACCAGGAGTTCGGCCCGATGCTGCAGCCAGATTCGATCGTCGCGCTGCGTGGCAAACTCAACGCGCGCGACGACGGCATGTCGATGCACGCCTACGGCGTTCGCGGCATCGACGCCTCCGTGCAAGACGAGGCGGGAACGCTGTCGCTCACGCTCACGGAGTCGCGGGCTACAGAGCCGCTCATGGAAGAGCTGCAATCGACACTGAAGCGCCACCCGGGCGATTCAGAGATTAGGCTGAACCTCATCACGCCGCACGCCGTGCGCGTGTTCGAACTGCGCGAGCGTGTGCGCATCTCGTCGGACCTGTTCGGCGAGCTCAAGGGCTTGCTGGGGCCGCGGTGCCTCATGGATGTAGAGGAGCTTGTATCGTGAACGACCTGCAGCAACGCATTATTCGGGAGCTCGGCGTGCTGCCCGAGATCGACGCCGCCGCCGAGGTTGAGCGGCGCGTCGCTTTCCTCGCCGACTACGCCGCTGCGCTGCCGGGCGTTCGTGGTTTCGTGCTCGGCATTTCGGGCGGGCAAGACTCCTCTCTCGCTGGCAGGCTCGCCCAGCTCGCTGCCGAGCGTCTCCGAGAGCGCGGCATCGACGCTGAGTTCTGGGCGATGCGGCTGCCGTACGGCGTTCAGCACGATGAGGACGACGCGCAGCTCGCGCTCTCCTTTATTCGGCCCGACCACACGGTCACCGTGAACATTGCAGACTCCGTGGACGGCATGGTCGCGGCGCTCACGGAGGCGACGGGCGAGCCCGTGAGCGACTTCAACAAGGGCAACGTGAAAGCGCGGGCCCGGATGGTTGCGCAGTACGGGCTCGCGGGGGATCGTGGCCTCATCGTCATTGGCTCGGACCACGCCGCGGAGGCGATCACCGGCTTCTTCACTAAGTTTGGCGACGGCGCTGCCGACGTCGTCCCGCTCCAGGGCCTCACGAAAGGGCAGGGGGCCGAGATGCTCACGGTGCTCGACGCCCCGGCCCGGCTGTGGCAAAAGGTTCCGACGGCCGACCTGCTCGACGGCAAGCCCGGCGAGACCGATGAGTCGAGCCTCGGTGTAAGCTACACGGAGATCGACGCGTACCTGCGCGGTGAGACGGTCTCCGAGGCGGGGCGAGCTAACCTTGAGCGTCGCTTCCTCGCGACCGATCACAAGCGACGGGTGCCGGTCGGCCCGAACGATGCGTGGTGGCGCAGCGAAGGAGAAAACGCATGACGACGACGTTTGTGCTCGCTGGCGGGTGCTACTGGTGCCTGGACGCCGCGTACCGCGCACTTCGCGGGGTTGCCGCGGTGCGCTCTGGCTTCGCGGGCGGCGACACCCCGAACCCGACCTATGCGGCGGTCTGCACCGGCCTCACGGGCCACGCCGAGGTCGTTGAGGTTGAGTTCGACGAGGCTGTGCTGCCGGCTGAGGTCGTGCTCGACGCCTTCTTCACGATGCATGACCCGCGTCAGCTCAACCGCCAAGGAAATGATGTCGGCACCCAGTACCGGTCGGCAATGTTCTACGCCGACGAGACGCAGCGAGAGCTCTTTGAAGCCGCGCGCGTGCGGGCCGACGACGCTTGGGGCGGGGGAGTCGTGACCGAGATCTCACCGCTCACTGAGGTCTTCCCCGGGCCCGAGGAACACCAGGATTTCTTCGCGAAGAACCCCACGCAGGGGTACTGCCTTGCCGTCGCGGTGCCCAAGGTGAACAAGATTCGCGCCGGCTTCGCCGAGTACCTTGCCTAGTACCCTGCGACCCGTCGCTCTCACCTACAGAGTGCTTGCGGCGGGCCTCATCGCGTTTGGCATCGTTCGCATCACCGGCCTCTTCGGACCTGACCCCAGCCTGGCGGCTTTCACCTTCTACACGGTGCAGAGCAACCTGCTGAGCCTGGTGTGGATGGTGGCCCTCGTCGCTGTCACCGCTCGCGATCTCCGTCGGGGCGGCCCCCGCGGCTTCTCGACGCCGTCACCGCGGTGGAGCGCGGCCGTCATGATGGCGATCACCATCACGATGCTCGTGTACCTCGTCGTGCTCGTTCCTACCTCTTTTGTGCAGGGCAGTGACTACGTGCCGTTCTCGCTGACGGACAACCTGATCCACATCTTCACCCCGCTCCTGCTGATCATTGACTGGCTCGTGTTTGTCCCGAAGGGGAGGCTCCGCGCAGCCGACCCGCTGCTGTGGCTGTTTTTCCCGCTCGCCTACCTGGCCTTCGCGTTCGTGTATGGCGGGCTCGGTGGCGAGTTCTCCCCGGGCCAGCGCTACCCCTACCCGTTCCTAGATGTCGAAGCGAACGGTGTCGGTGGCGTCGCGCTGTGGGTTGCGGGCCTCGGCGTCGCGCTTGCCTGCATCGGCTATCTCTACTACTGGCTCGACAGGGCCCTCGCGCTGCGCCGCTAGGCCGAAGAGAGACGGGGTGTGAAGCCGTCGTCGGAGCGTTCCTGAGTCTCTTCGCTCGCCGAGGCCTCCTCACCCACGTCAGAGGCGTGATTTGAGATGTCGACCTCCCCGGGGGCCTCCGGCCGCTCTCCACCGCCCGCGCCGCCACCGTCATCGGGGGTGGGCCCCGCGGCGACCTCGGAGGCTTTGAGGAACGCGGTGACCCCGAACCGCACGTCGTGCCCGACCCCTTCTGCGTCGACCTCGACGGCGGTGCCCCGCTTGCCCTCGTGCTCCCAATCTCGAAGCCGCAGCTTGCCCGCGACCACGACGCGGTCGCCCTTCTTGAAGGCCTGCTTCGCGTGCCGTGCGAGGCCGCGAAACGTATTGACCGTGAACCAGTTGGTGTGGCCGTCGACCCACGCGCCAGTTGCCGCGTCGAACCGTCTGTCTGAACTCGCGAGTCGAAACGTGCAGAATTCAGCGCCACCCGCCGGGGTGAAGAGCTTCGGCTCGGTCGCGATTTGCCCGATCACGCTGATGTGCTGGGACATGTGGTGCTCCTTTGCTCAGGGCGGCGCCGGTGCGCGCGCCGTGACGACAGCATGCCCGCGGCAGGGAGCGGCGCGAGGCAATTGCCCGCCAGTTGTGGATAGACGCGGACAAAGAGTGGTGCTCGCGCGATTGTGGGCGAAGCTCTCAGCTTCGTGGGAGCGGCGTGAGGGGCCGTGCCCATAGACTTGGCACATGGTTGAGACTCGGGCACGTCGCACGGCGGCTATCGTGGCAGGCGCGGCGGCACTGATGCTGACGCTCAGTTCGTGCTCACTGATCGAGGGGCCCACCCCCGTGACGCCAGAACGTCCGCAGGTCGAAGAGCCCGCGGAGCCAGCGGCCTTCGTGCCGGGCGGCACCGCTGAAGACAACCTGCCTTTCTTTGGGCAGGTGCTGCGCGAGTACGCGGCAGGGGAGCAGCCGGTTCAGGGCCAGCCGATCGTCGATGCGCTCGCGGCCGGCGGGTTCGCGAAAACCGATATGCAGGTCTCGTTCGACCAGTCGAAGACGGGGCTCGCCGCTGACAGCATTTACGTCGCAGTGCGCGCCGGGGAGTCGTGCCTCATCGGCCAGGTCGCTGCCGAGGAACGCGGCGCGACCGCCGAGGTCGCGGCTGCCGTCGGCCCGGAGCGCAACGTGTGCCTCATCGGGCAAACGCGCCCAATCGACTGGTAGCTGCCCGCGAGGCCTCCCGAGCCGCGCTCAGCCGAGGTCCCAGAGCAGCCGATAGTAGGCGATGCGCTCGGGGTCGACGTCGATTCCGTAGCCCTCGTACACGAGCGTGTCGAAGCCCGGCCCGTGGTTCCAATCGATGCTCCACGCGGCGACCGCGAGATCGGCCCAGCGGTCGGCGACCCCGAGCGAACCGAGATCGACGTGCGCCGCGAAGTTGCCGGCCTGGTCGAGCAGCGTATTCGGCGCACACGCGTCGCCGTGGCACACGACTAAGAGATCAGGATCCGGCGCGTCATGCAGCCGCCGACGTGCCTCAGCGACGGTGAGGTGCCGATACGCCCGGTGCCAGTCGCCGGGGCTCTCGCCCGAGGCGACGCGCTCCTCGAACCGCTCGATGCGCGACGGGATACCCCACTCGAACGGGCACTCATCGACTGGGAGGGTGTCGTGCAGTACGCGGAGGCCCGCCCCGATCGCGCGCGCGGCTACCGCGGGCTCCGCGATCCACTGCGGCTCGACAGCCGAAGCGGCCTCGAGCGCGCGCGTGATCAGCCACGATCCCGCCTCGTCCGCGCCGTGACTCAGCACCTCTGGCACCGCAGCTCCCCGCGCCCGCGCCCACCCGAGCCGGTTCGCCTCTTCCGCGAGATCCAATTCCGGCGTGCCCGCAGCGACCCACTTCACATAGCTCGCGCTCGCGTCTGCCGGGCCGCCCATGTCGCGGAACGTGAGCCCGCCCAGTCCATTCACCCAGACGGGAACGAGCTCGCGCCCGCCCGTCAGCTCGCGCACGCGCTCTGGCACGGGCACCGGGCCAGTCGGGATCTCGGCAACTGCTTCGGGCTCGTCGAACATGAAACCGAGTGTACTGAGTCTGGGCGCGGGCCGCACGGTCTCGCGAATTCGAGCTCTGCGGCGCCCGGAGCGGGTAGAGTAGTCGGCGATACATTCCACCTCGTGAAGCAGGGAGTTCGGGGCGCACGCGCTCGGAAAATTTATGGCTGAATACATCTACCAAATGGTTCGCGCCCGCAAGGCAGTCGGCGAGAAGCTGATTCTTGATGACGTGACGATGTCGTTCCTTCCGGGAGCAAAGATCGGCATGGTCGGCCCGAACGGTGCGGGTAAGTCGACGATCCTGAAGATCATGGCCGGGCTCGACACCCCGTCGAACGGCGACGCCGCGCTCACCCCCGGCTACACGGTCGGCATCCTCATGCAGGAGCCCGAGCTCGACGAGACCAAGACCGTGCTTGAGAACATTGAGAGCGGCATCGCTATCAAGGGCAAGCTCGATCGCTTTAACGAGATCTCTGCGCTCATGGCAGAGCCCGACGCTGACTTCGACGCGCTGCTCGCCGAGATGGGCACGCTGCAGGAAGAGATCGACGCCGCTGACGGGTGGGACCTCGACAACCAGCTTGCTCAGGCGATGGACGCGCTGCGCACCCCGCCCGGCGACGCCGAGATCGGCCCGCTGTCAGGCGGCGAGAAGCGCCGCGTTGCGCTCACGAAGCTGCTGCTGCAGAAGCCCGACCTGCTGCTCCTCGACGAGCCCACCAACCACCTTGACGCAGAGAGCGTGCTGTGGCTCGAGCAGCACCTGCAGAAGTACCACGGCGCCGTCATCGCGATTACGCACGACCGGTACTTCCTCGACAACGTCGCAGAGTGGATCGCGGAGGTCGACCGTGGCCGCCTCATCGGCTACGAGGGCAACTACTCGACCTACCTCGAGAAGAAGGCCGAGCGCCTCGACGTGCAGGGCAAGAAGGATCAGAAGCTCGCGAAGCGTCTGAAGGACGAGCTCGAGTGGGTGCGCTCGAACACGAAGGGCCGTCAGGCGAAGTCGAAGGCCCGCCTTGCACGCTACGAAGAGATGGCGACCGAGGCTGAGCGCACCAAGAAGCTTGACTTCGAGGAGATCCAGATTCCCGCGGGCCCGCGCCTCGGCAACGTGGTCATCGAGGCGAAGGACCTGAAGAAGAGCTTCGGCGACCGCACGCTCATTGACGGCCTCTCGTTCTCGCTCCCGCCGAACGGCATTGTCGGCGTCATCGGCCCGAACGGCGTTGGCAAGACCACCCTGTTCAAGACGATCGTCGGCCTCGAGCCGCTTGATAGCGGCGAGCTGAAGATCGGTGAGACCGTGAAGATCAGCTACGTCGACCAGAACCGCGCGAACATCGACCCAGACAAGACGCTCTGGGAGGTCGTGAGCGAGGGCCTCGACATCATCACCGTCGGTAAGACCGAGATCCCGTCGCGCGCGTACGTGTCGAAGTTCGGGTTCAAGGGGCCGGATCAGCAGAAGAAGGCCGGCGTGCTGTCGGGCGGTGAGCGCAACCGCCTGAACCTTGCGCTGACCCTCAAGCAGGGCGGCAACCTCCTGCTCCTCGACGAGCCGACCAACGACCTTGACGTTGAGACGCTGCAGTCACTTGAGAACGCTCTGCTCGAGTTCCCCGGCTGCGCTGTGGTCATCACCCACGACCGGTGGTTCCTCGACCGCATCGCGACGCACATTCTCGCCTACGAGGGCACCGACGAGGACCCGGCCGACTGGCACTGGTTCGAGGGCAACTTCGAGGCGTACGAGGCGAACAAGATCGAGCGCCTTGGCGCGGAGGCCGCGAAGCCGTCGCGCAGCCACTACCGCAAGCTCACCCGCGACTAGCGCGTGACCGAGTGCCCGCAGGCGAGTCCTGCGGGCACTCGTGTTTTCGCCCCACGTTTCTCCCGCGAAAGGATCACCACCAATGGCCCGAGCACACGTCAACCTGCAGCTCCGCTGGGGTGACCAAGACGCCTACGGGCACGTGAACAACGTCGTGTTCGCCCGGTTGCTTGAGGAGGCGCGCGTGCGCGTGCTGTGGCTCGGGGCCGCGGCTGAACCCACGGGGCTAGAGCAGCATTTCCAGTCGAATGTCGCAGGCGGGCCGAAGATGCTCGTCGCGAGCCAGTCGATTGAGTTTCTCAGCGTGCTGGAGTACTCGGAGCAGCCCGTCACAGTCGAGCTTTGGATCGGGAAGCTCGGCGGCGCTCACCTCGAGATCCACTGCGAGATTGTCGACGGTGCGGCGGCGGAGCGCTCAGTCGTTGCCCGTGCGATCACCGTGGCGGTGATGGTCGACGGTGAGACGCTGAAGCCCGCGCGCCTGAGCGCTGAGGGCCGCAGGGCGGTCGGGGAGTGGGCGGACGAGCCGATCGTGCTCGGGCGCTAGCGCGGCAGTCTGATCATCGACTCCTGCGAGACGCTCGCGACGAGCGCACCCGAGCGGTCGTAGAAGCGCCCGTGCGCGAGGCCGCGGCCGCTCTGTGCCGTTGGCGACTCGAGCTCGTAGAGGAGCCACTCGTCGACTCGGAACGGGCGGTGGAACCACATGCTGTGGTCGAGGCTCGCAGCGCTCATCCCCGGTGTCGCCCAGGGGATTCCGTGGCGGCGGGCGACGGGCTCAAGCAGCAGGTAGTCGGACGCGAACGCAAGCGCCGCTGAGTGCAGCGCTTGGCCGCCGTCGAGTGGCTCGCGGCTCTTGAGCCACACGGCCTGGCGGCTGCTCGGCTCGCCAGCCTCGACGAGGATATCTCCCTCAACGTGGCGGAAGTCGAACGGGCGGTTGAGCACCCACGAATTGCGGCGCTCGCCCGTGAGGTGGCCGTACTTGTCCCAGACGGATGGGAGTTCCTCGGGCTGCGTCAGGACCGCAGTGTCGAGGCCCTCTTGGTGGTCGAGCCCTTCCTCGCGCCCCTGGTACGAGGCGATCAGCGACATGAGCACCTGGCCGTCTTGGTATGCCTGCGCGCGCCTCGTTGAGAACGACCTGCCGTCGTGGAGCCTTGCGATCTCAAAGGTCATTGGCGTATGGCTGTCTCCCGGGCGCACGAAGTAGCCGTGCATCGAGTGGATCTCGCGCCCATCGGGCGCGGTCAAGCCCGCGGCCATGAGCGCCTGGCCGAGCACTTGGCCGCCGAAGGCGCGACCGTGCGGCGTCGGCATCGCCGGGCCCGTGAAGATGTCGTAGTGGGTGCGCGCCTCGGTATTCGCGAGGGAGAGCATCTCGGCGAGGTTTGGCGCCGGGATCTCTGTCGCTTGGGTGTGCTTCGCCGCGTCAGTCATACGCCTCAGTCTATGTCGCAGCCGTGGTGAGGGCGGCAACCTCGCGGCTCACGTCAATCTTGCGGCGCTAGGCTGATGCCGATGACCGCACAGATTCTCACCCTAGGCCTCGCAGACACACCCACCCGGGATGACCTGCAGAACTATCTCTCCCGTCTCGCTCGCCTCGGTGAGGCCGAGGTGCGGCTACAGACGCGAGGCAGCGCGCTGGCGGTGTACGGCTGCACGCAGGCTCCGCTGAGCATCATGGATGACTCGCCGGTCGTGCTCGTGATGCGGGCCTTCCCGCTGTCGGCCGCGCCGACAGCGCCCATCGACACTGTCGTTGAGGTCCGCTCGCTCACGGACAGGCTCGCGCGCGAGGAGTCGGGTCTCAATCTCGCGCTCCCAGACGTGACCGTCGCGGCGGCGTGGACGGGGGTGCTGCCGCCGGTTGCGGGCTGGGAGGCTCGCGGTGAGGTGGACGCTGGGTCTCTCGCGGTCGTCGCGGCCGAGGGTATGGCTCGCGTCGCCGAAAACGTGCCAGCAGACGCGGGCGACCCCGTCGTGCAGAAGGTGCGCCGCGCGGTGTGGGGGAGCGAGATTGCCCCCGGGATCCCTGCCGCGGCAGCGTTCGCGGCGGAGGGCCTCGGGTTCCTTGCGGGCGTCGATAGGCTCACGCTTTCCGGTACGCGCGCCTGGACGCGGTTGAGTAGCCGTAACGGTCACGTCATCTTGCGTCGCGGCGTCGGCCTGATGAGCTAGAATAGACGGGTCTATCTAGAGGAGTTAAATCATGGCTAATGTCAATGGCATCATCGACCCACCGATCGACGATCTGCTCGACAAGGTGGACTCGAAGTACGCACTGGTCGTATTCGCCGCTCAGCGCGCGCGCCAGATCAACGACTACTACACCGATCTGCACGACGGCAACCTGTTCGACAACGTCGGCCCGCTCGTCGACTCTTCGGTCGACGACAAGCCCCTGTCGATTGCTCTTCACGAGATCGTTGAGGGCAAGCTGCAGATGACGCCGAAGGCGTAGCAGCCCGCAGTGTCGGTGGCGCCGGATACCCTACTGGTACCGGCGCCACAGCTATTCTTGGCCCGATTCAGCGGCCCGTTCATTACCTATTCGAGGAGCATCCTTGCTGCGTCAGTTCACGTCCGAGTCCGTCACTGAGGGACACCCCGATAAGATCTGCGACCGCATTTCTGACTCGATCCTCGACGCGATGCTTGTGCAAGACCCGGGCGCGCGCGTAGCAGTTGAGACGCTCGTCACGACGGGCCTCGTGCACGTCGCGGGTGAGGTCTCCACGAGCGGGTACGTTGAAATCCCGCAGCTCGTGCGCGACGCGATCCGCGAGATCGGGTACACGAGCTCCGAGATGGGGTTCGACGCGTCATCGTGCGGCGTCTCGGTGTCAATCGGCCAGCAGTCGCCGGATATCGCGGGCGGCGTCGACGTCTCACTCGAAGCGCGCGAGTCGGGCGATGATGACGCGCTGAGTGCCCAGGGCGCTGGCGACCAGGGCATCATGTTCGGTTTCGCCACTGACGAGACTCCCGAGTTGCACCCCCTGCCGAGCTGGATTTCGCACCGCCTCGCCGAGCGCCTCACCGAGGTCCGCAAGAGCGGCATCATCCCTGAGCTGCGCCCCGACGGCAAGACGCAGGTGACCGTTGGCTACGACGGCGACCGGCCCGCATCGATCGAGGCCGTTGTTGTCTCGACCCAGCACGCCGCGAGCCTCTCGATCCCGGCGCTTCGCGAGGCAGTCGCGCGCGAGGTCATCAACCCCGTGCTTGAGCAGGTCGACTTGCCGCGCGCGGACGCAGAGTTCTTCATCAACCCGGCCGGCCCGTTCGTCGTCGGCGGGCCGATGGGTGACGCAGGCCTCACCGGCCGCAAGATCATCATTGACACCTACGGTGGCGCGAGCCGGCACGGCGGTGGCGCGTTCAGCGGCAAAGACCCGTCGAAGGTTGACCGCTCTGCTGCCTACGCGATGCGCTGGGTCGCGAAGCACGTTGTGCGCGCGGGCCTCGCCCGCCGGGCTGAGCTGCAGGTCGCGTACGCGATCGGCCGCGCGCATCCCGTCGGCCTCTACGTCGAAACGTTCGGCACCGAGACCGTTCCGACGGCGGTCATCGAGGCCGCCGTGCGCGAGGTGTTCGACCTGCGCCCACTCGCCATCATCCGCGACCTCGAGCTCCTCCGCCCAATTTACGCGCAGACGAGCGCCTACGGGCACTTCGGTCGCGAGCTGCCCGACTTCACCTGGGAAGCCACGCCGCGCGTCGCCGAGCTGCGCGCCGCTGCGGGGCTCTAGTTGAGGCGGCGGCGTGTCGTCCGGTGAGCTGAGCGACATCCCCGAGGCTGCAGAGCCTGCCGTCCCATCAGGGGACGCTGTGCCCTCCGCGGGCGCAGTGCCTTCCGAAGACGCCGCACCCGCGTGCAGCTGTCTCGACGCTGAGGCGCCGAACGGCCGCACCGTCGCCGAGGTGCTGCTTGACTCGGCGCTGCCGCAACTTGACCACCTGTTCGACTACGCGGTCCCTGATGAACTCGCCGCAGACCTGCGTGTCGGCCAGCGCGTGCGCGTTCCCTTCCGTAACCAGCAGCGCAAAGCGTTCGGGTACGTCATCAGGTTCACGGCGTCGAGCAGTTTCGGCGGTGAGCTCTCGCCAATCGCCGACATCGTCAGCCCCGTGCCTCAGCTCACACCCGACGTCTGGCACCTTGCGCGTGCCGTCGCCGACCGGGCGGGCGGTTCAGCGGGCGACATTCTGCGCCTCGCGATCCCGGGCCGGCAGGTTCGAGTGGAGAAGCAGCACATCGCGGCCGCGGCCGCTCCGCCGTCGGAGGAAGCTGATCAGGCGCACGCCGACCACGCCGACCACACCGACCATTCCGAGCTTCCAGATGCCGAGTCCGGGGAGATCGCCGATCGGCTGGTTTTGGGGGAGCGGCTCGCGCTCACCGCGACGCACTCGCCCGAGCGGCTTGCTACCGGAGAATGGGTCGGGGCATGGGCGATCAGGCTCGCGCGGGTCGCGATGGCAGTAAAACAGACGGGCCGGAGCGCGATCGTCGTGCTGCCCGACTACCGCGATCAGGATCAGCTGCAGAGCGCGCTGGCTGCCTTTGGCGCCGAGGGGGTCGTTCGCGTCGACGCGCGGCAGTCAAACGCGGAGCGCTACGGGAGTTTCCTGCGGGCACTCGACCGCGAGCCGCGGATTATTATCGGCAATCGTTCCGCGGTGTACGCTCCGGCGTACGAGCTTGGCGCGATCCTGATGTGGGACGACGGTGACCCCGTGCTCGCCGAGCCGCTGGCCCCCTACGTGCACGCCCGTGACGCGGCGCTCGTGCGCGCCGAGCAGTCGGGGGCCGGGCTGTTCTTCGCGGCGCACGCCCGCAGCGCCGAGGTCGAACGGCTCTCCCTCATCGGCTACGTCCATGACCAGGTGAACCCGCCGAGGCGCACCCGAGTCATTCACGCCGACCAGTCGATCGCGCCAGACGCGTTCGCAGGTCGGGTGCCCGACTTCGCAGCCAAGACGATTCGTGAGGGCCTTCGCACGGGGCCCGTGCTCGTGCAGGTGGCGACGCCGGGGTATGCGCCGGTCTCGGTGTGCGGTGACTGCGGCGACCTCGCCCGGTGCACCGCGTGTGGCGGCCCCATCGGGTTTCGCACGGCTGGTACTGCCGCGTGCCGCTGGTGTGGCCAGCACGCCGGCGGCTGGGCATGCGCGGGCTGCGGTGGAAATAGGCTTGTCGAGCGCGGCATGGGATCCGCGCGTACCGTCGAGCAGTTTGAGCGGCAGTTTCGTGGCTTCCGAGTGCTGCTCGCAGACGGTGACAACCCGCGCGAGCGCGTCGACGCGAGGCCCGCAATCGTGGTCGCGACGCGCGGCGCCGAACCCCTTGCCGCTGGCGGCTACCGAGCGGTCGTGCTGCTTGACGCCGAACGGCTCTTGAGCCTCGAGAACCTCCGCGCTGGCGAAGACTGCCTGCGGTGGTGGGAGAACGCGGCGGCGCTCGCGGCTCCCGACGGCGTTTGCCTCATGGCTTCGGGGGGCGGCCCCGTCGTGCAGGCCTTCGTCACGGGGCGGCTCGACGAGTGGCTGCACAGCGAGCTCCGCGACAGGCAGGCGCTCAGATATCCGCCGGCCGTGCGGGTCGCGAGCGTGACAGGGGGCTCGGCCCAGGTTGACCGCGCCCTCGCCGCGCTCCGGTCGCCCGACACGCTGGCAGGCGTCGAGGTGCTCGGCCCGACGCCGGTCGCAGCTTCTGACTCGGCCGCGCGAGGAGCAAAGCTGGTGCGGGCGATCGTGCGGTTTGAGTACGGGAGGGGTAGCGACGTCGCGAAGCGGCTGCGTGGCGCGCTCGTCGCCGACGCTGCAGGAGCTTCGTCACGGCAGAAGGGGCGGGCGCCCGGGCGGGCCGTTCCCGAAGCGCTGAGGCTGCGGTTCGACGACCGGGGCGTCTTCGATGGGTAGGGAAGACTCGGCAGCTTCGGCCAATGCGCCGCTTGCCGGATGGCAGTTCGAGGGAACGTTTCGGCGATCACAGAGAGCTGTCTTTGACGCTGTGGGTCCGTCACCCGTCAGCCCGCTGCACATCGTCGCGCCGCCAGGGGCAGGAAAGACCCTCGTCGGCCTTGAACTCGCCCGGCGGGCTGGTTCGCGCGCCGTGGCGCTCGCCCCGACGACGACGATCCGGTCGCAGTGGGCCCGAGCTGCGGCGGAGATGGCGAGTGCTGGTTCTGCGGGGCAAGTGGTCTCCGAAGATCCGCAGCGACCGGGCGACTTCACAGCGCTCACCTACCAGATGCTCTCGGTGATGGAGGAGAGCAGCCCTTTTGACGACCTCGCGAGATCCGAGTGGCTTGCTGAACTCGTCGAGGCTGGGCGCGAACCTGGCGCTGCGGAAGCATGGTTGAGCGATCTCGCATCGTCTCATCGCGCCGCCTATATGCGAGGGCTGCGCAGGCGCGCGGGGCGGCTGCGAAAGGAGATCGTGCGGGAGAACCCGACCGCACTAGAAGCTGCGCTGCACCCGAACGCGCGTGCGCTCATCGCCCGTCTCGTGGCTCACGGCGTGACGACCGTGGTTCTCGATGAGTGCCACCACCTGCTCGACCACTGGGCCATCGTTGTGCACTGTCTGCTCGCGCGGATTCGCGAGCGGGGTGTCGAACCCCTCGTGATTGGCCTCACCGCGACCCTGCCGTCAGAAGACGACCGTGTCCTGTATGAGAACTACACCGGGCTGCTGGGTGAGGTTGACTATGAGCTCCCTGCCCCGGCGGTCGTCAAGGAGGGGAACCTCGCCCCATACCGGGACTTCGCTTGGTTTGTGACGCCTACACAGGAAGAACTCGGCTTCTTGCGCACGCAGGACCGTGAGCTCACGAGACTCGTGGAAACGACGCTCGGGCAGCCGAACGGCATTGCCTTCCTCGAGGGTGAGCTGCTGCCGGAGGGCGTGTTAGCGCGCGAGAGCGCACCCGGCGGCACCACGAGGACGTCGGAGGAGCGCGTGGCCGCGGCTTTCAAAGCCGACTTTGCTTTCTCTGAGGCAGCAGCGCGAATGCTCGGCGAACTCGCGCCGCAGCACCGTGTCGTAGGGCTGGTGGGCCCGGAGGCCTCGCACCGCGCGACCATGGACCAGCGAATTCGGGTACTCGCGAGGTACGCGCTCACGTGCCTGCTGCCGGACCCCGAAAAGGCGGAGACTTGGGCCAGCGTCAAGGCCGTGCTCGCCGATTTCGGATACCATCTCACCGACCGCGGGGTGCGCCGCGGACGTGACCCCGTCGACCAGATTCTTGCTACGTCGGTTGCAAAGGACTACGCGGTTGGGGAGATTCTCCGCCACGAACTCGCACGCGATGCGGGTGAAGAGATTCGGGCGGTAGTGCTCGTCGATTTTGCTGTGTACGGTCACAGCGCGGGTGCACGGAAAAAGCGGGCCGGCGCGCTGCGCTGTTTCGAGATCGTAGCAGCCGATGAATCGATTGCCTCCTTGCGGCCCGTGCTCGTGACGGCTCGGCATCTGCGGGTCGCCGGGCGTGACGTCGGTGATCTCGTGCCAAGGTTTGAAGAGATCACCGGGGTGACGCCGACTGTCATACCGACCGACAGCCCCGGAGTCGTGGAGCTGGGTCTCAGTGGTCTCGGGCCGTCAGCGATCGTAGCGGCGGTCTCACAGCTCGTCGCCAGGGGAGACGTGCGTCTACTCGTCGGCACACGCGGTTTGCTCGGTGAGGGGTGGGACTGCCCGGCGGTGAACACCCTGATTGATCTGTCGGTCGCGGCAACATCCGCAGCAACGCAGCAGCTACGAGGGCGTTCGCTGCGGTTGGATACCAACTGGCCCGAGAAAGTCGCCCATAACTGGACGGTGACGAGTGTCGTCGAATCAGGTATGAAGCTCGATGGGGTGAGCGATCTCGCGCGCCTCTCGCGGAAACATGAGCGAGTGTGGGGCATCGCCAGGGATGGGACCGGGGCAATCACTCGTGGACTCACGCACACGCTCACCAGGCGTCAGCTTTCGCAGCTCGACGCCATCGCGGAGAAGCGGAGCCCGGCGGTTCGCGCCGTAGACCTGAACCGTGAGACGCTGCGGGAGTTTCCGACCCGCGCTGAGACGCGAAGGCAGTGGGGCATCGGCGAGCCGTACCTGGGGGAGCAGCGCGAAGCGCTGACATTGTCTCCGACCGCGAGGCTGCGGCCGTTTGTGAGCTCGCTCACCCTCGACATCGTGTTGCTGCTGGCCGGGGTAGGGATCGTCGCTATCGGCCTGCAGCTGTTCAGAGTTGGAGCTGCAGCAGGTTCGCTGCCCGCTGTCGCAAAACTCATCTTGTTCGGCGGCGCCGGTGCGGTGATGGTGTGGGGAACGCGAGATTTTTGGAAGAGCATGTGGCTCGCAGCCAGGCAAAGAGCCCTCCCCGCAACCGCCTACCAGGGTGCAGCGTTCGCCATCGCGCGGGTGCTGCACAGCCGAGAACGTATTCCTGAATACGGCCGAGGCAACATCGTCGTCCTGCCGCTGTACGCCCAGGGAATGACAGTCGCCCACTATGCGGTGGAGGTGCACGGCGGAGAACTCGCCGATCAACAGTTGATCCTCGCGCAACTCGAGGAGTTACTGGCGCCGGTGCGTACGCCGCGTTTCTTGCTTGAGGTCGGCCAAGCACCCTTGCGGGGGCGAAGTGCCGTGTCGTGGCTCGGATCACGCATCGCCGAGCTGATCGGGTTCCGCACTCGTTTCCTGCAAGTGCCGACGGCGCTCGGAAGGCGCCGTGCGGACGCGCAGCTGTTCGCGACAGAGTGGGGCAGGTATGTCGGTCCGTGTACGCTGCACGAAATCGACTCACCCGACAAGCTTGCACTTCTTACCCGGGCGCGCCAGCGGAGTGCTGCACCGGGCACCCGCACGGGGCGACGTGAGGTGTGGGCGTAGCGCACAGCCACTTTGTCTGCGGATTGACGTAGTTAGACGAGCCTAAGTACGTCAATCCGCAGACAAAGTTGAGGCTTGAGCGCGCGGCTGCAGCTTGCAGGGAGCGCGAGGCCGCTGCCTGCAGACAGCGCGAGGCTATGCCTGCTGCGCGAGGCTATGGCTGCTGCGCGAGGCGCTCCGCGACGAAGTCCACGTCTTTGTCGCCGCGACCCGAGAGGTTCACAATGATGACGGCATCTGCGGGGAGCGTCGGCGCGAGCTTCACCGCGTGAGCGACCGCGTGCGACGACTCGAGCGCCGGGATGATGCCCTCGGTGCGGGTGAGCAGCTGGAACGCGTCGAGCGTCTCGGCGTCGGTCGCGGTCACGTACTCGGCGCGTCCGAGCTGTTCAAGGCGGGCGTGCTGCGGGCCGACGCCCGGGTAATCGATGCCTGAAGCGATCGAGTGCACGGCTGACGGCTCACCGTTCGCATCCTGCAGCACCTTCGTGTGCATGCCGTGCAGCATGCCGGGGGTGCCGAGCGTCATCGTCGCAGCGTGACGAGTGCCCTCGAGGCCCTCGCCGGCTGGCTCAACGCCGATAATTCCGACGCCCTCGTCTTCGAGGAATGCGTCGAACAGGCCCATCGCGTTCGAACCGCCTCCGACCGCGGCGATGAGGTAGTCGGGAAGCTTGCCTTCTGCCTCGAGCACCTGCGCGCGCGCCTCTCGGCCGACGACCGACTGGAAGTCGCGCACCATCGACGGGTACGGGTGCGGCCCGACGACCGAACCGATCGCGAAGAAGTACTCTTCGGGGTTCGCAGCGTAGACGCCGAACGCAGAGTCGACGGCCTCCTTGAGCGTCTTGCCGCCCTCTTCGACGGAGACGACCTTTGCACCGAGCAGCTCCATGCGCACGACGTTCGGGTGCTGCTTGGCGACGTCGATGGCGCCCATATGAATCTCGCACTCGAGCCCGACGAGCGCTGCAGCGGTCGCGAGTGCGACCCCGTGCTGGCCGGCACCGGTCTCCGCGATGACCTTCGTCTTGCCCATGCGCTTCGCGAGCAGCGCTTCGCCGAGGCAGTGGTTGATCTTGTGCGCACCGGTGTGGTTGAGGTCTTCGCGCTTGAGGTAGACCTTCGCGCCACCGAGCCGTGCGGTGAGGTTCTCAGCAAAGTAGAGCAGCGACGGGCGGCCAACGTACTTCGAGAGCAGCGCCTGGTACTCCTCCTGGAACGCGGGGTCGGCGCTCGCCTTCGCGTATTCGCGGGCGACCTCGGCGATGGGCTCGACAAGGAATGGTGGCAGCGGTGCGCCGCCGAACTCGCCGAAGAAGCCGTGCTCGTCGGCCCGGTAGGGCGAGGCAGTGGTGGTCTGAGTCATGAGTAGAGATCCTTCGTGGTCACTGAACGGGTGGGGTGTGTTTGCCCCGTGCGCCACTCGTGAGACAAAAAACACCGCCTCCGAGAGGCGGTGTCGAGGTGCATGCAGATGCGTGAAGAGTGACCGCCCTAGGCGGCCCACCACTGAATCACGATATGCATGCGCCGAGTGTATCACCAGCGCTACGTATGTGTCACCCGTGCTCGCTAGCATCGAGGTATGACGCTGCAGCACGCGACGGTACCGCCGACCCCTCGGGCATTTGGCGCGCTGAGTGAGGCGGGCGCCGACGGGCTGGTGCTCGGCCTTGCCCCCGCACTCACCACGAGTGGCATCGACCGATCGCCGAGCTTCTTCTCGGGGTTTGCGACTGAACCGCTCGTACTCGCGCGCGGTCTGCTCGTGCTCGCCGACATCACCGCGACCCGCTACTTCCAGTACGTGCCGACGACGATGCGCGACCCAGTTCTGACGGCGAACGGCGACAGGCTGCGCGCGGAGTGCTTCTCCGCCTGCAACAGCGTGTACGCGCGGCTCGACCTGCTCGGCACGGGCTTCGACGGCGGCGACATCGCGCACGGTACGACCAACGTTGACCTTGGGCAGCGGTCGCGCTCGGTGCTCTCCGCGGTGCGACGAGCGGAGCTCCTCCACCTCGACGTCGGCGCCCGCGGCGCGGTGCTCGCCACGCCGACGCGGCACGCAACGGAGCGCCCCGTGAACATGCCAGGCCGGTGGGTGCGGGCGCTCGGCAACGTCGCCGAGCTCCACGGCCGGATGGTGCCGCTTGCGACGCTCACCGCGCAGGAGGCGCGCGAGTTCCTTTCCGCAGCCCCACCGGCGACCGCGAGCGGCCGAACCGCCTGGCTTGCTCCCGCGACATCGGGCGTGCGGGTCGCATCGCGGCCAGTGGCCGGGGCCATCGCGGTTCCCGGGCTGCACCGCCTGAGCGCTGCGAAGCGACTACTTCCGCACCTGCGTGGCGCGACGGTGTATGGCGCGCCACACACGGAGACCGGCGCGGTCGCCGTGGTGCTCGAACTCCCGCACGCGCGGCTCACACTCGGGCTGACCGCTGAAGCCTGGCGCGGGCACTCGGGTGAGGGCGCGCTCCTCGCCGCGCTCGCGGGCGATGACGTCGTTGCAGATGCTGAACTCGTCTCAGCGCTGCTCGCTTTCGAACCGGTCATCGACTCCGACGCGCTCGCCAAGGCGGCAGGGATCACGCGGGCCCGGGCGGACGGCGCGATCGCCGTGCTGGCCGCCTCTGGCCGAGTGGGCTGGGACCTCGCCGATGGCGCGCACTTCCACCGCGAGCTTCCCGATGACCCGACGAGGATCGAGCGCGACGGCCCACGCCTCGCGGCTGCTCGGGCGCTCGTCGCCGCGGGGCGGGTCGCGCCGGGCCCGGGGGCCGGGAGCTCCGGGGAGCCTCGAAATTGGATCGTGCGGGGTGGCGAATCACTTGGCACAGGTGGTTCAGGTCGTACAGGCGGGGACAGTATCGTACGCCTCGGCGGCGACGGCCAGCTCGTGTGCGGCTGCGCTTGGGGCCTCCGTCACGGCAATGGGCGAGGCCCGTGCAAGCACGTGCTCGCCGTCGAGATCGCCCTGGTCCGTGCATCCCAGCGCGCCCAAGGGACAACTCCGGCGACAACACTGAAGCAACCAGCACAGGCCCCAACCCCGAAGGAGCAGGCGTGAGCGCCTCTGCAGCACTGAACGACTCACTCGCGGTCTACCACGCGCTCGGCTGGACGGCGCTAGCCCCTGACCTGGAGCCTGAAGCGATCCTTGCCCTGCCGCTCGGCACCCCCGAGCAACAGCGGGCCGCGCTCGCCGGGCTCAAAGCTGGCGAGTGGGGCTCCTTTGAAGCCACCGACGCGGCGAGCTACGGCTGGCGCAGCTGGCTCGGCGACGGCGTTCACGCGGGCATGCTCGCGCTGTTCGCGATCCGCGTCGGTGTTCCTGCGAAGCGGGCCGTCGCGATCGCGCCAGCGAGCGGGGCCGTCAGCGACGAGCTGCTCACGGCGGTCATCGCCGACCGCGGTGTGGAGTACGCCCAGAGCTTCGTGACGCACGCCTCGGCGAGTGGCGGGCGGATGTGGATCGACGCGACCTCACGATTCGCAGGCACCACGGTGCGCCTCGTGCACGAGTTCGCGCTGCCGGTTCCCGAAAGCCTTGACTACCTGCGCGACTGGGCGGTGTACGCCCTCGGCGCACCAGCGAACGAGGGCTGGCTGCAGCCCCGCGACAGGGGGGAGGTTCCCGGCGACGTGCTCGGCCCGCGCTTCCGCGAGCACGCCGAAGTGGCGGTCGCCCTCGGGCTGAGCGTCACCGGGCCATTCGGGGGGTTGCTCCCGGCAGCGCTCGACCGCGGGTGGCTCGACGCCGATGCCGCGCTCGACCTGGCGTTCGCCGGGCTCGACGCCGCCCAGCGTCCCGGCGACCGGAAGGTGTGGGCCGCGTTCCTCACCGATCAACTCGGGCTCACGGGTGAGGCTCGCCGATCCGATCTGCTCGGGCGGGCTGACGCGCTCGTGTCGGCCATCTCGACCGGTGACGCGCCGCTCGCGGAGGCGTTCGGCCCCGCGCTCATCGCCCACGGCGACGACGACACCCTCCTCGAAGTCTTGCAGCTTGGGCTCAGCGTGAAGTCAAAGAAAGCGCGTCGCACGCTGCTCGCTGCGGCTGCGGGTCGCCCCGCACCCGGTCCCGCGACCGGTGCCGAGCTCGCCGGGTTCGTGGAACCGCTGAGAGTTGGGAACGATGTGCCGCTCGCACGTGCGGCGACGCGCCTCCTGCACGCCTGGGGCATCGCGCCGGTGCTCGGCGACCCCGAAGGCAGTGAGGCAGCACCGGCGGGGACCGGGTCAGGCGCCGTGCGGGGTCGCTGGGAAGCGACCCCACCGCTCTGGAAGGTGCCGCGGCTCTCGCTCGGCCTCGGAGAAGCCGAGGAGCTCGCCGCAGAGCAGACCGACGCTCTCGCCACCGCCGACTCCGACGCCCTCGTCGGGGCCGTCACCGCCGCGGCCACAGAGCTCTCCGGCAGACCGGAGGGCGGCGCGGTCGATCCCGTCGCCGAACGCCTCCTCGCGCTGGCGAATGAACTAGCGAGGAGGGATCCTGATCTCGCGCGCACCGCCCTCCGCGGCGTGCGCCAGCACTGGGTGCCGGGGTTGCGCTGCATCGCGCAGTGGGTTCTAGGAGAAGAACTCACCGCGCTCGACAGGCCCGCCCGCGAAGACTTCCCGGGGTCGAAGCCGACGATCTTCGGCCCGTCGCCCGCCCGCGACGCCGCGGTGACACAGCGACTCGGCCAGGTTCCCGTGTTGCTCTCGACGCCAACGTGGGACGACATGCGCATCTCCGCTGACGCGTTCGCCGCCAGGCTCTGCGCATATGCCTCGGAGGGGGCTGCGGCGAGCGAGGCCGACGTGCTGCTCGCCCTGCTGCGGGTTGACCCCGCAGGCGTCACGCCCGAAAGGCGCGACGAGCTTCGCCAAATCGACGTCGCTATCGTCGGCCAAGACGGGCTAGAACTGACTGCACGCGCGGGGGCCGTCGCCGCCGAGTACTTCGAGCGGCCGCTCGCAGAGCCCGACGTCAAACTCGACGCGCGGCGGCACTGGTGGGCGCCCGCCCAGCTGGAACAGCCCCCGGCACTCGCTGCGTTCCCAACCAGGCTGAAGGCAGACGTCTACGGGAGTGACATCGAAGTAGGCGTGCTGCCACTCGGCGGCGACTGGGCAGCCCTGACGACCGGTGACCTCGACAGTTCAGCGCTCGGCCTCGTGCTGCGCCAGCTCGTGCGGCGACGCACGCCGCTCACTCCTGGGCAGGCGGTCAACCTCGTCGGGGCGCAGCGCGGCCTCCACGAGCGGGTCGTCGCTGACGGCGCGCTCGCGATCAGAGAGGGGTGGGAACGCGGCCTCCTCGTACC
Organism: Leucobacter sp.; assembly: GCA_052094845.1. Lineage (GTDB taxonomy): Bacteria > Actinomycetota > Actinomycetes > Actinomycetales > Microbacteriaceae > Leucobacter. The sequence goes on along the minus strand of JBQDKK010000016.1, from coordinate 4,340 downwards.
GGGGGTCGCCGACGTGCGGAAGCTCGGGTGGACAGACACCCCGACGAAACTCGCCGCATTCGCGACCGGGTGCCTCGAACTCGCCGACGAGGGGCTGCTCGCCGTCGTGTGGCCCCTCCTCGACGACCTTGTCGCGCTGTCGCTCGCCGCGCCCCGACGCCTCGCCGGAACCGCGGAGCTCGTTGAGACGATCGGCGAACTGCTCCCCGCCGTGACGTGCGCAGTTGAGGCCGGCGACGCGCCGAACGACGCCCTCGAAGTTGCCAGCGTCAAGGCGCTCGCCGCCACGGGCGGCTCGTCGCGCGCCGTTCAGCTCGCACGGGCAGTCGTTGCCGCGCTCCCGCAAGCCGCAACCGGTCAGGCCGCAACCGGCCAGGCCACGCCGGCCGCACAGGCCGCGGCGGCATCGCCGGCGCCCGAGCAGCCCGCCGAGCACGCCGCGAACATGACCGACGACGAGTTCGCCGAGTTCTGGCCGACCGGTATCCCGGAGCCGCAAGTGGTCGACGACGGTGCCGTGATCCGCGCGAGCTGGCACGACCCGAATGCCCCGACGAGGCTCCTCGAGATTGAGCTTGAGCTCGCCCCCGAGCGGCTCGCCGAACAGGCCGATGGCCCGCGCCGCTTCCGCACCCGCACTTCGTGGTTCTACGACATTGAGGAGGAGGGGCAGTGCGGCATGACCGAGATCCTCTCCGACGCAGACGAGGTGCGGCACGATTCGCGGTCATGGTTGCGGTGGGACGTGCCCGCGCAGGCGATCATGGTTGCCGAGCACCGCAACTGGCGCGACGGCAACGCTGGGCCGCTTGGGCGCGGAGAAGCGGTGCCGCCGATCACCGTGGGCATGGTGGCGGTGCTGTTCAGCGGGATGAACCACGACAACGGCAGCGCTTACCACGTGCTCGCGGCGGTGCGCAATGGGCTCGTGGGCGCTGGTTCCGTGCGCCTCGCGGTCGCCAGGCTGCTCGAGAGCGCTGACTTTACGCCGGTGAAACTCGCCGGAATGATCGAGGCCGAACCTGACACGCTCCGGGCGCTGTGGCCCGTGCTCACAGAATCCGTGCGGGTCGCGGGTTCGGCGAGTGGCGCCCCGCCGCGGTGGCTGAACCGCGTGCTCGACGCGGCGCTCCTGCGAGCACCCGCGCTCGCGGAGGTGGCGCGGCGCGGACACCTGCCGCCTGAGGCCGCATCGTGGCCCGGGCTCTCAGAGCTCGCCGGGCGCAAAGGGTCGCAGGCGGCGCTGCGGAAAGCGCGGGAACTGGTGGCCGCGCTCGTGGGATGAGTTTGGGGATGAGCTTGGGCGAGCGCGCGACGCCGCGGGGAGTGCGAGAATAGACGGATGCGTATCGTGTTTGCCGGAACCCCAGAGTTCGCCGTCCCCAGCCTGCGAGCCTTGGTCGACGCGGGCCACGACGTCGTTGGCGTCGTCACCCGCGAGGACGCGCCGCTCGGCCGCAAGCGCGTGCTCACGCCCTCTCCGGTAGCCCAGGCAGCTGCGGAGCTCGGGATCGCGACGCTCAAAGCGAACCGGCTCGGCGGCGAGGCCACCGACTGGGTCGCGGAGCGTGCGCCAGAACTCGGTGTGATTGTCGCGTACGGCGGCCTCATCCGTGAGCCACTGCTCTCAGTCCCGAAGCACGGGTGGATCAATCTCCACTTCTCAGACCTGCCGCGGTGGCGCGGTGCAGCGCCGGTGCAGCGCGCACTCAAGGCGGGGGAGCAGGAGCTCGGCGTCACCGTCTTCAGGCTCGTTGCCGCGCTTGACGCGGGTGATGTGCTCACGCGCGACTCGACCGAGTTCGCTCCGGGGACCTCAGCGGGCGCGGCGCTCACCGAACTCTCGGCGACAGGCACCGCCGCGCTGCTGCGAGCCATCGACATGCTCGCGGATGACCCCGATGCGGGGGAGCCGCAGGTCGGCGAAGACACCTACGCGCACAAGCTCTCGCGTGAGGACGGGCTCATCTCGTTCGGCTCAGGAACCTCGGCGGATGCCGCGCTTGCGCACTGGGCTGGGGTGACGCCCGAGCCTGGCGCGTACGCCTTGCTCGGCGACGATCCGATTAAGCTCACCGAGCTGCGGCCACTCGGCGAGCGGCTCGCGGCAGAACTGCCCGCGGACCTCGCAGCTGGTGAGGCGCGCCTCGTCGGCAAGCGCGCCGTCGTCGGTTGCGCGGGCGCAACAGGCCTCGAACTTGCTCGCGTACAACCGGCGGGGAAGCCCGCGATGGACGGAGCCGCCTGGTTGCGCGGCCGCGATGGAAAGGCGGACCTCGCATGAGCGGGAAGCAGTCACCCGGCGGTCGTCGCGGCAACCACCAGGGCCAGCAACGAGGCCAGGGGCGACGGCAGAGCCGCCCGCGGATCTCGGGTGCCCGGATCGTCGCCTACGACGTGCTGCGTGACGTCGTCGAGCGCGACGCGTACGCGAACCTTGCCCTCGCCTCCCGGATCAGGGACGCCCGGCTCGACGGCCGCGACGCCGCGCTCGCGACGGAGCTCGCCGCGGGCACCCTCCGCTCACTCGGCAGGCTCGACCGCATCATCGAACTCGCGGCGGACAGACCGACGAAAGACATCGACGCACGCACGCTGAACGTGCTGCGGATCGGGGCGCACCAGCTGCTCGCCATGCGCACGGCGGCGCACGCCGCGGTGCACGAGAGCGTCGAACTGCAGCGGCTCGTCGGCAACGAGCGGGCGGCTGGCTTCGTGAACGGCGTGCTCAGGGAGATCGGGCGCTCCACGAACGAGGAGTGGGACGCCCGCATCGCCGACACCGCGAAGAGCGCCGATGACGCGCTCGCGGTGCGCACGTCGCACCCGGCGTGGGTCGTCCGCGCGCTGCGCGACGCCCTCCGCGCCGAGGGCAGCGAGGCCGAGCTCGACGCGCTGCTCGACGCTGACAACGCGTCGCCGCGCGTGAACCTCGCCCTGCTCGAAGGCGCAGGCATCACCTCGGAGGAGCTCGCGCTCGTCGAGCCCGACGCGCTCGACGCCGTCGGGCCATCTCCGATCGGCCTTGAGCTCACGGGCGGCGATCCGGGCCGCGCAATCGCCGGAGCCGAGGAGCGCGCCGCGATCCCGGCTGGGCTCCTGCGGGTGCAGGATCAGGGATCCCAGCTCGCCGCACTCGCGCTCGTGCGCGCAACGCCCGTAAGCCCGAGTGAGCGCTGGCTCGACCTGTGTGCGGGCCCGGGCGGCAAGACCGCGATCCTTGGCGCTGAGGCCGTGGTCGAGGGCGCCACCGTTCGCGCGAACGAAGTGTCCGACCACCGCGCTGACCTTGTGCGGAACTCCGTCGACGGGGTCGCCGCGCTGTCCCCAGAGACCGTGACGGTCGTGAGCCACGACGGACGCGACGAGGAGGCGTTTGGCTGCGGGCGCGACGACCACGAACTGTACGACAGGATCCTGGTCGACGCGCCCTGCTCCGGCCTCGGCGCGCTCAGGCGGCGGCCCGAGGCGCGCTGGCGGAAGCAGCCGAGCGACCTGCCCGAGCTCACGGCGCTACAGACGGAGCTCATCGACGCCGCCGTCGCGCACCTGAAGCCCGGAGGCGTGCTTGCCTACGTGACGTGCTCACCGCACCTCGCGGAGACCCGCGTTGGCGTCGAGCGCGCGCTGAAGCGGCACCCCGAGCTGCGGGAACTCGACGCGAAGGCCGCTGTGCGGGCCGCCGCGCGCGAGGACGCTCAGCCGTCGCTTCCGGGTGAGCAGCTCAGTGCCCAGCTGTGGCCGCACCGGCACGACACGGATGCGATGTTCATCTCGCTGCTGCAGCGCCCGTAAATCGCGTAGGCTTTGGGGGTGACCGCGCAGCGCATTAACCCCAGCATCCTGTCCGCCGACTTCGTCAATCTCCAGGCAGAGCTCGAGGCCATCCGCACCGCGGATCTCGTGCACGTCGACGTTATGGACAACCACTTCGTGCCGAACCTCACGATGGGCCCGCCCATCGTCGAGCGCATTCAGGCGGTCTCGCCCGTGCCACTCGACATGCACCTCATGATCAGCGACGCAGACCGCTGGGCGCCCGGCTACGCTGAGCTTGGCGCGTTCTCGGTGACGTTCCACGTCGAGGCGTCGACCGATCCGGTTGCGCTCGCGCGGAAGATCCGCGATATCGGGGCCCGCGCGGGCATCGCGCTGAAGCCCGGCACCGACCCCGAGCCCTACCTCGAGCTGCTGCCCGAGTTCGATCAGGTGCTCGTGATGACTGTTGAGCCCGGGTTCGGCGGCCAGTCGTTCATGCCAGACATGATGCCGAAGCTGCGTCGCTTCGCGGAGGCGCGCGCGAAGCACGGCCTCGACGTCTGGCTGCAGGTCGACGGCGG
>JBQDKK010000015.1:49801-77524 GCA_052094845.1 Leucobacter sp. | reverse complement strand
AGCGCGCCGCCCTGTCACGGCGGAGGTCGCGGGTTCAAGTCCCGTCAGGGTCGCCACAGAAAGAAGCCCCTCCTTGGAGGGGCTTCTTTGCGTTTGCGCTCAGAGCAAGTTGCGCGTGGGCAGTGCCTGGGCTGCCTCGGGGGCCAAATCTCGCCTCGTTTTGAGCCCCAGCGCCATGTGGGGCGAGTATTGGGTTGTGAATAAGCAAGTTTCGCTATATGGTTTTGCTCTGGCAGCAAAACAATTCGGGTTTTACTGCTTCTTGAAGAGTTCATTGTTGAATTCGTTCTCAATGCCGAGATGGAAAGTGCGCCCTCATGACTAAGACGAGTCCCGCAACCAAGTGGGTGATGCTGAGCCTTTCATACCTGGTTCTCATCGCTTGCTTCATCCCCTACATCGGGTGGACCCCGAGCCTGCTCGAGATCTCCGAGGAGCTGTCGCTCAGCGCGAGCCAGGCCGGCCTGCTCGCCTCGATCACCGCCCTCGTCGGCGGCATTATCTTGCCGTTCGCCGGAGTGATCGGTGACAAGATCGGGATCAAGAAGATCATCTTGGTGGGTCTCGTCGCGGCGATCGTCGGCCAGTTCGTCTTCGCGCTCGCGCCTGACTACGGCATGCTCATGCTGGGCCGCGCCATCAGCGGCCTTGGCGTCGGCCTGCTGTTCGTTGGCCCGTACACGATGGCGATCAACTGGTTCGAGCGCGAGCGCAAGAGCGGTATCGCGCTCGGCGTGATGTTCACGACCGACGGCATCGGGTCTGTGTTTGCGCTCTACCTGTTCGCAATCGTGCTCGTCGCGTTTGGCTGGCGCACCGGTTCGACCATCGGTGGGGTCTTCCTCATCGTTGTGCTCGTCATCGCCGCACTCTTCCTCAAGGACGTGCCGCCGGCCCGGGCCGACGAAGCCGCGCAGGAGGCTGACGCCAGCGGCCGCTCCGCTATCAGCTGGCTGTTCAGCCGTAACGTACTGGTCGCCGCGGCCTTCTTCATTGGCGAGTGGGGCATCTTCGCGGTCGTCGCGGTCTGGATGCCGACGATCCTTATCGAGGAAGCCGGGTGGTCGACCACCGCGGCGGGCTTCTTCGCGTCTTGCTATGTGCTCGCTGGCGTCGCGACCTCGATCATTTTCGGCCTCATCTCTGACAGCCTGGGCAAGCGCAAGAACCTGATCCTGCTCGCCGGTCTCGCGATGACGCTCTTCATGGGGGCCCTCACCGTCAGCATCGCATCCGGCAACTACGTGTTCGCTGCGATCTGCCTGCCGCTCGTGGGGCTCGGCGTTTACACCGGGATGCCTCTCGCCCTGGCACTCGCGACCGAGTCCGTACCCGCGCGCATGGCCGGGGCGGTCAACGGCTTCGTGCTCGGTATCGGCTTCATCGTTGGTGGGTTCGTGTACCCGTACGTGATGGGTCTGGTGAAGGACTCCACGGGCGACTTCGTGCTCGGCTTCATTGGCATGGTCGTGGCGACTGCGCTGCTCAACCTCTGCTTCCCCTTCTTCGCAAAGGACGTGCGGCGCGCCCAACCAGCTGAAGCGCTCGCGCGCTAGGGCGCGCGGCGCGGCAGCTTGTTGCCGACGAACGCATCACGGCAAAGAGGCCCCTCCACGGAGGGGCCTCTTCTCGTCGGCGTTTTACGGCTCGAGGACGCTCACGTTGATCGTTGTCGAACTGAGCACCGTGCCCGGCGCGAGGCTCGGAAGCCACGAGGACTCGCCCGTCAGTACCGTCCGCATCTGCACGAGCTCATTGCGGTCGTTGAACACGAGATCCTGCCGCGATTCGTCACCCGGTGTGGCCAGGCTCACCACCTTCTTTCCCGGTTCCTGCACACCCGGCGCCGCCGTGAGCGTGCCGAGATCAGCGAGCACCTCAAATCCTGCGGCCCGAAGTTCGGCCGAGGCCGCCGGATTGCTCAGCACGGGGAGGAGCCACTCGAAGACCCGCTCAGACTCATCCGCTTCCTGGCGTGCGGTCTCCGCGAGGATGAACGCACGCAGCGCGCCTTTCTCAGTGGGGGCGTCCAGGCTGAGCGGGCTCCGATCGCCGCCGGGCATCACCCCGCCCGGCCATACTTCCTCGGAGGCGCCTGGGCCGTACGCAAGGTCTCGACGCACGGTCTCCGCAGCGTTCGGGTCGCCCAGGTTGTCGAGCACGTCGACGAACTCCCGGCCGCTTCGCCGGACGAGCCAGTCGCCCTCGGGGTCGCTCGGCACAAGCGTCACGAAGGTCTCGGAGTCTCGGTACTTGATCGTCTCGCTGGGGGCCTCAGCGCTCGCCCCAGCGGGATAGATCTCGCCGAGCGTCTCGGTGGTCTCCTCGATGCGCAGCAGCTGTCCCGGGAGGAGCGCTTGGTCTCCCGCCCGCACCTGGTTGGCAGCGTCACCGAGGATCACGGCGGCCTGTGCCGCGGGCGCAGTGGGTGACGGCAAGAGAGCCGTGACGCCGATGCCGACGGCGGCGGCCGCAGCCACTCCGGCGAGCAGGAACTTGGGCGCGCGCCGCCTGGCGGGGCGCCCCGGTGAAGCGGTTGCCGGGGCCCGTCGCTCGGCTATCGCCTGCTCGAGCCTCGCCTGCCCGCGAATAAGCGTCTCAGGCGACGGGTCGGTATTACTGCTGCGCATCGAGCGCAGCACGTCGATTTCGTCCATGGGTTTCCTCCGAGTTGCGAGTGCTGTCCGCGTCAAGATGGGCGCGGAGAATTCGACGGGCGCGATGCAGCCGAGACCGCACGGTGCCCTCTGGAATGCCGAGTGCGTCGGCGATGCCCGCGGAGTCGAGGTCCGACCAGGCGGTAAGTGCGAGAACGTCGCGGTCGCGCTGGGCGAGGGAGGCGACCGCCCCCGCGATGCGCCGTGCGGCGTTGGCGGCGTCGATCTGAGCATCGACATCGGCTCGATCCTGATCGACGACATCGCCCTCCCGATCGAAACCGGCTGCGGCGCCCTCCCGAGCGAGCGCCTTCCACGTCGCGATCTCGTCGCGGCGGTGGCGCCGGATGAGCCGCGTTGCGATTCCGAGGAGCCAGGGGAGCGCGTTCGGAACGCTGGTGTCGTAGCGGTCGAGCCGTTCGAGCGCCACGAGAAAGGCCGCACTCGTGATGTCTTCGGCTGCATCCCCGCCGAGTCTCGACGCAACGTAACTGAATACGGCTCCTGCGCGGCGTTGGTACAGCGTCGCGAACTCCTCGGGCCGGTCTCGTGACCGCGCGAGGATCTCTGCGTCGGTCGATTCGTGATTGCTCATAGTGAGTATTGCCGCGAGCGCACCTTTCCGTTCACGCCCAGACTCTCAGCCGCCGCGCCGACCGCCCCGCGCCACGCTGTGCTGGTAGAACGCCCACCCGAAGACGATCGTGCCGACGAGCAGGATCACGCGCGCGAGCGTGATCGCCGCGACAACAAGCGCGTTCGGCAGCCCGCCTGACGCGAGCAGGCCGATCATCACGACCTCGTACGGGCCAACACCGTTCGGCGTGGTCACGACCATGCTCACCACCGTCGCGAGGCCGTAGGCGACGAAGACGAGCGCGGGGTCGGCGCGCATGCCGAAGGCGGCGAGCGCGACCCAGAACAGGCCGGCATCGCAGGCGTGCACGAGGAACGACCAGGCGAACGGCGCGCGGAGGGCGCGCGGTGAGCGCAGGATCTCCATGAGTTCGACATGCAGCCCGTCGAAGAAGCGCACGACGGTCTCCATCCGCACCCCGGCCGGCCGGCCCACGATCCGGCCACCCCAGTTGGCGACCCGCACGACGCCCCCGGCGAGACGGTGCAGGGGGCGGCGTCGGCGCAGGAGCAGCACGCCCCCACCAGTCACCGCGAGTGCGAGTGCACTGACCCCCGCGGCCGACCACATCACGAGGGGCGTGCCCTGGCCGCTTGAGACCAGCCAGATCGCCGCGGCGAGCAGCATGATGCTGAACGACACGAACGTCACTGCGAAGCGCGCGAGCTGCGCGAGGGTGCCCTTCGCCGCGGGAACACCCATGCCTGCGAGCTTCCAACTCGCGTACGTGATGCCTGCGGCGCCGCCTGACGGCAGCATGTGGTTCGCGAAGTTGAACTCGAGCGACATCCGCATCGCGGTGAGCGGGCGCATTCCGCGCAGCTCGCCCCTGGCGCGCAAGTACGAGAACAGCGCCTCCCCGGTGACAGCGAAGCTCAAGAGTTGGAGGGGCACGAGCAGCGCCATGATCCACAGATTCACGAGCGGGAGGCTGCGGGCGGCATCTAAGACAGTCGGCCACGCGGCCACGACGATTCCGGCCACGAGGCAGAGGGTGGTCGCGCTGATCCAGAACCGGGGTGAGCGTGCCCAGCCGGCGATCACGTGATGCGCCCCGACCACCGGTCCGGGTTGCCGTAGCGGTGCCTCGCGAGCGTCATGCTGTCGGTCTCGTAGTACCGGCTGAGTTTCTTCCGGTCGATGGAGCGAAACAGCCGGGCCTGCACGATGAGGGCCGGTGCGTAGCGGAGTCGGTGGCCGGTTCTGAGGAGCGCGATCGTCACGTCCACGTCCTCGCTCACCTGCGCGTCCCCGAGCTCGATGAGGTGCCGCGCCTTTTGCCAGGCGTCGCGGCGAAGCGCGCTGTTGAAGCCGTAGAGCATCGGGCTCACCCCGATGCTGCGCTCATGCCACACCCGAAAACCGCGGTACCACCACGCGAACCAGAGCCGCTGACCGGGGGAGAGCTCGGCGATCGCGGCGCCCCCGCCCTGGCCGTCGAGGCTCGGATCGCGAAAGTCCGTGCGGATGCGTGCGACCCAGTCGGGTGGCACGACGGTGTCGGCGTCGATCCGGGCGATGACGTCGGAGCGCGCCGCGTCGAATCCGGTGGTGCGCGCGAAGGTCACGCCCCGCCGGGGCTCAGCCACGACTCGGACCCCGGGGAAACGGCGCGCGATCTCGGCGCTCCCGTCAGAGCAGTCGTTGTCAACGACGATGATCTCGTCGGCCGGCGCCGTCTGCGACATGAGCGCGTCGAGACAGCGCTCGATGATCCGTGCCTCGTTGTGTATCGGGATTACGACCGAGACGGTGGGGTTTGTCGGCTCAGCGGGAAGCGGCGGATTCGTCACTATTCCATTCACCCGCGAACGAGGGCGCAGCGCGATGGCCCCGAAGCGAGCCTGGGGGTAGTGCTGGCGCTACCGTTGCCTCTGAAGCGCGCGAGCGCGCACGATAATCTGGAGCGATGAACGACCCCCAGACCGCAACACTTCACGACGTTCGAGCTGCCATCGACTCGCTCGATGGCCAGATCGTCGAGCTCATCGCGAACCGGCAGCGCTGGGTCGAGGCCGCGGGGGCGTTGAAGAGTGATGAGCAGGCGGTGCGGGTACCAGACCGGGTCGAGCAGGTGATCAGCAAGGTCCGCGGGCTCGCGTTCGAGCACGGGGCTTCGCCGGAAGTCGTCGAGGCTGCCTACCGCGCCCTCATCGCAGCGTTCATCGAGCACGAGCTCGCCGTGCAGGGCGGCGCCGTGCAGGGAGGCGTCGTGCAGGGAGGCGTCGTGCAGGGAGGCGTCGCCGAACAGGCGGGCGGTGCGAGCCCGACGATCCGGCCCGCATTCGGGCCCGACGAGTACCCGGCGCTCGTCGATATCTGGCGAAGCGCGGTGCGCGCGACCCACGACTTTCTGGCTGAGGGCGACTTTGCCCGCATTGAGGGCAACCTCGCAGCAGCGTATTTCCCTGCCGTGACACTCGTTGTCGCCGAGCGGGACGGGGTGCCCGTTGGGTTTGCGGGGGTTGCCGACGGCGGCCTTGAAATGCTCTTTGTCGACGACTCCGCACGTGGCACTGGGGTGGGGAGCGCGCTGCTTGCTCACGCGATCGAGCAGCTCGGCGTGACGAGGGTCGACGTCAACGAGCAGAACCCGGGCGCCCACGGCTTCTACGTGAGCCGTGGCTTCGAAGAGGTCGGTCGCAGTGAGGTCGACGGCGACGGGCAGCCGTACCCGATCCTCCACCTGGCTCTCGCCGCGCGCTGAGCGGTCGCGAGGGCGCGCTAAACTCCGAACGTCTTACCAACCGAGAGGGCGACACGCATGGCTGGCATTGAGTACCTGATCTTCGACGACGCCCTGCGCGACACGAGTAAGCGGGCGGTGTTCGACCGCACGATTCAGACGGTGAACGACGGCACCGCTCGCCGAGTCAAACTCAGTCGGGGCCAGGGGTTCGACACCGACGGCGAGAAGCTCCTCGGCTCGGCGGTGCTTGAGTACGCCCTCGGGCTCGTCCCGGCCGACGAGTTCGACGCGGCGGCGGCCCGCGACTTCTCCGAACGCATGCGCGCGCTGTTCGGGTGGTACGACATTACTTACACGCTCACCCAGTGGGTTGAGAAGCGGCTCTGCACGCCCTACTTCGAGAACCGCGGCAACGACTGGGGCCAGGATTGGCAGCTGCGCGCCGATGCCGACGCAAGCCATCTGCCCGAGTCGTTCTTCGAGTTCGCCTGCTACGTCGCTATCGGTGAGCTGAAGCACGGCCCGAGCTACGCGTCGGTGAGCGCGAACCGCATCTTCGACTGGGTGACGAAGCTCGGCAGCGACCTCCCTGAGCGGCTCAAGAAGCACGGCACGGGCGAACTCCCCAAAGAGCTCGCCGCATTCCGGGGCGCGGGCGACGCCGAGGGCGTGACAGCGAAAGCGAACGACGCGCTCGCGACGATCAGGATCACCGTGAAGCACGAGAACGCCGCGAGCTACGGGGCGGCCCTCGACTACCTCACGCGGCTCCTCGACACAACCGACTTCCCCAGGTCGTACGCGATCGAATTCCGCGGGCCGACGAAGCAGTACCTCCAGGCGAAGAAGCTCCCGAAGAAGTCAGTGAACCAGCTCTTCGCTTGTGCCGCCGCGTACCCAGAGCTCTTGCCCAAGGTCGCGGCCTACGCCCGCAGCGCGATGACCGAGTACAACTGGTACACGAACCTCGACGACGAGGAGTGCGCGATGCCGGGCACCTTTGCCGTATTCGCGCTCGGGATCGCAGAAGCTCAGTCGGGCGGTCACGACTATGTGCCCCTCGTGCTCGAGTACCTGCGGGAGGTCGACGGCGAGCACCAGTCGCTGCACCAGCACTTCCTCACCGCGCACATCGCCGAGCACGGCTTCGACGACGCCGGGCTCTCCTACCTACTCGCCTGCGCCGGAAACATCCAACACCTGCAGCACCTGAAGACGTACCCTGCGCTCATCGCGAATGAGCGCAGCCTGAACGCGCTCCTCGCCCTCCGCGGTGCGAGCGAGTCGGATGACCCGAGCGGCATCTCGGCGCTCGCCGCAAACCTTCGCGGCGAACCCGTCGAAGACTACGCCTGGCGGCACGCGCTCTACGCGATCTGGGGCGACGCGGCCGAGGAACGGGACCCCGACGGCCGCGTCGGCGCGAAGCTCATCGACGGGGCTCCGACAGAGCTGCGGCCCCTATACGAGGCGATCCTCGCGTAGCTTCGCGACTACTCCCTGCGCGACGGGGCCGTGATGACCCGCGTGAGCACAGGGCTGGTAGCGGCGACCCCGCAGCGGACGAGGAGCATACCGAGCACCAGGATCCCGATCGCGGCGGCGAGAAACAGTGGCGCGACGGCAGCCGCGATGAACACGATGGGCGCAGCGACCAGGGATGCCGAGGCCGCAGACCCCACGACCGCGATCGCCGCGGGTCGCATCACTCTGAGCCCGCGCGACCGGTCGATGACCGTGCGCGGCATCCCGATCCGGTCGAGCGCGACGTAGAGCTCACGCCGTTCCAGCACCGCGGCGGTCTGCGTGAGCGCCACCTGGCACGCAACAATGACGAACGAGACCGCGGTGAGCGCGAGGAGCATTGTGCGGGTGTCGGCGAACAAGAGGAGCTGATCGCGCGTCATGATCTGGCGGCTCTCGCTCCGGCTGATCGTGTCGAGGTAACCGAGCAGCGAGCCCGCGGGCACGAGCACGAAACTCGCGAGCGCGAGCCCCGAAACGGCGCGCCACGCGGCGCGCGGGTCGTCGTCGGTGCCGCGAGCCGCCACGAGCGCCGCGGGGTCAGCGGTGCGCGCAGCCGTGACGCGGGCGGCGACGCCCACCGCAAGCGGGCCCACGAGACCCAGCACCGCCATGAGCGAGAGGATCGCGACCGCGAGTGCTGCGACGATCGCGACGACACCCCACCCTGGCGACGCGAGTTGCACAAGCAGCACCGCAGCGACGAGCACTACGAGGGCCACCACCGCGCGCAGCCAGCTCAGCCGTGGAGCATTCTGGCGCGTGCGAACACCGAGCGGGGTGAGCGCAACGGCGCGGAGCCCCGCGAGCGCGCTCACTGCGGCGACCGTGACGAGCGCGGGCGGGAGAGCGGCCCACGCCCACCAGGGCAGCCACAGCTGACCAGCCCCGAGTGGATCCCCATAGACCGGCAGCGCCCCGAGCGCGAACGGGAGAGCGGCTGCGAGCGCCGTGCCGAGCCCGACACCCGCGGCGGCCATCAGCGTGACCTCGGTGACCGCGATGCGCCGCACGCGATCGGCCGATGCGCCGAGCAGCCGGAGCGTCGCGAGCCGGTCGTCGCGGCTGCGAGCTGCGAGCCTCGCCGTCGAACTTCCGAGCGTCACCAGTGGCACGAGCAGCGCGCCAGCAAGCGCCACAGCGAGAACCGGGTAGCCCGCCTCGGGCGAGGGCACAAGCCAGAACGCTCGTGCGAGCATCGCCACCGCGAACGCGAGAACGGTGGTGAGGCAGGCAGCGATGAACTGCATCACTGCGATAGTCGCGGTGTGCTTCCCCGGTCGCGCGAGCATAAACAGCGCCCGCCCGCTCATGCGCCCGCCTCGATCCGGCCATCGCTCAACCGCACGGTCCGGTCGCAGCGCCCCGCGATGCGTTCGTCGTGCGTGACGATGATGAGGGCGCAGTCAGGGCCCGTCCCCGCCGAGAGCAGTTCGTCGAGAACGTCGCTCGCGGTTGCCGAGTCGAGTGCGCCTGTCGGTTCGTCAGCGAAGACAAGCGTTGGCCGCGTGACGAGCGCCCGCGCGATCGCGACCCGCTGGGCCTCCCCGCCCGAGAGCTGGCCGATGCGTCGTTCGTCCATCCCCGAGAGGCCGAACCTGTCGAGCTCGTCGGCGGCTCGCTCACGCGCCGCGCCGCGTGGCACGCCAGCGAGCAGCAGCGGGAGGGCCACGTTTTCCCACGCGAGTAACTCGGGCAACAGCATGCCTTGCTGGAATACGAAGCCGAACCGGCGGAGGCGCAGCTCCGAGCGCTCGCTATCGGTGAGCGCGGCGAGGTCATCAAACCCGTGTTCGTTCGGGCGACGCAAGATCACGGTGCCCGCGTCGGCGGGCTCGATACCAGCGAGAGCGTGCAGCAGCGTCGATTTGCCAGAGCCCGACGGCCCCATGATCGCGACGGCCTCGCCCGGCCGTACGGTCACGCTCGCGTCGATGAGCGCGCGAGTCCGCCCGAACGTCTTCGACACGTGCTCGGCTCGGAGGAGCCAGTGTGCCTCGGAACGGTGATTGTTGGTCATAAGGGCCTCTCTTTGAGGGGATGGGGTGTGTGGCAACGCTATGGCGGAGGCGGTTACGCGCGGCAGGGCCCGCGGGTTGAACCAGGCGCGGTGGGCTTCCACCCACGGGTGGTAGCGTTCACCGGCCGAGCCCAGTAGCGTCGAGAGCGGGCTTGCGTCGCCACGATGATGCCGCGAGCGCAGAAGGAGGATCGGGTGAGCGCAGCCGCTATTGGGGGCCGGGAGCTTGCACTGCGCCCAGAGCGATCCCGGATAGCCAAGGGGTTCGCCTCAAGGCCGCGCGTCGGAGACATCGCCGTCATCCTCGCGTGCGCGGTACCTGCCGGGGTTGCGCTTGTCATCGAGCCGCGGGAGCTTGGCTGGCTCGGCTGGGTGTGCATCATCGGGGTCGCCATCGCGTTCTGGTGGCGTCGCAGCCACCCCCTCGCCGCGCTGCTCATCGCCGTCGGAATTGCGTCGCTCAACCCCGTGTACGCCCACTCGCTTGCAGGCCCCAGCTCGGAAATGGTCTTCGGAGTGTTTGCGCTCGCGACCCGCGCACGGCTGCGCACGGCCCTCATCGGTGCGGCGTTGGCGGCGGCGGTCGTGCTCGGTGTCTCTGCGGTCGCGGTCGCGGTGGGTATTCGCGAGGCCCTCCCCGCAGCGATCGTTCAGCCGTTCGGGGTCGCAGCGCTCGCCGCGGGGGTCGCCGTGCGAACCGCGAAGGATCGGCGGGCGGCCATGGAACAGGTCGTCGCCCTGCGCGAGGAGCGCGCGGCAGCCGCCGAGCGCGCGAGAATCACGGCGGAAATGCACGATGTTGTCGCGCACTCGGTGACGGTGATGGTTGCCCTCGCTGGCGGCGCCGCCGCGGGGTGGGAAAAGCACCCCGAGCGGGCACGAACGGCGCTTGCGCAACTCGGGGAGGTCGGGGCGGGCGCGCTCGACGAAATGCAGCGAATCCTTCGCGTACTCCGCGACGGAGACCCGGAGCTCGACGGCGCGCTTGAAGCCTCGGGGCATAATACGCCGTCGCTTGAGGAACTCATCGAGGTGTTCCAGAGCGCTGGCCTTCCCGTGACACTTGCGACCGAGGGCGAAGTGCCGGCGGACCCTGGCCTGCGCACGACGGTGTACCGGATCGTGCAGGAGTCGCTCACGAATGCGCTCCGGCACGCTCGCGACGTGACGTTCGTCGAGGTGCGGGTAACAGCGACCGGTGGCGACGTCACCGTCAGCGTGACTGACAACGGGCGCGGCGGTGAGTGGCTTGGGGCTGCGCCTGGCGCGGGGCCCGGCTCTGTGCTGGGTTCTGCGTCGGGTTCGGGCGTTGGGCTCTCTGCCATGCGTGAGCGTGCGCGCGCGCTCGGCGGCGAGTTCTTGGCGGGCCCGCTGCCAGCTGCTGTTGGCGCGGCAAGCGCCGGTTGGCAGACCAGGGTGACGCTGCCTCGGCCGGGGGCGACGCAGTGAGGCCGGTCACCGTTGTGGTGGTCGATGACCAGCCGCTCGCGCGAACCGGGCACGCGCTCATACTCGACTCCGCAGACGGGATCGAGGTCGTCGGCGAAGCGGGCAACGGTCTCGAAGCGCTTGAGACTGTCGCGCGGCTTGAGCCCGATGTCGTGCTGATGGACGTACGCATGCCGCTCATGGGTGGCATCGAGGCGACGCGAGTTCTCGCTGAGCGGCACCCCCAGGTGCGGGTGATCGTGCTCACGACGTTCGACCTCGATGAGTACGCATTCGGCAGCTTGCGGGCGGGCGCGAGCGCGTTTCTACTCAAGACCTCGAAGCCGGCGGCGCTGACGGGGGCCGTGCTCGCGGTGGCGGCGGGCGAATCTGTCGTGTCTCCGCGGCTGACCGCGCAGCTCATCGCCCACTTTGTTGCCTCCGATACCCCGCAGGCGCGGCCGGGCGGGCCGGGCGGCCTCACTGCCAGCGGTTGCCTCGCGGTGTTGAGCCCGCGCGAACGCGACGTGTTCGGAGGTATTGTGCGCGGCGAGACGAACGCTGAGATCGCGACCGCGTTGCATCTTGCGCAGTCGACCGTGAAATCGCACGTGAACGCTATCTTCGCGAAGCTGCACCTGCGCGACCGGGTGCACGCCGTGATCCTCGGCTATGAGCTTGGCCTTCCCGAGGCTCGCCGGGCCTGACCCGGAACGGGATCCCTTCTGAAATGCATTGCGCAGCGAGATAGTCAATACATAGCCAACTCCCCGAATCTGCTAATTGTTTGCGTGCGAATCGCTAGACCGCAACATTGTTCGTGGGTAGGCTGATGGCGGTATCTGGCCCGCTGTCTCGCTGCGCTGGTCGTTCGCGCGAGCACAGGCCGGCGGGGAGGTGGGCCGGCCCAAGAGTGACACCGGGGAAGCTATCGAAGGGGAGCGATGTCGCGCGCGCAGTTGAAGAGGATTCAGGGAACACAGGGTCTCAGGTTCGGGCGACGCTTACTCGCCGGTGTCGCCGCAATCGCGATGCTCGGCGGTGCGGGCCTTGCAACAGCCGCACCCGCCCTCGCGGACGACCCCGCCACGGGAACGAGCGTCGTGCAGTTCGCGGACACCGAGATGCTCGCCTGCGTCAACGACAAGCTCGGCGGCGGGCGTCCAGCGAACGGGCCCGTCACTGACGACGACCTGAACACGATCTTCGGGCTCTCGTGCAGCAGCCAGTTTGCGGTCACCTCCCTCGACGGTATCGAGCACGCGCAAAAGATCACCAACCTGTTCTTCGCCGGCGGGAAACATAATTTCTCTGCCCCCGGCTCGCTCGCCGCTGCTGCGATGATGCCGAAGCTCAACAGTCTTACCCTCACCGATGCGAATGTCACGAACGCCTCGTTCACCGACGTCGGCGATATCGCAGGGCTCACGACGCTCAGCCTCACCGGCAGCCCGGAACTCTCAGACCTGGCGCCGCTGAGCTCGCTCGCCAAGCTCAGCAGGCTCGACGTATCGCGAAACGTGAAGCTCGAAGACCTGTCGCCGCTTCGTGATTCGACAACGCTGCGTGACTTCACCGCATCGCAGAACCCGCTACTCGTTGACCTCTCGCCCCTTGGGGGGCTCATGTCGCTGACTTCGGTGAGCGTCTACAAAACCGCCGTCGAGACCCTTGAACCGTTGTCTGAACTCACCAACATCACTGACATCAGCGCCGGATACACGAACGTCACGACACTCGAGCCCCTCGCGAAGCTCGTGAAGATTCGCAACCTGAGCTTCGACTACGCGAAGCTGCAGAGCCTGGCCGGCATTGAGGACATGGCGGCCTTGCGCACCCTGGATGTGAACTACAACTCCGACATTGGCGACGATATCGGAGCGCTGGGGGACAAGCCCGAGCTCAGCCGGATCCACATGAACGCGATTGGCGCGACCTCGCTCAAGCCGCTCTTCGGGCTGACGGGTCTGACCAGTCTGCAGGCGCTGGGCAACGGGATCTCGTCGCTCGAGGGGTTCCAAGAAGCCCCCGAGACGGCGTCGAAGGGGTCGTTCGCGGTGACCGCGCAGCGCATTACCGGCCCAGAGAAGTACGTGCCGAAGGGCGCGAAACTCTTCCGCCACGACGCGACGGGTCAGCTCGCAAACCGTGACGGCTCATTCCCGGCTCCGGGCGGCAACCTCAAGCCGACCCCTGCGCCCGAGCTACCGCTCATAAATATTGAGGTAATCAAGGCCTGGCCCGACCTCGAGTACACGTTTGCGGAAGAGGGTAAGTCGAACGACCGCTTTACCGGAACCGTCGCGATGCCGATCGTGTGGAGCTCGATCACGAGCGACGACAGCGCGACCGTTCCGCTCGGCGAGAAGTGGCAGCACGAAGTGACGTTCACGGACGGCTTCCCGATGGCCGAGGTCACGCTCTCTGACACCGCCCCCAAGTGGCTCAGCGTCAAGGGCTCTGTGCTTTCGGGGCAGCCCGAAGTAGCCGGCGACTGGACGTTTGACGTTCGTGTCGCCGACGCGCTCGGCAACACGATGACGCAGCGCTTCGACATCACCGTGCCGAAGCCGAACACGAGCTTCTTCGAGATCAGCGAGGACCAGGAGATTGTCGCAGACGGTGATGATGAGGTTGAGTTCGAGGTCTCGCGCACGGACACCGTAGAGAACCCCTACACCGGCGAGGCAAGCGTTCGGGTTCGCACCGTCGACGGCACAGCGAAGGCTGGCGAGCATTACGAGGCGCTCGACACGACCGTGACGTGGGACGCGAACGACTCAGAGCCGGTGAAGGCAGTGAGCGTGAAGGTGTTCGGGGGCGACGCGGGGAGCGACGAGGTCGCACTCACTGTCGAACTCTCTGACCCCACACCCGACAAGTTCACGGAACTCGGCGGCGGGTTCACCACCGATCTGACGATCGCATACCCGACGGCGGAGCCGTCGGAGTTCTCCATCAGTAAGCCACAGTTGGTGACCGCGGCCGCGAAGCAGCCCGGGCACAAGCCGGGCAATGGCGAGCAGGAGGTCACGTTCACGGTGACGCGGGCAGACAGCGACACGCACCCGTGGACGGGTGACGCGAGCGTCGCCGTGAAGATCACCGACCCGCGCGCGACTGACGGCGACGACTATTCCGCGGTCATCCCGCTGACCTGGAAACGGGGTGACGCCGCCGAGAGGGAGATCTCGATCACGGTCAAGCCTGGCAGCGCGGGCGATCCGAAACGCCTGCTCGCGCTCCGCGTGATTGCCGCCGACCCACTTGACCCATACGCGAAGCCAGCGGCTCTCCCGCTAAGCGCACTGACGATCACCTACCCGAAGCCCGACGCGACTTCGTTTGCGATCAGTGCTGACCAGAGCGGCCTTGCCGGCTCGAACTTCTCGTTCGAGGTCAGCCGTGAGGACGCGGCAGCGAACCCGTGGACGGGGGAGGCGAGCGTGCGTGTCGAGACGACGGACGGCACAGCGGTCGCGGGAACGCATTACACTGCCCACTCCGAGCGCCTCACCTGGGCTGCCGGTGACACGGCCCCGAAGACCGTGGTTGTCGAGACGCTTGCGGTGCCCGCGGGCGACCCGAAGCGGACCTTCGACGTCGTGCTCTCAGAGCCGGAGCCCAGCGCATTCAGCCTGGTAGCTGACCGCGGCTCGGCCACAGTGACGCTCAAGGCAGCGGTGCCGAATGCGACGGTGTTCTCGGTGGGTGACGATCAGCGCGGCGTCGCGGGTGACCTGTTGACGTTCACGCTGTCGCGTTCGGATGCGGAGGTGGATCCGTGGACGGGTGAGGCGAGTGTGCGTGTGCGGACGGTTGATGGTTCGGCGGTTGCCGGTGAGCATTATGAGGCGGTCGACGCGGTTGTGACGTGGGCTGCTGGTGATACTGCGGAGAAGACCGTTGACGTCGTGACGACCCGTGTCGCGTCGGGGGAATCGGAGCGTGCTTTCACGCTCACGCTTGCTGAGCCGAGCGAACACACGGCGCTCGGTGACCGCGGTTCAGCCATCGGAACCGTGACGTACGAGAAGGGTGAGACCCCCGGTGGCGATGGGGATGGCGATGGTGGCCCCGGGCCCAAGCCGGGTACTGACGGGGACTCGGGCAAGGCCCCCGGCCAACAGCCAGGCGGCCCGCTCGCCAACTCAGGCGCGAGCTCGCCGGTTTGGGCGCTGACTGCGGGGGCCGGGGCGCTCGCGCTCGCTGCGGGCGGTCTAATCCTGTTCACACGCGTGCGCCGCACCCAATAGAACGGCGTCTCGATGGTGGGCCCCGCACAGTCAACAACCGACTGAGCGGGGCCCACCTCGTCGCTGAGCGGTCGTTCACGGCCGGGAACCCCCGAAATGGGGGAAATCGTGGCCCCGGAAACCGCTGTCGAAACGGTGCCGGGCGGCGGATCCGGTTGGCAGTCACTGTCGCGGCAAGCGAATTCGCGGGGAAGATGGCTTTGCACGGGAAACCTGGAATCGCTGTGCAGAACTTCGTTTAGCGGGATTCGCCTTGCTGCGTAGCCTGTGGTGATCCGCAGAGACGCGACGATAGGGCAGGTATGCGAGCGAATTACGATAAACCGGTTTCACCAGCGACCTCAGTGGCGCAGGTCGTGCCCGCCAAGGGCAACGGCAAGTCCAAGAAGTTGGCCTCACGCCACATCACGATGATTACGCTCGGCGGCATCATCGGCGCAAGCCTCTTCGTTGGCTCGGGCAACGTGATTCGCTCAGTCGGCCCCGCCGCCCTCGTGTCGTACCTCATTGGCGGCGTACTCGTTTTTCTTGCGATGCGGATGCTCGGGGAGATGGCGGCCGCCCGCCCGACGACAGGCTCGTTCATGGAGTACGCCCGGGTTGGCCTCGGCGACTGGGCCGCCTACTTCGTGGGCTGGCTGTACTGGTACTTCTGGGTCGGCGTCATCGCGTTCGAAGCGGTCGTGAGCGGTGCGATCTTGCACGGCTGGATGCCCGGGGTACCCGAGTGGGTGTTCTCGATCGCGATGATGCTCATTTTCACGATCACGAACGTCGTCTCGGTGCGCTCTTTCGGTGAGGTCGAATTCTGGCTTGCGAGCATCAAGGTCGTGGCGATCGTCGTCTTCCTCGGCGTCGGCGTGCTCTTCGCGTTTGGGCTCTGGCCCGGCGGGTCGTTCTCGCTACCGAACCTGTGGGAGCACGGCGGCTTCGCGCCGAACGGTGTCTGGCCCGTGATTGCAGGCGTTGCAATCGTGATCTTCTCGTACTTCGGCACCGAGATCGCCGTCATGGCAGCCGCGGAGTCGGAGAACCCCGCGAAGGGCGTGCGGCAGGCGACGACGACCGTCGTGTGGCGCATCCTGCTCTTCTTCGTGGGCGCGGTGTTCCTCATCGTTGTGATCGTGCCGTGGAACGAGCTGCCCGACCCGCAGGTTGAGGGCCCCTTCGTGCACGTCTTCACTCTCTACGGCATCCCGGCGGCCGGCGCGATCATGAGTGCCGTCACCCTTACCGCGGTGTGCTCGGTCTTGAACTCGGGCCTGTACTCGGCGGCCCGCATGTTCGCGGCGCTCGCCGAGCAGGGCTACGCCCCGGCGATTGTCGCGAAACGTTCGCGCAACGGCGTGCCCATCGCCGCGGTTATCGCGTCGACTCTGGGCGGGTACGCGGCCGTGATCGTGAACTTCGCAGCGCCCGAGTCAGGCATCTTCGACTTCATCATGAACTCCGCGGGCCTTGTTGCCCTGTTCGTCTACGCGTTCATTGCCGCGACGCAGATTCGCATGCGGCAGCGGATGACGAAGGAGGAGGTCGCTGGGCTCGAGCTCAAGATGTGGCTGCACCCCTGGCTTGGCATCCTCGTCATCCTCGCTGTCATCGGCATCGTCGTCATCATGGTCGTGAGCGGCGACGGCACCCGTACCCAGGTGTGGACGAGCCTGATCTCGGTCGCGGTGCTCGCGGTGTTCTGGCCGGCGGTTCGAAAGCGTCTTGCGCGGGTCCGCGCGGCAAAGGCAGCCGCGGGCGTGGCCCCCACTGGTGAGAAAGCCGCTGGCGAAACTAACAGCCCAAGCTAGTCTCGCCAGAGTACACTCGGACGCATGAGTTACCGAGAGCTGTACTCGCAGCGTCAGGAGGTCGTCAGCGAAGCCCTTGCTGACGGTGAGTGACTGCACTGCCCCCGCGGTGGGAACGCTTCGCGCGCTCCCACCGCGGCCTCGGTGAACCCACTCCTCATTTCTCTGGGAGCCCTTACCCGCGCACGCTCGCGGCGGGCCCCCGAAAGGCTGACTCATGCAACCCCTGACAGAATCATTCATCCGCTTGTCATTCGTGAACGCGTCGAGGCGCGAAACAAAAGAGCTCTCGCTGCCGGCGAGCTTCGAGACCCTTACTGACGCAGAGTGGGCTGAGCTCGACTTCTACGGCTGGCGCGACCCGAAGTTCGTGCGCCGCGCGTACGCCGTGCTGCCGCTGCTCGATGGCGAACCGATCGGTGTGAGTTTCACGCAGGCCGAGGCGACGCCCCGCTCGCGGGCCATGTGCAACTGGTGCCAGGACGTGCGGTTGCCGAACGAAGTCGTATTTTGGGCGGCGAAGCGGGTCGGGGACGCCGGTCGCCGAGGGAACACCGTCGGGATCCTGCTCTGCCGCGAGTTCCAGTGCTCGAAAAACGTTCGCAACGACCCGCCGCCAGCCTACGAGGGCTTTGATGTCGCCGCGGCGCGTGTGCAGCGCATCGACACGCTTCGGCTGAAGGTCGCGAGCTTTGCCGACATGCTCCTCGCGGGCAGGTAGCCTCACGCTACGCTGGCTCCATGAACCAGAGTGACTATGAGAGCGCCCTCCGGCCGCTGCTTGAGGCGCACTCCGACAGCGTCCGGGGGCGCCTTGAGCGGTTCGCCGCGGCCGCTGGAACCGGTGTCGACGCGATCGTTGTGAACGTCTTCGTCGACCAGGACGGCGAGGGCCCCTTCGACGTCGTGGCCCGCTTTGAAGGCCGGGAGGGGTTCGCGCTCGACCGGCGTTTCGACGGCGAGCGCGAGCTGTTCGGGGTTACCTGGGGTGAGCTCGGATGGGAGCCTGATGTGCCCGCCCGGCCAGCTGGCTGGTCGCGTGACGACCTCGAGGACGCGGCAATTGCGTGCATCGCCTCGTGGCTGCGCCCCCTGCTCCCGGAAGTCTTGAACGAGACCGTCTGGCGACTGGAGCCGCCAGACGGCTTGGTCGTCGGCAACCTGGGCTGACAGAATCGTTCGCATGGGAGTTCTCACGACGTACTTCATTGCTGGCTCGGACGCGGCGGCCGCTGCCCTCGTGGATACTGGGCCCGTCGGGCTCCCGGCTGTCGATGGGGTCGACGCGACGGTGCAGGCTGGAACGCTGCTCGCGCTTCTCACCGGGCGTGACTACGCGGAGATCGTTGAGGATCAGGCGTGGGCGCGACTGGTGAGTGACCCCGACGACGACAGCGCCTGGGTGGTCTCTATGCCGGAGTCATTCACGACTGCCCTCGCGTCAGCCACGGACGAGCGGCTCGCCGAGACTGTGGTTCCCTGGTCGCAGACGGAGGAGTTCTGGGGGAGCGGGGATCCTGATCATCTCCTGCCGATGCTGCACGAGTGGCGCGACCTGGCGCGGCGCGCGACGGCGGAAGGTGCGGCGCTCTACTGCTGGATGGCGCTCTAGCTGCCCGGTGCGGTGAGCTGGGCCATGAGGCTCGCTGCGTCCTGCTGAATCCAATACTCGACGATGCGGCCTTCCTCGAGCTCGAACTGGCCGAACATTTCGTGCATCTCTTCGACGTGCTCCGTGTAGTTCGCGGGGCCGCTTTGCGATCGAGCGCTCGCGTGAGAACATTGGTGTCACCAATGGTTACACGTGGTCAGGGTTGACCGCGCTGCGCGAGGGAGCACAGATCATGGAACAGCAGGGAAGCCCAGAGCGCGCGGCGTCAGTCGGGGGACTTGGCGCCGCCGCGCTCGTTGCCCTCGCATGCGGCACGACGCTCGGAAACGTCGGTGGCAACGTCATGCCGGCGCTGCTCGCCGGGTTCGGAGAACGGTTCTCGCTCACCGACACCGCCGCGGGGATGGTCGCGGCCGCCCAGCTACTCGCGACCGCGGTCGTGACGCTGCTCCTCGCCGCTCGCGCGTCGCGCTCGGGCAGGGTGCAGCTCGCCCGGATCGGCCTGATCGTTGCCACGATCGGGTTTGCCGTGGCGTGGCTCAGCCCCACCGTCGCGATACTCGTCGGCGCGAACGTCGCGGCCGGAGCTGGGCTCGGCGCGGTGTTCGCCGCGGGGACGGCGGCCTTAGGGTCCACCCCCGACGTAGACCGTGCCACGTTCCGCACCGTGCTCGTCGCGACACTCGCAACCGCGGCGCTCATACTCGCGGTTTCGTTCGCAAACGAGGCTGGCGGCGGCACCGCCGGGTTTGCGGTGCTCGCGGCGTGCTGCGCTCTCGGCCTCTGGGGCGTCCGCGGGCTGCCCGAGCGCCCCGGCGATCACGCGGCCGAGACCGGCCCTCGGCCTTCGCTGCTGTTTCTCGCCGCCGTCCTCGCGTTCGGCATCGTCGAGCAGGGCACCTGGTCGTACGCAGCCGTGTTCGGGATGCGGCACGCCGGGCTTACCGAGGGCGCTGCGTCGCTTGCGCTGAGCATAGCGGCGCTTGCGGCGCTCGTCGGAGTTCCACTCGGCACGTTTGCATCACTGCGCCTTGGCAGGGTCGTCGCGCTCGTTGGCGTCGCGCTCGTCGAGTTCGCGGCCCGAACGCTCGTCGTCGTCACCGAGAACGCAACGGTCTTCTCGGTCGCGACGAGTCTCTGGCAGGTCTGCTACCTCGCGCTCCTCGTACAGATTCTCGCGCTCGCTGCGGGGCTCGACCGGAGCGGGCGCCTCGTCGCCGCGACGGCGGGCGCCGTGGCGCTTGGAACCGGACTTGGGCCGGCCGTTATCGGGGCGACACTCGATGCGCTCGGGCCGTGGGGCCTCGCTGTTGCGCTTCTCGCGCTTGGGGTCCTGGCCCTCGTACCCCTCGCAAGGTTCGCAGTGCGGGTGCCGACGAACGTACCCACCGGTGCTGCTAGCGCTGGGAGCGCCTGAAACGGATGCCGTCGATCACGAGGCCGATCGCGGACTCGAAGATCTCGTCGTTCGAGATCCCCGCCAGCTCCGGGGCGGCCTTCGCGAGGTGGGGGAACTCCTGCGCGGGAGCGAGTAGATACTCCCGCTGCATTGCGAGTTCGTCACCCGCGCGCGCAGCGGGATCCATCACGAGCACCGACGCCTCGTAGGCGCTGAGCGCGAGCGTGAGGTCCGTGACCGTGCGGTACAGTACGGCCGCATCACGGCCCGAAAACCCTGCGCGCTCAAACGTTGCGAGCACGAGCTCGGCGCCTCGAAACTCGGCCTGACTGCGCGAGACGCGCGCGGCGACGAGCGAAGCGATTCCCGGGTGCACGAGATACGCCGCGCGCACCCGTCTGGCGAGCTGCGCGAACGCGTCATCCCAGTCACCCTGCGGCTCAAACCCTTCAAGCGCCTCCTCGAGCACGCGCTCTGCGAGACCGAGCACGATCTGATCCTTACCCGAGAAATGCCGCAGCACGGCCGTGTGGTTCACACCGAGTTCGGTGCCGAGTTTGCGGAGCGTGAGCGCCGCGGGCCCGTCGCGCTCGACAACCGCTGCGGCAGCGTCGAGGATCACGGGAGCCGAGAGCTGAGCTCGGCGCGGTCGCGGCCCTGGCGTTGTGGCAGGGGTCGCGGCGGGCTGGGATGGCATGGGAATGAGCCTACCTGGCGCCGTCTTCCGCACTATTCCGACGCGACGACCGCCCGCACAACCGCGGTGAGGGCGGCACACGTTTCGGCGTCACGGGCGTCGTCGTCAGGGTCATTCCAGGCGCTCGTCTTCACGATGACGGTCTCGCTATCGGGGTCGATCCACAGGAACTGGCCGTGCACGCCGAGGCCGGTGTACGCGCGGCGCTCACCCCCGAGCGTCCACCACTGGTTCGAATAGCCGTAGTGGGCGGTTCCACCCCCATCCATGAGAGCGCCGACCTGGAACTGCGGGAGTTCAGAGCCGCGACTGCGTGCCACCCACGCCTCGGGCACGAGCTGGGTCTCACCGACACGGCCCCCCGCGGCCATGATGGAGCCGACCCTCGCGAGATCACGGACGGTCGCGTTGAGCGACCCGCCCCCGAGAGCGGTGCGGGGCTTGCCGCGGGTGAGGAAATAGAAGGCATCTGACTCGGCGCCCATCGGCTCCCAGAGATGCTCTGTCGCATACTGCGCGAGGGTCTTGCCGGTTGCGGCTTCAAGCAGCCAGCCGATGACGTGCGTGTCGACGGTCGAGTAGTTGAACGCCGTGCCGGGCTCGCGCAGGCGAGGGAGCGCGCGGATCACGTCAAGCACCGATCCACCCGTCGTGACGGCCTCCTCGAACTGCTTGATGGGCGCGTCTGGCACCGTCCAGTCCTCGACGCCGCCGACGCCACTTGACATGTTCAGCAGGTGTTCGAGCGTGACACCGTCGTAACCTGAGCCCTTGAGCGAGGGCACGCAATCAACGACCGGATCGGTGACCGCGCGAATCTCGCCGCGCTCGAGAGCAATGCCGACGAGCATTGAGGTGACCGACTTCGTGAGCGAGAAAAGCTGGAACTTCGCCGTCGGGCCCGCGAACCGCCCCGGGTAGCTCTCGTGGACGACCTCGCCGCGGTGTGCGACGAGGAAAGCGGTCGTGTGCGTGCGATCGTGCAGCTCAGCGATTGAGCGGAGTCGCCCATCGAATTCGTAACGGATCCCGGAGACGCCAAGCGGTGTGCTGCTCGTCGGGAGGGCGCGTGCGGCGAGGGGACGGTGCACGGTTTCGGTTGGCATGACACTGTCCATGTGGGTAAAAGTCCACTCGTTTACCGGGCGGGAGAACGCGATGTCGCCCTGGTGGCGCCAGAGCCAGGCGACCCCCGCGGCTGCTGCCCCAACTGTCGCGGTGATTCCCAGTGCGCGTCCGATTCGCATGCCTGCTCCTTTGACTTTGCTCCTTTGCGGCCTGCCCTCATTGTATGCACATGTTACCGTCGGTGTCACCGGTGGTGACTGTGGCGCGGGCTGCTTTGCTGGGAGCGCAGGATCTGTCTGGGAAAGGCACTGCAAATGCCCACCCCTCGGTGACGCGTGCATACCAACTGCAGAACCAAGGGCGTGGTGTCGTCGGATGGGGTGGAAGCTGGATCGCGACCCTCGGCGCCTCCCCTGGGGAGTATTCTGTGTGGGTGACTCGCATTCTCTTCTTTGAGCCCCGCATCGCAGGCAACACCGGCAACACGATCCGCCTCGCGGCGGGCACGGGGGCCGAGCTCCACATTGTGAACCCGCTCTTTGATTTTGAGGATTCAAAGCTCAAGCGGGCCGGGCTCGACTACCACGACCTAGCAGTTGTACACCTGCACGACTCGTTTGAAGCTGCGATCGAGGCGCTTGCTCCTGCGCGTGTTTTTGCGTTCACTGCCCGCACAACGCGGCCCTACACAGACGTCGTATATGAGCCGACCGACGTGCTGCTTTTCGGGCCGGAGCCAACGGGCCTGCCGAGCGAGATTCTTGAACACGAGGCGGTGACCGACCGGCTCCGCATTCCGATGCTCCCCGGCCCGCGCTCGATGAACCTCGCGAATTGCGCGGCGATCGCGAGCTACGAGGCTTGGCGCCAACAGGGCTTCGCGGGCGCGGCCTAGCTCAGTCTTGGAGAGTTATAGTGGCGATTCCGTGCGCCTATTGCCTTGCGAGATCAGTTCGTCCTGATGCTCGTTAGGCGTGGCGAACATCGCCACCTGCGCGAGATCCTTGCGAGACTGCAGCCCGAGTTTCGCGCGAGCTTGAGAGATGTGAGACTCCACAGTACGAATGCTGCAGTGCAAGCGTGCCGCGATCTGCTTGTTGCTCAGTCCCTCCGCAGCAAGGCTGGCGGTCTCCTTCTCCCGGTTGGTTAGGCGTATCCTCTCGTCTGAGCGATTCGGGTCAGCCTCATAGTTTGGTATGCGTTTCTCGAGGAATCGTTCGAGTTCCTCAAGCCTGCTCTTGCACTCAGTAGCTGCCGTCGTTGCGCGGCGGCTGACATAGATGTCGCGTGCTTGGCGCAATGCTGACAAGGCTGGCCCCCACGCCTCGAAAACAAGTAGGGCATCGGCTGTGCGAATGAGTTCTTTTGGATTCTCTTCAAGGGCAGCGCAAACGTACTTGTGGAGAAGCGCGGGTACTGGGGCAGTAGCTGCACCCGGTGGAGGCAGCTGGTGCTGCAGCAGTGGCGGCTTGCCGTTTCCAAAACACAGAAACAGTGCGTAGGGAGCAGAAAAACTTGACGGCGGGAGATGCTCGTCATGTCCGGAATTGGCTGCAGCCCGCGCTGCCTCCAACGTTGCTAACGTCTCGTGGAGGTACGCCTCGAGGCGAAGCGGTACGAGGTGTGGGGCACACTTCACAAGTTCGGACCACTCGATGACGCTTCTGGCGAGATCACCGCAGGCGATGGCCGTAGTCGCGGCGGCATAGTGGCGTACCCAGCGGGCGTGGAACTCATGCAGATGGGTGCGTCTTGACTCCGAACGAAGTTCCTGCGCAAAGCGTAACCCTTGCCCAATGAACAAAGCGGAGAGGGCCTGAGAGAGCAACAGGGTGCCTGACGTATGCGGCAGGTCGGCGAGCACTTGCGTTGATGCCCTGGGGGCGGGTGCGCCAGTTGAAAGCCAGGAACCTGCGATGACCTGCCCTGTCCGTGCAGCTTCGAGGTCGAGTAGGGTATCTGCAAGCAGTCCGAGCGCGTTGTTGCTATCTCTACTACTGATCTCGCGGATCGAATCGAGGTGGTGCGCAACGGGTTCTGACCCGTTCCACACCTGGATGATGGTCTGTGTGGCAGCTTCCTCGGCCCCCATGGTGGGAGAGTGTTCTCGAGTGACAGGAGTGAGAGCAAGCTCATTCAGCTTGGAGTGTAGACCTAGCCAACCAAGATAAGCGTTTGTGCCGGGTTCGCCAGGGGGTGGGCCGATGTGAGCAAGCCCAGCTTCTGGGCTGACGAGTGCGCCAAGTACTGCCGCGCGAAGTGGCGGTGGGATGAGCACAGGGGCATCGGTTTGACGGAGCAATAGTGACTCCGCAAACTTGTGTTCACCGAAGTTTACAAGTTCGACAATCGACTGCTCGATTGCTGCGGTCCGCTGTTCCTCAAGAGTGGGGTCGGTTGCTGCTGCATCATTCTGGAATGGCCGTGTGCAAAACAACGACTCGGCGACGGAGAGCGGGAAGCCCAGCGAGCGGCGCCTCAGGAGACGTCGCTGAACAGCGTCCTCAAACCTTGAGGTCTCCGTTGCTGAGGCCCGACTTCGGATTGCGGCGGCGAGAAGCGGTGGTACGCGGTAAAGCGTCTGAGTCTCATCGCCTATGAGTGCCCCATAGCTCAGCAGCGCATCGCAGTTATCGCTACCAACCAAGTCCTCAATCCCAGCTAGATCCATCTGACCAAGCTGAGAAACGACGCTTGCAGCTGCGACGGTGCTTGGAGGCATGTCTCCTACAGAGTCTGCGATGCTCCGCAACACTGACGCGACGATCCCGGCAGGTGTCGAAGTTGGAACCATCGGGCGCGGGAATACTGAGAGTCCTCGGGTATTCGAGAGCTCGAGGAGTGCAAGTGCCCAGCGAGGTCGGCCCTCTGCCAGCGAAACTATGGCATGGAGGGTGCCAGAATCTAGGATGCGGGCGCTGTGCTCGTGAAGCAGTCGCTCGATGTTGTTTGCAGAGAGCGGTGGGAGCTGAATTGAGTAGGCAGCGTCAAGAGCTGTCAACAGGTCATCGCGGCCAGCTCCGAGCGCCTCTATGGAGAGGTGGAAAGAACTGTGCTGGTTATCTGCGTGGAGCACTGCAAGCCCGCGCCCGCCGCGCTGCAGGTGCTCAAGCCACGATCGAACAAACTCGGGGTCCGCGTGCTCCAGTGAGTCAACAAGTATCGTCGCCGTCGGGAGCGCGGCGCGAAGCGCGGTCAACGCTGAGGCGTTCGCGGCGTTGATTACGACGCTGTCTTTGTGCCCGATGCTTGAGTTCACGCGTTCCAGAAAATAGCTTCTGCCGATGCCGGTTGGTGCGGATACGACTACTGAATTGTTGCGTGAGAGCTGTTCTACTGAGTCGAGGACATGATCTGAGTGGAATTCGGTGCGTCTTTGCATACCCTTGCAAATCCTCTCTCGAGCCGGAATCGGATCTAATGAGGGTGCAAAAAGTATCCCCCCAAAGTTGAGAGTACTCAATAAGTGCGGATCTTCAAGAGCCACCTCATGTATTTAACATTGGATTTCAGTAGTTTTCTGACCGGGAGTCAGTACTACGGAGTTTGCTGGAAGAACCCTGAGAGTCAGACATATGCTCACGAAGGCTGACGCAGCTTTCTCGCGTGACGCTGAAACGCGTTGCCGAGCAGCTGCTGGCTTGAGCCGCTGTTGAGGAAACAAGGGAGCGAACAGTATGGAACTCAGACAACCAGTCGGGAGGGGGCCGTCGCGAGCGCGACCGGTCGCAATCCTCACGGCCGCCGCAATGGTGGCCGGACCGGCAATATTTGGAAGTACGGCGGCCTTCGCCGACGACTACACGACGGCTGCGGACTCCGCGGCGCATGGTCACTGGCTCGCGCTCGAGGGCCTGGGCATTGACGTCGTCGGGGCGGCTTACACAAAGTCGGAGTTTCCGGCCACGGTTGGCCCAGTCTCCGACCCGCTCAACGTGAGCGTGCTGAACGGGCTCGGTAGCATCAACCTCGGAACGCTTGCGCTCCCGCTGATCAAGCCATCGTCATCAGCCCCTGGGCTCCTTGAGCTTGGAAACCTCGGTGCGATTGCGAGCTACAGCGCTTCGCCGAGTGCGACAAATTCTGTCGCGTCATCGGGGCTCATCAACTCCGATGGTTCGCTGAACATCGACGCGGCGAGCAGTGGCAACTATGGTTTCGCCAAGCTTGATGCGAGCCAGCTGCTCAGCCAGCTGCTCGGCGATCAGGTGCGAGATGCGCTGCTTGATGAAGCCTCCATCCAGATCGGAGCTTTGGGGTCACAGGCGACCTCAGATACCGGCACAATCGGTAGCGAGTACATGCTGACCGATCTCAAGCTCGATGTGCACAGTCCCGCAGTCGGCGGTGTCGTGAACACGGTGAACACCACCCTCGGCACTGCTCTGCAACCGATTCAGGATCTGCTCGGTCCGGGCGGTGGGATCGAATCGATTCTGGGTGGTCTCGTGCGGACCATCGGGGCCCTCCCACTAGTCAACGCGTCGCTGAACGATGCTTCTATTGACACAGCCCCACTGCTTGATACTGTCCGACAGAAGCTCCTCCAGGAGCCCCTCGCGAACACTGACAACAGTGTCATCGTTGACCTGAGCACGGGAGCAATCAGGGTCGACCTCGCCTCCCTCGTTGTGGATCGAAGCGGGGCAACAAGCCTCAGCACGATGCCGGCAAACACCGAGGTGCTTCACGGCGATACTGTAAATGCAATCCTTGACGGTGTGACCGACGCCCTCACAGGCAACGGGCCAAACTCTGCAGTGTCTAAGATTGTTGACACGGTCACTGAGGGGCTCTAAAGCGTTAATCTCAACGTTTCAGTCCAGGTGAGCATTCCTCTTGTGGTTAACGCTCCGGTCACTATTCGGGGCACACTTGGTGGTTTTACTGGCGCAGCCGGTCACACGGTCCCTGTCATCGACGTGAGCGAAATCCGCATTGTTGGGGTACCCCTTGGGACTGTCGTTCAGCCCATCGCTGATGCGTTGTCTGGGGTTGTGACGAGCATCGGCGGTGTCCTGAATGGCGTGCTTGACGGGGTAGTCGACAATCTCCAGCCGTTGGTGCACGGTGCTGTTTCGCCTGTGGTGAGCAGTGTTCTTACTGATGGACTAGGCCCCGTGCTCCGGAACGTCGCGAACATCACGATCAACCACCAGCCGACCAAAGCGCCCTTTAACGCAAGTGGCGGCGATCTCGGGCCTGGCTCGTTCACCGTTCGCGCATTGAATGTGAGTCTCTTGCCAAACGTTGGCACGAATGGTGCAGTTGCGCTTCAGCTTGGTTCGTCCACGGTGAAGGCGCTGGCTGAGGAGCCGGGTACTGAGCCCGGCACAGATCCCGGTGTCGACCCGGGTAGTGATCCGGGCACGGACCCGGGTGTAGATCCGGGCACGGACCCGGGTACTGATCCGGGTACCGATCCTGGTGCAGATCCGGGCACGGACCCTGGTACTGATCCGGGCACGGACCCGGGTGCAGATCCGGGCACCGATCCTGGTACCGATCCTGGCACTGATCCTGGTACCGATCCTGGTACTGATCCGGGTACGGACCCTGGTACCGATCCTGGTACTGATCCGGGTACGGACCCTGGTACCGATCCTGGTACCGATCCTGGCACGGACCCTGGCACCGATCCTGGCACCGATCCTGGTGTAGATCCAGGTACGGACCCTGGTACTGAACCGGGCACGGACCCGGGTGCAGATCCGGGCACGGACCCTGGTACTGATCCTGGTACTGATCCGGGTACGGACCCTGGTGCTGATCCTGGTACCGATCCTGGTGTAGATCCGGGTACGGACCCTGGTACTGAACCGGGCACGGACCCGGGTGCAGATCCGGGCACCGATCCTGGTACTGACCCTGGCACTGATCCGGGTACCGATCCTGGTACTGATCCTGGTGTAGATCCAGGTACGGACCCTGGTACTG
>JBQDKK010000015.1:0-49701 GCA_052094845.1 Leucobacter sp. | reverse complement strand
GTACGGACCCTGGTACTGAACCGGGCACGGACCCGGGTGCAGATCCGGGCACCGACCCTGGTACCGATCCTGGTACTGATCCTGGTGTAGATCCAGGTACGGACCCTGGTACTGATCCGGGCACGGACCCGGGTGCAGATCCGGGCACGGACCCTGGTACTGATCCGGGCACGGACCCGGGTGCAGATCCGGGCACCGATCCTGGTACTGACCCTGGCACTGATCCGGGTACCGATCCTGGTACTGATCCTGGTGTAGATCCAGGTACGGACCCTGGTACTGATCCGGGCACGGACCCGGGTGCAGATCCGGGCACAGATCCTGGTACCGATCCTGGTACGGATCCGGGCACGGACCCTGGCACTGATCCGGGTACCGATCCTGGTACTGATCCTGGTACTGATCCTGGTACTGATCCGGGTACGGACCCTGGTAATGACCCGGGTGTAGATCCGGGTACGGATCCGGGCACGGACCCTGGTACTGATCCGGGCACCGATCCTGGTACGGATCCGGGCACGGACCCGGGTACGGATCCGGGCACCGATCCGGGTACTGATCCGGGCACGGACCCTGGTACGGATCCGGGCACCGATCCGGGTACGGATCCGGGCACCGATCCTGGTACTGATCCGGGCGCCGACCCGGGCACAGATCCGGGTACTGATCCGGTTACTGACCCTGGTACTGATCCGGGCACCGATCCTGGTACTGATCCGGGCACGGACCCTGGTACTGATCCGGGTACGGACCCTGGTGCGGATCCGGGCACCGATCCTGGTACTGATCCTGGTGTAGATCCGGGCACGGACCCTGGTGCCGATCCTGGTACTGATCCGGGCACGGACCCCGGTACCGATCCTGGTGTAGACCCTGGTACTGATCCGGGCACGGACCCTGGTACTGATCCGGGCACGGACCCTGGTACTGATCCGGACACCGATCCCGGTGTAGATCCGGGTACGGACCCGGGCACCGATCCCGGTGCGGATCCTGGTACTGATCCGGGCACCGACCCCGGCACCGACCCTGGTACGGATCCTGGTACTGATCCGGGCACCGACCCTGGTGCCGATCCGGGTACGGACCCAGGTGCAGACCCAGCTGTTGATCCGGGTTCCGATCCGGGCAGCCAGCCCGGCGGTAAGCCAGGCGTGAAGCCTGGGGTAAACGGTAAGGGGCACCCGCTGTCCGCTACCGGTGGGGCCGATATGCTCGGCTTCGGAATCCTCACGGCGGTGCTGTTGGCAGCCGGCATCACACTGACACTGACTTCGCGGGCGAGGGCCCGTGGAAACGTGCTAAGCAGTGAAGCCTAAGCCATAGCGCAGCGCAGCGCGGCGATCCGAGTAGAAATACCGGGTCGCCGCGTTGCGCTTTTGCGCTACGGTGAAACCAGTCGAACTTTCAGGGAAGAAAGAGCGTGCAATTTGAAAACTTCGGATCAGCCAAGAGTTAGCAATTCACGAGGCGTGAGCTCAGCGCAACGTAAGAAGCTCCCCAAATCGGCGCGAGTCGTTGCCATCGGGGCTGTTGCTTTGTTGGCCGTTCACATGTTCTTCACAGCGGTCTACAACACGCCTTATTCTGACCTCAAGTATCAAGTCTTACCCGGGGCGACCGCAGATCAGTATGTGCGCCCCTACCTCGTGCAGGACTACAAGATCTTTGCCCCTGACCCGGTCGACACCGATCGCCAGCTGTGGGTTCGAGCATGGGTCGAATTGGAAGATGGCGAACGCGTCCGGTCAGAGTGGGTGAATGCTTCAGCGGTGGAGCTTGCAGAGCCGTACCGTCGCACACTGCGGAAACAGCTCTCAGTTGTCGGAGCAGAGCGTCTGATGACGAGCTACCGGGGCCTGAGCGAGGCGCAGCAGCGTGTCGCGGCGGAGAACCACCTCTCCGGAGAAGAACTGTATGGTCTTCGTGATGCGTTGGTGGCTGCTGATGATTCGAACAGCGCTGAAGTTCGATCGTTCATTCGTGCGACAAACTACACGGCCTCGTACGCGACTCAGGTTGCCCACGCGATGTGGGGCGACAAGGGGGAGGTCAAGGCCGTGCAGGTGCGGGCGGTCTATGACCCAGTGATTCGTTGGGCTGACCGTCACGACCCTGACGCCAAGCGGCCGCCAAGCAAATATACGGACATGGGTTGGGTGCCGGCTATGGAATGGCCCGGGCAGGACAGAGAAGCGTTCGCCCGGAGCTTTCGGAGTTGGGCTGACAAAGCAGGCGTAGAAGCGGGTTTCGAGAACGCAGCCGTCAATGATGAAGCGGAAGGGGAGTGAACATGGTAAGCGCAGTATCCAACATGTGGGAGCGCCTCATGAACTGGTTCCTTGAGAGTAGACACGCGACTTACGGGCTCGCCCTTCTGCGCATGGGGCTGGGAGTATCGACGGTCGTGATCCTTGCGCTATACCTGCCAAACTTCTCGTACACCTTTGGGCACGGGTCGCAGTGGGGGGCCGCGATGTTCCGCGATTCGTCGGTGCATTCGTATTTCTGGCCAATCACGGCACTCTTTTCCCGTACCGATCCAGACCCGCTCATTCTCGCCAAAATCATCGTGCTGATGGCAGTCGCGGCAGCCTACGCGCTGGGCTGGCGGATGCGGGTCGTGTCGCCGCTATTTGTTGCGCTCTGGCTGGGGTTCACGACGCTTGACCCGGTAGTGACGAACACCGGGCACTACCAGACCTTCCGGCTCTTCATCATCTTCTTGTTGTTCGCCGACACCTCGTACCGCTGGTCACTTGACGCTCGTCGCCGCGCGAAACGCGAGGCCCGCCGGGGCGTGGCAGCGCGGCCTCTGGGCTTCGGTAGGTGGCGCGTACCGGAGTGGTTCCCGGTGCTGAGCAACAACGTCGCGGTTGTGCTGATCGGGTATCAGCTCTGCGTCATCTATGTCACGAGTGCGCTCTGGAAGTTGCAGGGCGCAACCTGGGTGTCGGGCGTTGCCTCGTACTATCCGCTGCAGGTCGAAGAACTCACTCTGGTGCCGTGGCTCAACCACCTTGCCTGGCAGATTACGCCCGCCGTGTTTATCGCCTCGTGGCTCAGCGTGTACGGACAATTGCTGTTCCCTGTTCTGCTGCTCAACCGCTGGAGCCGGATCGTCGGTCTGGTGCTAGTCACGGGGATGCATGCGTCAATCGCGATCCTCCTCGCGTTGCCGTGGTTCTCGCTCATGATGATCCTCGGTGACATGATCTTCATTCGCGACCGTACTTGGCGTCGCGCCGCCGACTGGGTAAACCAGCGTCTCAGAAAGGCGCCCGTCCCGATAGCGGGGGAAGAGGAAGTCGGGGCCACCGGAAAGCCTCAATCGGAGCCGAGCCCCGGGCCCGTCCTGGCAGGCGCATAGGAACTGGTAACAGTCTCGGCATGTAGTGAGGGCCGCGATCCGATTCATCGGAGCGCGGCCCTTGCCGTTTCGGTGCTCTTGGCGACCGGATGGTGGCAGGCCAGAGGGAGAGTGCGCCGACCGCTCTTCAAAGGCCCAATGAGCAAAGTTTGGGAGTTCAGTTTTGCAAGTTCGGCTATCCGAAGTCTATAGTTTTATTTAGCTAACCTGGCGTCGACGATGCTGGGAAGCGAAGTCACAGCTCTCGGAGGAACCACTTGCCCATGCCATTCAGTACCCGACCATCCACGCGCTTTGCCCTCGCAGCTGCTGCGGCGTCCGCCGCCGCCGCGCTCCTGCTCGCCGGCTGCGCGAGCCCGACCACGGGCGCCAACAGCACCAGTAACGGCAACACAACCGGCGAAGCCGACGACCGCCCCGTTGTGCTCACGACGTTCACGGTGCTCGCCGACATCGCCGAGAACGTCGCGGGGGAGCACCTGCGCGTCGAATCGATTACCAAGGTGGGTGCCGAGATCCACGGCTACGAGCCAACCCCCGGCGACATCCGCAAAGCAAGCGAGGCCGACCTCATCCTTGACAACGGGATGGGGCTCGAAGCCTGGTTCGAGCAGTTCGTAAGCGACCTCGACGTGCCGCACGCCGTGGTGAGCGATGGCATCGAAGCGATCGACATCCGGGAGGACGCCTACAGTGGCATGCCGAACCCGCACGCCTGGATGAGCCCGTTGAACGTGCAGATTTACGTCGACAACATGGCCGAAGCCTTCGTCGGAATCGACCCTGAGCACGAGAGCGAATACAGGGCCAACGCCGCGGCCTACAAGAAGACGTTGCAGACGGTGCAGGACGAGCTCGTCGCCTCGCTCGACGTGCTGCCCCAAAACGAGCGAGCGCTCGTGAGCTGCGAGGGCGCGTTCTCGTACCTTGCGCGCGACGCGGGCCTCACGGAGAAATACATCTGGGCCGTGAACGCCGAGCAGCAGGCGACACCGAAGCAGATCGCGTCGGCGATCGAGTTCGTGCGCGAGAACAATGTCCCCGCTGTGTTCTGCGAGTCGACCGTGTCTGACGCCCCAATGCGGCAAGTGGAGGAGGCGACCGACGCGGTGCTCGGAGACGTGCTCTACGTCGACTCCCTGTCTGAGCCCGACGGCCCCGTTCCGACCTACCTTGATCTCATCAGGCACGATGCGGATGCAATCGTCTCGGCGCTTTCAGGGGCGCGCAAGTGAGCGCCCCGGCGATCCTGGTCGACGATGTCACCGTGCACTACGGTGAGGTGCTCGCCCTGAGTGGCGCGTCGCTCAGGCTCGAGCGAGGCCGCGTCTGCGGGCTCGTCGGTATGAACGGCTCCGGCAAGTCCACACTGTTTAAGACCATCATGGGGATGGTCCGCCCTGACCGGGGCGAGGTGCTTATTGACGGGCATAGCCCCGCTCGGGTGCGCAAGACGGGAGCGGTCGGGTACGTGCCGCAGAGCGAGGACGTCGACTGGGGGTTCCCGCTCTCGGTGCGAGACGTGGTTATGACGGGTCGCTACGGGAAGATGGGAATTACGCGCAGGCCGCGGGCGGAGGATCATCGTGCGGTCGACCACGCGCTCGAGCGGGTCGAGCTCACGGAGTACGCGGATCGCCAGATCGGTCAGCTCTCCGGCGGGCAGAAGAAGCGCACATTTGTTGCGCGCGGGATCGCACAGGGCGCCACAACGCTGCTGCTCGACGAGCCCTTCGCCGGTGTCGACAAGCGCTCCGAAGCGACGATCACGCGATTGCTGCGCGAACTCGCGGCCGAGGGCGCAACTGTGCTCGTCTCGACTCACGACCTGCACGCGCTGCCGAGCCTCGCAGACGAGGCGGTCCTGCTCATGCGCCGCGTGCTCATGCACGGCCCGCCCGAAGAGGTGCTGCGCCCAGAAAACCTCGCCATGGCCTTCGGCCTCGACGTCCTCGATCGGAGCGAAACCAAGTGAACCTCGTCGATTTCTTCCTCGAACCCCTGAGCTACGACTTCATGACGCGCGCGCTCGCGACGACGCTCATCGCATCGATCGTCTGCGCGGTCCTGTCGTGCTGGCTCGTACTCATCGGGTGGTCGCTCATGGGCGACGCCGTGTCGCACGCCGTGTTGCCCGGCGTGGTGCTCGCTTACATCGTGGGGGCGCCGTTCGCGCTCGGCGCAGTGTTTTTTGGATTCCTCGCCGTTGCGCTGATCGGGGCCGTTCGCGACACGAGCAGGGTGAAAGAGGACGCGGCGATCGGGATCGTCTTCACCACCCTCTTCGCCCTCGGGCTCGTGCTCATCTCCGTCACTCCCTCGCAGACGGACCTGAACCACATCATCTTCGGTAACCTGCTCGGTGTCTCGCAGGGCGAGCTCGTACAGATTATGATCCTTGGCGCGATCACGTTCGCCGTGCTCATCGCGAAACGTCGCGACTTCACCCTGTTCGCGTTCGACTCGACCCACGCGCACGCGATCGGGCTGAACCCGCGCCTGCTCGGCGCCACCCTGCTCGGGCTGCTTGCGCTCACATCGGTCGTCGCGCTGCAGGCCGTCGGGGTGGTGCTCGTCGTCGCGATGCTCATCATTCCGGGCGCGACGGCATACCTGCTCACCGACAGATTCTCTCGCATGCTGGTGATCGCTCCCGCGATCTCAGCGTTGTGCGCCGTCGTCGGGCTGTACTTCAGCTACTACCTCGACGCGGCCTCGGGCGGCATGGTCGTGCTCGCGCAGGGTGCCGTGTTCGCGCTCGTCTACCTGTTCAGCCCGCGGCACGGACTCATCGGCACACGGCTGCTCGCGCGGCGCAGGCGCCGCGGGCTCGGCGAGGAGCCGATTACGGGCAATGCCGCAGCCGATGCCGGCCCCACCGACCCCGCTCTCCCCGCCGTTTCGGGCGCGGGTGCCGTGCGGGGCGGGATCCGGAACTAAAGAAGGCCCGGTCACGGGCGCAACGCACGAACCGTGCTTACGCGCCCGCGACCGGGCTAAACCGGGCCGGCCTGGCCCACGGACGCCTACTCGGCGGCCACTACTCGGCGGCCGACTCGTTTCCGGAGGCCGCTTCCTTCTCGGCCTGCGCGAGTTGGGTGCGCACCTCGTCCATATCGAGCCCGCGAACCGCGTCGATGAGCTGCGTGAGCGTCGGCGCGGGGAGGGCGCCCGCCTGGGCGAAGACGTTGATTCCGTCGCGGAACGCCATGATCGTCGGGATCGAGGTGATGCCGAACATACCCGCGAGCTCTTGCTCGGCCTCCGTGTCGATCTTGCCGAACACGATGTCGCTGTTCTCTTCGGAAGCGGTCTCGAAGACGGGCGCGAAGGACCGGCACGGGCCGCACCAGGCTGCCCAGAAATCGAGCAGCACGATGCCGCCCGCGGAAATCGTCTGCTCGAGGTTGTCCTTGGTGATCTCTACTGTGCTCATAGTGTGCGGCCGGTGAGGGTCGTCTCCCGTGCCTCCCTCTCTGCAAACAAGCGTACGGGGAGGGAGGCGCGCTGGGCGAGCGCTGTTCTCCACCGGCTAAACGTGGCCTGGCTCAGCCGGAGAGGGTTTCGGATGAGGCCCCGTCGAGGCAGCGCGCAGTAGCTTGTCGAGCCCCCAGAACAAACCGTCTCGCCACCAGGCGTAGTCGTGCCCACCCATGATTTCAACGTAGTCGAGTTGCAGGTTGGTTTCGGCAATCGTGTTGCGGGCGACTCGCGCCTGATCGAGTAGGCCGCCCTCGTTGCGACCGACCGTGATAACAAGTTTTCCGTGAGTGGTGCAGGAGGAGAGACGAGAGCTGACGTCTCCCCGTTGGCCTTCTGGACGACGAGGTTCTTCGTTCGCGCGGAAGTGGAATGACGGCGATTGTGCAACGCCGCGGCTGGCGATTCCGGGGTATTCGGCGACGATCGCGGCGCTCGCGAGGCCCCCGTAGCTTTGCCCAGACACGATGGTCTGATCCGCGGTGTAGCTGCGGCCCAGCTCAACAAAAGCGGCGGGAAGCACTTCCTCCTGGACGATGCGGGCGATGCGTTCGGGATGGGGAAGGTCGGCCGAGCGTCGTTCCGGGGATACTGAGGAGACAAGGACGGCCGCAAGAGGTTCGCCATCCCAACGGTCGAGGGCGTCTTGGAGCCCTATTTCGTTCCACACCTCTCCGTCGAAGAGCACCAGGAGATTGTGTGGCGCATCGGCGCCGTGCGGCCGGTATACGTGGAGCGTTCGAGTTGCCCCATCAACCGTCGGGACATCGAGACGCCGGAGGGTCGAGCCGTGGTGGAACTCGCTCCCAGTCCACACGGGGTGCCGTTCTGCCTCAGGCAGCGTCAGTACCGAGGAGTGGGTGCCGAGGGGGTTGGGCAGTGTCTCGACCCCGCGCGGGTCGGGGCGACCGAGTTCATGGATGCGCAGCCAGCCGGAGCGTCTGTGTCCGCCCTCCCGAGGAAGCGGATGGTCGGCGCCGACGACGATGCGATAGCTCGCGATGAGATCGACAGGGAGAAGGTAGGTGATTTCCCAGAAGCTGCTCTCACCCACCCGCGTGAGCAGTGCGGGGCTGATGTCTTCTCGGTGAGCATCTGTCACCGAGTTGATGTGGATCATGACGTCGTGGGGGATTGATGAAGCCTCAGGGAGGCGCCACAGAAACGTCGTTTCGATGACGGAAGATCCGTCGCGAGCGGTGTGCCGGGCCCCAAGGACGGGGTTGGCTGGGTGGGCCGCAGCGAAGTCATCTTCGAGTTCCCGTCGGACGGAGCCGCTCGGGGCCGCCTCCCACACGGCGGTGAACGCGGTGACGGCCGCTCCCTGGACTCGCGTGGGCGTGCGGGGCTCGTTCATTGCACCTCGATTTCAGGACGGTCGTGCACGCTTCGAGGAAGAACGAGGGGTGCACCGGAGAGCGGGTCAGTGATGACGGCGCAGGGAAGGGAAAAGACGTGTTCGACGGTGTCGGCGGTGATGATCTCGCTCGGCGTTCCCTCCGCCACAATGGCACCGTCTTTCATCGCGATGATATGGCTGGCATAGCGCGCGGCGTGGTTGAGATCGTGCAGAACAGCGACGACTGTTTGCCCGTGCTCGCGGTTCTGTGTGAGGCAGAGATCCAGCACCTCGATCTGGTGCGCGATGTCGAGGAACGTTGTGGGCTCGTCCAGGAGGAGGATGGGGGTGTCTTGCGCGAGAGACATCGCGAGCCAGACCCGTTGGCGCTGTCCGCCAGATAGCTCGGAGACGCTGCGGTCTGCGAGGTCAACGACGTTGGTCGCCGTCATCGCCTTTCGCACGGCTTCCTCGTCGGCGTCCGACCACTGCCGGAGCATGCGTTGGTGAGGATAGCGGCCTCTACCGACCAGGTCGGTGACGGTGATTCCGTCGGGTGCGAGGGCGGACTGCGGGAGTAACGCGACGCGCCGGGAAACCTCTTTGGGGCGGTATCCAGTGATGGGTGCGTCGTCGAGGAACACTGCTCCTTCTGAGGGATGGAGCACGCGTGC
The DNA here is from genome assembly GCA_052094845.1 of Leucobacter sp. GTDB lineage: Bacteria > Actinomycetota > Actinomycetes > Actinomycetales > Microbacteriaceae > Leucobacter. The sequence continues at coordinate 40,838 of JBQDKK010000015.1, read as the reverse complement.
TAAGGATCGCAGCAGCGTAGATTTGCCGCACGCATTGGGGCCGACGATGACAGTGAACGCGCCATCGGGAATCTGGACGCTCAGTTGATCGGAGACGACGCGCGTGTCGTAGCCGAGGGTGAGGGCTTCGCCGCGGAGGCGAGAGGAAGAGGACATCGAGTGCCTTTCTCGGGCTCAGAGCCGCGTGCTGCGGGCGAGGAGGACAAGGAGGTAGATGCCGCCGATGAGTCCGGTAAGGAGACCGACTGGCATCGCGAGACGAAGTGGGAGATATTGCGAAGCAAGGTCGGCGGCAAGAAGCAAGACGGAACCGAAGAGGCCTGCGGTGACGAGGGGAACAGCGGGGGAATGGGTGAGTCGTCGTGCCAGGTGCGGAGCGGCGAGAGCGACGAAGGAGATTGGGCCGGCGGCGGCGACCGCCATTGCGGTGAGGCCAACACCGAGCATCATCATGATGCGACGCGTCTGCTCCGCTGGTACTCCGAGCTGAGTCGCCGCATCTTCCCCAAGTTCCAGGGTGTTGATCCGAGCCGCGCTGAGTAGTAGCAGTGGCAGAAGAACGACAACGGCGATGAGAACCGGTATCGCCTGTGTCCAGGTGCGCGCGTTGAGCGAACCTGTCAACCACAACTGTGCCATCATCGCGGTGTCCTCGCTGCTGCGCGTCAGCAATAGGGAGTTCAGGGCGCCGAGCATGGCACCGACACCGACTCCCACCAGTATCAGTCGATATCCGCCCGTAGCCCGTCCGCGAAACGAGAGCGCGTAGACGATTGCGGCGGTGAGGAGGCCACCTGCGACGGCGCTGATCGACACCGCGATGACTCCGCCACCGAACACCGTGATCTGCACGACGGCGCCCGTAGCCGCGCCGCTCACAAAACCGATGATGTCGGGGGACCCGATTGCGTTGCGTGAGAGGGACTGGAAGACGGCGCCAGCGATCCCGAGCGCCGCGCCGACGCAGACACCGGCGATGACGCGAGGGAGGCGCAGATCTGTAACCACCTTGACGGTGCGCGCATCCGAGTGCCCGGTCACGATTGCTCCGAGGTCGCCCATCGAAATGGGGAGCGTGCCGGTGAGGAGCCCGACAACGGAAGCGGTGACGACGAAGAGCACCGCAATCGTCCCAACGATGACCGTGCGAGGGCGCACGCGGATTCGGGCGGGCCCGATTCGGGTCACTCGGGCCCCAAGATGTTCGCTCGGGTTGAACGGATGAAGGGTCATAGTGTTGCGAGCTTCCTGCGTCGGACGATTGCGACGAAGAACGGTCCGCCGATGATCGCCATGATGATCGCGGTCTGTACTTCGCCGGGGAACGCGATGAGGCGACCGAGAATGTCGGCAGCGATCAGAACGTTCGCGGCGATCAAACAAGAGAAGGGGAGCACCCACCGGTAGTCGGGCCCGACGATCGTTCGTGCGATCAGGGGCGCCGTAAGGCCGATGAAACCGATGGGGCCGGCCGCTGCGGTCGCGCTTCCCGCGAGCAGAACGATGAGCACGGCGGCGGTTATCGTGGTTGTGCGGACAGACACGCCGAGGGCGACGCCGACATCTGTGCCCATCGCGAGCCCGTTCAACGGGCGGGCGAGCAGGAGTGCGCCGAGGATACCGATGACAATGAAAATGAGTACGGCGGAGATCGCATCCCAGCTGCGACCCTGAAGCGAACCAACTGTCCAGAAACGGAAGGTGCCGAAGACTTTCTGATCGTTGAGCACGACGGCACTTGTGTAGGCGCCAAGCACGACGGAGAGCGCAGCGCCGGCGAGTATGAGTCGAACGGGGTTCGAGCCTTCCGAGAACGCGCCACCGAGTCCGTAGACAACGACCGCCGCAACCGCGGCCCCCACGAAAGAGAACCAGACATAGCTTGAAACGTTCGCTGATCCGACAAGGACGATGCCGGTGACAACGGCGGCAGCGGCGCCCGCGTTGACGCCGAGAAGGCCGGGCTCTGCGAGCGGGTTCCTGGTGACGGCCTGCATGATGGCTCCGGCCGTTCCGAGAGCGGCCCCGACGAGGATGCCGAGGATCGTTCGCGGTACCCGCAGCTCAGTCACGATGAGGTGAGCGTCGTTGTGAGGATCAAAAGCGGTGAGTGCTTCCCAGATGGTAGCGGGAGCGATCGTTCTTGACCCCAACACGATGCTGAGCACCGCGAGCATGATGAGGCTCGCGATGCCCAGCACGACGCCGAGCTTCCGGCGGGAACGGCTGGAATCAGCCACGACCGAAGGCGGTCGAGACACTGTCAATGATCTCATTTGCACTGTAGTAGTCGATGCGGAAGGAGTTGTCACCGAGGGGGTAGACAGCCTTTGACTTCACGGCCGGAGCGTTCTGGAGAACGGAGGTGCTGAGCAGATCGTCGCGGGTCGAATCGTCTCCCGAAATAATGAAAACGGTCTCACCGGTGAGGGCGGAGACGGTGTTTTCGATGGAGAGGAAGTTGAAGTCCTGTCGGTTACGGCCGGAGGTGTCCATCTCGGCCGGGGCCTCTGCGATGTCGAATCCGAGAGCGGAGAGAAGGGTAGCGTGCGGGCCGCCGATCTTGGCGAAGGCGGTGTCGCCGCCGGCACCGTTGTAGACGATGGCGTTTGTCATGCCCTCGGGGTGGTCGATCTTCGAAGCGACATCGGCGACGTGAGCGTCGAAGTCGGAGATAACCTTCTTCGCGTTGCTTTCGAGGCCGGTGGCCTCGCCGAGCTGGGTGGCGAGCTCCTGCCAAGTCTTGTCCCCGTAGTTGTAGACGACGGTCGGCGCGATCGCCTGCAGCTCTGCGAGGTTGTCGACCGTGCTGTCTGCACCGGAAGTTGAGACGACGATGAGATCTGGCTCAGCAGCCATAACCGCCTCAAGGTCAAGCGTCAGTTCGGGGTAGAGCACCTCGACACCGCGGTCGACGGCGACGTCGGCCCACTGTGAGAAGAAGCCGTGCTCGTCGGAACCGTTGCCAGGTGTGGTCGCAGCGGTCGCCTTGATGGGCGCATCGATGGCAAGGAGAGTTCCTGTGATGGACAGCGAGGTCGAGACGATGCGCTTCGGCTGTGCGGGGATCTCTGTCGTGCCCTCTTCGTGTGTCACGGTGCGCGGCCAAGACTGCTCGGCAGTGGTGGTTGTCTCGTTCTCCTGTGCTGCGTTCGGTGAGCATCCGGCGATACCAACAGCGAGCAGGCCGGCGACGGCGAGCGCCGCGAGCTTAGAGACGACAGAATTCATCGGGTTCCTATTCATCGAGGCTGCACACCAATCCAGGTGTGTCCAGCGCGGGCATTGTGTGTTTAATTTAGGTTAGGCTAACCTTCGTATGATGTTGTTGTTCTGGGTGGACAGCTGAGGAGCTGCCCGGACAGATTCGTAGAGCAGACCGGAAGCGGGCATGGGTCGGGGGCATTGCCCCCTCATGTCACAAGCCAGAGGAAACCCTGATGGACATGGGAAAGCGCTCGGTGGACATTCCCGGGCATGAACGGCATGAGCTGACCTGGGTCATACACGGCAGCGTTGTCGTAGACGCAGCGGGAGTGCGCTGGCGGCTGACTACGCAGCACGCGCTCTGGATTCCAGCGGGCACCGGGCATCGCATTACCCTCGACGGGGAGTCTCTCGTCTTCCCCCTGTGGTTTGACCCGAGCGTTTACGCGGCAATGTGGCAGGAGCCCCGCGTCATTACCCGCACGCCGCTCCTAGTCGACCTGGCTCGGCGGATGCTGCAGCGGGGGCTCAGTGAGCAGGAAGATCTGGAAGCGGCGACTGCCGGCGCATACGGTCTGCTTCCCGCTCTCGCCGAGAACCGAGAGACCCTTCCGATACCGGAAGACCCACGGGCACGTGTCGTTGCGGAGGGCCTCCTTGCGGAGCCCGCGTGTGGGTTGACGCTTGAAGATTGGGCTCGGCGGGTGCACACGAGCAGCAAGACCCTGCAGCGGAGTTTCGTGAACGAGACGAAGATGACATTCCCCGCATGGCGCTCGACGGCTCGACTTATCGCGGCGCTTCCCCTCCTCGAGCGCGGGGACCAGGTTGCATTCGTTTCTTCGGTCGTGGGCTACGCGAGCACGAGCGGCTTTATCGCCGCTTTTCGGAAGCGATACGGGTATACGCCGTCTCGGCATCAGCAGGCGTCTCGGTCGACCCTCACTTCGGCTTCTCCCGCACAACGTTCCCCGTATCGGTAGAGAGGCGGTCGTTGCTTTCGCGGCGGCGTCTGACTGCCGCAGGCCCTGCGCCAAGCCCTCGCACCCAAGAGCCGGGCAAGGGCCCAAAGTCACTCCACCCCGAGCCCGCCCGACAGGCGCTCGTGCAGGGTGCGCGTCGCCGCGTTCATGCCGACAAGTTCGACGGTGGTGCCCCGTCGCGCATACTTCGTCGTGATCGCGTCGAGCGCGGCAACCGATGACGCGTCCCAGACGTGCGCGTCGGTCATGTCGATGATGACGCGAGCGGGGTCGCCGGTGTAGTCGAACATCGTTGTGAGGTCGTTGCTCGAGGCGAAGAACAGCTCACCCGTCACGCGGTAGGTGACCGATCCCGCGGTGGGCACTCGGTCAACGGCGACGACGTGCGCGACCCGTCGAACGAACAGTACCGCCGCTACGACCACGCCGGCGATAACGCCGATCGCGAGGTTGTGCGTTGCGAGCACGACGGCAACCGTCGCCACCATCACGAACGACTCGCTCTTCGGGAGCCGCCGGAGTGTGCTCGGCGCGATCGAATGCCAATCGAACGCGGCAACTGACACCATGATCATCACGGCAACGAGCGCCGCCATCGGGATCAGCGACACAAGGTCGCCGAGAACGAGGATCAGGATCAGCAAGAACGCGCCAGCGAGGAACGTTGAGATGCGGGTGCGGGCTCCTGACACCTTGACGTTGATCATTGTCTGACCGACGACCGCGCAGCCGCCCATTCCGCCGAACATGCCCGCGAGCAGGTTCGCGACGCCCTGCGCCCAGGTCTCCCGCGTCTTGTTCGATGGGGTGTCGGTGATGTCGTCGACGAGCTTTGCGGTGAGCAGCGATTCCATGAGGCCGACGAGTGCCATCCCGAGGGCAAACGGCCCGATGATACTGAGCGTTTCCCACGTGAGGGGAACGTTCGGGAAGAAGAACTCGGGGAGGCTATCGGGAAGGTCGCCTTTGTCACCGACCGTCGGCACGTTGATCGCGAACGTGACGGCGGCAGCGGTGATCAGGATCACGGATACGAGCGGCGCCGGCACAGCCTTTGTGATCTTTGGCATGAGAACCATGATGAGGACGCCGGCGGCCACCAGCGGGTAGACGGCCCACGGGACCCCGATGAGCTCGGGAATTTGGGCGCCGAAGACGAGCAGCGCGAGCGCGTTCACGAAGCCGACCATGACGCTGCGCGGGATGAACCGCATGAGCTTTGCGACGCCGAGCACCGCGAGCACGATCTGCAGGGCGCCCGCGAGAAGGACCGTGGCAATGAAGTAGTCGAAGCCGTAGTCGCGCATGACCGGGGCGATGACGAGCGCGACGGCCCCGGTTGCGGCGGTGATCATCGCGGGCCTGCCGCCGAGAAACGCGATCGAGACCGCCATCACGAAGGAAGAGAACAGCCCGACCTTCGGGTCGACGCCGGCGATCACAGAAAATGCGATCGCCTCAGGGATCAGCGCGAGCGCGACGACGAGACCCGCGAGGGCCTCGCGGAGGAGGAGCCTGGGGGAGCGCAGCGCCTGGAGGGTCGTTGGCGCCCCGCTCGAGAGCGCGCGGGGGGCGGGGAGATCGGCTGGCATGGACATGTGGGTCCTTTCGGGCCGCGGTCAGGCCTGGTCGCCCCACTCGTCGGCGAGCAGGGCGTAGGTGACGCCGTCGATCCAGCCGAGGTCGCGGTGCAGGGAGTCGCGCATGGAGTACGACTCACGCCGCATCCCGACGCGCTCCATGAGGCGCCACGAGGGCTCGTTCTCGGCGAATGCGCCTGCCTCGATACGGCGGAGCCCGAGGTCGGTGAAACAGAGCTCGATCACCGCACGCACGGCCTCGGTCGCGAAACCCTTGCCACCCGCGTCGGGGTGAAAGGTCCATCCGATCTCGGCATTTACTCCCTCGGCCCGGTCTTGAACCTCGCGCTGGCCCCAGCCGTCGCCCGTGCTCACCATGATGTCGCCGATGATCCGCCCTTCGAGCTCAACCACCAGGTTGTCGAGATACTTCTTGGGGTATGTCGCGAGCCAGTCGGCGTGGTCGACGGGATGCCAGCCGAGCCACTTGCCGACCTCAGGGAGCTGGCGGTGCTGCCAGATCGCTTCTGCGTCAGTGAGCTCTGCGGGGCGAATCGTTAGGCGCTCGGTGCGTCGTGGCCAGTCGAGGGAACGGAAAGCGGGAGGTGGGATGGTTGCAGTTGACACGCACGCCAGCCTAGCTGCTGGTGCCAGTCAGTACGCAGATTCTCAGCGCATGTACGGCGTTCTGCATGCCTGACCAAGTATGTTGAGCGAAGCGATCGGCATCTGCCAGTGGCTTGACCAGAGCGGCTTGGCGGCTGCTCGAAACCGAACGGGTGCTGATCATGACGACGACAGTTTCGCCTACCCTCTCCGGCCTTGGCCCGCTGCGTTACACGCGGGCTCGGGCGGAGGATTTCCCGCCCATCGCAAAGGCCTACACGCGGCTGTCGCAGACTGCGCGCGAATCGGGGCTCTTCGCTCGCACACCGTGGTTCTACGGAATGGTCGCGGCGGGGATCGCTTTGGGCTTGGCGGCAACGACCGCCGGCTCGATCCTGCTCGGGGACTCGTGGTTCCAATTGCTGATGGCAGTGGCCTACGCCCTTCTCTTTACTCAGATCGCATTTCTCACCCATGAGGCTGCACACCGCCAGATCCTCTCGACCGGCCCGGCGAACGACAGGCTGGCCCGGGTCCTCGCCGCGAGCATCGGCATGAGTTACGCCTGGTGGGATTCGAAGCACACGAGGCATCACGCCAACCCGAACCGGGTGGGCAAAGACCCAGACATCGAGATCGACACGATCTCGTTCATCGAGGAGGACGCGGTGAAAGCGCGCGGCCTCCTGCGTTTCATCACGCAGCGGCAGGGGTGGCTGTTCTTCCCGCTCTTGACGCTTGAGGGCCTCAACCTGCACCGGCACTCGATCGCCTACCTTTTGCGGCGCGAGCCGATCAAGGGCCGTTGGATCGAGCTCTCTATCATCGTTGCCCGCTTCGCGGTGATCCTCATCCCCGTCTTCGTCTTCCTCCCCGTCGGCCTCGCGTTCGCGTTCATGGGCGTGCAGCTCGCGGTGTTCGGCGTGTACATGGGAGCGTCGTTCGCGCCCAACCACAAGGGGATGCCGGTTATCGCCCACGACGCGAAACTCGACTTCTTCTCAAAGCAGGTGCGCACCTCACGCAACATCCGCGGCGGCTGGTGGGCGACATGGCTCATGGGTGGGCTGAACTACCAAGTTGAGCATCACCTGTTCCCGAACATGGCGCGGCCCAACCTTTCGAAGGTACGGGTGCTCGTGCGCGAGCACTGCAAGACGCTCGGGGTGCCGTATACCGAAACGTCGCTGATCCGCTCCTACGCCATCGTGATCGAGTACCTCAACCGCGTGGGCCTTGCCGCGCGCGACCCGTTTGAGTGCCCGATCACAGCTGAGTACCGCAGAGCGTAACTGCTCTACCGACGCCGACTACACTCAGGGATCATGCGATCCTCACAGCGCGCCGCGGTTATCGGTTCAGGGCCGAACGGGCTCGCTGCCGCGGTGACGCTCGCGCGCGCCGGCGTTCCCGTCACAGTGTTCGAGGCGATGAGCACGCTTGGAGGGGGCGCTCGCACGCTCTCGCACGTCGCCCCCGGCGTCGTGCACGACGTGTGCTCGGCGATCCACCCGATGGCGCTCGCAACGGGGTTCTTTCGTGAGTTCGAGCTCACGAAGCGCATCGGGTTCGTCGTCCCAGACGCGTCGTTCGCGCACCCGCTCGACGGCGCGGCGGGGGATAGAGCTGCCATCGCATACCGTGACCTCGGTCGCACGGCGGCCGAGCTGGGGCGAGACGGCGCGGCGTACGCGCGGCTGTACGGCCCGATCCTGCAACGGCTCGAAGGGACACTCGACCTCGCCCTCGGCGGTGCGCTGCTGCGCTGGCCGCGCGACCCGCTTGCGGCGATCGCCCTAGGCGCGCGAACACTCGAGCAGGGCTCACCCGTCTGGAACGCGAGGTTTCGCGAGGAACTGGCGCCCGCGCTAGTTTCTGGCGTGGCCGCCCACAATATCGGCCCCATGCCGGGGCTTGCGGCGGCCGGGGTGGCGTTCGTGCTGGGCGCGCTCGCGCACGCGTCAGGCTGGCCCGTCCCTCTCGGCGGATCGCAGGCGATCAGCGACGCGCTCGCGGCCGACCTGCTCGCCCACGGCGGAACGATCGAGCTCGGTCGCACCGTGACGAACCTCAGCGAGCTCGCCGACTTCGACGTCAAGCTGTTTGACACCTCTGCGAGGGGTCTCGCTGAGATCGCGGGCGACGCGTTGCCTGCGGGCTACCGGCGGCGGCTCGCGCGGTTTAAGTACGGGAACGCGGCGGCGAAGGTCAACCTCGTGCTCGACGGCCCGATCCCCTGGCGCGACGCTCGCGTGGCCGAGGCCCCGACGGTTCACCTCGGGGGGTCCCGCGCCGAGATTGCCGCCGCTGAGCGTGACGTTGCGCGCGCCCGGCACGCTGCGCGCCCGTACGTGCTGCTCGCGCAGCCCACAGCCTTCGACGAGGAGCGAAACGCCCCGGGCGTGCACGCGGTGACGAGCTACACGCATGTTCCGCGAGGCTCAACGGCAGACGTGACGGAGACCGTGCTCGCGCAGATCGAGCGGTTCGCGCCCGGCGCGCGCGACAGAATCACGGCCGTGCGTACCACGACGGCCGCAGAGCTTGGGCGTGAGAACCAGAACTACGTGGCGGGCGACTTTAGCGCGGGCCAGGTGTCAGTGCGCCAGTTGCTTGCTCGCCCGGTGCTCGCGCGCGAGCCGTGGAGGACCCCGGTCGATGGTGTCTACCTGTGCTCGTCTTCGACCGCGCCGGGGCCCGGCGTGCATGGGCTATCCGGGTGGTACGCGGCGCGGACGGCACTCGTCCGTGAGTATGGGCTGTCCGCGCCTTCGCTCGGGCTCGAACCCTAACCGGCAAGTGCGCTGGCCTCGCCGGCGGGTGGCCGTCCCGGCGTTACCGAATGGGCGTTGTGCGCCGTGCCGCAGAGGGGGAGTGGTGTGGTGTGTGGAGAGTCGCAATATTTGGGGGAAGCGATTGGGGGAAGCCCACTCCCCACACACCAGACCTTTCTCACCAGATACCACATTTGGGGGAAGGTATCTCATCGTTGATGTGGTGAGAAGTCCTAACAGTGAGAACCACCGGGACTAATGAAACAGTACTTGAAACCGAAGCGACGGGGGAGGCCTAAGAGCGATATTGGGTGCAGAAACGCCGCTCTTAAGTAGTTCGACTCCTCGGTACCTCCTTGAAGCGTGAGTATTTAGGCGTGGTTTGGGGTCGACGTAGGGGTAACCACGGTCTCATCTGCTGTAGCCTGCCGCCAGCACATGCCCGCTACGACGAGATTTTAGCCTCCCACGGAAGAATCGCAAGAGTACCTTGGGCTTGGGCCGCGAAACTGGCGGCCGGCCGGGCACCTAAGTCTTCGTTGCGCGCTCGGAAATGCTCAGGTCGAGTCGGAAGTCGACGTCGCCGCCGCGAAAGAGCAGCTCGGCGGCGGCATCAGCCGCGTTGAGCACAACCTGCGCTACCGCGTCGGCGTGCTCGGCCGGGCTGTGCACGATGATCTCGTCGTGCAGGAAAAACGCGAGGTGGGGGCGTCGGCCGAACACCGGACCGGACGCCGTCGCCGCGCGGTCTGGAGGAACCTCGGGGAGCGCTGCAAGGTTGCGCCGAATCTCGGCCAGCCAGGCGAGCGCCCACTCGGCAGCGGTTCCTTGGACGACGAAGTTTCGGGTGAACCGTCCGCGATCCCGTGCCGCGCGCCGCGCGTTCTGCTCGTCGCGTTGGGTCGCGCCGGGCTGGCTTGCGAGCGACTGCGCCTCTTGCCACTCCGGATCGACGGGCGGCGTCGATCGGCCAAGCCATGTTGACACCGCCCCACCGCGCTCGCCGGTCTCCGCGGCGTGATCGACAAAACGCATGGCGGCGGGGAACGCGCGCCTGAGGTGGGGGAGGAGACGCCCGCTCTCGCCCGAGGTCGCCCCGTACATCGCCCCGAGCATTACGATCTTGGCTTCGTCGCGCGATTCGATAGCGCTCGAACGGACGATGCCCTCGTAGAGGTCTTTGCCCCGCCCGGCGTTGGCCATCGCGCGGTCGCCTGACATCGCCGCGAGGGCGCGCGGTTCGAGCTGAGAAACATCGGCAGACACCAGCTTCCAGCCTGGGTCGGCCCGGAGAGCTGGCCGTAGGGATCGCGGGAGCTGGAGTGCGCCGCCACCGCTGGAGGCCCATCTGCCCGTGACGACCCCGCCAGGGAGGTAGACCGGGCGGTAGCGGTCGTCGGTGACCCACTCATCGAGCCAGGCCCAACCGTTCGCCGTGAGCAGGCGAGAGAGCTTCTTGTACTCGAGGAGCGGGGCGATCGCCGGGTGGTCGTACTCCGCAAGTTCCCACTGCGAAGTCGAGGAGGCGTGAATGCCCGCGCGCCGCAGTGCGGTGAGGAGCTTCGGCGGCGAGTCGAGGGAGGCGTTCGGGTCGCCGAGCGCGGCCCGAACGCGATCCCCTGCCGCGGCGAGCTTCGCGGGTTTCTCGGCGTACGTCGTGGGGCGGTGCCCGAGCGATTCGGTGAGGATCCGGTCGTGTTCATTGGAATCCCAGGGCAGGCCCGCGGCTGCGAGTTCTGACGCGATGAGGGCACCGGCTGACTCTGCCGCGAGAAGCAGCGCGAGACGGCCCGGATGGGCTGAAGCGTTTACCGCGGCGCGCTGCCGTTCGAATTCGCGGAGCACGTCAGCGATCTCAAAGGGGTTGCGGCTCGTCGTCGGCTGCGCATCCAGGTCGAAGAGGGCAGGGCCAGCGGCCACCGCTGTCTGTCCCTGTGGTTGTTCAGGGGCCACCCAGTCGAGCAGCTGAAACGCCGAGCGGTCGCGCACGAACTCGGACGAGCGGAGGATCTGGTGGCACAGGGTGAGGTCGTGGCAGCGCTCGACCCGAACCCCCGACGCGAGGAGAGCGGCGTAGATCGCGGGTGTGTGATGCCACACCCAGCGAGGTGCGCCCGAAGCCTCAAGCCCCGCAACGAACTCGGCGAGGTTGTTGGCTGCGACGACCACTGGCTCTTGGGGCTCGCCTCCCGCCGTGATGGTTGCCGCCATGTAGTCCCCAGAGGGCATCTGGCCGAGCGCGCACCAGTGGGCTGTCGGCAGCGGCGGGTTCTCTTGCACCGTCTAACGGTACCGATCACCGCCGACAGTTGCGTGAAGCTCGGGCAACTTCGCGCCCCGGGGCTGTTTGAGTGAGGGGTAGCTGGCGCCTGGAGAACGCAAAAGTTAAGGATTTATCACGAAAGTTTGTTCGGGCTTGTTTTGGGCGTGGGTGCGGTATGGTTGCTCGTATCGGCGCTTTCTTTCCGATTGCTTCGCTTCAGTGTCTCTCAGCCGCTGGTGTGTTTCCCCGGGCTGTCCCGCTGATAAGTTCAATCCGCGCATATGCGCGACCATTACGAGCCGCCTCGGCGGCTCCGCATCACAAAGGAATGCTCTTATGGCAACCGGCACCGTCAAGTGGTTCAACAGTGAAAAAGGCTACGGGTTCATCGCACCCGACGACGGCTCGGCAGACCTCTTCGCGCACTACAGCGCTATTGAGGGCAACGGGCGTCGCGACCTCGAGGAGAACCAGCAGGTTGAGTTCGACACTGAGGATGGAGCTCGCGGCCCGCAGGCTGTGAACATCCGCAAGCTGTCCTAAGCGACTTCTGAAGGGGGTGTCATTCGCGTTCGCGCGGGTGGCGCCCCTTTTTGTATAGGTGGGGCTTTCCGCGGACACGAGCGCACGCGGGCTCGCAGCTCCGCTTCAGCGAACGCTCGAAGCGTTCTGCGAGAATACCCCTCATGGGTATACGACTTGCATTTGCTTCGCTTCTCGCCGGGGCTCTTTTGCTCACCGGCTGCGCCTCGGCACAGGAGACCGCAAAGGAAGCCTCGCCGGCCGCGCTAGAACAGATCGCCGCACTGGGGGTAGGAACCGGCGATGCCAAAGCCATCATCGAGGGGCTTGACACGCTGCCCGTCGACAAGCGGCCGTCTCCTGACAACCTCATTGCGTCAGTGCAGCCTGGCGAACTCGTGTTGCAGCCTGGCAATGTGACGATGCCCATCGACGAAGACAGTTTCTACCTGTCGATCGCGCCCTATGTGAACCAGACACACCCGTGCGACTTCCACAGCCTGACGACGTGCCTCGGCGAGTTGCAGAACACCCCGATTGAGCTGACCGTCACGGACGTTGCATCGGGGGAGATAGTCATCAGCGAGATCACCGCGACCGCTGACAACGGGTTCGTAGGCGTGTGGTTGCCTCGAGACGGGGAGTTCACCGTGCGCATCGTCGGCGAGAACGGTACTGCCGAGCAGCGCGTCACGACGGGCGCGGAAGACCCAACCTGCCTCACGACGATGCAGCTGCGGGCGTAGGCGGCGCCAGCACGCGCTGGGCCTCCGGCATATCGCCCGGAGCCCCGTGCCTCCTGCGCCACTCCCGGAGCCCCAAGCATCAGCCGTTACGTCTGGTTTATGCGGTAGATATGCCGAATCTCTCGGGGATGGGCATACCGAGAGTAGATCCCATACGGTGCGTGCGGTGTGCGGTGTGCGGAGCGGTGGGTATTCAGCGGCCCGGCCTGAGTGGGGCCGAGGCACCCCAACACACACAGAAGCGAGGTGAGGCACGGGTTTCCCCGGCCCCACCTCGCTGGTGCTCAAGCACTAGGAGAGCTGCGAAGCAGCCGCCCTGTCAATTGCGTAGACAACGTTCGCATGGCGCTGCGCAAGGCTCGCGGGCACGTCGGGGGTGACGGGGCCCTCGATTGCGGCGGCAACCGCGGCGGCCTTCGCCTCGCCCACGGCGACGATGACGAGCTTACGGGCGTCCATAATCGTCCCGAGGCCCTGGGTGATGGCCTCGGTCGGCACGTCCGCAGCGCTGTCGAAGAAGCGTGCGTTGTCGGCGATCGTTTCGGCAGTGAGTGAGACCCGCCGAGTCCGCGAGTCGAGCGGTGAGCCCGGCTCGTTGAACCCCAGGTGGCCGTTTCGGCCAATCCCGAGGATCTGGACGTCGACGCCGCCAGCGGCGGTGATGGCCTCCTCGTAGGCGATTGCAGCCTCTGGGGTAGCCTCCGCGGATGGGACGGCGACCAGAGAGGGCTCGAGGCCCACCGGCTCAACGACGGTCTTGGTGATGACCGAGTGGTAGCTCTCGGGGTGCTCGGGGTCGATGCCCGCGTACTCGTCGAGGGCAAACCCTCGAACTGCCGACTGGTCGAGCCCGCGCTCGCGCGCGAGCTCAGCCCAAGCGGCGTAGAGCGACAGCGGGGATGATCCCGTGGCGAGGCCGATCACCGCGTCAGGCTGTGCCGAGATCGCTGAGATCACGTGCTCGGCTGCGAACCTGCCGAGCTCGTCGACGTCGTCAAAGACGCGTACTTCCACCGGGGCTAGCCTTAGTGGCCCTGAGCTGCGAGGCGCTCCTGCGCCTCGACAATGAGCTTCTCGGCGTCGGCCGCGGTGCCCCAGGCGTCAACCTTGACCCACTTGCCCTCCTCGAGGTCCTTGTAACGCTCGAAGAAGTGGCCGATCTCCTTGCGGGTGTACTCGGGGATGTCCTCGACATCCTGGATGTGCGACCAGCGCGGATCCTTCACCTGCACCGCGATGACCTTGTCATCGCCGCCTGCTTCGTCGCTCATCTTGAGCACGCCAACGGGGCGGACCTTGATGCCGACGCCGGGGTAGACGGGGTAGTCGAGCAGCACCAGCACGTCGAGCGGATCGCCGTCCTCGCCGAGGGTCTCCTCAAAGAACCCGTAGTCGGCCGGGTACACGAAGTTTGTGTAGAGCACGCGGTCAAGGTAGACGCGCCCGGTCTCGTGATCGATCTCGTACTTGTTGCGGCTTCCCTTAGGGATCTCGATGACGGCGTCGAATGCGGCGGTCATGCGCGCTCCTTCGTGCTAGCGGTCGACCGGTGTCGGCCTGGTTGCGAAATATTGCCGAAGCTAAGGCTACCCGATGCGCTGGCCAGGGTACCGTTGAGCCGTGGAGCATCCGGAGTTTATGCAGATTCGGCGGGCCGTTCGGCGCACGCTTGTGAGGCTGCCGCGCACCGCTCCCGGCGCTGAGCCGCTCGTGCTCGTCGGGCTGTCAGGGGGAGCGGACTCGCTCGCCCTGACAGCCGCCGTCGCCGCGGAGTCCCGCCGAGCGGGGGTGCGCGCGGGAGCAGTGATCGTCGACCACGCGCTCCAATCAGGATCGCAAGACGTCGCTGAAGCCGCCGCGGCCCAGGCAGGCGAACTCGGGCTCGACCCGGTCGCCGTGCGCCGGGTCGCCGTCGTGGCGGGGAGCGGGCCTGAGGCTGCTGCGCGTGAGGCGCGTTACGGTGCATTCGTACAGGTTGCGGCCGAGTTGGGTGCGGTCGCGGTTCTCACGGCCCACACGCGCGACGATCAGGCCGAGCAGGTACTGCTTGCGCTTGCGCGTGGCTCGGGCACGAGAAGCATCGCCGGTATCCCTAGCAGCCGCGCGCTCGCGGTTGGGGTTGAACTGCTCCGCCCGCTGCTTGGCGAGGACCCAGAGATTTCCCGGGCAACGACGGAGGCCGCGTGCGCCGAGCTCGGGCTGACCCCGTGGCACGACCCACACAACCGCGATAACTCCTACGCGCGCGTCCGCGTCCGCGAGACTGTGCTGCCAATGCTCGCCTGCGAGCTCGGGCCGGGCGTCGCCGCGGGGCTCGCCCGAAGCGCCGACCTTGCCCGTGAAGACGCCGACGCGCTCGACGAGTGGGCGGGCCGGGCCGTGGAAGCGCTGCTGCCCGCAGCGCAGCCCGTCGCGGAACGACGGGTGGTTGACGCCGGGGGCGTGAGCGTGTTGCAGGGGCTCCCCGCCGCGGTTCGGCAGCGGGCAATCCACCGAATTGCGCGTGAGTACTTCGGCGTCGCCCTGAGCCGTGAACACACGCTGAGCATCGCGGCGCTCGTCACGCACTGGAAGGGGCAGGGCTCAGTGTTCGTGCCGGGTATCCGTGTCACGCGCCTCGGGGGAGAACTCGCGTTCGACCCGCAGCGCGGCTCACCGCGGGAAGGCCGCGGTAGCGCAGCGAAAAGCTGATCCATCACTCATGCACAGCGCACTACGATGGACGCATGGACGCGAAACATCTTGGTGATGACCTCACCGTAGTGCTGCACACAGAAGAGGAATTGCGGGTACGCCTCGCAGAACTCGCACGCGAGATCGAGCGCGACTACCCAGAGGAGCCCCCGCTGCTCGTCGGCGTGCTGAAGGGCGCGGTCATGGTGATGGCCGACCTCGCGCGCGAGCTCAACTTCCACGCTCAGATGGACTGGATGGCGGTCTCCTCGTACGGGGTGGGAACGAAGTCGAGCGGCGTCGTGAAAATTCTGAAAGACCTCGACGCCGATATCACTGGGCGCGACGTACTCATCGTTGAAGACATCATCGACTCTGGCCTCACGCTTTCCTGGCTCAAGGAGAACCTCGAGAGTCGGGGCGCCAAGTCCGTGCGGATCTGCACGATGCTGCGCAAGCCCGAAGCACTCAAGGTTGAGGTCGATGTCGCCTACGTCGGCTTCGATATCCCCGTCGAGTTCGTCGTCGGTTACGGCCTGGACTATGCCGAGGACTACCGAAACCTTCGAGACGTCGCCATTCTGGCGCCGCACGTCTACTCGGGAGAGTAGTCGAAGGCGCTCCGCCCTGAGCGGACAAGCGCACCGAGGCCGGAGAAGTGTCAGACGCCTCGGATACGCTTAGCTCGCTATATTCTGCCGATCGAAAGGCCCAGACTTGGCTGAAAAATCACCCGAGACCCCGGTAAAGGGACGGCGCCTGCTTAAGGGACCGTTCGTGTACATCGCCATCGCGGTGGTGTTCCTGCTGCTCGGGTGGTCGTTCCTCTCCGGCGCCAACACGCGTGAGGTGAGCACTGAACGCGGTCTCGAGCTCATCGCCGAGGGCAAGGTCAAGCAGGCTGAAATCATCGATGGCGACCAGCGCGTGAACCTGTCGCTCACGAAGGCTGACAAGAAGGCAGGTAGCGAAAGCGTCTTCTTCTACTACGTCAACCAGCGCGGTGCCGAGGTCGTGAAGGCAATCGACGAGGCGAAGCCCAAGGACGGCTTTAACGACGTCGTGCCGAAGCCGAACCCGTTCTGGTCGCTGCTCGGCTTCATCCTGCCGCTGCTCTTGATCGGCGTGTTGCTGTGGTGGATGATGTCTTCGATGCAGGGCGGCGGCCGCGGCGTCATGCAGTTCGGCAAGTCGAAGGCGAAGCTCGTCTCCAAGGAGACCCCTGTCGTGACGTTCGCCGACGTGGCGGGCGCTGACGAGGCTGTCGAGGAGCTCGAGGAGATCAAGGACTTCCTACAGGACGCGTCGCGATTCCAGGCGGTTGGCGCGCGCATCCCGAAGGGCGTGCTGCTGTACGGCCCTCCCGGCACCGGTAAGACGCTGCTCGCGCGCGCTGTCGCTGGCGAGGCCGGCGTGCCGTTCTACTCAATCTCGGGCTCCGACTTTGTCGAGATGTTCGTGGGCGTCGGTGCGAGCCGCGTGCGTGACCTCTTCAAAGAAGCGAAGGCGAACGCCCCCGCGATCATCTTCATCGACGAGATCGATGCCGTCGGCCAGCGCCGCGGTCAGGGCATGGGCGGTGGCCACGACGAGCGCGAGCAAACGCTCAACCAGTTGCTCGTCGAAATGGACGGGTTCGACCCGAAGGCAAACGTCATCATGATCGCGGCGACGAACCGCGCCGACATGCTCGACCCCGCGCTTTTGCGCCCGGGCCGCTTCGACCGCCAGATCGGTGTCGACGCCCCCGACATGCGCGGCCGCCTCATGATCCTGCAGGTGCACGCGAAGGGCAAGCCGCTCTCGCAGAACGTCGACCTTGAGGTCGTCGCTCGGAAGACCCCGGGGTTCTCGGGTGCTGACCTCGCGAACGTGCTCAACGAGGCCGCGCTGCTCACGGCGCGCTCGAACGCGCAGCTCATCGACAACCGCGCGCTCGACGAGGCAATCGACCGAGTGATCGCGGGCCCACAGCGCCGCACCCGGGTGATGAAGGACCAGGAGAAGCTGATCACCGCGTACCACGAGGGCGGCCACGCCCTTGTGGCGGCCTCGCTGAATCACACGGACCCCGTGACGAAGGTTACGATCCTGCCCCGCGGTCGCGCGCTCGGCTACACGATGGTGATTCCGCTCGAAGACAAGTACTCAGTGACGCGCAACGAGCTGCAGGATCAGCTCGCCTACGCGCTCGGCGGCCGCGTCGCTGAGGAGCTCGTGTTCCACGACCCGACCACGGGCGCCGGCAACGACATCGAGAAGGCGACCTCGACCGCTCGCAAGATGGTCACTGAGTACGGCATGACGACCGCCGTCGGCCCCGTGAAGCTCGGCCAGGCTCAGCCCGGCGCCTTCATGGGAGACTTCGGCCAGTCGCGCGACTACTCCGAGGGTCTCGCCGTGCAGATCGACGCCGAGGTGCGTTCTCTCCTCGAGCAGGCGCACAACGAGGCCTACGAGGTGCTCGTCGCGAACCGCGACGTGCTCGACCGGCTCGCGGCCGAGTTGCTTGAGAAGGAGACGCTCGACCACATTCAGCTGGCTGAGATCTTCCGCGATGTGAAGAAGCTCGACCCGCGCGCGACCTGGCTTTCGCACGGGGACAGGCCGGTTTCAGATCGCCCACCGATCGAGGTTCCCGCCGCCGTCCGCACGGACGGGCCGACCGCTGAGAAGGTCGCGCAGAGCGAAGCCGCGACCGCGCCGCAGCCTGAGACCCCGTCGGAGTAGCTCGGGTGAGCGCCGGAGTGGATCGGGAGCGGGTCGCCCGGGCAGTTCGTGAACTGCTCGGCGCGATCGGTGCCGACCCAGAAAGCGACGAGCTTCGGGCGACGCCCGGCCGCGTCGCGGAATCGTACGCCGAGTTCTTTGCGGGAGTCGGCGTCGACCCGCAGCAGTTTCTCGCCGACGCCGTGCCCGTCGACGGTGAGACTGGCGAACTCGTGCTCATGCGCGATATCGCCCTGAGGTCGGTGTGCGAGCACCACCTGCTCCCGTTCCGTGGGAAGGCTCACGTGGCTTACCAGCCGCGCGACCGCGTCGTCGGGCTGAGCGCGCTGCCCCGCGTTGTCGACGCCCTTGCTGCGCGCCCGCAGGTGCAGGAGCGGCTGGGGGAACAGATCGCGCAGACGCTTCAAGACGGGCTCGACCCGCTCGGCGTGCTTGTCGTGCTCGAAGCGAGCCACGGGTGCGTCTCTGACCGGGGAGTGCGCGAGGCCGACGCTGAGGCCGTGACGATCGCGTCGCGAGGTTCGCTCGCAGACCCGGCGGCCCGCGCGGAGGTCGTGGCGCTCATCGCCCCCGGTGGCTCGCGGAGCGCGCTGTGACCCGCGCACTCGCCGCGCCCGTCATCCTCGGCGTGCTCAACACGACCCCCGACTCGTTCAGCGACGGCGGTCGCTACCTTGACCCCGCGGTGGCGGTCGCGCGTGCGCGCGAGCTCGTCGCTGCGGGCGCCGACATCATTGATGTTGGCGGGGAATCCACGCGGCCGGGAGCTGTCGCGGTGCCGCGTGAGGAGGAACTCGCTCGGGTGCTCCCCGTGATCACTGAGCTTGCGAGCGCCGGGGTGTCTGTGTCGATCGACACGATCCACGCGGCGACGGCGGAGGCCGCGGTCGCCGCAGGTGCGCGGTTCATTAACGATGTCTCCGGCGGTCTGCACGACCCTGACATGCTCGCGGTCGCTGCGGCCGCAGCAGCTGAGCACGGGGCTCGCCTGATCCTGGGGCACTGGCGGGGAATCCCAGACCCCGCGCACGAGCGCTCCAACTACGGCGACGTCGTCCGCGAGGTGCGCGCCGAGCTCGCAGCACGCGCTGACGCCGCGATCGCGGCTGGGGTCGACCCGAGCCTGATCGTGCTCGATCCGGGCCTTGGCTTCGACAAGACTGGTGAGCAGTGCTGGGAGCTGCTGCGCAGGCTTGGCGAGCTGCAAGAGCTCGGCTACCCGGTGCTTATCGGAGCCTCTCGGAAGCGCATGCTCGGCGAGGTACTCGCAGGTGTGACTGGCGCGCCCAGCGCGCCGTCGGATCGCGACGGCGCCACCGCCGTTGTCAGCGCGCTGTGCTCCCGGGCGGGCGCGTGGGGCGTGCGGGTGCATGACGTTGCCGCGACCGCGGCCGCGATCGCCGTCGAGCGGGCCTGGGCGGGCGACGCCACGGGCGACCGGATCACGCTCACCGGCCTCGAGGTGTTCGCGCACCACGGCGTGTTTGACTTCGAACGTGAGCAGGGCCAGCGGTTTCTGATCGACATTGAGATCTCGGTCGACCTCAGAGCTGCAGCCGCGGGCGATGACCTGTCGAACACCGTGCACTACGGGGAGCTTGCCGACGCGATCGTCGCGGCAGTCGCGGCAGACCCGGTCGATCTCATCGAGACGGTTGCCGAGCGCGTCGCGCAGCTCGCTCTTGGCTACCCAGGTGTGAGCCGCGCTCGTGTCACGGTGCACAAGCCAGACGCGCCAATCGCAGCGCCGTTCACCGACGTGTCAGTGAGCGTCGACCGCGTGAAGGCGAAGCCGTGATCGCGCAGGTGGTGCCGGTGCTGTTCGCGTTCGGCTCGAACCTCGGGGGCCGGGACGACACGGTTCGCTCGGCTCAGCGGGAGCTTGCTGCGACACCTGGGATCCAAAACTTCGTCGCTTCGCCGCTCCGCGAGACGGTCGCGCTCACGCTCGAAGGCCCCGACCCGCTCGCCCCGAAGTACATCAACGGGGTCGCGCTCGCCGACACGACCCTCGCGCCTCACGACCTGCTCGACGTGATGCAGCGCATCGAGTCGGAGCACGGTCGCGTGCGCGACAAACGCTGGGGCGACCGGACGCTCGACATCGACCTCATCTTGTTCGGCGGCCGAGTCATCGCTGACGAGCGCCTCACGGTGCCGCATCCGCGAGCGCACGAGCGTGACTTCGTGCTCTCGCCGTGGCTCGAACTCGACCCCGACGCGGTGCTCATGGGGCACGGGCGCGTCGCCGAATTGCTCGCGCGTATCGGCGACACGACGGCGCCGCTCGGCGCGTCTGATGCTGCGCCGCCGACAGAGGGCAGCTGATGGCCGGGCGACAGAAGTTTCGCGGCCTGAACCCGCTGCATCTCGTGGGCACGGGCGCGGTCGGAGCGGCGCTTGCGCTGCTTATCCAGGCCTGGCTGTCGTCGCGCGGCCGCCCGCCGATCGTGCTGCCGTACTCACTCCCGGTGACGCTTGCGGCCCTCGCCATCGTGCTCATCGTGCTCGGTCTCCGGCTGCGTCGGCACATTGCAAAGGGCGTCGGGGCCGTGAACCCGTTCCAGGCTGTCCGGCTCCTCGCGACCGCGCTCGCGGGGCAGGTCGTCGCTGCTCTGTTCGCTGGCTTCGGCGGCGGCCTCCTGCTATCGCTCGTTGGGAGAACGGTGCCGGCACCGACCCCGACCTGGCTGCCGATGCTCATCACGGCGCTTGCCGCGATCGCGTTGCTCGTGTGCGCTATCATCGCCGAACACATGTGCCGGATCCCGCCTAGCGAGGACCCAGAGGCCGACGGCGACGCAGGTCTGGCTACACTTGAGACGTGACCCATCAGACTCTCCCCGCGCTTGAGCCCCAGTGGCACCGTGTTTCGCCGAAGTACGCTGTCTCCGATCTCGTGATCAATATCGTGAGCTCGTTCCTGCCGCTCATCGTGATTATCATCGTGTCGCTCAGCAACCACGGTGACGTACCGCTCTGGCTTACGCTCGTGCTCTGGGGTCTCGTCGCGTTCTTCCTCATCAACTCGCTCTTCGCGTTCCGCAGGGTCAAAGCGATCGGGTACGTGCTTCGTGAGGACGACCTGCTGTTCCGTCGCGGCATCATGTTTGAGCGCGTTGTCGCCGTGCCGTACGGTCGTCTGCAGCTCGTCGACATCACCCGTGGCCCGCTCTTGCGCGCTCTCGGGCTGTCGACGCTGAAGTTTGTGACGGCGTCGGCCGCCACGGGCGTGCAGCTTCCGGGCCTCACCGCGAGCGACGCTGAGGCGCTGCGTGACAGGCTTGTTGAGCTCGCCGAGTCGCGGCGGTCGGGGCTGTGACCTTCCACGGAGTTCCAGAGGAGGGGCCTGCGGGCCAGCCCGGGCAGCCGGTGCAGCCGCCCGCACAGCCGACCCCAGTATCGCTTCCCGGAACGGCCGACGCCGAGGGCTGGCGCAGGCTGCACCCGTTCTCGCCGCTGCTGCGCGGCGGCCTTGTGCTGCTCGTGCTCATCGGCGTGTTTATCGCAAACTTCCGTGACCTCTTTGTGCGGATGGTTGTCGGGGCGACGACCCATCAGCCCGTCGGCGAGGACGAGTTTTCCGAGGTACTCGGCATGCTCTCGAACGGCCAGACGCTGCTGCTCGTGCTCGGCGGCGTCATCCTGCTGCTGCTCGTGATCATGGGCGTCTCCTGGGTGGCGTGGCGGTTCCACACCTACCGCGTCACCGCTGACGCCGTAGAGTCGCGCTCGGGTGTTCTGTTCCGCCAGCACAGGCGGGCCCCGCTCGACCGCGTGCAGAGTGTCAACCTGCAGCGGCCGCTGCTTGCGCGGCTGCTCGGGCTCACGAAGATCGAGGTGCTCACGGGCGGCCAGGGCGGCAAGGTCGAGCTCGCCTACCTTGGGCACAACGACGCGAAGGCAGTCCGGGAGCGCATTCTGCAGCTCGCCGCCGCCCGCCGTTCAGGCGCTGACGTCTCGGCGGCCCCCGACCACATCCAGCCGGCGGCCGCTGTGTCGTACGACGGGAGGGCGTACGCGCAGCCGGCTGACGCGCTCACGGAGCGCGTGCAGAACTTTGCCGACTTCGACGTTGATCCCGAGGCCGCGGCAACGCAGTCGCTCGTGCGGGTGCCCGTCGGGCGGTTGTTCGGCTCGATCCTGCTGAGCTGGGAGGCAGTGATCACGCTGATTCTGCTGCTCGTCGCCATCTTCTGGGGCGTCGTCAGCTCGGCGATCGGCGCGTTCACCGGAAACAGTGGCTTCCTCGCCGCCGGCGGTATCTCGCTCATCACGGTCATCCCGCTCATCCTGGTGACTGTCGGAATGATGTTCGCGCAGTTCAACAAGGGCTTTAACTTCACCCTGTCACGCGGCAGGGACTCCGTGCGCGTCGGCTCGGGCCTCACTTCTACGGTGACCGACTCGATTCCCTTCGGCCGCATCCACGCGATCGAGGCGCTGCAGCCGCTCTTTTGGCGCCCCTTCGGGTGGTGGCGCGTGCGCGTGACGCTCGCAGGCCACTCAGTGTCTGAGGCAGGGCAGAGCGTCACCCAAAACGTTGTGCTCCCCGTCGGCAGGCACGAAGACGTCGTGCGGGTCATGGAGACGCTCGTTCCGGGGTCGGCGACGGGCATCACCGAGGGGCTCGTCGGCCGTGGCGAAGGTTACGTAAGCGCGGGCCCGCGGTCGGCTTGGCTCCTGTGGTTTGGCAGGCGTCGTGCCGGGATCCGGATCGAAGTTCCTGCCGCACCGGCCGCGCTCACCGATGCGACTCTCCGCATCAGGCGGGGCGCGCTCACGCGCTCCTTCATCATCATGCCGATCGTGCGTGCGCAGTCAGTGCAGCTCAGCCGCCCGATGTGGCACTACCTGCTGCGGCTCGGCGCGATCCAGGCGCACACCGTGCTTGGCCCCGTGCGCGTCTCGGTGCGCGGGCTCGCGCTTGCTGATGCCCGCCGTGTGTTTGACGAGCTCGCGGCCGCCGTGCTGCTCGTGCAGCGCGCTGAGTCCGATGGCCACCCGACCGCTCGGCGCGGCGAGGGCGATGAGCACCCCGCAGGCTAGCCGCCTCGGAATCGGTATCGTCGGGGCCGGCCGCGTCGGCCCCGTACTCGGGCGTTCCCTCGCCGGGGCAGGGCACGCGATCGTCGGCATCAGTGCGGCGAGCGAGGAGAGCCGCGAGCGCGCCGAAGCGATGCTGCCAGGGGTCCCGATCCTCGACGTCCAGGAGATCGTGCGCCGCTCCGAGCTTGTGCTGCTCGCGATCCCTGGCAGCGAGCTTCCTGGCCTCGTCTCTGGCCTTGCGAAGCTCGGCGCCTGGCAGCCGGGGCAGCTCGTGATCCACACGGCTCCTGAGCACGGCACGGCGGTGTTTGCCGATGCGCCCGGCGTGATTCCGATCGCGCTGCACCCCGGCATCGTGTTCACTGGCACGAGCCTTGATCTCGCGCGACTGTCGGGCGCGACGGTCGCGGTGACGGCGCCGGGCGTGGTGCAGCCGATCGGGCAAGCGCTCGTAGTGGAGATGGGCGCCGAGCCCGTGATCGTGCCCGAGCAGGATCGCGCGGCGTACGCTGCCGCTGTCGTCGAGGTCGCTGCGGCCGTGCGCGCGGCAACCGACGGCGCGATTCGCGCGCTTGACGCGCTCGGAATAGGCATGGCCGACCGAATCGTCGGCGGCACCGCCCGGGCCGCGCTCGATGAGGAGCTCGGCCGCCACGGGGGAGACCCCGGGCTCGGGGCGTAGTGCCTTCGACGCCGTGCCCCCGACCGCTACCTCGCGGGGGCGCGCCTCGCGTACTTCACCGCCAGGTAGACGCCACACGCGAGCGTCGCGATTCCGAGCGGAATGTGCAGCGCCATGCCGAGGCTGAGGTGCCCGAGGGTGAACTGTACAAGCTCGAGCCCCAGCAGTAGCAGGGACAGGTTGAACGCGTCGCGCGGCCAGCCCGCCTTCCCCTTCCACGCCGCGAGCATCACAAAGACCTGCACGATCGCTACAGCGACGACGGTCATCGCGACCATCCGGTGCATGGTCTGCGGGTTTGGGCTCATCGCGTCGAGCATCGCCCCGGCGAGGAACGGCTGCGCGGCAAGTAGGGCGGCGTGAAGGATCAGGATCCACCGCGCAATCACGGCGACAGCACTGTTGGTGGGCGCCGTTTCGGCGGCTGCCGTGCCCGCCGTGCCCGAGTCGTCTCGGTCAGTGGCCGTCATGTGAACCTCCATCGCGGATAGCTGGGGTGTCGAGCGGGCCCGCGGCCTCGCCCGGCCGCACGACAACGAACTGCGCCATCATGCCCTGGTCTTCATGCTGCAGCAGGTGGCAGTGGAACATGTACGGCAGGTGCGGGTCGGTCGAGGTCCCGAACTCGACGTCGATGATGACCGTGCGGCTCGGCGGCGCGTAGACGGTGTCTTTCCACCCGCGCAGCTCGGCCGCGGGCGTGCGCCCGTCGATCGAGTGCACCCTGAACCTGGCATTGTGGATGTGCAGGTTGTGCGGCAAGAAATGCTCGTTGGTGACGAACCAGCGCTCACGGTCGCCGACGGTGACCACCTCGTCGATCCGGGCCATGTTCATGCGTCGGTGGTTGATCTTGTTGTCCTGCAGCGTGACTGTGCGCCGCTTGTCTGGCTCGGCTTCTGCGGGGAACGCGGCCGCAAAGAAGCCTCCCGCGGCGACCCAGGCGGTGAGCTCCGAAAGACTCGCGTGCTTCACGGTGTCTGAGCCCCCACTCGGCCGCGCCGCGCCGCGTGTGATCTCGAGCACGTCGAAGGCGTCATGGGTGCCACTCGCCCGCTCAGTCGTCCCAAGGAGCCCGAGCGTGTGCGGCACCGAGCGCAGCATTGCAGTCTGGCCGGGTTCGAGCGCGACGACGACCTCGGCGCGTTCTCCCGGGGTGAGCGTGACTCCCGTGACGGACGCGGGCTCGGGCAGCAGCCCCGAGTCAGTGCCGACGAGCAGCACTGGGCCCGCGTCAAGTTCAAAGCGGTAGCTGCGCGCTGTCGAACCGTTGAGAATTCTGAGCCTGGTGAGTTCACGAGTTGCCGCAAACGACGGCGACACTGTGCCGTTCACGAGCAGCGTGTCTCCGAGCATCCCGGTCGCGTCGCGCCTGCGCTCGTCGAACGAGCCGTCAGCCGCGAAGCTCCGGTCGCTCACGACAACGGGCACATCGTCGACCCCGTACTCGCTCGGCAGCGGAGAGTCCGAAGGCGGGGCCTCGTCGTCGATGATGAACATGCCGGCGAGCCCACGATAGACATGGGCCTCGGTCGTACCGTGGTTGTGCGGGTGGTACCAGAGGGTTGCTGCTGGCTGCTCGACAGTCCACTCCGCCGCCCAGGTTTCGCCGGGATGGATGGGCTGGTGCGGCCCGCCGTCGGCCAGCGCCGGAACCTTCATGCCGTGCCAGTGCGTTGTCGTGACCTCGGAGAGCTCGTTGCGCACGACCACGCGCACCTTCTCGCCGTCTGCAGCGCGCAGGGTTGGCCCACCGAAGGCGCCGTTGTACCCCCACGTTGGGGTTGGTACTCCGGCAATGAAATTGCTCTCACCTGTCTGGGCAGCGAGTTCGAAGGTGCGCACACCGTCGGCTGAAATCACTCCCGTGTCGAGCGGCGGGATCGCGAGGGGTGTTCGGTCGGGCGTGGCTCCCGGCCCCGAGCTTGCCGCGGGCGAGATGACCGGCCGTTGGCTGAGCCGCCAGCCCCCGAGCGCGACGATTGAGGTCGTGACGGCGCCGGCCGCGGCGACCGCGAGCACGCCTCTGCGGGTGATCCGCGATGAGCCGGGCATGAATCTCCTTGCAGCGCGCGTCGAGAGGTCGCGCTTCACCTCCAGTATCGCCCACAACCCTGGCCCTCGGCGCATCGCCCTCGGGAATACGCTCATCTCCCGGTTCCTCTCTCAGCACCCTCCACCCACCACCAGCTCATACCCATGTCTTCTGCACTTGCAATGCCCGATTCTTGAGTTTCTGGCATGGGCATTGCAGTTCACAGGCACTGGGGCGGTGGCTGGGGCCGCTGGGCTGAACCTGGCAGCGTTGGCGGGCGCAAATGTGGGAACCGCACGGGCCTCGCGTAGGATAGATACCTACGCCTACACAACGGAGGAACCCGCCCAAATGAGCGAGCAGACTGCGCCGAACCCCGCCACTGAAGAAGTTCAGAGCGAAGAGGAAATCTTCGAGCAGAAGCGCATCCGCCTCGAGAAGCGGGAGCGGCTGAACGCCGCGGGTGATCTTGCAGGTGGCGCGTACCCGGTTGCAGTGCCGGTCACGACCACGATCCCTGAGGTTCGCGCGAAGTGGGGGCACCTCGAAGAGACCCCCGACTCGCAGTCGGGCGAAACCGTCGGCATCGCCGGCCGCATCGTCTTCCAGCGCAACACTGGCAAGCTCTGCTTCGCCTCGATCCAGGCCGGCGACGGCACCCGCATCCAGGCGATGCTGTCGCTCGCTGAGGTAGGCGAGGAGTCGCTCGCGGAGTACAAGGAGCTCACCGACCTCGGTGACCACCTCTTCGTGAAGGGTGAGGTCATTTCGAGCCGCCGCGGCGAGCTCTCGGTGATGGTCACGGAGTGGCAGGTCGCCGCGAAGGCGATCGCCCCGCTGCCGAACCTGCACGCCGAGCTGAACGAAGAGACCCGGGTGCGCCAGCGCTACCTCGACCTCATCGCGCGCGAGCAGGCCCGCATCAACGTGCTCACCCGTGCGCGCACGATGGCGAGCCTCCGCGACACCTTCGCGAAGCGCGGCTTTATCGAGGTCGAGACCCCGATGCTGCAGACGATGCACGGCGGCGCTTCGGCCCGCCCATTCGTCACGAACTCGAACGCGTTCGATATGGACCTCTACCTGCGCATCGCGCCCGAGCTCTTCCTGAAGCGCGCGGCCGTCGGCGGGCTCGAGCGTGTCTTCGAGATCAACCGTAACTTCCGCAACGAGGGCGCCGATTCGACCCACAGCCCCGAATTCGCGATGCTCGAGTCATACCAGGCGTACACGGACTACAACGGCATCGCCGACCTCACGCAGGAGCTCGTGCAGAACTCCGCGCTCGCCGCAAATGTCGGCACCGAGCGCGAGGGTACGCACGTCGTGAAGTGGGCAGACGGCACCCTCTTTGACCTCGGCGGCGAGTGGAACCGTATCTCGATGTACGACTCGCTCTCGGAGGCAGCCGGCAAGCAGATCACGCCCGAGACGAGCGTCGCCGAGCTGCAGGCGCTCGCCGACGCCGAGGGCGTCGCGGTGCCGCTTGCGAACCACGGCAAGCTCGTCGAAGAGCTGTGGGAGCACTTCGTGATCGACTCGCTCACCACCCCGACGTTCGTCATGGACTTCCCGGTCGAGACGAGCCCGCTCACCCGCCACCACCGCTCGATCCCGGGCGTCGTCGAGAAGTGGGACCTGTACATCCGCGGCTTCGAACTCGCGACCGGATACTCCGAGCTCATTGACCCCGTCGTGCAGCGCGAGCGCTTCGTGCAGCAGGCCGCTGAGGGCGCGCGCGGCGACGTCGAGGCCATGAAGGTCGACGAAGAGTTCCTCCGCGCGCTCGAGCACGCCATGCCCCCGACCGGCGGCATGGGCATGGGCATGGACCGCCTGCTCATGGCGCTCACCGGCCTCGGGATCCGTGAGACGATCCTCTTCCCGCTCGTGAAGTAGCGGCAGCAAGGCACCAGTCGAAGGGCCCCCGTTCGCGGGGGCCCTTCGTTTTCACGGGAAACGGTCGAGTCGCGCCCAGGTAATCCCAGGGGCGCTGGGGGTAAAGTTGGCAACTATGGATAACTGGTGGATGAATGCGGTCTGGTCACTCACGCCGACCGTGCTCATTGGTCTCTTTTTCTGGATGGTTATGAGGCTCATTCTGCGGGCTGATCGCACTGAGCGACGCATCTACCGAGAGATCGAGAACGAAGAGCGCCAGAAGGCCGGCCTGCCCGCCCGCGAAGAGTAGCTTCCGCTTTTTCGCTACAGTTAGTGCAGGCGCGGGTCTCCGCGTTGCCACTGTAGTTCCAGGGAGAGGGCCGACATGGAGTTCTTTTCTGGCTGGAACTGGCCCGCGATTGGCGCTGCAGTCGCCCTCGCAATCGACATGGCGATTCGCGTCGTTGCGCTGTTTGTCGTACCGCGCAACCGCCGCCCAACCTCGGGCATGGCGTGGTTGCTCGCGATCTTCCTGCTGCCCGTTCCCGGCCTCATCGTCTTCCTCATCATCGGTAGCAACAGGCTTCCGAAGCATCGCGAGGCGAAGCAAGACGCGATCAACGAGTTGGTCTCGAGCCTCGCGGAGCGCGAAGACCAACGCCTGATCTCGGATATCGACGCGATGGAGCCCGGGCTTGAGAGCGCGGTGCGGCTCGGTCAGACTCTCGGCGCGCAGCCGATGCTGCGCGGCAACCTCGCGACGATGACGATTGACTACGAGCTGTCGTTCCACCAGATCGCTGAGGCGATCGACGGCGCCAAAGACTACGTCCACGTGCAGTTCTACATCCTCGTGCACGACGACACGACCGACGTGGTGTTCGCAGCGATGCGGCGCGCGGTCGAGCGCGGCGTGAAGGTGCGCGTGATGCTCGATCACATCTCGGCGGTGCGTAACCCGGGCCGCCGTCGCACGGCCCAGAGCCTCGAAGAGATGGGCGCCGAGTGGACGTACATGCTGCCCGTGCGCCCGTGGCGCGGCGAGTACCAGCGCCCCGACCTCCGCAACCACCGCAAGCTCGTCGTTGTCGACGGCAAGGTGGGGTTCACGGGGTCGCAGAACCTCGTCGATTCGAGCTACAACAAGCGCGGTAACATTCGCCGCGGCCTGCACTGGCGCGACATCATGGTGCGCGTCGAGGGCCCGATCGTGCTCGGTCTTGAGGCCGTGTTCCAGGCCGACTGGTATCTCGAGACTGACACCTACCTCGAGCAACTCGACATCGAGTCGTTCGAGACCGAATTTCCGGGCGACCTCGACTGCCAGATCGTGCCGAGTGGCCCGGGGTACGCGGCGGAGAACAACCTGCAGGTGTTCGTGTCGCTCCTGTACGCGGCCCGGCACCGCATCAGCATCACGAGCCCCTACTTCGTGCCCGATAGCTCGATCATGAACGCGCTTCGAGCCGCCACCGCGCGGGGCGTCGAGGTCGAACTTTTCGTCTCAGAGATCGGGGACCAGGCGCTCGTCTACCACGCGCAGCGCTCGTACTACGAGGAGCTCTTGAACGCGGGGGTTCGGATCTGGATGTACCGCCCGCCCTTCATCCTGCACTCGAAGCACTTCACGATCGACGACGACGTCGCCGTGGTTGGTTCATCGAACATGGACCCCCGCTCGTTCGGCCTGAACATGGAGATCTCGATGGTCGTGCGGGGCGCGAGCTTTGTGCGCGACCTCGACGAGGTCACCGACTACTACCGCGCGAATTCGCGCGAGTTGCTGCCTGAGGAGTGGGCGAAGCAGCCGGTGCGCTCGCAGCTGCTCGATGGCCTCGCGCGCCTGACGTCAGCCCTGCAGTAGCGGGGTCGCGGGGGTAGCCTCCATGAGCGTCGCCGCGTACCCGGTTGCCCCGCGCCGGAGCAGCCAGATCTCGCCGTTCAGGATCCGCGGAACATCGTCGCCCGTGAGGCGCTGGATGCCGGCGCGCAGCATCGCGCCGTGCGCGACGACAACGCCGCTCGGGGCAACGTCATAGAGCTCTTCGATTGCCTGGGCGGAGCGCTCGGCGACGGCCTCGAGCGGCTCAGCGCCAGGGATGCCGTTGAGTCCGGGCCAGCGCGCCTCGATGTCTGCGACGGAGAGGCCCTCGGCCTCGCCGAAGTTGCGCTCCCACAGCCCGTCATTGATCGTGGGGGAGTCGAGGCTGAGCCCGGCCGCGATGATCTCGGCGGTCTCGATCGCGCGGCCGAGGGGCGACGCGTGCACGGACGACCACGCGCGAGCTGAGAGTGCCGCCGCGGCCCCCCGCGCCTGCTCCCTGCCGGTGTCATTGAGCGGCACTTCGGTGCGGCCCTGGATGAGCCGCGCCCGGTTCCAGTCGGTCTCGCCGTGGCGAACGAGGGCGAGCACGGGCACGTCAGCGGTAGTCATGCCTCCACGCTAGTCGAGGCGGCCGGTGCGCGCGCTGGGCGGATCGCCGCTAGACAATTCAGTTAGTGACCGCTAACCTAATCTCGAGCGGGCGCACAGACGCGCTCGACCGTGAACCGGAAGGGGACGTCGATGGAGACTCTCGCGAGCCAGGCGAGACCTGCAAGCGCCGAGTACCGCGCGAACGAGGAGGCGCACAGAGCCGCCGTCAAGGGGCTGCGCGAGCGCCTCGCTGAGATCGCGCTCGGTGGCAGCGAAGCGTCGCGCGAGCGCCACGTCGGGCGCGGCAAACTGCTGCCGCGGGAGCGCGTCGAGCGCCTCGTCGACCGGGGCAGCCCGCTGCTCGAAGTCGGGGCTCTTGCGGCCGATGGTGTCTACGACGAAGACATTCCCGCTGCGGGCCTTATCACCGCCGTCGGCGAGGTCCACGGCCGCAAGGTCATGATCATCGCGAACGACCCGACGGTGAAGGGCGGCACGTACATGCCGCTCACGGTGAAGAAGCACCTTCGCGCGCAGGAAATCGCGGCCGAGAACGAGCTGCCGTGCGTGAGCCTCGTTGATTCGGGCGGCGCGTTCCTGCCGCTGCAGGACGACGTCTTCCCCGACCGCGAGCACTTCGGGCGCATCTTCTACAACCAGGCGCGCATGTCGGCTCGCGGCATCGCCCAGATCGCCGCCGTGATGGGGTCGAGCACCGCGGGTGGCGCTTACGTTCCCGCGATGAGTGACGAGGTCGTCATCGTGCGCGAGCAGGGCACGATCTTCCTCGGCGGCCCGCCTCTCGTGCGGGCGGCCACGGGCGAGGTGGTGAGCGCTGAAGAGCTCGGCGGTGGCGTCACCCACACCCGTGACTCCGGCGTTGCAGACCACCTCGCTGAGAATGACGAGCATGCGCTCGAGATCGTGCGCGACATCATCGCGCAGCTGCCCGCGCCCGCGCCGCGCGCGTGGGATGTCGCCGAGTCTGAGGATCCGGCAGTCGACCCGAGCCAGCTCTACGGCGTTGTGCCGCCCGAGCCGCAGTCACCCTACGATGCGCGCGAAATCATCGCGCGCATCGTCGACGGCAGCCGCTTCCATGAGTTCAAGCGCGACTTCGGTTCGACGCTCGTCACGGGCTTCGCCCGCATTGAGGGCCACCCCGTTGGCATCATCGCGAACAACGGCGTGCTGTTCGCCGAGTCGGCCCAGAAGGGCGCGCACTTTGTGCAGCTTTGCGACACCCGCAAGATCCCGCTCGTGTTCCTGCAGAACCTGTCGGGCTTCATGGTCGGTCGTGAGTACGAGCGCGGCGGCATCGCGAAGCACGGCGCGAAGATGGTGACAGCCGTCGCCTGCGCCCGCGTGCCGAAACTGACCGTGATCGTGGGCGGATCCTTCGGGGCCGGCAACTACGCCATGAGCGGCCGCGCCTACTCGCCCCGCTTCCTCTGGATGTGGCCGACGTCGCGTATCGGAGTGATGGGCGGCCCGCAGGCGGCGTCGGTGCTCGCGACGGTGAAGCGCGACAAGATCGAGGCCGCCGGGGGCACCTGGAGTGCGGAGGAGGAGGCCGAGTTCTCGCGCCCGACCCTCGAGCGGTTCGCCGAGCAGAGCGACGCACGCTACGCGAGCGCCCGGCTCTGGGACGACGGGATCATCGATCCGCTCGACACCCGCGGGGTGCTTGGCCTCGCGCTCGATACCGTTTCGCGGGCGCCGCTCGCGGATCAGGGCTACGGAATCTTTCGGATGTGATGGCGATGTTCTCTTCAGTACTTATTGCAAACCGCGGCGAGATCGCCTGCCGGATTATCAGGACCCTGCGCGACCTCGGCGTCCGCTCGGTTGCCGTCTACAGCGAGGTCGATGCCGACGCGCCGCACGTGCGGCTCGCTGACGAGGCCGTCGCGCTCGACGGCTCGGAGCCCGGAATCGCCGGCGGCTACCTCAGCGTCTCGCAGATCATCGCTGCGGCGAAGGCGACCGGGGCCGAAGCGATCCACCCCGGCTACGGCTTCCTGTCGGAGCAGCCGGCGCTCGCACTCGCGTGCGCAGAGGCCGGGATCGTGTTCGTTGGCCCATCGGTTGAGGCCCTAGAGGTGATGGGCGACAAGATCCGCGCCCGCGAGCGCGTATCGAAGCGGGGCGTGCCGGTCGTGCCTGGCGTTTCAGAGCCGGGGCTCTCGAACGACGAGCTCGTCGCGCGCTCTCAGGGCCTTACGTTCCCAGTGCTTGTGAAGCCCGCTGCCGGCGGCGGCGGTAAGGGCATGCACGCCGTCGCGCGGCCGGAAGACCTCGCCGATGCGCTCGCGACCGCGAGGCGCGAGGCGAAGGCATCGTTCGGTGATGACACCCTGTTCCTTGAGCGCCTCATCACCCGCCCCCGCCACATCGAGGTGCAGGTCGTCGCCGACAGCCACGGCACCGTGATCCACCTCGGAGAGCGCGAGTGCTCGCTGCAGCGCCGCCACCAGAAGGTCATCGAGGAGGCGCCGGCGCCGAACCTCAGCGACGAGCTGCGGGCGCAGCTCGCGGAGGCGGCCGTCGAGACGGCCCGCAGCATCGACTACCGCGGCGCGGGCACGGTCGAATTCATCGTGTCGGCAGACGACCCGAGTGAGTTCGCGTTCATGGAGATGAACACGCGGTTGCAGGTCGAGCACCCCGTTACCGAGGAGGTTACGGGGGTGGATCTCGTGGCCGCGCAGCTGCGCGTCGCGGCCGGCGAACCGCTCGGCATCGAACAGTCAGACGTGCGGCTCGACGGTCACTCGATCGAGGCGCGTATCTATGCTGAGGATCCGCGTGCGGGCTTCCTGCCAACTGGCGGCGTGCTTGAGGCCGTGTCGCTCCCCGCGGGCGAGGGCATCCGCGTCGACGCGGCCCTCACCGAGGGGTCGAAGATCACCTCGGACTACGACCCGATGCTCGCGAAGGTCATCACCTGGGCGCCCGACCGCGCCGGGGCGATCCGGCTGCTGCGCGGCGCGCTCACCGACACGGTGACCCTCGGCGTCGACACGAACGTCGAATTTCTGCGCCTCCTGCTCGACGACGCCGATGTGCGCGCGGGCCTGCTCGACACCGCGCTCATCGAACGGGTCACGCCCGAGCTCGCCTTCCGCGACGCCGACGACACAGCTTTCGCGGCCGCCGCACTCGTGCTCCATGCACGCGAGGTCGCTTCGTCCGCGCCCAGGGCCGCCGGCCTCGGTTGGCGCGTCGGCGAGCACGCAGCTGCGCGTTTCCGCCTCCGCGTCGCCGGGCAGACAGACACCGTGCGCACGGTGCACGTCGCGGGGGATCCGGATTCCGCGCGCGTGCGCGTCGACGGCGGGAAGTGGCGCGCCGCCGGGGTCCGCGTGACCGATCGCACCGACACCACGGAGCGCCCTGCGGGCACCGCACAGGTCAGGATCGACGGTCGTACCGAACACGTGCACTTTGTCTTCGACCCTCGCGCTGTGAGCGCGAGGCCGGGGAGCATCGAGGGCGCGCTGCGACTCGCGAGCGGCGGGGCCACCTGGCGGTTCGAGGACGTCGTGCTTGAGCGCGTGACTCGCTCGGACGCGGCGGCCCCCGAGCTGCTGTCGCCGATGCCGGGAGCCGTGGTCGCGGTGCACACGGAAGACGGCGCTTCTGTCGCCGCGGGCCAGCCCGTGCTCAGCGTCGAGGCAATGAAGATGGAGCACGTGCTCCGCGCCCCGGTCGCCGGAACGCTCGTGCTCCGCGTCGCCGCGGGCCAGCAGGTCGGCGCGAACGAGGTACTCGCCGAGGTCACGCCGCACGCAGACGCGGCCGGATCTGAGCCAACTGAACTAGGATCGGCCGGAGACCAGCCGAGCGACGCAGCCAAGGAGGGCGCAGCACGATGACCGGACGCATCTTTGAACAGCGGGGTCGATACTTCGAAGAGTTCGAGGAGGGCGACGTCTACGTGCACGCGCCCGCCCGCACCGTCACCGAGGCCGACAACGTGCTGTTTACGACCCTCACTATGAACCCGCAGTCGCTGCACCTCGACGCCGAGTGGTCGGCCTCGACCGAGTTCGGCGAGCGGCTCGTGAACAGCATGTTCACGCTGTCGACCCTCGTCGGGCTTTCCGTCGCGCAGCTCACCCAGGGCACGATCGTCGCGAACCTCGGGTTCACCGACATCCGCTTCCCCTCGCCCATGCGCGCTGGCGACACGATGACGGCGGAAACGCGCATCATCGGCAAGCGCCTCTCGAAGTCTCGCCCTGGCCAGGGCGTCGTCGAGTTCGAGCACACCGCGCGCGACCAGCGGGGCAACATCGTCGCGGTCGCGAAGCGGTCGACGCTCATGCGCTGCCGCCCCGAGGGGGCTCCCGGCGTTGACGCCATGGGTTCCGCCGAGGCGGTAGCGCCCGACGCTGACGGGGCGGGCGAGGCATGATCACCGGGCCGGCGCTGCTCTTCTGCCCGGGAGATCGCCCAGACCGCTACGCGAAGGCGTTCGAGCGTGCCGACAGTGTCATCATCGACCTGGAAGACGCCGTCGCCCCCGCAGATAAGGAGGCGGCGCGGGCCGCGCTGATCGCGACGCCGCTCGACCCCGCTCGGGTGATCGTTCGCGTGAACCCCCGCACGTCGGAGTTCTTCGCAGCCGATATCGCCGCCGTCGAGCAGACCGCGTACCGCACGATCATGCTGCCGAAGGCCGAGCAGACGAGCGACCTCGACGGCCTCGAAGGGTACGACGTGATCGCGCTCTGCGAGACCCCCCTCGGTGTGCGTGACGCCGATGCGCTGGCCGCAGACCCGCGAGTGACGGCGCTCACGTGGGGCGCCGAAGACCTCGTCGCCGCGATCGGGGGCTTCAAGAGCCGCACGCCCGACGGCAGATTCGGCAAGCTCGCCGAGTATTCGCGGGCGCGGGTGCTGATTGCCGCCGCGGCTGCGGGGAAGCCCGCCTACGACACCGTGCACACCGACCTCGCCGACGACGAGGGGCTGCGTGAGGAAGCGTCTGAGGCTGCTGCCTCCGGGTTCCGGGGCGCAATGTGCCTGCACCCGCGCCAGGTGTCGATTCTGCGGGAGGCGTACCTCCCAGACGCCGCGGCGATCGCGTGGGCTACGGGTGTGCTCGAAGCCGCTGCGGCGGCGCCGAGCGGCGTCTTTGCCTACAATGGCCAGATGATCGACGAACCCCTGTTGCGCCAGGCGCGCCGCATCGCGGAGGCTTCGGGCTGACCCATGGCGTTCGATGCGGGCGGGCGGGGCGCGGCTGATGAGCCGCGGCCGCCCGTCGTGCCGCGTCGCTCGGCGTCGCTCTTGCTCGTGCGCGACGACCCCCTGCGAGTGCTCATGCTCAGGCGGGGGAGCACGAGGGGCGCGTTCCCGTCAGCGCTCGTCTTCCCAGGCGGTGTGCTCGAGCCTGGGGACGGCGCTGTCGCCGCAGCCCACGGGCACGACGCCGCCGACGAGTTCGCGGCGCTGCGCGCCACCGCGATACGCGAGACCTGGGAAGAAGTCGGGGTGCTGCTCGCCAGGGACCCGAACGATCGGTTGCTGACGCGGCCCCAGGTTCCGACGCCCCTCGCAGCGGGTGCTGCGGGGCTCGGCGGTGCGCTCGGGGCCGCCGCCGCGCGGCTCGCGCTCGACGAGGTCGTGCCGTTCGGGCGATGGATCACGCCGGTCGAGGGGAAGCGCAGGTTCGACACCGACTTCTTTCTCGCCCGCGCGCCTGAGGGGCAGGAGCCGACGGCGGACGGGGTCGAGGCTGTCGCGCTGCGCTGGGTCGAGCCCGCCGAGGTGCCCGCGCTCACGAGTGAGATGCTGCTGCTGCCAACCCTCATGAACTTGAAACGCCTCGGATCGTTCGGGTCGGTCGCCGAAGCGGTCGAGGCTGCGCCCGGGCTGCCGCGCGTTCCGGTCATGCCGACGGTCGGCTTTGACGGCGCGGGCAACCCTGTCGTACGGATCCCGGCCGAGGCGGGCTACGGCGTCACCGAGTTCTACCCGAAAGACCAGGGGCACTTCCAGTTCGAGCGCTAAGCCGAGTCTGTGGTGAAGAGGGCACTGAGCGCGAGGTCGGCGAGGATATCCCGAACCCTCGACGGTGATGCGAGCGACCCGCTGTACGGGGTCGAGTTGAGCAGCCCGAAGACGGCGTGCA
Source organism: Leucobacter sp. (assembly GCA_052094845.1). Classification (GTDB taxonomy): domain Bacteria; phylum Actinomycetota; class Actinomycetes; order Actinomycetales; family Microbacteriaceae; genus Leucobacter. The sequence continues at coordinate 4,549 of JBQDKK010000015.1, read as the reverse complement.
GCCTGACCGTGAGGTCGGCCCTGCTCGCGTCAGGCATGAGGCGCTCGGTAATCTGCACCCACCCGTTCACGTACCGGCGCTGCACGCTACGCACTCGACGCCGGGGCTCCTCCGGCAGGTTCACGAGCTCCCGCTCCTGCGCAAGGATCACGTCACGCTCGTTCGTGGCGAAGTCGAGATGGAATCGGACGAGTCTGCGCAGGGTCTCCTCGTCGCTGAGCCCTTCCGAGATGATCGACTCGTAGCCCGCGAGCAGCCGCTCACTCGCGCCCACGAGAAGCTGAGTGAGAATGTCTTCCTTGCTCGAAAAATGCCTGTACAGCGCCGGGCCGCTCACGCCGACGGCTGATCCGAGTAGGTCGATCGAGACGCCGCTGAAGCCGCGCTCCGCGATGAGCGACGCAGCGGCCTCGAGGTAGCGCTCCCGGCGCTGGGCCTTGGCGAGCTCCCTGGGCGAACTAGACATGGCCTCATCGTATCCCAGGGCTGCGACTACGTGGAGAAGTCTGGGTTATCCGGTTATTGCCTGATAACTCTGCGAGGTGAGCAGTGCCCGCTGCTACTGCTCGTTGGCCGGCCGGGCAACAGTGAGGAGGTCACCTACATCGCACTCGAGGGCGTGGCAGATCGCAGTGAGCGTTGTGAACCGAATCGCCTTCGCGCGATCGTTCTTGAGTACGGAGAGGTTCACGATGCTCACGCCGACGCGCTCGGCGAGTTCGGTGAGTGTCATGCCGCGCTCGGCGAGAAGCTCGTCGAGGCGGCAGTGGATCGCATGGCCTTCCTCGGGCTCGGCCGGGGTCATACGAGCCCCTCGGTCTCGCGCTGCAACCGCGCCCCGACTGCGTAGGCAGACAGTACGACGGCAAACGCGAGTGTCCCGAGCAGTGCGGGCGTGGGGTTGCCACTCGCAAGCACCCACACCTCGAGATTTCCCCCGGACAGTCTGTGAATGAGCTCGTTTGAGGCCATCTGCTGGAGCAAAGTGGAGAAGAAATATCCAGCTGCTCCAAGCGTTGCGCCAACGAAGAGGATCGCCGTGTTTGCGTGGCTAAATATTCTCCCACGGAACGTATTGCGGCCCAGCAGGATGAGTGCAGTGACTACTGCGAGAGTGGCAACATAAGCAACGGTGTGCTGCGCGGTGAGATAGCCAGCTTCGATTGCCGTTAGCCGGTCGACCGTGACCGAGCCGGCTGACACATCAATTGAAAAAGGGGTTCCGTTCGTTGTGTCAGGCAGCTGTGCCGTCGCATTGAGTCCATATGTGTTGACTGGCACAGTGTGCGGTCCCGTGGCGTGTAGTTCGGCGAGCCGGTAGATGTACGTCGAGGTGCGTTCGACAGTCGCGAGAAGCACGATCGCGAGCAATACCACCAGCGTGACACGGTCGGCTTTGTTTGGGCGGTAGTAATTGGCGGTCGCCTCGGGCTGCGTGGCTTTCGTTGGTCTGCTCCGCATTGGTGTCCTCCGCTGTCTGGCCGGAGGTACTACGCGGGCTCCGGCGATCCTTATCGATAATCGTTGTTATCGCTAATCGATAACCTATGCGCTCACGTGCCGTCGCGTCAAGCGCGCTGGCGCACCAGTGCCTGGCGCTACGGACGCAAGCGCTCGCCGTAACGCCTCTGGCGAACACGGCCCCACTGACAGGGAAGGGCGCGTAGCCTTTAACCAGCGGCGGTTCCATACCCCGTGGACCGTCAAGGAGGGTATAGATGTTTGAGAGATTCACTGACCGCGCTCGCCGCGTGATCGTGCTCGCCCAGGAAGAGGCGAAGCTGCTCAACCACAACTACATTGGTACTGAGCACATTCTGCTCGGCCTCATTCACGAGGGCGAGGGTGTCGCAGCGAAGGCTCTTGAGCAGCTCGACATTTCACTCGACGCTGTGCGCGCGCAGGTTACCGAGATCATCGGGACAGGTCAGCAGCCGCCGTCGGGTCACATTCCATTCACGCCCCGCGCGAAGAAGATGCTTGAGCTGAGCCTGCGCGAGTCGCTGCAGCTCGGCCACAACTACATTGGCACGGAGCACATCCTGCTCGGCCTCATCCGCGAGGGCGAGGGCGTCGCAGCCCAGGTGCTCGTGAAGCTCGGCGCCGACCTGAACCGTGTGCGCCAGGCCGTGATCCAGCTCCTCTCCGGCTACCAGGCCGGCAAGGAGAACGCGACCGTCGGCGCTCCCGAGGCCGGAGACGCCCCCAAGGGCTCGCAGGTGCTCGACCAGTTCGGCCGCAACCTCACGCAGGCTGCCCGCGAGGGCAAGCTCGACCCCGTTATCGGGCGTGAGAAGGAGGTCGAGCGGGTCATGCAGATCCTCTCGCGCCGTTCCAAGAACAACCCCGTGCTCATCGGTGAACCGGGCGTCGGTAAGACCGCCGTCGTTGAGGGCCTCGCGCAGGCCATCGTCAAGGGCGAGGTTCCCGAGACGCTGAAGGACAAGCAGGTCTACGTACTCGACCTGTCATCGATGATCGCCGGTAGTCGCTACCGTGGCGACTTCGAGGAGCGCCTGAAGAAGGTCACCAAGGAAATTCGCAACCGCGGCGACATCATCATCTTCATCGACGAGATCCACACGCTCGTCGGCGCTGGTGCTGCCGAGGGTGCGATCGACGCGGCGAACATCTTGAAGCCGATGCTCTCGCGCGGCGAGCTTCAGACGATCGGTGCGACCACGCTCGACGAGTTCCGTAAGCACTTCGAGAAGGACGCAGCGCTCGAGCGCCGCTTCCAGTCGATCATGGTGAACGAGCCGTCGCTGCCGCACACCATCAACATTCTGAAGGGTCTCCGCGACCGCTACGAGGCGCACCACAAGGTCTCGATCACCGACGGCGCGATCGTCGCCGCCGTGAATCTCGCGGACCGGTACGTGCAGGATCGCTTCCTCCCAGACAAGGCCATCGACCTGATCGACGAGGCCGGCGCACGCCTTCGCCTCTCGATCCTGTCGAGCCCGCCCGAGCTGCGTGAATTCGACGAGAAGATCGCCGTGGTTCGCGCCGACAAGGAGCAGGCGATCGAAGCCCAGGACTTCGAGAAGGCCGCGAACAAGCGCGATGAAGAGAAGAAGCTCATCGCCGAACGCCTGCGGCTCGAGAAGCAGTGGCGCGCGGGCGACGTTGCAACGAACGCTGAGGTTGATGAGGGGCTCATCGCCGAGGTGCTCGCGCAGGCGACCGGCATTCCCGTGTTCAAGCTCACCGAGGAAGAGACCTCGCGTCTCCGCTTCATGGAGGATGCCCTGCACCAGCGGGTCATCGGCCAGAACGAGGCAATCTCGGCGCTCGCGAAGACGATTCGACGCCAGCGCGCTGGCCTGAAGGATCCGAAGCGCCCCTCGGGCTCGTTCATCTTCGCCGGCCCCACGGGCGTCGGCAAGACCGAGCTGGCGAAGGCTCTCGCGGAGTTCCTCTTCGACGACGAGAACGCGCTGATCAGCCTCGACATGTCGGAGTTCGGTGAGAAGCACACCGTCTCGCGTCTGTTCGGTGCCCCTCCCGGATTCGTCGGGTTCGAAGAGGGCGGCCAGCTCACCGAGAAGGTGCGCCGCAAGCCGTTCTCGGTCGTGCTGTTCGACGAGATCGAGAAGGCCCACCCGGACATCTTCAACTCGCTGCTGCAGATCCTCGAGGAGGGTCGTCTGACCGATGGTCAGGGCCGCATCATCGACTTCAAGAACACCGTGATCATCATGACGACGAACCTCGGTTCGTCGGCGATCGCTGGCGGCCCCGTCGGGTTCCAGCTTGAGGGTGACTCGCAGGTCGGCTACGAGACGATGAAGGGCAAGGTCAACGAAGAGCTCAAGAAGCACTTCAAGCCCGAGTTCTTGAACCGTGTCGACGACACGATCGTGTTCCCGCAACTGTCGAAGCCAGAGCTCTTGCAGATCGTTGACCTGTTCGTGAAGCAGCTGAAGGATCGCCTGCTCGACCGCGACATGTACATCGAGATCACGACGCCGGCGCGCGAGCGGCTCGCAGAGATCGGGTACGACCCGACGCTCGGCGCACGCCCGCTGCGCCGTGCGATGCAGCGGGAGATTGAGGATCAGCTTTCGGAGAAGATCCTTGGCGCCGAACTGCTCGCTGGCGACACCGTGATGGTTGATGTGGAAGAGGGCAAGTTCACCTTCGCCACCAAGCGCGACCAGGAGAAGTCGCACGGCGAAGCCTCGGCTTCGGCTGCGGCGGCTGCCGCCTCGACCGGGCTCACCCCCGGCCAGGGCGAGTAAGCTCCACCGCGTTCACACCCCAGAGGGGGCTCGGCACTGCGCCGGGCCCCCTCTGGGCTTTTGGGGTGCTTTCGCGTGATTGGGGTGTACCCGCGGTGTGTTGGGTGCCGCCCCTCCGCAGGCCCCGCACTCTCGCTATGCGATCAACCCTTGCAATGCCGGAAACCGCCAAACCGGGGATTCCTTGTGCAGATCTCAGACGGAGGCGCTGGTGCTGTTGCTGGTGCTGGTGCTGGTGCGGGTGCTGGTGCGGGTGCTGGTGCGGGAAAGGGTGCGGGGGGGCGGGTGCTGGTGCTGGCCCTGGG
>JBQDKK010000014.1:0-81032 GCA_052094845.1 Leucobacter sp. | reverse complement strand
CTGTGGTCGAGCGGACGACGAGATACACCAAGCTGGTGCACCTGCCGCGCGAAGAAGGTTACCGGCATAAGCAGACCCCGAAGAATGGGCCAGCGCTTGGTGGGTACGGGGCCATCACGATGAAGAATGCTCTTGCGAACACCATGTCGATGCTGCCGACTGAGCTGGTGAGGTCGCTTACCTGGGATCGTGGGAAAGAAATGCCTGAGCATGCCCAATTCAGGGTGGAGACTGGGATCCCGGTGTTCTTCGCTGACCCGCAATCGCCGTGGCAGCGCGGCACGAACGAGAACACGAACGGGCTGCTACGTCAGTATTTTCCGAAGGGGACGGATCTCTCCAGGTGGGGTGCTGAGGATCTTGAGGCGGTTGCTCATGCGTTGAACAGCAGGCCACGGAAATCTCTTGGGTGGAAGACACCGGCAGAAGCGTTTAATGAGCAGCTACTCTTGGTTCAAGAAGCTGGTGTTGCATCGACCGGTTGAATCTGGTCATATCGTAAGGCTACGGGCGACGACCGACATTCACGGTTTGGGCCTGGATGAGGCAAGAGCACAATTTGAGAGAATATTGGTCGTGGCGATTCCCGAACCTGATCTGCTCCGAATTGGCAAGTGGTGCCAAGAGCGTGTGCCTGCGAAATATCTTGACCAGATGAGGGTCGAGTGCGAGATCGCTGATCGGCACGTCACGATCTATGAGTCGCGCCCGCCATGGGATGGGCGCGGCACCGAGTGGATCCAGTTCCCGATAGCGAGGCTTCGCTACACCGCGAAGACTGGGCAGTGGCAGATCTACTGGCGAGATAGGAACCTCAAGTTCCACGCCTACACGCGGAAACGCCCGACCAAGAACGTGCAGGCGCTACTGGAGTACATCGGGAGCGGTGTGGATCCGATCTTTTGGGGCTGATTCCTTCCGCGATAACCTGAGAGACAGATTGCCGCTTCGTCACGCGGCGCGGAAAGTGGGAGCGCATGGCGAAGGCCGACTACAAAGTCAGCGACCTTGTTGGCAAGGTCGAACGCGGTGAGCTTCGGCTGCCAGAGATGCAGCGCGAATACGTGTGGCGGGCTACTCGCGTGCGCGACCTGCTCGACTCCCTGTACCGCGGATACCCGTCAGGGGTGATTCTGGCCTGGGAATCTGACGAGCCGATCGCGACCCGAGACTTCGCCGTTGCCGCGTCGGAAGCATCCCCGGTGCGACCGCTCTTGCTCCTCGACGGGCAGCAGCGCCTCACCTCTCTCTCAGCGGTGTTGCGTGGGAAGCCGGTGTCGGTGCGGGGCCGGTCAAGGCCGGTTGAGATTCTCTTCAATCTTGACCATCCAGACGAGCTGTCGTTCATCACCGAAGTGCATGAAGCGAGTGATGACGACGCTCCGGAAGATGTTGCTGATGAGACCGAGCGTGATATTCAGGAGCGATGGAATCGGTTGACGTTTGTGGTGTCGAGTCGGCAGCTCGAGGCCCGCCCGAATTGGGTGCGCGTCTCCGACGTGTTCAGTAAGAGCGACGCCGAGATTCTGCGCAGTGCGGGCGTGACCGGGTTTGATGATCCGAACTATGAGCGTTACACGAGTCGGCTCAAAGCGGTGCGCGCGATCGCGGACTACGAGTACCGCATGGATGTGCTCGAGCGCACCAAGTCGTATGAAGAGGTCACTGAGATCTTCGTGCGGGTGAACTCGCTCGGTGCGAAGCTCCGCAGCTCCGATCTCGCGCTGGCGCAGATCACTGCGAAGTGGCGTGGCTCGCTCGAGCTGTTCCGGCGCTACCAGGATGAGGTCGACCAACGTGGCTTCAACCTCGACCTGAGTATCTTCCTCCGCACGCTCGTCGCGATCGTGACCGGGCAGTCGAAGTTCCAGACCGTGAACTCGATCTCCCTGCCCCAGTTGGAGGAAGGGTGGAAGCGTGCACAGAAGGCGTTTGATTTTGCTTTGAACTTCTGCGCATCTAACCTCGGCATTGATAGCCCTACCCTGCTCTCTTCACCGTTCCTGCTGGTGACAACTGCGTACTGGGCTGACAAACGTGACTACCAGATCGGCGGGGTGGAGTCTGATGCGTTTAAGCGGTGGTTCTTGATCGCGAACGCGAAGGGCCGCTACTCGCGTGGCTCGTCAGAGACGATTCTCGACCAGGACATTTCCGAGCTGCGGCGAGGCGGTAGCGTCGACGACCTTCTTCAACGCCTGGTCAACCAGGTTGGTCGTCTCGATTTCACGGTTGAGGAGTTGGTGGGCCGCAGTAGCCGTTCTGGTGCGTTCAAGACTCTGTTCCTCGCGTTTAAGCAGGACGGCGCGAGGGACTGGGCGACGCAGCTTGCGATCAGTGCGAAGCATCAGGGCAAGAGTGACCGGATCGAGTACCATCACATCTTCCCGAAGGCGTTCATGAAGACGGCTCGCCCGGATCTTGGGCGGGGCGAGATCGATGACTTCGCGAACCTTGCGTTTATCGGAGCGACCACGAATAAGAGGATCCGCGATCATGCCCCCGCCGTGTACAGGAGAGATTTTGCTGCGACCGATCTGGACGCGCAACTGATCAGCTTCGACGAGGGCAACGACGATGCGACGAACTTCGAGGCTTTCGTGAAACAGCGGCGAAGTGCGATTGCTGAGCGCCTCAACCAGTTCCTCGGAGTGTAGGCCAACAGCAAGCAACTGCCCACGTAGCGTTTCGAATGGGTGCCCGTCTCTCCGGGATGACGGGCGTCTTATCTCGTGGTTGGGACGTGAATCGTGAAGCTGATCCCTTTCTCCTCGAGAAGATCAAGAACCGGTTTGCTTGCACCCAATTGACTGGTGTGCGCGCTGGGATAGAAGTGCCAGTGTGCACTGTCGATCACTCCGGTCTCCATCAGGTACGCGTCGGAGTTGATCTGCGCGCGCACCGACGAAGTGAGCGAGTTGAAACCGACCTTTGACTCATGGGCGACATCATCAACAACTGCATCGAAAATACGGGCGTTCGCGTTGCACACTTCCACTCAATCAACGGTAGATGCGCGTACCTGGGTTTCAACGATCTCGCCGTGAGCGCTCAGCATCCGTTCGAGACTCGCCTCGCCTGCAGGGCCGTTCGCCATGAAACGAGAAGATGGCCCGGCGGTATGCCCCTCGCGCTTCATCGCGGAACCAATGCTGTCGAGATTGATCCGCCCGCTCTTCTGAAGTTGCAGAAGTGCCTTTTCGTTTGCACCGGCATCAAGCAGCGGATCCCATTCCTTCCATAGCTGTCGTGACGCATCGATTTTGATCGATTCAGGTACCTTGTTGAGCGCGACGATGAGCGCACCCACCGAAGCCGCAAGCTCAGGATGCCGCGTGACGAAGGCCGCAGCCTTGCGAGGGATCGCAGCAGCATCTCCCACAGTGGGGATCAGACCGACCGCACTGAAACCTGCCCCGACCCAGTCAGCCTGAATGGCTGAGGCAATAGTGTCTCGCGCGTCAGCAACCCCTCCGATGACCCAGCCGATTCCGGGGACGAAACTCGATCCGCTACTGACCAGATTACCTGCGAGCCAAGCGACTGAATCTGCCCGCCATGCATCACCAGCGAGTGCACCCTTTGCGAAGTCGCCCGCATAGTCCCAAGCGGAGATTTCGACATCTTCAAACAGCGGGTCCAGGCCCTGAGCTTCCCTGTTCTCTTCCTCGTACCCGTCACTATGTCCGTCGCCGTCAGTATCTGCAACGTTCGGATCGGAGCCAACAACCGTAACTTCTTGATAGTCGTCAAGCCCGTCGCCGTCGGTATCAGCGGCATAAGGATCTGTACTGTTATCGGCTTCTGCAGCATCGGACAGGCCATCCTCGTCAGTATCTATCGACTCCGGGTTTGAGAACCCGACGTAGAGACCCTCTGGTCCTTCGACGAGCCTTCCCGCCTCGTCACCGTCGAATAGTGCGTCCCCATCGCTGTCCGGGTTCATGGGATCGGTGAAAAACGTCTCTTCACGACTGGTCGACCACCCACGTACCTCGACATAGTCACTGAGTCCGTCGTCGTCGGAATCAACTCTCGTCGGATCAGAAACCCCTGCGTACACCGCTTTCTCCTGCTGCGAGGAAAGCAGCTCTCCGGCTTCTTCACCGTCAGGCAAGCCGTCACCATCGGTATCCGTATTCTTCGGGTCGGTGACGTACAAGCTGCCGTCGCTTGTCGTCCAGCCGTCGACCTCGAGCAAATCAGGCAGGCTATCTCCGTCTGAATCCAAGATCCGGTCAAGAGCTTCTGACTCGGATCCCGATGGAAGGAGTCGTGGAACGACACCAATCCCGACAATCACCGCAACGACAAGGATCCCGACCAGGAGGAAGAGCCAGTGCGAGCGCTTCACTCGTCTGAGCCGCGCAAGAACTGATGGCCGAAGCTGAGGTTCGAGATCTTTCTCGGGGCGCTCTTCGGACGTGCTCTGCTTCAAAGGCGTGACTTTCTCGGGGCTGCCTTCTGAGCCCGGTGAAGAGGAAGCTTACATTGAGGACAGCGAATCTTATGGTGAGTCTGAATCTACCCTGTACCGGAACTGACCGTTCTCCGGATGGTGGCATGATCACGGAGATACAGCCAGAAAGCTAATTCACGATCGACTGCAGCAGGTGAAATCGACCGAAGTCCGTTCTTACTGAGCGCTGCAATCTCGGCTGCGATACGGGCTTGTTCGGCACCGTCTTCGCTGATGAGGATCGGAGCGCTCTCAAGTAATGGTTCACCTTTCATGCAAGCGGGCCTCAATCAATGGTGGGTCTGGGATCACGCCAACGCTCACGAAACGTGTCGATGCGCGTCAGCTCCGTACCCCTTTCGGTACGGTTTTGGCATGGCGCTTTCGGACAAGATAGAAACTCGTGACTATCCCGGCAGGCGGCATCGGCCGCATCCAAATTCGACTCAATCCAGACGGTTCATACTCTGCTCGATGCCGCGCCCGAGATGACGGCGGACGGCTGATCCAGGTACGTTTGCGCCGCCCGACGGCGGACTCCGCGAGAGCCGCGCTGCTCATGAGGCTGCGGCGACAGTACGGTCTTACCAGGATTTCTGACCTTACTGGTGAGAGCACGGTTGCTGAGGCTTGTGATGCGTGGCTCGAAAGCGTTCATGCGAAAGTCGCAGCTGGAACCCTTTCGCGATCGACGGAGGTCGCCTATGCCGCGACAGTGCGACTTCTGCTCGTGCCACGGTGTGGTGCACTGACGCTTGACACCTTGACGGTGGGACGTTGCGACCGCCTCATCCAGGCGATCCTGCTTGAGCAATCGGTGGCTGCGGCACGCCGGGCGAGGAGTGTGCTCAGTTTGGTCATCGGATACGCGGTTCGCGACGACGCAATGCCCCGGAACCCGATCCGCGATGTGCAACGCCTTCCGCTCCCGCGCAAGAAGCTCGCGGTGCTGACGCCCACGCAGATCGAGGGTCTTCGAGGCCTGATGGAAGCATGGCCACTCCGCCGATCTAAGCGCGGCCCGCGGATCGACAACCTCATGCTCGTAGACGGTATGGACATTATGCTCGGCACCAGCGCCCGAATCGGAGAGTGCCTGGCGTTTCGACGCTGCGACGTGGATGTGACCGGCAACGCATGGGCGTCAATCAACGGCACCATTGTCACGATTCCTGAACGCGGCACCTACCGCAAGGACACGCCGAAGCGGAGTCGCCAAGTACGCCGAGTTGCTCTCCCTGCGCGAGCTGCTGCGGCGGTTCGGCGTCGCCTTGCGCTCGCCGCGCCTGGACCTGACGCCCTGCTGTTTGCGGGACGCACAGGCAAAGCGATTGACGTGCAACGGTTTGGTCGACTTCTCCGTATGTTCGTGGGTGACAACCGCAAGGAACTGGTTGCACTTGGTGTGCCTGTTGACGAGCTATCGCCGCATCTATTCCGGCGCACGACCGCAACCCTCGTCGAGCGCGCCGCCGGTCTCACTCTGGCCTCGCGACTGCTCGGTCACGCGAATGAGCAGATCACGCGAACGAGCTACGTCGTGTCAGAAGAAGTCGTCGACCCGCTCACGGCACGAGTACTCGACGAGTTGCTGGGAAGCTAGCGGCGGGCCAGAGAACTGGTGTCGCATCGCTGCGCACGTACAGCGGGTGTTTCGGCTGGCCGCCCGCGTTGATCGCGAGGCAGTGAAGCTCTCCGAAACCAGGGAACGCCAGTACCTCGGCAATACGTTCGGGCCGAGCGTTATTACCCCAGGCCGCCGCCAACAACCCTCCCTCAGCAGCGGCAGCGCGGAGGTGTTCGTTGTTTTCTGGACCGACCGGATCGGTAGCCGTCCAGAGGTCGCGTGGATGAGGCGACCGGAACGCGTAGAGATTCACAACCTGCAGACCACCGTACCCCCACGAGCGGCTGAGCTTCATGATCTTCTTGAGTGTCGGATCGTCAGCTGTATGGTCAGCGGTGCTCGGGTTCAACATCACGAATGTGACCTGTTCGCCATCGCTCCAACGCCGAGCGAGCCGGTAGCGGTACACGCCGTCTCCGGAGAGGATCGCAGTGCGCTCGATACTGTCGGTCATAGCTTCAATTCTCCTCTACGCCGCAACCAGCAGCTCATCCCAGAAGGCCGAACATCACTTCTCCAACAGCTTGCCAAGCTTCCTGCCGAGGAAACCGGGTCTATTCTCAAAAAATCCTGTTCATGAGATAATTGAGGCAGATCGCAGCGTCTGGTCGCAGCGTCATATGCTCCCGGCTGCATCGATTCTCTCGGCGTATGTCGGTGGTCACTTGTATCGTGATCAGAAGGAGCCGAACATAACTTAATTGCGCGGCGAAGCGTAGGAGACATCAGGACATGGCGGATAACTCGTCGGGCAAGAAGCTTACGGACCATCAGGCGAAGTATTTTGCGCATGAGCTGCAGCGCAGCTACGCGAACGACCATGTAGGCAAGCTCGCAGGCCTCCTCTTCGACGCACAGGTTGAGCCGAAGCCGCACCAAATCGATGCAGCGCTTTTCGCCCTGCAGACCCCGTTTCTGCCAGGTGTGATCCTCGCTGACGAAGTCGGCCTAGGGAAGACTATCGAGGCAGGCATCGTCATCAGCCAGTACTGGGCTGAACGCAAGCGTCGAATCCTGATCATCGCACCGTCAAGCCTCCGCCAGCAGTGGAAGCAAGAGCTGCATGAGAAGTTCATGGTGCAGTCAGAGCTACTTGACTCAAAGTCACGCGACCGGCTCCTTCAAGCGCAAGATACTCAAAAAGCGCAGGTGCTGATCTGCTCATATGAGTTTGTGCTGCGCAACGAGGCTGCGTTGTCCCGGCATTGGGATCTCGTTGTGGCCGATGAAGCGCACCGTCTGCGTAACTTCTGGAACGGCGACCGGGCGAAGATGCCTTCTGCTGTTTCACGTGTGGTGCGCAACGCAAACAAGACCGTACTTCTCACCGCTACCCCGTTGCAGAACCGCCTCGATGAACTCTATGGCTTGGTGTCAATCTTCGATCCAAACTATTTCCACTCCCTCGACGCGTTCCGCGAACGCTACGTCAAAAACAGAGAAGACTTTGGCGATGACGACCTGGTCGAGCGCGTGGCAACGATCTCGAAGCGCACTCTCCGCCGTGATGCCGATAAGTACATCCGTTTCACCACTCGCTCAGCAATCACAGTCGAGTTCACCCCTTCTGACGAAGAAATCCGTCTGTACGACCTGGTGAATGACTACCTGCAACGAGAGCAGCTGTTTGCGTTCGCAGGCTCCCAGCGGCACCTCTCGGCGCTCATCATTCGCAAACGGCTCGGTTCATCGACCTACGCAGTTGCGGGGACTCTTGAGAACATCGCAAGTCGTCTTGAAGAAGAACTGACTGCGGGAATGCGGCGCAGCGGCAGTGGAGCACTTGTGCTCGATGACGATCTTTACAGCGAAGAGGTCGAAGAGCTTGATGACTCAGCTTCTGCATTGAACGACCTTGAGGATGCGCCGCTGAAGGAGCGTATTCGTGTAGAGGTTGAGGAGCTTCGTGAGTATGCGGCCCTGGCCCGTTCTATCACTGTGAATCAGAAAGCCGTGAAGCTCGGCGAAGCACTGGATCAGGGTTTCGAGCGTCTGCGTGAGATCGGTGCACCGGAGAAAGCCATCATTTTCACGGACTCCACAAAAACGCAGGAGTACATCGCAAGGACACTGCACGAGGCTGGTCGCGGCGAGGGCCTTGTGCTGTTCAACGGCAAGAACGACAGCCCCGAAGCGATTCGTATCTACAACGAATGGGTCGAGCACAACAAAGACGGCGACCTGATCACCGGCAACCGCGATGCTGACCGCCGCAAGGCGCTCGTGGATTACTTCCGCGACAAGGGCACGATCATGATTGCTACCGAAGCTGCCGCAGAAGGATTGAACCTGCAGTTCTGCTCCATGCTCGTGAACTATGACCTCCCCTGGAACCCGCAACGTGTCGAGCAGCGAATCGGTCGTGTGCACCGTTTTGGCCAGAAGCACAACGTTGTGGTCGTGAACTTCTCAAACAAGGGCAACGTTGCTGAGCAGCGCATCCTGGAGCTACTGACTGAGAAGTTTCATCTCTTCGAGAGCGTGTTCGGGGCGTCCGATCAGGTGCTCGGTGCGATCGAGGATGGTCTCGACTTCGAGAAGAACATCACCGCGATCTTGAACAGGTGCAAGACTGCGGAGGAAATCGACGCCGCGTTTGCTGAGCTGGAAGACCAGTACTCGGACGAAATATCGCAAGAGATGACTCAGGCGAAGTCCAAAGTGTTCGACAACCTCGACCCGAACGTGCAGGATCGCCTCAAGTCATACGACACTCAATCGGGCGAGGTGCTGAACAAGTTCGAGCGGCTCCTTCTTGCCGTCACGCAACACGAGCTTTCAGAAGACGCGGACTTCGAGGCAAACGGCAGGCAATTCACCCTGCGTCACTCGCCCGTTCCAGAAGCCAAGACCGGGCGTTATTTCTTCAAATCCAAGCCACAAGAAAACGCGCACCAGTACCGCTATTCGAGCGCCCTCGCCGAGTATGTGATCGATAGCGCGAAGGAGCACGCAACGCCACCGTGTGAACTGACGTTCAGTTTGTCGGCTTCTGACCGCGCGGGTGCGGCTGTAAAGCAACTTGAGGGCAAGAGCGGCGAACTAACTGTAAACCTCGTGACATTCAGCATGCGCGCCAAGAACGATGACATCTCCGAGTCATACATGCTCGCTGGCGGGTTCGTTGACGGCAGCAACGAATGGATCGACGCAGAACTTGTGAGTGACCTGCTCGAACTCACTGCCATTGAAGTAAGTGAGCCCGGCCTCACCATCGACGAAGACAAGTTCGCGGACAAACTCGCTGAGCAGCGGGCTGAGTATGAGCGTGAAGTTCAGGGGCGGAACGCGAAGCATTACAACCAGCAGGAAGAGATTCTTGACCGCAATATCAAGGATCGTCGTGCAGAGTTTGACGCAAAAGTACGTGACTATCGCAAGAAAGAAAGCGAAGCACGCAAAGCAGCCAAGAACACTGATAACCCACTAGAAGAGATCAAGCTCAAGCGCGAAGCCTCGAAATGGAGAAGCCGCGCCGATGAGGCCGAGAGCGACCACTTCATGGAACGGAAGAAGCTCAGAGAGGAAGCTGAAGAGTTGCTAGATCTCATCGAACAAGCACTCACCGGCACCCAGGAGACCGAGCACCTGTTCTCTATCCGTTGGCGGGTAGTCGCCTAGATCTCGAGCTGTTCACAGAACGCTCAAAAAATGTTACAAGTAGAGGAAATGAATATGCACGAAGACGATATCCACGAGACACCATCATCAACACCCAACTTCCGCACCGAGCTGGCAACACAGCTGGCCGAGCTAGTGCCGGAGGCTATTGCTGATGGCAAAGTGGATGTCGCCAAGCTGCAGGAGCTTCTCGATGGCGATGCGGCTGACGGAAACGAGCGGTTTGGTCTGTTCTGGCCAGGCAAGAAACGTGCGCTTCGCGTCGCACAAGAGCCCACTACAGCCACGCTGAAACCCGACTTCGAGAACTCCAAGGACTGGGACACCACAAAGAACGTCTTTATCGAGGGCGACAACCTCGAAGTGCTGAAGATCTTGCAGCGGCATTACCACGGCAAGATCAAGATGATCTACATTGATCCGCCGTACAACACAGGCAAGGACTTCGTCTACAAAGATAGTTTCGGTGACGGTGTGCAGCACTATCTCAACTGGACGCAACAGGTTGGCGAGGACGGCAAGAAACTGTCGAGCAATTCTGAGGCAGAGGGGCGCTATCACTCAAACTGGCTGAACATGATGTACCCGCGTCTGAAGCTTGCAAGAAACTTGCTAAAGGATAGCGGCGTTATATTCATGTCTATCGACCACAACGAAGAACCTCACCTGCGAAAGCTAGCGGATGAAGTTTTTGGAGAGGCTAATTTCCTCAACGACCTTACTTGGGTTGCCAATCTGACCGGTAGACAGATTAGCGGCAAAGGTGCTGCTCGCACTTTTGAACGAATCTTGGCTTATGCCAGAAATGCTAACCACGTATCCGAATTCCTAGTAGACATTGAATTCGCAAAATCAAAAATGCCCGATGCATATAAGGGCTTCAAAAAAGATGTACGAAGCGACGAGATCGGTGAGTATGCCGTGGGAGACACTCTGTGGAATCACAACCGGATATTCAATGAGGTCTCTCGACCTAATTTAGTTTTTTCAATTTATTTCAACCCAGATACTAACGATATCAAGAGCGGGGACTTAGGAACCAAAATACCCGGTTACGTCGAAATTCGACCGCACGCAAATGGTGATGGTCGGCACAAGTTTCACGCTTGGCGCTGGTCACGCGAGAAGGTCGACCGTGAGAAACAAGATTTACTTGTTCTTCCCTTGAGAAAGGGGGGATACGAGGTTTATACAAAGATCCGCGGATTCAATCAAACTGTCATGAAGGATCTAATAACAAACATCTCAAATGGTTTGAAAGAAACAAGTCACTTGTTTGACGGAAAGAAACTTTTTGATTTTCCGAAGTCAACCGACATATTGCGACTACTTATTGCCAGCGTCACAAGTAACAATGATATTGTTCTAGATTTCTTCGCTGGATCTGGCACAACTGGACACGCAACCATGATCCAAAATGCAGCCGATCGACAGAACCGCAAGTGGATTCAGGTCCAACTGCCGGAACCTACACCTGAAGAATCAGCCGCAAGACATGAAGGCTACTCAACAGTCTCTGCCTTGTCGCGCCGTCGACTTGAACTAGCGGGTGAATCGCTTGCAGCAGAGACAGACAATCTGCTTGACCTGGATAAGAAGACCCTTGATTTAGGCTTCCGAGCTTTCAAACTCGCAGACACTAACTTCACTAAGTGGCGTGTTTCGAGCGAGATCGAAGCGGGTGACCTTGAACAGCAACTGCTCGGTTTTCACGATAGCTCCGACGACAATGCAACACCAGATGATCTACTTACAGAGATTCTCCTCAAACAAGGATTCTCGCTGACCGAACAGATCAAACCTATCGAGATCGAAGGCCTCGAGATGCGCGCGGTACTGCAGCCTAACGGAGACCTCGCCGTAGTCGCCTACCTCGACGAACATAAGAAGCCATCGCTCGATCAGCTGCGTGCGATGGTAGACGAGATTCCTGGCGGCAAGGTCATCGTGCTTGAAGATGCGTTCCAGGGAGATGACGAGCTAAAGACAAACCTCGCCCAGCTCTGCAAGAGCAACGGCATTGAACTGTGGACGGCATAGGCTCGGCATGTCGGTAATGAAGTTCAAATTCGATGACAAACAACCATTTCAGCTCGATGCGATTGCGGCGGTTGTCGACCTATTCGACGGCCAGCCCAAGGATGCGGAAGAACTGGTCACCAGACTGCGCGGCTCAGTGCAAGTCGCAGCCTCTAACAATGCAGAGCTGCCCGGAATTGCTGAGTTTGCAGCTCGAGAAGCCGAGTTAGCTGCAGAAGTCGGCGCAGTCGGTAACAACCTAATCGTGGAGCGCGACACGCTTCTTGAGAACCTACGAGCTGTGCAAAACCGCAACGGCCTTGAGCTGAGCGGGCGTCTCGCCGATGAAGAGCTTGGCTTTGATATCGAGATGGAAACCGGCACCGGAAAAACCTACGTCTATCTGCGGACCATCTTCGAACTGGCGCAAAAGTACAACTTCACGAAGTTCGTGATCCTTGTTCCCAGCGTTGCCATTCGTGAAGGTGTCAACACCAGCATCGAACTCATGCATGACCACTTCCGAGATCTCTACCCTGCCCTGCCATTCGACACTTCGGTCTATAGCGGCAAGTCCGCAGAAGAAGTACAGTCGTTCGCCACGGCGACGAATGTGCAGATCCTTGTGATGACGATCGACTCTATTCGAGGGGATGCAAACAGCAGGATTATTCATCAGACACGTGACAAGCTTCAGGGGCTGCGGCCAATTGACTATCTGAAAGCCACTCGTCCTGTCGTCATTATGGATGAGCCTCAGAACATGGAGTCGAAGCTCTCGCAAACAGCAATCGACGAACTGTCGCCAACCTGTACCCTCCGCTACAGTGCCACGCACCGTAAGACCCGCAATGTCGTCTACCGGCTTGACCCGGTGGATGCTCACGACAAGGGTCTCGTGAAGCAGATCGTTGTTGCCGAGGCCCGTCAGCAAGGCGCTGGGGCAACACCGTACATCAAGTTGGTCGACGTGCAACGTGACCCTTGGACAGCGAAACTGGAACTGCTCTGTCGCAAGGCCGATGGGAGTTTCGCACCAACTGTGAAGAAAGTGAAGCAAGGTCAGGATCTTGCCGGAAGTTCCGTCGCCAACAATCCAATCTATGAGGGTTGGCGGATTATGGAGATCGGGTTTGAGTCACCGGATGGTTCCGGGGTGCCATTTGTAGAGCTGACCAAGCACCCGATCTTGAACCAAGGCGAAGAGATCGGTGGCAACTCGCAGGCGATCTACCGCGAGATGGTCCGCGAAACGATCCGCGAGCACTTCCGTAAGGAAATGCAGATGCGCCCACGCGGTGTCAAGGTATTGACGCTGTTCTTCATTGACAAAGTCGCGAACTTCCTCGGCGACGGCGTCAACAACGAAGACGCGAACGGTCAGTACGTGCAGTGGTTCGATGAGCTTCTACGCGAGGAACGCGAACGCTACCCAGCCTGGGGAGAGCTTCTTCCCGATGACCCGCAAGAGTACCGCAAGGCCTACTTTGCGCAGATGAAGTCAGGCAAAGGCAAGGCGGCGAAGCTGACGTTCGTGGATTCCAAGGGCGAAGGCAGCACGGCAAAAGATGATGATGCTTACGACCTCATCATGAAAGATAAGGCCCGCCTCCTGAGCGAGGACACCCCGACTCGGTTTATCTTCAGCCACTCTGCCTTGCGTGAGGGCTGGGATAACCCGAACGTCTTCCAGATCTGTACCCTACGTGAAATGGGCGGCGAGACAGAGCGACGTCAAACGATCGGGCGTGGACTTCGTCTGCCGGTCAACAAGCACGGCGAACGTATCGCCGAGCCAGGTGTTGCTCAGCTCACCGTAATCGCGAACGAGTCCTATGCAGAGTTCGCGAAGAGCCTGCAGGACGAGTACAAGAAAGCTGGCGTACAGCTTGGGTTCGTACGCAAGGGCGAATTCGCCCAGATACCCGTCGTTGACGGCGACATCGAGACTCCGCTTGGATATGAAGCTTCGGCAAAGATTTACGAAGCACTCAAGAGCAGTGGCTTCCTCGATAAAGACGGTCGGGTGACCGATCAGTTCACTCCGAATGTCCTTGGCTTTGATCTCGGTCTTCCGGTCGACTTCGCCTGGGCGACAGACTTCGTGATCGAGCTGGTCGATAAGTGCAAGCTCGACAAACTCGTGAAACGTAAGAAAGACCGTGTGCCGCGGAAACTCAACAAGGAGCTGTACTGGACGGAAGAGTTCGAGGACTTCTGGTACGCGATCAGCCGTAAGACCACCTACCGAGTGAAGGTGAGTCGTGAGGATCTCATCAGGCGAAGTGTGGACACGCTTCGTGACCTCGACGAGAACCCTCGCATTGAACCGCTCCGCATTCAGGTTGTCAATGCAAAATTGAGAATTCAGCGTGGTGGAGCGAAAACAGAGGAGCGTGGTGTCCGCACCGCAGACCTCCGGGGCAGCTATGACCTGCCCGACATCATCACCGAGCTGCAGAACGCCACGAAACTCACCCGTCGCACCATCATCGATATCTTGACCGAGAGCGGCAGGCTTGACGAGTTCATCGGTAATCCGAACGACTTCATCACGATGGCAAGACGAGTGATCAGTGCTGAGCTGGCGAAGATTATTGTCGACGGGGTTGAGTACGAGAAGATCGCGGGCAGCGTCTATGAACTGCGTGAACTCCGCGAAGACAGCAAGGACGAGGCTGACCGGTTTCTCGACCAGCTGTACAAGGTGCAGCATCAGGAGAAAACGGACTTCGACTATGTACTGTTCGACTCAGATATTGAGCGGCAGTTCGCGAAGAAGCTTGATGATCGTAAAGACGTCAAGATGTTCATGAAGCTCCCTGCGAAGTTCAAGATCGATACCCCAGTCGGCCCATACAACCCCGACTGGGCGATCGTGAAACACGAGGACGGCGAGGATCGCATCTACATGGTGCGTGAGACGAAGAGCACTTCGAACGCCGAGATGCTCCGCCCTGCTGAGCGTCAGAAGATCAAAGCCGCGAGGGAACACTTTAAAGCACTCGACATCGATTATGCGAAGTCATCACCTGAGGGGTGGAACCTATAGATGGCCAGGCTTAATGGAGAGACCGGCAGATGTCTGGAGTGAAGCTAACCGAGCAAGAAGTTAAGCAGCTCGTCAACCGCTATATCGGAGTAGATAGTGGATATCTGGGTGATTTCAGCTACCGGACGCACACGGACTTCTATCCTGAGTACTGCGGTATCTACGATGTGTTTCCCGATGAACTCGAAGGAACCACAAGAACTCGGTTTATTCAGATCCTTCTTTCGCAGTCGCCCGATCGACAAGCAAAGATTCTTCGAGGGGTTCTGGAAAAGTATCCTGCGAGCTCAGAACAGCAGAAGGTCTTCCAGCCCCGGGTCGAGGAATGGATCAGACGTCTCGAAGGTGCCCCAATTGTTGCCAGTGTGAAGCCGGTCGAATCAATGAGGACAGTAGTACGACAAGCGCTCGTTGACGCCGAGAACCTGATCCGCACGAGTGGCCCTGCAAGTGCGATCGATAGAGTGCATACGGCGCTTCACGGCCACCTGAAGCATCTTTGTGCTGAGACGGGTATCGATCTCCCCGACCAGGCAACTCTCCAAGTCGCAATGAAACGACTGCGTGAGCAGCACCCACAGCTCGTCCCATCTGGTGAACGTGCGGATGAAGTTAGCCGGGTACTTTACTCGATGGCAACCACCCTTGACGCGCTGACAACTTTGCGAAACAACGCTAGTGCTGCTCATCCGAATGATGCGTTGCTTGGCGACGAAGAAGCTCTACTCGCCATCAACGCTGCGAGAACAATTTTTGCTTATGTTGACTCGAAAGTGCGGAGGTAGGGCGTTGAGGCGCGATCAAAGCAGCGAAGTTGAACAACTCTCAGGGGTACTTGACTCTCGCGCTGCTAACTCTCCGGACCCATGGATTCTCCTGCAAAAATTCACGGCTTCCGTCCGCGAGGGTGACACCGGTCTGGAGTTTCAACCTACCGAGGTAGTCTGCGCCATGGAGCGTGCTCTCGCCTACTCCATCGAGGACGATCCTAAGCACTTTGGTGCCTCCATCCTTGGAGTTCAGTTTTCATCTGCATTGAATGACTGGCCCCCTGCGTTCGATCTTGTCTCACCAGAAGAAAAAATGATCTGGCAAGAGGCCGCTACTGCGCTGGAGCATCCACTCCCGAAAGCTCATTTCCTTGACCTTTTGTATTCTGCTGGAATCGAAGCGACGCCCGCGGCAGGCACGAAGGTCGTCGCGGCCTACCTAGAACTTGCAACCGTAAGTCATCTCGATGAGTACTATCGTGCCTCCTGTTTGCGTCGTGCCTGGAGTATTTCTCGGCGGCTATCGCTCACAGGAGAACAGGAAGCAAGGCAAGCCCTCTGGGATATGTGCCAGTCACTTGTAGCGAAAGAAGGCACTCCCGCTGGTGTCCTGCTCCAGCCGTTTGCACCCCTGGTGGTCGCTCCCCGCACGGGCAAATTTGAGTCACCCAGCCGAGCCGAAGTTCAGGAGATGCTCGAATCGATCCGGGCCTCCCGTTGGCCATATGCGCCGGTAATCGAGGGAGCAACTAAGCTTCTTGAGAAGTTGGCCGTGTCGTCTGCAGAGCGCGAGGATACTAGGCGGAAGCTTGTTGAGGCGTATTTTGACTTGGCAGAACTGCAGCCGGGAATCGCTGCGAGTAGCTGGTATGACGCAGCCTACAAAGCTGCAGAGAAGTACGGGTTCGTAGATCTACGTGAGCGGGTCGTGAGTGCACGGCAGGAGATGCCGCTTAGCGCTCTCGGGATGCGGTCACACATCATCGAAGCGCAACTGCCACGACATCTCGCCGATGTGTACCTGTCGAGGTATCGTCATGCGGGTGATAGTCGCGTCGCACTTGATCTTTGGCTCACTAGTTCGGCCCCGACAGGGCGTTACGAAGAAAACCTCAAGAGCGCGAGGGAGTCCACATCCGGAGGCGGCATTATGCAGCTCGTGACTCGGTCAACCTTGAATGCTGATGGTCTGCCCGTGAAGAGCTCCACCGGGGCTGAGGACTATGAAGAGGAAATGCTTGAGCGGCTTGAGTTGATGGGAATCGGAGTCCACGGCGCAAGCCTTGCCCGAGAACTCGTCGTAATCAAGAGTAACTACGGTGTCTTAACGCCAGCCGAAGTGGGAGCGCACCTGTCGCTTCGATATGAGTGCGACTACGAGTTAGCTGAAGCATTCGGTGAAGCTCTGAATAGCTTTTGGGATGGTCGCTATTCGGATGCTGGACGTGCTGCGTTCCCGCTAGTTGAAGCAGGTGCTCGAGGGCTGCTTCTGTCGCTCGGAGACCCCCTCTACCGCATGCCGACGGAGACTCGCGATGGTAGATTTCCCTCACTCGGCGAATATAGTAAGAGGCTCGAGAAGCACGATTTTGATATGGACTGGCAGCGATGCTTAGTTAATCCAGTAGCTTCTCTCCGAAACTCGCTTGCGCACGGTCACTTGCATCAACTCAAGAATTATGAAGCAGCAACGCTTCTGCGAATGGCTGGATTGCTAGTGATTCTAACTCCAGAAAAGTCAAGTGAAGTTGATCGTGACGAGGTAGCTCGACGCTTACGAGATCCAATTGGATGGGCAGCTGGAAAAGTGCAGCTTACCAAGCGGGTGGAGGAAGTTTGGTTAATCGACTCTGTCGAGATCAATCAAGAACCGTCTCCAAGCTAGGGCGAGAGATATTTTCGTATTGTCTTATGGTTTCGCCCTACCCGTCTTGCGATGGTCTTGAAGCCCAGCCCTTCGGCGTATAGCTCGCGCCAGTGGAGCACCTCGTCGTCCGTGGGTACTGCCACTCGTGAGCGAATTCCGGCTGAGGCGAGGTGCTTCATGATGGTGCCACGATTATGGCCATACTTGTCCGCCAATTCATGTGCCGACATCCCCGCCTCGTAATCAGCAATCATGAGCCGGAGCTTCTCGTTGGTGATGCGAGCGAGAGACCGCGGAATCTGTTGTAACTCAGCGGATTTTGGCGAGGTACGAGCCTCTTGAAGAAGTCGCCACCCCTGTTCTAATTGTTTTGCATACGAGGAGAACACCCCGACCAAAGTGATTATGGTTATCATTATCACAAGGCTTTTATAGAGGTCAGAGACGCTTTTACGGCGTCTCTTTTTATGTATCGGTACATGCGAGGTGATGGTTCTTATTAGAAAGAATGAAGCCCACCCCTGTTGGCGATTTTGTCGGGGAGGGTCATCGGTACATGTCTTCTAGGACCACGCCACCTCTGTTGAGGTGTACCGATGGTGTTGTGAGAATTGCTACAAAATAAACATTGACTAGGTCTGTTGATAAGCGCATAGTCATACTCAGAATATGCCGCGGCTCACGAACAACGACTTCCTGATGCGCCACCGTTTTCTTAAGCGGCTTTGGGAGGATGAGTCTCTGCAAAGTCTCTATGGAATGCTATTGCCACAGGAGCAGTGGGGCGTGCATCAGTATTACCAGATGATCAATACCGGCAGTGATGCCGACATTATCGAAACGCGCACGACCGTCAACCTGGGAGATGAGTCGTTGCCGCAGACTGCGGGACGTGCGTACGCAAAGCTGTTAAGTGCATTTCAGCAGATTACTGCAACGGCGGGTCATTACGTCACTGACCCGGAAGGTGCCCTTCCTCTTATTGAGGAAGTGAGTGCCGAGTATCGAAGGTTAAGAATTGGCAGCCCTGCCGTGACAACACAAAAACCCGGCGCGAGACTGCATCGAATCCAGGCCATCGCGAGGGCAAAAATTGATGTCCAGAGGCATGCGGAGGTGCTACTTCTACTCGTCCAGCACATTATGAACGAGGAACGAGCGTTAGAGGGTAAGCCGCCGCTCAACTTTCCTATTTACCGAAAGCGCTAGAGATTTATAGATTGCCTTATATCCACCCACACCCCTGAAGCATCTTGACTTTCCAGTAGTACCTCGTCATAGTAAGTGGCAGAATTTATACATAAGCAGGAATATTATCAATGAAGGGATTTTACAGAGGCGATAATTGGCCGAAACATAGGGGGCGGCGAGGGTTCACGATTGTTGAGCTGCTCATTGTAGTCGTTGTGATTGCTATCTTGGCTGCGATTACTATCGTGGCGTATAACGGCATTACTGCCAATGCCAAAGAGTCGGCCCTCAAGTCTGACCTTTCCACTGCCGCTAAAAAGCTTCACGCTGAGAAGATTATCAATGGATCTTTCCCGCCGACTTACACAATCGCTGGACTTGCCTACAGCGGCGGCGGTAATGCCTTTTGCATCACTGGTGAAGCCAACGGTAAGACCTTTCGAATTACGGAAGCGGGGAATCTCCAAGAGGGTGATTGCGCATCTCCGATTGCAACAATGCAATCCTTTACCCCGGCTCAGTGTTCAGCACTCACCGTCTACACCGGTGCTAACCCATCCGCCATCATCACCCTAGCTGACAACCGCGGCACCCCCCAGACCTACGAAGTCGCCAAACTAGCTGACAACAAGTGCTGGATGCTCAACAATCTGAAGCTCGGTAGCACCAGTGGCACAATTACGTTGACACCAGCCGACAGTGATGTAGCCAGCAACTTCACCCTGCCTCAGTTACTCCCTCCTGTTTTCAACGAAGATTATGAAGACGTATCCGACCCAAGTGCGTTTGGGCCAATACCTGGAGATACTGGCAGTGGTGCGGAGAACTATGGATACCTCTATAATTTCGCCGCAGCGACGGCCGGGGGAGCCTTCGACGGCTTCCGTGACGGTT
The DNA here is from genome assembly GCA_052094845.1 of Leucobacter sp. GTDB lineage: Bacteria > Actinomycetota > Actinomycetes > Actinomycetales > Microbacteriaceae > Leucobacter. Next base: position 61,532 of record JBQDKK010000014.1, on the reverse strand, counting down.
TATATGCCGCAGAGCATTCAGTGTGTGCCAAAGGATGGAGATTGCCCACTGGAGGCACCGCAGCGGGCGCCAGCGACTTTTCAAGGCTCGATCAGGCATTTGGTGGTAGTGGTCTATTCCAATCTGGAAGCCCCTCTATCGCAAAGTGGCAAAGCGCAGGACCCTTCAAGGGTGTTCTGACAGGCTACGTCAGGCAATGGGATCAAGGACTAGTCTACCAAGGGTATTTCGGTTACTTGTGGAGTGCGTCGGCCAGCAGTAATTCCACTGGAGCAGCAACCACAGCGTTTGGCACCGGTTATGTCAGACCAGGTGATAACTCGTCGCTCGGTAGCTCAGGACGTGCCATGGGGTTGTCGGTCCGGTGCCTCCTGGGCTAGCCCCTAGTTGACTTAACTAAGTTAGATACCGCCTGATAGTTTTGTGATTCCGCCCCACCCTCCTTGCGATGGTCTTGAAGTCCAGTCCTTTGGCATATAGCTCGCGCCAGTGGAAGATCTCGTCATCTGTAGGCACCGCCACTCGTGAGCGAACCCCTGCTCCAGCGAGGTGTTTCATGATCGTGCCGCGATTGTGTCCGTACTTATCTGCCAACTCATATGCCGACATCCCCGCCTCATAATCGGTGATCATGAGCCGGAGCTTCTCGTCGGTAATGCGAGCAAGAGATCGTGGAATTTGTTGTAATTCTGCGGTTTTTGGCGATAAATCCGCCCCTTGAAGCAGCCGCCACCCCTGCTGTAATTCTTCTGCATAGGAGGAGAACACCCCGACCAATGTGATGTTTCAGGACATCAGGGACACCTGAACCCGCGGAAACGCGGGTTCAGGTGTTTTGTTGGGTAATCCTTTCCTGGGTCGACGGTGTGTCCGCTAAGCACTTTTGCCTGTGGTTGTGATCACGGTGGCGTGACTGCCGTGGACGAGACAGATGACCTCGGTGCGGGCGTGGCCTCGACCAATGCGAAGGTGCCTGAGTCTCTCTGTGCGCCGGAGCGTGATCGTGCCCCCGGCGTCCACGATGTCGTATCTGACGTGCCGCGTGTTTGGGATTCTGGACGTGTGGGTGTTGCTTTCGGGATCAGTGCATACGGACACGCTAGTCGAGCGGTTCCGAAGGGGACCTAGGTGTAGTTCCTCGGGACGTTGTGAACACTCGAGATAGATGAAGACCTCCGGCAGGATGTGGGTTACCATACTCACTTCCCAAGCCGGAGGTCTTCATGTCTCACGCTAACGCACCCCTCACCTCAATCGGTAGAAGGCGCCTCGCCACCCTGATCGTTGATCATGGCTGGCGCATCAGACGCGCAGCCGAACGATTCCAAGTCTCACCAGCAACGGCTTCGAAATGGGCGTCCAGATACCGGGCCGGTGACCCCCTCACCGATCGCTCTTCACGCCCGCACCATTCACCCACCCGGCTGTCGAAACGGCGTGAGCGTCGCATCATCTCGCTGCGCTTCACCCGCAGATGGGGGCCACACCGCATCAGCTACCACCTCCGTATCCCACGATCCACGGTCGAGCGTGTGCTCGCCCGCTACCGGATGCCCCTCCTCGCTCACGTGGACCAGGCGACCGGACTACCGGTGCGAAAGCCGCGAGTCGTGCGCTACGAGAAACAGGCACCGGGTGAGTTAGTGCATGTTGATATTAAGAAGCTGGGTCGCATCCCCGACGGCGGCGGGAATCGCATGCCCGGCCGCACGGTCGGGAAACGCAACAATGGCAAACGTGGCCGGGGATACGCGTACCTCCATCACGCTGTCGATGACTACTCGCGCCTCACGTACTCCGAAATCCTTGCCGATGAGCGGAAAGAGACCGCAGCCAGGTTTTGGGGGCGCGCCCGCGGCTTCTTCGCCGAGGCCGGAGTGGCAGTCATAGCGGTGATGGCGGATAACGGGGCGTGCTACCGGTCACACGCATTCGCCGCAGCTCTGGGAGATGGGGTGAAACACCGATTCACTCGCCCGTACCGGCCGCAAACGAATGGCAAGGTCGAACGGTTCAATCGGACTCTCGCGGCGGAGTGGGCGTACGCGGTTACGTATGACAGTGATGAAGCCAGGGCCCCAACGTACGGCGCCTGGCTTCATTACTACAATCATCATCGACCCCATACCGGGATCGGTGGGCAGACTCCGTCAGATCGTGTTCACACCCTCACTGGGAACTACAGCTAGACGGCGGATATTGCTGCGCTTCCTACACGGGACAGAGATGCCATGAACAATGCTGTTCTGGGCGACGAATATGATTTGTGTTACATCGATGTTGCCACTCATAGGGAGGAATCATGCTTGAAACCGTGGGCGGTGCGGTCCTGGGGCTTCTGCTGAACGAGGGTGTCGCGGCGTCTAGACTTCATGCCTCCGAGAAGCTCCAGCTATTGTCTGCCAACGGCCAGCTCAACCCGACGGCAGCTGTTAAGCGTCTAACGAAGGAGCTCCGGAACTGGGCAGTGGCAGAACGCATTCCTGAAGACTCAATCATCAGGGGCGCTAGTGCAGCTCAAGAAGTGCTGAAAACGGAGACGGCATTCTCGCCGGAACTCCTAATATCGGCAGGGGGAGAAATTGATGGACTAGTTAACGGTTGGGCCCGTCGCCTCACTCGATACAAACTTGAGGAAGCGGAGACCTCTGTAGCGATTGCTGTCTTTCGCACTGTGACCAAGGCGATTCTTCAAGATCCAAAATTCGCTGCCGAACGTGGTTTGCAGATCCTTGCCTATCTTGCCAAAAAGGTAATTCCTCCAGCTAACCCCAACACAATCTCAGCGGTCCACTTTGCTCTTGCCAGATACAAGCCAGAGCTTCAGATCCAGCTATACGAACGAGACCGCGAGTTCCCAGAGAAGAACGTGGAATGGCCCAAGCTGCTTCCGAATGTCGACTTTGACTGGTTAGTGACAGCTCACGAAAATCTTAACACCCTTGCTTCAGCTGCTCGGGCAGACGGTTTTCAAACGCTAGAGAAGGTCGCAAACCAGTTGTCCGGGCTCACAACCAGCGTTGGACTCCAGCGTGCACTACGCGACGAAGACGGGTTTGGCCAGCTGAGGTCACTCCCGAGTCGTATCGTCAAGAGGGATGCGCATCGCAAAGCTAGTTCTTCGGAGCTGCGAAAGGTCAGAGAGGCCGTCGGCTGGCTGCAAGATCAAGCCAGATACCCAAGGCACCAGGCGATCCTCCCTCTCCAGGGAAGCTGGGGCTCAGGGAAGACTGCTCTTGCCCACTCAGTTGCAAAGGAGGCCCTTGAAGCCGGTTGGGCGGTCATCTTCTTTCCAAGCACCTCAGCTGATTTTGCTTCGGCCTTTCTTGCCGCGGCTGCAGAGTCCTTCGGCAGGACTTTCTCTTCTATCCAGCAGCTCAGGCATGCACTCCAGTCCTCAAACATTCATTGCTTGGTTGTGATTGATGACCTTGACGAATGGGTTGAACGTGACCGTCACGTCTGGGACGCGTTTCGAGAGGAGATCCAGGAGCAGGATGGTTCCGGGCCGTTGCGGTGGTTGGTGACGGCAGATAGCACTGCCCTCGATCTGCTACATTCGCCTGACGCTCCGAGGTTTTGGCGTCAGGAAGGGCATGCTCCACCCTCGGTTAACACACTCGTGAGCACCGAGCTGGATCGGTCGAAGGAGATCCTGGCTACGGGCTGGTTGGATCTGGATGAAATTGTCGTCGCTCACAGGATCGGTCACATGATCTTGTTTGCAGAAGTAGAGGGCTCGCAGGCGAAGGATCTCCGCCAGCTTCTCCGTGCTGACAAACGTGCAAATGAGTTGCTTTGCCGGCCACGACCCGCTCATCTCTATGCCGATGCGATGAGGTTGCCCTCAGAGGAGGGCGGGATGAACTCTGCATTCCTCTCGGAGGCGTCCTTCCTGAATTCATATTGGGAACGTGCCATCGAGATGGCGGGCCGGAGTCGTGGAGAACGAGAAGGCCTACATGAGCTCGCCGCGATACTTGCAGAGTACTTTGCACTCTCCAACGGCGAACCGGTCGAGAGGAGGGCAATCCAACGAGATTACCTCGGATCGAATATATCGGTACGGGAACGCGATATCCTCCTCCGCCAGTTCGCGGCTTTGGAGAGCGCATCGCTGATACACGCGGTTGGTCGTAGTTACGCGGTGTCAGCGGAGCTGCTCTGGGGAGGCAAGGTTGCCGCTTGGCTGGACAACCCGGAGTGGATAACGGCGAATGACATCGAAGAGCAACTGAGGCCTTGGCTGCGGCCAGCAGCTAACCCAGAACTCGGACGGTATGTCGTAAGGGCCCGCGTAGAAGTACTTGGACGAAGGCAGTACCAAGAGAAGGCAGTAGTCAGCGGTTGGCGAGGCCTGCTAAGTCGCGATGAGTCCAACGCGGTTTTATGGATGGCCGCACTCACTCTTCCCCGGCAGCATCAATCTGCCGCAACTCGAGAGCTCGTCGGACCTTTCAAGCCGCTTCTCTCCACGGGGCAAGATGAGTTTTCCTTGTTTTACTGGATGATTCACGCTGAGAAAGGAGTCTGGTCGACAGCGGTGATATTGGAGCTGCTTCAGAACCGTTTCAGTCAGGCCACAATGCAAGGACTTGACGTCTTCCTGTTGCGGGCAGTAGATCGCGCGCTTTCGTTGCTCGAAGAACGCAACCGTGATGTCCTAAGCTCAACGCTCCGCGCTCTCGAAGGAAGCGACAGTACAAGAGTCGGCCCACACGTTGCCGCGCTCTTCATTTCCCGCTGTGCACAGGAGGCATCGGTCGAGGACATCCTGCGAACCATGGCGGAATTCTTTCATTCGAGCAATGCTCCGGTAGCTGAGAAGCTGAACCCTGACACAGCGCAGAATTTCTTCCGGACCTTGCTATGGGACGGCATCGATCTCGCGCTGAGCCGGGACTTTGACCTCGCAGCAACTATTCTGCTTGACTCGACATGGAGCGATGGCTCCGATTCAGATGTCACTTATCTGCTTTTGGTGGCCGCACGAGTGCGGATCGGTCATTTCTACGCGCGCAACCGCAACGAAGTGAGGCGGCTTGTGAACAGGCTCGCCCATGGGACAAAGCATGAGCTGACTTCGGCTTTCTTCATCATTCGCCACTCGGTGCCAACGTCGGCCCGAAAGAGTATTCAGGTTGAAGAAGGCCTCTACCCTGCGCTTGACATCATCCAACGTCGGAGAGAGGAATTTACAAATTCGATGTGGGCTAATTGGGTCTTTCCGTTACTCAAAGCCAACCCTAGAACTGATTAAGAGTATGACCACAGAGTGCCGCGGACAGCGGGGGTGAAACCTCTGTGCGTCGGTAGCTCTTAGCTGGCCGATTGGGCGTCGACGGGACGGAAGGCTTGGCCTCCAGAATCAGTCCTTGCGCGGAGTGTGTCTGAAATTGACTGACTACAGGCACGGGGCGCTGAGTTCAGTTGTGATGCCACGGCCGTACGCGATGCTGTTGAAGCTGGGGAGGCTGACAGTCCCCAAGGACATTCGCCTATCCCTTTCTAGATGCGCGGACAACACAAATGGGATGACCCTGAAAGTATAAACGCTGCTTGTCGCTGAACGAGGGGCTGGTTCACCTGCCAAGGGGTGGCGCCGTACTCATCGGTGTTGGCGTATTTGCTGCCGCGCTAGGTGCAGTCTTGCTCGTCATCGCGCTGTCGTGAGTAGCATCGCTGACCAACTCGCTAGGAGATCATCCTCGAGCGGGCCGCCTCAGGCCCACGAGCTAGGCAAAACACCCCGCCAATGTGAGAATGAGGGATACCCGTTCGGGAAATCCTGGCAGCAGCCAACAAGACCCCGACAGAAGCACGGCCACAGCAAGGAGGCGGAATGTCAGCGCAGCGCGCGCCGAGCGAAGACTCGACGTTTCGTGCACTCGCTGACCCCGTGAGGCGCGAGATCCTCTCCTTCGTTGGCGGCAACGACCTGCCAACCGCGGGCGAGATCGCCGAGCACTTCACCGAGATTGGCCGGACAGCCGTATCGTCGCACCTCCGCGTGCTGCGCGACGCAACACTGCTCGAAGAGGTCCGTGACGGGCAGCGCCGCCGGTACAGGCTCGGACCGAACCGGGCCGACTCAGCGATCGCGTTTCTGCAGCAGGTCTACGCGCCAGACATCGAATCGTGAGCTGAGAGCGATGCACTGCGACGGCGGACGGACAGGCAGAGGAAGCCCTCTGAACCCTGTAGCGCCGCCCGCCCGCCCAACTTCGACCAAGAGCCCAGCGCCACCCGCGCCCCGCGCTCCAGCCTCGCCCGGCGTGACCACCCTCATCGACGAGAAGGTCGTGGCCCAGCCCATCAACGCGGTCTTCGACGGCCTGCTCGCGGTCGGGGACACCGACAGGCGAGGCACCTACCTCTCGGCGAAAGCTGCGACGGGTGCGGCTGGGCAGCCTGTGCGAACGCTCGTGCCGGTGGCTCAGGGAGCCGGCGTGCGTCTCGACCAGGCCGTCGCCCGGCTCGTCGAGTACACGCCGTACCGGCGCATCGTCATCGCGCAGGAGTCGCCGTGGGAGAGCCGAACCGAGATTCTGCTGACATCGCTGGGATCGCGCACGCGAGTGTCGACGCGAACAACGGTGCCGCTCGACACCGTTGAGCAGGTAGCCGACATGCTCGACACCGACACAAACGAAGACACACACGCAAACGGTGAAGACCGCGAGACCCCCGAGCGCATCACCGGGACGCTCCGCATCGCCCTCGTCACGAGCCTCACCGGCCACTCGGGCCTTTTCGGGCGCAGCACCGTCAACTGCGCGCGACTCGCAGAACGGCGCATCAACGCCGAGGGCGGGATGCTCGGCAGGCCGGTCGAGGTCGTGGTCATCGACGACGCGAGCAGCGCAGAGCGCGGGGTTACGCAACTCCTCCTGACCGACGGTCGGCACGGCATCGAGGCCGCGGTCGGCGTGCATTCGTCGGAGATCGCAACCGCCGTCGACGCGAGCGGCTGGGCGGAGCGCAAGCCCTACCTCTACGCGCCGCTCTCGGAATCATCGCTGCCGCAGCGCTCCCTCATCGCGGTTGGCGATACCGAGCAGGATCAGCTCACCGCCGCCATCCCGCACCTCCACAGGCTGCATGGAGCTGGAGCCCGCTGGGCGCTGGTGGGAAGCGACTTCTCGTGGCCGCGCGCGGTCAACCGGCAGGCTCGCGAGCTCATCGAGGCGCTCGGAGGCGAAGTAGTGCGCGAGGTCTACGCCGACGCCGAAACCCCCGACACCGACGAGCTCGCCCGCGAGGTGCTGGCTGAGCACCCAGACGTCGTCATCTCTTCACTCGTCGGGTGGGGGATGATCGACTTCGAGGAGGCCATGTTCAGGGCGGGGGCCCGGCGCGACGTGAGCTCCCTGTCGCTACTGCTCGACGAGTGCAGCCGCGAGCTGCTGGGAGAGGCCGCCGAAGGCATGCTTTCGGCAACCTCGTACCTGCCCGCGCTCGACACCCAGGAAAACCGGGACTTCGTTCGTGACTACGTCGAAGCGTTCGGCGCGTACGCGCCCCCGATTTCGGCGCTTGGCGAGGCGACGTACGAGGCGCTCCTGCTCCTCGCGCACAGCGTGAACGCGGCGGGGTCAACGGACCCGGGCGTAGTGCGCGAGCACCTCGGGCGGAGCCAGCTGGTTGGGCCGCGCGGGGTGCTCTCTGTCGGCGCGAACGGTAGGCTGCGCGCCCCGATGTACCTCGCGCGGGCCACCGCCGACAGCTGGGAGTTCGTGGCCACCGAATAATCACGTTCGCATAACAGTGTCAATATGTCACGAAATCTTGACATAAGGTCACTGGCATGACGATCAATGATGAAGTTCAGGCGGTCTCGCTGCTCGGCAGCGCATTCTGGTGCGGGCGAGAGGCCGAGGGCGAGTTTCAGATGGCGACGGCTCCAGAGGTGCTCTTCACCGCGGGGAGGCTGGCCGAGCGGCTCGCGGGGACGGTGGGCGAGGTCGACCTGCGCATGGTCGAAGGCAGCCGTGAGCCGCAGCCCGACGAGTTCGGCACCGACCAGCGCACACTGCCCCGCGGCGACCAGATGAGCCGTATGCTCGCACAGAACATCAGGCTCTCGAAGCTCGTGCGTGCCACCCGCGAAGCAGGTCGGCTGCCGTTCGTGGAGCCGACGAGCTGCTCCGCCGCGCTCGGGGTCTTGGGCGGCCTCGACGACCCCGGCGTGGGCCTCATCTGGTTCGACGCCCACAGCGACGCAATGACCCCAGAGTTCTCAGTCAACGGCTTCTTCGAGGGTATGCCCGTGAGCACGATCGCGGGCCACTGCTGGAACGCGTACGCCGCCCGCATCCCCGGGTTTCACACGCTCCCCGAAGACCAGATCGTGACGGTCGGCTACCACGAGGTGTACCAAGCGGGCGAGCGCGGCAAGGAGTACCACGGCCGCGCGATGGGCGCCGTTGTCGACCCACCAGTGATCGCGAAGCTCGGGTTCGAAGGTGGGCTCACGGCCGCGCTCGACTTGCTCTCGGCCCGAACTGACCGCGTCTACGTGCACCTTGACGCCGATGTCATCGACGCCGACATCCTGCGGGCCAACGCGCACGCGGCCCGGGGCGGCCTGCACCCAGACCAGCTACGCCTCGCGTGGCGCCTCATCGCCGAGCGCTTCGATGTCTCCGCATTCGTCATGGCTTCGTGGGACCCGACATATGACCCGCGCGGGCTCGACGTGCTCGTGCCCATCGTGACCGACGGCATCGAAGTCTTCAGCAGTTCCAACGCCGCACGGGCGCTCCGCGTCCAGGCACCCAATCGAACCGCGTAACGCTTCAACCGACAGAGAGGTCTCACCATGACTAATACAGTGTTTCGTCGCCGCGGGCGGCGAGTGAAGGTCGCAGCGATGCTCGGCGCAGCGGCGCTCGTGGCTTCGCTCACCGGCTGCCAGGGAAACGTCAACGGCCCGGAGGAGAACGTACTCAGGATCGCGGTGACCGGCGGCACGAGCGACACGCTCGACCCGCACATCACGCCCGCGACTCAGGGCGACCTGGTTCGCGCGGGCAACATCTTCGAGGGGCTCGTCGCCTTCGACAGCGAGGGCGAACTCGAGTACCTGCTCGCGGAGGCGATGACCCCGAACGCCGACGCTACCGAGTGGACAATCGCGCTGCGGGATGGCGTGACCTTCCACGACGGCAGCAACTTCAGCGCGGAAGACGTGCTCGCAAGCGTGGCTCGGATTCAGGATCCAGGTAACGGCGCCAAGGGCGCCTCCCTCCTCTCCTTCATCCCGGAGGGGGCGGTGACCGCGGTCGACGAGCTCACGGTGAAGGTGGCGCTCGACGCACCCTACGGGCCCTTCGCCGAGCTCTGGACGAGCCCCTACCTCTATATGACGTCGGCCGCCTTCGACGCCGATGCGCCGATCGGAACGGGGCCCTTCGCGCTTGACGAGTTCGTTGCGGGGCAGCACTCGCTGCTCAGCGCGAACGACGCCTACTGGGGCGGCGCACCCAAGGTCTCGGCGCTCGACGTCATCTCGTTCACCGACGGCCAGGCGCAGATCAACGCGCTGCAGGGCGGCCAGGTCGATATCGCGAGCAGCGTGAACTACGCAGATGCGCCCGCGCTGAAGGAGACGCCGGGCATCAAGCTGCTCGAGAACGAGTCGCAGCAGTTTCTGCCGATCTACATGCGTACCGACCTCGAACCGTTCACCGACCCGCGGGTCAGGGCCGCGCTTCGCCTGCTCGTCGACCGCGAAGCCATGATCGATGTCGCGCTCAACGGCTACGGCACGGTCGCGAATGACATGCTCAACCTCACTGAGGGTGAGCCAGAGCTGCCGCAGCGCGCGCAAGACGTGCAGCAGGCGCAAGATCTGCTGCGCGCAGCCGGGCATGAGTCGCTCGAACTCGAGCTCACCGTCAACGATGGCATCCCCGGGATGGCTGAGTCTGCACAGGTATTCGTCGAGCAGGCGGCACAGGCAGGGGTGACGATCACGTTAAACAAGATCGACGAGACAAGCTACCTCGAGAAGTACACCGAATGGCCACTCGGCGTCGACTTCTTCACGACCGACCACCTGGGGCTCGTGCCCCTGCTCATGCTGCCCGACGCGACGTTCAACCTCGCGCACTGGGACGACCCGGAGTACGTGGAGCTCAGCACCCAGATGTTCGCGGAGCCCGACGCCGACAAGCGCGCCGACCTCCTCGCGCAGATGCGCGCTATCGAGTACGAGCGAGGCGGGCTGATCGTGTGGGGCTGGGTGACGGTGCTCAACGCCTACTCCGACCGCGTCGAGGGGCTCACCCCCGACGTCAGCGCGAAGCCGTTCGTGCGCCTGAACCGCGTGAGCCTCGATGGCTGACACGAACGCCAGGTGGCTCGCCGGGCGGGCGGGGAGCGGGTTGATCGTGCTCATCGTGGTGACGCTGCTCGTGTTCGCCGCGACCCAGGCGCTTCCCGCCGATGTCGCCCAGACGATCCTCGGGAGGGGCGCGACGCCAGCGCAGGTCGAGACGCTGCGCGAGCAGCTCGGCCTCGACCGCGCCCTTCCGGTTCAGTACGTCGACTGGCTGGTCGCCCTCTTCACGCAGGGCGGCGGCCTGTCGATGTCGCAGCACACGGTCGTGGCCTCCTGGGTCGCACCGCGCCTCGTCGCCTCGGTCACCCTGGTGCTGTGCGGGCTGATTCCGGCAGTGCTCGTCTCGATTCCGCTCGGGCTGGCGCTCGCCCGCCGCCGCGACAGCCTCGCCGATCGCGCATACATGTCGGCGACGATCGTGGTGAACTCGCTGCCCGAGTTCGTGCTCGGCACCCTGCTCATCGTGCTGCTCGCGACCGGCGCGCTGCAGCTCTTCCCACCGGTCTCGCTGTTCGACGTGCAGCGTGGCCCGCTGAGTAGCCCTGCGGCGCTTGCGCTGCCCGCCCTCACGATCTTCCTGCTCGGCGTCGCCTACTTCTCGCGGCTCATGCGCGCCTCGACCATAGACCAGCTGCGCAGCGAGTACCTCCGCACGGCAGAGCTGCGTGGGGCCAGACCAGCCGCGCTGCTCTGGCGCGAGGCGCTCCCGAACGCCGCGCAGCCCATGATTCAGGCGGTCGCCGTCATGTTCGGCACGATGCTCGCCGGGTCGGTCGCGCTCGAGACGGTGTTCAACTACCCGGGACTCGGCGCGGGCCTCATCCTCGCGCTAAACGCGCGCGACCTGCCACTCATCCAGTTCATCGTCGTGCTCATCGCGGCGATCTTCGTCATCGCGAACCTGCTCGCAGACCTGGTCACCGCGGTCATCACGCCGAGTGCCAGGAGGGCCGACAAATGACGCCGACGAGCACCGCTGCGCGCGCCACCGTGCGCACCGCTGCCCAGCCCGGGGTTGCCCGGCAGCTACTCACGTCTCCGACTGCGCTTGTGGGCCTGGCCCTCACCGCGCTCGTCGTCGTGATCGCGCTCGCCGGCCCGCTTGTCGCGCCGTTCAGCCCGACCGAGAACGTTGCCCGCCCGTACGCGCCGGCGGGGGAAGGGCTACTGTTCGGCGCAGACGCGCTCGGGCGCGACGTACTCTCTCGGCTCCTGTGGGGCGGACGGAACCTCATCTGGATGTCGCTTCTGGCGGCACTCCTCGGGTGCGTGATCGGAGTCGCGCTTGGCACGACAGCAGCGATTGGTGGCCGGGCGACGGAGAACATCATCATGCGAGCGGCCGAGGTGCTCCTCGCGTTCCCGAGCATGCTGCTAGTGCTGCTGTTCGTGTCGATGCTCGGGCCGTCCCCGATCCTGCTCGTTCTGCTCGTTGCGGTGACGCACGTGGCGCCGGTCGCGCGCGTGACCCGTGGCGCGGTGTTGCCCCTGAAAGACCGCGAATACGTGCTATGGGCGCGCCTCGTCGGGTTCAGCCGCGCGCGGGTAATCGTCACCGAGGTGCTGCCGAACATCACATCGCCGGTGCTCGTCGAGTTCGGGCTGCGCCTCATGTGGTCGGTCGCGGTGTTCGCGGCCCTGAGCTTCCTCGGCTACGGGATCCAGCCGCCGACGGCCGACTGGGGCCTCATGATCAATGAGAACAGGGGCGCGCTGCGCTCGCAGCCGTGGGCTATGCTCGCCCCGATCGCGCTCATCGGGCTCTTCACCGCAGGCCTCAGCCTGCTCACGGAGGGGACGAGCCGCGTCTTGAACCGAACGGAGGGCGCCCAGTGAACCCGGTGTTTTCGATCTCCGACCTCAGCGTCGACCTGCCGAACCTCGACCGCCGCATCGTCGACGGAGCGTCGCTCACCGTCGGCCGGGGCGAGATCAGCGCGCTCGTCGGCGAGTCGGGGTCGGGGAAATCGACCGTCGCGCTTGCGGCGCTCGGATACGCGAAGGCTGGGGCGCGGGTGACCGCGGGCAGGATCCTGCTCGACGGCGTCAGCGTGCTTGACCTGTCGGGCGCCGCGCTACGCGAATTTCGGCGCGACCGGGTGAGCTACGTGCCGCAGGATCCGGGCACGGCGCTCAACCCCGCGCTGCGGCTACGGACGCAGTTCGGCCGCGCGCTCGCGGGGCGCGGCAAGTCGCGTGCTGAGCGTGCCGAGCGCGCGGGACTCGTGAGCGACTCGCTGCGCGCGGTGGGCCTGCCTGGCGACGCCGCGTTCGTTCACCGCTACCCGCAACAGCTCTCGGGCGGGCAGCAGCAGCGGGTGCTCATCGCGATGGCGATCATCAACCGCCCCAACCTCATCGTGTGGGACGAGCCAACGACAGGGCTCGACGTCGTCACGAAGTCCGAGATTCTCGGCCTCATTCGAGACCTCTCCACCCGGCACGGGATCGCGGGGCTCTACATCTCTCACGACCTGTCGGCGGTCGCGGAGATTGCGGATACCGTCAGCGTCATGCAGTCGGGCGGGCTCGTCGAGCAGGGGCCCGTCGGTACCGTGCTGCGGCGGCCGCGGCACAACTACACACGTCGGCTCGTTGATGCGGTGCCCTCGCTCGACGTTAGGGCGCAGCGCGGGGCGGGAGTGCCGCCCGTGGAAGGGGTGCCGCTCGGCGCGGCGACGTCGCTCGGCGCGGAGGCGCAGCCGCCCCTTCTGGAGGTGCGCGACCTCGGCGCTGCGTATGGAGCCGCGACCGCGCTGCAGCACGTCTCGTTCGAACTTCGGGCGGGGGAGTGCACTGCCATTGTCGGTGAGTCGGGCAGCGGCAAGAGCACGCTGTCGCGGACGCTCGTCGGGGTGGGGCCGCGCGCGACCGGAGAAATTGGGTTCGATGGTTCCGATCTGCAGCTTCGCCTCGAACGGCGCACTGCGCTGCAGCGGCGCGAGATCCAATACGTCTTCCAGAACCCGTACGGCTCGTTCCAGCCGCGACGTACGATTGGCGGCTCGATCCGCCTCGCCGCGACGCACGCCGGCCTGGAGCATCCCGGGGTTCGCACCGCGCAGGCCCTCGACCGGGTTGGCCTTGACGGCGGCTACGCAGACCGGTACCCAGACGAGCTCTCGGGCGGCGAACGGCAGCGGGCCGCGCTCGCCCGCGCGCTGGTGGCTGGCCCGCGGCTGCTGCTCTGCGACGAGATCACCTCGGCGCTCGACGTCTCGATTCAGGCCCAGATCGTCGAGCTGCTGCGACAGCTGATGAGTGAGGGCGTCGCGCTGATGTTCGTCACGCACGACCTGGCCGTCGCGAAGGCGCTCGCGCACGACGTTGTCGTGCTGCGGCGAGGAGAGGTCATTGAAGCGGGCAGTGCTGCGCAGGTCTTCGAGACGCCCCGGGCGCCGTACACCCGTGAGCTGCTTCAACACAGCGTGAGCGTCGCCGGTGCGCTCGACGGGCGCGGGCTAGGTGGTGTTGCGCGATGACGCTCACTCCTGAGCGGGCCACAGGCACCCGGCGAGCCGCGACGTCGGAGCGCACCCGTGCGGCCCTGCGGTCAGCGCAAGCCTCCACGCTGCGGGGCTTTGTGAACCTCGCGCCTGAGGCCGCCGTTGAGCGGGAACTCGAGCGTGCCCGCGGCCTTGCGCACGCGGGCGAGGCGCTCGCGGTGAAAGACAACATCCACGTCGCGGGAATCGCAAACACTGCCGCGACCGCCAGCCTGCGTGAGTTCGTGCCGACGGTGGACGCACCGGCGGTCGCCCGGCTGCGAGCGAGGGGAATGGTCGTGCTCGGCAAGACGAACATGCACGAGCTCGCTCTCGGGGTGACCTCCGCGTTCTCGGCAGTCGGGTCCGTCGAGAACGCCGTGGCTCGCGGCCGTGTTGCTGGCGGGTCGAGTGGCGGGACGGCGGCCGTCATCGGCGCAGGGATCTGCGACTACGGTCTCGGGACGGACACGGGCGGATCGGTGAGGATCCCGGCGGCGTTCAACGACGTGTGGGGGTTCCGCCCGACGTTTGGCCGGTACGACGTCGGCGGTGTCACGAGCATTTCGTACTCCCGCGACACCGTCGGGCCGATGGCCTCGAGCCTCGCGGGTCTCGCCGACCTCGACCTTGCGCTCGCGGTGGCGGGCGCTGACCCGGGCGGCCTGGCCGCTGTGTCGCTTGAACGCCCGCTGCGTATCGGTGTCGATCTTGCGGACCTCGAAGCCTGCGACGACGCCGTCGCGAGTGGGGTTCGCGAGGCTTTGGCGATGTTGAGGACCGCCCCAGATGTCGAGCTCGTTCCGCTCGGCCTTCACGAGCTCGACCGGCAAGCCGCGGCGCTCGAACCACGCCTTGCGGCTCACGAGCTCGCCCCATCGCTGCGGGGCTACCTCGGCCGAGGCCTCGGGCTGCCGAGCTTCGAGAGTGTGCTCGAGGAAATGCGCGACCCCTATGTGGCCCGGCTCATAAGCGAGAGCCTCGAAGCGACCCGAAAGGGATCATGGAGCGCGGGGTACCACGACGTCGTCGTTCGTTCCGCGCGAGCGCGCACAGCGTTCGCTGACGTGTTTCGGGTGGGTGGCGTTTCGGCGATCCTGCGCCCGACGGCACCGGTGGCGCCGCCCCGCCTGACCGACACCATTCGCCTCGGGCTCGATGCGCGTGCGGCACAGTTCGCGGCGATGACCCGGTTCGTGCGGCTCGCCCCGCTCGTGGGGGCGCCGAGCCTGGCGCTGCCGCTTGGGCAGCTCACGGGGCACTCGACCGTGGGCATGCTGCTCGATGGTCTGCCCGGGGGCGACGCCGCATTGTTCGCGGTGGCGCGGCGTATCCGCAGAACACTTCGAGTCGGAGCCGACAGATTTCAGACCGGATAGACCTGTCGCATCGCGCTCAGCCCGCAGCTCCGCGTCAGAGAACGAGTGCGCTCAACCACATACTCAAAGGACACCGGCCGTTCCATTCGAACAGAGGCTGAAAGCATTGCCAATCAGTGGTCAATTGGCTGTGCTTCTTTAGGGCAAAGCAACGTGGACTCCTGTCAAGTTGGAACCCTGAATCAAGAGGCCACGTCCAGGGGGGAAATCAGAACGCTTGGCATGCGCAAATGGAGCGGTGAACAGGCTTGGCTGGTCGTTTGCGTCGGGCTGCAAGGCGAGCGCCCAACGGGCTCCGCGCAGCGGGCTAGCAAGTTCCCACACGTTGCTAATTGTTGCGTTCTCACCTTCCACAATTGTTGTAAGGTCACTGCGACGCAATAGCTTTAACAGCGCAGCCAAGCTCTGCTCGTTGCCAGACCCGTCGAAACCGCCGATGTCCTCCACTACCACGATTCCTCGTTTCCCGGGGGCAGGGAACTGAGCCGGAACTGTTGGTTGGTCGACTGGTGTCGGCGGTTCGGTTCCGATCATTGGCAGGAGCGTCAGACCGTTAGCTTTCGGAGCTTGGCCCCCGAGGGCAGCTGTCAAACGGAGGATGAGATCGTCCCGAGGTCCAGCGGAATCGGCCACCTCGCTCCACACGCTGAGGTCACGGAGAGAAGATCTGCGAGGTGAAATAAGAACGGCATCAAGCGGCATGGAAGTTTGCTCGTTGTGCTCTTCGAAGGCGCTGAGCAGCGACCTGATCGCTGTAGACCGCCCTGACCCTGCTGGCCCCGTGACAAGCAAGAAGCCCTCGTCTGGAACGGGCATGGGTTCCAGGTGAATAGTGTCGATCGCGAATGGAGGGGCAATGTCGTTTTGTCGCGACAGATCGCTTCGAGCAGGGGCTTCTGGGATCGGAGGAACACCGACCGGGCGAACAATTCCGCGTTCGACCTGGGTCGCAGCGAGCAAAGCGATGGCGTTGTCAGTCTCCGACGGCTCGCTGCCGTCGCCCGGCAGCGCGAGCTGGATCTCCTCATTGCTACCAATTCGGATTGCTCGACCCGGCGATGCCCCTTCGAGGGCGTCTTTCGAAACTCCGAGGAGATTGTAGTCAGCTTCAGAGGGGAGACGGAGCACCAGCCGCTCAGAGATTGTTGAAGCGATCGCCATCGGTATACCTGAAGAGCGCTCAGACGCGAGGATGAGGTGGACCCCTACGTTGCGACCGCGTTGGGCGATGTCGACAAGATCGCCGATAGGATCGACTCCGCCGCGCGCGTGTTCATAGGTATCGCGAAACGCGGCAAAACCGTCAAGGAGCAGCAAGACGGGTGGTCCGTCTTGCTCGCCGGAAGACCTTTCGGCTATGAAGCTCCTCACCAACCTGAGGAGACGCACAACCCGATCGCGGTCTTCGAGGAGAACGACCTCGCCGGCGTTCGGAAGTGCAGAGAGCGCGGATAGACGTCCGCCACCATCAATGCCGTAGACGTGGGTGGCGGGGTGCCGGCGAATTGCCGCGACCGCTGCGGTGATGAGCGCTGTCGTCTTGCCCATGCCCGCCCCTCCAAAGATTGCGAGATTTCCTGTCTGAGTGAGGGCAATTTCGTATGGTGACTGCCGCTGCAAATGAGGCTCGTCGCGAAGCCCCATGACGATAGAGAAAGGATCTCCCGGCCGGTAGGAAGTTTCGTAGGGTGCCTGCAAAGCCTTGAAGGGAAGCACCCCTGGCAGTTGGTCGACCCACGGCTTGCGAGGCGCCGCGGTACCGGCAGCGTCGGCCGCACTCCGGATGTTTGCGGCGAGCACCTCGATATCTCTCGGACCTTTTCTTGAACGCTTTGAACGGCGTTGCGTCTCGGGCACCGAGGACCACGGCGCGTGCTCACCGAAACCGAGGTCACGGATTTCGACACTTTCACGCCGATCAGAGTCGGATCGTCCGCCGAGATAGCCGGACTGGAAGTGAGTAAGGCGCCCGGCGCCTACCTTCACAGCCGCGCGCCCAGGGACCTCCGGAGAAAACTCTGCAGCGTCCGCGACACCGATGACATCACTGCTATCGGCATGGTCGGCCATGCGCAATGCAATCCTCAAGTTGGTGTTGGCGCGTAGGTTGTCTTTGATGACACCCGCGGGCCGTTGAGTCGCCAGAATGAGATGTAGACCGAGAGATCGTCCTCGTTGAGCGACATCGATAACGCCATCGACGAATTCGGGAATCTCATTGACCAAAGCAGCGAACTCATCGATAACGATCACGAGGGTCGGTGGCGCCTCAGGATCTCCTCTGCGTTCCAGGGCGACAAGGTCTTTTGCGCCCTTTTCAGCCAGGAGTTCCTCCCGGTATCGGAGCTCCGCGCGCAGTGAGGTGAGAGAACGTCGAACAAGGTGGGTGTTGAGGTCTGTGACGAGCCCAACAGTATGCGGCAAATTGACACAGTCAGCGAACGCAGCCCCACCTTTGTAGTCAACGAGGAGGAAAGTGAGGCGATCGGGCGCATAATTTGCTGCAAGGGAGAAAATCCACGTTTGTAAGAATTCAGACTTACCCGAGCCTGTAGTGCCGCCCACGAGCGCATGCGGCCCGTGCGTGCGCAGATCAATTTCAACCGGGCCAGCGCTGCCCTGCCCGACGATGGCGCATAGTTGGCCGGCGTCGCGTTCGACACCGGATTGCCAGTTTGCGACGAGACTGTCCGTACGGCCCCAGTTCTTCAGAATTCCGTCTCCGCTCCCCAGGATATCTCCGGGGACTATGTGGGAGAGCGCGACGCTTCGAGGGAAATCACTCTCATCTAGGACCCTTGCGCCGGCATCAGTGATCGGCGCAAGTGAACGGCCAAAGCGCTCCGCAAGCGGGAGGCTAAGCGTCTCAAGCCCTGTGAGTGGGATGATCGCGCCCTCCCGAACAAAATGTGCCCGCCACGAATCACTAGATACCTCTACGACGGTCCGGCAGGCTGCTGGTACTAGACCGAGTTCCCGTGCCAACCAGATCACATGGACGCCCACGTCTGGGCCATCCTCTGCGATACCTACTAGCCGCGTGCGATCTGTGATTGTGTCGGAAAGCACGAAGACTATGATCGCCGGAACGAGTGTCGGCTCACTTGTTGGGGTGAGGCGTTCTTTCGCGTCTCCAGCGCTACCTTCAAGGCGAGACCGCACACCGGCTTTTCCGGATATCTCCAGACGTCTAAGGATCAGACCTTCCAACGCCGTCAGAAGGATGCTCGCGCTGCGCTCGTCTGCGGCCAGATGCGGCGCACCTATCGGGCTGTACGGGGAGTCAGCATGTGGAACCCACTTCAACCAAGCCCAATCACCGTCGGCATGCAGCGAGTCCGCAAAAGCTGTGAACACCAGCCCGGCCGGGGAATGCTGGGAAAGCAGTTGCACGAGTGCTGAACGAGCTACCTCGTTGGCCCAGAACGGATCCCCTGCGATACCGAGCGACCCACTGCGATCGAGCCTTTCAAGGAGCGGAACCTTTGGTATGTTCCGGTACCGCTCGTGTACCTTGGTGAGTCGATCCCAGTCATTCGCGGGGATCGGGCCGCGATGTGGGAGGGAGATTTCCTTGCGGCTCGGAAGAGTCGCTTCCCCGAGTCGCAACTCCAAAAATGCGCGGTGCTCTGGGCGGCGCGACCACAATCTGAGTGAGCGTAACTCGGGGAGCTTCGCGAGTTCAGTGGTCGCCGGTGTCTCTTGCGCTCTAGCGTGTTGCTCAACAGACAGGTTCTCGTCTAGGTCCTTAGTAGCGAGGTCAAGACCAGCTTCAAACTGGGCCTTTTTCGTGCGCCTGGTTTTTCGGCGGGAAAGCCTGCTGTCTAACCACGAGCCGATCATAATTATCGGGGACAACCCGATGAAGATGAGGCTCAACACTGACTTAGTCGTCAGATACAGTACGGTGCCCATCAAGAGAGGCGCGACCATCGCCACGAGCGGGAATCTGGTTGGCTCCGCGGGTTCGGGCGGTGCAGGAAGTTCGATCGGGTCAGGGGTGAACACTGGGTCGACCTGTGGAGCTTGAAGATGCAGAACGGTATTGAACTGTTCAGGATCATGCTGTGCGGGGTAACCGAGGTCAATGCGAGCGGCAAGTGTGCCAAACTCAACGACTCCAGATTTGGTGAGATGCAGCGTTTGGCCATCGTATTCTGCACGAGCCCCGTCCTCGGACGCCAACGCTGTACCGTTCGCCGACCCAACGTCTTCGATCGAGATTGAGCTTCCGTTGCTCCGGATTATTGCGTGACGGCGAGAGACGCTGGGGTCGTGCAGCTCGATTCGATTGCTCCGGTCTCGTCCGACAGCGGTATCGCCAGACGGTATCAGGAACGATACGCCTTTCTGCTCGCCGCTCAACACGGTGAGGTAGGCAATTGCTGACTTTGCTCGCGGTATGGCATCGAGAGGTGTTGCCTCGAGTAATGGCTCGACACTACTGCCAGACTGCAGACCCGAAGCAGTAATCAGTTCACCGGTATCGAGTACGAGCTTGGACCCGTCAGCGTAAGTGACAAGCAGCGTCAGGGGCGCTTGTCTGTGCACCGCATACGGGAGCAGCTGAGGGTGGCCGGCGCCAGCTCGCACGAGTGCTCGCGAGACTTCCCCGACGGTGGCTGTGACATCAACAGTCACCGTGATGTCACGCAGCTCCTGGTTGACATCGTCGAGATACTTGACAGCGCTGACTCGAAGCTTCACAGTGCCTCCTGGGTGGTCGGCCCCGCTAGTACGGTGCAAGATGCGTGCGGGAACTGGTAACTTCACCGGAAAGCCTATAAGAAGTTTGCATGCCCGCCCTTTTCTCGCATATGTTGAATAGGGCTTCGTGAAGGCTCTTTCTGTGGCGTGGAGGGCACCCCGGTGAGGAGCGCTATGCGAAGTCCAACGTTCGCCGACAACTATTCAGGGAGAGTTCATATGTCGAACATTAAGGTCAGTTACAGCGAAATCGAGACCGCCGCGACCCAGCTGGGCGCGGGACGTGAGGAGATCACGACAAAACTGCAAGGGATGCAGACCCAGATCCAGAACCTCGTTTCCTCGGGATTCGTTACAGATCAGGCTTCTGGCAAGTTCAACGACGCTTATACGAAGTACACGACGAGTGCGAATACGTTGATCGCGCAACTTAACGAGATTCAACAGTTCCTTACGGGCACCGCGAACGCGATGCGCGATCTGGACGCGCAGATCGCATCCAAGATCAACTGACTCCTCGCCGGAGCGAGGGAATGCCCGACGACGTGAATCCATCAGAGCTAGATGGAGAGGGGGCGGACACACTCAAAAGTGAGCCGACCCAGCTTCTGGCGGAATTTGTGCAGCTGTGGAATCGGGGGCTCGCTAGCGTAGAAAAGCTTTGGCAACTCTTCGATATCTGTGAGATGTACCTGCAACGTCCTGAGTATTTTGGTGCTCCGATCTTTAACGTCGGAGGACAGCTCATCACCCCGGTCTTTTCTAGCCAGGAACGGCTCGCAGCGTTCATCGCTGAGACCGGACAGATCGACCTGGATGACCCCCGCGACAGCTACGACTGGGTCCGGCTCTCCGGAGCAAAAGTGTTTGGTCTTCCTGTTCGCGCCAGGTATTTGTGTATCGACCCGGGCTCGGGTCAGGAGACGGTTGTAGACCTTCGATCCAGGGAGAACCCGCCCTCGATCGCACATGGAGCTCCTCCGCTCGCGATCAACTTGGAACTGCTCCCTGACGGAACCGTCGGCGGTGGCCCAACAGACCTCGACCTTTCGGATCCGGAGAAAAGAAATTGAGTACTTTTCAATGCTCGCCGCAGCAGCTGCGGAACGCAGCGACGAACGCTGCGACGATCGGAAGCGCGATTGCGGCCCACCCTGTGTACCAGATCAGGAGCGGAGACCTTGGGCACGCCGGGGTCGCCGGTGCGCTTGACGCATTCCGCTCAGGATGGGCTGCAGAGCTGCAGCTGCGGGCTCAAGCAACGCAGCAGGCTGCCCAACTGCTAAATGGTGCCGCAGCAGACACGGAACGGGTTGATCAGCTTCTCGCGAACGCCGCGTCACGGCTCGGAACTGGCCGATGATCACTGGTACAACTTCTCCCGAGTCGGTATTGCCGGGGAGCCCCGCGGTGATTGCGCAGGTCGTGGAAAGCGTGGGCTCTGGGGTCGGTCCAGCCCGAACTATTAGCACCGCATGGCAGGCAATGTCCTTACCGCAATGGCAGGGGAGTTCAGCTTCAAGCTGGGAATCGTTTGTGCCACGTGAAGCGAGCAGAGTAGGGAAAGCCCCCGCTGCGTTCAGCCAGGTTGCCTCTGCGCTCCTCACCTATCAGTCGGCGTTTGTCTCGGCTCGCGCAGAGATATCTGCAGCGATACGTGATGCGGCGGCAGCCGAGCAGTCCACCGCTGCTGCTCTGGAACAACATCGCGATGCCACTCGACGGGCAAGGAACGCCGAGCCCGGCACTCCGGGTTCCGTCGTAGGTGCCTTCTTCGATCCTGGCGCGGCAGGTCTGGCAAATGCGCAATTGCGCGCTCAGGTGGCGGTCACGAGACTTAACTCGACCGGTGACGAAGTTGCGACACAGATTCGTGCGGCAGCGGCTCAGCCGTCTGGCGAGAAACCCGGCATCGAGTGGTGGGAGCAGATCCTGCGGTTCCCAGACACGTTCATTTGGAACGGGGTCGGCGGTCAACTAATCGACACACTCGTCGGGGTGTGGGAGATGCTCCCAGTCCATTACATGTTTGACGACTGGTTCAACGGTGGTAAACCGTGGTGGGAGCAGTACGGAGAACTGTGGGGTGGAATCATCGGGGCGATCGTCTCGGACCCGCTCGGAGCGCTGCAAGCTATGTGGCTGGACTTTATCGCAGCCGATCATTGGGATGAGTACGCAGGCGAAGGTACGGGGCGAGTCTTCACTAACGTGGTTATGTTGCTCGCCGGTGGCATCGGGGTCGTGCGTGGAATTCGGGGTTTGCGTTCCCTCGGTGGTGCGTCAGCTGCGCAGGTGACCCGAATGACTTCGCTACTGAAGAACAGCTCGGGAGTGACTGTTCAGGGTTCCCGAGTGGTTGTGAACGGCGTCGATAAGATGTCAGTGAAGGAGCTCACGGAGCTCTATAACAAGAGCATCCACAACATGGACGCAGACCAAGCTACGCTTGGCCGCTTCATTGAAAATGACCCGACAAGCTACGAACAGGTTGCGAGAGCCAACGGCACCGCCCACTTCAATCTCGAAGGCGACGGGTGGGACAACGCGCGTATTCAATATGACGTGACTGATGCGCAACTCTATGAAATGCTCAACAAGCCTTTTCTTGAAGAGATCATCCGGAAGAAAACGCCCGTCGAATTCACGGCAGACCCACGAGCAAGACCAGGCTCCGCGCTTTACAAGGAACTGGAGTACCTCGAGCTTCACGGGTATGAGTACGACCCAAGGTCCAGCTTTGCACGCTACGAAGGGAACTGATTGATGACACAGATCCAGAGTTTGTCGGCCCTAAGGCAGGTGGTTGGAGCCCACTTCCAATCGAAGGCCCTTTACCGCGGTACCGTACGACACGACCCAGAACGCGACCGAGAAGACGGCTTCGTCCGTTTCCTGCTCTACGACTCATTCGCTTTTGGCTTCGGCTTTTCGGGCGCGCCCTATACCTCGTTGAGCTGCTTCTATGAGGCTTCGCAAGGGGTAACAACTACAGTCTTGCTAGGCAAGGAACTCGCCTTCATTGAGAACGACGAGAAATCGATCGCGCGCGCGCTTCGACATGTTGACCACTACTGCAGTCTCCGACTCCCTGACAGGTTTCTTGAAGCATGGGAAATAGCCGAGTCGATTTCTGAATCATGACGACTCCGCCTTTGAGTCAGATGTTTGAGCCATACCCAGCTTGGGCGTGAGGTTTATCTTGTGCAGCTTCAACTGGAGGCGCTAGAGTCTTAGGTTTTGCGCGTCGGGCGTTCTCTCGCCAGAGGGCAGGAATCTTTGAACGTGGCTGGCTGTCGATACTCAAACAGTTTCTAGAGGTAACAACAGCGTCCTCTCTCTGATGAGGGTGCGGCCATTGCGGTGCATCAGCAGACGAGGTTGATGGTGCGACAAGCGTGCCTGGAATCCCAAGCCATTCTCGCAAATCCGAAGCTCGGAACCCGGAGCCAATGGTTCGACAATTGCACTTCGGCTTCCGAGGAGCGTGCCTATATTTCCAGTCTGTACATTGCAATGCTTTGCTTTTCTTGACCGCAAGGACTTGAGATCAATACGCAAGGGTCTCAATGCGATACAAGTACGGGCGAGGCCAGATCCCTTCGCATACGATTCTTTGCCAGAATGGCCTCCTAATGGGGCTGCGGAGCGGCCGGCTCCGGGCCACGTCGAAGGAAGGCCAGCGAGCGATCAAATTGCACTTGAGAGCGAATGCCCGGGGGCCGCAATTGTGGATTGACTCATTTTAGCTCGGGTGTCAGGGAAATTAGGTGCGGCAACTTGGTGGGTCACGAGATCAGGTTGAACGCTGAGCTCATGCAAGATTTACTCGCCGGGTAGCCTATACGCGCGGTTCCCACAGCCGTTAGGCCAGGGAGCTTAGCGCTTTCGCGCGATCCTCTTAGAGCAGGACTCGAATTGGCGCTGTGAGTCGGCGGGAACGCCCTGCTGTGCAGGTGGAGTTAAGCTGGGATCCCGCGCCTAGGGCAACCGGTGTTTTCGCTAAAGATGGCGCAGCCGGTGTCTAGCTAGACGGCAGCGCACCCACCCGAATCTCAGACATGCTCACCGAGGGCCAGCGCGCGAGGGCGTCGAGAACGCGGCGTCGTGACGCCTCGATGTGGGGGCCAAGGAAGTCGACCGCGCTCTGAGCGTCACGCTTCTCGACGAAGCGCACCACGTCGGTGAGCGCGCTCACGCGGCCCCCGAGCTCGGCGAACTCAGATTCGATGACGAGGCGCCAGACGCGGCTGAGCTCGCCATTGATACGGTGGTGCGAGGCGAGCAGGTACGGGTTATCGCTCGCCTCGGCGATGAGTGTGAAGATTTGCAGCGCGGCGTCGATCGCCGCAACGAGATTGTCACGCGTGGCCTGATCGTTGCCGGGAACGACCTCGGCGTCGAGACGTGCGCCGTCCTTGGTGACCTCGGCGAGCTGGGAGTCGCTCAGCGATGGGATGCCGGTGCGGGCGATCTCTGGGGCGAGGAGCGCCCAAAAGTCGAAGAGTTTGCCGACCGAGTGCAGCGTCAGCGGCGCGACGACTGACCCCTTGCGTGGCTGGGTGATGAGCAGACCCTCTTGGTCAAGTCTCGTCATCGCGTTGCGCACGGACGCCATGCTCATGCCGAGGCTCGTGACCAGCCCGCGCTCGGTCACTTTCTGCCCCGGTGCGAGGCGGCAGGAGATGATGTCGCTCTTGATGCGGCTGTAGGCGATCTCGGCGAGCGGGAGGTCAGCGACGGCCTCGGGGGTTGTGCTCGTCGCCGTCTGCGCGGGCTGTGCCATCTCGGTGCCTCTCGGTGTGGAACATCCTCAGACTACAACCTCTTGCAGTCTCAGGCGAGCGGGCATAACATGTGAAAACCGACTCTGTGACATGTCAGGCTTGCGGAGTCGGGAGTTCGTAAGGGTGCGTCCAACACGCTGTGTACGCGCTCAAACGTCCCGAAACACCCACCACCGAACCCAGCTGGAGCCCGCAATGAGATTCGTCACCTTTCGCCGCCCGGGGGATCCAACCCCGCGCCTCGGCCTCGACAACACCGACGGCGAGACGTACACAGACCTCACCGCGCGGTACCTGGAAGACCCGGCGTTCGCGTCGATGCTCGCGCTCATTGACGCGGGAGACCGTGGCCTCGACGCCGCATGGGAGGCCTACCAGAAGCTCGACGAGGCGGCGCTCGTCGAGCAGGACGCGATGACGCTCCTCGCCCCGTTCACCCCGCGGCGGATGCGCGACTGCGGCCTGATCGTCAGCCACCTGCGCCAGAGCATCTCGCGCACCGCGCGCTGGATTACCGAACACACGGACGACGCGCGCTCCTACGCGACGCTCTACCGTCAGCTCGACGGCACCTTCAGCCCGCTGTACGACCCGGCGACGCCGGTGCAGTACGCAGAGCGGAACCCCGGGACCGTCTCTGCGCCGAACGCCGTGCTCGAGTGGCCGGCCGGCAGCGACTACCTCGACTATGAACTTGAGCTCGCCGCCGTCATTGGCAGGGGCGGCACGAACATCACACCCGAGGAAGCCGAGCAGTACGTCTTCGGGTACACCGTCTACAACGATTGGTCGCTGCGCGACGTGCAGGCCCGCAATGCGCTTACGGGCGCCGGTGCGCACGGCAACGCGAAAGATTTCCCAGAGTCGAACCCGTTCGGCCCGTGCGTCGTGACGCGCGACGAGGTCCCGGACCCGCAGAACCTCCGCATGTCGGTGCGGGTCAACGGCGAAACGTGGGGCGAGGGATCCTCGGCACAGATGATCCACTCGTTCCCCGAGGCAGTCGAGCACATCAGCGCCCGCGAGCCAATCGTCGCCGGCGAGGTCTGGGGCACGGGCACCGTGCGCAACGGCTCATCGTTCGAGCTTGGTCGCCGACTCCCGCGGCCCGCCCTCGTCGAGCTCGAGATCGAGCGGATCGGGGTGCTCGCCCAGTACGTCATCCCGAAGCCCTAGCCACACGTCACCTCGATCAAACTCGTTCCCGAAAGGACACCACCCATGAACGCCCCAGTTCCCGCCCTCGAAGGCGACCCCCGCCTCATCCGCCTGAGCGACGACGTGTACGTCTTCGGCACCTACCCCTACTCCGGCCTCATCGTCACCGACGAAGGCTGTGTCGCCGTTGATGGCCCCATGTCGCCGCAGAACTCGGC
The DNA here is from genome assembly GCA_052094845.1 of Leucobacter sp. Taxonomy (GTDB): domain Bacteria; phylum Actinomycetota; class Actinomycetes; order Actinomycetales; family Microbacteriaceae; genus Leucobacter. The sequence continues at coordinate 35,453 of JBQDKK010000014.1, read as the reverse complement.
GCTGTGGAAAGAGTTCATCGACAGCAAGGGTCCGCTGAAGTACCAGGTCTACTGCGAGCACCACTCCGACCATGCGGTCTCAGCGCCGCTGCTGGAGCCCGAGGTGCTCATCACCTCGGAGACGACCGCGCTTGGCCTCGATTCCGACGAGGCGGCGCGCGAGGCGATGCGCACCTGGGGGTCGTACCCCGAGACCGCGCCCGAGTTCATCGACGCGTTCGAGATGCGTCGCCCGAACCTCACTTACCGCGGCCGCATGAACTTCGAGCTCGGTGGCAAGCGGTTCACACTGTTCGAGGCGCCGGGGCACACCATGGGCTCCACCGTTGTGCACGCCATCGACGACCGCGTCGCGTTCATCGCCGACACGGGAACCACGCCCGCGATCCAGTCTGGCAACCCTGTCTCCTGGCTCACGACGATCGCCCTGCTCGAGACGCTCGACGTCGACTGGTACGTGCAGGGCCACTCCGACCCGCTGAAGCGCGAGGACCTCCACTACTGGCGCACCAAGCTCCTCGCCGCCCTCGATCAGGCCCGCGCCGACCTCGCGAACGGGGTGACCCCACAAGAGGTCGCAGAGCGGGGCGGGGTGCTCTCCGTCGTCGAACTTCTGCAGAAGCCATTCGTCGGCCGAGGTGACATGCCTCCCGGGCTGCGCCAGGCGGCAGGGACGACGCTGCAGGAGTGGGGCGTCGACCGCATGTACGAGGCGATCGCCGCGCATCCGACCGATGCGCCGGGCGCCGCGCTCGGCCCGGGCCTTCGAGAGATCGTCTGAACCGTCTGGTGCGGCGAGCGTACGTGCTCGCCGCACCCGGTCTGAGCCGCACACTGTGAGCGCAGGATCGCGGACGTCGCATTGCGAGCCAAGAAACCGACCCTGCCGCTGTAGTGTGAGACCCATCGCGCGCACTAACGCGATGGTGAAGCGGAGGGGTGTCGGGCCTATGGGGCTTCGGATTGAACTTGAGGTTGAGAACCCGAACGAGCCGCCGGCGGTCGACGTGCATTATGAATGGACTCAGTTCGCCCTGTGGATGTCAGGGAAGTACGGATACGGAAACCTGGCTGGTCACGAGATTGGGTTGAGCCCTGAGCTCGTGCAAGCCTTGTGCGACTGGGGAGACCGGGCTGATGCCGTGTTCCCAGCCGATGATCCTGCGAGCTTCGAACTGTCGGACGATTTTCTGCAGGAGGGATACGAGCTGGCTCGGCGAGTTCGTGCGGAACTCCCCGCTGAGTGGGTGGTCACCACCTGGAACCCCGCGTCGAGGTCAACCGTTGAACTTGGCTTCAGAGGCTGACGCGAATATGGGCGGGGCTCTCGAGCCCGCTCCCAGCACCGAGGACGTGGGCGAGCACAATCTTGTCTGGAAGCGGAGAAGTGGAGGACGTCACGAGAAGCAGAAGCCAGCTCATGCGACACCGATCTGTGTCGAACCGCGCAGATGGTCGCTCAGAAAGCTGGCCTCGCGATTATCCTCAAGATGAACTGCTTGTTTGAACCCACATCCCGTCGAGGACCCCGCGAAGCTGGAGGAAGAGAAGTGGCTGTTGATCCGCTCGCAGAGTTGTATGGCCGCGCACAAGACGCGCTGCGGGGATTTGGCGAGTGCCGCTTCATCTCCCGAGCAGATGGATACGTGCAGTTTGTCTGTTATGACGCTCTGATCTTTCGAATCTCGCTACCAGAGCATCCATATAGTTCGTACTCAATTCGGCACTTGCTCGGAGAACGAGAAACTCGGCAAGAGCTTCTTGGCCATGACCTCACCTTCGTGGAGAACACGGAAGAGGCTTTTGCGGCAGCGTTCGAGGTCGTGCGTGAGTTCTCTCGGCTTCGGCTCCCGGACAAGTACCTGGACGCCTGGGAGCGGGCACAAGTCGGCAAACAGTGACCTGAAGGTTTCTGTCGGGGCACGACGCTCTTGCGTCGTCACGAGTTCCCCACGGCATTGGCAACGAGCGCGACTCTGGCCGGTCTTGCGGTCGTGAGCATTCGGCTCTCACGTTGGGTGCAAGGCGGCGATCTAGTAGCGTCGCCCTGCGGCGACGGCGCTTGCTGTTGAGGGCTCTGTTGCGACTTACCGTGCGCTGAGGCTGAATAGCTCGACATAGTTGCCAGCCATGAAGTCGGTTTGAACACAGAGCGTTCACAACTCCTCTCGGTCTGACCGAACGCGTTGGTTCAGACCTCAAAGTTACAAACCTGATGCGATTGAGGATTGAACAGATTGCTGGAGAGCGGGGGTGAGCGTGGTTCACGCGGAACTTCTGATGCTTAGGAGGCGACGGTCTGGTGCTTCCCGTGGGGGAGTATGGTCGTTTGTGCGTCAAGGGGTCCAGGCATGTCGGTGGCTGAGCCGGCTTAGAACACGTAAGCGAGCGCAGTTCCATCGCTAATGGCGTAGTGAACTCTCCGGCGACTCTCGGAACTGGCAGAGGGATGGCGAGCTGGGTAGTCGAGCAGCTCGTGTTGACCTGGTGCGCAATGCTGCGCCTCGAGGCTTCAGCCAGTCTGCAGGAGTACTGTGATGGTTGCGGACGCGAAAAAGTTCAATGCTGCATTCGCCCATGCCGAAGGGAGTTGGTTGTCGATGCACGTTCAGAGCCTGTCGGCCCTCAAAGAGACAGTTGGGTCCCACTTTCAGGAGAAGGCGCGTTACCGGGGAACTGTTCGCCATGATCCAGAGCGAGATCGAGAAGATGGCTTCGTGCGATTCTTGCTCTTTGGCTCGTTTACTTTTGGTTTCGGCTTTTCAGGGGCACCGTATACCTCGGTGAGCTGCTTCTATGAGGCATCGGAGGGGTCAACAACAACCGTCCTACTGGGTATCGACCTTGCCTTCGTCGAGAATGACGAGGAATCAATTTCGCGGGCGCTCCGCCACGTCGAGCACTACTGTCGGCTCCGATTGCCAGACAAGTACCTTGCCGCGTGGGAGGTGGGGGAGCCATCCAATTGAACCTGACCGTTCGTTCCTCGCGCAGAGATCCAAGTTGTAGTTGACTTGAGCTGGGTAGCCGCCGGGTTCGAGACCGGTGCCGTACTCATGAATAATGCCGACGCAAGTCGTCACCCGGTGGTCAGATTAACGAAACAGTGGGAGGACTTCAGACGTGACCTATGTGTCCGACCTTCGAGACCTGTATCGCAAAACTCAACTCACGATTCGACAGTTTGGGAGTTGCACCTTCGCGTCCAGTGAACACCTTCACGTACAGTTTGTCTGTTACGACGCGCTGGTGTTTAGTGTCGCAATGCCGCGGGAGCCGTATTCGAGTCTGTCGGTGAGCCATATCTATGGTCCGGGCGAGAATTCCTCGCACGTGCTTCTTGGCCATGACCTCACCTTCGTGGAGAACACGGAAGAAGCTTTTGCGGCAGCGTTCGAGGTCGTGCGTGAGTTCTCTCGGCTTCGGCTCCCGGACAAGTATCTGGACGCCTGGGAAACGGTAGAACAGCGCGAGCGAAGCTAGGCGCACGAGTCTGCGCCGCCCAATGGCAGCGCAGACTCATGCGTAGACCGCCTGAGAATACAGGCCGCGCCGCCGCGCCGATCTGCCGCCGGCGCAACACCGGCGGCAGACGCGCCCCTACGCCGCCTCGGTCACCCCGCACCAGGAGGCGAGGAACAGCGCCATCGATTGCGTGCACTTGCGGATGGATTCGATGCTCACCCGCTCGTCGAAGCCGTGGATGTTCTCGGATATCGGGCCGTAGACGAGCGTCGGGATGCCGCCGTAGTTCACGAACACGCGCCCGTCGAGGTAGCCGGGGGTGGTGAAGCTCGTGAGCTCGCGCGAGAACGCGGTGCGGTGCGTCTCTTCGAGCAGCGCCTCCGCGTCGCTTCCGGGCTCGAGCACGTAGCCCTCGGCGTAGAAGCCGTCGCGGGTGAGCTGCACGTCGAACGCGCGTGATCCGTCGGCCGCGAGGGTCGCGCCGTCGACGCACTCGACGATCTCGCGCCAGGCGTCGTCGGCGGTGACGCCGGGGTAAGTGGCGACGCGCACGCGCACCTCGCACCAGGCGGGGACGCTTGAGGGCCAGTCGCCGCCCTGGATCCCGCCGAAGTTGAAGTTGATCGGGTGATCGAGGTCCTCGAAGTAGCGGTGGTTGCCGCGGTCGGCGTTCCAGGTTTCTTCGAGCACGCGGAGCGCCGAGATGACCCCGTAGGCTGCGTCGATCGCGTTGAAACCGTTCGCCATCTCGCGCGGGTGGGTTGGGAAGCCCTCGACGCGGGCGGTGAACCAGAGGACACCGACGTTGGCGCGAACGAGCGCGTCTTCCTCGGGTTCCGAGATGATCACGGCGTCGGCGGTGTAACCGCGCAGCAGCGCGGCGAGGGAGCCATTGCCGGTGCACTCCTCTTCGACGACGGACTGCAGATGCACGCGCCCGGTGAGTTCGAGCCCGGCGGCGCGGATCGCGTCGAACGCGAACAGGTTCGCAATGAGGCCAGCCTTCATGTCGCCCGCGCCGCGGCCGTACATCCAGCCGTCGTTCACAGCGGCGTCCCACGGAGAGCGCGACCACTGCTGCTCGGGGCCCTCGGGGACGACGTCGATGTGCCCGTTGAGGATCACGGACTTGCCGGTGTCGGCGCGCGGGGCATACGTGCCGACGACGTTGGTCATCTGCGTGTAGTCAACGGTCGAGGGGCCGTAGCCGGGGTGGGCGGTGAGCTCTGGCGAGGCGATCGTCCAGCGGTCAACGTCGAGGCCGAGGGCGCGCATGCGCGACTCCATGAGGTCTTGCGCGGGCTCTTCTTGCGCGCGCAGCGACGGCGCCTCGACGAGGTCGATGGTCGCGGCGAGCTGCGCGTCAAAGTTCGCGTCGACGGCCTTGAGGATGCGGGCGGCGAGTTCGTTCTGGATCATGCGTGTGTTCCTTTCGGGGTGGGCGGGTTAGGCGTCGACAACGATGGGCTTGTCGCGGACTCGGAGCTTCTCGCCGAAGTGGCCGCCGACCGCGGTGAGGAGGGCGATGATGACGAGGATGAGCGCGGCGCCCCAAGACGCGTTGTTCGAGACGGTGAGCATGGCGGTTGCGATGAGCGGGAGGAAGCCCGAGGTGGCACCTGCGATGTTGTAGCCGAGCGCGACACCTGAGTAGCGCAGCTTCGCCGGGAACAGCTCGGCGAGCAGTGCGCCAGACACCGCGTACGCGATGGTGACGAGCATGATGCCGACGGTGATCGCGAGCGTGATCGCGACGGGTGACTTCGTGTCGATGAGCCAGAAAAGCGGGAACGAGGCGGCGGCGGTGAGGATCCCGCCCCAGAACGTCACACGGCCCGGGCCGATGCGCTCGGCGAACCTGCCGGCAACGACGGTGACGAAGATCTGCGCGACAGCCGCGATGAGGGTCGCGTTCACCATGACCTGGCGGTCAACGCCGAGCGTGTTCGAGCCGTACGAGACGACGAACGTGGTGATCATGTAGAAGCCGCCGACGCCGAGCAGCGCGCTGAGCGTTGCGACGATGAGCCTGCCCCAGGCAAACCTGAAGACCTCGAACGCCGGCACCTTCGCGACCTCCTGCTCGGCGAGCAGGTCGGCGAAGATCGGTGACTCCTCGACCTTCACGCGGATGTAGAGCGCGACGAGCAGCAGCGGGAACGCGAGCAGGAAGGGGATGCGCCAGCCCCACGCGTCAAATGACTCGGGCGGAAGCATGAGCACGACCGCGAAAGCGCCCGAGGACAGCAGCGTGCCAACCGGCGAGCCGATCTGCACGAGCGCCGCGAACCGGCCGCGCTTCTCGGCGGGCGCGTGCTCGACGGCCATCGTCACGGCGCCGCCCCATTCGCCGCCGACGGCGAGGCCCTGCACGAGGCGGAGGATCGCGAGCATGATGGGCGCGGCGAGGCCGACCGTTGCGAAGTCGGGGAGTACACCGATGAGCCCGGTCGCAACGCCGATCATGACGATCGTGATGAGAAGCGCGGGGCGGCGGCCGACACGGTCACCGATGTAGCCGAACAGGATCGCGCCGAGCGGGCGTGCGGCGAAGCCAACGCCGAACGTGGCAAACGAGGCGAGCAGCGCGGCCGTCGGGTTGAGTTCGGTGAAGAACAGCCGGTTGAAGACGAGCGCGGCGGCGGTGCCGAACAGAAAGTAGTCGTACCACTCGAGCGCGGTTCCGACGAACGCTGCGCGGGCAATTTTGCCGGCATCCGCGCCACTGATGGTCTGGAGGGGTGCGTGACCTTTGGCCCCTTGAACTGGTTGGGACATCTGCGTTCCAATCGTGCATCAAGACATCGAGCGAGGCCCGTCCCACACCGGGACAGCGACCTCCACCGCGGCGCGTGGTGCGCCGGGCAGCATCGAGCCTAGGCTTCGGAATGCAGCTGAAGGATGTCTAGATCACCCCGAAAACTTCGTGTCGGTGTTCATTCCGACACCGCCGGATCGGCCCCGGAAGGGCTCACCCGAGCCGGGCCGATCGGCAGCACGAGCAGCGCGATCGCCGCGTCGCGCGGCACGGTGAGATCAAGCCCGGTGAGGGTGGTGAACGCACGCAGCCGTTTGAAGATCGTGTTCCGGTGCACGAAGAGGTCGTCAGCGGTGGCTTGGATCGATCCTGATCGAACGAATGCACGCGCGGTCTTGGCGAGCCGCTCTCGCTCGTCGGTGGGCGCGGCATACCAGCCGCCGACGAGCTCGTGTTCGAAGCCGGCGACGAGGCTCGTCGCCTCGGTGCGCAAGAGTGGTGCTAAGCCTTCGCGCAGCGAAGCTGGGGTGGTGCTGCCGGTTGCCGAGAGCAGTGATCGGGCCAAGCCAGCGGCGCGGGCGAGTGCGGCGACACCGCGTACCTCGGTGATGCGCGCTCCGGGCTGCGAGAGAAAGCCGTCTGGCTCCACGCCCGCTCGTACCTCCCGCTCGCGAAACAGTACTGCGGTGTCGCCTTCGATATGCAGGAGCGCCCCGCGCCATGCTTGAGCGGTGGCCACGACGCGGGGGTCGTCGGCGCCGGGGAATGCGACAAGCTCGAAGATGGCGTCGGCGCGCAGCCCGAGCAACTCGGCGGCCGCGGCGAGCGAGGCTTGGCCGGTGTCGCTCGCGAACACCCTGGCGAGCGCGCGCTCTCGAGCCGTGCGACGCTGCTGCGCCATGAGCTGGGACTCTTCGAGGAACGCGGCCTGCACCTCGGTAGCGTAGCGCTCGACGACGCCGAGAATCCGCTCGCCGTTCGAGACGAGCTCATCCACGAGGTCCGGGTCCGCGGCCCGGTGCAGGGCGCGCCAGAGTACCCGGAAATTGATGCGTACGCCTTCCATGAACTGGTCGATGCGCATGCCCTGTCGGGCGCGCTTGCGCCCGAGCTCGCCCGCGAACTTGGCCGAGCGCTCCGCGTCGTCTGTGTCGCCGAGCCGCGCGAGAAAAATATCGAACGCCCCGACGGCGGTGCGCTCGATGTCGTCACGGGGAATGGTGGTGGTGGCGTAGCCGTCGAGATGAGCGAGTTCGTCAAGGAAGTCCGCGAGGAGGGCAGGGATGTCGCCCCGCACACGGTCGAGCAGTGCAGGCCAAGCAGAACTAGTCATGGCATCTATTCTGCGGGGTGCCGTGAGGCCAGGCGACACCTGCGCGGTTTGCGGGAACCACGGGAACCACTGGAGCCACAGGAATCGCGGGAACGCCGCCGCATAGCCGCGTTCACCGTGCTTTCGAGTTTTGTCTTGGTCAGAACGGAATATCCGAAGCTCGAAAACCCTCCGGGCCCTGGTGCGGCCGCTGAGAGGGGTGCGAGCATTCCGTGGACATGGACTGAACCGGCGACGTCGAGCCTTCGATACTGCCTGACAGGGAAGAGGTACCCGATGAAGAAGAGGAACGGCGGCAACGCTGTGTTGCGTGCGGCGTGCATCGCTGGGCTGTCAATCGTGCTGGTGAGCACGCTGACGGGCTGCAGCGCAAACAAGGGCGGCGATACCACCTGCGGGGAGTTCTCGAAGCTCTCTCAGGAGGGCAAAAGCGACGCCATCGCGTCGTTCTTGAAATCGAAGAGCGGCGACGACCCGGCGAATGGCGTGATCCTGCTGAACGTGGCCTCTGCCTCGCTTTACTGCTCCACCGTCGGGTCTGACTCTGACCCGATCAAGAACATCGATGGCTGAGCCTTGCGGGGCCTTGGTGACGAAGAGAGGCGAGTCGTGACTGATTCAACACCCCTGGGTGAGAACCCGGATGCGGGCGCGAGCGATCACACCCCTCGAGAGAACGCCGTCGGGTCTAGTGCGGCGTCGGGCGGCAGACAGGCCTCGGCGTGGAACACCGCCGACAAGGTCGCCTCCGGCATCGACAAGGCAGCCGACGTGGCGGGTGACATCGGGACAGGGATCGGGTTGGTGCTCACGAAGCTGTGGGGGCTTCTACTGCTCGTCGGTGGAATCGCCCTGCTCGTTATTGCCCCGTCGAGCTGGTGGGCTGCGATCCTTGTCGCCGCGTATGGCGTCTACCTGCTGCTGCCCGGTGAGAAGTGGGTGATCTGGTAGTGGAATGGGTGGGGCCCGTCGTCGTGGTGCTCATCTTCTTCGGGGTGCCGGTGGCGTGGTCGATGCTGCGTGAATACATCGCGAAGCGGGCCAGAGAAGCGCATCAGCGGGATGACGACCAGCGGGGCCAATGACTCTTGGTTCTGGGAACTCGTAGCCCCGGTGTACGAGTTGATGTGGTCGGGGCCGGTGACGGAGCAGTTGCGGCGGGAGGTCGCGAGGGCGCTTGCTGGCGCCGACTCGGTTGCTGACATCGGCTGCGGGACGGGGTTCATTGTCGACGGGCTCGTCGCTTCGGGCGTGGGCGTCGTGGGCGTCGATGCGTCGAAGAACATGCTTCGCCGGGCGGTCGCGCTCGGCCGTGTCTCGAGCGCGGTCCACTGCACGGCGGCGCAAGTACCCCTGGACAGCGCGTCGGTCGACGCGGTCGTGATGACGAACCTCCTCCACGCGCATCCTGAACCGCGAGGCGTTTTACAGGAGGCGATCCGGCTCCTGCGCCCAGGGGGCACTCTGGTGCTCAGCTGGCCCGCTGATGGAATCTCGCCAACCCGCATGTACGGGATCGACCGGGCTCACGGGCGCAGCATCGCGGCCTCGCTGGCCGCGCACTGCGCAAGGACGGCGGTCGGCGTCATCGCCACGTTTACGGCCGTTGGGCGGGGGCGCAGGAGTGGGCGAGGGGCCGACCTGCGAAGGCTCGTCCAGTCGAGTGGGCTCACGGCAGCCAGCGGCCCCCGGGTCATTGCCGGCTGCCAGGAGTTTCTGGTGTTTGAAAACGCGTAGCCGGCATGGGTGCTGACGCAGCCTCTAGCCGGCAACTTTGAAAGGAATCATTGAAATGAGACGAAGCCTGTTCCGAAAGCACTCTGGCCCATTTCGGCTTGCGGCAGTCGCCGCGGTAGCCGCGGTGTGCCTCGCTGGGTGTACTACCCCCGAGCCGCCTGCCGTGGACGAAGTGGAGGAGGTGGAGACGCCCGCAGTAGTGAGCTACCCCATACCCGAAGGGTGTCCAGACGCAGATGAGTTCGCGAGCTCATTCATGGACGACCCATCGGCTGCGCAGGCACTAGACGCTTCCCTCCTCGACGCAGAGCTAGAGGTCCCGTTGCCGGAAGGTGGGTGCGCGTACGCTCTGCACGAACCGAAGCAAGCGGAGAGCTCCGAAGCGATGTTCTGGCGCGTGCTCGTGGTCTACTTCAGGCTGGATGAGCCGGGGCGCCCCTCGCTCCAAAGTTTCGAAGACTGGGGCAGGGCGGCGGGAGGGGCGCCTGCCACATTCAAAGACTCGAGCACGGGCGAGGAAACTGTTGAGACATCGAGGCATGATCTGGATCTCCCAGACAGCTTCTCAGGGTGGACAGGGTCAAGCGTGCGCTGGGCTGACGGGGATGGTGTGAACTTTGTCTACCAGGACGACAATTCGATTCCGGAGTTCACTCAAGGAGCAAGCGCCAAGATCGACTTCGGGCTCAATGCCGAGAAAGTAGAAGCGATGCTTGCCCAGGGCGATGGAACCGGAGAGCAGGCTGCGCTGGCTCCGCACCAAAAGATGTCGAGCGGCCTCGCGACGTCTTTCGCGATGGAGTTTCCGATTGCCGACGAGCAGGGCTACACCGCCAGCGTCTCGCTCTCCGGCAAAGTTCAACCGTTCACCTCTGACATTACGAACTCGCCTCCTGGCGAGTTCGCCGCGGTAGCGGAGGGAGACTTTGACGGCACGGTCACGAACACGACCGAGGGGCGGCGCGCTCAGACGCCGACAGTGAATGTCTGGCTTGTGTATCCCGCTGAGTCTTCGCCCTGTGGCGAGAACAACTGGGTCTCGCGCTACCAGTCAAACGATCGGGCGCACTGCGCCATCGCGCTTGGCTCGATTTCCAGCGGCACGGCAGAGCCCGACGGGCTCATCAGTCGAGACCGGAGCGGCGTTTCCCTGCACATCCAAGGCCTTGAAGAGAACTCTGATGACCTGCTGCAAGCGAATAGCCCAGTCGGTGCGTACGCCGTTGTTGAGAATAAGAGATCTGTTGGGCCGAACGGTACTTGGCGCCCAGAATCCGGGTGCCTGGTGGACTATCGCTCAGGGATCGCCACGATTCTGACCGAGTGGGCGGTTCCGCTGCCGGGCTGGCCTAACCCGCTCTGCGAGTAGCGCGCCGCGTTCCCTCGGTATGCTGTGACTCTTGCTCACACGAACTGAGGCCAGGGGGGAGGCGCCGTGTACATCGCATGCATCGTACTGATCGTCGTCGCGGGGTTCGTGGTGCTCGCGGGCGTGCGCGTGCTGCGCAGCGTGCCCAAGCACTGGCCGACCGTGCGCGGGGAGTGGGCTGGCCCCGCGCTTCAGTTCTCGCCGCACCAGTATCGGTACCGCACGCCGGACGGGTTTGAGCGATCGGGGGAAACCGCGGTGAAAGTGATGTTGCGGCCGCTCTACGGCGGTGCCTGCGTCGTCGCATACGACCCCGAGAGCCCCTGGGTGTCGAAGCCGGCTCAACTGCGATGGAACGGCGCCGTGCTCATCTGTGTGGGCGTGTTCGCTGCGGTCGCAGGCGCGGTCTTCCTCGGCATCGCCCTGGGTTAGCGCTGCAGGGCTGCCCCGGCCCCAGCCCCAGCCCCGGCGCGCCGTGAACCGCGGCCCACGTCTCCCCACACCGCATCGAGCGACAGCCCGAGCTCGCAGGCCACGAGCGCCACGGTCGAGAACGCGGGCGTCGCAACCCTGCCGGTCTCGATCTTCCGCAGCGTCTCGGGAGAGATGCCAGCCGCGATCGCAACATCAAGCATCGAGCGGTTGCCCCGGGCCTCCCGCAGCAGGGCGCCGAGCCGCTCGCCCCGAGCTTTCTCGTCGGGGTTGAGGGGAAGTCTGACCATGCCCCAAGCGTACCTTGCCGGTACAGTTAGGCCGGTATAGTTTGGCCGGTATAGTTATTGCCAGAAATGGGAAGGGTGCAATGATCGAGATTCTGAACGAGGCTCAGCTGACCCGGGCTCGCGGGGCGGGGCAGCTCGTCGGCACGATCCTGCACACGATCAAGGGCAGGTGCCGGCCTGGTGTGAACCTGCTCACGATCGACGGGTGGGCGCGGGAGATGATCGTGGCTGCCGGCGCGACCTCCTGCTATGTCGACTACGCGCCCTCGTTCGGTAGCGGCCCGTTCGGCCACTACATCTGCACGGCCGTGAACGATGCCGTGCTGCACGGCATGCCCCACGACTACAGCCTCGCCGACGGTGACCTGCTGACGCTCGATCTCGCGGTCACGCTGGGCGGTATCTCGGCCGACGCCGCGATCAGCTTCGTGGTCGGTGAAGTTCAGGATCCTGCCGACGTCGAGATGATCGCGGCGACGGAGCGGGCGCTCGCCGCCGGGATCGAAGCGGCCGGGCCGGGGGCCCGGATTGGCGACATCTCGCACGCCATCGAGCGGGTGCTCACGGCCGCGGGCTTCCCGATCAACCTCGAGTTCGGCGGTCACGGGATCGGCTCGACGATGCATCAGGATCCGCACGTCTCGAACGCCGGTAGGCCCGGCCGCGGCTACAAGCTACGACCTGGGTTGCTGCTCGCGCTCGAACCCTGGGTGATGCGCGACACCGCCGAGCTCGCCGTGGCCGCCGACGGGTGGACGCTGAAGAGCGCGACCGGATCGCGTGCCGCGCACAGCGAGCACACGATCGCGATCACCGAGGCGGGCGCCGAGATCCTCACCCTGCCGCGCTCCTAGAGCCCGCTCTGCAGCCGCTCGGCGAAGGCGCGCAGCGGCTTGTACGCAGGCGCGCTCCACGGCGAGACCGGGATGAACGCGACGGTGTCGCGGGTGCGAAGGTAATCGTCGATGCTGAAGCGGACGTCGTGCCCCGCTCCGCCCGCGGCCTCCGAGAGCTTCACAGTGAACTGGGCGTGCTCTACGCGCACGAAGTTCTTCACCGAACCCCGGTACGCGCCGGGGCCTGCCTGGGTGATCGCGATTTTCCCGCCAACCGCGGCCCCAATCTCGGCAGCGTCTGAGAGCAGCTGCGCGATCTGCTCGGGCGTCTTCGTGGTCTGCGCAGTGAAATTGAGCGCGTTCACCTTGTCATGAATGGTTGCCATTTCGTTCCTCACTCTGGGCATCGCGTTCTGCGATGCGGCGTTCGATCTTGTCGTGTTTCGCGGCCTCGAGCATGCGCTGCCCAAGCCAGGCGATGAGCGGCCACTTCGGCCCACGCAATCGCCCCGTCCACGAACTGTGACACTGCGCCCGTGGGCGCCGCAATCGCCAGGGCAGGGTTCGGGGTTCGGATATTTCGTTCGAACGACGCCAGAACCCGAACGGGGGCATTGCCGAAGCGGCAAGGTTCGTGGACTATCGTGCTCTCGGGTGTCAGTATTCGCGAGGGCGATGGTGGAAACCGGGGCCGCTACAGGGCCCGCAGCTCGTAGCCCGCGGCCCGGCCCACGAAGCGATGAAACGAGAATGACGTGATGGAAGACATGAACCCAGAGATCTACAAGCAGTGGATCGCGCCGTTTGAGGGCGGCGAAACCGTGCGCGAGGCGGAGGAGTACAGGTTCGCCGTTGCCGACGAGCTCGACGATGACGAGCGCGTGCAGATCCTCACCCGCCCCGACCGCACCTACGTGCTCGCGGCGCCCGCGGTGCGCGACCTGCCGGGTGTGAGCGACGCGCGCGACGAGGCTGAGCTTCGGGCCGCTCTCACCGCGGGCGGCATCACGCTCAACGGGCCCGACCACCTGTTCTTTCTCGACGACGCCACCAAGCAGCGGCTGCGCGACACCGAGAACCCGAGCAGCGTCCGAGCGCTCACCGAGGCCGACCGGGCGGCGTTCGACGCCTTCGAAGCGGGGGTATCGGAGGAAGATCTTGACGGCGCCTCCGTCGAACTCGACCACTGGATGGTCTTCGGTGCGTTCGAGGGCGATACGCTCGTGGCCGTCGGCAGCTCGTACCCCTTCGACGACGGCGTTGCGCTCGCCGACATGGGTGTCGTCACGCACCCCCAGCACCGTGGCAAGGGCCACGCCCGCAGCGTGATCTATGCGCTGTCTCGCGGCGCGCTCGCCGTCGACCACGAGCCCCAGTACCGCTGCCAGACCGACAACACCGCGTCGGTAAAGCTCGCCCAGGGCTCGGGCTTCGCCTCTATCGGCACCTGGGACCTGCCGCTACCGGATGACTCTGATGAGTGATCTCTTGGCTGGCGTACCCGCACCAGCCCGCCCCGATCTCAGCGAGCGCCTGCGGGCGGCGCTGCTCGACGGGCAGGTCGGTGAGGGGGAACCGGGCGCCGTCATCGCCGTCTACCGCGACGGCGCACTCATCGCGAGCGCTTGCGCGGGCGTTGCCGATGTCCAAGCCCCAGACCAGGGCAAGGGCCCAGGCCCAACGGCCAATAACCCCCTGACCGCCGACACGCTCATGAACATCGCGTCGATCAGTAAGCAGATGGCTGCTGCCGCGATCCTGATCGCCGCTCGTGACGGTGCGCTCGACCTCGACGCTGACCTGCGCGGCCTGGTGCCCGAGCTGCGGGTGCCGGGAGTGACGCTGCGCAATTGCCTGAACCACACCGCCGGGCTGCCCGACTACCTGGCGGTCGCGTACACGGTCGGTATGCCCGAGATCGAGATCGCCGCGCTCAGCGTCTTTCTTGACTGGGTCACGACGCTCGACGGGCTCGAGTTCGCGCCGGGGGAGCGGCAGTCGTACTCGAACACCGGGTACGTGCTTGCCGCCCTGGCCCTCGAGCGCGCGGTGGGCCGGCCTTTCCCGGAGGTGCTCGCCGAGTCGGTGCTCGTGCCGCTCGGTATGACGAAGTCGTTCAGTACGACGGTGCTCGGCGAATTCAGTGCAGGGATGGCGTTCAGCTTCTCGCAGGAGGCGCCCGGCGAGTTCGTGAAAGAGACGATGGGCGTCGGCGAGGTCGAGCCCGTGCGGGGCGTCAACGGCGACGGCGAGGTCATCACATCGCTCAATGAGTTCGGGGCGTGGCAGGCGTTCTTGCTCGACGGGCGCGTGCTCGGCGAAGACATCCGTAGCCAACTGCTCGCGCGAACGACGCTCACCGACGGCACCGAAACGACGTACGGCTTCGGCATCGAACACGAGACGAAGGCCGAGACCGCGGGCTACGTGCACAGCGGCGGCATGTGGGCGTTCTCGGCGTACTCAATCGTCGACGAGAAGTCGGGGCTCAGCGTCGCCTGCTTCGCGAACCGCGGTGGATACAGCGCCTCGGAGGCCGCGTGGAAGGCGATGCACCTCGCGTCGGGCTTCGGGGACATCGCCGGCGACTGGTTCGCGACCCGGTCGCTCATGGGCGCCCGCATCGAGGTCTTGTCAGCCGGCGACCTCGCCGCCAGAACGGGGATGAGCGAGGAGCCCGAGACCGCGACCTGGCGGGGAGGCCGCGTCTGGGAGGGCAACGACGACTTCGCGCGCATCGAGCCGCGCGGTCGCGATCTTAAGATCACGTCGTGGTTCGGGATCGCGGAGCGCTACGAGCGCCTCGACCCCGCAGGCGGGCACCCCGCGCACCTCCCCGGCACCTATGACGAGCGGGCGTTCGGCAGGGCGTTCGTGTTCGAGGAACGCGGCGGCGAGCTCTGGCTCGTGCCGCCGGGGCGCGAGCCAGAACGGGTCAAGCCGTTTGGGCGACGCGGCGGCGAGTGGATCGGTGAGACGAGCCTCGGCTGGGTGATCGCAGACGGTGAAGCCGCTGGGCGCGTGCGCGTGGGGCTCGGCACGTTCGCGGCGGAGCTGGTGCGGCGGTAGCGCGGCTCGACGCCGTGCGGCGGGGGTCGCCCCGCCGCACGAGGGGAGCTAGAGCACTTCGGGCCGCGGCGCAGTCCACGATCCGTCGAGCACCTCAGGGCGCGGGCGGTACAGCCGCAGCACGTAGTTCCACCCCGGCATGATCGGCAGCGCGTTCTCCGCGCCGTCGAGCTCGACACCGAAGCGGATTGTCACGCCGCCATCGGGGTCGGGCGTCGCGGTGAGGCTGTTGATGCTGTTGACACCGAGCGCGTTCTCTTCGAAGTAGCCGGCGGCGTTGTAGAGCGACACTGACCAGAACGCATCGACCGGGATGTCTTTGAGTCGCAGACGGTACTCCTCCACGGGGAGGTTCTCGTTGATGCTGATGTAGGTCGCCTCATACTCGGGCAATCCGCCCCAGCCCGACGCGGTGCCGAGCAGGTGGAGGATCGGATCGACCTGATCTTTCGTGCCGAACGAGTGGTCGTACTTGCTCACTCCGGCCGCGAGTTCGAGAATCGCGCTCCGGGTCGCCGTGTGCGATGCCTCGTCGTAGGCGGGCATCGGGTAGGTGCCAGAGCCGCCACCGGTGAGCCTGAGCGAATCTTGCAGCCGGTTCACCTCGGCGACGTCTGCCGCATCATTCGGGTCGACCAAGATGCGCACGATGACGCCCGCATAGTCGGTGCCGACGGAGTCACGGGTCAAGAGGTGGTCGCCCGGCTCGCTGAGGATCGCCTGACCGTAGTGATCTTGATTGACGACGAACGCCGAGATATATCTATCAGCGGTGTTTGGAAGGGTGAGGGTCACACCGTCGCGCACGTCGAGGATTGTCATGCTGTAGAGAGTGTCGCGGTTTTGGCGAATCACTGGCTGGTTGTCGAGCGGCGTGACCTCGTAGGTGTGGTTCCACCCGCCAACGCCGCAGGGCGCTGCGAGGCGGGAGAACATGAGGTCGGTCTCTGCTCGGGTGAAGTTTTGCACATTGACGGGTATCGGAGTCATGTTCTCGTTCCTTTCGTGGAATCTGTGTTGGTGGTGAACGTTCGTGCTTGGTATTCAGGCGAGCGCTTTTGCCTTGAGCTGAGCGAATTCCTCGTCATTGATTGCGCCACTGTTGCGAAGCGCCGCGGCCGCTGCGATCTCGTCGCTGGGGCTCCTACCGGCGACGTCGCGGATGTACGTCTGCGTGGCAGATTCGGCGTCGCGCGCCGCGCGTTCGCTGCGCTCGGCCATGTCCTGTCCGCGGGCGATGATGTATACGAGCGCGGTAAGGAAAGGCAGGAAGACGAGGAATACGATCCACACTGCCTTCCACCACCCGTTCAGCTTGTGGTCGCGAAAGAGATCGCCGATGATGGCGAACAGCGCGAAGAGGTAGCTGATGAGCACGACAGCCCAGAGCATCCAGACGAGGATCTGCCAAAAATCTTGCCAGAGGTTCATAGGGTTTCCGTTTCTGTTTGAGGTTTCTGTTTGAGGGTTCCGTCGGCGGTTCTGCTGCGGCTCAGCTAGAGCGAGCCGATCGCTTTGCCGAGCATGAGCACGCCGATCACAAAGAGCAGCACTGACGTGATGACCGCGTTCTCTCGTGCGAGCCAGGCGTGAAAGGCCTCGAAAGGCTTCCGCAGCTTCTCTGAGGCGAAGAGGTACGCGACCACGGGGACGAGCACGGTAGAGATCGCGCAGGCGATGAAGACAGCCGCGGCGATCGTCGCATCTCCTGCGGAAAGCCCGGCCCCGCCGATAATCACCCCAGCGCTCGCCGCCACGATGAGGTTCTTCGGGCGGGGGAGCGAAAGCAGCAACCCAAGCCCCAATGCGCGACCGAAGGTGAACGAATCGATCGCCGACATCCACTTGGGGAGCGCCGGCTCCGCCCCAGGCGCGGGCCTGCCTCGCCATTGCTTTGCCGCGAGCAGCAGCAAAAGGGCGGCGAGCACAAAGTGCACGATGGCCCGCGTGACGTCTGGCCCGTCAGCGCTTTGCTTCGCGGGGAGCGCGCCTCCGAGGAGCACGAATGCGGCAACCGGCGTGGCCACACCAACTGCCCAGCCGATCAGGAAGCCAGGGCCTGTGCTGCGAGCGTTAGGAGAGAGCAGCATGAGGATGACGGCGACGATGGTGAGGGGGCTGATCGCGATCGCGAGCGTGAGGGGCAAAATCTCCCCGATGATCTGGCCGAGCATTATCGGCTCCTTTCCGTGTGTTCTGGCTTCGAGTGAGCCTCGGGAGCGTGCCCGGTGAGCGCCGCGACGGCGGCGCGGTTCGTCGCATACACGGGGTCGCCCTCACGAATCACGTCGAAGTGGCTGAGCCGGGTCTGTGCGTCGCTGCGAACTCGGCTGAATGCGAGCCCAATGCCCGCGCTCGCGAGCCAGGCTCGCAGCCCAGAGAATGCGTCAGCGCCCGTGACATCGACGTCGGTGATTGCCTCCATATCGACGACGACATGCCGCACGCGTGCGGTACCCGCGGTCTCGACGGCCCGTTGCACGGCCTGAGCAAACACGGCCCCGTTCGCAAAGAACAGTGGCGCAGCCATGCGAACCACGATGACGCCGTCTGCGGTGAGGGCACCGTTCGGCGCATCGGTGAGCAATGAGGCTGTAGGGTCGTCATGTTCGGCGAGAACGTCTATCGCCGGGGTCGCCGCGCGCCGCGCGAGGTTGATGAGGGCGAGCACGAAGGCAACAACGATGCCCGCGATTGCGCCGACGAGTACAGTTGCCGCGAGGCAAGCGGCTGCTATCCAGAACTCAAACTTTGAGAGCCGCCAGAGTTCTCGGAACTCGCTCAGGCCGAAGAGCGGGATCACGGCCATCCCGACGATAGCGCCGATGGCCGGCGACGGTATCTCGGCGAGTACCGCCGTACCAAAGAGGAGTAGCAGGATCGTGCCGGCCGCGAGCACGAGCGACGGGAGCTGAGTGCGCGACCCCGCCTGATCCATCGCCGCTGTTCTGCTTGTCGACGCACCGACCGCGAATGATCCTGATGCGCCCGCGGCGATGTTCGCGGCGCCGAACGCGAGTAGGTCGCGGTTCGGTCGTGTCGGGTAGCGGTGCTTCTCGCCGTAGGAGCGCGATACGAGCAGCCCCTCTGCCGTCGCGACAAGCGTGAGCGCAATCGCTGATGGTACGAGCGCGAGCCACTGCTGCCACGCGAGTACTGGCCAGGTGATCACGGGTGGCCCGGCGGGTACCTCGCCAAGCACTTTCACGCCAGCGGCGCCCGCGTGCGTGAGCGCGGCGGTGACGGTCGCGATGATGAGCACGATGAGCGCCCACGGCACCGCGGGGAGCAGCTTTTTTCCGAGCAGCAGGAGCGCGATCGCCCCAGCTGCGATCAGCACCGACGGGGCGTTCGCGCCGCTCAGCCCGGCTACAAGCTGCCCGATCTTCTCGGTGAACTCGGCACCAGAGTCGATGTGCACGCCGAGCATCTTCGCGACCTGCGACACGAACACATCGAGCGCGAGGCCTGCGACGAAACCGACAAGGATCGGGCGTGAGAGGAAGTTCGCGAGGAAGCCAAGTTTGAATACGGCCATGGCGAGGAAGAAGACCCCGCAGAGTATCGCCTGAGCGAGTGCCATCGTTGCGTAGCTCTCGGAGCCAGCCGCGGCGAGCCCTCCGATTGACGCGGCGACGAGAGCGGCTGCTGACGCGTCAGGGGAGGCGACGAGCTGCCGAGACGAAGTGAGGATCGCCCACACGATTGTCGGCACGACAAGGGCATAGAGCCCGGCGGTCGGGGGGAGCCCCGCGATCTGCGCATAGCCGATGTTCAGCGGAATAGCGATCGCGAGGAGCGTGACTCCGGCGAGCAGCTCGCGCCCGAGGTTTCGGCGGCTCAGGCCGGGAAGTGGGGTGTTCATCGGAGCCAGTGTGACCCCCGCACCCGTCGTTCAGCGCGAGCCTCATCCTTCACGGATGAGGCGCGTGAGGAATTTCCTCACCCGTAGCCGGAGCAGGGATATCGTTGGGATCGTGAGCGACGATATCGGCCAGGAGATAGCTGCTGCAGAGCCCGAGCGGGCCCGGCGCCTCCTGCGCACGAACTGGCTTCGAATGATCATCGAGTCGCGCACCGACGAACTCGAACAGATCTGTATCCGGTTTCCCGACCCCCGTGACCCGCACCTGCTGCTCATTCGCGCCTGCTGCCGTGATCTCGTGGGCGACGCATGCGGGGCGGAGTATTTGCGGGGGCAGGGGCTGCGGGTCGCGCCCGATGATTTCGTCGCCTGCTTCACAGAACTGCTGCTCGCCCCAGATGCCGAAACAAAGGCGGCTGTCGCCGACCGGGCACACATCGCGCTCGCTCAGTGCGAGGCTGATGATGACTACTCGTCGGCGCTGTTTCTGCTTGGGTGGACAGAAGTACGGCTGCGTCGCGACCTTGCCCGAGCCATCGCCCTCTTGCGCTCCGCCGCTGATGAGGCCCGGTTGCGTGAGCGACCTGAGACCCACAGGCTCGCCCTCTCGAACCTCGCGTTCGCGCTCACTCATGCCGGGCTGTTCACCGAGGCTGAGGAAGCGCTTGACGCGCTGCCTGAGCCCCGCTCGGACTCTGACTGGGATCGGTTTGAGGGCGGGCTGCCACGGGCGAACCGCGGCACGATCGCCTACTGGCGAGGTGACTTCGAGCGGGCGGTCGAGTGGCTCGAACCGGCAGTTGCTGACGGTGCACCGAGCAGCAACTTCGAAGCGCTCTCAAGGCTCTACTACGTCATGAGCCTTGTCGCGCTGGGCCGAGAAGACCGGTATTACACCGCCGCTGGGGTTCTCCAGAGCGTGAGCAAGTGTGACAAGCACGGGATACCGTGGGATACGCTGCGCCGGGTCACCTCGGCGTGGCTCGCCCACGCCCAGGGGCAGGACGAGCGGGCTTGCGCGCTTGCGGCCCCAACGCTTACCCGAACGGGCGCCGCCGTCGCCCACGCACTACTCGCCGAACTCTACAGGCTGCTCGGCGAGCCAGCGATGTCGGTGCAGGCGTTCCGGCTTGCTGCCGCTGCGGGCATGCCGCGATACGCGCGAGTGAGCACGCTCGTTACTTCGGCCGCCCTGCACTCGGCGGCGGGCCGGGGCGATTCCGCCCACGAGCAGCTTGAGCACGCCCTTGAGAACGCGAGTGGAGAGCGAATCTGTGCGCCGTTTCTCTCACGCGACCCTGTCGTCGCCGACCTGCTTGGCGCGCACGCTCACTGGGGGTCGCATCACCAGGAATTCCTGCACACGGTCCTTGAACGGCGGGGCGCGCACGGCAAAGCGGGCGCAGGTCTGTTCACCGAGCGCGAGCTGAGCGTGCTGGCCTGCCTGCGCACGACGATGACTGCCGGCGAGATTGGCGTGCACCTCGGTATCGCGTACCCCACAGTAAAAACTCATATCCGGTCGATCTACCGCAAACTCGGTGTCACCTCGCGGCGCGACGCAGTGCGCGCCGTTGCGGCGAAGTAGCCGCCGCGCTCCACCGGGTGTCGCACCAACAGCAGCAAGGCAGGCGTTCATGATCCGATTCCTTTGGCAGACTCTCACACAACTCGTCCTGGGGGCGGTCGCGCTCGTGGTGATCCATCTTTCGCTCCCCGGGGTCGCGCTCAGCCTCTCGGGTTTCTTTGTCGCGCTCGGCGTCTTCACGCTCGCACACCTTATCCTTGGGCCGTTCGTGCTGTCGGTCGCACAGCGCTCGGCCGCGCCGCTTGAGGGTGGCGTCGGGCTTGTCGCGACCCTACTTGCGCTCTGGATCGCAACGCTTTTTCCCGGCGGAATACACATCATGGGCGTGCAATCGTGGGTGCTCGCGCCGCTCATCGTGTGGGCGATCACAGCGCTCGGCGGTTGGGTGGTGATGGCCCTCATCGTAGACCGGCGCCTGAAGAAACGAGCCGCGCGCAAGCTCATTCACGAGGCGCAATAGCTTCTCGTTCAGCCAGCGCCTGTACTCTCAGCAATATGAGTACCCGGCGCGCATTTGCAGGTGACCCCGCAGCCCCTGTAACGCCCCCGGTGCCCGCTGATGTCGCGGAAGCCTTTGCGGCGCTGCCGGAGGCGTTGGCGAGTCGCCTCAGCCTCGTGCGCGAACTCGTCTTCGAGGTCGCGGCTACCCTGCCCGAGTGCGGTGGGCTTGAGGAGTACCTCGCCTGGGGGCAGCCGAGCTACCGCCCGCTTCGTCCCAGAGTGGGCACCTCGGTGCGGCTCGGCGTGCACGAGGGGGAGCGCCCAGCGCTTTTCGTGCACTGCGGCACGTCGCTCATCTCGGATGCGCGCAGCTTCGCGGGAGAGCTCGAGTTCTCGGGCAAACGCGCTGTGCTGCGGCCCCTCAGCGGGCCCCTCCCGGACGACGAACTGCGTGCGTTCGTGGGCATGGCCCTCACCTACCACGCTGGCCGATCAGCCTAGGCCGGGAAACTCTGCGACGCGACGAGGCCATTCGGGTGGCCTCCGCGTGCCCTATTGAGTGCTGCTATTCGCGGGGGTGAACCACGTTGCCACCGCCCGCTCGTTTATTCCTTCGTGACGAACCGTGTCGAATTGTGACGGAATCAGACGCGAACATCGCAGTCGACCCGTAACAATACTTTCGTTCTAGTTATGTCTCCCATTAGATTCTGTCCGGGTTGTCGGGCTGAATCACAGCCCGCGAATGGGCAGGGAGCGTGGCGAAGTGGGAACACGAACAACAATCGTTGGGGGAAGCGGGGCACCGCTGCGAGCCGAGGGCGCCCGCCCCGAAGCGCCAGTAACCCGGGGTCTCTCTCAGGGCGAGCCCGCGATCGAGCTTGCCGGCCACCGGGTCTCGCGGGTCGCGTTCGGTGCGGCCAGGCTTACGGCCGGCGACGGCTGGGGTACCCCGGCCGACCCCGAGGCCGCGAAAGATCTGCTGCTCGCCGCCGTCGACGCCGGCTTCAGCTACGTCGACACCGCCGACGCGCTCGGCCCCGGCGTTAGCGAGCGCCTCATCGGCGAGGCCATTGGTAACCGCTCAGACGTGCTCGTCGCGACGAAGGTCGGCATGCTTCGCCCGTCGGCCGACGCGTGGGGCGTGCTCGGCCGGCCCGACTACCTGCGGCAGCAGATTCAGTTGAGCCTGCAGCGGCTGCGCCGCGACCGCATCGACCTGCTGTACCTCCACCGCGTTGACCCGACGGTGCCGCTCGCTGACCAACTCGGGGCGCTCCAGGAGGCGCGCGACCGCGGCGATGTCGGCGCGATCGGCGTGAGCGAGCCCACCGCCACGCAGCTCGAAGCTGCGCTCGAGATCGAGCCGGGCCTCGCCGCCGTGCAGAGCCTACTGAACGTCGCGGCGAGGCAGAACGACGAGATCGCCGCGCGCCTCGAGCGGCTCGGGGTCCCGTTCGTCGCCTACTGGCCCCTCGCCGGCCGTGGGCTCAGGGCCGAGCATAAGCGCCTGCTGTTTGCCGAGCTTAAGCGCATCGGGGAGACCGTCGGCCTGAGCGCGCACCAGCTCAGCCTCGCCTGGATCTTCTCTGCGCACCCGAACGCGCTCGCCGTCGCGGGCTCGCGCTCACTCATCCACCTCGTGCAGAACCAGCAGGCCGCGGGCACCCGACTGGACTCCTGCGTCATCTCCGAGGTCGAGTCCGCCGTCCAGGCGGTGCTCGGAGACACCCCATTCGACCCCCGCTTCCCCGAGGAGAACTCATGACCACCACCGCAACCGCCACCACCGCAACCGCTGCCGCTGCCGCTGCCACGCAGCCTCGCACCGGCACCGACCCGCTCACGACCTACCTCGCCTACGGCGAGGCGGAACAGGCGCCAAGCGGCCACGCGGGCGGCGAACCCGGCGCAGGATCGGCCCAGGGCCTCACCGCTGTAAGCCCGTTCGGCGGCGCACCGGAAGCCGCGCACGGCAGGATCGTCGACCGGGTCGAAGCCGCCCGCGACGACCTGCGCGCCCTCGCGGTCGCGCTCTTCGAAGACCCGGAGGTCGGGTTCGAGGAGCACCGGAGCGTCGCCCGCATCGCCGAGCTGCTCGCCGCAGGCGGCCACCAGGTCGAGACCGGGTCGTTCGGGCTGCCGACAGCGTTCCGCGCGAGCGTCGGGTCGGGGGCGCCACACTTCGCGATCGTCGCCGAGTACGACGCGCTCCCGGGCATCGGGCACGCCTGCGGCCACAACATCATCGCCGCGGTCGCGGCGGGCTCCTTCGCGGCGCTCGCGCCCGAGGTTGCCGCGCTCGGCGGCAGGCTGAGCATCATCGGCACGCCGGCAGAGGAGGGCGGCGGGGGCAAAGAACACGTGCTGCGCGCGGGCGGCTTTGACGGCGTCGACGCGGCCGGGATGGTGCACCCGTCCGTCGGCTCCGAGGTCTCGCCGATCTACGGCTCGGGCACGAGCGGCGTACGGCGGCTGCGGGTGCGCTACCACGGGCGCGCGGGGCACGCTGCGGCGAGCCCACACCTCGGGCTCAACGCGCTCGACGCCGTGGTCACCGCCTACCAATCGATCGCGCAGCTGCGCCAGCACATCCTGCCGATCGACCGCATCCACGGCATCATCACGAACGGCGGCGCCGCAGCGAACGTGGTGCCCGACCTCACCGAGGCCGAGTTCCTTATCCGCTCAAGCGAGATCGACACGCTCAAGGTGCTCACGGAGCGCGTCATCGACGCGCTCGAAGCGGCGGCGCTCGCAACGGGCACGACCGCCGAGATCGACGTCGACTTCGAGCCGCCCTACCTGCCGCTGAAGCCGAACGTGCTGCTCACGAAGCACTGGGCCAGGCGCCTCGAGACCCGCGGCCGCGCCGTCCCGCTGACGCCCGCGCGGGTCAGGCTCGGCGGGCCGTCGACCGACATGGGCAACGTGAGCTGGGCGATCCCCGCGGTACACCCGGCGCTCGGGCTCGGCGGCCCGGCCGACGTGGCGCCGCACAACGCCGCCTTCGCGGAGTCCACGGTCGAACCCCCGGCGATCGACGCGCTCGTCGACGCGGCGATCGCGCTCGCTGGCCTCGCCGCCGACTACCTCGCCGACGGCGGGCTCCGGGCCGCGGTGCGCGAGGAGTTCGACGCGAACGGCGGCGTCAGGCGGTGGACGTCGTGAGCGCGGCCACGCTCGCGGGGGAGCGCAGTGGCCTTGCGGGCGAACCTGTTGCGGTGCCCGATGAGGATCGCCGGGGCGCACCCCGCTGGCTGCACATCCTGCTGCGCAGCCTCTTTGACCTCGTGCTCGTCGTCTGGCTCGCAGCGACGGTCGCGTTCCTCGCGCTCCGCCTCATTCCCGGTGACCCGCTCGACGTGCTGCTCTCGGGCGTGCAAGACGCGACGCCCGAGATGCGCGCTGAAATCGCCGCGCACTACGGGCTCGACCGGCCGGCGATCGTGCAGTACTTCGGCTACCTCTGGGGCGTCGTGCAGGGCGACCTCGGCACGAGCTACCACCGCGGTTCGCCCGTGACGCAGGTGCTCTTCAGCGAGCTCGGCCCCACCGTCGAGCTGACGGTCGCGGCGATGCTCGTCGCCGTCATCGCAGCGGTCGCGCTCGCCCTCGCCACGAGCGGCCAGCGCCCCGGAGTGCGCCTCGCCGCGCAGGGCTTCGAGGTCGTCGCGGTCTCGGTGCCGTCGTTCTGGCTCGGCATCGTGCTGATGACCATCTTCTCGTTCGGGCTCAAGTGGGTGCCCGCGTTCAGCGGGGACTCGCCCGCAGGGCTGATCCTGCCCGTCGTCACGCTCGCCGTGCCGCTCGTCGGCGTCATCACCCAGCTGCTCCGCGAGCGCGTCGAGCACCAGCTCCACGAGCCCTTCGTCACGACGGTGCGGGCCCGCGGCGTGAGCGAGGCGCGGCTGCGCTCGCAGCACCTGCTGCGCCACGCGAGCGTGCCCATGCTCACCCTGAGCAGCATCATCTTCGGGTCGCTCCTCACCGGCACCGTCGTCATCGAGACGCTGTTCGCGCGCCCCGGCATCGGCCGGGTCATTGTGCTCGCGCTGCAAGACCGTGACGTGCCCGTCGTGCTCGGCTTCGTGGTCTTCGCGGCCGTCGTCTTCATCGTCATCAACACCGTCGTCGACCTGCTTCTCCCGCTCATCGACCCGCGACTCAAGGGGGCATGATGGTCAGCCACATCGTCCGCGAACAGCGCCCGGCTCCGGGAAGCGCCGCACGCCCACGCGGGTCGCGTCAGGGGCGCCCGCCCGTCGGCGTGCTCATCGCCATCGGGGTGTTCGCGCTGCTCGCACTCGCCGCCGTTGCGCCGACCCTCATCGCCCCGCAGAGCCCGATAGCGAGTGACCCGGCGAACTCGTTCGCGGGCCCGAGCGCCGAGCACTGGCTCGGCACCGATCAGCTCGGTCGCGACCAGTTCTCGAGGCTCGTGCACGGTGCCAGGTACTCGATCCTGCTCGGAGTGGGGGCGACTCTCATCGGCCTCGCCGGTGGCATCGTGCTCGGCGTCATCGCCGGCTACGCGCGCGGCACCTGGGATCGCGCGATCACCCGGCTGCTCGACGTGCTGCTCGCGTTCCCCGACGTGCTCGTCGCGCTCGTGACGATCACGGTGCTCGGGCCGGGCGAGTGGAGCCTCATCTGGGCGGTCGGCCTCGGCCGCATCCCCGGCTCCGCCCGCCTCGTGCGTGGCGAGGTGCTGCGTGTGCGCGAGACCGGGTTTGTGCGCTCCGGGGTCGGCCTCGGCCTGAGCCCCGCGCGCCTCGTCGTGCGGCACGTGCTGCCGAACAGCCTCGGCCCCGTGCTCGTGCACGCGGTGCTCGGGGTCGGCGTCAGCATCATCTTCGGCGCTTCGCTGAGCTTCCTCGGGCTCGGCGCAGTACCGCCGACGCCCGAGTGGGGGCTCATGCTCTCGGAGGCCAGGCAGTACCTGAGCATCGCGCCGTGGGTGGCGATCTGGCCGGGCCTGTTCATCACCATCACCGTCGTCTCGATCACGGTCGTCGGTCGCTACGCGCAGCAGCGCTTCATCACGAAACGGAGTTCACTATGACCCCCATCGCCGACGTCAAGGGGCTCACGGTCTCCTTCGGCGGGCAGGTCGCCGTGCGCGACGTCTCGTTCGAAGTCACGCCGGGCAAGTGCGTCGCCCTCGTCGGCGAATCCGGGTCAGGAAAATCGGTCACCGCCCGCAGCCTGCTCGGCCTCGTGGGGCGCGGCTCCGAGGTTCACGCCGATAGGCTGCGCCTCGGCGAGCGCGACCTCCTCGGGCTCTCGGAGCGGGAGTGGCTCGGGGTGCGCGGTGCCGAGGTCGGGTTCGTGCTGCAAGACGCGCTCGTGTCGCTCGACCCGCTCATGCGGGTCGGCAGGCAGGTCACCGAGACGATCACCGCGCGCCGGCGGCGGCGCGGCCCCGCCCGCGCCGCGCACGCCATCGAGCTTCTCGAACGCGCCGGCGTCCCGGAAGCGGGGCTCCGGGCGAGGCAGTACCCGCACGAGCTGTCGGGCGGCCTGCGTCAGCGTGCGCTCATCGCGAGCGCCGTCGCGGGCGACCCGAGCCTGCTCATCGCCGACGAACCGACGACGGCGCTCGACGTGACCGTGCAAGCGCAGATCCTCACCCTGCTGGGCGAGCTGCGCTCCGCGGGCACCGGCCTGCTGCTCGTGAGCCACGACCTCGCCGTCGTCTCGCAGCTCGCCGACGAGATTCTCGTGCTGCACCGCGGCGAGGTTGTCGAGCAGGGGAGCGCCGACGAAGTACTCGGCTCGCCCCGCACCGAGTACACGAAGACCCTGCTCGCGGCCATCCCGTCGGAGCGGCCCCGCCGCGACAGCAGCTGGTCGGCGGCGGGGGCCGCCCCGACCGCTGGCGGCGCGTCACCCGGGGGCGTCGCCACGAAGCCCCCGGTGCTACAGGCCCTAAACCTGCGCAAGCGGTACGCGCGGCCGGGCGGCGGGCACACCTTCGCGCTCGACGGCGTCTCGTTCGCGCTCAACCGCGGCGAAACGCTCGGCATCGTCGGCGAATCAGGGTCGGGGAAGTCGACGGCGGCGAACGCCGTGCTCGGCTTCACCGCCCCCGACGCGGGCGAGGTGCTGCTCGACGGCGAGCCGTGGTCGGCCGTGCGCGAGCGGGGCAGGCGCGCCAGGCGGCACCGGATCCAGGCGATCTCGCAGGATCCACTCGGCTCATTCGACCCGCGGGCCGACGTGCGGGCGATACTCACCGAAGCGCTCGCGGCCGTCGGGGCACCCCGCGCTGAACATACGGACCGCGCGGTGGCGCTCCTCGAACAGGTGGGGCTCGGGGCCGAGCACCTCGCGCGCAACCCGCTCGAACTGTCGGGCGGGCAGCGGCAGCGGGTCGCGATCTCGCGGGCGCTCGCGACCGAGCCCGAGGTGCTCGTCTGCGACGAGGCGGTCTCGGCGCTCGACGTGTCGGTGCAGGCGCAGGTGCTCGACCTGCTCGCAGGGCTGCAGCGCCGCCTCGGCGTCTCGCTGCTGTTCATCTCGCACGACCTCGGCGTTATCCGCAGCATCACCGACGAGGTCATCGTCATGCGCGGCGGCCGGGTCGTCGAGGCTGGCCGCACCGAGCACGTCTTCACCGCGCCGAAGCACGACTACACCCGCGAGCTCATCGCCGCGATCCCGCGCCTCCGGCCCGCCAGCAGCGCGGGTCCTGGCCCAGCACGCCCCTCCGAACCATCAGCATCCATCGAAAGAACACCGACATCATGAACCGAAAACTCCTCACCCTGCCCGTGCTCGCCGCAACCGCGCTCCTCGCGCTGTCGGCCTGCACGACCACCGGAGCGAACGCGGGGGAGGGTGGCGCGGCAGCGTCGACGCCCGCGCCCGGCGGCACCCTCACCTACTTCGCGAACACCGAGCCGCCCGTCTGGGACGGTCAGCGCATTCCGAGCCTCAACGCGAACTCGATCAACAGCTCGATCTTCGACACCGTGGTTGCGCAGGCCGATGACGGCACCTACAAGCCTGGCCTCGCGACGAAGTGGGAGATCAGCGACGACGGGCTCACCTACACGTTCACGCTGCGCGACGGCGTGACATTCCACGATGGCACGCCGTTCAACGCCGAGGTGTTGAAGCAGAACCTCGACCGCCCGCTCGCCGAGCCCGACCTCGCGACGGTCTCGACTGGCATCGCCTCGACCCGGGTCGTCGACGAGTACACCCTTGAGGTCGTGCTGAGTCGGCAGAACGCAGCGTTCATCCACGCGCTCTCGACCCCACACTGGCCGATCTACTCGGGCAAGGTGCTCTCTGAGCACACGTCGGCCGAGCTCGCGGCGTCGCCCGAGCTCTCGATCGGCACGGGGGCGTTCAAGGTGAGCGAGTACCAGAAGGGCTCGAAGCTCGTGCTCGAACGTAACGAGGAGTACGACTGGGCGCCCGAGACGTGGGGCCACGAGGGGCCGGCGTACCTCGACGAGGTCGTCATCCAGTTCGTGCCCGAGACGCAGGCGCGCATCGGTGCCCTCACGTCAGGGCAGGCCGACGCGATCGACCAGATCCCGCCGCTGAACATCCCCGAGGTCGAGGGCGCCGGGCTCACCGTGCTCGAAAAAGACAACACGGGCACGCCCTACTACGTGGCGCTCAACCCGAACCTTGCGCCCTTCGACGACAAGAACGTACGGCTCGCGTTCCGCGAGTCAGTCGACATCGACGGGCTCCTTAAAGGCGTCTACGCCGGGGTCTACAAGAAGGCGTGGAGCACGACGCTGCCGGGCACCCCGCCCGAGGGGTCGTTCGACGAGACACTCGAGGGGAGCTGGGGCTATGACCCCGAGCACGCCGCCAAGCTGCTCGACGCGGCGGGCTACACCGAGGTTGATTCCGACGGCTACCGGGTGAAGAACGGCGAGCGGCTCACGCTGCGCTGGAGCGTCGACAGCCTGTACCAGCAGACCGACCAGCGGCAGCAGCTCGGCGAGGCGATCGCGTCGTCTTTGAAAGACGCGGGCTTCGAGGTCATCCGCACCCCGTACGACACCGCCGCGTACACCGCCCAGCTCGCGAAGGGCGAGCACCACCTCGCGGACTCGTCGCGCGGGTTCGCCGACGTCGGTACCTCGGTCTACCCGTTCACCACGGGTGGTATTCCGAGCTCGAACGGCGGCTCCGGCATCAACTACGGCCTGCTCAGCGACCCCGCGATCGACGACGCCTACAGGGTGATCAGCAGCTCGCTCGACCCGGCCGAGCGCATCGCAGCCGCGAAGCAGGTGCAGCACCGCATCATCGACGAGGGCTACGTCGTGCCGATCTACGTGCCGAAGAAGATCGTTGGCACGACCGACAGCGTTCAGGGGTGGAAGTTCGATGCCGTCGGCTACACCGACTCGTTCTTCGACGTCTGGCTGACCAAGTAGCGCCCGCGAGGCCACACCCGAAAGGACAACAGCAATGCCACGAATCGACCTCTTCTACTACGGCGACACCTCGCCCGGCCAATCGCCCGCCCAGCTCTACCGCGAGATCGAAGAGCAGATCGTGCTCGGCGACCAGCTCGGGTACCACGGCGCCTGGGTGACCGAGCACCACTTCCAGGCGCGCGGTGAGGTGCCAGACCCGCTCACGCTGTTCGCACGCCTGAGCGGCACGACCGAGCGCATCCGCCTCGGCACCTCGATCGCCTGCGCGCCGTACTACCACCCGATCAGGCTCGCCGAGCAGGCGGCGCTCGTCGACGCCCTCTCGGGCGGCAGGCTCGACCTCGGCGTCGGCACCGGGATGACGACGCCCGAACTCGCGGCCGTGTGGGGGTTCCAGCCCGACGACGCGGCCAGGCGCGCGAAAGAGGTCCACGAGATCCTTACCCAGGCCTTCGATGACGGCGTGGTGAACTACTCCGGCGAGTTCTACAACTTCTCCGACGTGCGTATCTCGCCGCCCGCCGGCCGCCCGGCGAGCGACCTTATCTGGACGGCGGCGGGCCGCAACGCGATCCCGCTCGCAAGCACCCATGGGTTCCGCCTCATGATCCCGAGGCCGCTGCCGCTCGCGCAGCGGCTGCAGATCAACGACGAGTACCGAGCAGCGGTGCCGGGCGGCGAGGTCATCCACCTTCGCTCGGGGCTCGTTGGCCCGACCCGCGAGATCGCACGTGAGCGCGCCGTTGAGTTTCTTCGCGAGTACGCCGCCGTCTACCTCCGCACCGACTGGCGCGGCGGCCCAGACAGCGAGGCCTTCGACGACATCGCCGAGAAGCTCTCGTTCGCCGTCGGTACCGCCGAAGAGGTCGCCGACAAGATCTGGGAGTGGACGGAGCAATTCGGGGGTACCGAGGAGACTGCGATCCAGTTCCACGGCCCCCGCGTCGAGCACGCGCACGTACTCGAATCCATCGAGCTCTTCGCCCCGCAGCTCGGCGCCTTGCAGGCCGATGCCCCGCGCACGAGCGTCGCATGGGAGGACCGGGGGATCCCTGACAGGCCGGTGCCCACTGAACTCACGCCCTGCACAGATGGCGTGGGCGACCCAGACGTGCGCAGGCTCGTCGGGTCGCAGGCCGCAGCCCGCTGAACCGCACTGAACCGCGCCGGGCCGCCCGCAGGCCCGCCACACACGAACGAACCAGGAGACTCACAATGACCACCACACCAGCGCCCGAACCCCTGCATCCCGCCGAACCCCTGCACCCGCAGTCAGGCACGCGCAGCCCGCTCGGCACGACCGATATCGGCGAGCGCCTGCGCATCGGGTTCATCACCCACTTCGACCAGAGCGAAGACACCGCGTCGATCTACCGCGAGAACATCCGCCTCGTGCAGGCGCTCGAAGAGCAGGGCTACGACAGCGCATGGATCGCGACGCGCCACTTCGGCAGCGGGTGGGCGGCAGCGCCAAGCCCGTACGGGCTGCTTGGGGCGCTCGCCGCCTCGACTGAGCGCATCGGGCTCGGCACCGCCGTGCTCCCGATCATCTTCGACGACGCGGTGCGCGCGGCAGAGGAGCTGTCGGTCATCGACCACCTCGCGGGCCACCGCCTGCTCGTCGGCCTCGGCAAAGGGGTGCCGAGCGACTCGTATCAGGTGTTTGAGGCGTACTCGCCCGACCGCGACCAGAGCTTCACCGAGAAGATCGAGACGCTGCACTGGGCGCTCGAGGGGAGCCAGGTCGAGGGCGGCTCGCAGTCGATCTACCCGGCGAACACCTCGCTGCAGGGGCGGCTCTTCCACGGCAGCTCGAACGACGCGACGATCAGGTACGCGGCCGAGCGCGGCGACGGCTTCATCCTTGAGCGCTTCGGCAACGGGCCCGAGCGTGAGCCGGGGGAGCGGCAGGCGTTCCAGCGCCGCCAGCTGCGCACCGTGCTCGACTACCGTCGCGTGTTCCGCGAGACGTGGGGCGACACCCGCACCCCCTACGTCGTGACCTCGCGTAGCGCCTACCCGGGAGCGACGACCGAGGCCGCGCTTGCCGAAGCCTCAACCACAGCGGCGCGGTGGAACGAATACGCCGGGATCCTCGGCCGCGTGAACCCCGCCTACTCGCCCGCCGACCAGCTGCTCTCCGACAACTTCGTGTGGGGCGACCCGCGGGCGCTCGCCGCCGACCTGCTCGCCGACCCGACGGTGCTACTCACCGACGAACTCGTGCTCGGCATCCACCCCGCCCTCCACTCGGTCGACGAGACCATCGCGAAGGCGAAGACCTTGCTCGACGAGGTCGTGCCGCTCGTGCGCGAGGGCTGGGCGGCGGGCCGTGCCGAGTTGCTCGCGGCTGAGGAAGCGCGGGTTGCCTCGTGAGCGTCGCGGTGCGCGCGGGGGTGGGCGCGGCCCTCGACCTCGACCTCGCTCGCGACTGGCGCGTCTGGCAGCGGGAGCGGCTCGCCGCGGCGACCGCCCCGCACGGGCCCGCGGCGCTCGTGCTTACTCAGTGGGTGACGGGTGAGGATCCGCGGGAGGTTGCAGGGCTGCCCGGTCGCTGGGCGGCGGTGGGCGGCATACTCACCGCGACAGGATTTGCGGATGGTGAGTACCTGCTGCCGGGCGGAGACCCCGCGACCGCGCCCCTGCGGCTCGGCGACCCAGCTGCGGCGCCCGGCGCGTACGCCGAGGTGACCTCCGTTGGCGTGCTCGTGCGCTCGTTCGCGCGAGAGGGCGTGCTTGCGGTGCGGGTCTTTGACCCCGAGGCCCCAGGGCGCGTCGGGCTCGAAGCGATCGAGGCCTTCGAACCTGACGAGAGCTGGGTCGTGCCCGCGCGCTTCGAACCGAACCGGCGAACCGTGCCGGTCGAGCTCGCAGACGGGCATCGAACGCTCGCCGAGACCTCCGGTGACCTGGTTTTCGAGCTCGCCGGGGCTGAACATCGGCTCGCCGGGGTGCTTCGTGGGGGAGCGATCTCTGTCGTCTTCGGCGACGCGACGAACGGGGTTGAAAGCTACGGCTTCCGGTTTCTCACCGTGCCCGCGCCAGACGAGGCCGGCCGCACCGCGGTCGACTTCAACCGGGCTTACCTCCCGCCGTGCGCGTTCAGCGACCAGTTTGTGTGCCCGCTGCCGGCGCCAGGGAACCGGCTGCCGGTCAGGATAGCCGCGGGCGAGCGCGCCGTGCGGCGACGCGAGGTGGCGCCAGCTGAGGCTGACAATGCTGACGGTGTTGGCGATGCTGACGAGGAGGCGCGCACACGGCGGTACCGTGACGTCATGGGCGCGTTTCCGTCGGGCGTGACGATCGTCACAACTCAGGGGGAGAACGGCCCGGTCGGGTTCACCTGCCAGTCGTTCTACAGTGTCTCGATCGACCCGCCGCTCGTGTCGTTCTCGATCGCCCGCACCTCGAAGAGCCTCGCCGCGGTGCGAGCGAGCGGCCGCGTTGTCATCAACTTCCTTGGCGCCGCCCAACGGCACCTCAGCGCCCAGTTCGCCCGGTCTGGAACAGACAAGTGGGCCGGCGTCGCCTGGACGCCAGCGGATGACAACGGATCGCCCGTGCTCGACGAGGTCACCGGCTGGGTCGCTGGCGACGTCGAGCGTGAGATCGAGGCAGGCGACCACCTCATCTTCCTCGTGCGCGTGAGCGCCCTGCACACGTCGCCCGACGTGGAGCCGCTCGTGTTCCACCGGGGCAGCTACCGCGAGCTCGAATACATGATCTAGTCGGGGTGGGTTCCGCCCGACCGGGCGCTCGCTGAGCGGCTCTTCTCATCAGCGGCGATTGCAGCTTTGTTGGCCCGGCGGGTCATCAGCGTGATCAGAGGCACGGTGAGAATCGTCGGGGTCCAAAAAAACCACGAACGTGGCCTTGGGGAGCGCCGCAAGAAATACCCCCGCGATCGTCCACAGTGCGGAGAGGGCGAAGAAGTAAGGCGGACTCGCTGAGGGCAGTGGCGCGTGTTCGTAACCCCACGAGTTCGTTGGGTTTGATTCTCTCGGAGCGACCGAACAATCCAATGATCAGAAGTGTTGCGCCAAGTGCCATGAAGAGAACGGCTGTAAGCAATGGTGTGCCCCTTGCGTTTGTCTAATGAAAATGTGGCGAGTTGGCGGCCAGTGCCTGCTCCGTTGCGACGTGAGTGACGAGGGAACAATCATGATAATCAAACGGTCTAATTTTTGTCAACGAACGTCGTAAATTGAAGCGAAGTGGCGCCGTCGAGCGCAGGCCGGCGCCAGCAAACTCCATGCCTCCCCCGAGTAGGATGGAACCGCTTGACCGCCGGAGTTGCCGGGCAACCGCGCCGGTTGGTGATGCGATCAATCACAGTAATGGCATATCCATTGGGTGCCGTTCAATTGCACGGGAGTGCAGACAGGAAACCGATATCCATGGCGAAGTATCGAGTACAAAACCCCGCAACGGGTGAGATCATCGAGAGCTTCGAATCCGCGACCGACGCGCAGGTCGAGCAGCAGCTCGCAGCCGCCGATTCGGTCTACCGCGAGTGGCGTGAGCGCAGCGTGCAGGAGCGCGCGGCGGTCGTGAAGCGCGTCGCTGAGATCTTTGCGGAGCGCCGCGAAGAGCTCGCTGAGATCATAGCCCTCGAGATGGGCAAGTCGATTGCTGAGAGCCTCGACGAGGTCGATTTCGCGACCGACATCATCGAGTACTACGCGGTCTACGGGCCGGGCCTCATCACCGACTACGAGATCCCGAGCACTATCCCAGGTAAGGCCGTCATGGAGCACCTGCCCGTCGGCGTGCTGCTCGGTGTGATGCCGTGGAACTTCCCCTACTACCAGGTCGCGCGGTTTGCTGCGCCGAACCTCGTGCTCGGCAACACGATCATGCTGAAGCACGCGGATATCTGCGCGAAGTCGAACCTCGTGATCCAGGAGATCATGGAGCAGGCTGGCGTTCCAGTCGGCGGCTACCAGGCAGTGTTCACCTCGCACGAGCAGATCGCGACGATGATCGCTGACCCGCGCGTGCAGGGCGTCTCGCTCACCGGTTCCGAGCGCGCTGGCGCGATCATCGGCGCGCAGGCGGGCACCCACCTGAAGAAGGCCGTGCTCGAGCTCGGCGGCATCGACCCGATGGTCGTGCTCGACAGCGACAACGTCGCCGAGATCGCGAAGACCGCGTGGGAGTTCCGCACCTACAACGGTGGCCAGGTCTGCAACTCGAACAAGCGGATGATCGTCATGGCCGATATCTACGACGAGTTCGTTGCCGAGCTGAAGAAGCTCGCCGAGGGCCTCAAGCCGGGCGACCAGCTGAACCTGGGCGACGGCGAATACGCCCCGCTCTCGACCCGCGCCGCCGCTGAGACCGTCAACGCTCAGGTGCAGCGCGCGGTCGAAGAGGGTGCGACGCTTGAAGCTGGCGGCGTGCTCTCCGACGGCCCCGGCGCGTACTACTCGCCAGCCGTGCTCACGGGCGTGCCGCGCGACTCGGAGTCGTACCAGGAGGAGATCTTCGGGCCCGTCGCCACCGTCTACAAGGTGCACAGCGATGAAGAGGCGCTCGAGCTCGCTAACGACTGCGCGCTCGGCCTCGGCGGCTCCGTGTTCTCGACCGACGAGGCGCGCGCGGCGCGCGTCGCCTCGAAGCTCGAGGTCGGCATGGCGCACGTGAACATCATCGCGGCTGAGGCCGCGGAGATCCCGTTCGGCGGCGTGAAGCGTTCGGGCTTCGGCCGCGAGATGGGCCCCGTCGGCATCGGCGAGTTCGCGAACAAGCGACTCTACTTCGTGTCGGCCTAACGGGTAACGCCGAGTAGTCAGCGAATAACGCAGAGTGGGGGGGGGGGGCGGCGGCCCCCCCCCCCCCCCCCCGCGGGGGGGG
>JBQDKK010000013.1:0-84096 GCA_052094845.1 Leucobacter sp. | reverse complement strand
TTGATCTCGAGAACGGAGCTCATAGTTCAATCTCTTTCGTAACAGTGGGGTCAATAAAGATGTCGCCGTCTTCGATCTCGACGACGTAAACGGGTACCGGCTCGTACGCCGGAAGGTTCAGTGGCTTGCCGGTGCACAGCGAGAACGCGGAGCCGTGGGCCCAGCACTCAAGCGTGTCGCCGTCGACGAAACCCTCGGAGAGGCTGATCTCTCCATGGGTGCAGGTGTCGCCGATCGCGTGCACCTTGCCCTCGCCGTCGAGCACGACCGCCATCGGCACCCCGTCGAGGACGACCCTGGTGGCCTGATCCTGAACGAGGTCCGACAGCGCAATCGCTTTCTGTCGCGCCATTACGCAAGCACGCTCTGCTCGAGCTCAGACTCGATAGCCGCTTGGAGGCGCTCCTCGATCTGCTCGTTGCCGATGCGCTGAATCACGTCGATGAGGAAGCCGCGCACGACGAGCTTGCGCGCCTCGTCCTCCGAGATGCCGCGGCTCTGGAGGTAGAAGATGTGCTCTTCGTCGAAGCGGCCCGTCGTCGACGCGTGGCCCGCGCCCTCGATGTCGCCGGTCTCGATCTCGAGGTTCGGGATCGAATCCGCTCGCGTGCCCTCGGTGAGGGTAAGGTTGCGGTTCTCTTCGTAGCTGTCGGTGCCGGTGGCGACGCGGCGGATGAGCACGTCACCGATCCACACCGCGCGCGCACCCTCGCCCTGCAGCGCGCCCTTGTAGGCGACGCGGCTGCGGGTGTGCGGGGCATTGTGGTCAATGTAGACCTGGTGCTCCAAGTGCTGGCCAGCGTCGGCGAAGTACGCGCCGTAGGCCTCGCCGTTCGCGCCCTGACCGTCGAGATGGATCGACGGGTTGACCCGGACGATCTTTCCGCCGAGCGAGACCACGATGTGCTGGAGGTTGCCGTCGCGGCCGACGGTCGCGTTGTGGGTTGCGACGTGGATCGCGTCGTCGTTCCACTCGTGAATCGAGACGACCTTGAGGGTCGCGCCGTCACCGACGACGATCTCGACGGTCTCCGTGAGGTTCGCGTCGCCCGAGTTCTCAAGGATCACCACGGTGTCGGACTGCGGGGCAGCCTCGATGATTGTGTGCGCGGCGGCGGGCTCGCTCGTGAGCGCGGTGCGCTTCACGGTGACGGTCTGGCGCTCCTGGCTGGTGAGCAGGATCCGCTGTGCGGTGCCGACCTGGCCCCACGCGTTCGCGGCGGCCTGATCTTCTGGGAGGCCGGCGCGGCCGACGAGTTCCGAGTTCATCGCGACGCTCGACACCTCGACTCCCTCGGCGTCAGAGATCTCGAGCGCGGAGTTCGAGTTCGCGAGCTCGCCGCCAGTGAGCGCCGTAATCTCGGCGACGGGGGTGAACTTCCAGTTGACCTCGCGGCCGGTGATCGCGGGGAAATCCGCGAGGTCGACGGACTTCAGGCGGTCCGAGCGGGTCTGTACCGGCGCGCGGTTGTCCCAGTCACCATCGCTGTGTGCCTTCGCACCGTGCTGTTCAGTTTGCAGCGTAGTCATCGTTAACCGACGGATCCTTCCATGCTCATCTCGATGAGTTTGTTCAGTTCGAGCGCGTACTCCATCGGGAGCTCGCGAGCGATGGGCTCAATGAAGCCGCGGACGATCATCGCCATCGACTCCTCTTCCGAGAGGCCGCGGCTCATGAGGTAGAACAGCTGCTCCTCGCTCACTCGCGTGACGGTCGCCTCGTGCGCGAGGGTCGCGTCATCGGTGCGGATGTCGATTGCCGGGTAGGTGTCAGAGCGCGAGATCGTGTCGACGAGCAGCGCGTCACAGACCACGGAGTTCGCGGCGTGATGCGCGTTCGCCTCGATGCGGACCTCACCGCGGTAGCCCGAGCGGCCGCCGCCGCGTGCGATCGACTTTGCGAGGATCGAGGACTTGGTGTGCGGTGCGAGGTGAATCATCTTCGCGCCCGTGTCCTGGTGCTGGCCGGGGCCCGCAAACGCGACGGAGAGCGTCTCACCCTTGGCGTGCTCGCCGGTGAGGAAGATCGATGGGTACTTCATGGTGTACTTCGAACCGATGTTGCCATCGACCCACTCCATGGTGGCGCCCTCTTCGGCGATTGCGCGCTTCGTGACGAGGTTGTACACGTTGCTCGACCAGTTCTGGATCGTCGTGTAGCGAACGCGGGCGTTCTTCTTCACGATGATCTCGACGACTGCCGAGTGCAGCGAGTCCGACTTATAGATCGGCGCGGTGCAGCCCTCGATGTAGTGGACGTAGCTGTCTTCGTCGGCGATGATGAGCGTGCGCTCAAACTGGCCCATGTTCTCCGTGTTGATACGGAAGTAGGCCTGGAGCGGAATCTCGACGTGCACGCCCTTCGGGACGTACACGAACGAACCGCCCGACCAAACGGCCGTGTTCAGCGCGGCGAACTTGTTATCGCCAGAGGGAATGACGGTGCCGAAGTACTCCTTGAAGATCTCCGGGTGCTCCTTGAGCGCGGTATCGGTGTCAAGGAAGAGGACGCCCTGCTCCTCCAGATCTTCGCGGATCTGGTGGTACACGACCTCCGACTCGTACTGAGCCGCGACGCCCGCGACGAGGCGCTGGCGCTCGGCCTCGGGGATGCCGAGGCGCTCGTAGGTTTCCTTGATTTCGTCGGGCAGCTCTTCCCAGGTCGTTGCCTGCTTCTCGGTCGAGCGGACGAAGTATTTGATGTTGTCGAAGTCGATCTCAGTGAGGTCTGCACCCCAGGTGGGCATCGGCTTGCGATCGAAGATTTGCAGTGCTTTCAAGCGGCGTTCAAGCATCCACTCGGGCTCATTCTTCAGCGCCGAGATGTTGCGAACCACCTCTTCACTCAGTCCACGCTGTGCCGTTTCGCCGGCTTCGTCGCTGTCGTGCCAGCCGAACTCGTATTGGCCGAGGCCTTCGAGCTCGGGGCGGTCGATCAGTACCTCAGGCATGATCTCTCCCTCTCTCTTTTCGCGCAACCAAGAACCATTTCCCCAGGTGCTCTCGGATGGTTCTCTGCGATGGTGCAGTAGTCTGGGCGTCGGACAAACTCGACGCGCTGACGAATCGTCAGACGTTTTGATTAGCCGCACTAAACCACAGCTTCTGAGTCTACAGCCTTTCGCATAAAAACGGGCGAGACTGGCGAGTTTCACTGGGAGCTTAAAAGTTAAGGAGACTCCGTGTCAGGCGCAACAGGCGTGACCGCTACCCGTCCCGCTCGAACCCAGCTGCCACGCTTCCTGCCCTTCGCCGCTTGGGCGTCGTTCGTGCTCAACGCCCTCATCATTGCGACGGGCGGCGCGGTTCGTTTGAGCGGCTCCGGGCTGGGCTGTACAGAGTGGCCGCTCTGCACACCGGGGTCGCTGATTCCGACGGAGGAGCTGTCGTACCACGCGCTCATCGAGTTCGGGAACCGCACGATCAGCGGGCCGCTGCTCATCGCCGGGCTTGCGGTTGTCATCCTCACGTGGCGCATCCGCGCAGAGCGCAAGGATCTCTTCGTGCTCTCCTGGATCGTGCTCGGCCTGGTGCTCGTGCAGGCCGTCGTTGGCGGCGTGATTGTCTGGGAAGAGCTTGCGGCGGTGCTCGTCGGCTTCCACTACACGGTCTCGCTCATCATTGTGTGCATCGCGGCTGCGTACCTCGCCCGCATGTACGAGGCGGGTGGCGCGCGCGAACGCGCCGTGCCGAAGGGCTTCGCGATCCTCACCCACGTGACCACGCTCGCGATGGCCGTCGTCATCGTCCTCGGCGTCATCACCACCGCGAACGGCCCCCACTCGGGTGACGAGAACGTCGTGCGCGACGGTTTCGACGCGACGCTCCTCAGCCACCTGCACGCGTGGCCCGGATACATCGCGTTCGCGCTCGTCCTTGCGCTCGTCGCGTGGGCCTACTCGCAGAAGCTCCGGCCACTCCCCTGGACTATTGCACTAATCTCGATGCTCGTCGTCCAGATTTTGGTCGGTGTGTACCAGGCGCGCAACGGCCTTCCCCCGGTCTTCGTTGGCATTCACATGGTGCTTGCGGCGCTCACCGCCGCCACCATGACTGTCACGGTGCTTCGTCTCAAGCGCCCCGTCGCCGAGGAGGCACTCGCCGAGGAGACACTCGCCGACTAGGCGCGTTCGCCCAGCTCACAAGACATCAACCTCTCGAGCGCACATCTTTAAATGACCAAAGAAGATGTGCGCTCGGGAGGTTGGTGTGTTGACGCCCCAGACTGTGCCGCAGGCCGGGCCCGCCGGGTGAAGCGGGGGCCGCGCTAGAACGGCAGGAGCGGGTCAACCGCGATCAAGATCGACAGCACCGACAGGTATGCGATTGAACCGTGGAACACTCGCATCGGCTTGCCCTCTTGCCCGCGGATTGCGCTGGCGTAGAGGCTGTGCGCCTCGACGATGAAGTAGCCGCCGACGATGAGCGCGCCGATCGAGTACGTCCAGCCCATGTCGGCCGCTGGGGTGAGCAGCAGGCTCGACACGACTGTCGCCCACGCGTACAGGATGACCTGGAGCCCAACGGTGGTGCGCCCGCGGACGACGCCGAGCATCGGTACCCCCGCCGCCGCGTAGTCGTCGCGGTAGCGCATTGAGAGCGGCCAGTAGTGCGCTGGGGTCCATAGGAAGATGATGAGGAAGAAGATCCATGCGGGCCAGTCGAGCGAGCCTGTCACCGCTGCCCAGCCGATGAGTACTGGGAAGCACCCGGCGATCCCGCCCCAGATGATGTTCTGCTCACTGTGGCGTTTGAGCACGAGCGTGTAGATCACGACGTAGAAAAAGATAGCGGCGACAGACAGCGCTGCGGCGACCCAGTTCGTGGTCGCGAGCAGCCAGGCGACGGAGAGGATGCCGAGCACCCACGCGAAGGTGAGCGCGCCGCGGTCCGAGATCTCGCCGGTGACGAGCGGCCTGCCCGAGGTTCGCTGCATCTTGCGATCCATATCGCGGTCGATGTAGCAGTTGAAGGCCCCGGCTGACCCGGCGCTCATCGCGCCACCGACAAGCGTCGCGAGCACGAGCCACAGGTTCGGTATCCCCCGCTCGGCGAGAATCATCGCCGGAACCGTGACGACGAGCAGTAGTTCCATCACACGCGGCTTCGTCAGCGAGACGTACGCCTTCACGGTTCGGGAAAAGGAGCGCCTCTGGACCGTGTCCGAAGCCTGGACCGACTGAGAAATCTTCGTAGACATCGCGGCCATAGTACCCGGGCTATCGGTAGGATTGGTGGGAGTGCGTCACGGACGCACGGAAAGCGCCAAGGGGCGCGCAAAACGTTTGCGGGAAAGGCAGGCCATTGGCTAACGGACTTGAGTGGACAGAGCTCGACGATCGCGCGGTAGACACCGCGCGGGTGCTCGCGGCGGACGCCGTTGAGAAGGTTGGGAACGGCCACCCGGGGACGGCAATTAGCCTGGCCCCCGTCGCGTACCTGCTGCACCAGAAAGTCATGCGGCACGACCCGAGCGACGCCAAGTGGATCGGCCGCGACCGGTTCATCCTTTCCGTCG
This sequence comes from Leucobacter sp., assembly GCA_052094845.1. Classification (GTDB taxonomy): domain Bacteria; phylum Actinomycetota; class Actinomycetes; order Actinomycetales; family Microbacteriaceae; genus Leucobacter. Next base: position 78,578 of record JBQDKK010000013.1, on the reverse strand, counting down.
GCCACTCGTCGCTCACCCAGTATGTGCAGCTCTACCTCGGCGGCTACGGCCTCGAGCTCGACGATCTCAAGGCACTCCGCACCTGGGGCTCGAAGACCCCCGGCCACCCCGAGTACGGCCACACCGATGGCGTCGAGATCACCACCGGCCCCCTCGGCCAGGGCCTTGCGTCGGCTGTCGGCTTCGCTTACGCCGCCCGCTACGAGCGCGGCCTGTTCGATCCCGAGGCCGCGCCCGGCACGAGCCCCTTCGACCACAACATCTACGTCATCGCAGGCGATGGCGACCTCCAGGAGGGCGTCACCGCTGAAGCCTCTTCGCTCGCGGGCCACCAGGAGCTTGGCAACCTGATTGCGATCTACGACTCGAACCAGATCTCGATCGAGGACGACACTGACATCTCGTTCTCCGAAGACGTCGCGATGCGCTATGAGTCCTACGGCTGGCAGGTCATCGAGGTCGACTGGAAGAAGACCGGCGACTACGTTGAAGACGTCGCTGAGCTGAACGACGCAATCGAGGCGGCGAAGGCCGAGACGACGAAGCCGTCGCTCATCATCTTGAAGACCATCATCGGCTGGCCCTCCCCCGGCAAACAGAACACGGGCGGCATCCACGGTGCCAAGCTCGGTGCTGAGGAGCTCGCTGGTCTGAAGACCGCGCTCGGGTTCGACCCCGAAGAGCACTTCGCCGTCGCCCCCGACGTGGTCGCGCACTCCCGCAAGGCAGTCGAGCGCGGCGCCGCAGGCCGAAAGGTCTGGCAGGAGTCGTTCGACGCCTGGGCCGCGCAGAATCCAGAGCGCAAGGCGCTGTTCGACCGTGTCGAGGCCCAGGAGCTCCCCGAGGGGGCGCTCGAGGCGCTCCCGACGTTTGAGCCCGGCGACAGCGTCGCGACCCGCTCTGCGAGTGGCAAGGTGCTCGCTGCTCTCGGCCCGATCATGCCCGAGCTCTGGGGCGGCTCGGCCGACCTCGCAGGTTCGAACAACACCACGATCCCTGGTGTCCCGTCGTTCGTGCCCGCGAGCCACTCGACGAGCACCTGGTCCGGTGACCAGTACGGCCGCGTGCTGCACTTCGGCATTCGCGAGCACGCGATGGGCTCGATCCTCAATGGCATCCAGCTCCACGGCAAGACCCGCAGCTACGGCGGCACCTTCCTTATCTTCAGCGACTACATGCGCCCGGCAGTTCGCCTCGCGGCTCTCATGAACGTGCCGAGCATCTTCGTGTGGACGCACGACTCGATCGCTCTCGGCGAGGACGGCCCGACGCACCAGCCGATCGAGCAGCTCGCAACGCTGCGCGCGATCCCGAACCTCACGATGGTGCGCCCCGCCGACGCGAATGAGGTCTCGGTTGCGTGGCACGAGATCCTCACCCGCCACGCGGGCCCGACGGGCATCGCGCTCACCCGCCAGAACGTGCCGGTGCTCCCCCGCGGTGGCGAGTTCGCCTCGCACGAGGAAGCCGCCGACGGCGTGCGCCGCGGCGCGTATGTACTTGCTGACAGCGCGACGGGGTCGCTCGACGTGATTCTCATCGCGACGGGCTCCGAGGTGCAGTTGGCCGTTGAGGCGCGCGAGCGACTCGCCGCCGACGGCATTGGCGCGCGCGTCGTGTCGGCGCCCTCGCTCGAGTGGTTTGCCGAGCAGACCGACGAGTACCGCGAGAGCGTGCTCCCCGCCGCCGTCACCGCCCGCGTGAGTGTCGAGGCTGGCCTCGCGCTCGGCTGGGAGCGCTACGTTGGGGATCGCGGCCGCTCGGTCTCGATCGAGCACTTCGGCGCATCGGCAGACTACGTCACGCTGTTCGAGAAGTTCGGGATCACGACCGACGCCGTCGTGGCCGCCGCGCGCGAGTCGCTCGCGAACTAGCCCACCAGACCGATTCGAAGGAGCACCATGAGCAACGAGCGCACTCAGGCCCTCAGCAACGTCGGCGTCAGCATCTGGCTTGATGACCTGTCGCGAACACGGATCGAGAGCGGCCAGCTCGCCGAACTCGCCGAGACCGTGAACGTCGTCGGCGTGACGACGAACCCGACGATCTTCCAGAACGCCATCGGTTCAGGCGTCGGCTACGCCGATCGCATCGCCGACTGCGCGAAGCGCGGGCTTGACGCGGCCGCGACGATTACTGAGCTCACGACCGCCGATGTCGCGGACGCCTGCGATGTTTTCGCCGGCGTGTTCGCGGCGACCGGCGGCCGGGATGGCCGCGTCTCGATCGAGGTCGAGCCCGGCCTCGCCCGCGACGCAGCCGGGACCGTCGCGCAGGCCAAGGAGCTGTGGGCGAAGGTCGACCGCGAGAACGCAATGATCAAGATCCCAGCGACCGTCGAGGGGCTCGAAGCGATCTCCGACGTCATCGCGGCTGGGATTAGCGTGAACGTCACGCTCATCTTCAGCCTTGAGCGCTACCGCCAGGTTATCAACGCGTACCTCGTGGGGCTCGAGCGGGCGCGCGCCGCCGGTGTGGACATCTCAAAGATCCATTCGGTCGCATCGTTCTTCGTGTCGCGCGTCGACACTGAGATCGATGCCCGCCTCGAGGCTCTCGGCACCGCCGAGGCGCGTGACCTCAAAGGCCAGGCCGGTGTCGCGAACGCACGCCTCGCCTATGAGGTCTTCGAAGAGAGCTTCGCGAGCGAGCGTGCGAAGATGCTCATTGGGCTGGGCGCGAACCCGCAGCGGCCGCTCTGGGCGTCGACGGGTGTGAAGGATCCGAACCTCCCTGACACCCTCTACGTCACCGAGCTCGCCGCGCCCAACACGGTCAACACGATGCCGGAGGCAACGCTGGGCGCGCTCGCCGATCACGGCGAGGTGCAGGGCGACCGCGTGAGCGGCACCTACGGCGAGGCGAACCAGGTACTCAATCTCATTGACGCGCAGGGCGTCGACTACGTCGAGGTCACTGAGAAGCTCGAAATCGAGGGGCTGTCGAAGTTCGATGCGTCCTGGGACGACCTCTTGGAGACAGTGGCGGGCGCTCTGAGGCTGGCAGAATGACTATTTCGCTGACGGGCGTGGACCGGGACGAGGCGTTTGACGGCGCCCTCGGCTCACTCCTTGACGCGAGCTTCGCGTCGCGGTTGTTCGCGAAAGACGCCTCGCTCTGGGGCGCTGAGGCTGCTGTTGAGGCTGCGGTACGCCTGGGCTGGACCGACTTCGAGGGCACTGCATCGGCGGTGTTCACCGCTACCGCGAACCTTCGCCGCGAACTCCTCGAAGCCGGCATCGACAGCTTCGTGCTGTGCGGCATGGGTGGCTCGAGCCTCGCGCCCCTCATGATCGCTCCCGGTCTGCGGGTGCTCGATTCGACACACCCCGACACTGTGCGAGCCGCCCTTGAAGGCGACCTCTCCCGCACCGCAGTGATCGTGAGCTCCAAGTCGGGTGGCACCGTCGAGACAATGAGCCAAATGCGAGCGTTCGAGGCGGCGTTCGTCGGCGCGGGCGTCGACCCCGCAGGCCGCATCATCGTCGTCACCGACCCCGGTTCTGCCTTTGAGGATGCCGCAACGCGTGCGGGTAACCGCGTCTTCAACGCTGACCCCAACGTCGGCGGGCGATTTTCAGTGTTCACGGCCTTCGGGATCGTGCCGTCAGTGCTCGCAGGCGCAGACATGCAGCAGCTCGTTGCGGATGCCGCGCGGGTGCGCGCCGAACTGGCGCTCGACAGCGCCGAGAACCCCGGCCTCGTGCTCGCGGCAGCCCTTGCGGCGCACGTGCCCGAACGCTTCGTCGCCGAGCTGACGACTGACGGTACACTGCCCGCCGAGTTTGGGCTCTGGATCGAGCAGCTCGTCGCAGAGTCGACTGGAAAGGACGGCAGGGGCGTCTTTCCGATTGCCCTCCCGGCTGGCGCGACTCCGAGCGGCGCCGACTCGGCGACGCTCGTGCGGCTCGGCGCTGCCAGGGCCCTCGGAAATGACGGTCTCTCAAACGAAAGCGGCATCGACAGTGGCAGCGGCATCGGTGTGTTCGCGCCGCTCGGAGCGCAACTTCTGCTCTGGCAGGTCGCGACTGCTGCGATGGGTTTCTTGCTCGAGGTCGATCCGTTCAATCAGCCCGACGTCGAGGCCGCGAAGATCGCCACTCGCGAGTCGCTCGGCTCACCGGCGCAGCCTTCCCCAATTGCTCCGGCCCCGGCCGAAGTCCGCGCACGTCTGTGCGAGCTCGTTTCGCCGGAGGGGTACCTCACGGTTCAGGCGTACGTCGACACCGGCGACGCGGAGCTCAAGGGTCTGCTTGTGCGCCTGCGGCAGGAGCTGTCAGCTGATCTCGGGGTGCCCGTCGCCATCGGCTACGGCCCGCGGTACCTGCACTCCACGGGGCAATTCCACAAGGGCGGGCCCGCCTGCGGCACCTTCCTGCAGGTCATCGGCGTTGACGCGCAGGAGGTCGCAATCCCCGGTGAAGAAGCGGGTTTCGGCGCCCTGATCGAAGCGCAGGCTCACGGCGACGCGAGCGTGCTCAGGGCGCGCGGCCGGAACGTCGTGTCGGTGGAGACGCAGGATCCCGTCGGGTTCCTGCGCGGCCTCCTCTCGGCACGGTAACGTCGCCGCGCGCCCGCGGTCTCGGCTACGCGATCGGGCGCTCCGCGGCGTAGTGCTTGAACCAGAGGAGCGCCTCGGGCTGGTCGGTCGCGTCGAGCGACCCGATCGCGGCCGGGTCAGCGCCGAGCAGGATCCGCTTGATGGGCACCTCCATCTTCTTTCCCGTGCGCGTGCGTGGTACAGCAGGGGTGAGGATGATCTCGTCAGGAACGTGGTGCTTTGACGCGCGTGCGGCGATGACCTCCCGTATGCTGTTCTCGGACTCGTCGGCGCGCCAGCCGTTACCGGGAACGATGAAGATTGGCATCCAGTAGTCGCCGTTCTCACGGTCAATGCCGATGACGAGCGAGTCGAGCACCTCCGGGAGTTCTTCGACGGCAGCATAGATCTCCGCGCTTCCGAGTCGGATGCCGCGGCGGTTGAGGGTTGCGTCAGAGCGGCCGTGCATGATGACGGTGCCACGCGAGGTGAGCGTCGCCCAGTCCCCCTGGCGCCACACCCCGTCAAACGTGGAGAAGTACGCGTCGTGATACCGGCTGCCATCGGCATCGTCCCAGAACCGGAGCGGCATTGAGGGCAGCGGCTGCGTAATCACCATCTCGCCCTCCTCATCCACGATCGGGTTGCCGGCGTCATCCCAGACCTCGAGGGCGACGCCGAGCGTTCGCGCTGAGATCTCACCGTCCCACACAGGCGTGATCGGCGAGCCGCCGACGAACCCGCCGACGATATCCGTGCCACCGCTCACTGAGTTGATCGGAACCCGGTCGCCAAAGACTCCGCGCACCCACTCGTTCGCCGCGGCCGGCAGCGGCGAGCCAGTGCTCGAGATAAGGCGTAGCGACTCGCACGGCGGCACATCGACACCCGCGGCGGCGCTCGCGAGGATCTGGCCGGGACTCGTGCCGAACACGTTGACGCCGTGCCTGTCCACGAGCTGCCAGAGGCGCTCTGCGCCCGGGTAGAGGGGATCACCCACGTAAAGGATCGCCGTTGCCCCAAAGAGCAGCGTGCTGACCTGGATATTCCACATCATCCAGTTGGGGGTCGTGTACCAGAACAGCGTCTCGCCCTTGCGGAGGTCGGATTGGAGCCCGAGCGACTTCAGCTGCTCAAGCAGTACTCCCCCGTGCCCGTGAACGATGCCCTTCGGCTTGCCGGTCGTGCCAGAAGTGAACAGTACCCACAGCGGATGGTCGAAGGGCACCGGGGTAGGGGCGAACTCTGCGGGCCCACCCGCTGCGATTGCAGCAGACCACTTGGTGCCGCCGTCGATGGGGGCGGTGCCAGTGAGGGTCGGCACGACGACGGTCGTAGTGACGGTCGGCAGTAGCTCGCGGAGCGCGGCGACCTCGGGCGTGCGGTCGAAGGTCTTCCCACGGAACACGTAGCCGGTGCCGGTCACGAGTACCGTCGCGCCGAGTTGCCCAAGCCTGTCGGCAGCAGCCGGCGCGTTATAGTCGATCCCGGTCTGCGACCAGGTCGCCCCAATGCTCGCGGCCGCGTAGAAGGCAACAATGCCCTCGTAGCAGTTCGGCAGGTAGCCGACCACGCGATCCTCCGGTGCGACGCCGACGCTCGTGAGGTAGGCCGCCATTGAGGCGACGTCTGCGCGAAGCTGATCGTAGGAGTGGGCCTCGGTGCGGCCGTCTTCGTACTCGACAACCACGGCCTGCTGGTCACTGTCACCGAGGCGGAGCCGATCAGCGAAGTTTAAGGTTGCGCCCGCGAACCAGACGGCGTCTCGCACGCCCGCTCCGGTGAGGGGTGCGGTGGGCTGCGCCACGAAACCCGCCCCGAGATGCTCGGCAACGCCGCTCCAGAACTCGCCGGGATGGGCGACGGACCATGCGTGGAGAGCGTCATAGTCGCCGACAGCCGCCGCGTCGAGCCCGCGGTGCTCGACAAGCCATCGCGCGAGGTCAGTCACTGCTGCCGCCTCGATCGCTTCGGGCGTTGGGGTCCACTGGGGCTGCGTCATTGCTACCTTTTCCACTCTGAGATGTGCTGGGTTGTGCTGCACTTCCCATCCTAGAACAACTGTTCGGGAAGCGGATCCGCGCGCGCCGAGCGCAGAAACGGCTGAGGCCCCGACGTGACGTCAGGGCCTCAGCCGTATTGACCGAACCGGTCAATGAGTGTTCCTTACGCGGTGAGCTTCGCAGTGCCTCGGCGCTGGCGAAGCTTCAGCAGCGCTGCCTCGAGGAGCTCTTCGGCTTCCTCGGGGGTACGCCGCTCCTTCACATACGCGAGGTGCGTCTTGTAGGGCTCGTTCTTCGCGAGCTCAGGCGGGTTTGCCTGGTCCTGGCCGGCGGGGAGGCCCGTCGACGGCGAATCGATCTGCTCGGGAATGTCCTCGTCGGCAACGTCGGCCGCGAAGTAGCGAACCGTCTCGTTTCCGAGCGCGTCCCAATACGAGACCTTCTTGCGTTCTGCGCGCACGCCGTGATCCATCTCCCCCATGGGGCCGGATCCGACGCGCGCACCGCGAATGGCGTTACTGCCTGCCACGGATGACCTGCTTTCGAAAAATGCTAGATAAGCGTAAAACGATCGACGAGGCCAATGCCCACGATCGAGAAGAACCACACGAGCGAAACGATCACTGTGAGGCGGTTGAGATTGCGTTCAGCGACGCCAGAGGAACCAAGGCTCGAGGTCACTCCACCACCGAACATGTCTGACAGCCCGCCGCCGCGCCCCTTGTGGAGCAGAACGAACATGATGAGCAGCAGGCTCGTGATCACGAGAAGCGTGATCAGAGCAATCTTCAGTACGAGCAAAATAGGTGCCTTTCGCAGCGAGGCGCAATAAGTCAGCCTCCAGTATACCCCGGCGTGTGAAATCGGGCGGATGCCGCCCAAGTGTCGGGAAGGTTGAGCTAGACCGTCACGTGCTTCTTGAACTGGACGATGCGGCTGAACTCGTCGACCTTCAGGCTCGCGCCTCCGACAAGCGCGCCGTCGAGGTTCGGCTGCTTGAGGTAGGAAGCGACGTTCTGGCTCGCGACCGAACCGCCGTAGAGTACCCGGGTTGCGTCGGCGATGGCGTCACCGCGCTCGGCGCGAAGCACCTCGCGGAGCGCCCTCCCGACTTCCTCTGCCTGCTCGGGCGTGGCGGGCTCGCCACTGCCGATTGCCCAGACGGGCTCGTAGGCAACAACGATCTCAGCGTCTGCAGGAAGGTGTGAAAGGGCCGCGGTGAGCTGCGCCACGGGGATCGCGGCCGCACCGTGCGTCTCGAGATCCTCTGCGGTCTCACCGACACAGATAACGGGCACCATGCCGCCCGCGACAGCCGCGCGGGCTTTGAGGCCCACGGTGTCGTCGGACTCGTTGTGCCCAGCGCGGCGCTCGGAGTGGCCCACCAAGACGTAGCGCACGTCAAGCTTTCCGAGCATCGCGGCCGAGACGTCTCCGGTGAACGCGCCAGCGGCCTCAGGCGAGACATCTTGCGCACCCAGTGCGACGGGCAACTTGTCGGCGGCGAGCAGCGTCTGCACCGAGCGGAGGTCGGTGAACGGCGGGAAGACAGCCACCTCGACATCGGCGTAGTTGTGCTGCGCGTCCTTGAGGCTCCAAGCGAGCTTTTGCACGAACGCGATCGCCTGCAGATGGTCGAAGTTCATCTTCCAGTTGCCTGCGATCAGCGGCGTGCGGGCAGCTACGGGTGCGGGTGCGTCATTCATGCGAGGACCTCCAGTCCGGGGAGCAACTTGCCTTCGAGGAACTCAAGGCTTGCGCCTCCGCCCGTCGAGATGTGGCCGAACGCGTCGTCGGCGAACCCGAGCGCTCGGACAGCGGCAGCAGAATCACCGCCGCCGACAACGGTGAAACCCTCAGTGTCGGTGAGGGCCTGAGCAACAGTGCGCGTGCCCTCGGCAAACGCGGCCATCTCGAACACGCCCATTGGCCCGTTCCAGAAGACAGTCGCAGAGTCATTGATGACCGCGGCGAATGCGGCGGCCGAGTCTGGCCCGATGTCGAGGCCAAGCCCTGCAGCACCGAACGAGCTCGACTCGATGGCGTCGGCGGGCACGACCTCGTGCGCGGCGTCGGGTGCGAAGCGCTCAGCAACGACGATGTCCGTCGGAAGCACGATACGAACGCCACGGGAGGCGGCCTGCTCGAGGTACCCGCGCACCGTATCGAGCTGGTCCTCCTCGAGGAGGCTCGCGCCGACCGCGTGGCCCTGGGCCGCGAGGAAGGTGAAGACCATCCCGCCGCCAACGAGCAGCGTGTCGACGCGCTCAATCAGGTGTGCGATGACGCCAAGCTTGTCTGAGACCTTTGATCCGCCAAGAACGACGGCGTAGGGTCGCTCGGCTTTCTCCGTGAGGCGCTCAAGCACCTCGAGCTCGGCGGCAACAAGGCGACCGGCAGCGCTCGGGAGTAGCTTCGCGAGGTCGTAGACGCTCGCCTGCTTCCGGTGGACAACGCCAAAGCCGTCGGAGACGAACGCGTCACCGAGGGCCGCAAGCTGGGCTGCGAACGCTCCGCGAGCCGCGTCGTCCTTGCTCGTCTCCCCCGGGTTGAACCGGAGGTTCTCAAGCAGCAGGACGTCGCCGTCGGAAAGCGCGGCGACGGCGGCAGCGGCGGCTTCGCCGACGGTCTCGTCGACGAAGCCAACCGATGCACCAAGCAGCTCGGCCATGCGCGCAGCAACCGGTCGCAGCGAGAAGCGCTCGTCGGGAGCGCCCTCCGGCCGGCCGAGGTGGCTGATCAGCACGATTCGCGCTCCGGCCTCGCGCAACTCACGAATGGTCGTGAGCGACGCGCGGATCCGGCCGTCATCGGTGATGCTCTTCGCCCCGTTCTCGTCAGTTGCGAGGGGGACGTTGAGGTCACAGCGGACAATAACAGTTTTCGACCCCAGCGGGCCGAGCGAATCGAGGGTGCGCATGGTTCCTTACGGGTGAGCTGGGTTAGATCAGGCCGGGCGTCTGGCTGCGAGCGGTCTCAAACCGCTTCGCGACGTCCTGCCAGTTCGCGATGTTCCAGAATGCCTTGACGTAGTCAGCGCGGACGTTGAGGTAGTCGAGGTAGTACGCGTGCTCCCAGCAATCGAGCATGAGCAGCGGAACGGTGCCGGCGGGGAGGTTGCCCTGCTGGTCGAACATCTGCACGATGTTTGCGCGCTGGCCGAGGGTGTCCCATGCGAGCACAGCCCAGCCCGAGCCCTGTACGCCCATCGCGGTTGCGGCGAAGTGCGCCTGGAACTTCTCGAAGTCGCCGAAGAACTCGTCAATCGCCGACGCGAGCTCGCCCTCGGGGCGTCCGCCGCCGTCAGGCGACATGTTGTTCCAGAAGATCGTGTGGTTCACGTGGCCGCCCACGTTAAACGCGAGGTCCTTCTCGAGCTTGTTCACGGGCGCAAGGTTGCCCGAATCGCGCGCCTCAGCGAGCTGCTCGAGCGCGGTGTTCGCGCCAGTGACGTACGCCTGATGGTGCTTGTCGTGGTGCAACTGCATGATCTTGCCGCTGATGTGCGGCTCGAGGGCAGCGTAATCGTAGGGAAGTTCAGGGAGTGAGTATGCGGTCATGGCAGCTCCTTTTCTGTTGAGTGCTTCTGATAGGCAGTCTATTGCGGGAACACGCGGTGAGACGAGTGTTCGCTGCGAGCTAGATCAGACGAGTTCCTCGGGAACGCTCGCCTCAGTGCCGGGGATGCCCTGATCCTCTGCGGCCTTGTCCGCCATAGCGAGCAGGCGCCGGATACGCCCGGCGATCGCATCCTTCGTCAGCGGCGGATCGGCGCGTGCGCCGAGCTCATCGAGGCTCGCCTCGCGGTGCGTGAGGCGGAGCTGGCCCGCGTAGCCGAGGTGGTCGGGTACATCTGAGCCGAGGATCTCGAGCGCGCGCTCGACGCGAGCGCATGCCGCGACCGAGGCCTCAGCCGACCGGCGCAGGTTCGCATCGTCAAAGTTTACGAGGCGGTTCGCAGTCGCACGCGTCTCGCGCGCCTTCCGCAGGTTGTCCCAGGCGGCGCGGCACTCTTCGGCGCCCATGATCCCAAGGAGAGACCCGATGGCCTCACCATCGCGAACGAGCAGCTTCGAGACGCCGCGAATATCGCGGCTCTTCGCGTCTACGCCGATGCGGCTCGCCGCGCCGACGAGGGCCATCGCCGTCTCGCTGCTCGGGCAGACGACCTCAAGGCTCACGGTGCGGCCAGGAGGAGTGATCTTGCCGCGGGCGAGGAACGCGCCGCGAAGCGCGGCAGCGAGTTCCTTGGCGTCACCGGTGGTGACGCGGTTCGGCAAGCCGCGGATCGGCCGGCGGCGCTGATCGAGCAACCCCAGCTGGCGGGCGAGGGTCTCGCCATCGATCACGCGGACAAGGAACTGGGGCGCGCCTGGGCGCACGCTGGTGGGGGGCAGCTGTCGGGCTTCGGCGCGCACGCCGTACAGCTCCGCAAGGTCTTTTCGCACGCGCTGAACTGTCTGCGGAGTGTGCAGTTCAGCTTCAAGGGCAATGCGCCCGTTGATCGTGTGTAGGCCGCCAGACAAGCGCAGGATCGTGGCGAGTTCCGCCATTCTCTCCCCGGTCCGTTGCACGGGGAGCTTCACCAGCTCGCTCATGACATCGGCGGTACTCGGCACAGATATTCCTTTCGAAACAGGTGAATAGCAAACTAAATGACGGCGAAGCGCGCCGGCATTTACTCGCGACCGAGGTCGCGGTGGCGGAGCTGAACGCTCACGCCGGGCAGACCGGCAAGCCGGTCTGCGAGCTCGCGGGCGACAGCCACGGAGCGGTGCTTACCGCCGGTGCACCCAATGGCGAGCGATGCGTGACGCTTGTTCTCGCGCTGGAAGCCGGCAAACACCGGGGTGAGCGCCGCTACGTAAGCGTCAATGAACTCTGATGCGCCCTCGCGGCTGAGGACGTAGTCCTTGACAGCCGGGTCAACTCCGGTGAGCGGGCGAAGCTCGGTCTCCCAGAACGGGTTCGGGATGAACCGCATGTCGGCCATGAGGTCGACGTCGGTCGGCGCGCCGTACTTAAACCCAAAGCTCATCACCGTGAGCTGCAGCCCTGCCGTGTCCTCAGCAGAGAACATCTCGCGGGTTGCGGTCGTGAGCTGGTGCACGTTGTAGCTCGAAGTATCGACCACAACATCGCTCGTCGCCCGCAGCTCCTGCGAGCGCTCGCGTTCAAGGCGGATGCCCTCAAGCAGGCCACCGGCCTCAACCTGTAGCGGGTGCGGGCGGCGGACGCTCTCGTAGCGGCGCACGAGAATGTCGTCAGCCGCATCAAGGAAGACCACGCGAACCGTCGCGGTATGGCGAAGCTCGTTGACGGTCTCCTGGATGTCTGCGAAAAGATCCCGTCCGCGAACGTCAACAACCGCGGCGATGCGCGGAAGCGCGCCACCCGACTTGTCGGCCATGTCGGCGAGGGTCTTCACCATCGAGAGCGGCAGGTTGTCGACGACATACCAGCCGAGGTCCTCGAGGGTGTTCGCGACGGTGCTTCGGCCTGCACCGGACATGCCGGTGACGATCAGGATCTCCTGACCTGTTGTGACCTCATTCATCCGCTACCTCCTCAAGCTCCGTGTCTGTCTGCGCATCGTCAATCTTAGCGTCAGGCGAGCTCTTTCGGAGTCGGGTAAGGTGGCTGAGAATCTGTTCTGCCGTCCGCTCGCCAATGCCGGGCACGGCCGCGAGCTCCGCAACAGACGCGGCCCTCAGGCGCGTCGCCGAGCCGAAGTGCCTGAGCAGCTGCTGTACTCGCTTCGGGCCCAGCCCGGGCACGTCGGCGAGCTGTGAGGCGATCGCCTCACTCCGGCGCTGCCGCTGGAACGTGATCGCGAAGCGGTGAGCCTCGTCACGGGCGCGCTGCACGAGGAACAGCGCCTCGCTCGTGCGCGGAAGCACAACGGGGAATGGATCCTCCGGGAGCCACAACTCCTCGAGCCGCTTCGCGATCCCGCAGAGAGCGACGTCGGTGATCCCCGCTTCCCGCAGCGCGCGATGCGCTGCCTTCACCTGCGGCTCGCCGCCGTCGACGATGATGAGCTGGGGCCGAGCACGGTAGGCGCCCGAGGGGCGCTCCCCCGACTCGCGGGCGAGGTTGAGCTGCGCCGCCCGCCGCGAGACGACCTGGTAGATCGAGTCGGTGTCGTCGGTGGTCTCCTCGATGCGGTACTTGCGGTACTCGCTCTTCGCTGGGAGCCCATCCTCAAACACCACAAGCGAGGCGACGACGCCGGTGCCCTGGAGATGCGAGACGTCGATGCACTCGATGCGGAGGGGCGCCTCAGAAAGCCCGAGCGCCTGCTGCAGCTCGGCGAGCGCGTCCGTGCGCGACGTGATGTCTGCGGCGCGCTTGAGCTTGTAACGCATGAGGTTCTCGCCCGCGTTGAGGGTCGCTCGGTCCATCAACTGCGCTTTGTCCCCGCGCTCGGGGGTGCGAATGTGCACTTTGCCACGCCGCGGGCGCAGCTTCGAGAGCGTCTCCTCAAGCGATTCGAGCCCATCGGGGAGCTGGGGTACGAGCACCTCCGGCGGCGGCTCGTGTCCGCCCTCGTACGCGGTCTGCAGCACCTGCTCGAGGAGCCGCCCGGGCGAGTCGTCGAGCTCAACGTCGACGATCCAGCTCCGCTCGCCCCGCACACGGCCCCCACGAATGATGAACTGATGGAGCGCAGCCGAGAGCTCGTCGACCCGCAGCCCGAAGGCGTCGACATCAACCTCGTGGCCGAGCACAATCGCGTTCTTCTCCATGACGTGCTCGACCGCGACGACCTGATCACGAAGGCGCGCGGCGTCTTCGTAGCGCTGCTCTGCCGCCGCGTCCTTCATCTCGCGCTGGAGTTTGCGGAACTGTGACTGATAGTTGCCGCTCAGAAACGAGACGAGCTCGCCCACACGCTCTCGGTGAGCCTCTACGGTAATCGTGTGCGAGCAGGGCCCTGAGCAGCGACCAATCTGGCCGGCGAGGCAGGGCTTTCCGCTCGACATCGCGCGCTTATAGTCGGCGTCGTTGCAGGTGCGAATCGGAAACGCCTGTTGGAGCAGCGCAGCCGTCTCGCGGATCGCCCACACCTTCGGGTATGGCCCAAAGTATCGGGCGCCCTTGATGCGCTCGTTCCGCGTGATGATGAGGCGGGGCGCCTCCTCCCCGAGGGTTACCGCGAGGTACGGGTAGGTCTTGTCGTCCTTAAACTGCACGTTGAACGGCGGCTTGTACTCCGTGATCCACGTGTGTTCGAGCACGAGCGACTCGGTGTCGCTCGCGACGACCGTCCAGTCAACGTTCGCGGCGAGCGACAGCATGCGGCGCGTGCGCGGCATGAGCGAGTGCATCGGCTGAAAGTAGTTCGCGAGCCGTGCGCGGAGGTTCTTCGCTTTGCCGATGTACAGCACTCGACCCTGGCGGTCCGAGAATCGGTAGACGCCAGGGCTCGTCGGGATCTCCCCCGCCGCCGGTTTAAATGCGTCACGGGGGTCCGCGGGCTCAGTGGCCCGCTCGCCCCCGTGACGAGGATCGTCGCTCACGCCAGGGGCCTCACTCGGCTACCTGCGCTGCTGCGGTTCGAGCGGCAGGTCGCTTGCGCGTTGCCTGCTTCGTTGTGGCCGTCTTCTTGGCCGCTGCTTTCTTCGCGGGAGAACTTACCGCCGCTGGCGCCGGAGCGAGTGACTTCCGGGCGGTCTTTGCGACCGGGGCCTTCTCAAGCGCCTCCGCGAGGAACTGGCCGGTGTGGCTCTCCGGGTGCTTCGCGACCTGCTCCGGCGTGCCGACGGTGAGAATCGTGCCGCCGCCCGAGCCGCCCTCTGGGCCGAGATCGATCACCCAGTCGGCGCTGCGGATCACGTCGAGGTTGTGCTCGATGGTGATCACGGTGTTGCCCTTGTCGACGAGGCCGTTGAGCACGAGCAGCAGCTTGCGCACGTCCTCGAAGTGAAGGCCAGTCGTTGGCTCGTCGAGCACGTAAATGCTGCGCCCGTTCGAGCGCTTCTGTAGCTCGGTCGCGAGCTTCACGCGCTGAGCCTCGCCGCCTGACAGCGTCGTCGCACTCTGGCCGAGCCTGACGTATCCGAGGCCGACGTCGACGAGGGTTTTCATGAAGCGGTGGATCGACGAGATCGGCTCGAAGAACTGCTCCGCCTCAGCGATTGGCATCTCGAGCACCTCGGCGATGTTCTTGCCCTTGTAACGCACCTGCAGCGTCTCGCGGTTGTAGCGGTTGCCCCCGCACACCTCACAGGCGACGTACACGTCGGGAAGGAAGTTCATCTCGATCTTTAGCGTGCCGTCGCCAGAGCAAGCCTCGCAGCGGCCGCCCTTGACGTTGAAGCTGAAGCGGCCCGGCAGGTACCCTCGAGTCTTCGCCTCCGGGGTATCCGCGAACAGGTTGCGAATCTTGTCGAACACGCCGGTGTAGGTTGCCGGGTTCGAGCGCGGGGTGCGGCCGATCGGCGCCTGGTCGACATGGACGACCTTGTCGAGGTGTTCGAGGCCCGTGACTCGGGTGTGCTTGCCCGGAACCATGCGGGCCCCGTTGAGCTGGTTGGCGAGCACACGGTACAGAACGTCGTTCACGAGCGTTGACTTGCCGCTCCCGGAGACGCCGGTTACCGCGGTCATCACGCCGAGAGGGAACGTCGCGTCGACGTTCTTGAGGTTGTTCGAGCGCGCGCCCACGACCTTCAGTTCGCGGTTCTTGTCGAGCGGCCTGCGGCCCCTCGGGGTTTCGATGGCTCGCCGGCCGGAGAGGTAGTCACCGGTGACCGAGTTCGTGTTCTCGCGGAGTGCGGGCAGCAGGCCCGAGTGCACAACGGTGCCGCCCTCAACGCCAGCGCCCGGGCCGATGTCGACGAGCCAGTCTGCGGCCTCGATGGTCTCCTCGTCGTGCTCGACGACGATGAGTGTGTTGCCGAGGTCGCGGAGTTTCACGAGCGTCTCGATGAGTCGCCGGTTGTCGCGCTGGTGCAGACCGATCGAGGGCTCGTCGAGCACGTAGAGCACGCCGGTGAGCCCAGACCCGATCTGGGTGGCGAGACGGATGCGCTGTGCTTCGCCGCCCGAGAGCGTGCCCGCCGCGCGGGCGAGCGTCAGGTACCCGAGGCCGACCTCGATGAGGAAGTCGAAGCGGAGGCGGATCTCGCGCAGCACCTGCGCTGCGATCTTCGCGTCGCGCTCGCTGAGCTCAACGCTGTCGAAGAAGTGCTTCGCGTCGAGCAGACTGAACTCGCCGACGCTCGCGATCGACTCGTCGTCGACGGTGACCGCGAGCACCTCCGGCTTCAACCGCTGCCCGTTGCAGACGTGGCACGGGACTTCGCGGAGAAACTCCGACCAGC
This sequence comes from Leucobacter sp., assembly GCA_052094845.1. Lineage (GTDB taxonomy): Bacteria > Actinomycetota > Actinomycetes > Actinomycetales > Microbacteriaceae > Leucobacter. The sequence goes on along the minus strand of JBQDKK010000013.1, from coordinate 62,706 downwards.
GCTCGCGACGGTTGTCGCTCTCGGCCTCGGCGTACTGCCGCTCGATGAAGGGGATGACCCCCTCGAAGCCGCTCGTGTACTTCACCTCGCGCCCGAAGCGGTTCTTCCAGCGCACGTTGACCTTGAAGTCGTTCCCGCGGAGCACGGCTTCGCGCACGCCTTCGTCGAGCTCGCCCCACGGCGTCTTGAGCGAGAAATCGAGATCTTTCGATAGCCCTACGAGAAGCTTCTCGTAGTACTGGTACAGGCTCTTGCCCTGGCTCGTCCAGGGAATGATGACGCCCTCGCTGATAGAGAGCTCAGGGTCACCCAGCACCAGGTCTTCGTCGACCGACATGCTCGTACCGAGACCCGAACACGTCGGGCACGCGCCAAACGGCGCGTTGAACGAGAAGGTGCGCGGCTCGATTTCGGTGAGCTGCACCGGGTGCTGATTCGGGCACGAGAGATGCTCGGAGAAGACCTGTACCCGGTCGTCGGCCTTCTCGTCGCGATCAACGAAATCGATCTGCACCGTGCCATCGGCGAGGCGGAGCGCCGTCTCGAGCGAGTCGGTGAGGCGACCGAGGCCCTCGGGAGATGCGACGAGTCGGTCGATGACGACCGAAATGTCGTGCTTAATCTGCTTCTTGAGCTTGGGCGGGTCGCTGAGCTGGATGAGTTCGCCATCGACGATCGCGCGTGAGTAACCGGTTGCGGCGAGCTCCTGGAAGAGGTCGACGAACTCGCCCTTCTTCTTCGACACGACCGGCGCGAGCACCTGGAATCGGGTCCGCTCTTCGAGCTCCATGAGCCTGTCGGCGATCTGCTGGACGGTCTGCGACTCGATGCGCTCACCGCACACCGCGCAGTGCGGGATGCCGACGCGCGCCCAGAGCAAACGCATGTAGTCGTAGATCTCCGTGATCGTTCCGACCGTCGAGCGGGGGTTGCGGTTCGTCGACTTCTGGTCAATCGACACCGCCGGGCTCAGGCCCTCGATGAAGTCGACGTCCGGCCGATCGACCTGACCAAGAAACTGCCGGGCGTAAGCGCTGAGCGACTCAACATAGCGCCGCTGCCCCTCGGCGAAGATCGTATCGAACGCGAGGCTCGACTTCCCGCTCCCGGAGAGCCCCGTGAAGACGACGAGCGAGTCGCGCGGAATCGACAGGTCGACGTTCTTGAGGTTGTGTACCCGGGCGCCCTGAACGCTGATGTGCGCGTGCGCTGCGGAGGAGCGGATAGGTGTTTTGCTCTGAGAAGTCACTCCCCCAGCTTAGCGGGTTCGGGCCTTTGATTCGAACATGTGTTCTAAGTATTCAGCGTGTTCGCTTTCGGCCAACTCCTAGAGAACTTTGCGCGAGTGTGCCAGGGTTGAGGGTTGGGACAGATCATCAGATGAATGAGGTAGAGACCATGACCGCTCCTGCATCAGCGCGACACCAGCGCCCCGTTCGGCCTCAGATTGTGCTTGAGGTGAAGGAGCGTGTGCAGCTCAGCCCCCGCCTCGTGCGTATTGTGGCGCACGGCCCCGCGATCTCAGAGGTAGACGCGGGTGGGCACACCGACGCCTACAGCAAGATGCTTTTCAGGCAGCCTGGCAGCGAGATCGCGCCGCCGTACGACCTCGATGCTCTCCGTGATGAACTCGGCCCCGACCTCGTCCCCTCGACTCGCACGTACACCGTTCGGCGGGTCGACCACGAGGCGGGCGAACTCTGGATCGACTTCGTCGTTCACGGCACCGAGGGCGTGGCGGGCCCGTGGGCGGACTCAGCGCAGCCGGGCGACCCTGTCGTGCTGCGCGGCATCGGCGGCGGCTACGCTCCAGATCCGAGCGCAGACTGGCACCTGCTCGCTGGCGACGAGTCGGCGATCCCGGCGATCGCCTCAGCGCTCGAAGCGATGCCGGCCGACGCCGTTGGCCACTGCTTCATCGAGGTTGGGGGCGAGGCCGACGTGCTCAACCTCGCGGCGCCCTCGGGAATCTCAGTGACCTGGCTGTTCCGGGGCGCCGAGGAAGCTGGCACGTCGTCCGTGCTTGTTGACGCGGTCAGGGCAACAGAGTGGCGTCCCGGGCGCGTGCAGGTGTTCGTTCATGGTGAGCGTGGCGCAATGAAGGCGCTCAGACCCTACTTCACGGATGAACGGGGCCTTGAGCGCGCGCAGCTGTCACTCTCCCCGTACTGGGCCTATGGCAGGCGCGAGGACCGCTTCCAGGCAGAGAAGCGGGAGGCGATCGGCCAGATCTAGGGGCAAATCTCGGGCCGGTCTCCGGCTGGGACACTCGCGAAGCCACGGCTTTGGGGGAACGGGCTGGCCCTAAGCGGTTGCAGCGTCAGCACCCGGAACGATCGGCCGGTAGGCGTGGCGCATGTGGTCGCTGGTGAGGAAGTCTGCGATGCCAATCATTACGAGGCTGAAGAGAATCTGCTCGGTGACCATCCAGCCGGGGTACAGCCCCGGAATCGCGGCCATGACAAGGGTCACCACGGGGAAGATCTGCGAGAACAGCCTCAGCCGCTGGTATGCCCAGCGCCAGCCGCTGGCTGCCCGCCATGCGAAGTAGCCAAGGGTGAGCGTCATCCCGAGCACGACAACGGTTCGAACCCACACCGCTATCGGTACGGCCGCACCTGAGCTCGCGAGCACGAGCGCGACTGCGACCGCGCCGACACCGAGCAGCACTTCCACGCCGAGCAGCCACCAAATCCAGGTGAAGGCGCGCTTCGTCTTTCGGTGGGTGCGGTCGGCTTCGGCAATGCGAACTCCGGCCTGTCGCCCTCCAGCAAGCCTGTCGAACTTCAGCAGAAGAGATTCCCAGGTCATGCCCTCAGCGTACGACCGGCGCCCCATTAGGGCAGCAAAAAACCCAAAAGATCAACACAATGGATGACGGTGGCACGGGCTACCATTCCACCATGAGCTTGACACTTGACTTCATCGGAATCGTTACGACCGACCTCACGGCCTCACTCGCGTTCTACCGCGAGCTCGGCCTCGACATCCCAGCCGACGCCGACAGCGAGGCGCACGTCGGGGCGGTGCTTCCCAGTGGCATGCGTATCGGGTGGGACACGCTCGAAACGATTCAGGGGTTTGACCCCGCGTACGAACTCCCGACGGGCAGCCACCGCGTTGCCTTTGCCTTCCAGGCCGGCTCGCCGGCAGAGGTCGATCTGGTGTTTTCGAAGCTCACTGCTGGCGGCGCTACCGCGCGAGTGGAGCCGTGGGACGCGTTCTGGGGCCAGCGATACGCGACTGTCATGGACCCGGACGGCAACGCCGTCGACATCTACGCTCCGCTGCCGGGCGCGTAGCTGGCTGAGCCGGGTCGGCGGTCGCCGCCCGGCTCAGCGCCATCGGAGCACTGGCTAGATGTGGCCCGCGGCGTCCATACTTCGCAGCTCGCGCTTCATCTCTGACACCTCGTCGCGCAGGCGCGCGGCGAGCTCGAACTTGAGCTCCTCAGCCGCAAGCAGCATCTGCGAGGTGAGGTCAGCGATGATCTCCTCAAGCTTGTCGGCGCCCTCCGCGCCTCGAAACCGAGAATCTATCCCGTTGCCACCCCCAGGAAAGTGGGAAGTCTGGCCGGCCGGACGAACCCAGCAGGCCAGGGCCTTGCAGCAATAGGCGTTCGTGTGGACGCCGGATCGCGTACTGCAGTAAGCAAAAGGCAAGGCCTTTCCGGGCGCGCAGTCACTGAGGTTCCCGCAGTCTGATCCGCGATACGACGATCGAAGTTAAGGTGAATGCGTGGCACGGCAGAGGAAAACCATCAATCGCACAAACAGGAACGCGAAGTCAAACCCACGCCCTTATCACCGTGGTGTACTAATTGTCCACGGTATTGGCCAGTCCAAGCCTGGCGACACCCTCCAATTGTTGGGGCAAAGTATCGTGACAGGCATCACTGAGGCCGGGGTCGACGCCAGATGTGGAGATACCATATCGGAAGACCGAGTTCCTCGAAAGTTGGTTGAGATCGTTGGCCGACAATCGGTGTTGGTCGCCGAAGCGCACTGGGCAGATGCTCTGCCAACTCTGCATGGCTTCGATGCCCAAAGGATCGGACGCCAATTTCACGCTCTTGCGCGAATGGCTCCGTTTCTTTTGATTGGTGCACTAGGCCCGCGCACGCACGAACCAGACCCTATGTCTCTCGATCCTTCCACGAGCTTTTCGAAACAATTCCGCATTCTGGCACCGATGTTGTGGCGAATGTCCACGTTAGTCGGTGTGATCGTTGGGCTAGCTCTCCTGGCGGGCCTCGGACTTTCTAAACCCTGGGTGGGCGCGTTGCTTGGGGGCGCGGTCATCGCGTTCCTACTTTTCCTCGGGATGAGCAAGCTCATTGGCCAAGTCCGAATTGCGGCTTTGGAAGACGACGAGATTGCTCCAGCGTTGACGCGCATTCGAGAGGCGATCGCGCAAGTCGAAGCGACATGCGACGAGGTCTGGGTCCTTGCGCATTCGCAGGGAGGTTATCTTGCGCACCGAGTACTGGCCGAAGACGGTCCGAACGCACACCCTCGGGTAAAGCGATTCACCGGCATCGCCTCGGGACTGCGTCCGATCCATCTCGCCTCTACAACTCGTAGCGTTAGGTGGGCGGTGCAAGGTTGGCTCTCGCTTCTCTCGAGCATGTGCTTTTTTGCCTTTGGGCTGCTGATTATTTCGCCGGGAGGAATTCTAAGTGCAAGTTCGCTCACCTTGCTGTTTGCTGGCTTCCTACCTTTCTTGGTAGTTCCTGCCGCGCTGCTTGATACGTCATTACTCCTTGAACAGTTGGGATCCATGCACGAGGCCGCAGTGGCTGGACTGGCGTGGACGTATCAAGACACCGTGCGAATCGCGCTCGCGGCGGCTGGCGTCGCTGCCATTTTGGCGGCGTATTGGATTCGCAAGCACGCCCTCCCGTTCCAGGCGATTCGAGACCTGGGCCGGCGCATACGTTGGGAAGAACTGAGCTCACGCAGCGATCTTGTTGGCAGCATGTCCGTACCGCCGTTGCCGGGGAAGGTTCACGCAGTCTCGCTGCCCGCGCTGCGCAATCCTATCGGGGATCATCTTCTAAGCCGGCTGCTACGTGGCCCCTCAGCCCTGCGTGTTCTGATCTGTGAACGGCTCTTAGGCAAAGCAAGCTTGGGGGCGAACCAGGCCCCGAGTCGCTTCTCCCCTCTCCTTGGCTCGCTTAACCGTCAGTCGGACAGAAGCTATCGCTTGCGCGGGTTGCTCCTTGCCTGCACTTTAGGCCTCACGCTCGGATTTCCGGTTGCACTTGGTGTCGCTCCGATCGATCTCGTCGCGAGGCCACCACTGTATGCGAGCTATGTAGCTGTCTCTGTGGTCTCGATGGGAGTGTCTGCAGCTTGGTGGGGGCTCAGTGCTCGACAACGCATGCGGGCCTATAGAAATGGTACGCCCTACCCGAATACTCACGAAGTTTCCCGTACCTATCTTCGGTGGCTCTGGATTGCTGCGTGGGCATTGGTCCTCAGCGCTTTCACCATCCAGTGGTTCACTCTCCTCGATGGACAGAGACAAGGGTCCCTCGTTGGCAGCCTGATGTGCCTCGGCCTGGTGCTTCTTCTCACTGCCTGTTTAGCGGAGGTGCAGGTGCACGTACCTCGGACGCTTTTATGGATGGTTCTTGCTTTATTCCCAGCGCGGGAAATCGCCCAAATACTAGGACCCAGTGGCAGTGGCCTAGATTTGATTTGGATAGTCCTCGGAACCCCCGGTACATTGCTCGGTCTTGGATGCTTAGCGTTGGCTGTTGTGGCACTCGTGACGAAGCGCAGAGCACCGCGATGACCCTCTTTCTCTGTGCCCTCTCTCGGAAGCTACCTGCGCTGCGCGACTGTGACGGCTTTTGACGGGAACGCAGTAGATCTCTACGCGCCACTCTCGTAGGGGCGACCGCACGCTGGCGGCGACCGTGAAGGGCCGCCAGCGTTGACTTTGGCAGCTCAGATGTGGCCCGCGGCGTCCATACTTCGCAGCTCGCGCTTCATCTCTGACACCTCGTCGCGCAGGCGCGCGGCGAGCTCGAACTTGAGCTCCTCAGCCGCAAGCAGCATCTGCGAGGTGAGGTCAGCGATGATCTCCTCAAGCTTGTCGGCGCCCTCCGCGCCGATCGCGCCAGCGCGCGATGCGGCTTTACCCTTCGCGCGCTGCGTCGATCCCTTTTGGGCGTGGCGGGATGTGCGATTGGCGAGCACCTCGTCAGTATCGGCCGCCTCGCGGTTGAGCACCTCGGTGATGTCGCCGATCTTCTTGCGCAGCGGCTTCGGGTCGATGCCGTGCTTCGTGTTGTACTCCACCTGAATCTCGCGACGGCGGTTCGTCTCCTCGATTGCGAGCTGCATCGACGGCGTGATTCTGTCGGCGTACATGTGAACCTCGCCCGACACGTTTCGCGCCGCGCGACCGATCGTCTGAATGAGCGAGGTCGACGAGCGGAGGAAGCCCTCTTTGTCAGCGTCAAGGATCGCGACGAGCGAGACCTCGGGCAGATCGAGGCCCTCACGGAGCAGGTTGATGCCGACGAGCACGTCGAACACGCCGGCGCGCAGCTCCGTGAGTAACTCGACGCGACGCAGCGTGTCGACGTCCGAGTGCAGGTAACGGACCTGCACCCCGGCCTCTTCCATGAACGTCGTGAGCTGCTCGGCCATCTTCTTCGTGAGCGTCGTAACGAGAACGCGTTCGTCGCGCTCGACCCTGCGGCGAACCTCTTCGAGCAGGTCGTCGATCTGTCCCTCCGAGGGCTTGACGACGATCTCGGGGTCGACGAGCCCGGTCGGGCGAATGATCTGCTCGACAACTCCGTCGGCGAGCTCCATCTCGTACTTGCCGGGCGTTGCTGACAGGTAGACGGTCTGCCCGACGCGCTCTTTGAACTCGCCAAACTTCAGCGGGCGGTTATCGAGGGCGCTGGGGAGGCGGAAGCCGTGGTCGACGAGGGTGCGCTTTCGCGACGAGTCGCCCTCGTACATGGCGCCGATCTGCGGCACCGTGACGTGCGACTCGTCAATCACGACGAGGAAGTCGTCGGGGAAGTAGTCGAGCAGGCAGTGCGGCGCCTCCCCCGGCACGCGCCCATCCATGTGCATCGAATAGTTCTCGATGCCCGAGCAGAAACCGATCTGCTCCATCATCTCGAGGTCGAACGTTGTGCGCATGCGCAAGCGCTGCTCTTCGACGAGCTTGTTCTGTGACTTCAGCTCTGCAGAGCGGGCCTCCAGCTCAGTCGAAATGTCACGCATGGCCCGGTTCATGACTTCGCGGCTCGCGACGTAGTGCGACCCGGGGAAGACTGACACGCTGTCGACCTGCTTGACGACCTCACCGGTGAGCGGGTGGAGGTAATACAGTGCCTCGATTTCATCGCCGAAGAACTCGACCCTGATCGCGAGCTCCTCGTACATCGGAATGATCTCGACGGTGTCGCCGCGCACGCGGAAGTTTCCCCGCACGAACTCGATGTCGTTGCGCTGATACTGCATCTCGACGAACCGCCTCAGCAGCACGTCGCGGTCGAGGCGATCGCCGACCTGCAGTGGCACCATTGCCTCGTAGTATTCTTCAGGCTTACCGAGCCCGTAAATGCACGAGACCGTCGAGATCACAACGACGTCACGGCGGCTGAGCAGCGAGTTCGTCGTCGAGTGGCGCAGGCGCTCGACCTCGGCGTTCACCGATGAGTCCTTCTCAATGAACGTGTCGGTCTGCGGCACGTAAGCCTCGGGTTGGTAGTAGTCGTAGTACGACACAAAGTACTCGACGGCGTTGTTCGGCATGAGTTCACGGAACTCGTTGGCGAGCTGGGCCGCGAGGGTCTTGTTGTGGGCAAGAATGAGCGTCGGGCGCTGCACCTGCTCAATAAGCCACGCCGTCGTCGCCGACTTGCCGGTGCCCGTCGCGCCGAGCAGCACAATGTCGGTCTCCCCCGCGTTGATTCGGTTCGCGAGCTGCTCAATCGCCTGCGGCTGATCTCCACTCGGCTCGTACTCACTGACGACCTCGAACGGGCGAACGCTGCGGGTAGTTTCCATGAGTCAATGCTAATCCACCGATCGCCCTATTCGAAACTTTGTTCGCATAGGGCGATCAGCGAATGCGCTACGGGATAAGTACCGCTCGGCCCGCGATCTTTCCGTGGTGCAGGTCATCGAACGCTTGTGGTGCGTCGTCAAGCGAATACCGCACGACCTCGACGGAAATCTTGCCTGCCTGCGCAAGCGCGACCACCTCGCGCATGTCGCTTCGCGTGCCACCATACGCACGCTCGATGTTCACGCCCCACGGGAGCTCAGTGCCCGCGCCCGCGCGGTACTCGAAGGCGCCGCCGCCGAGCCCGACGAAGCGGATCGCGCCGCCGCCGCGCACCACGGCTACCGCGAGGTTCACGGTCGGCTGCACGCCAACGAAATCGAGTACCACGTCGGCCCCGACTCCTCCGGTCTCCGAGAGGATCCGCGCAGCGGCCTCGCCGTCGCTCGGGATCGCGAGGTCAGCGCCGTGCTCGCGTGCGAACGCGAGCTTGTCGGGGTCGGTGTCAAGGGCGATAACGCGCGCGCCCGTCGTCGCCGCGAGAATCTGCAGCGCCATGTGCCCGAGGCCGCCGAGCCCGATGAGCACGACGGTCGCGTCGCCGGTCATGCGGCTACGCACGGTATTGATGGCGTGCATTGGCGTGAGAGCTGCGTCAGCGAGCGGAGCCGCGGCGACGGGATCCAGGTCGCCGATCGGATCGAGGTGGCGAGCCTTCACAGCCAAAAAGTCGGCCATCCCGCCGGGGCTGCCGATGCCAGGAGAGAGCGGGGCAAGGCTGCCACGTAGAGCGACGACCTCGCACTGGTTATCGCGCCCGGCGAGGCACTCCCGGCAGCGGCCGCACGACAGGATGAGCGACACGATCGCGCCGTCGCCGACCTCCCAGCCCGTGACGTCCGCGCCGAGTGCGTGGACGTGCCCCGCGACCTCGTGCCCAAGCGTGCTTCCGAGGAGTGGGCTGTCATCGCCGCCGGCGATAATGCTGATGTCAGAGTGGCAGACGCCAGCGCCGCCGACACGCAAGAGCACCTCATCCGGGGCGATCTCAGGGACAGGCTTGTCGTGCACCTCGACGGTGTTATTTCGAACGTAGGTAACTGCGCGCATGAAACGTATCCTTTCGCACGCGCTCGGCCCTGTGCAGCGCCGAGCGCTCCGTCTCCTCAGGCTACTCCGGCCAGCCCTGACTGTCGCGTGTGAGCACAGACTGCGCATGAGATTCTGACGCGCCCCGTGGTAGCCTGGCCGTCCTTGGCTGGGCATCGAACGAGAGTGGGATCACTGGTGAAACTCGCAGAAGCGCTTGCGCTCCGCGGCGATACGCAGAAACGAATCGCGCAGTTGCGTTCGCGCATTGTTGCGAACGCGCGTCACCAGGAGGGTGACACTCCCGTCGAGGACGCGGCAGCGCTCCTAGCGGAGGCCGAGCTCGCCGCCGGTGAGCTCGAGGCTCTCGTGCGCAGCATCAACGCAACGAACTCGGCGATCAAGCTTGAGATCGCCCCCAAATCTCCGAGTGGCGGCCGGCGCCGCCAGCAGAGTGGCGCCGCCACCACCGCGCAGGTGACCATGACCGACGCGCTCGCGCGCCGAGATGGCTTGCGCCTGCGCCACTCGATCCTTGTCGAAGCCGCCGACGCGGCGCAGGATCAGGGCGTGTACCGCCAGATGCGCTCCGAACTGCGGCAGGTGTCGGTTCTTCCGGTTCCAGAGCTTCGAGGGCAGGCGGATGTGCTCGCGCGTGAGCTGCGCGAACTCGACGCGCAGATTCAGCAGGCGAACTGGCTGAACGACCTCGTCGAGGGCTAGGTCGGGCTCCGCTCGGCACTTCATAACTTCATACACGCGAGTCGGTACCGGCTCGACCAGCGGGCACACCCCGCGCCAGACGGGTTTCTCTGGCTCTTAGCAGGGTGGCGGGCAGCCCAACGCGTTCACAGTGCAGCCCAGCACTTCGCACACGTGACAGCTCACGCCGCACAGTGCACTACCGCGTGCCGGGGTCGAATCGGGAGGGTGGGAACGGGGACATTTCGCGTGGTGGGTTGTGGACTAGTCGACGCTGAGCGCGAGATTGCCGACGCCTGACACTCGAATGTCGGAGAGCCCCTGCCAAGTTGCCGCCTCACGTAGAAGCGACGCGGCAACCGCCGCTGTCTGGCGCGGCGCCCCGGGCTCTTGCCAGGCAGCCTGCACGAGTAGCGCGTTGCCGGCGCGGTCGGCTTTGAGATCGATCCGACCCGCGAGGCGCCCGCCCACAAGGAGCGGCAGGCAGTAGTAGCCGAACTGACGTTTCTCCTTCGGGGTGTAGATCTCAATCCGGTAGTGGAAATTGTGGATCCGCTCGGCGCGGGGTCGGAACCACGCAATCGGGTCGAAGGGCGTGAGGAGCGCGTCGGGGGCGAGCCGCGATGGCACTGCGGCGTCGCGGTGGAGCCATGCCTGCTCGGGCTTCCCAGACCTCGCGAGCCACCCCTCGACCTCTACGGGCAAGAGCTCGCCGGACTCGACGAGCGCCGAAACGGCGACCCGCGCTTCGGGGGTCTTCAAACGGTGATAGTCAGCAATGTCAGCGAGCGTGCCCACGCCGAGCGAGCGAGCCGCCCGCGAAACGAGTTCACGCTGTGCCTCGGCGCGCGCGACAGACCGGAGGTGCGGCTCGGGGATGATGTCCTCGGCAAGCGCGTAGCGGCGCTGAAACGACTCGCGGCCCGCAGCGACGACCTCGCCGGCGGCGAACAGCACCTCGACGGCGTGCTTGGTGTCGCTCCAGTCCCACCAGGGGCCGCGCTTCTCCCGCGGGCCATCCTCGAGCTCCCTGACGAGCTGTGGGCCGTCGGCCCGTAGGCGCTCGCGCACAGCCTGGATTGTGGGCTCGAGGCGCCCCCAGCGGCCGTCGCGTGTGTGTCGGGCACGAAAATCATCCATGCGCCAACCGAAGAGCGGCCTGTCGGCCACAGGAATGAACGCGGCCTCGTGCGCCCAGTATTCTGTGAACTCGCCACTCCCCCAGAGGTGCTCGTCGAACCGGTCTTGCGCGTAGCCACCGTGGCGAGAGAACACCGGCATGTAGTGGCTGCGTGAGAACACGTTCACGGAATCGATCTGCAGCACGTGCAGGCGCGAAAGTGCCGCATCGAACGGGCGCCGCACACCGATGCGTCTGGAGTTCGTGAACCCCTGCGCGGCGAGCGAGACGCGGCGGGCCTCGGCGGCACTGAGCGAGGCGGTTGATGCTGCGGGTGTCATGAGGCCACGCTACCGCGACCGACCGACGTTTCCGGCGCTGGCGCGTAGATCACGACATGCATGTCCGCGGCGTCCGACGGCACGAGCCTGTGGTGCTCAAACACGAGCTCCCCGTCCGTCGGGTGGGTAAACGTGCGCAGCCGTGAAGTGAAGCGGCTCACCGTCTGCTCCGCCCACTGCTCCCGAAACTCGGGGCTGAGTTCGGTCAGGGACTCGATGAGCGCCCGGTGGCGCTCCGAGCTCAGGCGCACGCCCGACTCCGCCCTGAACTCGGCGAGAAAGCTGCGGCTGTCGCGCTCCCAGTTGGGCAGCAGTGCGCGGTTGCGGGGGTCGGTGTAGATGATGCGCAGCAGGTTGCGTTCTTCCACAGGCGCCGCGACGATCGGCCCGTAGAGCCACTCGTACCCGGCGTTCCACCCGACAATCGTCCAGTCGCTCGTCAGGATGAACGCGGGAAACTCGAACGAGCGGATGAGGTTCAGCAGGTGGGCGGGCGCCTCGTCAGGTGGTGGTGGCAGCTGCGCCCGGCCCGGCGACGCGAGGGCGTGAACGTACTCGGTCTCCGGCTCCGTGAGTTTCAGCACGCGCGCGACGGCGTTCAAGACCTGGTCGGAGGCATTGATCTCGCGCCCCTGCTCAAGCCAGGTGTACCAGCTCACGCTGATGCCCGAGAGCGTCGCGACCTCTTCGCGGCTCAGGCCGGTCTCGCTGCGGCGGTTTCCAGGTGGCAGGCCTAGCGCGGCGCGCGACTGGGTGCGCCGCTTGGTAGCGAGAAACTCTCCGAGCTGTTGGCCGCGAGCTGTGCGTGGACGAATCATCAGATCATAGTACTCCCAGTACTAGTACCAACGCTCACTTCCAGCCGCTGCGCGGGCGTGGCTTACTGGAACAATGCCCACGTATCGCTCTTTTACAGTCACCCACGGCCGCAACATGGCCGGCGCCCGCGCTCTGCTGCGCGCCGCCGGCGTGAACGGCGCCGACCTCGGCCGAAAGCCAATCATTGCCGTCGCAAACTCGTTCACCGAGTTCGTGCCGGGCCACACGCACCTTGCACCGGTCGGGCGCATCGTGTCTGACGCGATCATCGAGGCAGGCGGTATCCCACGCGAGTTCAACACCATCGCCGTCGACGACGGCATCGCGATGGGGCACGGCGGCATGCTGTACTCGCTGCCGTCTCGTGATCTCATCGCAGACTCCGTCGAGTACATGGTCGAGGCGCACTGCGCAGACGCGCTCATCTGTATCTCGAACTGCGACAAGATTACTCCGGGCATGTTGCTCGCCGCCCTGCGCCTGAACATCCCGACGGTCTTCGTGTCGGGCGGGCCCATGGAATCGGGCCGCGCGGTGCTCGCGAACGGCATGGTGCGCACGCTCGACCTCGTCGACGCAATCTCCGACGCGGTCAACGACAACATCTCGGACGAGGACATGCTGAAGATCGAGGAGTCGGCTTGCCCGACCTGCGGGTCGTGCTCGGGCATGTTCACCGCGAACTCGATGAACTGCCTGACCGAGGCGATTGGGCTGTCGCTGCCCGGTAACGGCTCGACGCTCGCGACCCACACCGCGCGCAAATCGCTATACGAGAACGCTGGCAAGACCATCGTGGAGATTACGCGGCGCCACTACGACGACGATGACTACAGCGTGCTGCCCCGCAACATCGCGACGCCCGAGGCGTTCGGCAACGCGATGGCGCTCGACATCGCGATGGGCGGGTCGACGAACACGATCCTGCACTTGCTCGCCGCCGCCCACGAGGCTGGCGTTGACTTCGGTCTTAACGAGATCGACGCGGTCTCGCGCCGCGTGCCGTGCCTCGCGAAGGTGGCGCCCAACGTTGCGAATGGGAAGACGTACTACATGGAGGACGTGCACCGGGCCGGTGGCATCCCCGCGCTGCTCGGCGAGCTTCGCCGCGGCGGTCTGCTCGACGAGAACGTGCACACCGTGCACTCGCAAACGCTCGGCGAGTGGCTTGACGAGTGGGACGTGCGCGGCGGCAAGGCCTCCGACGAGGCGTTCGAGCTCTGGCACGCGGCCCCCGGCGGGGTGCGTTCGTCAACGGCCTTCTCGCAGTCCGAGCGGTGGCGAGACCTCGACCTCGACCAAGAGAACGGCTGCATCCACTCGGTCGAGCACGCCTACTCCAAGGACGGCGGCCTCGCGGTGCTGCGCGGCAACATTGCAGTAGACGGCGCCGTCGTGAAGACCGCGGGCGTAGACGAGTCAATCTGGACGTTCTCGGGGCCAGCGGTCGTATGCGAGTCGCAGGACGAGGCGGTCGAGAAGATCTTGAACAAGCAGGTGAACGAGGGCGACGTCGTCGTGATCCGCTACGAGGGCCCGAAGGGCGGCCCGGGCATGCAGGAGATGCTGTACCCGACCTCGTTCCTCAAGGGGCGCGGCCTTGGCAAGAAGTGCGCGCTCATCACCGACGGCCGCTTCTCGGGCGGCACCTCTGGTCTTTCGATCGGTCACATCTCGCCCGAGGCGGCGAGCGGTGGCATCATCGCGCTCGTGGAGGACGGCGACACCATCTCGATTGACATCCCGACGCGGGCGCTCACTCTCGAGGTTCCCGAGGCCGAGCTTGAGCGGCGCCGGGCCGCACTCGAGGCCGCAGGGGGCTACCGGCCGAAGAACCGGGTACGCCACGTCTCTGACGCGCTGCGAGCGTACGCCGCGTTCGCGCAGTCGGCTGACAAGGGAGCCGTGCGCGTTATCCCTGAGACCTTCTAGGCCGCGGGCCTCCAAAACACATCATCCTCCCGAGACCACCCCCTAACTACGGTTAGGAACGGGTGGCTTCGGGGGGATGACGCTCTTTGGGTGGCAGGCGAGTGGTTAGGCGAACCAGAGGCCGAGCTCGCGCTCAGCCGAGAGGGTCGAGTCCGACCCGTGTACGAGGTTCTGCTGCACGGCGAGGCCCCAGTCGCGTCCGAGATCGCCACGGATCGTGCCGGGAGCAGCGACGGTGGGGTCGGTCGCGCCCGCGATTGAGCGGAAGCCCTCGATGACGCGCTCGCCCTCCGCGCGAACAGCGACGACGGGCCCGGAGCTCATGAAGTCGATGAGGGGCTCGTAGAACGGCTTGCCCTCATGCTCTTCGTAGTGCGCGGCGAGCAGCTCGCGGCTCGGGGTCAGCATGCGCAGGCCGCTGATCGTGTAGCCCTTCGCCTCGATGCGACGCAGGATCTCGCCAGTCAGCCCGCGGGCGACTCCGTCAGGCTTGACGAGGATGAGTGTTTGCTCGGTGGACATGAAGCTCCTGTTCGAGTGGTGTGTTCTGCGATATTCAGTCTAGTGAGGGGCGAGCTGACGGTACGCCAGCCCCTACCCCTGCTGGGCGCGCAGCGCCGCGTTCTGCTCGTCGATCTTGCCACCGCGCACGATGCAGTAGACCCACAGCGCCGTGAAGATGCCGCCGACAAAGAGCGCAGCGGGCAGGATGAACGCGGTCGCGAGCATGAGCACGTGCGTCACCCAGCCCAGCCGAATCCCGACCTCGCCGAAACGGATCGTTGCGAGCGACACGACGCACAGGAGCGCGAGCACCCCTCCGATCACCAGGCCAAGCCAGCGCGGGTCGGTGATACCAAGCCCGAAGATGGTGAGCCCGATAAGCACCACGATAATGAGCTCGAAGCCGAGCACGATTGAGGCGAGCGCTTTGCGCGTGGACCGCTCACCCTTCGCCGCGCCGGAGATGCGCATCGCCGAGTTATGGGCGGCTGCCTCCGACGGCGACAGGATGAGTTCCTCGTCAGAGCCGCCCTGCGGCTGGTCGGGCGTGGTGGTCATGCGGTCCCCCAGTTCTCTGAGCGTGAGTGGGTGATCGCCTCGCCCGCGAGCAGCACGGAGCCGACCACGAGCACGGCGCGGGAGTTCGACTCCCCCGCCCAGCTCCGCGCCCGTTCGAGTGCGAGCGGGAGTGAGGCGAGTTCTTCGATCGGCGTATCCGGTATCGCCGACTCCGCTATCACGGCGAGCTCTTCAACAGGGAGGGCTCGCGGCGAGTCAACGGCGGTCACGAAAACCTGATGGGCGATCGGGGCGAGCGTCTGGAGCAGCCCATGCGCGTCTTTCTCCTCGAGCACGCCGGTGACGATCGCGAGTTCTTCGAAGGCGAACGACTCGGTGACGGCGCGCACGAGAGCCTCGGCGCCGTGCGGGTTGTGCGCAGCGTCGACGTAGACGATCGGGTCGGCGCCGATGAGCTGCAAACGGCCCGGCGAGGTGAGCTGCCCGAGCCCCTCGTCAAGCACCTCTTCAGGGATCGGCCGCTCGCCACCGAAGAACGCCTCGACCGCGGCGATTGCGAGCGTCGCGTTTTCGGCCTGGTGCTGCCCGTACAGCGGCACGAAGGCCGGGTCGTAGTGGTGACCCGTGATGCCGACGACGTCGACCTGCCGGCCGCCAACGGCCAGGCGATCCTCGGCGAGGCTGAAATCCCGGCCCTGCGCGTAGAGCCGCACACCGAGGTTCGCCGCGGTGTCGGCGAGCTCACCGAGCGCGTCAACATCCTGCTCCGCTGTCACCGCACTGCTGCCGGTCTTCATGATGAGCGACTTCGTGTGCGCGATCGTCTGCGTGTCAGGGCCGAGGTGCTCGGTGTGGTCGAGGCCGATCGGGGTGAAGACGGCGACCTGGGCGTCGACAATGTTCGTCGCGTCCCACTCACCGCCCATGCCGACCTCGATGACCGCGACCTCGACGGGCGCATCCGCGAACGCCACAAACGCGAGTACCGCAAGCGCCTCGAAGAAAGTAATACGGCCGTGCCCGGCGCCCTCAAGCTCGGCGTCGACGAGTTGCAGCGGCAACCGCAACTCTTCCCATGCCTCGGCGAGTGCGGCCTCGGCGATCGGCTGACCGTCGACCTGGAAGCGCTCGGTGAAGTCGACGAGGTGCGGGCTAGTGAAGAGCCCGGTGCGCAGCCCGTGGGCGCGCAGCAGCGACTCGATCGCGCGGCTCGTGGACGTCTTGCCGTTTGTACCGGCCACCTGGATCACCGGGTACGAGAGTTGGGGCGACCCGGCGAGCTCGGCGAGCCTGCGCACCGGCTCGATTCGCGGGCGCGGGTTCGCCTCACCGACGCGGGTGAGGAGTTCTTCGTAGACCTGCGCTGCGGTGCCGCTCATCGCGCCTCCTCCGTGTCGGGTGCGTCAAGCCCGGTGACGTCGATGGTGATGACGACCGGCGCCTTCTCGACGCCAAGCGCCCTCGCGCCGGTGACGAACACGCCGCCACCGGGAGACTGAAGATCATCGACGATCGCGTCGATCCCGATCGCTTCCTGCACGGCGAAGCCCTCGGCGAGCGTCTCCGCGGCGATAAGCGCCCCGTGCGTCTGCAGGGCAGCCGCGTGCGCGGGCTCGGCGTTCAGCGCGAGCACGATGCGGTCGCTCACGTCGAGGCTGGCGGCCTTGCGTGCTTCCTGGATCGCGCGGATCGCATCGCGGGCGATGCCCTCGGATTCGAGCTCCGGCGTTGTCGCCGTCTCGAGGATCGCGAACCCACCGCCCTGGATGAGCGTGATCGCGGTGCCGCCGTCCTCTGCGCCCGAGCCCGCCTTCAGTGTGAGCTCGTACTCGTGGGGTTCAAGCGCGATGCCACCGGCGACGATCACACCGTTCTCCTCGCTCCAGTCACCCGCCTTCGCGGCCTTGATCGCGGCTTGCACCTGCTTGCCGAGGCGGGGCCCCGCAGCGCGCGCGTTCACGGCGAGCGTCTGCACGATGCCGTTCTCGGCAGCGCTCGACTCCGTCTCCTGGACGAGCCGCACATGCTTCACGTTGAGCTCATCGCGCAGAATGTCGGCGAAGGGCTCGAGCGCAGCGGGGCGCGACGTGACGACGGTGAGCTCTGCGAGCGGCAGGCGCACGCGCAGCTTGTGCGTCTTGCGGAGCGAGAGCACCTGCGAGGTGATCTGGCGAACCTCGTCCATCGCGGCGACGAGTTCGTCGTCGACGGGGAACTCGGAGGCGTCGGGCCAGTCGGTGAGGTGCACCGAGCGGCCACCGGTGAGGCCGCGCCACACCTCCTCGGTGACGAGGGGGGCCATCGGCGCCGCGACGCGCGCGAGCGTCTCGAGCACGGTGAAGAGCGTGTCAAACGCCTGCTTGTTTGCGGGCTTGCCGTTCTCACCAGCAGTTCCCTCCCAGAAGCGGTCGCGCGAGCGCCGCACGTACCAGTTCGTCAAGACCTCCGCGAAAGCCCGGAGCGTCTCGGCCGCAGAGGTCGTGTCGAGCCCGTCGAGGTGCGCCTGGACCTCGCGCACGAGGGTGCCCGTCTTCGCGAGGATGTACCTGTCGAGCGGGTCGGTCGAGTCGACGCGACGCTCGGCATCCACGCCGTCGGCGTTTGCGTACAGGCTGAAGAAGTACCAGCTGTTCCAGAGCGGCAGGATGAATTGGCGGACGCCCTCGCGAATGCCCTCCTCGGTCACGATGAGGTTGCCGCCACGCACGACGGGCGAGGCCATGAGGAACCAGCGCATCGCGTCGGAGCCGTCGCGGTCGAAGACCTCATTCACGTCGGGGTAGTTCTGCAGGCTCTTCGACATCTTGTTGCCGTCAGAGCCGAGCACGATGCCGTGGCTGATGACGCTCTTGAACGCCGGGCGGTCAAAGAGCGCCGTCGCGAGAACGTGCTGGACGTAGAACCAGCCTCGGGTCTGGCCGATGTACTCGACGATGAAGTCGGCGGGCTGGCTCTTCTCGAACCATTCGACGTTCTCAAACGGATAGTGCGCCTGCGCGAACGGCATCGAGCCCGAGTCAAACCAGACGTCAAGCACATCTTCGATGCGACGCATCGTCGACTTGCCGCTCGGGTCGTCGGGGTTCGGCCTGGTGAGCGAGTCAATGTAGGGGCGGTGCAGGTCGATCTCGCCTGCCTCGTTGCGCGGGAGCTCGCCAAAGTCGGCCTCGAGCTCCGCGACTGAACCGTAGACGTCCTCGCGCGGGAACTCCGGGTTGTCGCTCTGCCATACCGGGATCGGGCTGCCCCAGTAGCGGTTGCGGCTGATCGACCAGTCGCGCGCGCCCTCGAGCCACTTGCCAAACTGGCCGTGCTTGACGTTCGCGGGGACCCACTCGATCTCCTCGTTCACCTCAAGCATGCGGTCCTTGATCTCCGTGACGCGCACAAACCAGCTCGAGACCGCGCGGTAGATCAGCGGGTTGCGGCAGCGCCAGCAGTGCGGGTAAGAGTGCAGGTAGCTCTGCTCGCGCAGCAGGCGACCGGAGGCCTTCAGCATGCGGATGAGTGGGCGGTTCGCGTCCATCCACAGCTCGCCTGCCACGTCGGTGACCGCGCCAATGAAGCGGCCGCCCTCGTCGAGGCTCACGATCGTCGGCATGCCCGCAGCGGTGGTGAGACGGTGGTCGTCCTCGCCGTACGCGGGCGACTGGTGGACGATGCCCGTGCCGTCGGTGACGGTGACGTAGCCGTCAACGAGCACGCGCCAGTAGTTCTCGGTACCCCAGGTCTCCGTGTCTGCGAAGTAGTCAAACAGCGGCGCGTACTCGACGTTCAGGAGTTCGGCGCCCAGCAGCGTACGCGTGACGGCGCCACGAACCTCGTCAGCTGATTCGTAGCCGAGGTCCGACGCGTAGTTGCCCGCGAGATCCTGCGCAATGAGGTAGCTCGCCTCCCCCGCGGCCGCGCCGTCGGCGCCCCCCAAGGGGCCAGCGGGCACGACGACATAGGCGATGTCAGGGCCGACCGCGAGGGCGGCGTTCGTCGGCAGTGTCCACGGCGTCGTCGTCCAGGCGAGGGCGCGCACGCCCGAGAGGTCGAGTTCGTCGGCGCGGGCACCGCGGAACGGGAAGGTGACGGTGACCGAGGGGTCCTGGCGCTCCTGATACACGTCGTCGTCCATGCGCAGCTCGTGGTTCGAGAGCGGCGTCTCGTCGCGCCAGCAGTACGGCAGGATGCGCTGGCCCTCGTAGGCGAGGCCCTTGTCGTAGAGCTGCTTGAAAGCCCAGATGACGCTCTCCATGAAAGAGACGTTGAGCGTCTTATAGTCGTTCTCGAAGTCGACCCAGCGCGCCTGGCGGGTGACGTACTCTTCCCACTCCTTGGTGTACTGGAGCACGGATTCGCGGGCCTTCGCGTTGAACGCGGCGACGCCCATCTCTTCGATCTCGCTCTTCTCGGTGATGCCGAGCTGCTTCATCGCTTCAAGCTCGGCGGGAAGCCCGTGGGTGTCCCAGCCGAAGCGACGCTCGACCTTCTTCCCGCGCATCGTCTGGAAGCGCGGGAAGACGTCTTTCGCGTAGCCCGTCAGGAGGTGGCCGTAGTGAGGCAGGCCGTTCGCGAACGGGGGGCCGTCGTTGAAGACCCACTCGTCGCAGCCTTCGCGCTGCGCAATGGAGGCGCGGAACGTGTCGTCCGCGCCCCAGTAGGAGAGCACTCGCTGCTCAACCTCGGGAAGTCGCGGAGATGGATTCACGCCGAATGCAACGCCCGCGGTCTCGCCGGTCGTCTGCTTGGGATAGCTCATGGGTGGGTACCTTCTCATCACGCGATTCTCACGCTGGGGCGAGTGTGCGAATCGATTCGCATCCCGCGGTACCACCCGGCTTGCGCTCATGGAGCGCCACTTCATTGAGCTGTAACGGGCCACCCGTCTGGTTCTAGTAAGTCGCCCGGGGGCAACCGTTCTTCCAGAGACTCCCCGGTGATGGCCGGTTCGCAGTCGATACGGCCATTCTAGCCCGGATTTGCTGGGCCGAGGGTGAATTCAGGGAACGCGGCAGAACATTATGAAGGCGATTCTGCAGTCTTTGGGTAACGAATCGGTAACAACCGTAAATTGACGTTATGCCTGATCGTGGCAGCATTCGAGCAGTTATCTGTGAAAGCCGTGTGAACACTTGGAGGGCGATCGGGGTTAGCGTCGAAGGAGGGTTCTTGGTTCAATCACCGCTTCACCGAGGCGGTACTTGGAGCGCCAAAAACCCGGCGGATAGACCGCACAACGCGGCAAACACCGCACAGGAGGAACATGTCTCACCAGAATGTCGGCCAGGGGGCCGACGCGAAGTCGGGCGAAATTGCCATTTCGGTCGACCACGCAACCAAAGTCTTCGGCCGGCGACCCAAGGAGGCCGCAAAGCGCCTCCGCGCCGGCGCGAGCCGCGAGGAGGTGAAGCCGTTCGGCACCGCCGCAGTGATCGACGCAAGCTTCGACGTCCGCGTCGGCGAAATCTTCGTCGTGATGGGTCTCTCAGGCTCGGGCAAATCGACACTCATTCGCCTCCTCAACGGGCTCGGCGACACGACCGACGGGTCGATCAGCGTATTCGGCCACGAGATCGTCGGGATGAGCGCGGCAGAACTGCGAAAGGTTCGCCGCGAGCAGATGGCGATGGTGTTTCAGCACTTCGCCCTCTTCCCGCACCGTACCGTGCTTGAGAATGCCGCGTATGGCCTTGAGATTCAGGGCGTCCCTGTTGAGGAGCGCAGTGAACGAGCCCGTGGCTGGCTGAGCCGCGTCGGGCTCGACGGCTGGGCAGACTCGCTCCCCGGCGAGCTCTCCGGCGGCATGCAGCAGCGCGTCGGGCTCGCCCGCGCTTTCGCGGCCGGTACCCGTATCCTGCTCATGGACGAGGCATTCTCTGCCCTCGACCCGCTCATCCGGCGCGAGATGCAGGAGCTGCTCGTCGAGCTGCAGCAAGAGCTTGGGGTGACCATCGTCTTCATCACGCACGATCTCAACGAGGCGATGTTCCTCGGCGACCGAATCGCGGTCATGCGCGATGGGCGCATCGTGCAGCTGGGCACGCCGAACGACATTCTCACTGACCCCGCGAATGACTACGTCGCGCAGTTTGTACAGGACGTGGATCGGGCGCGCGTGCTCACCGCGGGCGACGTCATGGAGCCGCCGCGCGCCGTCGTCCCGGCGTCGGCGGGGCCCCGCGCTGCACTCAAGGCGATGCGCGACCTGCAGACCTCGGCGTGCTTCGTGACGTCGGCGGGCCGCAAGCTCATCGGCGTGGTCCGCGACAAAGACATGCTGCGCCTCGTGCGCGACGGGGGCACGAACATCAGCGACGCGCTGAAGCCGACCCCCTCGATTGTCTCCCCCGACCAGCTGATCGCCGAGCTCTTCGAGCTCGCGGTGGAGAGCCCGCTTCCCGTCGCGGTCGTCGACGAGCAGGATCGCCTCATCGGCGTCGTCCCTCGAGTGACCCTGCTTGCCTCGCTCACGAACCTCCCGACGATGACAACCGAGATCCCGATCATCGAGCCGACACCGGACGTGCCGGGCGCGATCATCACCGCGACGCTTGAGGCGACCGACGGCACTGGGGCCCCCGCAGTCGGAGACCTCGCCACGACGGAAGGGGGCGCACTGTGAACGACTTCTTCCGGATCCCGATCGGCAGCTGGGTTGCCGCCGCGTTCGACTGGATCAAGGCGACGTTCGACGGCACGCTCGACGTGATCTCACTTGTTGTGAAGGCGCTCGTGCAGGGCGTCGCAGACGGCTTGCTCGCGGTGCCCGCGCCCCTGCTGATCATCGTGCTCGCGCTGCTCGGGTGGGCAGTCCGCTCCTGGCAGTTTGGCGTCGGGGCGGCGCTCACGCTCACGCTCATCATCGGAATGGCGCAGTGGGAGAACGCGATGTTTACGCTCGCGCTCGTGCTGATTGCGACCATCATTGCGGTACTTATCGGAGTTCCCCTCGGCATCCTCGCCGCGAAGTCCGACGGGTTTAGCGCCGTCATCCGACCGATTCTCGACTTCATGCAGACCATGCCAGCGCTCGTCTACCTGATCCCGGCGGTGACGTTCTTTGCGGTCGGGTTTGTGCCCGGGGTGTTCGCCACCGTGCTCTTCGCGCTGCCTCCCGGCGTTCGCTTTACCGAACTCGGGATCCGGGGCGTCGACGCCGAGACTGTCGAAGCTGGCCACGCATTCGGCTCGACGCCGGGCAAGATCCTGCGCGGCATTCAGCTGCCCCTCGCGATGCCGACGATCCTCGCCGGTATCAACCAGGTGATCATGCTCGCCCTCTCGATGGCGGTCATCGCCGGTATGGCCGGCGCGAACGGCCTCGGGAAGGAAGTCGTCTCGGCCCTCGCGACGCTCAACATCGCAAAGGGCGTTGAGGCGGGCCTTGCCGTCGTGATCCTCGCCGTCTTCCTCGACCGGCTCACCGCCGCGCTCGGCACTCCTGGCGAGTTCACCCACTCGCTCCGCAGTGCACTCGGGCGCAGGCGGAACGCGCGGCAGCGCGCCGCTCGCCTCGAGCCCGCCGCGGCCAAATAAGACCTATCTGACCCACACCCCACCCCGCACCTCGGTGCGGACGAAAGGAAACCATGAAGAAGCGTCACCTCACAACCGCCATTGCACTCGCTGCGGCGGGAAGCCTCGCGCTCGCGGGCTGCACGAATGGAGCGACCGACGATGGGGGTGGTTCCGGAAGCGGCGAGGGAGGCGACACCATCACTCTGAGCTTCCTCCCCGGCTGGACCGACGGCCTGAGCACCGCATACCTCCTTGAGGACCAGCTCGGCAAACTCGGCTACACCGTAGAGATGGAAGAGCTCACCGACGCGGCCGTCATTTACGCGGGCCTCGCAAACGGTGACTTCGATATGTATCCCTCCGCTTGGTCGGAGGCCACGCACGCCCAGTACATGGAGCAGTTCGGGGAGAAGATCGAAGACCTCGGCTCGTACTACGAGGGCGCATCGCTCACCATCGCAGTGCCCGACTACATGGACGACATCAACTCGATCGAGGACCTGAAGGGTAAGGCCGACAGGTTCGGCGGCGAGATCATCGGCATCGAGCCCGGCGCAGGCCTCACCAAGCAGACGCAAGACGTCATGCTGCCCGAGTACGGCCTCGACTCGGAGTATGAGCTCGTGACCTCGTCGACCGGCGCGATGCTCGCGACGCTCCAGTCGAAGATCGACGCGAAGGAAGACGTCGTCGTCACGCTCTGGCGCCCGTTCTGGGCGAACGCCGCCTTCCCAGTGAAGGATCTAAAGGACCCGAAGGGGGCGATGGGCGGAACTGAGGCGCTGCACTTCCTCGGCAAGCTCGGCTTCGCCGAGGAGTTCCCGGAGGCCGCCGACTACATCAAGGGCATCAAGCTCGACGACGATGCCTACGGCGCGCTCGAGAGCCTCATCACGGGCGACGAGTACAAGGACGACCCGAAGGGCGCCGTGCAGGCCTGGCTGAAGGACAACGCCGACGCCTACCCGGGCCTCATCGCGTAGGCCCTTCACCGCAAGCGGCGGGCCGCCCCCACCTCGCGGTGTGGGGCGGCCCGCCGTCCTGTTTCGGCTTTCGGCCGAGCTACAGGAGCTCCGCGCGCAACTGCTCGGGCGACTTGGGTGAGAGCAGGCCAGGGGCGATGTCGAACGGCGTGTGCGCACCCGTCGCGCCCCCCGCCGCGAGACGCGCCGCGGCCCGCGCGTAGGCGACGAGCACGCTCGACGTGAACTCGGGGTTTGAATCGAGCGCGAGCCGGTACTCGATGGTCTGGGTGACGCCCTGCGACGACTCCCCCGACCGGAACACGAAGCCACCGTGCGGCATGCCCGCGTGGTCACGGGCGAGCTCTTCCGCGGAAATGAAATGCACGGTTGTGTCGTACGGCTCGAAGTAGTCGGGCATAGTCACGATCGTCTCGCGGATGAGGTCTGCGTCGGCGCCCTCTTCGAGCACGACGAAGCACTCGCGGTCGTGCTGCTCACGCGTGGTGAGTTCAGGGTTCTCCCCCGCGCGCACGCGACCGATCGCGTCTTCTGACGGCAGCGTGTACTGCACCGCGCCCGCAACCCCCGGGATCCGGCGCAGCGCGTCGGAGTGGCCCTGGCTCAAACCCCGGCCCCAGAACGTATAGGTGTTGCCCTGCGGCAGGATTGCCTCGCCAAACAGCCGGTTCAGTGAGAACAGGCCCGGGTCCCAGCCCGTCGAGATCACCGCGACGTTGCCGCCTGCGGTCGCGGCAGCGTCAACGGCGGCAAAGTGCTCGGGTACCTTCGCGTGGGTGTCAAAGCTATCGACCACCGTGAAGCTTGCGGCAAGCTCTGGCGTCTGCTCGGGCAGATCGCTCTTCGAACCGCCGCAGAGGATCAGCACGTCGACGCTTCCCGTGAAGTTCTCGAGATCGGCGATCGCGTAGACCTTCGTATCCGGCGAAGCTGTCGCCACGCTTAAGGGGTCGCGCCGGCTGAACACCCCAACGAGTTCGAGGTCGGGGTTCAGCCCAATAGAGGTCTCTACGCCGCGGCCAAGGTTGCCGTAGCCGACGATGCCGACGCGAATGCGGTCTGTCATAGCTCTTCCTCCTGCCGCGGGTACGTGGAATCCGCGGCCCTCCCATCGTAAAGGGCGAGAGAGCACTGATGTCGCAGTGTTACCTGGCTTCCCTGGGCAAGTCGATCGGTGCTGCGCCGCCCAACTGCTTGATAAACCGAGCAAGGAAATCGCGGATGATGCGCATCTCGTCTCGTGTGAGGTCGTCGTTGGCTGCACGAACCAGGCCGGTGCCCATGTCGATGAGCCGCTGGTAGGCGTCTTTACCGGCGTCCGTAAGCCTGAGATTGATGGAGCGCTTGTCCGTCTGGTCTATCTCGCCAACGATCAGGTTTGCGTTGCGAAGTCTGGTCAATGATTTCGACAGCGTGGGGCGCGAGACCCCAAGCTCCTCGGCAACGTCCCCGGGCCGCAATTCCCGTGTGCGGGCGCCAAGCATGTAGATGATGCGGATCTCGCTGTCTTCGATGGCAAGGCCGATACTCTCGGCGATGTGCCCGTCGACGGGGACGGCACCCCACTGGCGGGCGACTGTCGCGAACGCGCTGAGCATCTGCCGTTCGATGTCTTGCATGCTGGCATTCTATATATGTTGCGCGCAACTGATCTACCGTCGCTCTGGCCGAAACGATAGACTTGCGGGATACCCCTTCAGGCACCAGAGCCGACCCTCGGTCGACTCGCTCACGCGGTGCCGTCCACATCGAACCCCGACCAGCTCGCCTGTGTGCGAGTCTCGTCGAGAAAACGGAGCCCACGTAATGAGCGCGATTCCTGACAAGCCGGCACTCGAGGGGCTCGAATCAAAATGGGGGGCGGTCTGGGAAGAGTCTGGCACGTACGCGTTTGACCGCGACGGTGCGTCGCGCGATGACGTCTACAGCATCGACACTCCCCCGCCGACGGCATCGGGGTCGCTGCACGTCGGGCATGTGTTCTCCTACACGCACACCGACACCATTGCGCGCTACAAGCGCATGAACGGGAAGCGCGTGTTCTACCCGATGGGCTGGGACGACAACGGGCTGCCGACGGAGCGCCGTGTGCAGAATTACTACGGCGTGCGCTGCGACCCCTCGCTGCCCTACGTCGAAGACTTCGTTCCTCCGCACGATGGCGGCGACGGCAAGAGCGTCAAGGCTGCCGACCAGCAGCCAATTTCGCGCCGCAACTTCATCGAGCTGTGCGAACAGCTGACAATCGAAGACGAGAAGCAGTTCGAGGCGCTGTGGCGCACCCTCGGCCTGTCGGTCGATTGGAAGCAGACCTACCGCACGATCGGATCCGAGTCGCTGCGAGCGTCGCAGCTCGCGTTCCTGCGGAACATCGAGCGCGGTGAGGCCTACCAGGCCCAGGCACCGACGCTCTGGGACATCACGTTCCGCACGGCCGTCGCCCAGGCTGAACTTGAGGATCGCGAGCAGCCGAGCGCGTACCACACGCTCGCGTTCCACAAGTCTGACGGCTCAGGCGACATCCTCATCGACACGACGCGCCCCGAGCTACTCGCCGCTTGCGTCGCGCTCGTCGCGCACCCCGATGATGAGCGATTCAAGCCTCTGTTCGGCACCACGGTTCGCACGCCGATCTTCGACGTTGAGGTGCCGATCGTTGCGCACCACCTCGCGAAGCAGGACAAGGGAACCGGCATCGCGATGATCTGCACCTTCGGTGACGTCACGGACGTGATCTGGTGGCGCGAGCTCGACCTCCCCAACCGGGCGATCCTTGGCTTCGACGGTCGCGTCATCAGTGAGGCGCCCGAGGCGATCACTTCTGAGTCAGGGCGCGAGGCGTACGCCCAGCTCGCCGGCAAAACCGTGTTCAGCGCGAAGCAGACGATGGTCGAGCTGCTCCAGGCATCTGGTGAGCTGACCGGCGAGATCCGCAAGATCACGCACCCCGTGAAGTTCTTCGAGAAGGGCGACAAGCCCCTCGAGATCGTCTCGACCCGTCAGTGGTACATCAAGAACGGCGCCCGCGACGAAGCCCTCCGGGAGCGGCTGCTCGCCCACGGCAAGGATCTCGAGTGGCACCCCGACTTCATGCGGGTGCGCTACGAGAACTGGGTCGAGGGGCTTTCGGGTGACTGGCTGATCTCGCGCCAGCGCTTCTTCGGCGTGCCGATCCCTGTCTGGTACCAGCTCGACGCCGACGGCAACCCCGTCTTCGACGAGCCCATCGTTCCTGCCGCCGACCAGCTGCCCGTTGACCCGTCGAGCGACGTCCCGGCCGGCTACACCGCCGAGCAGCGGGGCGTGGCCGGGGGCTTCCAGGGTGAGGTCGACGTCATGGATACCTGGGCGACGTCATCGCTCACCCCGCAGCTCGCGGGCGGCTGGGAGCGCGATGAAGAGCTGTATGACCTCGTCTACCCGTTCGATCTGCGCCCGCAGGGCCAGGACATCATTCGAACCTGGCTGTTCTCCACGCTGCTCCGCTCTGAGCTCGAGTCGGGTACGCTCCCCTGGCGCCACGCCGGCATCTCCGGCTGGATCCTCGACCCCGACCGCAAGAAGATGTCGAAGTCGAAGGGGAACGTCGTCACGCCCGCCGGCATGCTCAACCAACACGGCTCTGACGCGGTGCGGTACTGGGCTGCGTCGGCGAAGCTCGGCACCGACGCTTCGTTCGACCCGCAGAACCCGACGCAGATCAAGATCGGTCGACGCCTTGCGATCAAGCTTCTGAACGCGGCGAAGTTCACTCTCTCGTTCGATGCGAGTGCGGCCGGTACGGTGTCGGAGCCGCTCGACAGGTCGATGCTGGCTGGCCTCTCGGGCGTGATCGCTGACGCGACGCGCGCGTTCGAGTCCTACGACCACGCTCGCGCGCTCGAGCTCACCGAGTCGTCCTTCTGGACCTTCTGCGACGACTACCTTGAGCTCGTCAAGGAGCGCGCCCACGGCGGCACCGGCCAGGCCCAGGCGTCAGCGGTCACGACCCTGCGCGCCGCGCTCTCGGTCTACGTGCGTATGCTCGCGCCGTTCCTCCCCTACGCGACCGAAGAGGTGTGGTCGTGGTTCGAAGAGGGTTCGGTGCATTCCGCGTCGTGGCCGGCCGTGACCGAGCTCGACGAGTTCATTGGAAACGACGCTGATGCTGGCCTCCTCGCCCTCGTCGGCGGCGCGCTCATCGGCGTTCGCGGGGCGAAGACCGACGCAAAGGTCTCGCAGCGCACCCCGGTAACGCTCGCAGTGATCCAGGCCCCCGCGGTCGATGCGGCGCGGCTCGAGCTCGCCGCGAGCGACCTCGCTGACGTGGGGCGGATCGCGGAGCTCCGGATCGAGGCAGCCGACGTCGCCGAGGTAAACGTCGCCGAGATCACGGTCGAAGCAGCCGAGTAGCCTCGGCGCACCAGCACAACGAAAGCAGGATCGCATGCAGCTCGGGTCACGTTGGCCAGCGGGTCAGCCGCCTCATCACGGCGTACCCGAGCTGCTGCACGCCGCAATCTCTGCGGCAGAGTCCAGGGTGTTCGGCGGGCACGAGCCCGCCGGCTCCTGGACCCTCACCTGGCTTGAGGGGCGACCGCGCGTAGAGCTCGTCGACGGAGCCGGTGCGCTCCGAGCCGACCTTGGCGTTGACGCCGCGGGGCGCGTCACGGAGCGCGCGGCCGCAAGAGCCCACACAAACGACACAGACGACGCTGACACAGACGCTGACGACGATTGGTTGAGCTGACATGACGAAGATCACTCGCGCCGCGACTGGCGCTCTCACGCTCGCGCTTGCGGTGACGCTGCTCGCCGGCTGCGCCCCTGAGCCCGGCACCGTGAACCCTGACGAACGTGACCTCACCGAGAAGGTCGAGCCCGAGGGTGGGAGTTGGCCCGAAGCGAACCCCGAGGAGGCCTACGAGAAGTCTCAGGAGCTCCCCGAGGGGTTCCCGGCGGCATTCGTCGTCCCTGACGGTGCAACGGTTGACGATGCGGGAAGCCGCGACGGCGGCACGTGGTACCTCGTGCTGCGCGCTGACAGCTCCGACGCAGCTGACGCGCTGTGGGACGCCGTCGTCACCGGTTCTGGGTTTGCTGTCTCAGACGAGGTTGAAACCGGTGATGGCGGTCGCGCTGCGACGCTCACCTCCGCGGAACTTGCGGTGTCGGCTGTGACGATGCCGGGCGAGGGTGACGCCGTGCTCTTGAGCTACGACATCACCCCGGGCGTCGGTTGATCTGCCGGGTGGCCGGTTAGGCGCTTTCGCGCCCGCTCTGCGATGTCACCATGAGTGGCGGCGCCTCTTCGAGCACAGCCTCTCGCGTCACGACGACCTTCGTGATGTCGTCATTCGAGGGCACGTCGAACATTGCGGGCCCGAGAACCGTTTCGAGGATTGAGCGAAGCCCTCGGGCCCCAGTCTTTCGCGCAACGGCAAGGTTCGCGATCTCCGCAAGCGCTGCGTCCTCAAACTCGAGTTCGACGTCGTCGAGCTCGAACATGCGCTGGAACTGCTTCACGAGCGCGTTCTTCGGCTCGGTCAAGATGCGCTGGAGCGCGTCGGTGTCAAGCGGGTCCACGGTGGCGATCACGGGAAGGCGGCCGATGAACTCGGGGATGAGGCCGAAGCGGTGGAGGTCTTCGGGTTGCACCTCGGCGAACAGCTCCGATTCGTTGCGGTTGCTGCCCATCGGGGAACCGAACCCAATTCCGCCCTTGCCGAGGCGCTGGGCGATGATCTCTTCGAGCCCGGAGAATGCGCCGGCGACGATGAACAGAACGTTCGTCGTGTCGAGCTGAATGAACTCCTGGTTCGGGTGCTTGCGCCCGCCCTGTGGCGGGATCGACGCGACGGTGCCTTCGAGGATCTTGAGCAGCGCCTGCTGCACGCCCTCCCCCGACACGTCGCGCGTGATCGACGGGTTCTCCGCTTTGCGGGTAATCTTGTCGATCTCATCGATGTAGATGATGCCGGTCTCGGCGCGCTGGACGTCGAAGTCGGCGGCCTGCAGCAGCTTGAGGAGGATGTTCTCAACGTCCTCGCCAACGTAGCCTGCCTCTGTGAGCGCCGTCGCGTCGGCGACGGCGAAGGGCACTCCGAGCTGGCGGGCGAGGGACTGCGCGAGGTAGGTCTTGCCGCAGCCCGTTGGGCCGATCATCATGATGTTCGACTTCGCGATCTCAACCTGCTCGGTCGCGAACTCGGCGCTGGTGATGGCACTCGCAGCCCGCACGCGCTTGTAGTGGTTGTACACCGCGACCGCGAGCGACTGCTTAGCCCGGTCTTGCCCGATCACGTACTGATCGAGGAATCCAGCAATCTCGCGGGGCTTGTGCAGCGTAAAGTCGCTCGGCTCGGCCGGCTGATGTTCAGAGAGCCGCTCCTCGATGATCTCGTTGCAGAGCGCGACGCACTCATCACAAATGTAGATCTGCGGGCCAGCGATGAGCTGGGCGACCTGCTTTTGAGACTTTCCGCAGAACGAACACTTCAGTACCTCGCTGCTTTCGCCTATACGCGCCATGCCCGAACCCTCCTTGCGTCGCATGTATGCTTCGAGCCTAGTAGTGACCTCCGACAATGACTGACGGCGCGCCGCCGGAAAGGGCCGCGCGCCGTCAGCTTGTGATCACACCGTTATCGAGCGATTCCGCTACTGGGTGATGACGGGCTGCGGATTCTTCCGGCTCGTCAGCACCTGATCAACGAGACCGTACTCGAACGCTTCCTGAGCGCTCAAGATCTTGTCGCGATCGATGTCGTTGTGTACCTCTTCGATCGAGCGCTTCGAGTGCTTCGAAAGCGTCTCTTCGAGCCACTCGCGCATGCGCTGGATCTCACGCGCCTGGATCTCGATATCCGAAGCCTGGCCGTGCCCTCCCTGGCCGCTCGACGGCTGGTGGATCAGCACGCGCGCGTTCGGCAGCGCGAGCCGCTTGCCCGGGGTGCCGCCAGCGAGCAGCACCGCTGCGGCCGACGCCGCCTGGCCGAGGCACACAGTCTGGATGTGCGGGCGAACGTACTGCATGGTGTCGTAGATCGCGGTCATCGCGGTGAACGAGCCACCGGGCGAGTTGATGTACATCGTAATGTCGCGTTCCGGGTCCTGGCTTTCCAGGACGAGCAGCTGCGCCATCACATCATCGGCCGAGGCGTCGTCAACCTGAACGCCAAGGAAGATGATGCGGTCTTCAAACAGCTTCGCGTAGGGATCCTGACGCTTGAACCCGTAGGCGGTGCGCTCTTCGAACGTCGGGAGGACGTAACGCGAGTCGGGCATCATGCGATCTGCTGAGCCGCCCTGCGGCATGTAGAGATTCGTCATTGTTTCGTGTCTTCCTATCGACTACTTGCTCGTGCCGCCGCCGCCGACAACCTCGGTAGCGGTGTCCCTGATGAAATCGACGAAGCCGTACTCGAGCGCTTCCTCGGCTGTGAACCAGCGGTCGCGATCCCCGTCTTCGTTAATCTGCTCGACGGTCTTGCCCGTCTGCTTCGCGGTGATCTCCGCGAGGCGGTTCTTCATCGAGACGATGAGCTGCGCCTGCGTCTGAATGTCGCTCGCGGTGCCGCCGAAGCCACCGTGCGGCTGGTGCAGCAGCACGCGTGCGTTCGGGGTGATGTACCGCTTACCCTTGGTGCCGGCAGTGAGCAAGAACTGACCCATTGAGGCCGCCATGCCGATACCGACTGTGACGATGTCGTTCGGCACGAAGCTCATCGTGTCGTAGATTGCCATGCCTGCGGTGATCGATCCACCGGGCGAGTTGATGTAGAGGTAGATATCCGCCTCCGGATCCTCCGCCGCGAGGAGCAGGATCTTTGCGCAGATCTCATTTGCGTTGTCGTCGCGCACCTCGGAACCGAGCCAGATGATTCGGTCTTTCAGCAGGCGGTCGAACACGCTATTCACGGGCGACTGTTCAGCCATTCGGCGCTCCATTCGTAAGTTGCTTGATTCGAGAGTATCGACTGCGAAACGCGTTCGCTCGCGTGTTCGCCGTGGGCGTTGTTTACGTCGATTGTGTTCGCTTGAAACGAAGAATCCCCGGCCAAAATGGCCGGGGATTCTTCGTTCACTGCGCGAGGGGTTACTTCTCCTCGGCGGCTGCCTTCTTTGCGGCGCGAGTCGCGGCTGCCTTCTTCGCTGCGGCCGAGCGAGCTGCCTTCTTAGCCTCTTCGTTGGCGTCAGCTGCAGGAGCCTCTTCCTTCGCGGCTGCCTTCTTGGCTGGGGCCTTCTTAGCGGGAGCCTTCTTAGCGGGCTTCTCTGCCTCGGCCTCGGGCGCCTCGGCGCCCTCTTCTGCCTCGTCTTCGGTGTCAACCGCGACGAACGCGCCGAGGTCAACTGCCTTGCCGGCCTTGTCGGTGACGGTGGCCTTGCCAAGCGCGACCGCGAGAGCCTTGTTACGAGTGACCTCTGCGAGGATCACCTGGAGCTGGTTGCCCTGGCTGATCGCCTGGAGGAACTGCGTGGGCTCCATGCCGTACTGCTGCGCCGACTGGTAGATGTAGTCAGAGAGCTCGTTCTGCGTCGGGGTGACGTTCTCGCGCTCGGCGATAGCGTCGAGCAGCAGCTCCATCTGAATCTGCTTCTCGCTCGCGACGCGAACCTCTGCACGGTGCTCGTCGTCTTCGAGCCGGCCTTCGCCCTCGAGGTGACGGTGCACCTCTTCCTCAACGAGCTCCTCGGAGATCGGGATCCCTGCCTGCTCGATGAGCGTCTCGGTGAAGATGTCGCGCGCCTGACGGCCCTGCGCGAAGACCGAAGCCTGCGAGACCTGCTCCTTGAGGCTCTCGCGGAGCTCAGCGATGGTGTCGAACTCGCTTGCGAGCTGCGCGAACTCGTCGTCGGCCTCGGGAAGCTCGCGCTCCTTCACAGCGGTGAGCGTGAGCTCGACCTCTGCGTCCTGGCCCTCGTACTCGCCGCCGAGCAGCTGCGAGGTGAAGTTCGTGGTCTCACCGGCGGTGAGGGTCTCGACGGCCTCGTCGGTACCAGCGAGCAGGTTGCCTGCGCCGATCTCGTACGAGACGCCGCTCGCCTGGTCAACTTCCTTGCCGTCAACCTTCGCGGTGAGGTCGAGCTCAACGAAGTCGCCGGTCTTGGCGGGGCGGTCGACGGTCACGAGGGTGCCGAAACGCTCGCGGAGGCTCGTGAGCTCAGCCTCGACAGCTGCCTCATCGATCTCTGCCTCGTCGACGGTGATCGCGAGACCGTTGTAGTCGGGAAGGGTGAACTCGGGGCGCACCTCAACCTCGAAGAGCAGCACGAGCTCGCTCGAAGCGTCTGCTGCCTCGGGCATCTTCTCAATGTCGGCGGTCGGGCGGCCCATCGGGCGAACCTCGGCCTCAGCAACCGCTGCCTGGTAGAAGTCGTCGAGCGAGTGGTTGACAGCCTCAGAAATAACCGAGTCGCGGCCGAAGCGCTGGTCGATGATCTGTGCGGGAGCCTTGCCCTTGCGGAAGCCGGGGATCGAGACCTGCTCGGCGATCGACTTGTACGCGTTCTTCAGGTAGGGCGCGAGCTCATCCTGCGTGACGGTAACGGTCAGCTTCGTGCGGGTCGGTGTGAGCTTCTCAGCTTTCGTCTTCGGCAATTTGGCCTCTCATCGTCGGATCATGCTGCAATCAGCCTGTGTCGGGCCATTGGACCCTTGTCGGGGCGACAGGATTCGAACCTGCGACCTCCCGCTCCCAAAGCGGGCGCTCTAGCCAAGCTGAGCTACGCCCCGAGACTGTCGTCTCGAGTTGCGCAAGATGCGCGCAACCTGACCAATCCTAGTCCAAACCGAAGCGAATCAGCACACCGGGCCGCGCTTGCGCGGCAAATGCCCGTGATTTCGGCGCAAACATGCGGCTGGCCGGTACTTCCGGGTGTGTCACGTTGGGGCGAGTGACGCGTAGAACGGAGATCTTCACAGGATCTGCCGCTGCAGGCCGTAACCCACCTACCGAACGCCGATTGCATTGGGTGTGGCTGGGAGCGGGTCGAGGCCCGTACTCGGCGCAAGACGCCGCCTACGCAAAAGCCCCTCACCTGGTGAGGGGCTTCTTCGAGGGGATGACGGGAATCGAACCCGCGTAATCAGTTTGGAAGACTGAGGCTCTACCATTGAGCTACATCCCCGGACCGCCGTGCGGTCTGGCGCTTGCGCGACTCATTGAGCATACTGCATGTTCGACGCATCGCGCGAACGCGCTGGCGCTCCGGCGCGTCTCGCTTCATCCAGAACCGTTAGTTCGTGGCTGCCCTGTGATTGTGGGTGTAGGTGAGGTACACCTCGGAGTTCAGCCGGACCGCCTCACGGTCGGCCTCGCGCAGCTCGCGCACGACCCGCGCCGGCACGCCCGCAACGAGCGAGTGCGGCGGGATCACCATCCCCTGGGGCACGACGGCCCCGGCAGCGACGAGGCTCCCCTCCCCGACACGGGCGTCATTCAGCACCGTCGCATTCATTCCGATGAGGCAGCCGTTCGCAACCGTGGCGCCGTGAACCACTGCATTGTGCCCTATGGAGACGTCGTTGCCGATCACCGTGCCCTGGCCACGGAACGTGTGGATCACGACGCCGTCCTGGACGTTGGTGCGGTCCCCGATGGTCACGGTGTCGGAGTCGCCCCTGACGACCGCGTTGTACCAGATGCTCGAGTCGCGCCCGACAGTGACGGCGCCCACGACAATCGCGCCTGGCGCAAGCCAGACGCTTTCGTCAATGTCAGGCGCGCCGTAGGGATCCACCGCGATGACCTGCTCGTGTTGATTCGTCATGCCGCGCTCCTTTGGGTAAACGAAAAGGCCCTCACTCCAAGAGTAAGGGCCTTTGCTGCTCCCCCGGCTGGGCTCGAACCAGCGACATCCTGATTAACAGTCAAGCGCTCTGCCAACTGAGCTACAGGGGAATATTGCCGCAGCAACCTGATAAGCGTACCAAGCGTCTCGCGAGGCACGCAAATCGCAGTACCCCGGGCGCGTCTACTCCTCTGCGATCTCGTCGTACGCGGTCGAGCGCAGCGCGTCGGCGAGGCGCCTCACGTAGTCGTGTTCGG
Source organism: Leucobacter sp. (assembly GCA_052094845.1). Lineage (GTDB taxonomy): Bacteria > Actinomycetota > Actinomycetes > Actinomycetales > Microbacteriaceae > Leucobacter. The sequence goes on along the minus strand of JBQDKK010000013.1, from coordinate 28,121 downwards.
TGCGCCGGAAGATCGTGTTGATGTCACCGCGCCCGACAACGCGGCCCTGCTGCAGCACGATGACTTCCTCAGCAAGTGCCTCGAGCATCCCGATGTCGTGGCTGACGAGCACCATTGAGGCACCAGTGCGCTCTCGGTACCACTTCAAAAGGTCGACAATCTTTGGCCTGTTGTTCGCATCGACGCCGAGCGTTGGCTCGTCAACAATGAGTACCCGCGGGTCGAGCATGAGCGAGCGCATCACGGCGACGCGCTGCCGCTGCCCCTTAGACAGCTCGTAGGGGTACTCCTGAAGCTTTGCGAGAGGAAGCGCAACAATGTCCATCATCTCGGCAACGACCTCCCCGAGGGGCGCCCGGTCAAAGTTGCGAACTCGCTCCTGGATCGGTTCGAAGAGCACGTCACCGACGTTGAGCTCGGGCGTCAACGTCGCGCCCGCGTCCTGCGACAGGTGGCCAACGTACGCCGTCAGGCGCGATCGTGACCGCCGCGAGAGCCGCTCAAGCGGCACGTCGAGGGAGCGGCCAACCCCGCCCACGGCCTTGATCCTGGCGTTCTTGTCGCCGTCGGCCCCGCGACCCGCCAGGTAACGCGTGAGCGTTGACTTGCCCGATCCGCTCTCGCCGAGTACGGCGAGCACTCCCCCGCGCGGCAGTTCAACGCTCACGCCCTCGACCGCTTGAAAGGCGCGTCCACCTGCGTGCGCGGGGTATCTCAGCGACAGGTCTGAGGTGAAGAGGACTGGGTCTGCTTCAAGGTTTGGATGAGCCACAACCTCACCTTACTAGTCGTGGCGGAGCCCACGGCGAGCGTTCTCCAGCGCGGCGAGCTGCTGCTGCACGCGGCGGGAGGCCTCACTCGTCGAGTCGCCGATGCGCTGCATTCGCGCGAGCAGCTCCTGTTTCAGCGAGACTAGGTCGCGGTCAAGCAGCGAGATAACCACCTCGCGCGCATACTCCGGCAGCAGGGCCGGGTCGCGCTGCGGCATCGAGGCGATCGCGAGCTCTCGGACGAGCCCGTGGTGGCTCGGCGGGGTCGCCGCAAGAATCGCCTCAACCCATGCACCGCCGGCGAGGCTCGGCAGCGCCGTACTGAGCGCGTCGCGCACGACCCTCAGGTGCGGTTCTGTCACCTGAGCGGTCACCGCCTGCGAGAGCAGCTCTGCGCCGACGGCCGGGCCCTGCTGAATCATTGCCATGATCGCGTCGCGCTCAAGCCAAACCGACGGGTCTGATCGGAGCGTCGCGAGCGACACTTTTGGCGCAGCCGGCTCGCGGTCGAGGTCGGGCCCCTGCGCCGAGTAATCGGGCTCGGCGGGTGCGTGGCGCTGAGTGTTGCGCACGGCGTGCTGCACCTCGCCCAGGTCCATACCGAGCATGCGCGCAAGCTCGCGAGTGTAGCCCGGGCGCATTCCCGGATCCTTGATACCGGCGACAATCGGCGCCGCCTGCCTGAGCGCAGACACGCGACCCTCGACGGAGTTCAGGTCGAATCTGCCGATTGCCTGCTTGAGTGCAAACTCGAAGAGCGGAATCTTCTTGTCGAACAGCTCGCGCACGGCGTCGTCGCCACGGTGCAGCCTAAGGTCAGCCGGGTCGTAGCCGTCTGGCGCGACGGCGGCGTAGGTCTGCGCGGTGAAGCGCTGCTCCTCACCGAACGCGCGCAGCGCGGCCTTCTGGCCCGCCTCGTCCGGGTCGAACGTGAAGATCACCTCGGCCGCGGAGTCGTCACCCATCACTCGGCGCAACATCGAAATGTGCTCCTTGCCAAACGCGGTGCCACAGGTCGCAATCGCGTCCTCTACGCCCGCAATGTGGCAGGCCATCACGTCGGTGTAACCCTCGACTATGATCGCGCGCCCGCCGCGAGAAATCGCTTTCTTCGCGAGGTCGAGCCCGTAAAGCACGCGTGACTTGTGGTAAACCGGCGTCTCGGGCGTGTTCAGGTATTTCGGCCCATTGTCATCTTCGTAGAGCTTGCGCGCACCGAACCCGAGGGTTTGGCCGCTCGTGTCTCGGATGGGCCAGACGACGCGGCCGCGGAAGCGATCGTAGACGCCACGCTGCCCCTCGGAGACGAGGCCGGCCTGCACGAGCTCCTGCGGCGTGTAACCAAGCTTTTTGAGATGACCGGTGAGGCCGTCCCAGCCACGCGGGGCGTAGCCGACGCCAAACTGGTCCCAGGATGCCTGGGCGAAGCCGCGCTGCTCGAGGAACGAGCGCGCTGTCTGGGCCTCCTCGCCCATGAGCTGGGCGCGGTAGAAGTCACTCGCTGCCTGATTCGCGGCAAGCAAGCGCGCCTTGTTCGGCCCGTCCTCGCGCCGCTCGTAGCCCTCCTCGTAGGTGAGCACGTAGTTCGTGCGGGCGGCGAGCCGCTCAACCGCCTCTGCGAACGAGAGGTGATCCATCTTCTGCACGAAGCTGATCGAATCGCCGGATTCGCCGCAGCCGAAGCAGTGGAAGTAGCCAAGCGCGGGGCGCACGTGAAAGCTCGGGCTGCGCTCATCGTGAAACGGGCAGAGACCCTTCATCGAGTCGATACCGGCGTTCTTCAGCGCGACGTAATCGCCAACCAGGTCGGCAATGTTCGTGCGGCGTTTCACTTCCTCTACATCGCTTGCTTTGATCCGACCCGCCATGGCACCCAGTCTAGTCTTTGCGGGGCCGACCCGTCGGGTGCTAGACCAGCGGCACCTCGCAGAGCCGGCGATGCCACGCGATCGCTGACTGATCCGTGAGCGACGCCACCTGATCGACGATCACACGCTTCGCTGCGGCCTCGTCTGACGCCGCAGCGAAGTCAGCCTGGAAGGCTGGCTCGAGGTCGCGATCCTGCCCCTCCCAGAGCGTCTCGAGCAGCTCAGCGAGCAGGGCGCGCTGCCTGCGGTACGTCGGCTGTCTGCGGCCGCTCGCCATCACGAATGCGGCAACGATGCCCTTGAGCACAGCGATCTCGGCATGAATCTCCTGCGGTACGACAATCGAGGCGCCATACCGCACCAGGGGCGTCGCGCCGGCTGACTCGCGCGTCGCTGCGATCGCTGAACGCGCGAAATGACCGATCATGTCGCTCGTGAAATTCTTCAGTTGGGCCTGGTGCCTGCGAGAGCCGTCCCACCTGGTCAGCCAGTTCGGCGTCGCAGCGATGCGGTCGTAGGCCGCCGACAGCTCGTCGTGCGTGAACGACCCTCCGGCCCAGCTCGCCACATCGGCGATGAGCGAGTCGTGCCCTGACCGCGAGGTGAGGATGAGCGGGTCGATGTGGTCGCTGACGATCGCGTCTTCGAAGTCGTGGACGGAGTAAGCGATGTCGTCGGAGAGGTCCATCGTCTGCGCCTCTGCGCACTTCAGTCGCTCGGGAGCGCCCTCTCGCATCCAGTGGAACACCGGGGCGTCGTCGGGGTAGTAGCCAAACTTGCCGCTACCCTCGGGCGCTTCCGGGAGCGCCCACGGGTACTTGCAGCTCGCGTCAAGGGTCGCCCGCGTGAGGTTCAGCCCAGCACTCGCTCCACCCTCGTCGAAACGCTTCGCCTCGAGACGGGTAAGGATCCGGAGCGTCTGCGCGTTCCCCTCGAACCCGCCTGCGTCGCTCGCCCACTCGGCGAGGGCGCGCTCGCCGTTGTGCCCGAATGGCGGGTGCCCCAGGTCGTGCGTCAGACAGGCGGCGTCAACGACGTCGCGGTCGAGCCCGAGTGACGCGGCGAGCTCGCGCCCAATCTGCGCCACCTCAAGCGAGTGTGTGAGGCGGTTGCGCGCGAAATCGACGCCGGCGGTCGGGCTGAGCACCTGAGTCTTCGCGGCGAGCTTGCGAAGCCCCGACGAGTGGATCACCCGGGCGCGGTCACGCTCGAAATCGCTACGGGCGCCGCTGTGCGTCTCCGGTACAAAGCGCTCGACGTCGGACGCCCCGTATGCCCCCTGCCCGAGCACCGGGCTAGCCACCCGAATCGTCCCGTTCAGCTTCTGCGAGCTCGGCAAAATCGATGTGCGCACTGTCGCGCGAATCGAGCCATCCGTCGGGCAACTTGGGCTGCTTCGGGCTTCCAGCCCGGCCGCGCTGGCCCTCGGCACCGACGCCCGGGTACGGCAGGGAACGGTCCATCGTCTCGTAGATCTCATCGAGGTGCTCAAGGGATTCGACCATCGCGAGAGCGCGGCGGGTGTCGCCGCCAACCCCGTAGCCCTTGAAGTACCAGGCGACATGCTTGCGGATGTCGCGGCAGGCGCGCGCCTCCTCCCCGTCGAAGAACTCGATGAGCAGCTCGGTGTGGCGGCGCATCGCGTCCATGACGAAGCCAAGGCCGGGCTTCGCGATCGCGGCGTTCGCCTCGTCCCACGTGAGCTCACCCTGCTCCGCCTTGAACGCGGCGGCGAGGTCGCCAAACAGCCACGGGCGGCCGAGGCACCCGCGGCCCACGACGACGCCATCGCAGCCTGTCTCTCGCACCATTCGGATCGCGTCATCCGCCGCCCAGATATCTCCGTTGCCGAGGATGGGCACGCTCGTGATCGCCTGCTTGAGCTCGGCGATCGCAGCCCAGTCGGCGGTGCCCGAGTAAAACTCGTTTGCGGTGCGCCCGTGGAGCGCGATTGCGGCGACGCCGGCCGCCTCGGCCGAGCGCGCGGCGTCGAGGAAGGTCAAGTGATCGGCGTCGATGCCCTTGCGCATCTTGACGGTCAGCGGGATGTCGCCGGCGGCCTTCACTGCGCCATCGACGATTGCGCTGAACAGGTCTGCTTTCCACGGGAGCGCGGCGCCACCGCCCTTTCGGGTGACCTTCGGAACGGGGCAGCCGAAGTTGAGGTCGATGTGGTCTGCGAGATCCTGATCGACAAGGAAGCGAACCGCCTCGGATACGGTCTTCGGGTCGACACCGTAGAGCTGGATCGAGCGCGGTGTCTCGCTCTCGTGATGCTTGATCAGCCGCAGTGAGCCCGGAGTGCGTTCGACAAGCGCCCGGCTCGTAATCATCTCGCTCACGTAGAGCCCGGCACCGTACTCGCGGCATAGACGGCGAAACGCGGTATTGGTAATGCCGGCCATCGGCGCGAGGATGACGGGAACGTCGAGCTCGAGCGGGCCGATACGCAGGCGGGAGCCTGGAAGCGTTGAGGTAGTCATGACCGCTCTATTCTCGCAGATCGCGGAGCGGCTGGGCGCTACCGTGAACCCGGCTTGTCGACCGCCCCGCCGAAGCGCCTGTCACGGTCGTGGAAGATCTCGATCGCCTCCCAGAGGTCGCGCCGCGAGAAGTCGGGCCACAGCTGGTCGAGAAAGACCATCTCGGCGTACGCTGACTGCCAGAGCATGAAGTTGCTTGTGCGCTGCTCCCCCGAGCTTCGCACGAACAGGTCGACGTTCGGCAGCTCCGGTACGTACAGGTGCTTCTCGATGACGCGCTCCGAAATGCCGTTGGGCGAGAGCCTGCCGTCGGCGACCTCAGTGGCGATGCGCTTCATGGCGTCCGTGAGCTCAGTGCGGCCGCCGTAGTTCACGCACATAGTGAGCGTGAGCCCGGTGTTGTGCGCGGTGTAGGTCTCGGCGAGCTTCAGTTCCTTGATCACCGACCCCCAGAGCCGCGGCCGCCGTCCGGCCCACCGCATGCGCACGTTCCAAGCGCTGAGCTGTTCGCGGCGCCGACGCAGCACGTCGCGGTTGAAGCCCATGAGGAACCTGACCTCGTCAGGCGAACGGCGCCAGTTCTCGGTCGAGAACGCGTACACGCTGAGGTGTGTTACGCCCGCCTGAATCGCCCCGGCCACAACGTCGAGCAGCACCTGCTCGCCCATGCGGTGGCCCTCGACGCGCGGCAGGCCACGCTGGTTCGCCCACCTGCCGTTGCCGTCCATCACGATCGCTACGTGCTTCGGCGCCGGGCCCCTGAACTTCGGCGGCTGCTCTCCAGTCCAGTCGACGGGTACAAGCGTGTCGGGGGCAATATCCATGAGATTAATTCTACGACCGGGGCACCGAGAACGAGCGCAGCCCGCGCTCAAGGTGCCACTGGGTGTAGGCGGCGGCGATGCCGGCCGCTTGGCCTCGTTCGCGCTCGCCGCTCGCGACAGCCGACTCCCAGTCACCCCGAAGCAGCGCCCGCAGCAGCTCGATGCTTGTCGGATCGAGCCGGGGTGAACCGGCCGGCCGACAGTTCGCACACACAACCCCGCCGAGCTGCACCGCCACGGCGGTGTGCGGCCCGGGCGCGCCACAGCGGACGCAGTCTTCGAACCCCGGGGTCCAGCCGGCGGCAGCCATTGCGCGCAGCAGGTAGCCGTCGCGCACCAGGTCGGGCGGTATCTTGCCCGCCGCCAACGTGCGCAGGGCGCCGACGAGCAGGGTGAAGAGCTCGGGCGAGGGCCCGCCCTCAGCGAGACGCTCGGCGGTCTCCACCATCACGCTACCGGCCCGGTACCTGTCGTAGTCGGCGGTGATTGCGGGCCCGTATGATCCGAGGGTGACGGCCTGCGTGATCGTGTCGAGCGTTCGGCCCTCGTAGCACTGGATATCGGCGACCATGAACGGTTCGAGGCGCGCCCCAAACTTCGAGGAGGTGCGACGGACGCCCTTCGCGACGGCCCGGAGTACGCCTCGCCTGCTCGTGAGGAGGGTGACGATGCGGTCAGCCTCCCCGAGCTTGTGGGTGCGGAGCACGACACCCTGTTCGCGGTAGAGGGGCACCCCTCCATTATGGCGCGTTGGGCTGGGTTCGGCCTTCTACGTGCCCTGCACCCCGAACGGTAGATCTGGGATCTGCGGGCCCAATGCCCCACGGAGCAAGAACCGGCATAGCTATTGCAGATCTGCAGTGCTGGGTGCGGTGTGAGTGCGGCACCAGATGCGGTACCAGGTGCGGTGCTCATTGCCCGGCTGGCTACGCGCGGGGTCCGCTCCGCCGCCGCCCGCCCTTCGCCTCGGCTTCGCGCCAAGCCCGCTGGGCCGGGGTCTCCCCCGCGGGTGCAACGCTCGCTCGCTGCCGGTCGGGCGCGCCGCCACGACCGAGGTGCCAGGCGTGGACGATCGCGAGGGCGAGCGCGTCGGCGGCGTCCGCGGGCTTCGGGGGTGCCGCGAGCCCGAGTAGCCTCGTGACCATGTTTGTGACCTGCGCCTTGTCGGCGGCGCCGTAGCCTGTCACCGAGGCCTTCACCTCGTTCGGCGTGTACATCGCGACCGGGATTCCGCGCTCCTGCGCCAGATACATCACAATGCCCGAGATCTGGGCGACGCCCATCACGCTCGGGAGGTTTTGCTGGGCGAACACGCGCTCGATGGCGATCGCGTCGGGGCGGTCGCCATCGAGCAGGCGTTCGAGGGCCGAGCCCAGCTGGTGGAGCCGCGCGGGCAGCTCCGCCCCAGCCGGGCTCGTGAGCACCTCGACGTGTTCAAACGTCAGCTTTCGGGATCCCGCAGAACTCACAACGCCCACGCCGAGCCTCGTGAGCCCCGGGTCAATCCCGATGACGCGCACGGTTACTCGTCGTTGGCGAGTTCCGCCTGGACCTCGTCGGTCAGGTCGAAGTTCGCGTACACGTTCTGCACGTCGTCGCTGTCCTCGAGCGCGTCGATTATGCGGAACACCTTGCGGGCGGTGTCAGCGTCGATCTCGACCTTGAGGTTCGGCACGAACTCGGCCTCGGCCGAGTCGTAGTCGATACCGGCGTCGACGAGCGCGCCGCGGGCAGCGGTCAGGTCGGTTGCCTCGGTGATCACTTCGAAGGCCTCGCCGTTCGGGGTCGGCTTGACCTCCTCAGCGCCAGCCTCGAGCACCGCCATGAGTACGTCGTCCTCGGTGGTGCCCTCGGCGGGGACCGTGATGACGCCCTTGCGTTCGAAGTTGTAGGCGACTGAACCGGGGTCGGCGAGCGTTGCGCCGTTGCGGCTGAGCGCGGTGCGCACCTCGGCGGCAGCGCGGTTCTTGTTGTCGGTGAGGCACTCGACCATGAGGGCGACGCCGTTCGGGCCGTACGCCTCGTACATTGTCGTGAAGTACTCGACCGACTCGCCAGTGAGGCCAGCCCCACGCTTGATGGCGCGGTCGATGTTGTCACCGGGAACTGAGTTCTTCTTCGCCTTGTGCACCGCCTCGGCGAGCGCGGGGTTACCGGCGAGGTCGGGCCCGCCGATGCGGGCTGCGACCTCGATCACCTTAATGTACTTGGCGAACGCCTTCGCGCGCCGCGAATCGAGAATTGCCTTCTTGTGCTTGGTGGTTGCCCACTTGGAGTGTCCGGCCACGGGTGCTCCTGCTTTCTTACGTGAGTGTCTGCTGCGATCCTAATGCTGTGGGGCGTAGCCCAAGCTAGGCGTCGGGTGGGTCTGCCCAGGCGGCCGCGATAAGGTCGCGGACCTCGCCGAGCAGCTGTGGCATTGCCTTCGTCTGCCCGATGATCGGGAAGAAGTTCGCGTCCGACGCCCACCGCGGCACGATGTGCAGGTGGAGGTGGGCCGCAACACCGGCCCCCGCGATCTCACCCTGGTTCATGCCGAGGTTAAACCCAGCGCAGTTGAGGGCGCGGCGCGCAGCGCGCATTCCGGCCTGGGTCAGCGCGCCGATTTCGGCGACCTCCTCAGCAGTCGCTTCGTCGTACCCTGCTACGTGGCGGTACGGGCACACCAGCATGTGCCCGCTGTTGTACGGGAACAGGTTGAGCAGCACGTACGCGGTCTTCCCGCGGTGCACGATGAGGGACGACTCATCGTCGTGCCGCGGGGCCTCGCAGAACGGGCAGTCGGTGTGATCTGCCTGGTGGTGATCTGCGACGTACGCCATGCGGTGAGGCACCCAGAGGCGCTGCAGCGGGTTCGGTGTGCCGACCGTGCCGCGCTCCCCCGGGGCCTCAGCCTCAGTCTCGTCAGATCCAAACATGGGTGTGGCGCCTACTCGCTACTCCGACCAGGCCGTTGAGACCTGCTCGTGGCTCGCAATCGCCGCGAGAATGCGCGAGATCGCGTCGTCGACTGGCACGCCGTTGAGCTGGGTGCCGTCACGGAAGCGGAAGCTCACGGCTCCCGCCGCGCGATCCTCCTCGCCAGCGATGAGCTGGAAGGGCACCTTCATCTTCGTGTGGGTGCGAATCTTCTTCGGCATCCGGTCGTCGGAGTGATCGACGTGCGCGCGAACGCCCTCGGCCCGGAGGCGCGCAAAGATCTCCTCAAGGTAGTCGCCGTACTCGGCGGCAACGGGGATGCCGACGACCTGCTCGGGAGCGAGCCACACGGGGAACGCGCCCGCGTAGTGCTCAAGCAGGATCGCGAAGAACCGCTCGATCGAACCAAGCAGCGCGCGGTGGATCATGACCGGCTGCTTGCGCGTGCCGTCTGCAGCGGCGTACTCGAGTTCGAACAGCTCGGGCTGGTTGAAGTCGAGCTGCACGGTCGACAGCTGCCAGGTGCGGCCGATCGCATCACGGGCCTGCACCGAAATCTTCGGGCCGTAGAACGCGGCCCCGCCCGGATCAGCAACGAGTTCGAGGCCAGACTCCTCGCCTACCTCGCGCAGCGTCTGCTCGGCCTCGGCCCACTGTTCGTCCGTGCCGACAGACTTCTCAGGGTCGCGGGTCGACAGCTCGAGGTAGAAGTCGTCGAGGCCGTACGCACGGAGCGTTGCGAACACGAACTCGAGCTGCCGCTTGAGCTCGTCTTTCACCTGATCGTCGGTGACGTAGATGTGGGCGTCGTCTTGCGTGAGCCCGCGGACGCGGGTGAGGCCAGAGAGCGTGCCCGACTTCTCGTAGCGATACACGGTGCCGAACTCGGCAAGGCGCAGCGGAAGCTCGCGGTAGCTACGTGCGCGGGCGCGGAAAATGAGGTTGTGGAACGGGCAGTTCATGGGCTTCAGGTAGTAATCCTGGCCCTGCTTCGTGACGTTGCCCTCGTCGTCGACGACCTCGTCGAGGTGCATCGCAGGGAACATGCCCTCCTTGTACCAGTTGAGGTGCTGGCTCGTCTCGAACAGGGTCCCCTTGGTGATGTGGGGGCTGTTCACGACCTCGTAGCCGTTCTTCACGAGCTCAGAGCTCATGAACTTCTCGATCTCGTGGCGGATGATGCCGCCCTTGGGATGGAAGACAGCGAGGCCGGACCCGATCTCGTCGGGGAACGAGAAGAGATCGAGCTCGACGCCGAGCTTGCGGTGGTCGCGCTTCGCGGCCTCCTCGAGGCGGGTCTGGTAGGCGCGCAGCTCATCCTTCGTCGGCCAGGCGGTGCCGTAGACGCGCTGCAGCATCGGGTTTGCCTCGCTGCCGCGCCAGTACGCGCCGCTTGAACGCATGAGTGCCCAGCCGTTGCCGATCATCTTGGTGTTCGGCAGGTGCGGCCCGCGGCAGAGGTCCTTCCACTGCGTCTCGCCCGTCTTCGGGTCGACGTTGTCGTAGATAGTGAGCTCGGTGCCGCCGACCTCGACGCTCTCGTTGTCAGAACCCGAGTCGGCTCCGCCCTTGAGACCGATGAGCTCGAGCTTGTACGGCTCGTTCGCGAGCTCAGCACGAGCATCGTCCTCACTCACGACCCGGCGTACGAAGCGCTGACCCTGCTTGACGATCTTCTGCATCTCTTTTTCGAGCGCCTTAAGGTCTTCGGGGGTAAACGCCTCGGCAGAGTCGAAATCGTAGTAGAAGCCATCGGTGATGGGCGGGCCAATGCCGAGCTTCGTTTCGGGGTTCACTCGCTGCACGGCCTGCGCAAGCACGTGCGCAGCCGAGTGCCGGAGGATGTTCAGGCCGTCCTCGGAGTCGATCGCGACGGGCTCCACTGTGTCAGTGTCTGTGACCTCCCACGCGAGATCGCGGAGTTCGCCGTTGACGCGCATTGCGACAACGGACCGGTCGGTGAACAGTGAAAAGCCGTCGGCCACTGCGGTTCCCTTCGGAGACAAGATAAAGACTCCGTAATTCTATCGGGTCGCAGCGGCCGACGGCTCACTGGCGCGGCGGGTTGTCCGCGGCGAGGCTCAGGCTAGGCGCCGGCGCCTCCGCGCTTAAGCGCCTGCAGTCGCTCGTCGACCTCGCTGAGCGCACCGAGATCGTCAAGCTCGTTGAACTGCGCGTCGAGCGTTGACGCAGCAAGCTCAGCCTGCCCGCGCACCATTGCCTCCTGGCGCTTCACTTTCTCCTCGAACCGGCCGAGTTCGCTCGTCGGGTCGAGAACGTCGAGGTTCTTCACGGCGTCCTGCACCTGCGACTGCGCGTCAGCGACTTTGCCGCGCGACACAAGCTCATCGCGCTTTGCCTGGAGCTGCACGAGCTTCTCGCGCATCGTCTGCAGCCCTGCCTTCAACTGCTCGACGACCTGCTGCTGCGCGGCGACGCTCGGCTCCGAGGTCGAGATCTCCTTCTCGAACGAGATCTGCTTGGAGAGCGCGACGCGCGCGAGGTTGTCGAATTTGTCTGCGCCCGCGGTGTCGCCCGAAGCACGGAGGGTCTCGGCCTGGTTCGACGCGGCTGCCGCCTTCGAACCCCACTCTGCGACTGCCTTGCGATCCTCTTCGAGGTCCGCCTCCATGAGGCGCAGGTTGCCGATGGTCTGAGCGACCGAGCTCTCTGCATCAGCGATGCTGTTCTTGTAGTCGCGCTCCATCTGGTTGAGCATCTTCTCCGGGTCTTCAGCGGAGTCGAGGAGTGCGTTGATGTTTGCCTTGGCGAGCTGTGCAATACGGCCAAGGATGGATTGCTTTGCCATGTTGGCTTCCTTTCCTGTGTTCCACCGAATCAGCTCGGAGGAGGTGTTTGCGCGGCCCGGGGCCGCAAGTCTCTGTGTGTATGCGCGGGCTGGTGGCCGCTAGAACCTGCCGCCGCCCCCACGTCGGCCTCCGCCGCCGAGGCCGCCCCCGCCGCCGATCGAGCCACCGCCGTTCCAACCGCCGGTGAAGCCGCCGTTCGAGCCGCTCCACCCGCCGCCCCCGCGCCCGCCGCCCCCGCCGCCACTCAAGAGACCGCCGAGGATGCCGCCGAGCACAGCGCCACCGAAGCTGCCGTTCGAGCCACCCCCGCCGTAGCCGCCGCCTGAACCGCCGGAGCCGCCGCCCCAACCGGAGACGTCGTTCACCGCGAGTTGGTAGGCCGCACGAGCGTACTGTGTCGCCTGCTGCGCAGCCTGGTACGACTTCATCGGATCCTGCTCGGCATACTGCTCTGCGAGCTGCAGCTGGCGCTTCGCCTCCGCGAGCCTCGTGCGCGCCTGCGATCCGATCGCGCCGCGGCGTGTCTCGATGAACTGCTCGGCCGCGAGCACTTCCGAGCGGGCGGGCACAAGCGCCTCGTCTCGCGCGGACTCGGCGCGATGGCGCCGCTCGGTGTTCTCCCTCGCGGTTCCGATCGCCGCGTCGATCTGCACGTTCGCAGCGGCCGCCGCGGTGAGCGCTGCGACCGGATCGCCCTGCGTGCCCTGCGCAAGCAGCTGGCTGACGCGATCGGCTGCCTGCTGCAGCGCCTGCCGGTCAGCGTCACCAGCGGAGCCGATGAGCTGCGAGACGACCTGGAGGTCACCCTGCAGGTCGGCCGCCGCCTCGGCGAACTGGCGGGAGCTCTCGGCAAGTTCGCCCGCGAGCACGTCAGGCGAGTTCGCCAGCGTGCGCGCTTGCTCAAGCGCGGCCTCTCCCGCGCGCAATGACACCGCGGCAGCTGACCGCTCGCCCGATCCAAGCTCCGTTGCCGCAGACCCGATGCACTCGCCCACGAACTGAAGTCTGGCCGCCGACTCAGTGAGGTTCGCGTCGAGCTGGGCGAGGATCGCCGGCGCGTAGCTCGTGCCCAGCGCTGCAGCGCGTGCGCGACCGGCCTCGAGCGCCTGTTGCACGACGGGAAGCTGATTCTTCAGCTCTTCGAGCACCTCGGGGCCGCGCTGCTCAACCTCGCGCAGCTTTGAGAAGGAGTCGGTGTGCGTGTCGAGCGACGCCTTCGCGCCCGTGCAGCGATCGATGATCTCGGTCAGCCATGCCCGGCGATCCTCATCTGAATCAGGCACGTTGTCGTCGAGCAGCTGCCTCCGCGCGAACGCGGCTTTCAGCTGCTCTTTCGCCTCGGCGATCGCCGCGGCGAACGGCTGAGCGGCCTCAGCGCCGAACTGTGCTTCCGCAAAACCGAGCTCCTGCTCGCTGCTGCGAAGGTCGTCGTCGACGCGGATGAGCAGGGCGCTGGCTTGCGACTCCAGCTCCTCGAGGGTGAGCGGGGCTTCGCCAGCGGCCGCCTCGTGGTCACGCTTGCGCTTTCGCGCGATCGCCACGCCCGCGGCGACACCGCCAACGACAACCACGCCTCCGATGACGGCAACTGCGACCCCGGTGCCGTTCGACTCTGGGTTGAGTACTGACTTCTCGATGCCTGTGAGAGTCGCCCCCACCACGCCTTCCCAGTCTGAGCTCTTCAGTGCCGGGCGCACGTAGTCGTTCGACAGCTTGTCATACTGAGCGTCGGTCATGAACGCCTGAGCAGCGTTCAGGTCGTAGAGACGGTCGTCGACCGCGATGCTGAGCAGCACCGCGTCGTCACCGAGGAAGTTCTTCTGGGCGGCCTCTGCGCCCCACTCCTCGGGGTCCGACGGCGAGTCGAACGAGTCGACGTAGACGACGAACAGTTGCACACCGTGCTCGGTCGCGAACTCCTTGACGTCATCCTCGAGCTTCCCGACGCTCGACCCGAGTACACCGTCGCTAGTGCCGTCGATGACGTACTTGCCACCTAACGACGGGGGCGCCGTTGCAACGGCCGCTGACGGGGCCAGCCAGGCGAGTCCGGCAAGGGCTGCAAGGCCAAGCATCGTTACGACTCGCTTCATTCACGATCCCCCGTCTGCAACGGCCGCGTGGCTACTCCGACGCGTGTCCGATACGCACAGTTTAGGAGCGCGCGACGGGCTGCGCTAGTGCCAGCTATGAGACTGTTGTGGGCAGCGCCCAAGTACCCTAATGGTTTAGCTGGGCTCAACGCTCGTTAACGCTTTCGCGCTTGTTCCGCCTGTGAGGCGCCGCTGGAATAGTTAATATGAATTCGCGTCCTCCTGTCAGCAGCGCGACCGCAGGCGCAACGGGCGCAACGCTCACCATCACGGGCGCAATCGCGGCGGTCGTGAGCGCCTTCGCCCCGGCGCTTGCGGGCCGCGTCGACCGGCGCACGATCCTCATCGCGTTCATGGTCATCCTCGCGATCGCAAACCTCCTCACAGCGATCGCACCGAGCTTCGCCGTTGTGATGCTCGGAAGGGTGCTGCTTGGCGTCGCGATGGGCATGGTGAGGGGGCTTGCAGCGGGGCTCGGCGGCCGGATCGCCCCACCCGGGCGAGCCGCACTCGCAACGACGGTCATCTTCTCAGGCGTGTCGCTCGCCTCAGTGATCGGTGTGCCGCTCGGAACGTACATGTCTACCTCATCCGGGTGCCGGTCGCCTTTCTGGCTACTCGCCGCGCTCGGGGCCAGCGCCGCCGTGTCGCTGCGCCTCGCGCTGCCCGCGCTCCCTGCCGGTTCTCGCGCCGGAGTCAGGGGCCTCTTCAGTGTCCTCCGCGTGCCGCAGGTTACCGCGGGGCTTGCAATCACCGCGCTGCTCGTCGTCGGGCACTTCTCTGGATACACGTTCATTCGGCCGCTCCTCGAGTTTGGGGGCGCTCACGACGAGGGCAGGATCGCCGCTGCTCTGCTCGTGTTTGGCGTTGCCGGCGTCATTGGCAATTTTGCGATCGGCGCGGAAGCTTCAGCAAGGCCGAAGCACGCAGTCGTCTGCACGGCGACTGCGCTTGCGGTCGGGGTCGGTGGGTTTGGTGCGCTCAGCATGTTGGGTGCTGCGGGCTTGTGGGGAGGATCGGGTACGACCCCAGCGTTGCTCGTCACCGTGGCGATCGCCGTCTGGGGTCTCGGCTACGGAGGTGTCTCGGTCGCCACGCAGCGCTGGGTTGCGACGGCCGACCCGGGCCGCGTTGAGGCTTCGGCGGCGCTGTGGGCGGGCATACTTAACGCGAGCATCGCTATTGGCGCTGTCTTAGGTGGCGCAGCGCTCGACGGGTTCGGCTCCGTTGGAACGTTCGCGGTCTCCCTCGCGATCGCCGCAACCGGGGCGCTCGCTGCTTTGCTCGCTGCTACGCCTACGCGCGCTCGCCCGCGCCAGTGACCTCAGTTCCACCTTGCGTGGCGGCGTAGAGGCGCCGCATGAAGTCCCCGAGGAGTGAGTGTGGTGTGCCGGCGTGTTTTGACACCGCAGCAAGCGTCGACTGGGGCAGCCCCTCGACGAGCAGATAGCGCAGGTCTGGCCTGGGCAGGTACGCGGCACTGGCCTCGCAGAGCAGAACGCTTCCCGCCCCCGTTGCCGCGAGCGATAGGGCCTCGGGGAGGGTCCTGACTCTCGGCCCGTAGCTGAGGGCAGTGCCGTCCGGCGTCGTCATCGGCGCGTTCGCGGCCAGCCAGGCCGTCGGCGCTTCCTCTACTGGCCCAATCAACGTCACGTGAGCGAGTTCTGGCGCCGTAATGCTCGTGAGCCCCGTCTGCTCTGCCCGCCGGGCGAGCGGACTTGTTCGCGCGACGCCAATGACCTGATCCTGCGGTGAAAACTCGAACCAGGTCCGCAGCCCTGCAGAATCCCCCGGCGACAACACAAGCGCGAGGTCAACTGCGCCCGCGATCACGCCACCGAGAGGGTCCGACCAGGGCACCTCGACGAGCTGCACCATCCCCGCCGGCATGGCTGCGAGCACCCGAGCGACGCCCTCGTACACGGCGCATTGGAACCCGACGCGCAGCGGCCGTGCGGGTGACAGCGCGGCAGCCTGGGCCGCGTCAAATGCAGCCCTCAGCGAAACGAGGTTCGCAACGACGTGCCCGGCGAGGCCGGCGCCGAGATCGCTCAGTTCTACTCTGCGACTCGTTCGCAGAAAGAGCTGGCCGCCCACGCGCTGCTCGAGTCGGCCGATCATCTGGGAGACGCGGCCCGGCGTGACCCCAAGCTTCTCAGCCGCCCTACCGAAGTGGAGAGTTTCGCTCACCACAGCGAAGTACTCGAGCTCTCTGAGCGGGAGCTCGGGGTGGGGTGAGTACGGCAGAGTGCCAGGCAGGGGCTCAGCCACGGATGCTGGATCAGAAAGCGTCATGGCAGCGTCGCAAGGGCACCGCTACTGGGCAACGGTCTGCACGTGGAGCATCGTCCACCCCTCTGGAACCAGGGCCGAGAGTTCGCTCATGGTTGCCGCGGTGATCTCCTGCGAGGTGTCCCTGCGTTGGTAGGTGCCGAGCGCACTGATCTGGCCGCCGGTCTTGCCCATTCGCACCGGGGCCTTCGCGAGATCGAAGCCGGGCGGGCAGCTGGACGCGAGCTGCGCATGCACCTCTTCGAGGGACTGCCCGGCAACCTCAAGTTCAACGGTCTCAACAAGTCTGATGGTGGCGCGAAGCATGCCATTAGCCTAGCGACTCTTGGCATTCCGCTGCCGGGTCTCCGGGCTCCCCAACGCAGCTTCGGGTGAACCTCGAGAAATCTATAGAGACAACGACAAAGCCCCCGGCGTGAACCGGGGGCTTACTCTGTGCGCGATACTGGGGTCGAACCAGTGACCTCTTCCGCGTCAGGGAACATCGACGGTAGAACATGGCGGAACACCGTGCAACAAGGCCGAATGATTACGCGGATTGTGAAGACATTGTGCAACGAGGAGGGACAAGGTTTTCCAGAGTTTGCCAAGCATTTGCCAAGCAGAGCGAATCGCTCTCGCAATTCTCAAATTGCGCGTACTCTAGGCCCCAACGGGTGACTGGAGGCCCGACACAACTAGATTTCCCTGCGAATGAGGCATCTAACTTGTGTCGGGCCCTTTCGTTTTGGAGGGGTCACACATGAGTGGCAATCCGCGCACGCCGCGCCACTTCCCACACATGAAAGTCAGAGGTGCGCGCCGTAGGTCACTGGCGCAGTGGCAGAGAACCCTGATCGAATCACCAGGGGCGACCGTCTGACCAGAGACGCGCGACATCGCTTCGCCCAAGTATTCATCATGCCACCAAGAATCATCCTCGGCACAGACTTCGCAGCACCATCACAGGGCGGCAACCGACTGACGGGCGTCACAGAGCACGCCACTTTCACGCCAATCACCGCAGATGACATCGAACACCTCGCCACCTCGCCCACAGAGGAGCGATCATGAGCGATCGCCCAGAGGGCGGGATCGGTTACCTTGAGATGCGCGAGTACAACAAGGCGCGGTGGACGTATGACCTGCAGCATCCAACGTCGGCGGTTATGCAGTGGATCCGTGAGGCCGGCAACGTGTCTTTCGCTAGCGAAGACGTGCGCGTAGAAGCTCGCTCCTCCCCCGGCATCCCGATCCCGGTAACGAAGCTCGCGAATGAAGAGATCCAGCGCATACCGAACAAGCTCATCAAGTGGGCCGACGTCGAGGCTGCAGCGAGCGACAAGTTCGGTGCTTCACTCCTCATCGTCCTCGGCCGCGAAGTAAACACCGCGATGCACCGTTGGCCGATGGAGGACAAGCCGCGCCGTATCCAAGAGCTTATGTGCGGCGAGTACGAACAGTTCACTCTTGTTGTGAGCCCGCCGCGCTTCGAGGGAGACCACTCGATCGTGAACTGCCCATGCGGTTACACGATGAGCGTACGCACGGGTGGTGTTGAGAGTAGCCAGGATTCGCGGGACAACTGTGAAATGAAGAGCGAGGCTTAGAATTAAGAGAATATGACTTCTCCAGCCAAGACGATCCGAGCGGCGTCCAAGGCCGATCTCCCTGCTGCGGCTGCCACCTTGGCGGCAGCGTTCGCAACGTACCCTTGGACACGGTGGAGCATCCCGAGCGAGGACTACGAAGCCAGGCTAGAGCGCCTCCAAGCCCTCTATCTCACGCACGCGATAGAACACGGAGTCGTGCTCCAAAGCGCTGACGTTACCGGCGTAGCCGCCCTACTCCCACCAGACAGCCCAGAACCCTCGGAGCGAATCCAATCACAAGTGGCAGAACTGTTAGGAGACCGGCTCGAAGCAACTCTTGCGCTTGAGCTTCCCGCTCGAGCCCCAAATTCCTGGGACCTCGCGACAATCGGCGTTCATCCCAACCATGCCGGCAAAGGCATCGGGAGTGCTCTGATCAGGGAGGCGCTCATCCGAATTTCCGCGTCGAATAGCCCTCGTGTCTCTCTCGAAACCTCCGCAGAAAGCAATGTCAGGCTCTATCAGCGACATGGCTTTGTCGTCAATCAACGCAGCTGCGTCAGCGGAGGGCCGGACGTCTACTCAATGTCAGCTGAACTCTGAAGGGTCTGATGCACGTTTAGGTGACAGCTTGACCTGACCTACAGTTTGGTTTCCACTCGGGGTAGCTAGTCGATGGCCTCCATGAAAGGCTCACCAACATGCCACGCCCCTACCCACCAGAGTTCCGTGCACGCGCAATCGCGCTTGTCCGCGAGGGCCGACAGGTCAAGCAAACCGCTGCAGACCTCGGCCTCCACGAGGTCACGCTGCATTCCGGGCTCCGTCAAGACGGTATAGATTATGGCCGCAGACGCGCTAGATCTACCAGCGAAGACGCTGAGCTGCGAGCAGCACGAGGCCGAGTCAGACAGCTCGAGCAGGAACCGAAGATCGTGAAACTGGCCTCGAAATGGTTGGCAGAGGAGGAACGCGTCGACCCAAAAGGGCGCACCTGGTGATCGACCGTTTCGTCGACACCGGGGCACCCGTAGAGACCTGTTGCCGACTCCTGGGCGTCTCCCGACAGGGCTATTACCGATAGCGGAAACGTCCCCTGAGCGCTACACAGCTGCGAAGACAGTGCCTCAAGGGTCTGATTCGTGAAATTCACACGGCCTCCCGCAGAACCTACTGGCTCCCTGGCCCGACCCGGGTGAAACGTTTGAAAGGGGTTGCTACTGCTGATAACCTTGTGCATCGCAAGTTCCACAGGCTCACGCCGGACGAGCTCTGGGTGACGGATATCACGGAGCATCCGACGCGGGAAGGAAAGGTGTTCTGCGCGGCCGTGCTTGACGTGTGCAGCCGGAAGATTGTGGGATGGGCGATCGATTGCAAGCAAGATTCAACTCTTGTGGTAAATGCGCTCGACATGGCGCTCCGCGCAAGAACACCAGCCACAGGTGGCATCGTCCACGCTGATCACGGAGTCCAGTTCACGTCATGGGCGTTCACCCAGAAGATCCGTTCTGCAGGACTGCTGCCGTCGTTCGGAACCGTCGGTGATGCGCTTGATAACGCGATGATGGAATCGTTCTGGTATTCGATGCAGATCGAGCTGCTGAACCGGAAGAAATGGAAGACGCGGATCGAGCTCGCGAACGCGATATTCGAGTACATCGAGGTGTTCACCAATCGCAGACGAAGGCATTCGTCCTTGGGCTATCAAACGCCCACGGACTTCGATTTCGCTATCTCAACTCAGTTAACATCCGCCTGAAGCTAGCGACCGGGACTGGAAACCAAACTGTAGGTCAGGTCAAGTCTGAAATGACTGTCTGAATGCGAGTGCCACCACCAGGCAGGGTCTGCACGACAGCTCTACCATCGTTAACGCCGCTAAGGACGACCGATCCGTCATCCATCAATTCAGCGCTTGTCAGGTCAGGTCCGAGCGTCATCTCGATCGCGGCTTGGAGTCTTCCCTGTTCAGTAGCCACCTGGACGTCTACCAGGTTGGAGGATTCTTCGATTGCGGATGCGACCACACCGTTGTCGGTTGCCGTAATCTCACCAGCTGTAGCCTGTGCCTCACCCGGCGAGGATCCGTCTGGCGCCGCACCAGCAACCGTAGCTGCGATCTCTGTGGAACTAAGAACAGTCTCTCCGCTCGTAGCTTGAGCAGTTGAAGCACTTGCCGACGCAAGACCGTCACTCCATACAAGCGACAGCGCGGACAATTCCTTCTGACCCGGGCAGCTGCACCGGTGTGCGTTATGTCCCCGACAACGCCTCGCCCATACTTGAAACTACCGCGAAACTAGTTGCGCTGGCGGGCCGCAACTGCAGAAGAAGACCTTCCGGATCGACCAGTATGGGGTCGTGGTCGGCCTCACGCAGCCGGTGAAGTGCTTCGAGGATCATCTTGCTCGCTACTTCATCGACTCCGTACACGCGGGAAACATCCAGCACCACGGAACTCTCCTGATCCGTCGATCCAACTGCATCGCGCAGGACTCGTTCGACTCCCGCAAAACGAATACTCCCCTGAAGCTCGATTACCCTGACGCTTCCCCGGTCTCCCTCGAGCACGCGCTGGCCTCGGATCACTGATCGAGCTTCCACGGGGGCATCCATGAGGTGCATGCCCATATCTGAGGTGAACCGTTCAAACATTGAGACCCCTCGCACGCTATTGCCATGTGTGTCTAACCGAGGAGAGAATGTGGCAACGCCGATCTGGCCGGGTAGTGCCCCGATTAGGCCTCCGGCCACTCCGCTCTTTGCCGGAATACCGACGCGCGTAGCCCAGTCACCAGCCGCGTCGTACATTCCACAAGTTGACATGACGCTCAAGACTTGGCGGGCAACCAGGGGGGACACCACTTGCTCGCCAGTGATTGGCTGAACTCCTCGATTCGCCAGGGTAGCGGCCATCAAGGCAAGGTCCCGGACGGAGACCAACATGGAACACTGGTGGGTGTACCCGACTACCACGGCTGCGGGATCTTCATCGAGAATGCCATAGCTTCGAAGCATATGGCCGATGGCAAGATTCCTGTGCGCGTGTTCAAGCTCTGATTCTCGCACACGATCGTCCACAGACAACCGGCGTCCTGCGAAAGCAGATAGCCCCGACACGGCCCGCTCGAGGCGTTCTTCTGGGCTGATTCCAGGAGCTCCTACCAATGAATAGGTAGCGATCGCGCCCGCATTGATCATCGGGTTTAGCGGGCGGCGCGATCCTCCCTCCAGCGAGAGCTCGTTAAATGCTTCACCGCTTGGCTCAACTCCCACTTTCGCCAATACAGTGTCGAGGCCACGGTCTTGCAGCGCAAGCGCATAGGCGAATGGTTTTGAGATCGACTGGATGCTGAACTCAAGCTCATCGTCACCTGCCGCGTACACCTGCCCGTCTACCATGGCGAAAGCAGCAGACAACCGTTCCGGGTCGGCGTTCGCTAGCTGTGGAATATAGCCTGCGCGGTGCCCAGAACCATCGGGAGCTACTCGCCGCAGCACGTCTTCGAGATATTCGTGAATCATCGATCTCATGAATTCAGCCTATGCACTGAGCACTCTGCAGTAACAAGCTTTTGCGCTAAGCACCCGGTTCTATTCAAGAAACTCGCAGGAACCGTTCGGTCGGGGACCGGTCAGGCGACGGTTTGGACATGCAGCGTCATCCAGCCGTCGCCCAAAGGGCTCCTCCGGGCCAACCGATGTTTCCCTCGAGGCCAGCAGCGTACCGCACCTGCCTAGCCTCCGCTTGCGCCACCTTCATCGACCCAGTTCTTGATCTCTTCACGATCGGAACGTTTGGCTGCTCGCGCGTCAGGCTCTCGTGGCGTGGGCGCGAAGACAACCGACCTAGCCAGGTCGTTCACTTTCTCAAGCCGCCGGCGTTCCTCTTCCAGCCCATCGCTGAGTCGCAGGTCATCTGCAGCTTGTGCGCGTTCGACATCCTCGCTGATTCTGGCAAGCAACATGGCCAGCGTGCTGGCGAGCCCGTCCCTCAGTTGTTCCAGTGTCGTGTTCTGGATGTTGAGTCTCCGGTCGGAAACGCTAAGCCGGACCTCGGGGAAGCCTTCTTCCTTAAGCGCTTGAAGTGTTTCTTCGCTAAGAAGGGATTTAGACTCGGCTTCTTTGATACGGCGGTTAAAGACAGCTTCTACGGTGTAACGCGAAGGTGCTGTGTCTGTAAGAAGTTCAGTGGGCAATGAGTCCACAAGAATGGACCCTAGCCCCAAGGGCAATAGTGGTTGGTGTTGAACATTCATATTGTTCTCCGAAGAAAGCCTGGCAGGACGCCAAGAGTCCGCCCCGCTCACGCCGAGAGGGGCGCAGTCATATGAACAACTAATCGCTTGGAGGAGACGACTTGCGGCGGACGATCCCAAGCAGCACAGTGCCTACGAATAGCACGATGCCGATGATCCCTAGCCACAGGAGACCTTTGAGTGCGAATCCGACGATGGACAGAACTGCCCACAGAACGAGAAGGAAAATGATTAGTGCCCACATGCCGCAACCATACGCTTCTTCGAGAGGTCGAAACGAGACTCACAGCAAGGCGTCACAAAAATCCGTGTGCAGCGCGACTTCTTCTTGTGCTGCGGTAGGCACTTCAGGGGCGGCCACCGGGTAGCCTCTTGAACGGACTCGTACTTCCTGAGAAAACCTGCGAGCGAGGCGTAGCTCCTCCGCTTACCTTGGTGCGCGACGTACCCGTGAGGGCCTCGGTCAGGAACACCGATCACGGTGACTTCTTGGCCGTCTTTCTTGCGTCGCCACACTTGACCTGTCTCTGGCCGCCTTCGTTCTCACCTTCATTTCGTCGGTACGGGTTGGGGCGTGATTACTCACGATGCTCGTGCTCTGCCTCGGTGATCCGTCCCTGCTGGTACAGATGGAAGTCTCGCTGACCGCGGGCGCCTTCAGCGCTGCACGCGTCCCAGGCAGTGGCAGCAAACTCACCGATCACCTTTGCGATGGACAGTTCGGCCCACACGTCATGGCCGATGCGTTCGCCGACGATGTCAATGATCACTTCACGCTTCATTGCGACTTTGTCGGCCATTGCTTCGTCTACCTGCACCGCTTCCTTGTATCGCCGCTCCCAGAAGTCGCCGCGCTGGAGCTGAGTATCGAGAAGCTGTTTCAGGCTCTCCACCTCGCCAATCATCTCGACCCCTGTGCAGTCATGCGGCTCCCCAGCGTCCTGTGGTGCAGCACCAGCAGCAGCCCGTAACCGTCCAGCTGCGGCCGGTGGAGTATGCCCGTCATACTCTGGCGGCAGGTCGACCTCTGGCACTGCGAACAGCCCCCAGTGGTCGGCCGTGTAGTGGTTCGACACTTGCCCGTTCGGTAGTGCTGCGGTCACGATGAACCAGCCCCCGCCGAAGCCGAGTTCGCCGTCTGAGTGCTTCCAGGACTTCACCACGGGGATGCCAGCAGCGAGCCAGCCGTGTGCGGCGTGCGTTGTAGAGCATCATCCGGTAGTCGAAGAGCTCGTCAAACGTGTGATGACCGCCCGACGTGGAGCCAGAGACGGCGGCACCAGCAGCAGCCACGAGAGCAGCGCGGGCTTGTTCCCTCGCCTGACGTTGCAGGGTGGCCTGCGTCATTTCGAGAGACTCACGCTCGGCAGCGTCGAGCTCTACTGGGAGCGTGCGAACGCGTTCGGATCGACCACCCTCGCGGCGGCTTCGATCTGTTCGGGTGTAGGTTCTTCGGTCATGGTTGTTGTTCTCCGCCAGTGATAGAGCGGACAGTCATTGACTCGAGCGCGGCGACGGCTTGCTGTGTGACGACACCGTCGCCGAGCATCTTGAGCTGCTGGGTACGCGGCAAGGCGCGCATCGAAGATCTCCTCAATAGCAAGGGTCAGGCCGCCAGAGCCGGCAAATAGGGATAGGACTTTCAGGATCGCCAAAGCAACCTCTAATCTGTGAAGCCCCCACATGGGTGGGCTATGGTCAGGGCTTGGGGCAACGTCATGCCCGGAAATGAGCACCACGTGTCCAAGGACAGAGGCCAGAAGGCCACAAAGAAACCAGCTGCTTCGACTGCGAAAGAGAAAAAGGCAGCGAAGCGGGCTAAAAGCGAGGCAGCAGCGTTATCGGTCAATAACCGCAAATAGGCACATGTCGGGACATTTCACCTACTGGTGTAGTGTCTATCCGAGGGGCACAGGAAGTTGCGTTTCTGCCGAGCAATCTCGGGCCGACTTGAAAGCTCAACCGCATGGTTGGGCAGTATTTGATTCACCGCCCCACACGCGTTGAGCTGATGTGAGCTCACGCGCAGCAACACCCCACATCACCCCTGCACAGCTTTGCCGTGCAGATTTAGATCATTCGTGATCGCAGACTTCTTAAGGAACGACGTTATGACTACAGGCACCGTCAAATGGTTCAACGCCGACAAGGGCTTCGGCTTCATCGCACCCGATGATGGGTCCGAGGATCTGTTCGCACATTTCAGTGCGATCAACAGTGGAGGCTTCCGCAGCCTCGAAGAGAACCAGAAGGTCAGCTTCGATGCAGAGCGAGGACCGAAGGGCATGCAGGCCGCGAATATTCTCGTACTGTAACTGCTGAATTCGGCATCGGGCGGGGCTGTCAGATTTCTGGCGGCCCCGCCCTTTGCTTTCCCAAGTCCATGGGCTGGGCAAACCTCTCGGTTAGCCCCTCGAATGAGAAGAGCCCCGACTACTTGTCAGGGCTCTTCATGATGTGTGTCGTCTTGGTCGGTGGTTTCCGCCAGATCATTGGTAGCGCTTTCGCGAGCGCGAGTACGGCCGCAACGAGGATGGGCTCGATGATTTCGAGTACTCCCCAACCGAGGACGTTGAGGAAGATTTCCCTCGGGGTCACGAGTGGTCCTTTCAACGGATATAGTTCGAGACATGTTCGAACTGGTTAAAGAGGTTCCTGTCACATTCGGGCCGCATTGGGCGGACGAATGGCAGGTCTGGCTCACCGGTGGATCGATCATCGCGTCGAGCATTCTCGGCTTGCTCGCCTACGCGAACGGCAAGAAGGCCACAGAGATCGCCAAGGGGGCTGAGGCCGCCCGCGCCAAAGATTTGGAGAATGCACGCACTGAGCGCGCGGAGGCCGCCGCCGCTCAACGGTCATTTGAGCAGCAACTTCGGTTTGATGACGCCCTCTCTGCGCTCTTCCTAGCCGTAAACGAGTACGTCTATGCCCTCGAGAAATGGATTGAGGATCGACCCGAATCGGTGCTACTGGAGCGCAATGAGAGTAGTGAGCTGTGGCAGTCACCGCTAGGTCCATCCCCGCGCACAGTTTTGGCTGCCCTTGAGACAATGCATCTGCGGAGCAGGGAAGATAAACCCTCTTACCTCCATTTGGCCTCTGGCATCAGGTTACTTCTCTTCGAACAACCGGAACGAGTCATTCATTATCTGCCCTTGCTTGTGCAAGCGACGAGAATGCTGCGGATTGAACAGCTTTCGCACGAGGCCTTCACGAAGCAAGTTGACTCCTTGCTGAGCGAGGCAGGGGTTGAACGTGGGGCCAGCCAGCGAGGGCCGGCCTCTCAGTGATGCGAAGAGTCCCGACAAGCGCGGGGCGCGGGCGATGGGTCGCAGGTCAGAACGGTACGTCAGGCACGACCACCGAACCCGGAAAAGCGTTGGCGAGCTTCACGACAAGGCCGGGTAGGCAGGGTCGCAGCCTACCTGTGCTGCGTTCTGTGCGTGTGTCGCGAGAGCTTCAGCTTCTTCGGCGAGCACGATCGCGTGATCGAACGCTGGAACGAGGGTGCCCCACGCGAGTGCGCGGGCTTCGGTGAGCCGTTTGATGGTGTCGCTCATCAAAATGGGTTTTCGTCGTCGGGGTCGAAGTTGCCGAAGCCGCCAGGATCGCTTGTAGCACCCGCGAAGCCCTTGTGGTGTCGTTGCCCATCCGGCCTGTCCTGCGCCGCCCTGGGGCGGCTGTGCACCTCCCCGTCACATCACCCGCTCGAGCACCTTGACCGGTTGGGAGTCGGTTGTGAGCGGCGAGTGCTGCATTCAAGCAATGGACTGTGGCTCCCAGGGCATCGTGCGGTGGTGCTCGACGTAAATCTGCGGACTGAGCTTGTGCACCCGACGCTCGCCCATGAGTGCTCGCAGGCCGAATTTGACGACGTTTCTGGGCATCACCCCCGGGATGAGACGCGCGCAAATCTACACCCCGCACTACGTCTGATTAACCCTGCATTGTGGGATGAACTCGCAACTGTAATCGCCGACAATGACACGAACTGCCTTGAGCTAGGAATCACGCGGAGGCAGTTCAGGCTTACGACGAGCACAAGCGGCGCACGGAGGCGTTCCAAGTTCGACTTGGAGGTGTTGGAAGATCAACAGGTACCGCCCTCGAACCGGTTGCCGGCCAACGGAATAGAAAGTACGAGGCGGCCTAAGTGGCATGGCCAGAGAAACAACGCTCCGGGCGTTGGCTCGGGATCTACCGAACCAAGAATGGTGAGCGCCGCACCACCGGCGAAACCTTCACCCGGAAGTCGGACGCTGTACGCGAAGCTGGTGACCTCGAGTCCAAGTCGCGCAGACGCGGCTGGCACGACCCAAAGAACGGCGACATCACCTTGGGTGAATGGCGGGTGACTCAGGAAGCATCCCGGAGCATTGAGGGATCAACCAAGCGCAATGAGCGCTCAATGATCGACCAGTGGATTGCGCCCTACTGGGAAGACGCTCCCCTGGCCGAGATCACGAATCATAAGGTCAAGGAATGGATGGCGGAGGTAAGGACGACGAATACTGCCACCGACGAGTTCGGTGAGCCAGACGACGAGAGCCCGAAGTATCTTGCGACGGCTTCCGTACGCCGCTCTCTAAACCCATTCGTATTCATCATTAACGGCCGCGGCTGATGCGGGGAGCATCCCGGCGAACCCTGCATACGGCGTGAAGCTTCCACCGATCCCTGAACCTGACCACGTGTTCCTTACCAAGGAGGAGTAGCAGGCGCTGTTCGAGTCGCTCCCAGACGACCGGACACGCGCTGAGGCCGAGTTTATGGTCACTACAGGTGTCCGGTGCCGTGAGCTTGCTGGCCTGCACGCAAACCGGCTCCTGCCTGCTCAACATGTCGTGCAGATCCAGGACGTATGGGACGGGGCACAGATCAAGCCCTACCCCAAGGGGAAGCGTGGACGGAACGTGCCACACAATGATCGTCATACTCCGACACCCTTAGTTGTGCCCGAACCACACAACTCGACCACTTGCCTGCTATGCGCCGGAAAGCTTGTCAAGAACGGCAGACACCCCTCAGGGACCCAGCGATGGCGCTGTAAAGACTACGGAGCATCCTCGCTACGCAAACGCCCCGATGTCTCCCGAAGACACCAACTCACCCTGTTCGTCACTTGGCTCCTGGGGAAACACTCCCAAACCGAGAAAACCGGCAACGCCGCCTTAGCTCGACAGTTCCGCCGCGATACGGCCTGGTGCTGGGGCGTTCAACCCAGTATCGGCCCAGTCACCACCACCCATCACAGCATCCTTGTTGACGGGATCTGGATCGGCTCCTGGTGTCTACTCATCGCAGTCACTGACCGGCTCCAAGTCCTGGCCTGGCAGTGGTCCGCCCGGGAATCCACTGCCGCCTGGACCGCTCTATTCGCACACCTCCCTGCGCCGGCCGTGGTCGTGTGTGATGGTGGTAGCGGGATCGCTGCCGCTCTACGCAACCAGTGGCCCCAGACTCGAATGCAACGCTGTATTTTCCATGTCCAAATGAACGTGCGCCAGCACCTCACGTTACGACCCCGGACCACTGCCGGTAAGCGACTCCTTGCGCTGTCGCGGCAGCTCTCCCAGGTCGCCACGATCGAAGACGCGATCGCCTGGCAGCAAAACCTCAACAGGTGGTGGCAAGCCCACGGTTTCCTCACCCGGGAGCGCACCCTGTTCCGGAAAGGGCAGTGGGGCTTCACGCATGACCGACTCCGCAAAGCCTGGCTGCTGCTACGCAAGCTCGCCAGGCAAGACATACTATTCACGTACTTGCTGTATGGAAACCCGCGCACCACGTCCGCTCTCGAAGTCGGCATCAACAACGGTATTCGGACGGTGTTGCGCAGCCATCGCGGCATGACCGAGCCTCACATGAAACGCGCCGCGGAATGGTTCCTGAGCCGTAAAGAGATCCCCCTCGAACGAGTCCATGAGTTCATCACCCCGCCCAGTCAAACCGCATCGATAGGTGTCCCAGAGTCGACCGAAGTTGAACACGGGCCATCGCTCTACGACAACGGAATCGATGCGAGCGAAGGGCTCTGGGTGAGAAGCGGCTGGGCCGGCCGGGGGTAGACACGCCCACACCCATCCACTATTTCTGTCCTATAAGCCAACAAAGCCCCGAACTTCCTTTTCGGGAAATCCGGGGCTCATCTATTGTTTCTCTGTGCGCGATACTGGGATCGAACCAGTGACCTCTTCCGTGTCAGGGAAGCGCGCTACCGCTGCGC
>JBQDKK010000012.1:0-107514 GCA_052094845.1 Leucobacter sp. | reverse complement strand
ATTCGCCTAGCGGCCTATGGCGCACGCCTGGAACGCGTGTTGGGTTCACGCCCTCAGGGGTTCAAATCCCCTATCCTCCGCCACGAGAAACGCCCCTCACGAATGTGAGGGGCGTTTCGCATTTCCTGCCGGCGTTTTCCGTGCCGCCGCAGAGACACAGGTGGGTTCCGCCCTCCGAAGAGTGCGAAACCCACCTGGTGCCGTGACGTCTCACACGTTCGCGGCTAGACCGCGGGGCCGTGGGAGCCGGTCGTGACTACGCCTTTCGGCGCGCGCCCACAACCATCAGGCCAACGAGTACGAGAAGTGCAGCGCTGCCGAAGAAGACAGGTGCGCTCGCCAAGCCGGTTGCAGCAATGGGGGAGTTTGCTGCGGGGGAGTGTGCTGTTCAGCATTCGGCTTGTTCGTTGGTGGGGTGGTTGTGGGGGTCTTGGTGGTGCACTTTGGGGCATCGAGTGCGATCTCGATGGTTGCGGTGTGGCCGTCAGCGGCCGACCCAGCGCACAGCGACACCGCGCAAGTACTGCAGCTCTTCCTTTCGCCGCCCAAGGCGCAGCGTCTGCGCCTTGCCTCGGTGGCCGACGGCGTAGGCGAGCGCGCATCTGCCGCACTGTCTGCCAAAGCGCACCTCATGTACATGCTTGATCTTCGGTTGAAGGGGCGCCCCAAGGAGGCCCTGCAATACAGTCAGGGTCTTCGCGAGGGGGCCGCGATCATCCATCCGTTGCGCGACGTGTGCGACGGCTGGCCGGTGTTCACAGACGTGGCGGCAACGTACATGGACCGGCTCCCGAACCAGGGAGAGCTGCTCACGGAGCGAGAGCTAGAAGTGCTGCGGTTGCTCGCGCGGGGCCTGTCGCGCTAGGAGATCAGCGACACACTTTTCGTGACGCTGAACACGGTCAAGAGTCAGCTGCGATCGGTATACCGAAAGCTCGGGGCATCGTCGAGGGACGAGGCCCTTCGGAACGCGACATCGCGGGGCCTTATCTGAGTCGTAGATTTCTGACAGTCTCAGCATCGCGAACACGGGGTGCCCAGACACAGTTCGACAACAAATCAGCTCGATCCAGTCCGGCTATGGAGCCGGATAGATACTCTGGCTACATCCGGAGTCGCGTAGCTCGCTACACTCGGCTTCGAGGTTTCAAAGATCAGATACCCCACCCTTCCTATAAGGAGGAATCGATGAAGATTCGCTACGCACTCCCAGCCCTTGCCGCAGCTGCGGCACTCGTGCTCACGGGCTGCACGAACAACGCCGCTGAGGAGGGTGGAGGGGAAGCCCCCGAAGCCACGTCGACGATCAAGGTCGATGATGCTGCGGCGGCGCTCCTGCCCAAGGAGCTTCGTGACTCGGGCAAGATCGTGATCGGCACCGACGCCGAGTACCCGCCGAACGAATACAAGAACGACAAGGGCGAACCGATTGGCTGGGGTGTCGACCTCGCCAACGCAGTCGCCGCGAAGCTCGGGCTCACCCCCGAGTGGGAGATCCTCGGCTTCGACAGCATCATCCCGCGCATCCAGGAGGGTGTCGTGAACCTCGGCTCCTCGTCGTTCACGGACACTGTTGAGCGCCAGAAGTCGGTCGACTTCGTGAACTTCCTGAACGCGGGCAGCCTGTGGGTCGCCCCCACCGGGTCTGACGTGAACCCCGACGACGCATGCGGCCTCACGATCGCGGTGCAGGCAACGACGGTGCAGCACACCGACGAACTGCCCCGCCGCGACGCAGAGTGCAAGGCCGCGGGCAAGCCCGGCATCGAGATCTTGCCGTTCGATGGCCAGCCCGAGGTGACCAACGCGGTCGTCAACGGCATGGCTGATGCTTTCTCCGCAGACCTGCCCGTTTCGGGTGACGCTGTCGCAAAGACCGGCGGTCAGCTCGAAGCGATCGGCGAGGTCTTCGACGCGGCGCCCTACGGCTTCGCGACTGAGAAAGGCAGCGATGTGACGAAGGCCGTGCAAGCCGCGCTGCAGTCGCTCATGGACGACGGCACCTACCTCGAGATCCTCAAGGGCGCGGGCATCGAGTCGGGTGCGCTCGACAAGGCGACGATTAACGCAGGCGAGAACTAAACAGTTCGATTGAGGTGGGGTGCGTGAGCACTGCGCGCCCCACCCCCAGGCACGAGGAAGTACCTGTATGTCCCACCCCATAAGTGATGCCGAAGAACGGCACGCTGAACCCGAAGCGATCCGCGCGATCAGGCGAAAGCACCCCTGGCGGGTCATCTTCGCGGTCTTGCTCGTACTGATCGCAGGCGTCTTTATCTACGACGCGGCGTTTAACCGGCCGGTGTTTGCCTGGCCCGAGGTCGGCAAATACCTGTTCGACACCCGAATCATCGGGGCGATCGGGTACACGCTGCAGCTGACCGTGTACTCGATGGTCATCGCGATTGTGCTCGGTGTGCTGCTCGCGGTGATGCGGCAGTCGCCGAACCCTGTTGTGAAGGCCGTGTCGTGGGTGTACTTGTGGATCTTCCGCGGGACGCCCGTGTACGTGCAGCTCACGTTCTGGGGGCTTGTGCCGGTGATTTACAAGACCGTCTCGCTCGGGATCCCGTTTACCGAGGCGGTGATGACGTTCACCACGAAGGATCTGCTGTCGTATTACACGCTCGCGATTATTGGCCTCGCGCTGAACGAGGCGGCCTACATGGCCGAGATTGTGCGCGCTGGTCTGCTCGCGGTGGATAAGGGGCAGGACGAGGCGGCGACGGCGCTGGGTCTTGGCTGGTGGCACACGATGACGCGTGTCGTGCTCCCGCAGGCGATGCGCGTGATCATCCCGCCGACGGGTAACGAGGTTATCTCGATGCTGAAGACGACGTCGCTGGTTGCGGCGGTGCCGTTCATCGGCGAACTCTTCACGCGGCAGCGCGACATCGCGGCCGTCACGTACCAGCCGGTGCCGATGCTCATCGTTGCGTCGGTCTGGTACCTCGTCATCACGTCGATCTTGATGGTCGGTCAGTACTACCTCGAGAAGCACTTCGCGAAGGGCATCGGCCAGCGCCCAGACGTGCAGCGACCGAGCGTCGCAACCGAGACAATCACCGTTGTCGGCGAGCTCGACGCGGAGCACGCGACGTACACCGAGGCCGACGGGCGAACGAGCATCGTGCCCCCACACTCGGGCACAGGGGGAGGCGGACGATGACCGAAACACTCACAACCACGCCGATGGTGAAAGCCGAGGCGGTCTCGAAGTCGTACGGCTCGAACGAGGTGTTGAAGTCGATCTCGCTCGAGGTTGCACGTGGCGAGGTGCTCTGCCTGGTTGGCCCTTCGGGGTCGGGGAAGTCGACGTTTCTGCGCTGCATCAACCACCTCGAGACGATCAACGCTGGCAGGCTCTCGGTCGATGGCGAGCTCGTCGGGTACCGGCAGCTCGGCGACAAGATATATGAGATGCACCCGAAAGAGGCCGCGAAGCAGCGGCGCGACATCGGCATGGTGTTCCAGCGCTTCAACCTGTTCCCGCACAAGACAGCGCTTGAGAACGTGATGATGGCGCCGACGCTTCTGAAGAAGGGCTCGAAGGCTGCGTTGCAGTCGCGGGCGATGGAACTGCTCGCGCGGGTGGGGCTCGCCGACCGCCACGACTACTACCCGGCGCACCTGTCGGGTGGGCAGCAGCAGCGCGTCGCGATCGCACGCGCGCTCGCGATGGATCCGAAGCTCATGTTGTTTGATGAGCCGACGAGCGCGCTCGACCCCGAGCTCGTGGGCGAGGTCCTTGACGTGATGAAGGGGCTTGCCGAGAGCGGGATGACGATGATCGTGGTGACGCACGAGATGGGCTTCGCGAAGCAGGTCGCTGACAAGCTCGTGTTCATGGACGGCGGCGTCGTCGTCGAGTCGGGAGACCCCGTCGAGGTGCTCACGAACCCGCAGCGCGAGCGCACGAAGGCGTTCCTCTCCAAGGTGCTCTAGCCTCCCTCGCAGACTGGGGCGAAGACAGCGAAACGGCCGGCGATCCTGATCGAAAGGATCGCCGGCCGTTTGTGTGCGCGGTGGTGGCTAGGAGTTCACGCCCAGGTCGCGCTTGATCTTCGTCGTCGAGACGCCCTCGGTGCGGTCGAGGTAGACGACGTCACAGTAGGGGGTGAGGATCTCGAAGCGCTCGTCGCCCTCCCAGTCGCCGCCCATCACGACGGTGTCGATCTCGTACTTGCGCACGTCCTCAATCTTCTGGTCCCACGAGTCT
This sequence comes from Leucobacter sp., assembly GCA_052094845.1. GTDB lineage: Bacteria > Actinomycetota > Actinomycetes > Actinomycetales > Microbacteriaceae > Leucobacter. The sequence goes on along the minus strand of JBQDKK010000012.1, from coordinate 103,295 downwards.
TCAGGGATCACGAGGTCGACGTAGCGCACGGCCTCGAGCATGTTTTTGCGCGTCTCGAAGTCGTGGTAGGTCTTCTTGCCCTTGCCCGCGTTGAACTCTTCGGTCGACGCGGCGACGACGAGGTAGTCGCCGAGGCTGCGAGCGCGCTTGAGGAGCCGAATGTGGCCCCAGTGGAGCAGGTCAAAGGTGCCGTAGGTCAGGATCCGCTTCATCCCGCCATCCTATTAGCAGCCGCTGGGGTTTGCGCAGGTCACAGTGAATAACCCTGGCTGCGAAGCCCATTCCTGCGTAGACTCTGTGGCACACGTTTCACCGCTGAAAGGGGAGCGACAATGGCTGAAGACACGAAGAAGGCGCTGCCGGATCACGACTCCGACCCCGCTCGGACCCCGGGCGACGGCTGGGTAGGCGAGGGTGGCGCATCGCACCTTGGGCCCGCGACGCACATCGCCTCGGGCGGCGAAGACCTCGACGAGGCGCTCAACGACGACACCGATGAGAGCGACGACGCCGAATAGGAGAACGCCGCTTCGGGCTTAGCCCGCGGTGAGGACGAGCACGCCCGCGACCGCCGAGACCGCTGCAATGAGCAGGGCTACTGAGATGAGCACGGCGTGGACCGTGAGGAACTTGGTGGGGCGACCCTGCTCGTCGCGTGCGCGTGGGTCTGCTGCGACTCTGGTCCAGAAGCGCGGCCACACCAAGACGTTGTACGCGGCGTTGATGAGCAACAGGATTCCTGCAAAGACGACCATGCTGCCCAGTCTACGTCTGGGCGCTTCAGGACGAGTCGCCTAGGCTTAACCTATGAGCGCCTACAGGTACATCGTCCGCAAATGGGTGAAGCCCGAGGACCTCAACCAGCACGACGCCCTCTTCGGTGGTCGGCTGCTTGAGTGGGTCGACGAAGAGGCCGCGATTGTCGCTGTCGTGCAGCTCGGCTCCACCGACGTTGTGACCCGTCACATGTCAGCCATCGACTTCGTTGGACGGGCGAACCGCGGCGATCTGCTTGAGCTCGAGTACCGGGTCGAGTCGTTCGGCCGCACATCGGTCACCCTGAGCTGCCGGGTCGACAACGTCGTAACGGCCCAGGAGATTCTGCGCCTCGACAGTATTGTGTTCGTTGCCGTCGACGATGCGGGGCACCCGAGGCCGCACGGCTTCACCGAGCCAACCACGGGCACCGAGCGCCTGCGCGTCAGCGGTGAGGCTGCGTAATCGCGGCGGTATCGGCTAGAGGGCGATGTCGTAGGTGACCCAGGGCGTCTGGGTTGCGAGCTTGTCGTACAAGCTGCGGGCGGTCGCGTTCGAGTCGGCGGTGATCCACCGCACGAGCGTCGCGCCCTCTTCGCGCGCAATCTCTTCGAGGCGGGCGATGAGCGCGGAGCCGGCGCCGTGCCCGCGCGCCGCGGGCGTCGTGAACAGGTCGTCAAGGTAGATGCCCGTCGACCCGGCGAGCGGCCGGGCGAAGCGCCGGAAGTGCGCGAGGCCGACGATCTCGCCGTCGAGCTCAGCGACGAGCCCGCGTGTCTCGTGGGTGGGGTCGTGCAGCCAGCCCCAGACCGTCTCGAAGACCGCCGGGTCGTGCTCCTTCTCGTAGAAGTCGCGGTAGCCGCGGTACGTTGCCTGCCAGGCGTCGCGATCAGTATCGGCGACGGGGCGAATGACGAGTTCGGTCACGCGAGCTTCTCCACTTCTACGAAGACGATGTTGGCCGAGGAGTGCGGGTTCGACACCTCGTGCTCGGAGCCGGCGGGGCGGGTGTAGCTCACGCCGGTCTTCAGGGCGGCCTCGATTTCGGTGCCGTCGGCGTTGCGCACGTGCATGGTGTCGGTGACGAGCGGGATCACGACGTACTCAAAGTCGTGCCGGTGCATCGGGATTACGCCGCCGGGCTCGATCGTCCACTGCGTCACGCGGAAGTGTTCGTTCTCAAGCTGCACGTCGCCGTGCGATCCGGTACTCATCGTGGCCTCCTTGACTGTCTGCGGGCCCTGTGGCCGTGCGCAACCAAGCCTAGCGCTCGGCGAGGGGCGAGCAACGGAGGCTCTGCGATCAGCCTAGGCATAGCGGATTGAGCGGAAACCTACAGCACTGGCGCGCGTTTCTGCTCGTTGAAATGCTCCACTTTGGCGCAAAAAAGTGAGAAGCTGAGGGTATAGCCCCGAAGCAAAGGGGCCGCGAAATCCTGATAGGAGCGTTGACATGTCTGCAACTGAAACCACCGAGGGCACCATTAAGGAGGCCGCAACCGACGGCGCCCGGGTTCTCTTCGGCGTTGGCGGCCTCATCGCCATCGTCCTCGGCCTCTTCGTGATCTTCGCTCCGAAGACCACCGCCGGCGTGACCCTGACCTTCGTCGCCGCCCTCATTGGCGCGTACGCGATCGTCACCGGCATCGTCTATTTCGGCACCGCGATCTTCTCGCGTAGCCTCGGCGGCTGGTCGCGTGTCGGCCACATCCTCCTCGGCATCCTCTACGTCATCGGCGGCGTGATCATCATGTCGAACCTGATGACCGCTGGCGTCGTCACGGCGCTTATGTTCTCGATCATGGTCGGCATCCTCTGGCTGTTTGAGGGCGTGCTCGCCTTCGCGACCGCCTCGAAGACTGACAACAAGGCCTGGACAATCATCTACGGCATCATCTCGGTGATCGCGGGCATCACGCTGCTGCTGTCGCCCATGATGGGCGCAATGACGCTCTGGTGGCTGCTCGGCATCTCGATGGTCGTCCTCGGCCTCGTGCAGGTCGTGCGTGCGTTCAAGGTCGGCAAGTAGCGACGTCCCCGCGGGCGCTGCCCGCACACGCAAAACGCCCCCTCGCTGTGAGAGGGCGTTTTGCGTAGCTCTGGCGGCTATGCCTGCAACGACTCCGCGGTAATCTCGTCGTCGCCGAGCACGAGCACGATGAACTTGCGGAGGCAGACGAGCGCGGCCGATGCCTTGTCGAACTCGGCCGCAACGAAGCGGTCGGCCGTGATGAGGGAGAGCGCCGAGTGCGCGGGCATGATCGCACCCTTGAGCTCGCCGCCCCCCGCCGCTGGTGCAAGCGCACGCAACTCGGCCATCGACGTGAAGACGGGCAGCACGAGCTGGCCCTTCGTCGACCTGATCGTGCGAACTCGCGGCCCCTTCTTCTTCGTGGACGTGCCGGTCACGTCGACCACGAGGTAGCCCTCGCGCAGCGCGTTCAGAAAAGCGGCGAGGTGCTCGTAGTCCGGAGTCTCCTTGAACGCGATGAGTGCGGCCCGCGCTGCCTCGTTTTCGTAGTTCTCGTCGACGCCCTCAGGGATCTCGTGCGATTCAGCCATGCACCTAGCCTACGGTGCCTCTTCGTCGCCGATGCCGCGAGCGGCCAGCGCCTGCCCGGTGAGCTGCGCCTGTGACACGGTGCGCAGCACGAGCGGCACGGTGCGGGCGCGAAGGTTGCGGTCGAGCCCGCGAGCGCGTGCGGCTTGCTCGGCGTCGCGGGCGAGCTCCTGCACCGCGGGGATCATGCGGATCGCGAGCGAGAAGGTGAGCGAGACGCGCTCGGTGTCGACGCCGAACCGTTCAAGTGGCGTGAGCGCCCACGAGATAGTGTCGAGCATGTCGCTCGCCCGCGTGCTCGCGGTCACGGCGCTCGCGGCCAGGATCAGCGCGAGGATGTCTGCGACGACCTCGATACCGCGCTCCCACCCAGCGCTCCACGTCTGGAACGCGAAGAGGGGCACCCCGACGAGCGCGAACGCGCGCGCGACCCGCCAGAAGTCGCGCCCGCGCAGCCCCGCGAGAAAAGCCAGGGCGGCGCCGACCGCGAGCGCGCAGAGCGCGCTGATCCAGCCGGGCAAGACGATGATGGCGACCGCAAAGGCGAACAGCCCGAGGAGCTTCGCGCCCGGCCTGAGCGCGTGGAGCGGCCCCCGGCGCGGGATGTAGGCCCCGAGTGGCGACGCGATGCTCACGCCGCCACGCTGTCGCGGTAGTGGGCGATCGCCGCGGCCGGGGCGCCGTCGAAGACGATGCGCCCCTGATCCACCACCAGCGCCCGGTCGGTTCGCGCCGCGAGATCGAGGTTGTGGGTGACGATCACGACCTGCTGCGAGAGCGAGGTGAGCAGGTCGCCGATGACGCGGGTGTTTCGCAGGTCGAGGAGCGTCGTCGGTTCGTCGGTGACGAGGATCCGCGGGCCTGTCGCGAGCACGGTCGCGATCGCGAGGAGCTGCTGCTGGCCGCCCGAGAGCGCGTGGACGCTGCGCTCCGCGAAGCCGTCGAGGCCGAACCGGGCGAGCGCTGCGAGCGCCGCCTGCCTGCGATCCTCCGCCCGCCGGTGCTCCCTCCGCAGCGACAGCTCGACGTCCTCGATCACCGTTGGCATGATGAGCTGCGAAGCTGGGTCGGTGAACACGAAGCCGACGGCCCGGCGCACGGCGGCCCCGTCAGCAACCGTATCGAGCGCTGGGGCAGACGTATCGTCGGCACCGATCGTGACGGTGCCCGAGCTCGGTTCGACGAGGCCGTTGATGAGCCTCGCGAGCGTCGATTTCCCAGATCCGTTCGCCCCGATGACCGCCACTCGCTGCTCAGTGAGCTCGAGTGAGAACGGATGCAGGAGCGTGGCGTCGTCGTGCGAAACGACGCTTGCCTGGTTGAACGAGATCACCCCGCGATCCTACGCGGTGGCGGCGCGGCCGCGCGCGGGAAGCAGGCCGGGGAAGGCGCGGTGAACTGACGTCGCGACGATCGCCATGAGCACGTTCTTGAGGATGTCGCCGGGGATGAAGGAGAGGCCGAACGCGAACGCCTGGCCGATCGTGAGGTCTGCGCGCCACGCCATTCCGAGTGCGCCGAGCGGGTAGGTGATGAGAATCGAGGCTGCGGCGCCGGCGAGCAGGATCAGCGGGATGCTCGTCGCGATGCGCTTTCGGGGCAGGCGCTCAACAACGAAGCCCGTGAAGAAGGCCGCGATCGGGAACGACACGAGGTAGCCGACCGAGGGGCCGGCGAACGGGGCGAGCCCCGCGCCGCCCGCGGTGAAGACGGGGAGGCCGATGATGCCGACGGCCATCCAGAGCAGCACGGCGAGCGCGCCTCGCGTCGAACCGAGCACCGCGCCCGCGAGGATCACAGCGAAGGTCTGCAGGGTGATCGGGACGACGCCGATCGGGATCGCGGGAAGGAACGAGCACGCGCCGATGAGCGCGGCGAAGCTCGCGATGAGCGCGAGGTCGGTCGCGGTGCTGCGGCGCTTGCGCGCGGGGATGGCTGCGGGTGCGGCGGTCATGTGGGCTCCAAAAAATCTAACCTGAACAGTGTTCTGGTGAACGGTGTTCAGGTTACAGATAGAATGGCGGAATGCGCAACACGAGAGCCGACGTCGTCACCGCGGCGCTGCGGGTGCTCGACGCGCAGGGCCTCGAGTCGTGCTCGATGCGCAGGGTGGCGGCAGAGCTCGACGTGCAGCCGAGCGCGCTCTACCACCACGTACCGAACAAACAGAGCTTGCTTGCGCTCATGGCCGACGAGATCGTGCGCGCGGTGCCGCTCGGCCAGGGTGATGCTCGCGCGCTGTGCGTCGCGCTCCGCGACGCCATGCTCTCGGTGCGCGACGGGGCTGACGTCGTTGCGACTGCCGAGGCGTTCCAGCTCGGGTCGTCGGCCGTCGAGCGGCGGCTTGCCGAGCTTGTTGGCGTCGACGGCGCCCGAACGCTCTTGCTCTACACCTTCGGCCACGCGCAATCGACCCAGACGCACCGCCAGGCGGCGGAGTTCGGGGCGCTGCTCGACACCGCCTCGGGCCCGAACGAGGGTGCGGCCGCGGCACCAGACCTTGACGCATCATTTGCTCGGGGCCTCGACATCATCCTCGCCGGGCTCGCCGCCGGCTGAGAATACTCTGCCCCGTCTGAAAACGGTCTGAGACTTCCGGCGAATTTGGGTTCTTGCGTTCAGGCTGTCACGAAAGACTGGTGATCCACCGCAGCAAACGAAGGGGGAACACGATGGGTTTTCTTGAAGATGCAAAGGACAACGTTGCCAAGGCCGCGAAGCAGGTAGGCGACGCCGTCGAGGAGGGCGTCGACAAGCTGAAGGACAAGGCCGACGAGGTTCGCGCCGAGGCTGACGTGAAGCGCGCTGAGGCCGAGCGCGATGCCGTGAAAGCGCGCAACGACGTGAAGGATGAGCTCCGCGACAAGTAGGTCTGAGAGCCCCGCGCACTGACCGCGTGAATCAAACGCCCCGCCAAGGAATTGGCGGGGCGTTTGCGTTGTGCGGGGCGAGCGACCGCGGGCCGCGCAGGCCGCGCAGGCCTCGCAGGCCTCGCTGTCAGCGTTCTCGGGCGGCGCGCGTTACCGTTGAGGTATGGAAAGCAACGAGCCCAAGGACCCCGCGAAGCGCCGAGCCGTTCTCTGGATGGTGGGGAGCGTCGTCGTGCTCGGCACGATCGGCGGCTTCCTCGGCGCCCAGCTCGGCTGGGTTGGCTGGGGCGCGGGCGGCGGCATCGGCATTGGCGCCGTCGTCGGCTTCCTCATGGGCATGTCGCCCGAGCAGAAAGACTAGCTGTGTGAGGCCAGGACGTTGCGCAGAGGAGCGGTCAAGCGGGCCGAGTTCGCGTGCGTCACCCCAGCACTTCGGTCTTGGCGGGTGCGATCAGCCGTAACAGGGGAATGGTGAGCAGCAAGGCGGCTGCGGTCGTGGCGACGGCCACCCATACGGGTCCGAGCGCGCCGGGCATCACGCCGAGCGCGGCAGCGGCCAGCACGGGACCGACTGCTGCGCCCACGTTGAGTGCCGCGGTCGCGTACGAGCCCGCCATGGTGGGTGCACCCGCCGCCGCATACAGCACTCGCGTAATCAGCGTGCTCCCGACAGCGAACCCCACCACGCCCTGAGCGAAAACGAGCCCGAGCAGGGCGACGGGGTTCGTCGCGAAGAGCGCCAACGCGATCCACCCGAGCACAAGAACGCTTCCACCGGCCACGATGACGATTCGAGGTCGGGCATCCGAGAGCCGTCCCGCAACAGTGACACCGATGAAGGAACCGACGCCGAAGAGCACAAGCGCCACCGACACCGACCACTGGCTCAGGCCGGCGGTATCCGTAACGATCGGCGCGAGGAAGGTCAGCGTCGCAAAGGTGCCGGCATTCACCAGGGAAGCCACAGTCATCGTCAGAACGAGGCGCGGAGAGGCAAGCTGCGCCAACTCCACCCGCAGCGAGGTTGAGGGCGAATCCTCCCTTGACGAGTCGTCAGCTTGATTGGTGAAGCCCACGGCAATGCCGATCGCAGCGGGGGCACAGAGTAGAGCGATCGCCCAGAACGTCGACTGCCAGCCGAGTGCCGCACCAAGTAGAGCACCGGCCGGGACGCCGGCGACGGTCGCGACGGTGGTACCCGCCAGCAGAACCGCCACGGCTCGACCTTTGGCGTCGGGTGCCACGAGCTTCGTCGCCGCACCCAGCGCGACCGCCAAGAAGCCCGCATTGACAATCGCGGCGATCACACGCGTGATGAACAGAACAGTGAAGTCAGGCGTCAGCGCGCCGACGACATGTGCCGCCGCGAATACAATCACGCAACCCGAGAGTGTCGATTTCGCAGGGAGGCGACGAGTGAGCGCGGCCATCGCAGGTGCGCCGATCACCATGCCTGCGGCAAACGCCGATGTTAGGAGACCGGCGGTCCCCACGGAAACGCCGAAGTATGTGGAGATGTCGGGCACGAGGCCGGCGAGCATGAACTCGGAAGTGCCCATGGCGAATACAACCAGGGCAAGAAGATAGAGAGCGAAAGGCATTGAGGTAGCTCCGAAGCGAGAGTACGAACAAGAGAACGTCTCGTCACAACGGTCAGCACCCAAAGGGCATCCGAATGTCGTGCTGCGCACATACGGCCAGCAGAGAGCCGAGGGCTCAGCGAAGGTGGGGGGCTGACGGCGTGACCGAAAGCCCCTGAGTGTCCGATTCAGGGCTCGACATGCGTCCCACTCTACCCGTCTGTGCCGCTACACCCAAGAAGCGTCAACAACCTCATGGTCAGCAATAACTAGCGGGCGTTCAGAACGACGAGCTCATACCCGAGTCAGAGCCGAACGCGATGACCGCGCCCCAAAACAGCACCGAAGCAACGATGATTGCGATCGTCGCGTAGCCGAAAACGAGACCGGTGATCGCCGGTCCGCGGCCCGTGCCCGTGCGCTTCGAGGTGCGCAAGCCGGTGTGCCCAAAGATGATCGCGAGCAGCGCCGGGATGAAGGCGAACGCGCCCGCGACAATCCCAAAGACGGGGAAGGGCGACCAGATGCCGATGAGCCCACCGATAATGCCAAGCACGAGCGACGTGACAGCCATGCCGTTCGCTGGGGGCGGCACGGGCGGCTGGAACGGCTGCTGGTAGACAACCCGCGGGGGAGGCACATTGCTCATGCCCCGATAGTACCCAGTGCCGCTCAAAGCTGACAGTGTGCGGCGCATCTATTCCAGGAGGGTGCTGGGAGTCCGTGGATTGCCAGAGCAGCAAGGCGCAGCTTTTCTAGGCTGGTGATCGTCTCCGCTCGGAGGCACGTCACACTAAGGAGAAACGACATGACTTCGAACGCTCGAACCGCCGCTGGAATCCTGGTGTTACGCATCGCCGTGGGGGCGATCTTCGCCGCCCACGGCGCGCAGAAGCTCTTTGAGTACGGCGTCGCCGGAACGACCGGTGCATTCACCGACATGGGAGTTCCCGGTGCGGCCGTCGTCGCACCCGCGATCGCGGCGCTTGAGTTCGGCGGCGGGATCCTGCTCGTACTCGGCGCTTTCACCAGAGTCATCGGTGTCTTGCTCGCGGCCGACATGGTCGGCGCGATCGCGCTCGTACACGCGCCCGCCGGGTTCTGGGTCGACGCCGGCGGCGTCGAGTTCGTGGCGCTGCTTGGGGCTGGTGCGCTCGCGCTCACGCTCACGGGCGGCGACAGGTTCTCGGCCGACAACACCGTGCTCAAGAAGGCCCTCCCCGCGCTCCTGCGCTAGGGGCTGGGCGCGGGCGCGGCTAGAACAGGGTGTTCTTGTCTTCCATGCCGCGCATCGCGTCGTAGTCGAGCACGAGGCAGCGGATTCCGCGATCTTCCGCGAGCGTGCGCGCCTGCGGCTTGATCTCCTGAGCCGCGAAGACCCCTGACACGGGGGCGAGCAGCGGGTCGCGGTTCATGAGCTCGAGGTAGCGAGTGAGCTGCTCAACGCCGTCGATTTCGCCGCGGCGCTTGATCTCTACGGCGACTGAGACGCCCTCCGAGTCGCGGGCGAGGATGTCGACGGGGCCGATCGCCGTCATGTACTCGCGGCGCACGAGCGAGTGCCCGTCGCCGAGCAGGTTGATCTGGTCGGCGAGCAGCTCTTGGAGGTGCGCCTCGACACCGTCTTTGATGAGCCCGGGGTCGACGCCGAGGTCATACGAGGAGTCGTGGATGATCTCGAACAGCGAGACCACGAGCTTGTCGGCGGTCTTCTTGTGCGTGACCTGCCACTGCTCGATGATGCCGGCCTCACGCACGTCGTCGTCGAGCTCGAGCGGCTCAAGCGAGCACGGCGGGCTCATCCAGTTCAGCGGCTTGTACGAGCCCCCGTCTGAGTGGACGAGGATCGAGCCGTCGCCCTTCAGCATCAGCACACGCTTCGCGCGCGGCAGGTGGGCCGACAGCCGACCCGCATAGTCAACGGAACAGTCAGCAACCACGATTCGCACCGTGACAGTTTAGCCGGTTGTCTTGCCGGTTGCCTGTCTGCCGGGCTCGCGGGCCGCGCCAGCCGCGAAGATCACGAAGATGAGGAACGCGACGAGGGGCAGGAACGCGTTCAAGAGCCCGAGGTGCTCGCCAAGCAGGCCGATCGCCATCGGGCCGACGAGGAACGCGGCGTACGCGATCGCAGAGACCGTCGCGACGCCACGGACGGCCTTTTCGGGGTCGTCGGCAGCCGCCGAGATGCCGATGGGGAACCCGAGGGCGCTGCCGACGCCCCAGAGCCCCGCGCAGACGTACGCGGCCCAGCTGAACGGCAGCACATTGAGCAGCAGGATGCTCGTGCCGGCCGTGATCGCGCTCGCGCGGAGGATCGCTACGCGGCCGAATCGCTCGAGCAGCAGGGAGCCCGCGGCGCGGGTCGACAGCATCGAAACGAAGAAGACGCCGAGCGCGAGGGCAGCCGCCGAGTTCGTGAAGCCGCGGTGGTCAGCGAGCGCGAGCGGCAGCCAGTCGGTCGCTGTGCCCTCGGTGAGGCTCAGGCTCATCGCAACAAAGCCGATCACGATGATGCGCGGGTCGCGCCACGGGTTGTAGCTCGACGGTCGCTCGGGGGAGGTCTCGGCCGCCGGGTTTGCCAGGAGTTGGATCGGGCCCGTGCTCGTGCTGACGGGCAGCGGTTCGGCGGGGCTCGCCCCCGGTTCGACCCGCGGAATGCGCCGGATCGCGAACAGGATGCCCGCGACAACGAGCCCAAACACGACGCTCAGGTGGATCGGAACGGGAACTTTGAACATCTCAGCGAGCGCCCCGACGCCCATCGCGCTCACGCCGCCAAAGCTGTAGCCACCGTGCAGGATCGGCATGCGCGATTTGCCGAGTGCGCGCTCGGCTGCGGCCCCGCTGACGTTCATCGCAACGTCGCTCGTGCTGAAGAAGAAGCCGTAGCAGGCGAGCGCGAGCATCCCAGGGATCGGCACGCCGAACCAGAGCAGGGTCGCGCCGAGCGGCATGAAGATTGCCTGCCCGAGCGCGCCGTAGAAGATTGCCCGCCGTGGTCCGAGCCAGGTCACGGTGCGGCCCGCGAACACGAGCCCGATGAGCGAGCCCGCGGCGAGAGTGAGGCCGATGACGCTCATCTCGAACGTGCTCGCCCCGAGCCTGTCGCGGACGGCCGGGATGCGGGCGAGCCAGTTGCCGAACCCAAACCCGAACATCGTGAACACGACGAGCACGCCGAAGGTCCACCGCGACGGTGAAATGGGGGAGTCTTTGGCAGCCACAGTGCTCCTGACGACAAGGGTGACCGCGCGGCGGCTGAACCCGACTATTCTACGCGCCGAGCACGATCCATCGCCCGTTCTTCGCGCGCAGGCCGAGCGTGGTCGCGCGGGCGAGCATGAATGCGATCATGAAGCTCGCGGTGATCGCGACGAGCGCTGCGGTGCCGCTCGGCACGAGGGCTGTTGCGAGCCAGAGCACCGGCAGGTAGACAGCGAGGTTCACGAGGCTTGTCCAGGCGAGGTAGCGGGCGTCGCCCGCGCCCATCAGCACCCCGTCGAGCACGAAGACGAACCCGCCGAGGGGAAGCGAGGCGCCGAGCACGATGAGCGCTGGCGGGAGCAGCTCGAGCACGGCAGGGTCGCTCGTGAACGCGCGGCCGATGACCGGGCTGCCGAGCGCGAGCACGGCGCCGATCGCGGCGCCCGCGACGAGCCCCCAGAGGATCGTGCGCCGCACGACCTGGCGTGCGAGCTCCGCGTTGCGCGAGCCGAGCGCATCGCCGATGAGCGCCTGCGCTGCGATCGCGAGGGCATCGAGCGCGAACGCAGCCGTCGAGAAAATCGTAAACACGACCTGGTATGCGGCGGTCGCCTCGGTGCCGTGGCTCGTCGCCGCGAACACGGTCGCGAGGAACGCGGCCCGAAGCCCGAGCGTGCGCACGAACAGCCAGCCGCCAGAGCGGCCCGCCTGCGACAGCCCGTCGCGGTGCGGCAGCCAGCCCGCACCTGCACGGCGCGCGTGGCGTGCGACGACGGCGACGTAGACGACGACCATGCCCCACTGCGCGATGACCGTGCCCCACGCGCTCCCCGCGATACCCCAGCCGAGCCCGTAGATGAACCACCAGTTGAGCAGCGCGTTCGCTGAGAAGCCGATCGTCGCGACGTACAGCGGGGTCCGGGTGTCTTGCAACCCGCGGAGCAGGCCCGTCGCGGCGAACACGAGCAGCATCGCCGGGATGCCCAGGCACGAGACAGTGAGGTAGGCAAGCGCCTGCTCGGTCGCCGCGGCGTCCGCACCAAACGCGCTGACCAGCGGCGCGCTCAAGAGCCAGAGGGCGCAGCCAACCGCGATCCCGATACCGAGCGCGAGCCACAACCCGTCGATGCCCGCCTGCACCGCGCCCCGGGTGTTCCCCGCGCCTCGGCGCCGCGCGACCATCGGCGTCGTCGAGTAGGCGAGGAAGATCATGAGGCCGACCGCGGTCTGCAGGATCGCGCTCGCGATCGCGAGGCCCGCGAGTGGCGCGGCCCCCAGGTGGCCGATGAAGATCGCGTCGAGGGTGAGCAGCATCGGCTCGACGATCAGCGCTCCGAGAGCGGGGAACGCGAGCGCCGCGATCCTGCGGTCGATTGAGCGGCGGTGCACCGCACCCCGGGTGTCGCTCGCAGCCTCAGACATGAAGAACACGCTACCGCCTGCCACCGACGCTGGCTCGCACGCTGAGAGTGAACGCCGGTGGCGCGCTCGGGTGCCCCGGCTAGGCTGAGAGCATGAGCAATGCAGCGCCCGGCAAGTCCGGCATCGACCTCTCCGAACTCGATCCGGCGGTGCGCCCGCAGGATGACCTCTTCCGCCACATGAATGGCAAGTGGATCGACCGCACCGAGATCCCGGCCGACAAGGCTCGCTACGGCTCTTTCGCCGTGCTCGCCGAGAACGCCGAGGAAGCGGTGCGCGACATCATCACCGGCACTGAGGCGCCCGCGGCCGGCCTCGTCGAGGGCGGCGCAGACGCGGAGGCCGACAAGGTTGCCGCGCTGTACGCGAGCTTCATGGACACGGAACGCATCGACGCGCTCGGCGCCGAGCCGATCCGCGCCGACCTCGACCGCGCGCTTTCTCTTCCGTCAATCCCTGAGCTCGTGCGCGTGACCGCTGAGCTCGAGCGTAAGGGCCTCGGCGGCTTCTACGGCATGTTCATCGACAACGACCCGGGCGACCCCGCGCGCTACATCCTCTTCGTGATGCAGGGCGGGATCGGGCTGCCCGACGAGTCGTACTACCGCGAAGAGCAGTTCGCCGAGGTGCGCGAGCAGTACCGCGCGCACATCGCCCGCATGCTCACCCTCGCCGGCGTCGGCTCGAAGTCCGCCGGCGACCCCGAGCGCCTCGCCGAGCTCGTCTTCGACCTTGAGACGCGCATCGCCGCGAGCCACTGGGACACCGTCGAGAGCCGCGACATCCAGAAGCTCTACAACCTGCGCGACTTCGCCGGGCTCCAGGAGATCACACCGCAGCTCGACTGGCAGGCCTACATCGCTGCGATGGGCGCCCCCGAAGCGGCCTTCTCCGAGGTTGTCGCGGCCCAGCCCGACGCGCTCGCCGGGCTCGCAGCGCTGCTTATCGAGGACGAGCTCGAGGCGTGGCAGGCGTGGCTCGCGTGGTCGATCGTCCGCTCGTCGGCGGCGCTCCTCACACAGGAGATGTCGCGCGCGAACTTCGACTTCTACGGCACCGCGCTCACCGGCGCGACCGAGCAGCGCGAGCGCTGGCGGCGCGGCGTCTCGTTCGTTGAGGGCGCGATGGGCGAGGCCGTTGGCCGCATCTACGTCGAGCGCCACTTTGATGAGAACTCGAAGGCCGCGATGGACGAACTCGTCGGCCACCTCATCGGCGCCTACCGCGACTCCATCGAGGAGCTCTCGTGGATGGGTGAGGGCACCCGTGAGCGCGCGCTTGAGAAGCTCGGCAAGTTCACGCCGAAGATCGGCTACCCCGAGAAGTGGCGCGACTACTCGGCGCTCGCCGCAGATGCGGGCGACCTCATCGGCAACTCGCAGCGCGTGGCTGAGTACGAGTTCCAGCGCGAGTTCGGCAAGATCGGCAAGCCGATCGACGCGACCGAGTGGTTCATGACCCCGCAGACGGTGAACGCGTATTACAACCCGGGCATGAACGAGATCGTGTTCCCCGCTGCCATCCTGCAGCCCCCGTTCTTCGACGTGACCTGGGATGCGGCGACGAACTTCGGCGCGATCGGCGCGGTTATCGGCCACGAGATCGGCCACGGCTTCGACGACCAGGGCTCGCGATACGACGGCGACGGCAAGCTCACCGACTGGTGGACGGAGCAGGATCGCGAGGCGTTCGAGAAGCTCACGGGAGCGCTCATCGGCCAGTACAACGAGCTCTCACCCGAGGGTGCTGACGGCCAGACCGTGAACGGCGAGCTGACGATCGGTGAGAATATCGGCGACCTCTCGGGCCTCGAGATCGCTTGGAAGGCGTACCTGCGTTCGCTCGCGGGGGCCGAGTCGCCCGTCATCGATGGGCTCACGGGTGCCGAGCGCTTCTTCCTCGCCTGGGCTCAGGCATGGCAGCAGAAGTCGCGCCCGGCCGAGGTCGTGCGACTCCTGACCATTGACCCGCACTCGCCGAACGAGTTCCGGTGCAACCAGATTCTCAAGAACCTCGACGCGTACCACGAGGCGTTCGGCACGAAGCCTGGCGACAAGCTCTACCTCGCTCCCGAGGAGCGCGTAAGCATCTGGTAGCCCCGCGGTAGCCACGTGGGGGCGCGAACTTGTGCGTCGCGCCCCCGCGTGGAATGAAAACCAATATCATTAAGCGCATGAGACGCCGCCTCTTGCCACAATCGCGCTCCCGTATGAACGTAGTGCTTGTCGCGATCATCGCGACCCTGCTGCTCGGCACGTCGCTTGCGGCCGCAGCGCTCTGGCCTGACTCCGAGCAAGTTCAGGTGCGAGACCGGGTTGACCCGGCCGGGAGCGAGATCCTCACCGTCCGCGTCACTGACGTCACGCCGATTGCGTGCTCGCAGGGCGCCCCCGAAGCGGCCGAACCCCAGGCCACGCCCACTGATCCTGCGGCGGAGAGTGGCTGCCTTCGAGTGCGCGCGTCGCTCCCGGTGGGCAAGCCGGTGACCTTCACGCTCGACCACACGAACTCCCACCCCGTCACCCCGCGCGAGGGTGACCAGGTGCGGGTTATTACGAGCGGCTCGGCAGGGTCGGGCAGCGCGAACTACTACTTCTACGACTACCCGCGCAGCGGAAAGATGCTGACGATCGCGGTGGTGTTCGCGCTCATCGTCGTCTTCGTTGGCCGGTGGCGAGGTGCCCTGTCGCTCGTTGGCGTCGCGACGGCCGTCGCCGTCCTGGTGCTCTTTGTGTTGCCGGCGGTGCTCGCGGGCAAGCCCCCGATTCTCGTCGCCGTGACGGCGTCCGTGGGAATCATGACTGTCGTGTTGTACCTCGCGCACGGCATCTCGCACCGCACCACGGCCGCGCTCTTTGGCGCGATGTTCGGGATCGTGTTCACCGCAGTCGCAGGCTTCGGGGTCACCCGGTGGCTCCGGTTCAGCGGTATTGCCTCGACCGAGGACGCGAGCCTGTTGATGTCGGTGCCCGGCCTCAACATGAACGACCTGTTGACCGCGACGATCGTGATCGCCGGGCTCGGCGTCTTGAACGACATCACGGTCGCCCAGGCATCGGCGGTGTGGGAGATGCGCGAGCTCAACCCGCAGGCGTCGAAACGGCGGCTGTACCAGGCGGCGATGCGCATCGGCCGGGACCACATCGCGTCGAGCATCTACACGCTGGTGTTCGCGTACGCTGGCGCGATGCTGGGCGTGCTGCTGCTCATCTATACGTACCCGCGCGACCTCATCGACCTCATCACGTCCGAGCAGATTGGGCAGGAGATCGTGCGGACGCTCATTGGCGCGGCCGGGCTTGTGCTGTCGATGCCGGTGACGACTGCCCTCGCGGTGCTGTTCGCGCGCGAGCCGGAGGTCGGGGGCCCGCCTGCGGCTGACGGGGATCCCGCGCTGCAGCGGGCGAACTAGACACTACGGGGAGTCGAGCGCGTCGGGGTCTGCGCCGAAGCTCTCTAGCTGCTTTCGCTCGGCCGCGCTCTGCTTCCGCTCGAGACTCTGCTGCTTCCGCCCTGCGGCAAGCTGCTTTCGCTCGGCCCTGCGCACCTCGCGCGGCTGCCTGGGCGGGATCGCGGCAAGGTTCTCGGGGTACACGAAGGGCGCCGGGCCGAACGCGGCGCGGGCGGACCGCACGACCTTCTTGCCGAGCAGGCGGTTGCCGGTGCCGCCGATTACGGCGCCGACGCCATACGGGATCGCCTTGCCGATCACCGACGCGGTGCCCGTCTTCGCGAGCTTCTTGAGGAACATCGAGCGAAGCTGGTCGAGCGCCGGCCCGACGAGGTTCTTCGGCATTGCCGTGGTGACGATCTCGCTCCAGAACGCGTTTCGGGCCATGCCACCCGCGACCTGGCCGGTGACCTGGCGCAGCAGAGTCGCACCCTCCTCGCCGAGCATGAGTGCAAGGATTAGGGCGTGGGTTCGGTCGCGGTCAGTGAGCACAATTCCATGAACCTCGGCGACCGCGTGGGCGAACAGCGCAGTTGCCTCAATGAAGCCGAGTGTCTCCGCGCCGGCGAGCGCGAGGGCTGCGGCGGTGCCGACGGCGGGGATGGCCGCGGCCGCGCCAACCCCGGCACCGCCCGTCATCACCGTCATTAGGTAGTGCCGCTCAAGCATCTCGATGAGTTGCTGCGGTGTCGCGCCCGGGTGGCGGGAGCGGATGCGCTTGAGGTGGGCGAGCACGATGGGGCGCTGCACCGTGAGCACGCCGTCAAGGGCCTTCGCAACCGCGGGGTGCTGCTGGTGGTGGTTCGAGCTCCCGGCGCCTGGGCCCGTGCCCGCCGAGGCGTGCGGCGCGGCGTCGACGACGATGATGGGGTCATCTGGCCGAGGCTCGTAGCGGTAGCGGGGCTGGTTCATAGCATCATGCTACGCAGCAAGCCTGTGCAGCGGATTGCTGTTCGCTGACGGGGGAGTGGGCCTCCCGGCTCAGCTCGCGGCGGCCCCTCCTAGCCCGACCCCTCCTGGCCCGGCCCGTCCTGGCCCGGCCCGTCCTGGCCCGGCCCCTCCTGGCCCGGCTCATGCCAATGCGATCGGCGTTCAATATGCCCGATCGGGCTCGAGTGGGCATTGGTTTCGCGGATCCCAGATCTTTGGGGTGCCCGGCCGGGGGCGGCCTGGGGTGCCCGGCCGGTGGTCTGCCCGGAATGCCCGGCCGGTGGTCTGCCTGGGGTTCCCGGAATGCCGGGTGCTGCAACGAACTGCTTGACAATAGCGCGCCCACCTCGTAGGTTCATTAGTGAAGTAATGAACCGATGGAGTGGATAGGATGCGATCACGGGTACCGGGCCCGTGGTGACGAGGTGACACGTGTTTGAGGATTCAAGGCCAATCTTCCAGCAGCTCGCCGAGCGGATTGTCGACGACATTCTGCGCGGCCGCTACCAGGAGGGCGGGCAGGTGCCCTCGACCAACGAGCTCGCGAGCTATCTCCGAATCAACCCCGCGACAGCAGGTAAGGGCCTCGGCCTACTGGTAGACCGGGGCATTCTCGTGAAGCGTCGCGGCATCGGCATGTTTGTTGCCGAGGGCGCGACCGAGCGGATCGCCGCCGAGCGGCGCGACCGGTTTGTTCAGGACTTCATCCAGCCGATGCTCGCCGAGGCGAGCACCATCGGGCTCGACAGGGCGGCGCTCAATCGCCTCATCGACGAGTCCCGCACCCCCGAAACAGAATGAGAACGGATATGACCTACGCGATTCAGGCCCGCGGCCTCACACGCGTCCACGGTGCAACCCGCGCCCTCGACGACGTCACCCTGAACGTGCACGAGAACACGATCACCGGTTTGCTCGGCCGCAACGGCGCGGGCAAGACGACGTTCATGTCGCTCGCAACGGCGCAGGATCGCCCGACCTCCGGCACCGTCAGCGTGCTCGGCTCGGAGCCCTTCGAAAACGCTAAGGTGCTCGAACAGCTTTGCTTCATTCGAGACAACCAGCGTTACCCCGACGACTACAAGCTCATCCACGCGCTCCGCGCGGCGCGTATCTTCTACCCGAATTGGGATCAGGCGCTCGCCGACGAACTCGTCGAGCTCTTCCGCATCCCCGCGAAGACCGTCGTGAAGAAGTTCTCGCGCGGCCAGACCTCGGCGCTTGGTATCGTGCTCGGCCTCGCCTCACGGGCCCCGGTCACCTTCTTCGACGAGCCCTACCTCGGGCTCGACGCGACCGCCCGCAGCTACTTCTACGACGTGTTGTTGCGGGATTACCAGGAGCACCCCCGCACAATCCTCCTCTCAACGCACCTGATCGATGAGATGGACCGGCTGCTCGAACGCGTCGTGATCCTCGACCGCGGCCGCGTGGTGCAAGACGCCGACGTCGACGAGCTGCGCGGCGCCGCGCACCAGGCCGCGGGGTCGGCTGATGCCGTCGCCGCGTACGCCGATGGCCGAAGGGTGCTCAGCCGGCACCGGCTTGGCGGCCTCGCCACCATCGTCGTCGAGGGGCAGCCCGACCGGGCAGCCGCCGCCGGTGACGTCGAACTGAGCTCGGTGTCGCTGCAAGAACTCGTCGCTGCCTACGGCTTCGACGGCGGGGACAGCCCCGCGAGCGAGAAGGAGGTGCGCTCATGAACCGCGCGCTGAAGGTGACCCGGCTGCACATGAACAAGCCGGGAGCAATGTTCTCGGTGCCTCTGCAGATCGTGCTCGTGGTGCTCGTCGTCTCGGCGCTCATCTCGCTCATGCTGCAGCGCGGCGGCCTTGACCCGGCGTCAGCCGAATACGTCGAGGGCGCTCGTTGGAATCAGGGCATGATCTGGTCGCTCCCCGGCTTCCTCGTCTACTACGGCGTCCAGGCGATCGCGACGACGTACCCGTTCTCGCTCGCGCTCGGGGCGACCCGCCGCGCGCACGTGCTCGGAACCGCGCTCGCGAACATCGTACTGTCGCTCTTCATTGCGGCGGTCATGGTCGTGCTGCTCGGGCTTGAGCTCGCCACCGGCCACTGGTTCATCCACCTGTACGCGCTCGACGTGTACCTGCTTGGTTCGGGGAACCCCCTCGTGCTGTTCATCACGATGTTCCTCATCACGTTCGTGGCGACGAGCGTCGGCGGCTTCTTCGGCGCGGTCTGGGTGCGCTTCGGCTCGAAGGGGCCGACCGTCGCGGCCCTCGGCCTCGCGCTCGTGCTTGTTGTGCTGCTGCTCATCTTCGTGCCGCAGCTCGGGGAGATCATCGCAGCCATCACCCGCCCGCTGATGGCTGGCGTTGGGGTAGGGGTCGCCGCGCTCGCGATCTTCGGCACCTGGCTGTCGATGCGCCGCGCCTCGGTTCGCTAGCCGGTTGCACGGGGGCCGGGCGACACGCCCGGCCCCCGTGCAACAATGGGCCAGTGTACGTTTCGCTGAGCACCACAACCGCCCCTGTCGAGGACCTGACGTTTCTGCTGCACAAGCATCCGGGTCGCGCGCACACGCGGAAGCTCTCGGTCGGCGCGGTGAGCGTCGTCTGCACGGAGCTCACCGACGAGCGCTGCACTGTCGCGCTCGCGCTTGAGGTCGACCCGATCGGGCTGCTGCGCGGCCAGGGCGCCGCGATGGAGAGCTTCACGCTCGGCCAGTACGTGAACGATAGGCCGTATGTGGCTTCCTCGCTGCTCACCGGCGCGATCCGCGGGGTGTATGGCACGGCCCTCGCGGGCAACTGCGAGGCGCGGCCCGAGCGGGTCGCGGAGCCCCTCGAACTCGAGGTACACCTCCCGACGGTCGCCTGCGCTGATGGCGCGCAGCTCATCCGTAGGCTGTTCGAGCCGCTCGGGTGGGTGGTGTCGGCGAGCGCGCTGCCGCTCGACCCCGAGGTTCCCGAGTGGGGCGACTCTGAAATCTTCGACGTCAGGCTCTCGGGCACCGAGGTGTTGCAGCACGCGCTGCAGCGCCTCACCATCCTGCTGCCCGTGCTCGACGACGCGAAGCACTACTGGGTTGACCAGTCAGAGAACGACAAGCTGCTCAGGCACGGCGGCGAGTGGCTTGCCGCTCACCCGGAGCGAGAGCTCATTCTTCGTCGCTTTCTCAGGCACCAGCGCGACCTCATCGCCGCGGCAGACGCGGCAGACGCGGCAGACGCGGCAGACGCGGCAGGCCCAGCAACCACGGCCGGCACCGCAGGCACGGGTGCGGGTGTGCCGAGCGCTGGCGATCCTGATCGGGGACCGGCGACGACCGGCACCCGCCAGCCGTCGCTCGCCCGCGAGCGCCGCGACGCCGTACACGCCGAGCTCACGCGACTCGGCGCGGCGACCGTGCTCGACATGGGCTGCGGCCAAGGTGCGCTGCTCGCGCCGCTCTCGCGTGACCCGCGCATCACGCGCCTTGTGGGGGCCGACGTTTCCGCGCGCGCTCTCGCGCAGGCCGCGCGCAGGCTCGGACTCGACGACGCGAGAGATGGCGCCTCCGGCGGCGCCCCAGACGCGATTCGCGAGAAGGTCGGCCTCATTCAGTCCTCGCTCACTTACCGCGACGACAGGCTGCGCGGCTTCGACGCGGTGGTGCTCATGGAGGTCATCGAGCACCTCGACCTTGAGCGAGTGCCGGTGCTTGAACAGACGGTGTTCGCCGACGCGCGCCCCGGCCACGTGATCGTCACGACCCCGAACGTTGAGTACAACGCCGCCTACCCTGGCCTCGCGCCCGGGGAGCTGCGCAACCACGACCACCGCTTCGAATGGACCCGCGCGGAGTTCGCGGCGTGGGCCGACCGGGTCGCGCTCGCGCACGGCTACACGGTGGCGCTGGCGGGCATCGGGCCGGTGGCCGACGGGCTCGGCTCGGCAACGCAGATGGCGACGTTCACGCGGGGAGGAACCAAATGACCGAGATATCGATCCCAGAGGTCGCGCTCGTACTGCTCGTCGGCGCATCAGGATCGGGCAAGAGTCGATTCGCCCGCGAGCACTTCGGCCCATACGAGACCGTGTCGAGCGATGAGTGCCGCGGCATCGTCTCGAACGACCCGAATAACCAGGCGGCGACGAAACCCGCGTTCGAGCTGCTCCACACGATCGTCGCGACACGACTCAAGGCCGGGCTGCTGACGGTGATCGACGCGACGAACGTGCAGCCCGAGTCGCGCGCCTCGCTTATTAAGCTCGCGCGCGACCACGACGTGCTGCCCGTCGCGATCGTGTTTGACCTCGCCGAGTCAGTTCTGTTCGAGCATGACCGCGGCCGTGACGACACCCCGCGCGGCGAGAAGGTGATTCGCCGCCAGCAGGGCCAGCTGCGCCGCTCGATGCGCGGCCTTAGGCGTGAGGGCCTGCGGGGCGTGCACGTGCTCAGCACGACCGACGAGGTCGCGGCCGCGGGGATCGTGCGGCGGAGGCTCCTCACCGACTTCCGCGACGACCACGGCCCGTTTGATGTGATCGGTGACGTACACGGCTGCCTGCCTGAGCTGGAGGAACTGCTTGGCGCGCTCGGCTACGTCATCGTGCGTGACGAGGCGGGGCGGGCGATCGACGCGAGCCACCCCGACGGGCGCCGGGCCCTGTTTCTCGGCGACCTTGTCGACCGCGGGCCCGACTCGGTTGGTGTGCTGCGCCTCGCGATGGGCATGCACAAGGCGGGCCACGCGCTCGCCGTACCGGGCAACCACGAGGAGAAGCTCGTGGCCGCGCTCGACGGCAAGCGGAAGTCGATGGCGCACGGCCTTGCCGAGACGATGCTGCAGCTCGCGGGCGAGACCGACGAGTTCAGGCGTGAGGTGCGCGACTGGGCGCACGGTCTCGTCTCGCATCTCGTGCTCGATGACGGCAACCTGGTCGTCGCCCACGCTGGTTTGAAAGAGGCGTACCACGGCCGCAGCTCTGGCCGGGTGCGGGCGTTCGCGCTCTACGGCGACACGACGGGTGAGGTTGACGAGTTCGGCCTGCCGGTGCGGCTCGACTGGGCCGCCGACTACCGCGGGAAGGCCGCAGTGCTGCACGGCCACACCCCGGTCGAGCAGGCCGAGTGGTTCAACAACGTGATGTGCCTCGACACCGGCTGCGTATTCGGCGGGAAGCTCTCGGCGCTGCGCTACCCCGAACGCGAGCTCGTCGAGGTGCCCGCCCGCGAGCGCTACGCCGACTCGGTGCGGCCGCTCGCTCCGCCCCGGGGAAGCGTTGCGCGTGACGGGGGCGATCAGGATCGCCAGCAGTCTGCAGTGCCCGCCGCCGGGCAGCCGGGTGCTGGGTCGAGTGCGGGGTCGGGCGTCGCGGCGCCCGCCCTGCCTCGCGCTGCGGGTGAGCTCCGTGCTGCCGACGTGCTCGGCAAGCGTGTCGTCGAGACGAAGCTGCACGGCCGCGTCGGCATCAGAGCTGAACACGCCGCTGGCGGCTTCGAAACGCTGAGCAGGTTCGCGGTCGCGCCCTCGTGGCTGCCATACCTCCCGCCAACGATGGCGCCGTCGCCGACGAGCTCTGAGCCCGGGTACCTCGAACACCCGCGTGAGGCCTTCAAGGTGTTCGCTGCCGCGGGAATCGAGCGCGTCGTGTGCGAGGAGAAGCACATGGGCTCGCGCGCGGTCGTGCTGCTGTGTCGTGACGCCGCGACCGCCGCGAAGCGCTTCGGAGGTCAGCCAGGTGAGACCGGCATAGTCACCACCCGCACCGGGCGGGCGCTCTTCGAGCGCGAGCTCA
Organism: Leucobacter sp.; assembly: GCA_052094845.1. GTDB lineage: Bacteria > Actinomycetota > Actinomycetes > Actinomycetales > Microbacteriaceae > Leucobacter. The sequence continues at coordinate 80,772 of JBQDKK010000012.1, read as the reverse complement.
TGGAAGAGTTCCTCGCTGGGCTCCGCGGGGCGGCTGACGCCACTGGGCTCTGGGACGAGCTTGAGACTGACTGGATCTTGTTCGACGGCGAGATGCTGCCGTGGTCGCTGAAAGCGGGCGACCTGCTCACCGGCGTGTACGCCCCGGCGGGAGCCGCTGCGCGTGCTGGGCTCGGGGCGGCGGTCGGGGCCTTCGCCGCGGCCTCGGCGCGCGGCGTTGACGCTGCGAAGCTCGAGGCCCGCGCAGGTGAACGCCTCGCTGACGCCGAGGCGTTCACCCGCGCCTACCGGCGCTACGTCTGGCCGACCTCGGGGCTCGCGGGCGTAAGCTTTGCGCCGTTCCAGGTGCTCGCGACTGAGGGGCGGGCGCGCTACGGCGATCCGCACCCCTGGCACCTCGACATTGCGGGCCGGCTCGCTGACGCGGCTCCCGAGCTCGTGCGGCGCACCCGCTCACTCACGATCGAGCCCGCGAACGCCGAGAGCATCGAGGCTGGCGTTCGCTGGTGGGAGGAACTCACCGAAGCGGGCGGCGAGGGCATGGTCGTGAAGCCCGAGCAGTCGGTCGTGCTTGGCAAGAAGGGGCTCGTGCCCCCGGGGCTCAAGGTGCGTGGCCGCGAGTACCTGCGGATCATCTACGGGCCCGAGTACCTGGAACCTGTGAACCTCACCCGCCTGCGAGACCGCGACCTCGGGCGCAAGCGCTCCCTTGCCGTCCGTGAGTTCGCGCTGGGCGCGGAGGCCCTCGACAGGTTCGTCGCCGGTGAGCCGCTCTGGCGGGTGCATGAGGCCGTGGCTGCGGTGCTCGCGCTTGAGTCGGACCCGGTCGACCCGCGGCTGTAGGAGCCGGCTCGTTCCGCCCCACCGTATGCAAACTGCGCATCATATGCCCGAATCTGGGAATCTGGCATACGATGCGCAGTTTGCAGGCAGAACAGCCGAAGCGGTCTGGGAAGGCCGCCCCGAGCGGAGTAGGTTTGGGGGAGAACCTCATGGGGCAGGAGACAGCATGCGTGAAATCGAAGTGAAGCTTGCAAACGGCGAGAGCCGGAAGTTTGGGGAGCTCGCGCCCGGCGCGGCCCTCGTCGTGAACGTCGCCTCGAAGTGCGGGTTCACGCCGCAGTACGCGGGTCTCGAAGAGCTCTACCAAGAGTTCCGCGAGAGGGGTCTCGCCGTCATTGGCATGCCGTGCAACCAGTTCCTGATGCAAGAGCCGGGAACTGATGAGGAGATCGCCGAGTTCTGCACGCTGAACTACGGCGTCACCTTCCCGCTGCTCGCGAAGGGAAAGGTCAACGGCCGGGGCACCGAGCCACTGTTCAAGGAGCTTCGCAAGGGCAAGGATGCCGCGGGCGCGGGCGGCCTCGTCCGCTGGAACTTTGAGAAGTTCATCGTGAGCCGCGACCCCGCGGGCAGCGGCGCCCCGACGGTGACCCGTTTCCGCTCTGCCACCGAGCCGAACGACCCGGCGATCCGAGCGGCGATTGAGGCTGCGCTCGCCGCGTAGGGCCTGTCAGCCCGTTCGTAGCTACAACCGTGCGATCTCCTGGCGCGGGCGCACCGCGATGTCGGTGAGTTGTACGTCGGCCGGCGCGTCGACGACAAAACGCACGGTCTCAGCGACCGACTCCGGCCTGATGTAACGCTCGGGCCGGTAGTTGGCGCTCGGGATGCTTGCCCGCAGCATCGCGGTGTCGGTCTGGCCGGGCGCGAGCGTCACCACTCGCACCCGGTACGGCTCCTCATCGATGCGCAGCACATCTGCGACTCCGCGAAGCGCGTGCTTCGTTGCCGTGTAGACCGCGCTGCCGGGAACGGGCCGCGTGCCAGCGCCCGAGCCAATGAAGACGACGGTGCCCTGGGCCGCCCGCAAGAGCGGCAGGGTGAGGCGGGTGAGCTCGGCCGGCGCCGTCACGTTCACCGCGAAGTGCTCGGCCCAGTCCGCGGCGCGCGCGTCGGTCACCGAGAGCGACCCGCCTCGCGCCGCGGCGTGTACCAGCACGTCGAGCCTGTCGAGGCTCCCGGCGTGCTCGGCAAGCGCTGCCCCGTCGGTGAGGTCAACGGCCCAGGGAACAGCCCCCGTCTCGTCTGCGAGCTTCGCGAGCTCCTCGCGCCCGCGTCCGACGGCGATGACTCGGTGCGTCGCAGCGAGCTCCCTGACGATCGCTGAGCCCATGCCGCCCGTCGCCCCCGTGACGAGCGCGACGGGGTGGGCTGAGTGGAGTGCGAGCTCGAAATCGGTGTGGGGGTTAGGCACTGAGGGCTCCTTCAAGGGTGGGTGTTGCCGCAGCTGTGAGCGCGACGGTGAGGGCGCTCGCCGCAACGCGGTCGGTCTCGCGCAGCATCGGGGGGTCGGTTCCCGGCATCGGGCTGATGATAGTGCCGTGGAGCGTGTCATCGACGGGAATACCCGCGAAGTGTACGCTCTCGTCAATGGTGCCGTCAGCGCCGATGAGGCGGCCTGTCGCTTCGTCGATGTCGATGCCGCCCGTTGCCGCGGTGGCCCCGGTGCGCGAGGAAATCGCGAAGGCTCGAGCGCGGCCGGCGTCGAGCAGCGAGGCCGTGAGTGGGTCGCGCGTCGTGCGTGCGTCGTGGAACTCCATCCACGCGTCGACGAGGGCGCGCGACCTCACCTCCGAGCCACGCACGGCCGTCGACGACGCGACGAAGCCGCGCTCGTCGACACTCACCGCGGACTCAGGCCCGATGAACCGGACGAGGCCCGCCGCTGCGAGCGCGAGCAGTTCGTTGTTGCGGAACGCGGGCGGCCCCGAGCCGACCATCCCCCCGACGGCGGTGAGGAGCGCGAGCCCGCTCGCGCGCGATTCAGCGTCGAAGCCGCCGAGGGTGCCGACCTGGGCCGCGAAGCCCCGCGCAGAGCTCACCGACCACAGGCCGGCTTTGACGGCGCTGTCGGCGCCGAGGTCGACCTCGCGGAGGTCGGCGGCGACCCGCTCGAGCACCCAGTCGCTGAACGCCTCGGGCGATTGGAAATCGCCGCGCACGGGGACGATCTCGCCGGCGAGGTCGAGTCGGTTGGAGGGGTCGGGAATGAACGGGGCAACGGCTCGGGCGACCTCGTCGACGACGTCACCGAGGTCGGGGGAAGACGTGCCGGCGGCCGCGGGGGCGATCACAGTGCGGATCGCGGCCTCGATACCTGCCAACGCGGCCTGAGGATCCTGGCGCCCGGCATCCCCGACCGAACCGAGCGCGTCGGGCCGCACCCTGGCGAGGGTTTCAGCGTGCGCGAGGAACGCGTCGCCGACAATGCGGGGCCAGAGTGCCGCGTCGAAGTTGATGGGCCGCGGCACTCGCTGCCAGTCGACCTCGCGTAACAGGCGCTGGTCGGCGCGCGGCGGGAGAGAACCGTAGCGCGACTTCGCGCGGAACGGCACGCCGCGCCGCGATGTGACGTGCACGACGGGCTCCCGGCCGGATGCGACGTAGCGCAGGCCGCCCGGCTCGCCTGGCGCGGGAACGAAGCTGCCGCCGCGGCCCTGAGTAAGGAGCGTGACGGTGTCGAAGAAGCCCATGCCGAGGCCTCGCACGATGACGGGTTCGCCGGGCAGGATCGCGGCGAGGTCTTGTTCGACGGGGCTGCCCTGGCGCACCCAGGTGAGCTCGGGCTGCGCCGCAACGCGGGCGGCGAGTGCCGCGTCTGCCGGGCTCTGGGTGCGCGGCAGCCAGCCCGTCGCAGCGATCACCGCATCAGCCGTCACGGTGCTGCCAGTTGCCAGCCCGTCTCGGCTGAGCGTGAGGTGCTCGCGCCCGCCCTTCCGCTCGACGGCGATTGCTCGGGCGCGGTGGTGGATCACGGTCACCCGCTCAGGCAGCTCAGTGATCGCGCGGCGGAAGAACCACGAGAGGTACTCGCCATAGAGCGCGCGGCTCGGGTGCGACTCCGGGCGAAGCGCGGTGAGCTCTTCCCGGTACTCGGCTGCAAGGCCGGCGCGCGCGGGGTAGGCGGTGAACGTCGCCGCTCGCGATTGCGGGATCGTCTCGCCTGCACCCCGCTGTCGCGCTTCTGAGCCGAACGCGGCCTCGCGGGCAAGCACGCACCACTCGTAGAGCGTTGGGCCTTCGACGACGTAGCCAGAAACCGAGCTGCCGGGCTCGGTGAAGAGCGTGACCGCGTCGGCGAGCGTGTTCATGCAGAGCTCGCGGGTCTGGTCGGTGCGCCAGATGCGCCCGGGGCCGGGTTGCGCGTCGTCGATGAGGTGAAGTTCGAGCGGCGCCTGCGTCGAATCCGCGGAGAGGTGGACGCCGAGTCGCTCGATGAGGGACGCGCCGCGCGGGCCGAGGCCCACGATGGCGATGCTCGGAGGCGTGTCGTACACGTCGGGTGCTGCGGGGGAGGGCATGTGGCTGATCCAAATATGTTCGCTGTGTTTATGGCTATCATAAGCTTAGCTTGGGCTGATTTGAGGCCACGACTTGAAGTTCGTTGGGTTACGCAGTGTGACGGGCGCCGCGTGTGGCGCGTTGCGCGGGGTGCGCTCGCCATGCAAGGATAACGTTTCGTAATGCCACGCAGAAGCAAACAGTATGTTTCTCGCGTTCACGCCCCGACCACGGAGACCGAATTCATGTCACGTACACGCCGCACGGCCCTCGCCGCGCTGTCCCTCGCCGCAACGACCGCGCTGCTCGCGGGCTGCGCAAGCGGCGCGCCCGCCGGTGAGAAACCAGCGGGCGACCCCGTCACGGGGGGCACGCTGAGCTACCTTGAGCCGCAGGCTTGGACGACGCTGTACCCGCCGGCCGGCGGGTTCTACCCGAACGGCGGCATCGTGAACAACATCACCGACAGGCTGCTGTACCAGAACCCGGAGACGCTCGAACTCGGGCCGTGGATCGCGACTGAGTTGCCCGAGGTGAACGCCGACGCGACGGAGTACACGTTCACCATCCGCGACGACGTCACCTACTCCGACGGCACCCCGCTCACCGCGGAGAACATCGTGAAGAACATCGACCTCTACGGCAAGGGCGACGCGGACCGCGCGCTCACCCCGTCAGAGGCCATCAACAACTACGATCACGGCGAGGTCGTCGACGCGACGACCGTGAAGTTCTTCTTCTCGGCACCGTCACCGGGCTTCGCGCAGGCAGTGTCGACGATCAACTCCGGGCTCGTCTCTGACGCGACGCTCGACCTCGACAGCGAGGGCTTCGGCCCCGGCAGCGCGACCGAGGTCATCGGCAGCGGCCCCTTCGTGGTCTCTGACGAGAAGATCGGCACTGAGACGCAGCTCAAGGTGCGCGAGGACTACGATTGGGCACCCGAGGCTGCGGCGCACGACGGCCGGGCGTACCTCGACGGCATCACCTACACCGTCGCGGGCGAGAACAGCGTGCGCGTCGGCACCGTCGTCGCAAAGCAGGCCGATATCGCCCGGCAGATCCCGGCCCCCGACGAGCCGCAGTTCGCAGCGCCCGGCCTCGCCATCCAGGCCGCGTCAACGAACGGCGTTACGAACAGCCTGAACTTCCGCTTCACGAACCCGCTGCTCAGCGACATCCGCGTGCGCCAGGCGATCATCGCTGGCATCGACCGCGAGGCGATCGTGAAGACGCTCTTCACCGACAGCTACCCGCTCGCGACGGGCGCGCTCGCGAAGACCGCACTCGGCTACCTCGACACCTCCGAGAACTACACCTACGACCCCAAGCAGGCTGCGAAGCTGCTCTCCGAGGCTGGCTGGAAGGCCGGCGGTGATGGCGTGCTCGAGCAGGGCGGCCAGCGCCTGAGCATCACGTTCAATGAGGCGCAGCCTCAGCCTCGCTCAAAGGAGGTTGTCACGCTCATCCAGGAGCAGCTCGGCGAGCTCGGCATCGAGGTCAACCTGTTCTCGGGCGACTACGCGGCGCAGACCGCGGCGAGCCTCGACGCCGACACGATCCAGGTTTACCACTCGATGGTCGGCCGCGCCGACTACGACGTGCTGAAGTCGCAGTTCTTCTCGACGAACCGCAACACCCTGTTGAACTACGACACGGCGACCCAGAAGAACGCCGACCAGCAACTCGACGACTTGCTTGCCGCGGTCGCGTCGGCGCCGACCCCGGAAGCGCGTGCCGAGGCGTCAGCTGCCGCGCAGCGCTACCTCGCTGAACAGGCCTACATCCTGCCGCTCTTCGAAGAGCCTCAGGTCTATGGCCTCACCGACGCGGTGCAGGGCTTCGCGACGGAGTCGGTTGGCCGCCCGAACTTCTACAGCACCTGGCTGAACCGCTAGCACCCGAAGGGCCCGATCCCAATGCCATACCTCGCAAGGCGTCTCCTGCAAGCGCTCCTCGTGCTTGCGCTCGCCTACACGGTCGCGTACGTGCTGCTCGCGGCGCTGCCTGGCGACGCGGTGCTCGCGCGCTACGGCAGCCCCGAGCTCGGGCTCTCGCCCGAACAGCTCGACGAGATTCGTGAGAGCTACGGCGCGGATCGGCCGCCCCTCGATCGCTTCTTCGACTCGATCCTGTCGTTTGTGCGCGGCGACTTCGGGTACTCGGTGAACAGCGGTGCCGCGGTCTCGACCCTGCTCGCCGCGGCGCTGCCGTCGAGCCTCACGCTCGCGCTGTCGAGCCTCGCAGTCGCCGTCGTGCTCGCCGTGACGATCGCGTTCACCGCGAGCTACGGCGGTTGGGGGTGGCTGCGCCGCCTGTTCCGGGGGTTGCCGCCGCTGTTCGTGTCGCTTCCAGTGTTCTGGGTCGGCATCATGCTCATCCAGTTCTTCTCGTTCAAACTCGGTCTCGTGCCGGCGATCGGGGCGACCGGGTTCCAAGGGCTCGTGCTGCCCATGCTCACGATCGCGATCCCGATCGCCGCCCCGCTCGCGCAGGTGCTGCTGCGATCGATCGATGAGGTGCGCACGCAGCCGTTCGTGACCGTCGTGCGAGCCCGCGGCGCGAGCACATCGTGGTTGCTCTGGCGAAACGTCGCGCGCAACGCGCTGCTTCCGACACTCACGATGGCCGGTGTGCTGTTCGGCGAGCTCGTCGGCGGCGCCGTCGTCTCTGAGACCGTGTTCGCGCGAGCAGGGATCGGGCAGCTCACCGCCCAGTCCGTTGCAACCCGCGATACCCCCGTGCTGCTCGCGATCGTTGTGCTCGCGGCGGCGACGTTCGTCATCATCAACCTCGTCGTCGACCTCCTGTACCCCGTGCTCGACCCGCGGCTGCGCGCGCGTGCGACCCCGCGCCAGACAGCGAAACTCCAGGGAGCCCTCCGATGAGCGTCCTCACTCCACCCGTGCGGGCCGCCCAGCCTGCCGCCCAGCCCGCAGGCTCCCCACCCGAGCACGCACGCGGCCCACGGAAGACGGAAACGTGGCGTCGCGTGGCTGGGTTCGCCGTGCCGGCGCTCGTGATCCTGCTCGGGCTCGCGTCGGCGATCGCGCCGGGCCTCTTCGCGCACGGCAGCCCGACAGAGACGGTTGGCGCGGCTCTGCAGAGCCCGAGCGCCCAGTTCTGGTTCGGCACTGACGCGACCGGTCGTGACCTGTACACGCGCGTCATCTACGGCGCCTCAGAGTCGATCGTCGGGGCGCTCGTCGCGGTGCTCGTTGGCTTTGTGGTCGGCACGACCATCGGGGTGCTCGCCGGCGCGGTCGGCGGCCTCCTCGACGAGGCGCTCATGCGGGTCGTCGACGTGCTGCTCGCGATCCCGGCGCTGCTGCTCTCGCTCAGCGTCGTGATCTTGCTCGGGTTCGGCACCACGAACGCGGCGATCGCCGTTGGTGTGACATCGATCGCGGTGTTCGCTCGGCTCGCGCGATCGCAGGTCGTGAGCGTGCGCGTGAGCGAGTACGTTGAGGCGGCTTACGGCTCCGGCGGCACGTTCTGGACGGTGCTGTGGCGCCACATCCTGCCGAACTCGCTCACCCCAGTCGTGGCGCTCGCCGCGCTCCAGCTCGGCTCCGCGATCTTGCAGATCTCGACGCTCGGCTTCCTCGGCTACGGCGCCCCGCCCCCGACGCCCGAGTGGGGCCTACTCATTGCCGAGGGCCGAAACTACGTCGCGACGGCGTGGTGGCTCACGGTGCTGCCCGGCCTCGTCGTCGTCGCAATTGTGCTCGCAACCAACCGACTGAGCCACGCAATCCGAGGAGGAGAACCAGCATGAGCGACCAGCAACTTCTGAGCGTGCGCGACCTGCGCGTTGCCTACGACACCCCCGCCGGAGAGGTACACGCAGTCCGCGGGGTCTCACTCGACGTCGCGCCGGGCAAGGTCACCGCCCTCGTCGGTGAGTCGGGCTCAGGAAAGACCACCGTGGCGCAGTCGGTCATTGGCCTGCTCGCGGGCAACGGCCGCGTCACCGGCGGCGACATCACGCTCACGAGCGCCGCGCACGGCACGGAGAAGCTCGCCGGCCGCTCCGAGCGGGCGTGGCGAAGCATCCGCGGGCGCAGGATCGGGCTCATCCCGCAGGATCCGGGAAACTCACTGAACCCCGTCCTCCGCATCGGGGCTAGCGTCGGAGAGGCACTCCGGATCCACGGTTTGCGCGACAGGCGGGCCGTCGAAGCCCGCGTGCTCGACCTGCTCGACCGCGTCGGCATCGACGACCCCGAGCGCCGCGCGCGCCAGTTCCCGCACGAACTCTCAGGGGGCATGCGGCAGCGCGTGCTCATCGCCGCGGCCCTCGCGCTCGAACCAGAGCTCGTGATCGCCGACGAGCCGACAAGTGCGCTCGACGTAACCATCCAGCGCACCGTGCTCGACCTGCTCGACAGGCTGCGGAGCGAGACGGGCATGGGCGTGCTGTTCATCACCCACGACCTCGCCGTCGCGGCTGACCGCTCGGACTCGATCGTCGTCATGCAGAGCGGCGAGGTGCAGGAGGCGGGGGCGTCGACCGAGGTGCTCGCGAACCCGGCGTCGGAGTACACGAGGAAGCTCCTCGCGGACGCCCCCTCGCTCACCCGCGTCGTCGTGCGGGATCGGCCCGCTCCGGCGGCTGAATCGGCTGGGGTGGCTGCGCTTGCTGGGGCGGGTGAGCCGCTCGTGCGCGTCGCTGACCTCAGGCAGGAGTTCGCGACCCCTGGCCGCCGTGACCCCTTCGTCGCCGTTGACGGCGTCTCATTCGACGTGGCACGTGGCACCACGCACGCGTTCGTCGGCGAGTCGGGTTCGGGAAAGACGACGACGGGCCGCGCGATTGCAGGCTTCCAGCGGCCGACTTCGGGCCAGATCACCGTCGCGGGCACCGAGCTCGTCGGTCGGCGCCCCGGCCGCGACTTCCGCAGGCACACACAGCTTGTGTACCAGAACCCCTACGGCTCGCTCGACCCGCGGCAGAGCATAGGCGCCACGCTCGCTGAGCCCCTGCGAAACTTTAAGATCGGCACGCGCGCCGACCGGGCCGACAGGATCGCGCACGCACTCGACCTGGTCGCGCTCGCGCCGGAGATCGCGGGGCGCAAGCCTGGCGAGCTCTCAGGCGGGCAACGCCAGAGGGTCGCCATCGCGCGGGCCCTCATCGTTGAGCCCGAGCTGGTGGTACTTGACGAGGCCGTCTCAGCGCTCGATGTGACCGTGCAGGCCCAGATCCTCCGACTGCTCGCCGACCTGCAGAGCGAGCTTGGGCTCACCTACGTGTTTATCTCGCACGACCTCGCCGTTGTCCGGCAGATCGCCGACACTGTTTCGGTGTTGCAACGCGGCCGCCAGGTTGAGCACGGCGACGCCGAGCGCGTGTTCACCGACCCGCAGCACGAGTACACTCGGGCGCTACTCGACGCGATCCCCGGCGGCGGGCTGCTTGCGGGCGGCACTACTTTGGGCGCCCCGGGAGTAGCCGGAGCCGCCGGCGCACCCGGCGCACCCGGTCTCGCGGGTCAAGGTTCGCCAGCCTCCGAGCGGCTGCTCGTCGGAGCGGCCCGCTGAATTCGGCGGTTCCCCTTGCCCGCGGCCCTGCGCCACTCTCACACCCCCTTACCCCAGCGAAGGACATCATGACCGCAGCACTCACCGCCGACATCATCGACCTGCTGTCGGGGCTTACCCCGGGCAGCGAACTCGCGCGGCTGCGCGACCTGCGGGCCCAGGCGCGCGAGAATGCGCAGTTGAGTTTTACCGCGCTCCTCGAACCCGAAACCCCGGGCCAGTTCTCGCTCGGCGAGCGCTACGCCGTCGCACTGTTCGTCGCCCAACTCCACGGCTTCGCAGACGCCGAGGCGTTCTACGCCGACGTGCTTGGTGACGAGGCGCCCGCGCTCGTTGACCTGCTGACCGGCCCCGACGGGCTCGCCGCGCACGCCGCAGCGAGTGGCCCCGCAGGCAGCTACCGGGAGCCCGGCCTGCACAGCGAGAGCACCGCCGCCCTGGTCTGGGCGCCCGACGAGGCAGACACCGCCGCGCTCGGCGAGCGGCTCGCGGCCGCGCTCGCGCACGCCCACCTGCTCGTGATCCGGCCCCGCGAGGCTTCACCCGCCGCGCTCGGCGCCCTCGTCGACGCTGGCTGGTCAGCCGACGACATCGTCTCGCTCTCGCAGCTCATCGCGTTCCTCACCTTCCAGCTCCGTGCCGCGTGGGGGCTGCGCACGGTCGCGGGCAGTGCGCCCGGGGGCGCCGCGGCGCCGGCTGATCCTGCGCTTCCTGCTGCTGCTGCTTCTGCTTCTGCTTCTGCTGGGACTTCGGCCGGGCAGGTGTCTGTGGCGGCCTCCGCGCTCATCACCGAGTACCCCGACCTCAGCCGCCCGGAGGCATTCACCCAGCAGGGGCTGGGCTGGGTGCCCTGGCTCGCCCCGGTCGCGGAGGCTGACCTCTCGGCCGACCAACTCGACGCGTTCGTTGACCCGGCCCGTGCGAAGATGCCGTACTTCCGCCTGCTCGCGCGCGACCCGGCGGCGCTCCGCGCGCGCACGCTCACCGACCTCGACATCTTCTTCAATGTCACGGGCGGAGTGGGCCGTGCCGAGCGCGAACTCGCGGCGACAGCCGCCTCGCGGCACAACGGGTGCGTGTTCTGCGCGTCCGTACACTCGGCCGCGGCGACCCGCGAGTCGGGCCGGCGCGACGACGTGCAGCGGCTGCTCGACGAGGGCGTTGGCGCCGACCTCGGCAGCGACTCATGGAATGCGGTCGTCAGCGCCTCCGTCGCGCTCACGAACACGCCCCTCTCATTCGGTGAGGCTGACGTGCGAGGGCTCCGCGACGCCGGGCTCGGTGACGCCGAAATCATCGACGTCGTGAACGGGGCGGCGTTCTTCAACTGGGCCAACAGGCTCATGCTGTCGCTCGGTGAGCCCGAGCTGCCCGCGAAGCGCGGTGAGCGGTGAGCACGGCTGAGCTCGACCACATCGTCATCGCGGGCCCCGACCTCGGGGCGCTCGTCGCCTGGTTCGCGGAGCTCACGGGCGTGACGGCCGAGCCTGGCGGGCGCCACCCGATCGGCACACAAAACGCGCTCGTCGCGCTCACCGTCGACGGGCGCCGCGGGCCGCAGTACATCGAACTCATCGGGCCCTATGACGATGCGGCTGGCGAGCCCCTGCCGACGAAGTTTGGGATATCGGAGCTTGCCGGCCCCAAGGTGCAGACGTACGCGGTTCGCGTACCAGATATCGACGGGGCTGTCGCGAGCGCGCATGAGGTCGGGTGGGAGACGGGGCCGGTCGGCGACCTGTTGCGGCGCACTCCCGCGGGTGACCTTCTCGAGTGGCGTCTCACGCGGTCTGAGGCCGAGCCCGAGCGCTACGACCTGCCGTTTCTCATCGACTGGGGTGAGACGCCCCACCCCGGGGAGACCATCGGGCCGTCGCTCGAACTCGTGAGTTTTGCGCGGCTCGAACCGACGCCGGAGAGCGCCGAGAGCCTGCGCCGGGAGCTCGCGGCCGTCGGCGACGGTGCGGTCGACGTGCGCGTTGCGGGGTCTACGGGGTCTGCGGGGTTCGCCTTGACGCTCCGGTCGCAAAGCGGAGCCCTCGTCGAACTACTCCCAAGCTGATGGGGTTTGGCGGGGCCTCCGCACGCCCACTGCCCACAAGAGAGGCCCTTCCCGCCCAAACCACCCCTTGCCAGCGGTTGGTAGGGGCCCCTTTTGCGAGGAACCTACTGTCCGGCTGGCAGGGCGGAGCCTCGGGGCGGGGAGTCCGCTATGCCTGAGAGGAAGCAGCGGACGCCGCCGCCTGCTTCGGCTGCCTGTCCGAGAAGAAACGCACCACGTTCGGGTCAACGATCACATCTCGCGGCTGCAGCGCCCGTGCGAGGTAGAGGCCATCGAGCGACCGTACGCGGCTGAGCGCGACGTAGGTTTGGCCGGCGCTGAAGGCACGCGGTCCGAGATCGATGGCCGCGGCGTCATACGTGTGACCCTGAGACTTGTGGATCGTCACTGCCCAGGCGAGGCGCAGCGGGAACTGTTCGAACTCCGCGACGACCTCCTTCTCGAGCTTTTTCGTGTCGGCGTCGTACCGGTAGCGGAACCGCTCCCACGTTGCGGGCTCGACCTCGTACTCCTCGTCGCCAACGATCACCCACACGGTGCCCTCGATCTTCGACACCGTACCGATCGTGCCGTTCACCCAGCGGCCGTCGGGGTCATTGCGCAGAAACATGACCTGCGCGCCCTTCTTCAGCTCGAGTACCTCGTCGGCCGGGTACGTGTTCTCACGGAACTCGCCGGTGATCTCGGCGGCGGCTTTCAAACCCGATCCCTTGATCTCTGCGAGCCGCTCGGCGTTGATCCTGTTTACTGTCGCGTTCGTCGTCGCGAGCGTGATGACGTCGCGCGGCGGCTTGCGAGCGCCGGCGGCGTTCAACTCGTTCGCCTGAGTCTCGTCGACGACGCCGTAACGCACGGCCCCAAGGATCTGCTTGAATCTGTCGTCGCTCTGCCGGTGTACCTCGGTGAGCTCGATCACGTCGAGCGGGGTCTCCTGCCACACCTTCGAATCGAAGAACCAGAGCGAACGGTAGGTGTCGTCGAAGTACGCGCGCTCGTGCGGGTCGCGCGGCGGCACGGGCGGCAGCTGGAACGGGTCGCCGAACATGATGATCTGGGCGCCACCGAACGGGTCGTGCCGTTTGCCTCGAGCCTGCCTGAGCGAGCGGTCGATCGCGTCCATGAGGTCTGCCGACACCATCGAGATCTCGTCGATGATGAGGGTGTCGATCGAGGCGAGCATCTTCTTGAGCTCGGCCGGCTGGTCGAGCTCGTGGTCGGCGATCACGCCGGTCGGGAGGCGCAGCAGCGAGTGAATCGTCTGACCGCCGACGTTCAGCGCCGCGACGCCCGTCGGCGCGCACACCGCGATGATCTTCGATGTGTTCCACGACAGGTGGTTCAGAATCGTCGACTTGCCCGTGCCCGCGCGACCGGTCACAAAGATGTGCTCTCGGGTGTGCTCGATGCGCTCGTAGACGTTGAGCTGCTGGGGGCTGAGTTCGGGGCGAGACACCCAAATAGGCTACCCCGCAATGGGATACTAGTGCGGCGCGTTCCCGCGCGCTCCCGATGCCGAACCAGACAATTGCCACGGAAGGCGACAAGCTTCGTGCCCCCACTCACCACTTCTCGGCGAAACCTCGCGCTCTTCGCGCTCGCGCTTGGCGGCTTCGCCATTGGAACGACCGAGTTCGCGACGATGGGCGTGCTCCCTGAGATCGCGCGCGACCTGCTGCCCGGCTACGACGCCGACCCGCAGCGGGTTATCGCGCAGGCGGGCAACATCATCACCCTGTACGCGCTCGGCGTCGTTATCGGCGCCCCGGTTTTCGCCGTGCTCGGGGCGCGTATGTCGCAGACCAAACTCGCGATCTGGTTGCTTGTGCTGCTCTTTGCCGGCACGGTCGGCTCGGCCCTCGTTCCCGGGTTTGGGGCTGTCTCGGTGTTCCGGTTCATCGCTGGACTGCCGCACGGAGCCTACTTCGGCGTCGCGTCGCTGCTCGCCGCGCGTCTCATGGGCCCCGGCAACATGGGTAAGGGTATTGCCCTCGCGATGAGCGGCCTGACCGTCGCGAACGTCATCGGAGTTCCGCTCTCGACCGTGCTCGGGCAGCAGCTCGGTTGGCGCTGGGTCTACGGCCTCGTCGCCGTGCTGTTCGCGGCGACGCTGCTGCTCGTCGCGTTGTACGTGCCGCGGTTCCCCGGGAGCCCAGAACGGAGCCCCCTACGGGAGCTCACGGCGCTCGGCAGCGCGCGGGTGTGGATCATGGTCGCCGTGCTCTCCATCGGCTTTGGCGGCTTCTTCGCCGTCTACTCATACATCGCGGAGGTGACGACCCGCGAGGCCGGGCTTGGCGCGGGGGCGGTGCCCTGGGTGATCGCGACGATGGGCATCGGCATGGTGCTCGGCAACATCCTGGGTGGGATCCTCACCGACCGCAGTCCCATCGGCACCGCAGTGTGGGGCTTTGTGCTCTTCATCGCCGCGTTCGTGCTGTACGCGCTGTTTGCCGGCTACCCGCTCGGCCTCTTTGTCTTCGCGTTCCTCGTGAGCCTCGCGTCGTCGATCCTGCTGCCGGGGCTCCAGGCGCGGCTCATCCGCATGTCGAGCGAGGCCAAGCTGCTTGGCGCGGCGCTCAATCACGCCGCGGGCAACGTCGCGAACAGCCTCGGGGCCTGGCTTGGTGGCCTCGTGATTGCGGGTGGGTTTGGCTACCTCGCGCCGGGCTGGCTGGGCGCGGCGCTTGCCGCAGCAGGCTTCGCGCTGCTGCTCGTGAGTCTCGCGGTGCAGCGCCGAGACGGCGGCCGCAGCGTTGACACGGCGGGGATCCCGATCAGCTAGTCAGCCTCGGTGAGCACCGGCTTGCGCACAAACACGAGTGTGAGTAGCAGGCCGAGTGCGACGACGATGATGAGGCCGAGAATGCCGAAGTGCGTCGCGCCGAACCAGCCGATGAACGCCGCCCACAGCCACGGCGAGAGGAAGCTCATGACGCGGCCGGTCGTTGCGTAGAGGCCGAAGACCTCGCCCTGCATGCTTGCGGGCGTCATGTGGGTGAGGAGCGAGCGGCTCGACGCCTGGGCCGGGCCGACCGCGGCGGAGAGGATGAGCCCGCCGATCCAGAAAATCGCCTTGCCCTCCTCGCGGAAGAAGAAGATGAACAGGCCGCTCGCGACGAGGAGTGTGAGTGAGGCAACGATGATCGCGCGCGGGCCGAACCGGTCGTCGAGCCTGCCCGCGATGATCGTCGACACGCCGGCGACGAGGTTGAGCGCGACGCCGAAGATCATCACTTCGGTCGCGGAGAAACCGAATGAGACCGCGGCGAGGATCCCGCCGAACGCGAAGATGCCCGCGAGCCCGTCGCGGTAGACGGCGCTTGAGATGAGGAACCAGAAGGTCTGCCGGTGGTCGCGGAACAGCGAGCGGAGGTCGCGCGCGAGCACCGCGTAGCTGCGGAAGAACCCGACGCGGGGGCGATCCGTGCGGGCCGCGGGCTCGGGCACCCACAGCACGAACGGGATCGAGAACACGATCGTCCAGACCGCTGCGCCGACGGCGATGTAGCGGTAGGCGAGGCCGTCGGAGACGTCCATTCCGAACCAGTCGAGCTCGGTGAGCGCAACGACGATGAGCAGCGCGACGATGCCGCCGATGTACCCGAGGCCCCAGCCGAGCCCGCTCACGCGCCCGACGGTCTTCTTCGTCGAGACGTCGAACAGCATCGCGTTGTAGCTCACGCCCGCGATCTCGCTTGCGACCGACCCGAAGGCGACCGCAGCCGCGCCGAACCAGAAGAACTGCGGGTCGGAGTAGACGAAGAACATCGCGAACTGGAACAGGGCGAGCACCGCGGTGCCGATGACGACCCAGCGCTTCTTGTTGCCGCGGGCATCCGCCTGCTGCCCGAGCACGGGCGCGAGGAGCAGGATGAGGATGCCAGTAGCGAAGGTCACCCAGCCGTAGTTCGCGGAGAGCTCCGCGAGGCCCGTGCAGTAGGCCGTGCCAGCGTCAATGGTTTGCGAGCAGACGAGGCTGCCGTCGGCGTTCTGCGCCGCGACGTCGTCGGGCAGAAACGCGTCGGAGACGAGGTACAGCGACACCCACACGAAGGTGAGGATCACGGAGTTGAAGGGCTGAGTGGCCCAGTCCCAGAGCGCCCAGGAAGCGACGGTCCGCTTCGTCGCGGGCTGCGGGGTCTGGGCGGGTGCTGTCTCGCTCACAGCCCCAGGCTATCGCGGTCAGGCCCGCTCTGCTCGGCGATTTCCGGTTGCCAATCCGTGAACGATTCCTGAGAGTTGAGTGAATGCGGCTCAAGTTTGGCGAACCTGGCTTGACTCCCGAACGGGCTTCGCTAAACTTGAGTGCATCAGGCTCAACTTGCCCCAGTGGGCAAGGTGAAGCTCACGAACCACCGGCTCGGGAGGCCGGTCCCTTAAACAACGCAAGGAGAACACATGTCACGTGCAGTAGGTATTGACCTCGGCACCACCAACTCGGTTGTCGCCGTTCTTGAGGGCGGCGAGCCCACCGTTATCGCGAACGCCGAAGGCTTCCGCACCACCCCCTCGATCGTCGCGTTCACGAAGGATGGTGAGGTGCTCGTCGGCGAGACCGCGAAGCGCCAGGCCGTCACCAACGTCGACCGCACGCTCGCTTCGGTCAAGCGCCACATGGGCACCGACTGGAAGAGCGACGACATCGATGGCAAGAAGTACACCGCTCAGGAGATCAGCGCTCGCACGCTGATGAAGCTGAAGCGCGACGCTGAGACCTACCTCGGCGACAAGGTCACCGACGCTGTCATCACCGTCCCCGCCTACTTCAACGACGCCGAGCGTCAGGCGACGAAGGAAGCCGGTGAGATCGCTGGCCTCAACGTGCTTCGCATCATCAACGAGCCGACAGCAGCAGCGCTCGCGTACGGCCTCGACAAGGGCAAGGAAGACGAGCTCATCCTCGTATTCGACCTCGGCGGCGGCACCTTCGACGTCTCGCTCCTCGAGGTTGGCAAGGACGACGACTTCTCGACGATTCAGGTTCGTTCGACCGCTGGCGACAACCGCCTCGGTGGCGATGACTGGGATCAGCGAGTTGTCGACTGGCTCGCAACTCAGTTCAAGGCATCGACCGGCGTCGACGTCTCGGGCGACAAGATTGCACTGCAGCGCCTCAAGGAGGCCGCTGAGCAGGCGAAGAAGGAGCTCTCGAACTCGATGAGCACTCAGATTCAGCTGCCCTACCTCTCGCTCACCGAGAACGGCCCTGCGAACCTTGACGAGACGCTCACCCGCGCGAAGTTCGAGGAGCTCACGAAGGATCTGCTCGAGCGCACCCGCAAGCCGTTCGAGGATGTCATCAAGGAGGCCGGCGTGAAGGTCGGCGACATCGCGCACGTCGTACTCGTCGGCGGCTCGACCCGTATGCCCGCAGTCACCGAGCTCGTGAAGCAGCTCACCGGCGGCCGCGAGCCGAACAAGGGCGTGAACCCTGATGAGGTCGTTGCAGTGGGTGCAGCCCTCCAGGCTGGCGTGCTGAAGGGCGAGCGCAAGGACGTTCTGCTCATCGACGTCACCCCGCTGTCGCTCGGCATTGAGACCAAGGGCGGCATCATGACGAAGCTCATCGAGCGCAACACCGCTATCCCGACGAAGCGTTCTGAGACCTTCACCACGGCTGAGGACAACCAGCCCTCGGTCGCGATCCAGGTCTTCCAGGGCGAGCGCGAGTTCACCCGCGACAACAAGAACCTTGGAACCTTCGAGCTGACCGGTATCGCGCCGGCTCCGCGCGGCGTGCCCCAGGTTGAGGTCACCTTCGACATCGACGCCAACGGCATCGTGCAGGTGTCTGCGAAGGACAAGGGCACCGGCACCGAGCAGACGATCACCATCTCCGGTGGTTCGACGCTCTCGAAGGACGACATCGAGCGCATGGTGCGCGAGGCTGAAGAGCACGCGGCTGACGACAAGAAGCGTCGCGAGGCAGCCGAGCTGCGTAACAACGCTGAGCAGCTCGCGTACTCGGTTGAGAAGCTCATCTCGGAGAACGAGGACAAGCTCCCCGAGGACGTCAAGACCGAGGTGCAGGGCGACCTCGACGCACTGAAGGCAGCACTCGCTGGCGAAGACGACGACGCAGTGAAGACCGCGTTCGACAAGCTGAGCGCGAGCCAGCAGAAGCTCGGCGAGGCCATCTACGCTCAGTCGCAGGAGGCACCCGAGGCTGCCGCCGAGGGCGCCGAGTCGAACGATGAGGACGTTGTCGACGCAGAGGTTGTTGAGGACGACGAGGAGCAGAAGTAATCATGGCGAACGAGGAGCATCTGGGCGACGAGCAGCCGTTGGGCGATGTTCCGGCGGGCCAGGCTGACGAGGCAGCGCAGGCCGATGCCTCGTCAGCACCCGAGGCGGAGGGCGCTCCCTCCGCCTCCGGGCCGGAAATCGACGACCTGACCGTCGACGACATTCTTGGCGCAGAGCAGACCGAGGCGGCCGCTGGCGCGGACGCTGAGGCTGCCGGCGACGACGCAGAGAACCCTTACCTTGAGGATCTGCGTCGCCTCACCGCCGAGTACGCGAACTACCGCAAGCGCACCGAGGCAAACGTCGAACTCGACAAGCAGCGCGCGAAGGCTTCAGTCGTCGTGCAGCTACTGTCGGTGCTCGACGACCTCGACCGTGCTGAACAGCACGGCGACCTCGAAGAGGGCAGCGCATTCGCTACGATCGCGCAGAAGCTGCGAGCCAGCCTGGAACGGCTCGGCGTCGAGAGCTTCGGCGAGAAGGGCGAGCCGTTCGACCCGCAGGTGCACGAGGCAATTGCTCAGGTTCCGGTCCCCGGGACTGAGCAGCACACGGTGCTTGACGTAGTCGAGCGGGGCTATCGCATCGGTGATGTTGAGCTGCGCCCCGCCAAGGTAGCGGTGGCGGTGGGGGCTGATGGCTAGTCAGGATTGGTTGGACAAAGACTTCTACAGCACCCTTGGGGTTTCGAAGGACGCCGATGAGGCTGAGCTGAAGAAGGTCTACCGCAAACTCGCGCGAAAGTACCACCCGGATTCGAACCCGGGTGATGCGGCGGCCGAGGCGAAGTTCAAGGAGATCAGCGAGGCCTACTCGGTGCTTTCCGACAAAGAACAGCGCGCGGAGTACGACCAGATTCGGGCGATGGGCGCTGGCGGCGCCCGCTTCACGGCGGGCGGCCAGGGCGGCCAAGGCTTCGAGGATATCTTCGGCGGCATGTTCGGCGGCCAGGGCGGCAGGAACACGCAGTACACGTTCCAGCAGGGCGGCGGCTACGACGACATCTTCAACATGTTCGGCGGCGGCGCTCGCGGCCCCCAGAAGGGGCGCGACGTCAACGCGACGACGACGATCGACTTCGAGACCGCTGTGAGCGGTGACACGGTCACCCTCCAGACCTCGAACGGCAACGTCAAGGTGAAGATCCCAGCTGGGGTGTCGAACGGCCAGAAGATCAGGCTGCGCGGCAAGGGCGAGCCCGGCCAGGCAGGCACGCCTGCAGGTGACCTGTTGCTCACGGTCACCGTGCGAAAGCACCCCGTGTTTGAGCGCGACGGCCTGAACCTCAAGCTCAAGCTGCCCGTCACCTTTACGGAGGCGACGCTCGGCGCGACAGTCGAGGTTCCGACGCTCGGTGGCGACACCGTGCGCTTGAAGGTGCAGCCCGGCACGCCGAGCGGCCGCGTGCTGCGCGTGAAGGGCCGGGGCGTGAAAACCTCGAAGGGCACGGGAGACCTGCTCGCAGAGGTTCAGGTCGCGGTGCCTAGCCACCTGAGCGACGAGGCGCGTGAAGCACTCGAGGCGTTCCAGCAGGTTGAACCGCAGGAGAACCCGCGCGCCGACCTGTTCTCCCGGGCACGCGCCTAGCGGCACGCACCCGAACAGCGAACACACCACACAGCACAACGGCGAGAAGGAGGAGCGATGGCGAACAGGCAGATGGACAGGTTCACACCGGTGTTTGCGATTGCCGCCGCCTCCGAGCTCGCCGAAATGCACCCGCAGACGCTGCGGCAGTACGACCGTATCGGGCTCGTAGTGCCGCAGCGTACAAGCGGAAACACGCGACGCTACTCGCTGTACGACGTTCACCGTCTGCGTGAGGTCGCGAGGCTTTCGGCCGAGGGGCTGAGCCTCGAGGGCATTCGCCGCGTGCTCAAACTTGAAGACCGCGTGCGCGAGCTCGAGGGTCAGGTGCACGAGCTCGAGCGCGCGCTCTCGGACGAGCTGCTGAAGCGCCCCGACCGGCGGGTTTTTGCCGCCGGGGCCGGCGGCGAGGTCGTCACGCTCCGTCGAGGCACCCGAACCCGGCGCAACGCCGAGGTTGTCGTGTGGAAGCCGTAGCCGCGAGGCTCGAGGAGTTCTGCTCCACGCTGTCGCGCGAGCCCGACTTTGATGCGCCAGAGCTTCGGGCGTATGACACGGCCGACTTGCTCATTCTCACCACCGCGGCAGGCCGCTTAGGCGACGCAGAACCGGGAACCGTCGTCACGATCGGTGATCGCCACGGCGCGCTCACGCTGGGCGCGGCGGCGGTGTTGGGCGCGGCCGATGTTCGTGCCTATCAGGATCCGCTCCTGTCGGAGCGCGCTCTCGCCGCGAACGCGTCGCGCCTCGGTCTCAGCGGCAGCTACGCGAATGCTCCGCTCGGCGAGGAGCTGCTTGCGGGCGCCAAGACGGTGCTCGTGCAGTTGCCGCGCGGCCTCGACGCGCTCGAAGAGATCGCGTGGAAGATCGCGCGCTACGCGCACCCCGACGTGCGGGTGTTTGCCGGCGGCCGCGTGAAACACATGACCCGCGCCCAAAACGAGGTCTTCGCCAGGTTCTTCGGTGAGGTCTCCGCGGGCCTAGGCTGGCGCAAATCGCGGGTGCTGCAGGCAGCCTCGAAGAGCCTCGCTTTGCCGCAGCAGGAGGCGCCGTTCCCGAAGTGGGGCAACGACAGGGAGCTCGCGTTTGGGCTCGCCGCGTTCGGCGCAACTTTCGGCGGCACCAAGCTCGATCACGGCAGCAGGCTGCTGCTCGGCACGCTTTCAAACGAGGGCAACACTGGCTGGCACGCTACTCATCGTGACAGGGTGTTCGACCTTGGGTGCGGCAGCGGCGTGCTGGCTGTTTCGGCCGCGCTCGCCCTCCCGGCAGCGGAGGTCATCGCGAGCGACCAGTCCGACGCGGCCGTTCGCTCAACGGCGCTCACGGCCGACGCGGCGGGTGTCGGGGAACGGGTTGCGGTGTACCGCGCCGATGGCGCCGAAGCCGTCGCCGACGGGTGGGCCGACCTCGTGCTGCTCAACCCGCCGTTCCACACCGGAGCGACCGTGCACGCGGGCGTCGCCCACCGCCTCATCCGGGACTGCGCACGGGTGCTGAAGCCGGGCGGAGAACTGCGGATCGTCTTCAACTCCCACCTCGCGTATCGCCCCCTGCTCGAGCAGGTCATCGGGACCGCCAAGCAGCTCGCTCGCGACGCCACGTTCACCGTTCTCGCGGTCATCAAGCGGTAGCGATTCAGCCACCGAACTCACAGGCACCTGAAGCCTAGAATGAGTGTGTGAGCGATAAACTCTTGCACTTGGTGCGCCACGGGGAGGTTCATAACCCCGACCTCGTCCTCTACGGCCGTATCCCCGGCTTCCGCCTCTCAGAGCGCGGTCATGCGATGGCGGAGGCCGCCGCGCTTGAACTTGCTGGCAGCGACCGCAAAGTCGCGGCGCTCTACGCGTCGCCGCTGGAGCGCGCGCAGCAGTCTGCGCGCCCGATCGCGAGCGCACTCGGTCTCGAGGTCCAGACTGAGGATCGCATCATCGAACCGACCAACTTCTTTGAGGGCAAGGTGAACTCCGGGCCGGAGGCCGCGTTCAAAAAGCCGCGCTATTGGTACAAGTTCTGGAACCCGTTCCGCCCGAGCTGGGGCGAGCCGTACCGGCAGGTGGCGGCGCGCGTGCGCGAGGCCATGAACGACGCGTGGGATAAGGCACAGGGCGGCGACATCGTGATGGTCGCGCACCAGTCACCGATCTGGATGGCTCACCTCGACATCGCGGGTAAGCCCCTCTTCCACAACCCGGCGACCAGGCGCTGCGACCTCTCGAGTATTACGACGTTCGAGCGCCGCGGTAACCGGTGGTTCGAGGTCGACTACCGAAACCCAGCCAAGTCACTGATGGACGACGCAACCGATGTAGGAGCAGTATGACCGCGCGACGACGCCTCGCCGCCATCGCCGCCACCGCGGCGGCCCTCGCAGTCGGCCTCGCCGGCTGCAGCACGACCGAGGGTGACTCGCTTTCCTCGCAGTGGCAGCAGGGAGGCGACAAAGGCTTCGTCGCGGGCGACGGCTCGTCAGCCTCGTTCCCCGCAGACAAGCGTGGTGAGCCGGTGGAGTTCGCTGGCGAGACCGAGTTCGGGAACGAGCTGAGTTCGGCTGGCACGCTCGGCAGCGTCACCGTCGTGAACTTCTGGTACGCGGGCTGCGCGCCCTGCCGAGCGGAGGCCCCCGATCTCGTCGAGGCGTACAACGAGTTCACCCCGCAGGGCGTGAAGTTCGTCGGTGTGAATACCCGCGACCAGGCGGCGCAGGCGAAGCAGTTCGGCGTCGAGTTTGGTATCCAGTACGAGTCGGTGCTCGACAACCCCGGTGGCCGCACTGTGCAGCGGGCGTTCGCGGGCCAAATCCCGCTTAACGCGGTACCGACCACGCTCGTTCTCGACGCGGAGGGGCGCGTGGCGCACACCGTCGTCGGGCAGCTCGCGGGGGTCTCGCAGCTGCGCACGCTCATCACGGAGACGCTCGAAGAGCAGTCCACCGCGAGCAAGAACTGATGGGGATCCAAGAGATCATCGCCGACGGGCAGTTGCTCGTCGCGTCCGCGATAGCTGTGGCGGCCGGGCTCGTCTCGTTCCTGTCCCCGTGTGTGCTGCCGCTGATTCCCGGCTACCTTGCCTACGTCTCCGGCGTCGCCGGCACCCCGAGCGCGAGCGCCGCGAATCCGAAGGCGGCGGGCCGCCGCGAACGCAATCGGATGGTGCTCGGCTCGATCCTCTTTGTGCTCGGGTTCGCGATCGTCTTCGTGATCCTGCTCACGCTCTCCGGTGCCGTGGGCGCAAGCACCTGGTACCTCGATTGGCAGGACGTGATCCTGCGCGTTATGGGCGTCGTGGTGATCGTCATGGGCCTCGTGTTTATGGGCGCCTTCGCGAAATTCCAGCGCACGACCAGGCTCAAGGTCAGCCCAAAGGTCGGCCTCGCGGGCGCGCCGCTGCTTGGCATCGTGTTCGCGATTGGCTGGGCGCCCTGCCTCGGGCCGACGATCGGCACCGTGAGTCTCCTCGCCATGCAGCAGGGCTCGGTCGGGCGAGCGGCGCTGCTCGCTCTGCTCTATTCGCTTGGGCTCGGCATCCCCTTCGTGCTCGCCGCGTTCGGCTTCGGCTGGATGACGCAGACGATGACCTTCTTCAAACGCCACATCCGCACGGTGAACATCGTCGGCGGCGTCATTCTTATCATCCTCGGTGTGCTCATGGTGACGGGCCTGTGGGGCCTCATCATGAGCGAACTTCAGACATGGATAGGTGGCTATGTCACGCCCCTCTGATTACGACGACGGATCGGGTGCCCCGGCACCCGTAACGAGCCCGGAGCTCGGCCTCACTGGCTGGCTCCGGTGGTTCTGGCGCCAGCTCACCAGCATGCGCGTCGCGCTGATCCTCTTGCTCCTGCTCGCGGTGGCCGCGATCCCGGGTTCGCTCGTGCCGCAGCGCGGTGCCGACCCGAACGGCGTCATTCAGTACGAGAAAGACAACCCGACGCTCTTCAAGATCCTTGACGCGTTCCCGATCCAGGCGTTCGACGTCTACGGGTCCGTCTGGTTCTCGGCGATCTACCTGCTGCTCTTCATCTCGCTCATCGGCTGTGTGCTGCCGCGCGTAAAGCACCATTGGCTGGCCTGGCGCGGCACGCCCCCGAAGACCCCGGCGCGACTCAACCGCATGGCCGGGTTCTCCGAGGTGCGCGTGACCAACGCCGAGGCCAGCGAGGAGGAGCGCCTCGCGTTCGCGCAGGCCGCCGTCGAATCCGCCGCCGAAATCCTCAGCCGCCAGCGCTACCGCGTCGAGATGCAGCAGGCGACGCACCGCGGCGTCTCGGAGGTCTCCGTGTCGTCTGAGCGCGGGTACCTCCGTGAGACCGGCAACCTGCTCTTCCACATCGCCCTCGTCGGCGTGCTCGTGTGCGTCGGCCTCGGCGGCGCGTTCACCTTCAACGGCCAGCGCGTGCTCTACGAGGGCGAGAGCTTCGTCAACCAGATCATCGACTATGATTCGGCGAACTCGGGCCGCGCGTTCCGCTCGGACACGCTTGAGCCTTTCAGCCTTCGCCTCGACGACCTCGACGTGAACTATATCCAGCCCGACGACGAAGATGCGAGCCCGAACTCGATCGGCCAGGTGCGCGAGTTCATTGCGAGCATGACGCTCACGGACCCGGAGGGCAATGAGAGCGCAGAGGAGATTCGGGTGAACCACCCGCTGCGCGTGCACGGCTCGCCGATCTACCTGCTCGCGAACGGCTACGCGCCCACAATCGTTGTTCGCAATGCTGAGGGCGAAGTCGTGTTCAACGAGTCCGTGCCGTTCATTCCGCAGGGCGCCGACCCGAACCTTACCTCGCTGGGCGTCGTCAAGGTGCTCGACGGCATCACGAACGATGCGGGGGAGTCGACGGAGCTCGGCCTGCGCGGGTTCTTCTACCCGACGCAGACGAAGCTCGAGTCGGGCGCGTACACGTCGAACTACCCCGACCTCGAGAACCCCGTGCTCACGCTCGACGCGTTCATGGGAGACACTGGCGTCGACAACGAGCTTGGCATCCCGCAGTCCGTCTACTCGCTTGAAACCGGCGAGATGGAGCAGCTCACTGGCCGCGCCATCGAGAAGCCCTCGATCGAGCTCCGCCCCGGCGAGACGGCTGAGCTGCCCCGAGGCCTCGGCACCGTGACGCTCGAGGCCGTGCCGCGCTACGCGTCGTTCGATGTCATGCAGAACCCGTTCCAGATCGGGATCCTGATCTCCGCCCTGCTCTCGCTCGGCGGGCTGCTGTGGTCGCTGTTCGTTCCGCGCCGCCGTGTGTGGGTAAAAGCGATCCCGACGAAGGATGGCGTTGTGCTGCAGTACGCCGGGCTTGCCCGCGGCGATGACCCGGCGCTCGACCGGGCTGTTGAGGAGCTGCGCGAGGCGCACCGCGAGGTGCTCTAGGGAGGCGGCTGTGGCTCGGCCGCTCAGCACGGGCCCGCTTGCCGCTCACCACAGCGCTACCGGCCCCTCCCCACAGCCTTTGCGTATGTGATCGGCCCTTCCAATGCCGTACCCGCCGGGTTTTGGCATTGGAAAGGCCGATCGCATAGCTTGGGCCGGGCCGGGCCGGGCCGGGCCGGGGCTAGCGCCCAGCCCTAAGCCTGCAGCGCGTCCAGGAACTGCGTCACGTCAGCCTCAAGCTCCGCGAGTGCCCGCTCCGCGGCCGCCCGCCGCTTCGACGCCTTGCCCTTTTCGTTGAACGTGTCGAGGTAGATCTTGAGCTTCGGCTCCGTACCGCTCGGGCGGATCATCACGCGCGAGCCGTCGGCCAGGTCGTAACGCAGCACGTTCGACGGTACAGCGGCGAGCCCGGGCTCAAGTAGATCCTGCGCGGCCGTTACGGCCCTCACCCCAAACGCGGTTGGCGGAGCGGTGCGGATCTTCGCCGCGAGCTCAGTCGCGGCCGCCATCGATTCAAGTCGCAGCGTGATCTGGCTGCTGGCGAAGTGGCCGAAGCGCTCGGAAGCCTCTTCGAGAAGGCCCCAAATATCGGTGCCGCGGCCCTTAGCCCAGCGCGCCATCGCGACGGCGTCGGCACCGGCCGAGATACCGTCCTTGTCGCGCACGACCTGCGGCTGTGTGAGGTAGCCGAGGGCCTCTTCGAAGCCGAACACGAGGTTCGGCACGCGTGAGACCCACTTGAACCCCGAGAGGGTTTCTGCGTAGTCGAGCCCATAGTCAGCGGCAACCGCGCGGAGCGCCGGTGACGAGACGATCGTGCAGGCCAGCGTGCCGGTGAGCGGAATGCCCCGCTGCTCCGCATCCTGCATCGCGCGCTCTGCGGCGCGCCAGCCGAGGAGCAGACCCAGTTCGTTCCCGGTGAGGCGGCGGTAGCCTGACTCCTCGTCGAAGTGGGGGAGGGCAACAGCGAGACGATCCGCGTCGGGGTCGTGCGCGATGATGAGCTCCGCCCCCTCCTCGCGCGCGGTGCGGTACGCGAGGTCGAGAGCGCCCGGCTCCTCAGGGTTCGGGAAGTCGACGGTCGGGAAGTTGCCGTCGGGGGCCTCCTGCTCGGGCACCGAGGTTGGCAGCGGCAGGCCACTTGCGAGCAGCACTCGGCCTGAGATCTCCGCGCCCACGCCGTGCATCGCGGTGTAGACAATGCGCAGCGGCACCTCCGCGTTGAGCGTGCGGCCGTCGTGAGTGAGGGGGAAGCCCGCGAGCATCGACGACGCCGTGCGCGTCACGTAGGTGTCGGCAACGTCGGGGCCAGCGAGCGTGTAATCGGTGCTGCGCGGCAATTCGCCGACGGGCCCCACCGCCGCAGTCTCGATGAGCGCGGCGATCGCGCTGTCGGACGGGGCGACAATCTGCGACCCCTCATCGGCGTCGCCGAGGTAGACCTTGTAACCGTTGTCGCGCGGCGGGTTGTGGCTCGCCGTGACCATGACGCCCGCGGAGACACCGAGGTGGCGCACGGCGAACGCGACAAGCGGCGTTGGCCCGTGCGACGGAAGCAGCGTGACCCGCACGCCGGCGCCGGCCATGATCTCGGCCGTATCGCGCGCGAAGACGTCGGAGTTCACGCGGGCGTCGTACCCGATCACAACCGACGGCGGGTTGCTCGTCTCCCCGCGCGCGGCGCGCTCAAGCAGAAACGCCGCGAACCCGGCGCTCGTCTGCGAGACGACGACGCGGTTCATCCGGGCCGGGCCCGCACCGAGCCTGCCGCGGAGCCCAGCGGTGCCGAATGACAGGCGCCCAGCGAACGAATCGCGCAGCTCCGCGAGCGCCGTCTCGTCGCCAGCCTCTGCCTGCTGAGCGAGCCGCTCGGCTTCAGCCTTCGTGACCGGATCAATGTCGTGCGCAGCCCAAGTGCGCGCGCGCTCAAGCAGCGTTTCGAGCTCGTCGGTTGCCATTGCGCCCCCTTCACCGTGGTTGTCTGTAGACAGTTCAAGCTACCACCCGGGCTGAGAATTGGGTCGCAAGGACCCCGGCAAGCTGAGGGAACGGTGGGTGAACGCTGCGAGCTATACCCGTCCAGGGTGTGACATCGCTGCGCTCTCGGGCTATCGTTGACGAGGATTAAATTAACGCGAGAAAACTGGGGATGATGAGCGAGCGAGAGTCGCACTGGTCTGAGCAGGCGGGCCCGTCTGTTCCGCGACCGGAGCTACCTGGTGACCTCACCGCTGACGTCGCCATCATCGGTGCTGGGCACTTCGGACTTTGGACCGCGTACTACCTCAAGAAGGCCAAGCCCCGCCTGCGGGTCGTCGTGCTAGAGGAGAGCCACGTCGGCCACGGCACGCTGGGGAGCGTCGTTGGCCGCATGACAGGCGAGGTGCCGGGTGGACGCGAGCCCTACGCCCGCCGACACGGGCGTGACGCGCTTAACCACTACCAGCGCATCATGAACGAGGCCGTCGAGAGCGTGCTCGAGGTGACCGCCGCCGAGCGTATCGAGGCCGACATTGTGAGGGGCGGCGAAGTGATCGCCGCCTATACGGCGATGCAGGATCGGCGGCTGCGGGCCGCGACTGCGCTCGCGCAGCGCGCCCCCCACACCAACCTGAGGTTTCTTGAGGCCCCCGAGGTCGCGGAGCTCATTAACCTCTCGGGGGTGCGTTCTGCGATCTGGCACCCGCACGCGGCGCGGTTCCAGCCTGCGAAGCTCGCACACGGGCTCGCGAGGGTCGTCGAGCGGATGGGCGTTGCGATCTACGAGCGCACCCGCGTCGAGGAAGCTCTTCCGTTCTCGCTGACCACGACCCACGGAGTGGTCTCCGCCGAGTTCATTGTTGGCGGAACGAACCACTTCGCAGACGAGCGCGGCTGGCGGCGCATGCAGCGGCCCGCGCTGGCCTCGCTGATCGCGACTGAGCCGCTCAGCGAGCGTCTCTGGGCTGACATCGGGTGGGGCGGCAACGAGCTGCTCGCGAGTTTTGCTGCGCCGCGTACCTACGCCCAGCGCACGGCCGACGGCAGGATCGTCGTCGGCGGGCGCCGTTCGCCCTGCCAGCTCAGTTCTTCGGCCGGGCGCTCGGGGCAGATCGCCGGGTCGACGTTTGCGGCGCTTCGCGCGGTGCTGCACCGTGTATTCCCCGGTACCCGCGAAGCGGAGATCGCGCACGCCTGGTCGGGTAACGCTCGCGTGAAGCACGCCGGCGCGGCGAGGATCGGGATCGACAGGCGCACCGGGTTCGCCTGGGCGGGGGCGGCGAGGGCGGGCGTCGCCACGGCAAACCTCTCGGCCCGGACGATCACGGACCTTGTGCTTGAGCGCGACACCGAGCTCACGGCCCTGCCGTCGGTAGCGCGGGGCGCGCTCCGTGAGCAGCGCCCCGCTCCGCTCACCCGCTAGAAGCGGGCGACGACCTCGGTGAGGAGGGCAGCGAGCCGCGGCTCTGCCTCCTTGCCTGCGGTGATGACCTCCGCGTGGCTGAGCGGGGTCTCCTGGATCCCTGCTGCGAGGTTCGTGAT
This sequence comes from Leucobacter sp., assembly GCA_052094845.1. Taxonomy (GTDB): domain Bacteria; phylum Actinomycetota; class Actinomycetes; order Actinomycetales; family Microbacteriaceae; genus Leucobacter. The sequence continues at coordinate 52,086 of JBQDKK010000012.1, read as the reverse complement.
GAGCGAGAACCCAAGAATCTCCATGCCAGCCTCACGGGCGGCAATAGCCTCAAGCGCCGTTGACATACCGACGATGTCGCCGCCGATGATGCCGGCGTAGCGCACCTCAGCGGGGGTCTCGTAGTGCGGCCCGCGGAACTGCACGTACACGCCGTCGTCAAGCGTCGAGTCGACCTCGCGAGCTAGGTCGCGCAGCCGCTTCGAGTACAGGTCGGTGAGGTCGACGAACGTTGCGCCCTCGAGCGGCGACGCCGCGGTGAGGTTGATGTGGTCTGAGATGAGCACGGGCTGGCCGGGGGAGTACGCCGGGTTCACGCCGCCGGCGCCGTTCGTGAGCACCATGATCTTCGCGCCCGTCGCGGCGGCGGTGCGCACGCCGTGGACGACCGAGCGCACGCCATGATCCTCGTAGAAGTGGGTGCGCGCGCCAATGACGAGGGCATGCTTGCCGTTCGCGAGGCGGATCGAGCGCAGCGTGCCCGAGTGCCCGGGCACAGCCGACGCACGGAAGCCGGGAACCCGGTCGGCCTCAATGACGGCGACGGTCTCGCCGATGACGTCAGCGGCCTTGCCCCAGCCGCTGCCGAGCGTGAGCGCGATGTCGTGCTGCGCGACGCCCGTGAGGTCGGCGATGACGGCAGCCGCCTCGGCTGCGAGGGCTTTCGGGTCTGAAGAATTGCTCATGCGGATAAGACTACGCCGGGTGCGCTCCCTACGGAACGCACCCGGCGCAGTGAGTGAGCCCGCTAGGACTCCTTGATGATGCGGTAGCCGCGCAGCGGGTCGTAGCCGTGGATCTCTCGGGTGTCGAGCACCTTCATGAACGCGAGCACCTCGGGCGAGACAACCTGGCCGGGCACGAGCACGGGGAAGCCTGGCGGGTACGGCGTCACGAAGCCCGCCGAGATCGGCTTCTCGCCAGCGTCGACGCGGGCGCGGAGGTCGTCGCCGAGCACGTACTCGATGTTGCCACGTCGCTGGCCGCGGAAGAACGCCGCGCGCAGGTCGCCGTCGGGTAGCTTCTCGTCGGTCGCGTAGCGCGCTGCGAACGATGAGAAATCGGGCAGCGGCGGCATCGGGATCTCGGCGGGCAGCGGCTGCTCGGTGTCGCGCTGCGCCTGCTCTTCCTCGAACCGCTCCGCGAGTTTCACGAGCACCTCGATGAGGTACGCGACGGAGCTGCGCGAGGTGCCGATGTTCGTCATGAAGAGCACGGTGTTGCGGCTCGTCTTGTTCACCTGGATGCCGTAGCGGTCCATGAGGTGCTCGTGCTTGAACGTGTCGCCGTCAACGCCCGTGCGCGAAATTTCGATCGTGATGCGCGAGGGGTCGACCACGAACTCGTCGGTCGCCCAGGCCTCCCACATGTTCGACAGGCCGTCGCGCAGCGGCATCGCCCTGCCGGTTCCGCGGTACTGCTCGGGGATGAGGTCGTGCGCGGTGAGCACGCGGAACGTGCGGCGCAGGAGCGTGTGCCGCGCGATCGCCTGCGACAGGCTCGTCGCGAGGTCGAGCTGGCGCTGCACGAGCTCGAAGCCCTCGAGCTCGACCTGGCGGCGGCCGATGTCGAGTGAGGAGAGGATCTGGTAGTTCGGCGAGGTCGACGTGTGCGTCATGTAGGCCTCGTGGAACGGATCCTGCGCGTCGCGCACCCAATCCTGATCCCACACGTGAATCATCGATCCCTGGCGCAGCGCGGTGAGCGTCTTGTGCGTCGACTGCGTCGCGTAGACACGCACGCGCGCCTCGGGTGACGGGATGAGCCGTTCGCGCAGCCAGACCTCGTCGGCTGCCGGCGTGCCGTCCTCAGCGAACAGGAGCTCCTGCTGCTCGCGGTAGGCCCGCTCGTGCGCGGCCGACTTGAGCTGCTGCTCGAGCAGCTTCGCCGACGCCATTGCGGTGCGGCGGCGGGTGACCGGGTGGAACGCGCCGAACGCGAACCACGCCTCATCCCACAGGAAGACGAGGTCGGGCTTAATCGCGAGGCACTCGCTCATGACGCGGTAGGGGTCGTAGACGATGCCGTCGAACGTCGTGTTCGTGAGCGTCACCATGCGCACCTCGTCGAGGCGACCGGCCGCGCGGTAGTCGAGCAGCAGCCGCTTGATCCGGTCGACCGGCACAGCGCCGTAGAACGCGAAGTCGTTGAGCGGGTACGCGTCGAGGTAGGCGGGGCGGCCGCCGGTGAGCATCATCGAGTGGTGGTGCGACTTGTGGCAGTTGCGGTCCACGAGCACGACGTCGTTCGGCGCGACGAGCGCCTGATGCACGACCTTGTTTGCCGTCGACGTGCCGTTCGTTACGAAGAACGTGTGCTTCGCGCCGTAGGCGCGGGCCGCGAGCTCCTGTGCCTTCTTCAGGGTGCGCACGGGCGCGAGCAGTGAGTCGAGGCCACCTGACGTCGCGCTCGTCTCGGCGAGCAGCAGGTTCAGGCCGTAGAAATCGGCGAGGTCGCGGATCCACTTCGATGACATCACCGAGCCGCCGCGAGCGACGGGGAGCGCGTGGAAGACGCCGACGGGACGGCGGGCGTGATCCTGAATCGCGGAGAAGAACGGGGTGTCGTAGAGGTGCGAGACGCGGCGCAAGAGCGAGAGGTGCAGCTCCAGGTGATCCTCTCGGCGGAAGACGCGGCGGAAGCGCTTCGTCATCGCGCCCGCGAGATCTTCGATGTGCGCGCCCGCCATGAGGTAGAGGTCGAGTTCGGGGCGCAGCGCCGCGAGAGTGTCGGCGAGGCCGAGCACTCGCTGCACCGACGCGAGCTGGTTGCGCGCCGTGGTCTGTGGGGCGGCCGTCTGAGCGTGGGCGAGCTCGATCGTCTCGCGGAGGTCACGGCTCAGAGTCTGCTTCGTGCGCTCGCTGAAACCAGGCCGCACGACGCAGGCGAGGATGTTCGGGTTCGTGAGCACCGCGGCCACGGCGTCGTCTGCGGAGGGGACGATGACGTACTCGTAGACGAACGCGTCGGCAGCGCTGCGCATCCTGAGGCTTTCGGCGCGCATCGTGTCGCGGTCGACGGGCGTCGTCTCGTCGACGACGAGCACCTCGAAGCGGGGCCGCGGATCGTTGTCGCCCGCGAACTCATCGTCGGAATCAGGATCGAACTCGCCCGTCGCCTCCTCGGACGTGCCGATCGTGCGCAGCCGGTTGACAACCCTGCCGATCCGATCGAGTGCTGCCTGGTATTCACCCGCGGCGAGCATCTCACCGATCGTCGTGACGTAGCGCTGCCCGAATCCGGCCCAGTACATTTCGACGGTTTCGAGCGCGCGCAGCGAGCGGTGAATCTCGCTGTCAGCGGCTAGTGCCTCCGTCGCCTCCGAGCGGTCCCCGAGCGCGAGTCGCTTGACCGCGAAGCGCAAGTATTCCCACGCGTCGCTTCGCATGCGCCAGGTGCTTGAGGGCATGCCCGGGTCGCGTTCTAGTACCGGTTCTGCCTGCGGTTCTGACACCAATAGCCTCCAACGTCGCTGTCGCGTATACGGCCTGCGCGGTCGAAAGCGGTGCGCAGCGCCCTAAGTCCCCGATCATACGGTGCTGAGTATGCCGCGGCACGCCTAGACTTGAGGCATGGCGAAAGAACGTAAGCACAGGATCGTTGTTATTGGCGGCGGACCTGGCGGATACGAGGCCGCGCTTGCGGGCGCGCAGCTTGGGGCAGAGGTCACGCTCGTGGAGCGCGCGGGAGTGGGCGGTTCTGCCGTACTCACCGACGTTGTTCCCTCAAAGAGCCTGATCGCGACGGCGGGCGCCGTGCAGTCGGTACGCGACGCAGGCAAGCTCGGCGTACAGACCTTCCTGCCCGGCGGCGACGGCAAGCCCGTGCGCCCCGAGATCGCAGTGAACCTCGCGGCCGTCAACAAGCGGCTCCTGGCGATGGCCGGCGCCCAGTCGACCGATATGCGCCTGAGCCTCGAGGAGAGCGGCGTGCGGCTTGTGCAGGGCTCCGGCCGCCTGGACGGCCCGAACGCCGTGCTGGTTTCGACCTCGCAGGAGGGCGGCACCGACTTCGACCGCATCGAGGCAGACACCATCGTCGTCTCGGTCGGCGCGAGCCCGCGAGAACTTGACTCGGCGAAGCCCGACGGTGAGCGCATCCTCACCTGGCAGCAGCTCTACAACCTCCAGGATGTGCCCGAGCACCTCATCGTCGTCGGCTCTGGCGTCACGGGTGCTGAGTTTGCGAACGCGTACGCGACGCTCGGAGCCGAAGTCACACTCGTGTCGAGCCGCGAGCAGGTGCTCCCCGGTGAGGACCCAGACGCGGCGGCGGTCATCGAGCACGAGTTCAAGCGCATCGGCATGAACGTGATGTCGAAGTCGCGCGCCGACGCCGTTGAGCGCACTGATGATGGCGTTCGGGTGACGCTCGCCGACGGCCGCGTCGTCGAGGGCTCGCACTGTCTCATGGCTGTCGGATCGATCCCGAACACTCAGGGGCTCGGCCTTGAGGAGGCCGGCGTTGAGCTCAACGAGAGCGGCCATATCAAGGTCAACAAGGTCGCGCGCACCTCGATCCCGTCGGTCTACGCCGCGGGCGACTGCACCGACTTCTTCCCGCTCGCCTCGGTCGCCTCGATGCAGGGCCGCACAGCCATCATGCACGCGCTCGGTGACTTCGTGCGCCCGATTGACCTGCGCAACGTCGCATCGAACGTCTTCACCTACCCCGAGATCGCGACCGTTGGGTGGAACGAGCGGACGCTCGCCGACGCGACAAACGTGGCGACGGCCATCACCCACACGATCCCGCTGAACGCGAACCCTCGCGCGAAGATGATCGGGTTCACCGACGGCTTCGTGAAGCTGTTCGCGTGGAAGGCCTCGGGCACCGTCATCGGCGGCGTCATCGTCGCGCACCGGGCGAGCGAGCTCATCTTCCCGCTCGCGCTCGCCGTCGAGCACCGCCTCACCGTCGACCAGGTCGCGTCGGCGTTCACCGTCTATCCATCGCTCACCGGCGCGATCACCGACGCCGCCCGCGCGATGCACGTGCACTAGGAGAGGACTCAACGTGACGCAGCTGCAACCGGAGTCCCGGGTCTCGAAGCGCCGCGCGCGCAGTCATCTGATGGCGAGCGTCGCGGCGAGTGTGGGCGTGTTCGCGCTCGCCATCGGGCTCGCCGCGTGCGCGCCCGCGAAGCCGCCGCTCGTGCCGTCTGACGACGACGCTAAGGTCACTATGACCGTGCGGGTTGTCGACAACAAGTTCGAGCCCAAGGAGTTCACTATCTCGCAGGGCGAGGCAGTTCGTTGGGTGTTCGAGGGGCCCTCGAACGAGCACGACGTTGTCGCGAAAGACGGCAGCTTCGTGAGCGAGCTCATGCGCGAGGGCAGCTACACCCACGTCTTCAACGACAAGGGCGACTTCGACTACCTGTGCTCCATTCACCCGGAGATGACGGGACTCATCACGGTCGAGTAGCGCCCCTTTGGGGTCGCAGCCACGGCGTCAACCGCCAGCCTGGTGATCTGCAGTGCTAATGCCCGTTCCAGCCGGAACGGGCATTGCTGTTGCAGATGACATTCCCACTGCTGGGGGCTGCGCCTTTGCTGGGGCTGAGCCACTGCTGGGGCTGAGCCACTGCTGGGGGCTGAGCCACTGCTGGGGGCTGAGCCCTTGCTGGGGGTGAGCCCGTGCTGAGCACTGGGAGGGGCCTAGGCGGGCGCCCCCAGCCGAAGCGACTCGAGCTGCTCTTCGCGCGTGGGGGCGGGGTGCACCGTCACGAGCTCGTCGGCATCCGCGAGCTTCGCGAAGTCTGCGAGCTGTTCGCGCACCCGCTCGGGCCCGCCGACCGCGGTGTAGCGCATCATCGAGCGAATCTCGGTTGCGGCGGGGGTGTCTCGAATCGCCTCTGCCTGCTCGATCGTGAGCGGCACGTCACGCCCGCGTGAGAGGAAGGCCCGGATACGCTCTACCTCTGCCCGAGCGAACAGCTGGCGGGCGGCCTCGTCGTTCTCGGCGGCGATCACGTTGACGCCGGCGCTCACGTAGGGCTCGGGGTGCTGGGCGCTCGGCTGGTAGTTCGCGCGGTAGTGCTGCACGGCGGCGTTCAGGGCCTGCGGCGCGAAGTGCGACGCGAACGAGTACGGCAACCCGAGCTGGGCCGCGAGGTTGGCGCCGAAGAGGCTGGAGCCGAGGATGGTGATCGGCACGTTGGTGCCGCGCCCCGGGTAGGCGTTCACGCCGGTCAGCGGCAGGTCACTGCCGAGGTAGGCCTGCAGCTCGAGCACGTCGTTCGGAAACGCGTCTGCCGCCTGCACGGTGCGGCGGAGGGCCTGGAACGTTGCGCCGTCGGTGCCGGGAGCCCGCCCGAGGCCGAGGTGGATCCGGCCGGGGTGCAGCTCGGCGAGCGTGCCAAACTGCTCGGCGACGACGAGGGGCGAGTGGTTCGGCAGCATGACGCCGCCCGAACCGAGGCCGATGCGCTCCGTTTGCGACGCGATGTGCGCGATGAGCACCGCTGGCGAACTCGACGCGATAGTTGGCATGTTGTGGTGCTCGGCGTACCAGATTCGCGAATAGCCGCCCGATTCCGCTGTCTGCGCGAGCTTCACGGAGTGCGCGAGCGCCGAGGCGACGCTGCCCTCCCGCTCGACGGTTGCAAGGTCAAGGAACGAAAGCTTCGGTGCGGCCATGCAGAGTGCAACGAGCGCGGGGAGCGGGCTATTCCCCGGGCGCGGGGCGGCGCTGCCGAATGAACCTGGTCATACCTGTCTCCTGGCCGAGGGCGGGGCCTTGGGTCGCGGTAGGCGCGTCGGCGTCGGGCAGCTCGGGCCAGCTCCACTGCTCATCCATGAGGAAGACGGTCTCGGTTGACTTCACCGACTCCCAGCTCGCGAGCTCGAGGGAGACGAGCGTGTGAATGCGGGTGACGCTCGCTGAGCGGATGAGCAGCATGCAGTCGTGCCCGCCCGTTGTCACCGCGAAGTACTCGAGCTCGGCGATCGAGCTGAGCCCGGCGCGAAACTCGGGCCAGAGGCGCTGATCGAGGGTCACGAACACGAGCGCCGAGATGGGCAGGCCAACTTCGGGCGGAGAGACTTGGGCCGAGAACCCGCGAATGATGCCCTCGGCGACGAGGCGCTCGAACCGCTGGTAGGCGTTTGACCGCGAGATGCCCAGGTGTTCGGCGAGCGCGTTGATCGACATGCGGCCGTCTCGCTGCAGCGCTTCGATCATTGCCCGGTGTACGCTATCGAGTTTCACTTCGTCCTCAGCTCCGTTGCTTCAGTAACATTTTATGGGACAGATTGTAACAATCCATTCTCCTCAGCGGAAGATTTGCCGCCAAGGCGGATCTCAGTTTGCACGAATTGGCGTAGAACGCTCATACTTCAATACGGGTATCCATTTCCCGTGTATTCCGACTCTGAGGAGATCCGATGAAGCTTTCTCTTTCCCGCACCCTCTCGGGTGTTGCAGCGGTGGCTGCCGCGGCGCTGGTGCTCACCGGCTGCGCCGGTGGACCGGCAGCGGGCGGCGGTGGTGGCGGCGCTAAGTCGCTCGTCGTCGACGCCTCGTTCGACCTGAAGACCGCCGACCCGAACCGTCAGTACGAGACGACGGGCTCGATTGTCGCGAAGGCGCTGTACGAGCAGCTCCTCACGTTCAATGGCGAGGATGTTACGAAGCCCGTTGATGGCCTCGCGAGCTACGAGATGAACGACGACAACACGGTGATGACCCTCACCATGAAGTCGGGCGCGAAGTTCTCGGATGGCAGCGACGTGACCGTGGACGACGCAGTGTTCTCACTGCAGCGCGTGCAGGGCGTGAAGGGCAACCCCTCGTTCCTTCTCGACGGTGTGACCGTCGAGAAGACCGGCGACGATACGCTGACCCTCACCTCGGCTGAGCCGAACCCGGCGCTCCCCTACATCCTCCCGAACCCGGCGCTCTCCGTCGTGAACCAGGAGGTTGTCGAGGCGAACGGTGGCACCGCTGACGACACCGACGCCGCAGAGACCTTCCTCAACGGCGAGTCGGCAGGCTCGGGCCCCTACGAGCTCGAGTCCTTCGACGCGGCCAAGCAGGTCGTCTTCAAGGCGAACCCGAACTACACGGGCGACAAGCCGGCCTACGAGCGCGTCGTGCTCCGCAACGTCGAGGGCCCGACCCAGAAGCTCAACGTCGAAAAGGGCGAGTCGCAGGTCGCGCTCGACCTGAACCCCGACCAGGTAGCTGAGCTCTCGGGCTCGGACGTCAAGGTCGTGAACAACGCGTCGCGCTACATGATCTTCCTGCTCCTGAACCAGGATCCTGCCGTTAACGCGATGACGAGCAACCCCGACTTCGTGAAGGCAGTGAAGCTCGGCGTCGACTACGACAAGATCGTTGACCTAGCGGGCGACGGCTCGGCTCGCCCCGGCGGCGTCGTGCCCTCGATCTTCTCGGGCGCACTCACCGCTGAGCAGGGCAACCAGCGCGACGTTGAGGCTGCCAAGGCAGCGCTCGCAAAGTCGGGCTACGCGGGTGAAAAGATCACCCTGAACTTCCCGAACGACATCACCGTGCAGGGTCTCTCGCTGCAGAGCGTCGCCGAGAGCGTTCAGGCTCAGCTCTCCGAGGTCGGCATCGCGCTCGAGCTCGCTCCCGCTCCCGTCGCAACCGAGCTCGACGCGTACCGCAACGGCAAGGAGACCGTTGGTCTCTGGTACTGGGGCCCGGACTTCCCGGACGCTTCGAACTACCTCGTGTTCTCGCCGGGCGAGCTCGTCGGCCTCCGCTCAGGCTGGGCCGAGGGCGCTGACCCCGCGGTGACCGCTGCGTCAGACGCTGCGCGCACCGCGACCGGTGATGCTCGCGACGCTGCTTACACCGCGTGGCAGGAGGCGCTCAACGCGTCGGGCCCGTTCGTGCCGCTCCTGCAGCCGGCGCAGAACGTCGTGACCGCTCCGAGCGTGACCTCCGTGACGACCAACCCCGTCTGGACCGTCGACCTTGCCCTCATCAAGTGATTCGACTCAGGCACTAGCCGTCGTCGAGCGTAGCGCGCGAAAGGGTATCCACCCCTTCGCGCGCTACGTCGCCGTTCGGCTGGGCCTGACCGTGCTTCTGCTGCTGGGCGTGACGGTTGTGACCTTCACGCTCACTAACCTCGTCCCGTCAGACCCCGTCCAGGCCGCGCTCGGCGAGCAGGCGGCCGCGAACCCCGAAATCGTCGCGAAGTTCCGCGCCGAGCAGGGGCTGGATCAGCCGATCGTCGTCCAGTACTTCACGTACCTCGGCAACGTGCTCCAAGGCAACCTGGGCACCTCGGTGCAGACGCACCAGCCCGTCGCGAAGGAGCTCGCTACGGCGTTCCCCGCGACGATTGAGCTTGCCGTTATGGCGATCCTGTGGTCTGCGATCCTCGGCATCGGGCTCGGCCTGTGGGCGGCTCTGAAGCGCCGCACCTTCGTCGACCAGGTGATCCGCGTCGTGAGCCTCATCGGCCTGTCGTGGCCGACCTTCTGGCTCGCGCTCGTCGCCTATTACCTGTTCTTCTTCCTGCTCGGGATCCTGCCCGGCTCCGGCCGCCTCGACCCGGCGAGCATCCCGCCGCCGCACGTCACCGGCATGTACACCGTCGACGCGCTCCTCATCGGCGATTTTTGGACGTTCTGGGACGCGCTTCGCCACCTGATCCTCCCCGCCTCCGTGCTCGCTCTCTACACGATCGGCCTGCTCACGCGCTTCTCGCGCTCGGCGGTGCTCGAGGTGATGGACATGGAGTACGTGAAGGCTGCCCGCGCGAAGGGCTTGCCGCGGCGAAAGGTGATCTTCGGATACATCTTGCGTGGTGCCTTCGTGCCGATCTTGACGGTGCTCGGTCTGGCCTTTGGCTCGCTCCTGTCGGGCACAGTGCTCGTCGAGCAGGTGTTCTCCTGGCACGGTATCGGCCAGTACTCCTTCGCCGCCGCGACCCGCCTCGACCTGCCCGCCATCATGGGTGTCGGCCTCGTTGTCGGGTTCGTGTACATCGGCCTAAACTTCGTCGTCGACCTGCTGTACGGCGTCATTGACCCGAGAGTGAGAGTCGCATGAGCGCCGACATTCTGGCAGAGCGAACGCGCCGCAAGCGGCGGCTAAGCCTGCCGCCCGCGTTCCGCACGCCCCTCGCGATCGCCGGCGTGGCGATCATTGCCGCCTGGCTCTTGATCGCGCTGTTCGCGCCGCTCATCGCGCCCGCCGACCCGCTCGCGCAGAGTTTCCCGCGCCTCCTCCCACCCGGGCCGGAGCACTGGTTCGGCACCGACCAGGTCGGCCGCGACGTGCTGTCGCGCGTGATCCACGGGTCGCGCATCTCGCTGCCGCTCTCGCTCGGCCTCGTCGCCTCGGCGATGGTCGTGGGCGGCATCCTCGGAGCGATCGCCGGCTACTTCGGGAAGGTCGTAGACGAGGTCATCATGCGTATCGCTGACCTCGTGTTCGCGTTCCCGACGATCATCCTCGCGATGGTCATCACCGCGGCACTCGGGCCGAGCCTCACGAACGCCGTCATCGCGATGCTCATCGTGTCGTGGCCGGCGTACGCGCGTGTGACCCGGTCGCTCGTCGTGAGCGCGCGCAGCCAAGAGTACGTCATCGCAGGTCGCTTGCTCGGCGCCGGCCCCTTCACGACGCTTCGCCGCGACGTGATGCCGAACGTGCTCGCGCCCGTGTTCGTGCTTGCGACGCTCGACGTGGGCACCGCGATGCTGCTGCTCTCGGGGCTCTCGTTCCTTGGGCTCGGCGCAGTGCCGCCGACCCCCGATTGGGGCGCGATGGTCGCTGGCGGCATCGAGCAGTTCTCGTCGTGGTGGATCTCGGCCTTCCCAGGCCTCGCGATCTTCACCGTCGTCATCGCTTTCAACTTCCTCGGTGACTCGCTGCGTGACTCGCTCGACCCCCACACCCAGGACGCAGTGCAGGGGAGGGCAATGTGAACGCCACACAGGCAACCGAAGCGGCCCGCGGCGGGCTGCAGATCCGTGGGCTCACGGTCTCGTTCGGGTCGGAGGCGAAGCCGGTGCCGATTGTGCGCGGCATCGACATCGACCTCGTGCCGGGGCAGATCACCGGCCTCGCCGGCGAGTCTGGCTCGGGCAAGTCGATGACCGGCCTCGCGATGTGCGGCCTGCTGCCAGCGGGCGCTCGCACCGGCGGGCGAATCGACTTTGACGGGAAGAACCTGCTCGAAGCGAGTGAGCGCGAGCTCGAGCGTACCCGCGGTACGCGGGTCGCGATGGTCTTCCAAGACCCGACGGCGAGCCTTCACCCGATGCTCTCGATCGGGCATCAGCTGACCGACCACCTGCGGGTGCACGAGAAGATCGACAAGCGCGCGGCACGCGCGCGGGCGATCGCAACGCTTGAGCGCGTGAGGGTGCCAGACCCCGAGACCGCGATCAAGAAGTACCCGCACCAGTTCTCGGGCGGGCAGCTGCAGCGCATCGCAATCGCGATGGCGATTATCTGCGAGCCCGAGATCTTGATCGCCGACGAGCCGACGACCGCGCTTGACGTGACCGTGCAGGCGGGCGTGCTCCGCCTGCTGCGCTCGCTGTGTGACGAGCTCGGCCTCGCCGTGCTGCTCATCACGCACGACCTCGGTGTGATGTCGAGCCTCGCTGACAGGATCTCGGTCATGCGCGAGGGCGTCATCATCGAGGAGGGGCCTAGGTTTGACGTGCTTCGCCGGCCGCGCGAGGGATACACACGCGCGCTCGTCGCGGCGCTGCCGAACCACGAGCCGTTCCTTGACGACGAGCCCGCAGCGGGCACAGACGGCGCCGCAGTGCGCGGCGCGGAGGAGACAGCATGACCGAGTCACTTCTCAAGGTCGACGCCCTCACGGTGCGCTACCGGCTTCCAGGCGGCGGCACGCTGACCGCCGTGAACGAGGTATCGCTCGACATTGCCCCGGGTAGCGTCGTCGGCCTCGTCGGCGAATCTGGCTGCGGCAAGTCGACGATGGCGCGTGCCGTCTGCGGGCTCGAGCCCATCGCGGGCGGCCGGATCGAGTTCATGGGCGCCGAGGTGAAGAAGCTCGGCATGGGGCGCCGCCCCGCCGAGCTCATGGGCATCCAGATGGTGTTTCAGAACCCGTACGCCTCGCTCAACCCGCGCCGCACGGTCGGCAGCCAGATCGAGGACGGCCTCCGGGCGAACCCCGAGACGGTGAGCTGGAGCGTCGCCGACCTGCTCCGTGAGGTCGAGCTTCCGGCCGACGTTGGAGGTCGTTTCCCGCACCAGTTCTCGGGCGGCCAGCGCCAGCGCATCGCGATCGCGCGCGCGATCGCTTCGGGTCCGCGGCTGCTCATCGGTGACGAGCCGATCGCGTCGCTCGACGCGAGCCTGCAGGCACGCGTTGCCGCCCTGATGCGCAAGCTCGCGCTCGACTCGGGCGCCTCGCTGCTGTTCATCAGCCACGACCTCGCGGTCGTTCGCACTATCGCTGATGAGGTCGCCGTCATGAACCGCGGCGTCATCGTCGAGCGGGGCACGGCCGAGCGGGTCTGGAACGACCCGCAGGAGCCGTACACGCAGCGCCTGCTCGCCGCTATCCCCGCGGTCGACGGTCTCGGTACGCTGCCTGGGCTGGACGCGTAGCCGGCGAGCGCAATCAACCGAGCGGGGTGTCCCGGGCGTATGCCCAGGGCGCCCCGCTCGCTTTAGACTGGGAGGGTGCCAACCACCGACCCCGCAGCGCAGCAGGCCGCGCCACCGGAGGCCCCGGCCGCGCCGCGGGCGGGTCAGCGGTTCGCCGGGTGGGCGCGCAGGGTGCCTACGGGCTGGTTTGCCGGGATACTCACGGGCCTCTTCCTCGCCGTGACCGCGGCGTTTGGCGGGCTCGCCCAGGTCGCGCCCCCCGCCGTCGCGGCGATCGAGCCGGGCGACGCGCAGGTCGGCCCGCAGCTTGCCCTGGAGGTCGAGCGCGCCGTGCTCTTCGAGACGTTCCCCGAGGCCGGGGCGTACGCCGGGGATGGTGAGGTCGTGCTTGCGCTGCTCGTGAACGCCGAGAACCGCTGGAGCGAACCGTTCCCCAGCTCGCACGGAGCGGTCGAGCAGGCGCTCAGAGTTGAGGGCCTCGGCGACGCCATTGCGGGCGCTGAGCCCGCGTCGATCGCACGCCTCGACGATGCGACCTTCGGCCCGTGGCTGCAACCCGGCGTACCCGCCGACCTCGTCGTGAGCTGGGTTGTGCCAGCGGACAGCGTGGCTGAGGGGGATGGCGTGCGCGTCGTCATCCGCGAGGCGATGCTCGAGCGCGGGCAGCGCCTGACGAGCGACGAGCGCTGGTCGAGCCCGAAGCCCGTCGCGGCGGTCGAGCTCGCGGTCGTTCGTGGCGCGGCCGCGGAGGGCGAGCAGTGACGGCGGCGCGGGGCCGGTCGCGCGCGGTGGCGGCCTGGGGCGGCGGCCTGCTGCTGCTGGTGCTTGCCTCCCTGCTGTTGCGCGTGGTTCCCTCAGACGCCGACAGCGAGCGTCCCTTCGTGGTCGCGGCGGCGATCGGCGAGACCGCGACGGCCCGCACCTTTGCGGTCACCGTCACCGAGGCAGAGCTCGCAGACACGCTCCGCGCGGGTGACTGGGAGCAGCCGGGCAACTGGCTGGTTATCGACCTCTCGGTTGAGGGGGCGGGAAGCGACGCGACGGGCTACCTTGGGCGGGCCGCGTTCGTGCTCGGCGCGGGCGCGGGCACGAACGCTGAGTCCGGGCGCCGCGAGTATCGCGCGAGCGAACGGTTCCTGTCGCTCATCAACGAGCCGCTCGTGACGGGAGCGCCCCGAACCGGGAGCATCGCGTTCGAGCTCCCCGCGGGCGCGGCGGGTTCAGGGGCCATCGAGCTTGCGCAGCACGGCGACACCCGGCTCGACTCGCTCGTGAGCGTCGGCATTGACCTCGACGAGCTGCAGCGCGTGCCCGAGCGCGAGCTCCGCGAGGCGGGTTGGGGCAGGGAATGAACTGGCTGCGAACGAACAGGGTTGCGCTCATCGCGCTCCTCGTACTGCTGCCCGTCACCGCGGGTGTGATGAGCTGGAGCGCCTGGAGCGGCTACGCCTCGAACCAGCCGACCGAGCGGGTTCCGATCGCCGGCGGCGCGGTGAACTACGCGGGCGCAATAGTCGGGCCAGCGCAGCCGACCGAGCTCGACGCCGAGGCGTACGGCCTCCCCGAGGGCACCAGGCTGATCAGAGTCGTGCTACCCGTGAAGCCGGCACCGGGGCAGCGGGCGACTTGCCAGGCGCCCGAGCTGTGGGATCGCGGAGGCGAGCGGCGCTGGGCAGAGCGCTCCGACATGATTGGCGCCGAGCCGCTCGACCGACTGACCGCGTGCACCGCCGACGAGTCGCCCTACGACCTCGTACTCGACTACGTCGTGCCAGACGACGCCCGAGAGCTATCGCTCGCCGTCATCTCATCCGAAGATTTGCCGGTGTTCGCCGAGATCCCGATCATCTCGTCGTAGCTGCTGGCGACGAGCGCCATGCGAATCGGCTCAATGATGAGCGGGATGGCGAGCAGGATCATCGAGTCTGCGAGCATCCAGAAGCTGTTGATATCGTGCGGCCCGAGCGCCCTGAAGATTCCGACGCGGAGGGCGCCCTCGAGGAACAGGACGGCGGTGAACGCGAGCACATACGCGCCGATGAACGCAGGCCCCGCCGTGCGCATGTGGAGGAGCGCCTTCCAGATCGGTGTGAAGCGCGAAGCGAAGTCGCGCCAGAGGTCACCGAGGCGCGACCGGAGCTGCTGGGGGAGCACCTGGAAACGCTGTTCGACTCGGGCTGCGCGCTTTGGCACGGTGATGCTGGGCGCCGACAGCTGCACCGAGCGCCCGTAGATGACGCCGACGATCGCGAGCCAAGCGAGCGGCGCGATCGTGACCTTGGCGGCCTCGCCGATGATGAGCGCGACGGTATCCCATGCCGCGCCGAGCGGGGCGAGCCAGCCCGTGAGGCTCGCCCGAAGGTCGGCGAGCCACACCATCGCCTGGCGCGAGTCGACCCAGGCGGTGAACGCCTCGACGCCGCGCGAGATGATCGTCGCGGAAAGGTAGATCCAGAGCGTTTCAAGGTAGACGGCAGCGAGCGCGAAGCCGCCCGGCAGGCGCTCACGGTAGCGCCCCCACAGCCAGCGAAGACCGTACGCTATGACGATAAGCGCGATGGCAGAGACGGAGACCCCGAGCACGGCAGGGGCCGGCGCCGCCTCCGTGGCGTCGGCGTTCGTCGTGAAAATGATGTCGGCGCGCACCTCGAGCAGCCTGTGCAGGTAGCTTGTGACGTCGTCGGCGAGGTAGCCCCGAGCCGCGTAGAACGCGACGAAGGGCAGAAGCGCGGCGAGGAGAGCGTCGGTGAAGCGTCGGGCCGGCCGCTTCTCTGGTTCTGGGAGCGCGCCGACGTGGGTGAGCCCGTCGCGCAGCACGACGAGCATCGCAACGAGTGCGACAAGGCGGGCGAGCACCGCGAGCGGCAACAGCAGTGTGCCGAGCTCTTCAGCCCACGCGCCGACGAAACCGGCGAGCTGAATGAGCAGGTGATGCATGAGCATCCCCGCGAGGTAGCAGGCAACAAGAAGCGGACCGTACGTCATGAGGAGACGTACGGTCCGCTTCCCTGCTGCGAGCATGTGCAGCGCCTGCGCCTGACCGGGGCCTACGAGACCGCGTCGACGATCGAGAGCAGCGGGTGACCGCTCGGAACGGTCTGGCCGAGAGGCGCGTCGATGTTGCAGACGATGCCTGAGCGGTGCGCGTAGATCGACTGCTCCATCTTCATCGCCTCGAGCACGACGATGAGCTCGCCCTCGGCGACCTCCTGGCCATCTTCAACCGCGAGCTTCACGACGGTGGCCTGCATCGGGGCCGCGACGGCGTCGCCCGTGGCCGTTGCCACGCCTGAGCCCTTCGCGCGCTTCGGGGCGGGGCCGCGCGTGACATCCTGATCTGCGATCGGCAGCAGCGTCGTCGGCATCGTGACCTCGACGCGGCGGCCAGCAACCTCGACGACCACGGCCTGGCGGGTCGAGGGGGCTGAAAGTGCGGCGTTCTCGCCCTCCCACGGCTCGATGTCGTTGTTGAACTCCGACTCGATCCACAGCGTGTAGACGCCGAAGGTGCCGCCCTCTGCCGTGAACGCCGGGTCGCGGACGATCTTGCGGTGGAACGGCAGCACGGTCGGGAGGCCCTGGACCTCGAGCTCGTCGAGCGCGCGGCGTGAGCGCTCGAGCGCCTCCTCGCGGGTCGCGCCTGTGACGATGAGCTTGCCGAGCATCGAGTCGAACGCGCCCGAGATGACGTCGCCGGACTGCACGCCGGTGTCGACGCGAACGCCGGGGCCGAGCGCGGGCTTGAAGAGCGAGACCGGGCCGGGTGCGGGGAGGAAGCCGTTGCCGGGATCCTCGCCGTTCAGGCGGAACTCGAACGAGTGGCCGTGCGCGACCGGGTCTTCGTAGTCGAGCACGCCGCCCTCGGCGATGCGGAACTGCTCGCGGACGAGGTCGATGCCCGTGACTTCTTCGGAGACTGGGTGCTCGACCTGCAGGCGGGTGTTTACCTCGAGGAACGAGATCGTGCCGTCTTTCGCAACGAGGAACTCACAGGTGCCGGCGCCGACGTAGCCGACCTCGCGGAGGATGGCCTTCGACGCAGCGTAGAGCTGCTCGTTCTGCGCGTCCGAGAGGAACGGCGCGGGCGCCTCCTCGACGAGCTTCTGGTGGCGGCGCTGCAGCGAGCAGTCACGCGTCGAGATGACGACGACGTTGCCGTGGCTGTCGGCGAGGCACTGGGTTTCAACGTGGCGGGGCTTCTCGAGGTACTTCTCGACGAAGCACTCGCCGCGGCCGAAAGCCGCGACAGCCTCACGCGTAGCCGACTCGAAGAGGTCAGCGACCTCCTCGCGCTTGTACGCAACCTTCAGGCCGCGGCCGCCGCCGCCGAACGCCGCCTTGATGGCGACGGGAAGGCCGACCTCGTCGGCGAAAGCGAGCACCTCGTCGGCGCCCTGAACGGGGTCGCTCGTTCCGGGCGCGAGCGGCGCGTTGACCTTCTCGGCGACGTGGCGGGCCGAGACCTTGTCGCCGAGGCGCTCAATCGCCTCGGGGCTCGGGCCGATCCAGATGAGGCCGGCGCCGATCACGGCGCGCGCGAAGTCGGCGTTCTCGGCGAGGAAGCCGTAGCCCGGGTGCACTGCGTCCGCGCCGGAACGGCGGGCAACGCTCAGAATCTTGTCGATAGCGAGATAGCTGTCGGCGCTCGTCGAGCCGCCGAGCGCGTACGACTCGTCTGCCAGCTGCGAGTGCATGGCGTCGCGATCCTGATCTGCGTAGACGGCGACGGAGGCGATGCCGCTGTCGGAAGCGGCGCGAATAATACGAACAGCGATCTCGCCCCGGTTGGCGATGAGCACTTTACGAATGCGAGACATAAATTACAGCCTATTCGAGTAATCGTGCCTTGAGTTGGATATTCGTCACAAACCTTTCGCCAGATCGTTGCCGATGGCTACACCGCAGTGAGTTCGTAACATGCGTCTACACGGAAAGAATTCCGCTGTTCCTCCGCGGCGCTCTGGCGGTAGTGTAATGCTGTGTGAGTCGCACCCGGCGACACTCGATTGGGGACACCAAAATGGCAAATGACAACGCACTTGATGCCCTGCTTTCGCAGGTACCGGTTGGCGAGCTCGCGGCAAAGCTTGGCGTCGATGAAGACACCGCCCTTTCCGCTGTCAAGCAGGCGCTTCCCGGCCTGCTTGGTGGCCTCGCAGTGAACGCCTCGAGCGACGAGGGCAAGGAGAAGCTTGAGGGTGCGCTGAGCAAGCACACCCCAGCCGATGGCAAGATCTCGCTCGACGCTATCGATGAGGCCGATGGCCAGAAGATCGTCAAGCACGTGCTGGGCGATAAGGAAGAAGCCGTCGCGACCGCGCTCGGTCAGCAGGCGGGTAACGACGGTATCGCGAAGCTCATCCCGATGCTCCTTCCGCTTCTCGCGCCGATCGTGATGCAGTTCCTCGCGGGCAAGTCGAAGGCCGCTCCCGCGGCTGAGGAGACCGGTGGCGGCATTGGAGACGTGCTCGGCGGGCTCCTCGGCGGCCTCGGCGGCGGTGGCCAGGCGCAGAGCGCCGGTGGCGGCATTGGCGACCTGCTCGGTGGGCTCCTCGGCGGCGGCAAGTCGCAGGGCGGCGGCCTCGGTGGTCTCCTGGGCGGCCTGCTCGGCAAGTAGCGGTAGTTGGCGAAAGCCCGCGGCGGCCTCACGGCCAACGCGGGCTTTCGTGTACCCCGGCTAGACTGATCCCGTGGTTAATCCAGACGTTCAGGGCCGGGTCTACCCGCCCACCCAGCCGTACCTCGTCGGGCGTGAGAAGGTGCGCGAGTTCGCTCGCGCCGTGCTCAGCAGCTCGCCGCTCCATCACGACCCAGGGGCCGCGCGCGCGGCGGGGTTTGCCGACGTTGTTGCGCCCCCGACCTTCGCGGTGACGGTGCAGGAGGCGACGCTCGCGCAGCTGCTCGCTGACGAGGAGGCGGGAGTTGACTTCTCGCGCGTCGTACACGGCGACCAGCGCTTCAGCTACACCCGCCCCATCGTTGCGGGCGACGAGCTCACAGCGACGCTCACAATCGCGGCAGTAAAGCAGCTCGGCGGGCACTCGATGGTCACCGCCTCGAGTGACATCGTCGACGCCGCGGGCGAGCACGTCGTCACCGCGATCTCCACTCTTGTTGTGCGAGGAGAAGAAGCATGAGCGAAGCAGCAGTCGTGACCTTTGAGGGTCTCGCGAAGGGCGACGTTGTCGCAGAGCGCGAGCACACGCTCACCCGTGACAACCTCGTGCGATACGCCGGCGCCTCGGGCGACTTTAACCCGATCCACTACCGCGACGACTTCGCCCAGTCCGTCGGGCTCCCTGGCGTGCTCGCGCACGGCATGCTCACGATGGGTGTCGCGGGCTCGCTCGCGACCGACTGGCTCGGCACCGCCGGCCACGTCGTTGACTTCCAGTCGCGCTTCACCCGGCCCGTGCCCGTCGATGCCGAGACCGGCGCTGTCGTGACGGTCTCGGCGACTGTCGGCGCGCTCGACGAGGAGGCCCGCACCGCGCGGCTCGATCTGAAAGTGACCTTCGACGGCGCGACCGTGCTGGGCAAGTCCCAGATGGTGGTGGCGTTCGCGTGACGCTGAAGCCCCTCGCCGCACTCACCACGATGCGGGTCGGTGGCCCCGCCGAGGAGATCCTCACCGCGAGCGATCCCCACGAACTCACTGAGCGGGCGATCGAGCTGTGGGAGCGCGGCGACGATTGGCTGCTGCTCGGCGGCGGGTCGAACACTGTCGTCGCTGACGAGGGTTACCCCGGGCCCGTGCTGCTCGTTCGCACGAGTGGCATCGCCCAGGTGAGCGACCCGGATCTCGCGCCGGGAGCCGTCAGGCTTCGCGTCGAGGCCGGCCACGACTGGGACGCGCTCGTCGCCGAGTGCGTCGAGCGCGGCTGGGCCGGCATCGAGGCGCTCTCTGGCATTCCCGGCATGGCCGGGGCCGCGCCCGTGCAGAACATCGGCGCCTACGGCCAGGAGCTCTCGGACGTGCTGCACTCGGTGCTCTTCCTCGATGCGCGCACGTACGAGACGCGGCAGATGCTCGCCGAAGAACTCGAGCTGAGCTACCGCGACTCGGTCATCAAGCAGGGCCTCGAAGGGGTTGTACTGGCGATCGACATCGTGCTCACGAGCGCGGGTATTGGCGCGGGCGAGCACGGCCCTGAGCCGCTGTCCGAGCCGATCCGCTACGGTCAGCTCGCGACGGCGCTCGGCGTCGATCTCGGCGCGCGCGTGCCGCTGAAGACCGTGCGCGAGACGGTGCTGCGGCTGCGCGCCGCGAAGGGCATGGTGCTCGACGAAGCCGATCACGACTCGTGGAGCGCGGGCTCGTTCTTCACGAACCCGATCGTGAGCGAGCGGTTTGCGCGCGGGCTGCCTGCCGACGCACCGCGGTTCCCCGTCGCTGACCCCGCCCCGACCGCCGCCGTGACGACGTTTGAGGAGCTCGCGGCCGGGCAGCCGCTGCGCGTGCCCGCGGCGCCGGCCGAGCGGCGGGTCAAGCTCTCGGCCGCGTGGCTCATCGAGCACGCTGGCGTTCCGAAGGGCTACCGGCTTCCGGGGTCGGGCGCTTCGGTATCGAAAAAACACACGCTCGCCATTACGAACCGGGGTAACGCCTCCGCGTCCGATGTCGGCGAGCTCGCTCGCTTCATCGTGCAGCGGGTGCAGCAGGAGTTCGGCCTGGTGCTTGTCCCAGAGCCGAACCTCTACGGCATCGAGATCTAGCCGCGACCCGCGGCCGCGATGATGCGGGTGACGGTTTCCGTGTCCATGCGAAACACGTCGCCGCCCGTCACTGGTCGGTTGAACGGCACGACGCGCACGCGTTCGGCGCTCACCTCGAGCGTCGCGCCACCGAAGTCGTCGCTTGCCGACTCCACGGCTGGGTCCTCGAACGCGGCCGCGACGTTCGCGCTG
Source organism: Leucobacter sp. (assembly GCA_052094845.1). Classification (GTDB taxonomy): domain Bacteria; phylum Actinomycetota; class Actinomycetes; order Actinomycetales; family Microbacteriaceae; genus Leucobacter. The sequence goes on along the minus strand of JBQDKK010000012.1, from coordinate 31,601 downwards.
CCGGGGGCGACGACAACCGGAATGCCGTGCACAAGCTCGACGACGGGCAGATGGTAGTGGCCCGCGAGCACGACGCGCACGTCGCTGCCGGCGAGCCTCTCCCAGAGCGCTGCCGTGTCTGCGTCGCCGAGGTCGAGTGCGCCAAGCAGATCGGTCTGGGCGGGGACGGGCGGGTGGTGCATGATGAGGATCGTGCCGTGCTCGGCGGGCGTCGCGAGCTCAGCCGCGAGCGCATCAAGCTGCGCGGGGTCGAGCGCTCCGTAGCCCGCGCCAGGAACTGAGGTGTCGAGCACGGCCGTGCGCCAGCCGCCGACGGTCGCGACAGACGCGATCGGTCGCGCTGGGTCGAGGCCACCATTCAGCGGTGTCGCCGAGACGCCCAGCTGCCCCTCGCCGAGAACAGCGCGGAAGCTCTCCCTGCGGTCGTGGTTGCCCATCGCGAACACGACGCGGGCGCCTCTCTCAGCGGCCCAGGGCGCGAGCAGCTCGCGCGCGAGCTCGTACGACGCCTCTGAACCGTCTTCGCTCACATCGCCTGAGCAGACGACGAGGTCGAATGCGCGCCCGGCGACGTGCGCGAGCGTTCGCCTGAGGTGGTCGGCGGTGTCGACCACGCCGTAGTGGCGCGAATCGTCGCCAAACAGGTGGGTGTCGGTGAGGTGAAGCACGCGCAGAGTAGCCATGGCTGCACTGTACTCCGCCCGCGTGAACAGACGGTGTTCTCTCAGCCGAAGTGGGAATGCTGATGGAAGCGCAGAGGTTCTCCCCTGAGAACTCGCAGCGTTCTAGAAAGGAACTGTAGTTATGGCTACGTACAACATCGGTTTCATCGTCGGTAGCGTCTCCTCGACCTCGATCAACCGCCGCCTCGCCAACGCGCTCGTGAAGCTCGCGCCGCAGGCCGACCTCACGCTCACCGAGATCCCAATCGCGAACCTGCCGTTCTACTCCGTTGACCACGACGGTGGCATCCCGGCCGCCGCCGCGGAGTTCAAGCAGGCTATTGAGGCCGCCGACGGCATCATCATCGTCACCCCCGAGTACAACCGCTCGGTGCCCGGCGTACTGAAGAACGCGCTCGACACCGCGAGCCGCCCCTGGGGTCAGAACAGTTTCGCAGGCAAGCCGACCGCGGTCGCTGGCGCGTCGATCGGCCAGATCGGCACGGCGCTCGCGCAGCAGCACCTCCGCTCGATCCTCGCGTTCCTCGATGCGCCCGACCTGCAGCAGCCCGAGGTCTACCTGCAGATGAATGAGGGGCTCATCTCGGAAGATGGTGAGGTGTCGAACGAGTCGACCGCCGAGTTCCTGCTCACCTGGCTTCGCACCGCCCACGCGCACTTCGAGCTGCACGCGAAGCGCAACGGCTAGGCTCCCGCAACGCCGGGCGGCGCGGAATAGCGGAGGTGCTGTGCGGGTTACATTCCGCATGCAGAACACCGCAACCGCGCCGCTTGGCACGCTCCTCGAAAGCATTGACGTCGTCGTGACGACAACGACGCGCGTCGCGCTGCCGCAAGACCGCCGGGTCGTCACTCCGGCGGGCGCCGTCACGCTGCTCTACGTGGTGAGCGGGCTGTTGCGGGGAGACTCGGCGACCTCGTGCGAGACCGACCCGAACCACGCGGGCGTCGTCACGCGCGGACATGTCTCGGAGTTTCCGGCCGGCTCCGCGATCCTCACCATGGGGGCGGTGCCGCTCGAGTTCACCGCGGCGAACGGCGCCGAGGTCGTGCGGGTTGGCGTCGAACTCAACGAGGCGGCGCATCGACTGCGCCGGATCCTGCCCGACCCGCTCACCATCACCGACTTCTCCCGCCTCGACCCGGCGCTCGCGTCACTCGCGAGCAACATGGGCGAAGCCGTTGCGCCCGCGCCCGTCGTCGCGGCTGGCGGGGGCGAAGTCGTCTGCCGGCTCATGGCCCGCACCCTGCTCATCGGGGTGCTCCGGGCCTGGGTATCGGCGGGGTGCGCACCGAGCGGGTGGGCGGCACGCGCCGCGGATCCACACCTCGACCCCGTGATCTCGGCGATCCACTCCGACCCAGGCCGCGACTGGTCGCTCGACGCGCTCGCGAGTCTCGGCGCGATGTCGCGCTCGGCGTTCTCGCGACGGTTCCGCGAGCTCGTCGGCTCCTCGCCCGGCCAGTACATCACCGGCGTGCGGATGGAGGACGCGAAGCGCCGCCTCGCGCGCGGGGCGACCGTCACCCAGACATCGCGTGAGCTCGGCTACGCGTCAGACGAGGGGTTTAGTCGCGCGTTCAGGCGCCACACGGGCGTCGCCCCATCGCGCTGGGAGTAGGCGCGGGCCCACGGGCCCGGCCGCCGCAGCTTACGCGCGACCGCGGTGCGACGCCCCGAACATCACCGAGCCGCAGACGAGGATCACGATCGCGGTGGCGTAGACGGTCGTGATGCCCGCGGCGTCGCTGAGGATCCCGCCGCCCGCCGCCGCGAGGAAGATCGCCGCCTGGAACCCGACGACAACGAGGCTGCCACCCGCCTCGAGCGCGTCGGGGAGCCTGTGGCCCGCCCAGGTGTTCACGACGAGCAGCCACGAGGCGAAGAAGAAGCCCCACACGGTGACCGCGATCCCGACCGCCCAGAGCGCGCCCGGGGCGGCGAGCACGGTGAGGGCCGCGGCGGCGATGATGAGCGGCGCGACGATCGAGAACAGCTTGAACGCGCGGTCCACGACGAGGCCGATGACGAAGTTTCCGACGAACCCGCCCGCACCGAACAGCGCGAGCAGCAGCACGACCGTCGACGGCGTGAGCGGCGCGCCGGTCGCGTCGGTGACCCGCTCGAGGGCGAGCCTGATGTAGGTGTAGGCGGCGAAGTGGCCGAGCACGACGAGCACGTGTCCGCCGAGCCCGAGCGAGACGCCGGGCACCCTGAGCGCGCGGCCGAGCGCCCGGAAGCCGCCGGCCTTCGTCGCGGGGATGCGGGGCAGCGTCACTCGCAGCGAGACAGCGAGCAGCAGCATCGCGATGCCGATGATCGCGAACACGAGTCGCCAGTCGAACGCGTTCGACAGCATGACGCCGACGGGTACTCCCGCGACCGTCGCGAGCGAGACGCCGCCCGATGTGAACATGAGCGCCCGGCCGAGCCTCGCGGGCCCAACGAGCGACGATGCGGCGCTGATCGACATCGACCAGAACGTCGAGAGCGCGGCGCCGAGCATGAACCGGGCGATGAGAATCAGCCAGAACGACGGCGCGATAGCGACGAGCAGGTTTGACGCGGCGCCCAGCAGTGCCATCCAGATGAGCAGGGCGCGGCGGTCAATCCGCGGGAAGACGCTGCCGACGAGGAGCGCGGTGATGAGGCCGGCGAACGCCGTCATGCTGACGGTCTGGCCCGCCTGCCCCGGCGTGACGCCGAGGGTCGCGGCCATCTCGGTGAGCACCCCGTTGGGCAGAAACTCGCTCGTGACGAGCAGGAAGCTCATCGTCATGAGCGTGAGCAGGGCGGCGTACGGCATGTGCGAGTGCTTCTCTGCTCGCTGAGCAGCGACGGGAATGGGCGCGGTGGTTGTCATGCTTCTACGCTCCCAGCTCGGGGCGAGCTGCGCCCGACCGTGCGAACCAGTATCCTGACCGATCGTGCCCGGCTGCGCTGAGCGCTACACCCGGTCGAGCCCCGCGCGCAGGTCGGCGATGAGGTCGCGCGGCGACTCCAACCCGACCGACAGTCGCAGGAGCCCCGGAGTGATCCCGAGCCGCTCGTTCACCTCGGGCGCGAACGTCGCGTGCGTTGACGTGAGCGGGTGGATCACCATCGAACGGGTATCGCCGATGCCGGTCATGCGCGAGAACACCCGCAGGCCATTCACGAACGCGCGGGCGCCGTCGACCCCGCCGCGCACCTTGACCCCAAACACCGAGCCGGTGCGCGCGCCGTCACCCGCCGAGGTGAGGCCATAGTCACGCTTCGCGAGCTCGTAGAGCGGCGAACTGGGGAGCCCTGCGTAGTCCACGGCCTCGACCTCGGGCTGCTGTTCAAGCCAGGCAGCGATCGCGAGCGAGGAAGCGACGTGCCGCTCCATCCTGAGCGACAGCGTCTCCATTCCCTGGTGAAGAAGAAAGCCGTTGAACGGCGAGAGCGAGGGGCCGATGTCATTGACGACAGCCTCGCGCGCTGCTCGCGCGTAGGCGCCCTGGCCGAAGCGATCCACCATCGAGCCAAGCCCCGGCTTCACGTCGGTAATGAGGGGGTACGCGCGCCCAGCGCTCTCGGCGGCCTCCCAATCGAAGGTGCCACCGTCAACGATCGCGCCCCCGACGGCGGCGCCGTGGCCCGTGAGAAACTTCGTCGTCGAGTGCACGACGATGTTTGCGCCGTGCTCGATGGGGCGAATGAGCGCCGGGCTACCAATCGTGTTGTCGACGACGAGCGGCAGATTGAAGCGTCTCGCGACCGCGGCGATCCGCGCGAGGTCGGTGACGTCGTTGCGCGGGTTCGGGATCGTCTCCGTGTAGATCGCCTTCGTGTTCGGGCGAATCGCGCGCTCCCACTCAGCGTCGTCTTCGGTGTCCCAGACGTAGCCGACGTCGATCCCGAACCGGTTGAAGCTGCGGCCGAACAGAATGCGTGTGCCGCCGTAGATCGACGCCGTCGAGACGATGTGATCGCCGCCCTTGGCGAGTGTGAACAGGGCCGCCGAGATGGCCGCCTGCCCACTCGAAACAGCGACCGCAGCGACGCCTCCCTCAAGCGAGGCGAGGCGTGCCTCGGCAACGCCGTTCGTCGGGTTGCCCTGGCGCGAATAGATCGGATCGATGCTGCGCCCGGCGAACCTGTCGACCTGGTCGTCGAAGTCCTCGAACACGTAGCCGGCGGAGAGTGCGATGGGCGGGACCCTGAGGCCCGTGTTCAGGTCGGGGTACTCGCCGGCGTGCACCTGGCGGGTGTCGAAGTCGAAGCCCGCCCAGTCGGTGCGGGGCTGGGCGACGACGTGGCCGTGGGCGGTTGTCATGAGCGGGTCTCCTTCGATGTCTCGGGTGTCGGTGCCGCGGTTGTCGGTGTCTCGGTAGGCAAGATGCTGGCGATGCGCCGCACCGCCTCGCGGATGGTGTCTGGCGCGCACGCGAGGTTGAGCCGCACGTGCCCCGCACCGCCAGCCCCGAAGAACGCGCCGTCGTTGAGAGCGACGCGGGCGCGCTCGAGCACCGCGCGATAGGGGTTGGGGCCGAGGCCAGCCCCGCGCAGATCCAGCCAGGCGAGGTAGCTCGCCCGCGGGGACGTGAGGCCGACTCCAGGGAGATGCTCGGCGACGAGGCCGGCGAGCAGCTTGCTGTTCGCCTCGATCTGCGTGATTGCCCTGTCGAGCCAGCTGCGGCCGTGAGTGAAGGCCGCAACTGAGGCGTGCAGCCCGAGGATGCTCGCCCGCGTCGTGGTTTCGGGCGGGAGGTTCGCGAGCGCGGCGTTCGCGCGGTCATCAGCCGCGACGATGAGCGCGCACTTCGTGCCCGCGATGTTCCAGCCCTTGCTCGCCGAGACCGTGGTGACCGCGAGCGCGCCGGCGGCCTGGGCGATGGGAGCGAACGGGACGAACGTCTCACCGGTGTGGGTGAGCGGCGCGTGGATCTCGTCTGAGACGACCGCGACACCGTACCGCGCGGCGAGCTCCGCGAGCCCCCGCAGCTCGTCCGCGGTGTGGACGGTGCCGTGTGGATTGTGCGGGTTGCAGAGCAGAAACGCGTCGATGCCGCCCGCGAAGGTGCGCTCGATCAGTGCGAGGTCGAGCCTGCTCGCGGGTGAGGCCGTAAGTGGCACCTCGACGACCTCGAACGGCAGTTCCTCGAGCATCTCAAAGAAGCCCGGGTAGACGGGCGTCGGCACGGCCACTCGCTGGCCGTGCGGGGCGAGCACGCGGAGGGCCTCGACGACGCCGGTTGCGACGTCTGTCGCGAGGTGGACCCTGTCTTCTCGCACCTCCCAGCCCCAGCGATCGCGCGCGAAGCCCGCGAAGGCCCCGGCGAGCGGCCCCGGCCCGTCGAGGTAACCGAGGTCAGACGCTGTGACCCTGGCGATGAGCGCTTCACGGATCTCGGGGGCGACCGCGAAGTCCATCTCCGCGACGAACAGCGGCAGCGTACCTTCGGGGAAGCGGGTCCACTTGAGGCTCGTGCGCTCGGTGCGCAGCCGCCCGGGCGTGAGCTCCGAGAACGGCACACCGCTGGGGTCGAGTTCGGGTGCGGGGCTGGGACAGTCGGACATGGCCCAATCCTGCCCCAGCAGCTGCGACGCCGCGATCCCGGAGGTAACGCGGCGTCATGCAGAGCAGCGGCGCGGGCTGGGCGGCGGCACCGAGCGGCGCTGTTACGCCTTGGTCAGCCCGCGGACGATGCCCGAGGTGAGCGCTTCGAGCGGGCCGCGCTTTCCGGTCGCTGACAGGATGATGCCGAGCACGATGACGCCAGCGAACTGCACGCCCCAGGCGGCGACGCCCGACACCCACCACGGCATGCCCGCCGCGAGGACTGCTTCGGGGTTGTTCATGAGCGGTGCGTAGAGCAGGCCTGTCACGACGATGTGCAGTGTGTAGATCGTGAGGGGTGCCGCGCCCGCGGCGCGGAACACCTCGGTGACCCGGCTCGTGCGGGTTCCTGCGGCGTCGAACATGAACACGAGCAGGCCGATGACTGCGAGCGCGATGCCGACCGTGCGAGCGATGTCGAGGGGCGTGCCCGAGTGCGGCGCGGCAATGAGCTGTGCCCAAACGTCGGGTGAGCTCGGCGCCCCGAACTGCTGGCCTGAGAGGAACGTCGCGAATTGTGCGGGGCTGAGGCCCTCGGGAACGGAAGCCCCAAGCATCGCGAGGTTCGCGAGCGCCCAGTTCGAGACGAGTGTGGCCGCGGTGGCGACCGCGACGCCAATGCCGGCGATCGAGAGTGCCGCCTTCCCGAGGCGTTTCCTGCTCGTTGCGCTGATCAGGGCGCGGGCGACAAGCATGCCGACGAGCAGGTACACGACCCAGGTGATCGCGGGGTAGGCGCCCGTCACGAGCACACCGCGGAGCGTCTCGATCGGCTGTTCGACGAGGGAGAGGTACGACGGAGAGCCCGCCTCTTCGACGACTTCGAGCGATTGGCGCAATAGCGCGTTCAGGGGCCCGCCGGCGACGCCGACGACGAGCGCGACGAGGCCGACGAACCACGATCGGGCGGCGACGAACGGCGCGGCGAGAATCATTGCGACGCCGTAGTACACGAGCACGACGACGATCGGGCTCACCACGTAGCCGAGGGCGAGGCCGAGGAGGATCAGGATCGCGCCGCGGAGCGCGACGCCACCGATCGCCGCGCCCGTGCGCCCGGCAGCAAGCGCGCGGCGGCTCGCGAAGACCGCGCTGAGCCCGCCGAGCACGGCGAAGAGGGGAGCCGCGATGCCTGTGGTGAGCGTCGTCGCGAGCTCCCCGGCGCCCTGCTCGAACGGCGAGACTGTCGGGTTCATCGCGTTTGTCGCGACGAGGTGGGCTGCCATCATGCCGGCCACTGCGAGGAGGCGGGCGATGTCGACGCCGACGTAGCGGACGCGGCTCGGTCGAGCCTTCGTCCGCTCTTCGCCGGTGGCAATTGCGGGTGCTGCGGAGGTGTTCATGGTTCCAGTCTGCGCCCTCCCGCCGCCCGTGTCATCGCACCGTGGCACGATCGGCCGTGGTACCAGGGTGCCGTTAGGCGCCGCGCCCCCGGGCGATGTGGTCGCGCGCGTGGGCGACCGCCGGCTCGAGCTCGGCAAACGAGTGCTTCGGGTCGCGCAGCGAGGCGTCGACCCCGAGCCGTTTGAGGAGCGTGCGGTGCTCGAGGCGAACCCCCTTCAAGAGCACCGTCGCGCCCCTGCGTTCGAGCGTCGTGATGAGCTCGGCGAGCGCGTGCGCGCCGGTCGCGTCGACGATCTGAAGGCCTGAGAGTCGAAGGAGGACGACCTCGACGTCGGGCTCATCGGCGATGGCCTCGACGATGCGGTCGGCCGCGCCGAAGAATAGGGAGCCCTCGACGCGGAACAGCGCGATCCGCTCGTCGCCGGGCGCCGCGGGGCCGGGGAGCGGCTCGCGCGAGGCGACACTCGCCTTGCTGAGCGCGCGGAGCGCGAAGAACGCCGCGACGGCCACGCCGATCCCGACAGCGACCACGAGGTCGACGCTGACCGTCACAAGCAGCGTGACGAAGTACACTGCGGCACTCGATTTTCCCGACCCGAACACACGCTTTGCGGTCTGCCACGAGACCATGCGGGCCGCGGTCATCATGAGCACGCCCGCGAGGGCGGCGAGCGGGATCGCGCCGACGATCGGTGCTGCGACGAGTACCACGAGCAGGAGCGCGAGCGCGTGCACGATCGCGGCCATCCTGGTGCGGGCGCCCGAGCGAACGTTGACCGCCGTGCGCGCGATCGCGCCAGTTGCAGGCATGCCGCCGAACAGGCCCGAAGCGATCGATGCAAGGCCCTGGCCGAACAGCTCCCGGTCGGCGTTCACTGGCCCCGTATCGGCGATCGTCGCGGCCACGCGCGCCGACAGGAGTGATTCGATCGCCGCGAGCGCGGCGACCGCTGCCGCGGGCCCCGCGAGCGAGGAGAGCATTGCGGCGTCGAATGCCGGGAGCATCGGCGCCGGCAGCGAGCTCGGCAGCTCGCCGATGTTCGGGAGCGCCGCCCCCATGAGCACCGCGACGACCGACACGACGAGGATCGCGGCGAACGACGACGGGAAGCCCGGCGCGAAGCGCTCAAGCAGCAGCATGATGCCCGCGACCGCCGCGACCGCCGCGAGCGGGAGCAACGCGGCCGGCCAACTCGCCTCGGTGACTGTTTGCCAGGCGGCGACGACGGCGTTGGAGGAGTGGCCGGTGTTCTCGACCCCGAGCGCGGCCGGAACCTGCTGCAGGAAGATGATGATGCCGATGCCGGCGGTGAACCCCTCGATGACGGGCCACGGGATGTAACTCACGGCCCGGCCAAGCCGGAAGATGCCCGCGAGCACAACCATGAGGCCGGCCATGAGACTGACGACGGCGACCGCTCCGACCCCGTGGAGCACGACGATGGGCGCGAGCACGACGACCATCGCGCCGGTCGGGCCTGACACCTGCACGTTTGAGCCGCCGAACACCGCCGCGACGAGGCCCGCGACGATCGCGGTGATGAGGCCGGCCTCCGCGCCAACCCCCGAACTCACGCCGAAGGCGAGGGCAAGTGGAAGCGCGACGATTCCGACGGTGAGACCCGCAACGAGGTCACCGCGCCAGCCGGCTTTCAGGCCCCGGTAGTCGGCTCGGGTGGGAAGCAGGGAGCGAAGCCCCGCAAGAATTGAGGACACGTGTCGCCTTTCTCCTTGTCTGTCCATCATGCCTCACTCCGGTGAAGTGATCCTTTTGTTAATAGACATTTCAAAAGAAAAGCTGGGCTAGGGCCCTTCGCGCAGATAGTCTGATCCAGAAAAGAGCAAAAGGGGTACCCGTGGATATCTTCCTATTCATAACGCAGTTGCTCGTCGTGCTCGGCTGTATCGTCATGGGTACGCGCTCCAGCGGCGTTGGGCTCGGCCTCTGGGGTGGCACCGGCGTCGCGATCCTGGTCTTTGTCTTTGGGCTCGCCCCCGGCGCCCCGCCCGTCGACGCGCTTCTTATCGTGCTCTCCGTCGTGCTCGCATCATCGATGATGCAGGCCGCGGGAGGCATCGACTGGATGGTGTCGATCGCGGCGAAGGTGATCTCGAAGAACCCGAAGCAGATCACGCTCATCGCGCCGCTCACGGCCTTCCTGTTCTCCGTCGGCGCCGGTACGTCGAACATCCTGTACCCGCTGCTGCCCGTGATCTACGACCTGTCGTACCGCAACGGCATCCGCCCGTCGCGCCCGCTCTCGCTCTCCGTCGTTGCGACGGGCATCGCGCTCGCCTGTAGCCCCGTGTCCGCGGCGATGGCGGCGATGATCGCGTTGACCGACACGGCGCCGTGGAACTTCGAGCTCATGGACATCATCAAGGTCACGCTCCCCGCCGCAATCGTCGGCATCTTCCTCGCGAGCCTCTTCGTCCGCCGCCTCGGCAAGGACATCGCAGACGACCCCGAGATCCAGGCGAAGATTGCCTCAGGCAAGCTCGTGGCCCCCGGCGCGACCGCGACCGCTGTGAAGGCCGAGGTGACGGTGACCAAGGAGGGCCGCTGGGCCGCAATCATCTTCCTGCTCGGAGTACTCGCAATCGTCGTCTTCGGCCTGTTCTCCGGGCTGCGACCGCTCGGCGCCGGCGACGACCCGCAGCCCATCGGCATGACCCCGATCATCGAGATCATCATGTTCGTCGCCGGTACGCTCATCATGCTCGTTGCAAAGCCGAAGGTCGCCGAGATTCCGACGATGACGGTGTTCCGGGCCGGTATGGTGTCGGCGATCGCGCTGTTCGGCCTCGCCTGGCTGACAAACACCTTCCTTGGCGAGCACTCGAAGCTCGTCGCCGAAGGCATCGGTGGGCTCGTCGACACGGCCCCGTGGATCTTCGCGCTCGGCGTTTTCCTTGTCTGCGTGCTCACGACGAGCCAGTCGACGGCGACGAACTCGATCGTGCCGATTGGCCTCGCGGCCGGCATCCCGCTCGGCCTCATGAGCGGCATGTGGGCCGGCGCGTTCGCCGGCATCTACTTGCTTCCCACCAACGGCTCGCAGATCGCGGCGGCGAACTTCGACGAATCGGGCTCCACGAAGCTCGGAACGAAGCTCGTCGACCACTCGTTCTTCCTGCCGACACTCATCCTCGCGGTGGCGACGATCGCCGTCGGCTCGCTGTTCGGAGTGCTCTGGGGCGGATGAGCGTTCGGGCTGAGCGGCGAACCGGGCTGAGTGGCCCCGCAGCTCAGCCCGCAGCCGGCTGCCTGAGGTAGGTCTGCACCGTCGGTGAGCCGGGGATGTGGACCTGCTTCGCCGCGGCGTAGCCAAGGCGCTCGTAGCGCGCGTCGTTCGCAGGGTTCGACGACTCCAGGTACGTCTGCAGGCCGGCCGCGTCGTAGCGGTCGAGCGCCGCCGCGACGAGTCTCATGCCGATGCCGAGCCCGCGAGCGGCCGGTGAGACTGCGAGCAGCGAGAGGTACGCGTGCGGCGCGGTTGGCCGCGCCTCGGCGAACAGATCGCCTTCGCCAAGCAGTGCCTCAGCGGCCGTGTCACCGATCGTGCCGCGGAGCAGCCGCTCATATGCGCCGAGGTCTTCCTCAGCGATCTCATCCTCGCCGGGCGGGAACCACGTGGAGACCGCGCCGAGCGAACCGTCGGGAAGCTCCGCGACGAGTGGCTCGCCGCGCTTCACCGCCTGATCTGCCATGAATCGCCAGTGCGCGATCGCGTGCGCTGCCCTGTCTGCGTGCTCCGGGAACGCCGGGCCCCAGACGGGGTCGTCTCGGAACCCCTCCCAGAGAATGCGTGCGGTCTCATCGAGGTCCGTCACCCGCATGGGTCGAACAGTAAAAGGTGCGGTGCCACTCGTCATACTGGCGATCCTAGCCCGCGGTTGCCGCGCGGAACGCATCCCAGGCCCGCTTGCAGGCCTGAGCGATCGCGTCGATGTGCGCGGGATCCTCCTCGATCCAGTCCGTGCCGGGCTCCTGCAGTTCCGCAGCGGCCGCGGGGCCGAGCAGGAACTCGCGGAGGAACTCAGCCTGGACTGCCCCCGCTGTGAAGTTCGCTGCCTTGGCCTCGGCCCGCATCGCGCCAAAGCGCGCGCCCGCCGCACGGATCTCCTCGCTGCCGAGGTACGGCTGGTTGAGGAGCACGGCCGCCGAGTCAGTGACCGCGAAGCCCTCTCGGTGCGCCGCCGCGAGCGCGCGAAGCGCCGCGGGATCCATCGTTGGGCGGTCCTCGGGGTCGCGCTCCTCGCCGTTGTGGTCGCCGCGATTCGAGAGCGCGACGACGGCTGGGAGCCGGTCTGCCTCAGCGCGTGCGACGTTCACGGCGCCCTCGCGGGTCGTCGTGGTGTTCATCGTGTCGTGGAACGAGAGGCGTGTGAACGAGCCCCCGCGCTCGAGGCCCTGGGCGATAAACCTGTCGGTGAGCTCCTCGCGGGTGCGCTCGTACACGCCGAGGCCCTGCTCGGCGGTGTCGGCAAATGCGTCGACGAGGCGCTGCAGGCCCTCTTCGGTCTCGGGTATTTCAAGGATTGGGAAGAACGAGAACGTGACGGGGCGAATCGCGTCGACGCCCGTGAGGTCAACCTTCTGCCACGCCCCCGCTTCCCTGACGCGCTCGATCGCCGCGGCGAGGTCGGCACGAACATCATCGGGCTTCTTCCGGTTCGGGTCGCGGATGAGTCGGGGGTGCGGGTTGATGACCGCCACGATGCGGGGGTCGATCTCGGCCCAGCGGCGCACGATCGATGCCGTGGCGACGTCGCTGAAGTCGTACTGCAGGCGCCGGGTGAGCGCGGGGGAGAGGAACTCAGCGAGCTCCTCCGGGATGGCCGCGCCAGAGTGCGGCGTTGCGACGAGGAGGTCAGCGTCAGCGATGGCCTCATCGAGCGTGCGCGAGTCGGAATTCGCGTAGTGGGTGATCTGTTCGGCGGTGAATACGGTCCCAGCGGGGATCAGATCGAGGCTGTTCGTGCTCATTCGCCCAGAATACTCAGCGGCCCGGCTCTCGACCAGGGATTCTCCGAATTGTTGGGGGAATGTCTATGAACTTGTCGTGGCGGCGCCTGTCGCGCTAGGCGAGACCGCGGTTACGCTTGCGGAGCTTCGACGGCGGGCGCCCACCGAGGAATGACGCGCCCGAGTCGACCACGTACCCCTGTTTCAAAGCCTCGCGCCCAATGAGCATCCGAAAGACCATTTCGTCGCGGTCAGTGAGCGTCACCTCGGCCGGCACGACCCTGCCGACGAGGCCGAGGTCCATCACCACGACGAGACGGTCTTGGGTGTGCCCCGAAGAGCTTCGAACCGTCCTGCGGTCGTGAACCGGCAGCTCAATCTCGATCTCGTCGAGGGTACCCTCCTGCCACGGCTGAACCGTGAAGCGGACCCACGCCTCACCGCCCCGTTCGAAGGGAGTAATGTTGCCCGCGTGCAAGGCCGAGGTTTGCGCCCCGGTGTCGATCTTGGCCTTGATCCACGGCACTCCGATTCCGGGCAGGCTCACCCATTCACGCCAGCCCGTCAGGGTGCTTGAATAGTATTCGTCCACGGCATCTATCTTGGCAGGAAATCACCTTGAAACTGGCGATTCTTTCGCGCGCCCCCCAGGCGTATTCGACGCAGCGCCTCCGCGCGGCCGCTGAGCAGCGCGGTCACAACGTGAAGGTGCTCAACACCCTTCGCTTTGCAATCGACCTTGCGACTGATGAACCTGACCTGCGCTACCGCGGCAAACTCCTGAGCGACTACGACGCGATCCTGCCCCGCATCGGCAACTCGATCACCTATTTCGGCACCGCCGTCGTCCGCCAGTTTGAGCAGATGGACGTCTACACGCCGAACACGGCGAACGGCATCTCAAACGCGCGCGACAAGCTGCGCGCGATCCAGATCCTCTCGCGCCACTCGATCGATATGCCGCCGACAGCGTTCGTTCGCAACCGCGCCGACGTGCGGCCCGCGATCGAGTCCGTCGGTGGCGCGCCCGTCGTGATCAAGCTGCTTGAGGGCACGCAAGGCATCGGCGTGATTCTCGCGCCCCAGGTGAAGGTCGCCGAGGCGATCATCGAGACGCTGCACTCGACGCAGCAGAACGTGCTCATTCAGAAGTTCATCGCCGAGAGCCGCGGCCGTGACATCCGTGCGCTCGTCGTGGGCGATCGCGTCGTCGCCGCGATGCGCCGCGTCGCGTCGGGCGACGAGTTCCGGTCGAACGTGCACCGGGGCGGCACCGTCGAGGCCGTGCAGCTCGACCCCGCATACGAGCAGACCGCCGTGCGGGCTGCCCAGATCATGGGGCTCCGCGTCGCGGGCGTCGACATGCTTGAGGGCGACGATGGCCCGCTCGTGATGGAGGTCAACTCGTCACCCGGCCTGCAGGGCATCGAGACCGCGACCGACCTCGACGTCGCCGGCGCGATCATCGACTACATCGCGAACCAGGTGAACTTCCCAGAGATTGACGTGCGCCAGCGGCTCTCCGTGTCGACGGGCTACGGCGTGGCCGAGCTCGCGATGCACGCGGGCGCTGAGCACGTCGGAAAGCCGCTCGGCGAGCTCGGGCTCTGGGAGCGCGACATCACCGTGCTGACCCTGCACCGCGGCGTGCAGGTCATTCCGAACCCGCGCAAGCACGTCGTGCTTGAGCCCGAAGACAGGCTGCTCTGCTTCGGCAAGCTCGAAGAAATGCGCTCGATGATTCCGGAGCGCCCGCGCCGCCGCGCCCGCGTGCGCAAGCTCCCGCCCGAGGCGCAGGACCTCGTCGACGGCTAGCCGCTACCCGAGAGCCCGGCGAGCCGAGAGCCCGGCTATCCGCGGGCCGCGACGAGCTGGAACTCGACGAACCCCTCGGGCTCGACCGAGACGAACCCGAGGCTCGGGGCGGTGACGCCGTAGTCGGCGAAGGTGATCGGAATCGACCCGGCAAGCTGCGCGGTCTTGCCGTCGCTCGCGACCTCCACGTCCAGGGTCACGGAGCGGGTGGTGCCCGCGATAGTGAGGTCGCCGGTTGCGCTCGCCTGAACCGTCGCGCCCGACTTCGGGGCCTCCGTGAGCGTCACCGGCGCGGTGAGCACGAACGTCGCGTCGGGAAACTCGCCGGTGCGCAGCGCCTGGTCGCGGAAGAAGGCGTCGCGCTGCGCACTGTCGGTCTGAATCGACGCGACATCAACGGTGAGATTGGCGGCTTCGAGCGTGAGACCGTCACCGCCGATCGTGAAGGTACCGGTGACCTCAGAAGTGCGCCCCGTGACGGTCACGTCGGTCCCGTTAAGCACCTCGTCGACTCGGTAGCCGGCCTCAGAGCCGCCTGACACCGCCCACTCGCCCGCGAGGGCCGCTGGGTCGAGTGCGCTCCCCGCGTCGTTCTCGGAGCCCGCGTTCGGTTCACCGACAGACGGGAGCTCGGCCGCGGGCGGGGCGATGAAGTCGCGGTAAATGGCGGGGCCGGCGAGCGCACCGACAGCACCCAGCGCGAGAACACCAGCGCCAACGCCGATCAGGATCTTGTGGCTTTTCTTCATGGGAGATCTTTCGTCCGGTGGTGGGCGAGGGGTTTTACTTTCGCACCCCCGGCACGGAAAAACCTCCGAGTACGTCGTGAAGACGCTGAGGGTTTACGCCCCGCCGGGCCGGCGCGCCTCCTGCGGCTCGGCGCCGCCGCCCGAGATCGTCGCCCAGACGGGCCACCCGACGAGCCAGATGCCAGTCACGAGCCACACCCTGCCGATCCACCCGGTGAGCTCGGCGGTGCGCGTTGCGTCACCGACGAGCAGCACGATGAGGCCGATCACGGCGGTTGCGATCACCGCGCACACGAGCATGCGCACCCACTGGCTCCACTCGTAGCGGATGTGCGCCGGCCCTGACTTCGGCGGCTTGACTGGCTCTGGCCCGCCAGCGAACCTGTGGGCGAACCAGCCGTCGGCGCGGCCGATGATCTGGTGCCCGAACGCGACCGTGAAGCCCAGGTACACAGCGCCGAGCCCGTGCGCGAAATCGGCGGTCGCCCCGTTCACGACGAGGTCCCAGGTGATGAGCCCGAGCAGCACCAGGTCGAGCAGCGGCACGCACAGCAGCAGGATCGACGAGAGCTTCCGCTTCCGCAGCAGGTAGCGCGCACCGAGCCCGGCCCCGAGCACGGCCCAGAACCCGATCTCGCAGGCGATGATGCCGATCACAATGATGTTCATGCCTCAAGCCTCCCGGGTGCGGCGGGGCGACGGATCCTCCCCGCGGTCGCTTCCCCTCATTCGTTCGAATGAGTCCCGCTTGAGGCGCGTGGGCGAAGATAGAACCATGAGAGCCAACTGGGCGCAGACGCTGCCAGCGCACCCCGCTCGCCGCGACGCGGTGATCGCCGCGGCTTGGCTCGTCGCTGGCTGCGTCGCCTGGACAGTGGGCCTCACGGGCATCTGGCGGCAGCTCGCGGTCATCGACCCGCCCCGCTGGGCGTTCCTCGTTACGCTCGCAGGCGCGACAGCGACGCTGCTCCTGCGGTCGCGGCGGCCGATGCTCGCCCTCGGGCTGGGCGCGGCGGTCGCGCTCGCCGACACGCTCATGGGCGCGAGCCTCGCCGTCGTGTTCGTGCTCACTGACCTCATTTACGCCGCCGTGAAGTACGGGAGCGCGAAAGCGGTGCGGGGCCTGCTTCGGGTGGCGACGGCCGCCGCGGTCGCGCTCGCCGCAGCGCTCCTTCTGCTCGCGCCAGAGCACCCCGACGTCGCCGTCGCGCTCGTGCAATGGGGGCTCATCGTGACGGTCTCCGGGCTGTGGGGCTGGAACGTGAGGGCGGAGCGCAAGCAGACCGCCGCAGAGCTTGCCGCGCGCCACACGAGCGAGACCCGCGAGCTGCGCACCCGCATCGCGCACGACCTCCACGACCTCGTCGCGAATCAGATCGCGGTCGCGGGCCTACACGTTGAAGCGGCGAAACTTCAGGCGGCGAAACTGCAGGTGCAGAGCGAGGCGCTCGCGCAGAGCCTCGACCGGGCGAAGAAAGGCACCGACAGGGCCCACCACGAGCTCCGTGGGCTGATCTCCGTGCTCACACTCGTCGATGAGGCCGGGAACGGCGCCCCCGTCGATGTCGCGGGTGAGCTCGCCGCACTCGGTGACCTGCTCCCCGCGGGCAGGGCGGTGCGGTGGGGCGACGGCGCCGTCGATGCACTGCGGGCCGCGCTCCCTGCGGGGCAGGGGCCGCGCGCCCGGATCCTCTTGCGCGCGCTGCAGGAGCTCACCGCGAACGCCGCGAAACACGGCGCGGGTGATGCGCACGTGTGGGTCGAGGAAACGAGTTCGGGCGCCGCGCTCACCATCGCCATCGAGAACGCGGTCGGTAGCCGAGCCCCGGGGGCGACGCCCGCCACCGGGCTCGGGATCGAGGGCACCCGGGCGCTGCTGCGTGGCATCGGCGGGGAGCTGCAATCGGGCCCGACAGCGGGCGGCTGGGTCGCTGTCGTCACGCTCCCGAACGGTACACCGGGCGGGGCCGAAGAACCGAGAATGACCGTGAGGGGCCACTGATGGAGCATCCAGTGCGAGTGATCATCGCCGACGACCACGAGGCGGTGCGGAGCGGCGTCGCCGCGATCTTGAGCGCCGACGACGGCATCGAGGTCGTCGCCGAGGCAGAGAACGGCTTCGACGCGCTCGCGGCATGCCACCGTGAGCGGCCCGATGTCGCCCTCATCGACCTGCGCATGCCCGGCACCGACGGCGTCTGGGCGACCGAGCGGATCACGGCCGAGACGGCAACGCGCGTGCTCGTGCTCACCACGTACGACTCGGGTGACCTCATCGCGAGCGCGCTCGCGGCAGGGGCGCACGGCTACCTCCTGAAGAGCACGGGCGGCGGCGACCTCATCGATGCCGTGCACCACGTCGCGGCGGATCGCCACGTGCTCGACCCCGCCGTGGCGGGCTCGGTGATCGCCGGGTTCGCGGCGGCGCAGCGCGCTCGAGCGGGCGGCAGCGGCGGCCCGGGTAGCGCCGGGAGCGGCCCTGCCAGCCCGGTCAGCCCTGCCGGTCTCGCAGACCTCACGCCGCGCGAGCGGCAGGTGCTTGAACTGCTCGTCGCGGGCCTGTCGAATCAGCAGATTGCTGACGAACTGCACATCGCGCTCACAACGGTGAAGACCCACGTCGGGTCGCTGTACGCGAAGAGCGGGGCGAGTTCGCGCGTGCAGCTCGCGGCGCTCGGCGCCACGGCTATCTGACGCGCAGGGCGGCGGGCAGGATCCTCACCTCGAACGCGGTGACCCCCTCGAAGTCGTCACCGTCGACTTCGAACGCGTGGGGGCTCGGCAGCTCGACGCGCGCGCGGCGGGCCCGCAGGTGCGCCGTGCTCTCTGAACTCTCGGCGCGGTCAGCGCCCGTGAACAGCCGCTTCAGCCCGTTATCCCACACCAGGTTCCGCATCGTGTCGAGCCAGGCCGCGACACCGTCGGCGCGGAGCACGAGCAGGTCGAGTTCGCCGTCGTCGGGGGCGGCGTCTGGCAGCAGCGTGATTCCGCCCTGGATCGTGCCGCAGTTCGCGACGAGGAGCGTGTGCGCGCTATCTTGGCGTGCCTCCCCACCGTCGAGGGCGAGCGAGAACTCGACGACCTCCGTCTCGTTAGCTGCGCGACCGAGCGACTCGACGTACGCGAGCCAACCTGCCCGCGCTTTGAGCTCGTCGTCGGTCTCGACGATCATCTGGGCGTCGATACCGAAGCCGACCATCACGACGAAGGGCTGCCGCTCTTCGGTCCCATCGCCAAACGAGATCGTCGCCTCGCCGAGGTCGAGCGGGCGGGCCTCACCCGCGAGCACCCGCGCGAAGGCCGCCTGCGGGTCACCGAGGGGAACATCGAGGTTGCGCGCGAGAAGATTGCCCGTGCCGAGCGGGATAATGCCGAGCTCTGCGGCCGGAGCTCCGCCAACCGCCCCCTCGGCTTCAGCGCTCGCGCCCAGCGCACCCGCGACCGAGCGCACGGTCCCGTCGCCACCCGCCGCGACGACGACCGTGCAGCCCGCGTCGAGCGCGTCGGCCGTCGCGCCCTGACCGGGGTCATCAACCGTCGTCTCGAACCACAGGATGTCGGGCGAGGCGCCGTCGGGGACTTCCACGAGGGCGGCGTCGACCGCTACGCGCAGCTCGTCCTCCCCAACCTTCGAAGGATTCCATACGATACCAACGGTGTAGCTCACAGTTCCCCCTGCCGTGGGGCGCTGGCTGGATGCCGAGCGCGTGTAGAACTATCGTCACCCGGGCCAGCTGGTGTGCGCCTGAAAATTTCCAGGGTGCCAGCTATAGCTGGGCGAGTTGCGCCTTCCAGTACGCACGCCACTCTTCAATGCGGTCACCGGAATCCATGCCCTCCTGGCTGATGGCGAGGATGGTCTTTGCCTGATCCTTCGCCGCGTCCTTCAGCGCCGCCGCGACCTCGACCTTCCCCGCGCCTTCGAGCGAGAAGCGCCAGAACGACCGCTTCTCCGTGCGCGACGAGCGGCCGCCCGACACCGCGTGCCCTAGGTGCTCGGTGACCTCACCGAACCGGTCGACCCACGCCGCGAGCGCGGCGTCGCGGTCGAGCGGGAGCGTGCGGCTGGCGCTGACGCGGAAGGTGCCCGTCGATGACTGCCCGGGCACCCTGAGACCGGCGTGCTGCTCGAACGCGATCGCGACGCCCTGCGCCCACCACTCCTCGCTCTCGACGCCGTGCGGCATCGTGGCGAGGGCGAGCTTCGCGATCTCGGCGTGGCCGAGCGAGCGTGCACCGTGCGCGTCGAACACGGCGACCCAGTCGGCCCACGACCTGCCGGTCGCCCGCTCGATCGCGGGGACGCGCTCGCCGCGGGTGTTGTTGCCTGTCTCCCGGTCGCCATTCTCGCTCATGCCTGTCAGTGTATGCCGCCGTCGCGTGAGCTTTGATGCTGCTCACCACGTCGATCCGTCGACAGGATGCCGTACACGAGTGTGTCGCACCACTCGCCGTGCATCCAATCGTTCTCTCGCAACCGGCCCTCAAGGGTCATTCCGAGTCGCTCAGCGACCCGCGCAGAAGGCGCATTGCGCGGATCGATCATCGCCGCGACCCGGTGCATTCCCGCGGAGGAGAACGCGTGCTCGAGCATCGCGCTCGCGGCCTCGGTCACGAAGCCTCGACCTGCGTGCTTCGGGTCGCCAGCCCACCCGATGTCGGCGAGGCGGTGCTCGCGGTCGGTGTACCAGCTCACGATGTCGGCGACGCGCACCCCATCACACAGTGCGATGAGGGAAAGCGCTCCCTGCTCGGTGTCAAACCCGCGCCGAGACAACCGCTTCTCGACCTCGGCTGCCGCCTGCTTAGGCGTCCAGGGCCCCGAAGGGATGAAACGCCCAACTCGCGCCTGCGAGTACACGCCGACGAGCCAGTCGACATCGCTGTCGTTGAGCGTTCGTAACTCAAGGCGTTCGGTACGAATCACTATCTCAGTCATGGATCAATGCTAGGTCCGGCGTCGGCGAATGGTTGAATGAGGGGCATGATCGAAACGCAAGGTGGGCCTGTGAACCGCGCATCCCGGCGGTACGCCGAGCAGGAGTCGTCGCAGCACGCGGCGCGCGGCGCCGACGCGGCCGGGCCGGTCGTGCCAGGGGAAGCCGACGAGCCCGGGGCGCTCGGCGATGGGGCAGCACTCGAGGAGTTTCGTATCGACCTCGAGCGAATCCGCTTCTCGTCGTACTTCGCACGCCTCTCTGACGTGACGCAGGTCGTGCCCCAGTCGGGCGTCGGGCCCGTCATGCACAATCGCCTCACGCACTCGCTGAAGGTGAGCGCCGTCGCGCGCGTCGTCGCGGCGAACCTCGCTGGGGCCACCGCGCAGCACCGCGCGTTCGCGCGCGGGGAAGCCGCGGCCGACAGCGAGACCGGCGCGATCATCACCCAGCTCGGCGGCTGCGACACGATCGTCGCGCAGGCCGCCGCGCACGCCCACGACCTTGGCCACCCGCCGTTCGGGCACCTGGGCGAGCGGGTGCTCGACCGCGTCGCGCGCGAGCGTCTCGGCCTCGCCGAAGGGTTCGAGGGGAACGCGCAGACCTTCCGCATCCTCACCTCGCTCGATACGCTCGGGCGCGACTTCGCCGGGCTCAACCTCACGGCGGCCGTGCGCGCGTCGGTGCTGAAGTACCCGTGGACGCGGGGGCGCTGGGTCGGCGTTACCGCGGCAGACCTGCCGATCGCCGAGCGCCCGCGCGGCGTCGGCAACGACCCCGTGAACGGCGCAGAGAAGTTCTCGGCCTATGTTCTGGAGGTCGCGGAGCTCGAGCAGGCGCTCGCGGCCTTCCCCGCGATCGGCGAGGGCGTGCAGACCGTCGAGTGCGCAGTGATGGACGTCGCCGACGACATCGCGTATGCCGTGCACGACCTTGACGACTTCACGCGGGCCGGCGTGCTGCAGCACGCCGCCGTCGCAGCCGAGCTGCAGACCTGGCTCGCGGAGGACGCCGCTCTTGCGGAGGAGCCACTTGGCAAGATCCAGGTCGAGTGGCGCAGGCCCGGCCGCTCGCTCGAACTCAAGTGGCGCAGCATGAGCCGCAAGGACGCGTGGATCGCAGATCGCGACGCCTTCCGGGCGGCCGTGCAGCTCGTGAGCGACGAACTCGCCGACGAGCTGCTCGCAGCGCCCTACGACGGCGGCATCGCGAGCGAGCGGGCGGTGTCTGGCTTCACCCGCCGCTGGATCGAGCGGCTGCGCTCCGCGATTGTCGTCGAGGCGAAGCCGCACATGCGAGGTGGGCACGTGCGCCTGAACCAGCGCGCGTGGCACGAGGTCGCCGTGCTGAAGTTCGTGCACGCGAGCTTCGTGCTCGAATCGCCCGACCTCGCGCACTCGCAGCGCGGCCAGGCACGCGTCGTCGAGGAGCTCGTGCTCGGCTTCGACGCCTGGCTGTCGGACCCCGAGGACGCGGGGCGAGCCCCGCGCCGGCTTCTCGAGTGGGTTGACGAGGCAACGGAGGAGCTCTTCGACCTGTCGAAAGAGCGGCCGGAGCTACTCCAGGGTGACATCACCGGGACGGGTATCCACCGGCGCGGGCGCGCCCGCGCGATCCTCGACTACGTGTCGTCGTTCACCGACCAGCAGGCGGTCGCGGCGTTTGATCTGCTGACCCGGGCCTAGCCCATCACTTCGAAGTCGGTGCCCGGCTTCCACGGCTGCGTCCAGCCGACGCCGTCGAAGACGCTCGACAGCAGCATGCCGGTGAAGCCCCACACCGTGTGGCCGCCGAAGCGATCCTGCAGTTTGAAGGCCGCGCCGCGGTGGGTTGCGCCCCCGCGGCGAAGCACGGAGTGGCCGCGCGCCGCGGGGTCGAGCAGCTCCGCGACGGGAACGCGGTAGACCTCGACGGATTCCGTGTGGTCGGCGGTGACGTCGCTCGGCAGGCGCCACCAGCCGATCACGGGCGTGACGAGGTTGCGGCTCACGGGCACGTGAATCTCGGGTAGTGTGCCGAGCACCTCGACGCCAGCGGGGTCGAGCCCGGTCTCCTCCTCCGCCTCACGGAGCGCGGTCACCGTTATATCGTCGTCCTCCGGCTCAACGCCGCCTCCGGGGAAAGCGATCTGGCCGGCGTGGTGCCGCATTCGGGTCGCGCGGCGGGTGAGCAGCACGTCGAGCTCGGCGGGAACTGGCTCGCCAGACGCGGGGTCGGCGGGAACGCGGTCGAGCGCGCCGAAGAGGATCAGCACCGCCGATCGCCTGAGGTCACCGTCGGTCTGCGGGAACGGGGGATCGAAGTCGATCCCGAATCCGCGGTCCACCGCGTCTTTGAGCTGCTGCCGAGCTTCCGCCTTCGTGCGTGCCATACCCCTCAGCTTAGGCTCTTCCCTGCGCTCCGAGAGCTAGCTGTCGATGAGGAGGTCGGCGAAGCCGTCGGGCACGCGCTGCGAACGCGCCCACGGCTCGCGGTCGCGGCGAGCGACACGCTTGACTTGCCGCGTCTCCTCGGCGCGGGCGGCGGTGAGCACGGCGATGACCGCGGCGCGCTCCTCGTCGCTCACGCCGCGGGTGACGAACGTGATGTCGTCGCCGCGAATGGCGTCGTCTTCCTCGCCCGCGTCCTCACGCTTCGCCGCGTCGCGGGCGGCAGCGTCGGGCGGGAGGTCGCCCGCGAGCGCCTCCAGCTCTTCGTCGATGCCAGCCGTCGGGTCGACCATCTTGGTGCTCTGATCGCTCATAGCGGGATGTTGCCGTGCTTCTTCGCGGGGAGCTCGTCGCGCTTGCCGCGAAGGCCGCGGAGCGCCTTGATGACAGCGAGGCGGGTGCCCGCGGGCTCGAGCACGTTGTCGATCTCGCCGCGCTCGGCAGCGAGGAACGGGCTCGTGACGTCGGCCGTGTACTTCGCCGTGAGCTTGGCGCGTAGCGCCTCGACGTCCTCGCCTGCCGCCTCAGCAGCCGCGAGCTCCTTGCGGTACAGGATGTTGACGGCGCCCGCGCCGCCCATGACGGCGATCTCGGCGGTGGGCCACGCGATGTTGAAGTCCGCGCCCATCTCCTTCGACCCCATCACGATGTACGCGCCGCCGTAAGCCTTGCGCGTGATGATCGTGACGAGCGGCACCGTCGCCTCGGCATAGGCGAAGAGCAGCTTCGCGCCGCGGCGGATGACGCCCTGGTACTCCTGCTCGGTGCCGGGCAGGTAGCCGGGAACGTCGACGAGCGTGAGGATCGGGATGGAGAACGCGTCGCAGAAGCGCACGAACCGCGCGGCCTTCTCGCTCGCGTCGATGTTCAGGGTGCCAGCCATCTGGTTCGGCTGGTTCGCGACGATGCCGACGGTGCGGCCCTCGACGCGGCCGAAGCCGATGAGAATGTTCGGGGCGAACAGCGGCTGCACCTCAAGGAAGTCGCCGCCGTCGAGGATCGCCTCGATGACGACCTTCATGTCGTACGGCTGATTCTGGCTGTCCGGGATGATGGTGTTCAGTCGGCGGTCTGCCTCGGTGATCTCGAACGCTGTGTCGCTGTCGTAGATCGGGGCCTCGGCGAGGTTGTTGTCGGGGAGGAAGCTGATGAGCGTGCGCGCGTAGTCGAGCGCGTCGAGCTCGTCGCTTGCGAGGTAGTGCGAGACGCCGCTCGTCTTGTTGTGGGTGAGCGCGCCGCCGAGCTCCTCGAAGCCGACCTCCTCGCCCGTCACGGTCTTGATGACGTCGGGGCCGGTGACGAACATGTTGCTCGTCTTGTCGACCATGATAACGAAGTCGGTGAGGGCGGGCGAGTACACCGCGCCGCCGGCCGACGGGCCCATCACGATTGAGATCTGCGGGATGACGCCCGAGGAGAGCGTGTTGCGCTTGAAGATGCGTGCGTACTGCGAGAGCGAGAAGACGCCCTCCTGGATGCGGGCGCCGCCCGAATCGAGCATGCCGATGATCGGCGCGCCAGTCTTCATCGCGAAGTCCATTGCCTTCACGATCTTCTCGCCCGCAGCCTCGCCGAGCGAGCCACCGAAGGTCGTGAAGTCTTGCGAGTAGACGACGACCTGGCGGCCGTGGATGGTGCCGGCGCCGGTCACGACGGCGTCACCGAACGGGGTGTTCTTGTCCATGCCGAACGCGGTCGAGCGGTGCTTCACGTACTTGTCGAACTCGACGAAGGAGCCGGGGTCGAGCAGCGACGCGATACGCTCGCGCGCGGTCATCTTGCCGCGCGGGTGCTGCTTGGCTGCTGCTGCTGCGTCGCGGTCGCCGACTGCCTCTTGGTACTTGCGGCGATGGTCCGCGATGCGGCCGGCCGTGGTTGCGAGGTACTCGGGAGCGGTGTCGTTCTCTGAGGTCACGAGATTAGCCTAGCGCGGGTACATGCCTCAAAGTTCAAGAACTCCTCCAACTGAATCGCCGATCCTTCGTTGAAAACCTCAGCTGACGGCGCGGTGCGGCGCGGCGAGCGGGGCATAAGCTCGAAGCTATGGAACTCAGCCGGACCCGCGCCCAACAACCCCGCGTCGAGTGGCGCGATGCGTCACCCTCGACGAACGCCGAGCTGCGCGAGCTCGCCGCGGAGGCTGATCGTTCGGGTTCGCCGCTGCCGCACGGCACCGTGCTGCTCACCGACAACCAGACGGCTGGGCGTGGCAGGCTTACCCGCGGCTGGGCGACGCCCCCGGGGCAGGCGCTCGCGGTGTCGGTGCTCGTTCGCGGGGACGGGCGAAACGCGGCTGGTGCTGCTAGTGCTGCTGCTGCTGGTGGTGCTGCTTCTGCTGGCACGGGCTCGGAGTGGGGCGAGCTTGGGCCGGGCTGGCTGCCGTTCATCGCGGGGTCGGCCGTGAACGCGGCGTTCCAGCCGCTGTTTTCTGCCGCTGCGGCCCGCGACGAGACCGAGCCGATGCGCGTCGGTATGAAGTGGCCCAACGATATTCACGTGCGCGACGAGGAGGACGCGGTGGCCGGCCGCACCGGGAAGAAGCTCTGCGGGATCCTCTGCGAACTGCTCCCCGACGGCAGCGCCATCATCGGGATGGGGATGAACCTGCTCATCCCAGAGTGGGAGCTTCCGACCGACCGGGCGACGTCACTGCTCGCCGCGGGGGCCGACGTGGGCGGCGCCGAGTCCTTCGGTGACCCGCTTGGCGCAGAGCTTGCTGACAGGGTTGTCACCGCCGTCACGGCTGAGATCTCGCGGCTCACCGAGCTCGCGGCGCGCGAGCCGGAGGCGATCAGGATCCGGGCGGCTCGCCATTCCCTCACCCTCGGCACCGAGGTGCGAGTGCACCTCCCGGGTGACGAAATCGTTGACGGGCGGGCGCGGAAGCTCGCGGACGACGGCGCGCTCGTTGTTGACCTACCGACGGGTGGCACCCTCACCGTGAACGCGGGGGACGTGCAGCACCTGCGGTAGTGGCTGGGCGCGCCTGCTTCGGGCTGCCTTGCTGCTGGGTGTTGGGCTCTTGCCGCTGGTTGTCGGGGCCTTGCCGCCGGTACCAATGCAATCTGCCCAAGGTATGCCCCAACTCAAGGGTCTGGACATATCTTGGGCAGAAAGCATTGGGTTGCACTGGTACGTGGGCCCGCTGGTGCGTGGGCCCGCTGGTGCGCGGGCGCGCTGGTGCGCGGCGCTGGTGTGGCTAGCCTCGCTCACCCTCGAGCGGGAACTCGTCGCCGAGCGCGTCGATCTGCTGGGTCGTCGGGTCGCCCTCCGAGAAGTCCATCTTCGGAACCGGCTTCCGGAAGCCCCGGGTCACGATGACGATGACCCCGATGCCGATGACGAGCCAGCAGGCGCCGACGATCCAGGTGACGGGCTGGAGTGACGTCCACAGCCAGATCGTCAGCCCGAAACCGATAAGCGGAATCACGCCGAAGCGCAGAATCTCCCACGCTGTCGCCGGGCGCGTGCGGCCACCCTTCGGGAACAGATAAGTGCGGATCACTGACAGGTTCACCATCGCGAACGCAGCGAGGGCGCCAAAGCTGATCATGAAGGCCGCAACGTCGAACGGCACGAACAGTGCGGAGAGCGCAAAGGTGGAGACGACGACCGCGGCCACGATGGGTGTGCCGAACCGTCGGTGCAGGCGGGAGAGCGGCTTCGGGAGCATGCCGTCGCGACCCATCGCGTAGAGAATGCGCGAGACCGAGACCTGGCCGGTCATGCCCGAGCCGAAGGCGCCAGCGACGTAGACCGCGACGAAGAACGACGTGAACCAGCTCGCGCCGAACGAGTCCATGACAGTGGTGCCGGCCGCGTCGATCTGTGCCTGGTTCATCGACGCCCAGTCGGGGTTGAACGCGAGTGCGCCAGCCCAGGCGACAAGGATGAAGAAGAACCCGCCGACGAGGGTCGACAGCATGATCGCGCGGGGGATGTCGCGGCGCGGATTCTTCGCCTCCTCCGAGAGTGTCGACACTGCGTCGAAGCCGAGGAACGACAGTGCGAGGATCGCCGCGCCTGAAGCGATCGCGCCGATCCCACCCTCACCAAAGGTGAACGGTTCGATGATGCCGACGGCCTGGTCGCCGCCGAGGTACTGCTTGAACGCGAGCGCCATGAACACAATGACGAGCACGACCGAGAGCGCGATGATCGCGATGTTCAGCTTGTTCACGAGCGTGATGCCAAGCACGTTGAAGACGAGCACGAGCAACAGCGCGGCAAGCGTGAACGCCCACACGGGAATCGCCGGGAACTGCGTGTTCAGGTAGATGCCGATGAGCATGAAGTTGATCATCGGGATGAAGAGATAGTCGAGCAGCATGACCCAGCCCGTGAGGAACCCGGCCGCGCCGCCAAACGACTGCTGCGCGTAAGTGTATGCCGATCCTGCGACCGGGTAGCGCCGCACCATCGCCGCGTAGCTCGCCGCGGTGAAGAGCATCGTGACGACGGCAACGATGTACGCCGCGGGGAGCTTGCCGTCGGTCACCTGATTCACGATGCCGTACGTCGTGAACACGGTGATGACGGTCATGTAGGTCACGCCGAAGAACGTGAGCCCGGTGAGTCCGAGGGCTCGCCGCATGTGCGGTTGCGCCTCGGTCGATGCTGGGGTGGGGGTGTTGGACACGATTCTCCTTTGAATCAGCGGTTGGGGAGTTAGTGCGTGCGTTCGCCCGCGAGCCAGGTGCCGCGCACGTCGATTTCTGGGACGGTGTTTGGGTCAACGGATAGGGGATCGGCGGAGAGCCAGACGGCGTCGGCGACCATGCCGACGCGAAGCGTGCCGCGGTCTGCCGCGAGGGCCTGCCGTGCGGTGCCGGCGGTGTACGCCGAGAGGGCTGCGCCCGCACTCACGCGCTCATCGGGCAGCCAGGACTCGGCGTCTGGCTCGAGGTGACTGTGACGGGTGACCGCTGTCGAGAACGCTGGCCGCCAATCCTTCGTGGTGACCGGCCAGTCACTGCCAAACGACACCGTCGCGCCAGCGCGAAGCACGGAGCCGATGAGGTACTGCCAGCCCTCGCGGTCGTGACCGATGTGCGGGATCGTGAGGTCGCGCATCACGGCGTCGCACTGCGCCCAATAGGGCTCGAAGTTCGCGATAGCGTCGAGCTCGGCGAAGCGTGCGACCTGATCCTGCGCGAGCATCGCGACGTGCGCGACGACGTGAGCGCGCTCGCGGGCAGGGTTCTCCGCCTGCAAGGCGGCGATCGTGTCGAGCGCGATGCGGTTTGCATCGTCGCCGATCGCGTGGATGTGGAGCTGGAACCCCGCGAGGTCGAACGCGCGCGCCGCGGCGATGAGCTCGTCCTCAGCCCAGTTCGGCAGACCGCGCTCGTCGGGGCGGTCGGCGTAGGGGGCCGCGAGGACCGCGGTGTGGTTTTCGATGACGCCGTCGACGAAGAACTTCACGGTGTCAGCGCTCAAGCGGTCGTGCGCAAGCGATCGGACAGCCTCTCGCTGCGCGTCGAAGGCGGCAACCTGCTCCCGCCAGGTCGCCGGGTCGGCGCGGAACGCGAGGTTGACGCGGGTGTGGAGCCGGTCAGCGCGTGCGGCTTCGAGGTAGGTGGGGAGATCGGTCGGTTCGACCCAGGCGTCTTGCACCCAGGTCGTGCCCTGCTCGGCGTACGAGCGGGTCGAGGCCTCGATCGCTGCGACGCGATCCTCAAGCGCGAACGCGGGAACGACGTTCGCAATGAAGTCGTTCGCGGCGGCCTCCTGGAGCGTGCCCGTCGGTGCCCCGTCAGCGTCGCGCACGTATCGCCCGAGGTCGGGGTCGGGGGTGTGAGCCGTGATGCCACCCGCGCGGAGCGCCGCCGAGTTCACCCAGGCCGTGTGGTAGTCCCACGCGCGCAGAATCGTTGGGGTGTCGCCGGTGACCTCGTCGAGCCACTCGGCAAGGAACACGCCTCCCGGGGCGAACGTCGCGTCGTAGCTCGCGCCGACGATCCACTCGGCATCCGGGTGCGCTTCCTTCCACTCGGCCACGGCCGCAAGGATCCCGGCGAGGTCGGCGGCGTCGCGAACGTTGGGGCCGGCGGCCTCCAGCCCACCGAGCACGGGGTGGGCGTGCCCCTCGCCGATTCCCGGCGCGAGCGTTCCGCCCGCAAGGTCGATGAGCTCGGCGTTGCCGTTCTCGGCGAGGGCGAGGGCCTCGGCGTTCAGGGCGACAACCCGATCGTTCTCGAAGGCGACTGCTGCTGCGGTTTCAACGCGACCGTCGCGATCCGCCGCGACGATGACCGTTCCTCCACTGAATACCGTGAGTGCCACGTTCGCTCCATCCCTGGCGCCTCTGCCAGCTCGTCTCGCCCGCTCAGTTAATGAACAGTGTTCGTTATTGTACGCACACGATGGCCGGGAGCGCGAGCCCGAAAATCCGTGCGGCTCCGATAACCTCGATGGAGAGAACACATCCGGCCGCGTCAGTGCCGGGAGAAAGCGGTGCACCATGGCGGTGAGCGAACAGCCCCAGGCGAGGCGATCTGGTAGGCCGACGACCCCGGTGCTCACGCGCAGCCTCATCCTCGAGACGGCGCTCAGGTTGCTCGACGAGCGCGGGGAATCTGGGGCGAGCCTGCGACTCATTGCCCGTGAGCTGGGAGTGCGGCCCTCGGCACTGTATAACCACATTTCGGGGCAGGACGACCTGATCTCGGGCATCCGCGAGCTTGTGAGCGACCGTATCGACGTGTCGGGGTTCGGCGTGCTGCCGTGGGATGAAGCGATGGAGTGCTGGGCGCGGTCGTACCGCAACGCGT
This sequence comes from Leucobacter sp., assembly GCA_052094845.1. Taxonomy (GTDB): domain Bacteria; phylum Actinomycetota; class Actinomycetes; order Actinomycetales; family Microbacteriaceae; genus Leucobacter. The sequence goes on along the minus strand of JBQDKK010000012.1, from coordinate 2,317 downwards.
TTGCAGATCACCCGCCGACGATTGCGCTGCTCGGGGTCGTGCCGATCGCCACGGGTACGCGCACGAGCGAGATGTATGAGGCCGTGTTCGCCGGGCTCATCGAGGCGGGGTGGCCCGCGTCAGAGGTGCTGAGTACGGTCGTTGGCGTCGAGTGCCTCATATTGGGGGCCGCGCTCGATCACAGTGCGCCCGATGACATGCTCGACCCGGGCGATGACCCCAACTCGCCGACCTTCCGCGCTGTCTACGACGCCGGGCACGCGGCTGCGGCTGCGGCGGCGAGGCGGCTCACCGATGTGGCGTTTGAGGCGGGGCTCAGTGCGGTTCTCGTGGGGCTCAGGGCGAGACACGCGGCGCTCGCCGCGGGCTAGGCAGCGGACTCGCCGTTCGTGCGGGCCGCCGTTTCGTCGAGCAGTGGCTTCAAGCCGGTGGCGAGCGCGAACATCTGCCCGTTGACGCTGTCGATGCGTTCGCTCAGACGAATGTCGAGGCTTTCGATGCGCTTACTCAGTCGAACGTCCAGGCTGTCGATCCGCTCGCCGAGGCGCGCGTCAAGACTGTCGATCCCATTGGTCAGTCGCTCGTCAAGGTGCCGTACGGTGGCGGTGAGCTGGGTGAACTGGGACTCAACGCGTTCGAACTGGCTGGCGGTGAATGCGGCAGCGCTCTCGAACCTCTCGTCCATGCGTGACTCGAACGAGGCGAAGCGAGCGTCAGCGTGTGCTTCAGATTGGGCGAAGCGTGCGTCGGTGTGTGTTTCGAGTTGAGTGAAGCGTGCGTCGAGTTGGGTGAAGCGTGCGTCGGTGTGCCTTTCGAGCTGGTAAAAATGTGCGTCGATCTTAGCGAAGCGGGCGTCATTCGCTGAGTCTGTCTCGTCAAGCCGAGCGTCGATCCTGTCAAATCGCGTGTCCATCCGGTCGAGGCGAATATCGATCTGTTCAAATCTCGCGCTGGACCTCTGGTCGAGACTGCGATGGCTGAGTAGCAGCATGGTGCCGATCGCGATGACCCCAGCGAGCATGGAGATGGCAGTGATGATGGAATCCACAGGCACCTCCTTTGCAGCGCAACGTTCGATTGATGTATGGCAACCATACGTTGAGGGGTCGGGGAAGAACAGGTTTCCGGCAATTCCGTGGATAACTCACGAAAACGGGCCGCTGCGATCCCTTGTGGAGAACGCAGCGGCCCGCAAACGGATGGGGTGACCGCCTACCTGAAGACGATCGTGCGGTCGCCGTCCTGCAGCACCCGGTTCTCGGCGAACCAGCCCACGGCGTGGCGAAGAACGCGCGACTCGATGTCCTGCCCGAGCTGCATGAGCTCGCGCGGCGAGTACGAGTGGTCCACGCGGGTCGTGTCCTGCTCAATGATCGGGCCCTCGTCGAGGTCTGTCGTGACGAAGTGGGCGGTCGCGCCGATGAGCTTCACGCCGCGCTGGTGAGCCTGCTTGTAGGGGTTCGCGCCCTTGAACCCAGGGAGGAAGGAGTGGTGGATGTTGATCGCGCGCCCAGCGAGCGCCTCGCAGAGTTCGGGGGAGAGGATCTGCATGTAGCGGGCGAGCACGACGAGTTCGATGTCGTGCTGTTCGACGGCCTCGAGCACGCGAGCCTCGAACGCTGCCTTCTCCTCAGCGCCGGTGACCGGCCTGTGCTCGAAGTCGACTCCGTAGAACTCCGCGATGTCGCGCATCGTTTCGTGGTTCGACAGCACGAGCGGCACCTCGATGGGCAGCTGGCCCGCGCGCTTGCGGTACAGCAGGTCGTTGACGCAGTGCGTGGCGGTCGAGCCGAGCAGCAGGGTGCGAACGGGACGACCGACCTGGTCGAGGCGCCAGTGCATGTTGTAGCGCTCGGTGACGGGCGCGAGAGATGCCTTGAACCGGTCGCCGAACGTCTCGGGCTGTGCGACGGCCTCAACCTGGAGTCGCATGAAGAATCGTCCGGTGTCGGCCGAGGCGAACTGCTGGCTCTCAGCGATGTTTCCGCCCGCGGCGACGATGGCGCCGCTGATCGCGTGCACGATACCCGGACCGTCAATGCATGAAAGTGTCAGTACCCACTGTTGGCTCTGTGCATCGGCGACGATTGTGTTCATCCGACTTATTCTAGTCAGCTCCGTGCGTGCGCCCGGCTGCCAGCCAGCGACGGCCCGAAACGGCCTCGACTTTGGCCACCCGCGCGCTGATAGGATTGCAGCGTCGTGACTGGCGTGCAGATGGAAACCATCGGGGAGCGACACCTTTGAACGGCCGCTCGCCTGGGCCACACATCCTGGAAACATCACACAAGGGAGACTCATCGTGTCCAACCAGTCA
>JBQDKK010000011.1:80371-116073 GCA_052094845.1 Leucobacter sp. | reverse complement strand
GAGGGCGTGAACCCAACACGCGTTCCAGGCGTGCGCCATAGGCCGCTAGGCGAATCCTCCTTATCGGCACGGCGAACCGAACCAACGCCGACAAGTCTAGCGTGTTCGCGGCGCAACTCGCGCCACACGGCCCGGCCGCGACGTTACCCACCCCCACTAGCCACACCGATTCGTTACCTCAGCCGTCAATATGTGGCGGGCGCGGCCGCGAGCACCCGCGATCTGCGGCACAAATTCACTTGGAGTAAATTGCCAGGCATGCGTGCAAAATCGTTGAAATTACGCCGAATTCCATTCCCAGAGCGCCGCAAAACGAACCCTATTCGGCGCGAAAAGCCCCTCCGAAGCTTGAATGTAACGGAACAGTAACGCATACTGGAAAGGTTGCAGGCCCACCGGTCTCGCAATCATCAACGTTTTGGAGTCTCTGAGTGCCATCACCCGCCAAACCCTTTGTGGTCACGCTCGTCGCAGCTGTGACCTTCGCATTGGGAGCAGCCCCAGCCGGCGCAATCGAGACTGAAGATTTCACTGCGGCAGCTGCCGCACCGACAATCTCTCTCACAACGCAGGCCCTCAGCACCGACACTGATACCGCGCCGCTCGCGCCGATCAGCTCGGTTCTTGCTGAGTCCGAGACCACGCGCAGTTCCGCAGCCCACGGCTTCGACGTCACGGCCGCAATCGCGGCGGCGACGGCCGAAATCGGCACGAGCCGCGCAACCGGCTGGGGAGCCCCCGGCGAGTGCATCGTTTCCGCACAGCGCTGGATCCGCGCAGGTGGCGGCGCCTGGACCGGTGGCGGCGACCCCGTCTCGAACTACGCCGGAGCACTCCGCCTGTCGCCGACTGAGGCGCAGCCCGGCGACGTCATCCAGTACGAGCACCTCCAGTTCCCCACCTCGTGGGTGTCAGGCGTGCACACCGTGCTCGTGACGGGCGTGAATGACGATGGCACCTACAAGATCATCGAGTCGAACAACCCGACGGGTTCGGGTTACGTCCAGGCCGATGACTCCTGGGTACCGAAGCCGCCCGCCGGCTTCCAGGCCGTCGCCTGGCGCTTCTAGCGCCCGAGTACGCGCTTGTAGAGCGCGATCATCCCGGCGGTCTTCGTCGACTGCAGCAGCCGCTCTCCCTCCGACGGATGCACCCGGAGCTGGCCTGGGTGCTCCGCGAGCTCGCCCACCGCGCCCTTGAGCGTCTCAGCGAGCGCATCCACGCTCGCGTCGGGAGCCAGCCACGATGGGGTGACCGCCAAATCCTCAGCGATGTTCGCATCGCAGAACACCGTCGGTGTGCCTAGAGCGGCCGCCTCATACGGCGTGAGCCCCTGGGTCTCAAAACCGATCGATGTCTGCACGAGGGCGTCGGCGTCGCGCATCGCAGCGAGCGCTTCTTCGTAGGGCACGGGCCCCGCGACCCGTACGCGGTCGCCCAGGCCGAGCGCCTCGATCCGCCGTTCGACTCGAGCGAGCAGCAGACCAGCGCCGTGCAGCGCGACATCGGCGTTGATGCCCGAGCGCCCGAGGGCCTCGACGAACTCGAGCACCCGCTTCTCCCCACTCATGCGGCCGAGCCAGACAAGCTTGGGGCGCTCTCGGGCGGCGCGAGGCGCTGCCCGCACCGCGGCGATGAGTTCGTCGTCAACGCCGCCCTGCGTCACCTCGACGTGCGGGCTGACGCCGTGCCGTTCAAGCTCCGCTGCAAAGTGCCCGGAGGGCGCTGTGACGAGCGCGGCGCCCGCGGTGAGCTCGGCCAGGTAGCGCCAGGCGCCCGTGTCGCTCGCGGAGACCCGCTCGCGCTCGGCGCGGGGCACCCGCCCACCGCTCACCAGCCGCCACGCTCGCAGGCCCGCAAACGCGAGCGGGGCAAGCGGCGTGACCGCGCGCGTCCCCTCGTCGACGTTGTTGTGCATCGTGAACACGACGGGAAGCGCGTGCCGCTTGGCCGCCCGGAGCCCGATCATGGCGCCCCAGAAGTCGCCCTGAATGTGTACGAGGTCCACCGGCGGCTCGCCGGCCGCCTCGCGCTCGGCAAGCGCACGATCGAGCGCGCGATCGCTGCGCTTGCCCGGCCAGGTGAGTCCGTATTCCCGATCCTTTGTGATCGGCATCGAGGGCAGGTTGATGTGCGCTCCGCGATCCTGCTCCGCCTGCTCGTAGCCACGCCGGTGCAGCGCTGGCGCGGCGATACTCACGGTGTGGCCCGCGCGCTCCAGAAAGCGCCGCTGGAGGCGCAGCGCGACCTGCACCCCGCCGAGAGAGTCGGGGTGCTGATCGGTGACGATGAGGATGTGCATAGCGCGCGCTATGCGACTGGGGTGCCCCGGTACAGGGACTCGAAGGTATCGAGCGTGCGGTCGATGTCGTGCGCCTGAACGGCGGTGAGCGACTCGTGCTGCATCCGCTCGTACTCTGCCGCGTCGGCCGTGAGCACCTTCGTGAGCGCGTCGGCGAGCTCGCGGTCGTTGCCCGCCTGGAACAGGTAGCCGTTCTCGCCGTGGTGCACGAGGTGCGGCAGCGCCATCGCATCGGCCGCGACGATCGGCAACCCGGAGGCCATCGCCTCCATCGTCGCGATCGACTGAAGTTCGGCGATCGAGGCAATCACGAACACCGCAGCATCCGTGAGGTGCCCGCGCAGCTCTTCGTCGCTGACACGGCCGGTGAAGTGCACGCGCGACGTCAGCCCGAGCTCGGCGACGAGCTTTTCGAGGGCCTTGCGCTGGTCGCCATCACCGACGATCGTGAGTGTCGCGCCGAGGTCTGCGTCGAGGCGGGCGAGCGCCCTGATGATGACGTCGATCTCTTTCTCGAGTGTGACGCGACCGACGAAGACGAGCTTGTTATGCTCGCGCGGCCCGACGATCGCCGTGTAGTCGCTCGCCCTGAGGCCGCAGCTGACCGGCAGCACGCTGCGGCGGTAGGTGTTGCGCTCGAGGAAGTCTGCGGCGCGACGCGTCGGCGTCGTAATCGCGGCAGCGCGGCGCAGCACGCGGTCGGCGTCGTACCAGCCCCAGCGCACGAAGAGGCGCTTGGCACGCTCGGGCAGCAGCGTGAAGTCGAGCACGTTCTCGGGCATGACGTGGTTCGTCGCCACGATCCTGATCCCGCGCTTCGCCCCCTCGTGGGCGAGCGCCCGCCCGATCACGATGTGCGACTGGATGTGAATCACGTCGGGCTTCACCTGGTCGAGGATCTGCTTCACGTAGTGGCGCGCGCGCCAGGGCAGCACGAACCGCAGCCAGTCGTGCGGGTACCACCGCCAACTCGCGATGCGGTGCACCGTCATCTGCTCGCCCTCGATCGTCTCGCGGAACGCGCCGACGGTCTTGTGCTTCTTCGAGGGCGCCGCAACGTGCACGTCGTGGCCGCGGCGCACGAGTCCCGCCGCGAGGCGCTCCGCAAAGCGCGCCGCCCCATTCACGTCCGGCGAGAAGGTGTCACAGCCGATCAGAATACGGATCGGCGTGCTTTCGGGAGTGTTGGTCACGGTGAGCTGTCGTCCTTCAATAGGTAGGGAGCGGCGAAGTATCACTCAAGTGTATTCTGCGCTTCCCGTGCGCGCCCCGAGGATCGCCGGGCAGGAATCATGGCCAGGCCCACGCATCTCGGGCCTCTCGCACCTCGCAAATGTGTACATTTGTACCCGGTGCTTCTATGTCAGAGCTTTTGATTTCTAGTGTTTTCCGAATGGTCCGGGAACCCTAGAACAGTGTCCCCTCTCCATTCACCCGCCGCCCAGACCATTGGCTCGCGCATCCGCGAGGCAAGGCGCGCGCTCGGCATCTCAATGGAAGACCTGAGCCACCTCTCAGAACTCAGCCTCACGAGCGTGGGCAAAATCGAACGTGGCACCCAGAGCCCCTCGGCCGAGACGCTCGTCCGGATCGCTACTGTCCTTGAGATCGACCCGGGCTCACTCATCAGCGGCCTGTCGTCTCGAGACTTCGGGCAACGCTCGCGGCAGTACACGGCACGCGAGTTCCTCCTCGAGCAACGCGCACGCGAGGAAGCCGACGGCGGAGCAGGCCCGGAGCAGGGCGCGATCGACGCTAGTTAGTGCCGTTCTCGCCGTCGAGCACAGCATCTTCAGCGACGTCATCGGCGGTGCGTTCGCGGTTGCGCCACGCGTAAATGCTCTCGGAGGCCTCCTCGCGGGGCTTCGACAGCAGCAGGATCGACAGCGAAACGCCAATGAGCATCGCGAGCACTGCGGCGACAACGCCCGAGGCCATCATTGTGAGGCCGAGCGCGAGGCCGAGCGCGTACAGCGCAGCGAAGGGCGCCGCGAAAAACAGCAGGCGCAACACAATGTAGGTGGTCCAGGCTTTGCGTTGTTCACTCACAGCGCCGAGTCTACCCGCGCAGACTGAGCGCTCTCACCCCACTCCCTGCGGCTTGCCGGGTAACATGAGGGCATGGTCAGGTTCATCATTATCGGTGCCGTCATCGCCGTCGCGTTCACCCTGTATTCACTGGTTGACGCCGCGATGACCGACCACTCGCGCGCTCGCGGCGTGAGCAAGCCGGTATGGATCGTCATCATCGTGCTACTGCCGGTCATCGGCGCGGTGCTCTGGCTGATGATTGGCAAGGGCAGCCCGACTTCAGGGCCCGGCGCCCAGCAGCGCCTCGCCCCCGACGACGACCCGCGGTTCACCGGTAGGCAGCTCTCTGACGCCGAGCGTGACTCGCTGCGCGATCTCGAAGCCCGCCTGAAGGAGCTCGACAACGAGACGTTCCCCGGCGAGAAGCCTGGCGGCTCACAGCCGAGCGAGGACACAGATCAGGGCCAGGACAAGTCGCGCTGATGACGGGGCCCGCTCCCGCATCGATCTTCTCCGTTGAGCTCCTCGCCGGGCTCATCCGCCGCGGTGTCGCTGACGTTGTTGTCTGCCCCGGATCCCGATCACAGGCCCTCGCCCTCGCCGCCGCAGCCGCCGAGTCGGCGGGCGCGATCCGACTCCACGTTCGCGTCGACGAGCGCTCCGCCGCCTTCTTCGCGCTCGGAATCGCCCGCGAGACCGGCTACCCCGCGCCCGTCATCGTGACGAGCGGCACGGCGGTCGCGAACCTCGTGCCGGCGGCCTACGAGGCGCACGAGGGCAGGGTCCCGTTCATCGCGCTCACCGCCGACCGGCCCGCGTCACTCCGCGGCACGCGCAGCAACCAGACGACCTCGCAGTTCGACGCGTTCGGCGGCGCGGCGCGGCTGTCACTCGACGTCGATCCGCCCGCGGCTGGCGGCGCGCACGTCCCCGATCAGGATCCGGACACGCTCGCTGACCGCGCCTTAAACGCCGCGCTCGGGCGCCCAGGGGGTCAGCCAGCTGGCCCGGTGCAGCTCAACCTGCAGTTTGTTGAGCCGCTCTCGGGGGCCGCGGGCTTCGAGCGGATGATCGCCGAGGGGTTCGCTGCCGCTGCGGAGGAGGGCGTCGCCGCCCGCGATGAGCGCACGCGATCGGCGCTGGAGGCCCCGGCTCTCGCCGCCGCTGATGTTGCGACGAGCTACGTCCACGACGACGACACGCTCACGGTTGTCGTCGCCGGCGCCGGCGCGGGCGACGAGGCTGAGGCCTTCGCGCGCGACGCTGGCCTCCCACTCCTCGCCGAGGTTGTGAGCGGCTCCCGCTACGGCCGCGAGGCGATCGCCGCCTACGCGACGCTCATTGACGATGCCGAGGTCGGCGGGCTCGTGGAGCGCGCCATCGTGTTCGGTCACCCCACGCTCACCCGCCAGATCCCGGCGCTACTGAAGCGCGCCGACGTCGAGGTCATCGTTGTGGATCCGCACGCAGGCGACCACTACGCCCCCTCCGCAGGCGCGCGCGTCGTGCGCACTGCAACCGTTGGCACAGGCCACGACCCGCGCGTGCACCGGCGATGGCTCGGCGCCTGGGTGACCGCGGATCGGGCACTGCAGCAGGCCAGAAGCACGGTGCACGAGCCTGACCTTGAGGCCGCCCGTGAGACGGGCTACAAGGAGCGCAACGCGTATGCGCGCGCCGAGGTCGCGGTAAAGAAGGAACACGTCACCCGCGAGCTGCTCGTTGAGAGCGTGTGGCGGGCGACGTGGCCGCACGACCGCCTCGTCATTGCCGCTTCCCGGCTCGTGCGCGTACTCGACGGGCTCGCCCCTGCCCGGAAACTCTCCGTGCACGCGAACCGCGGGCTCGCCGGTATCGATGGCACAGTCGCGACCGCGCACGGCATCGCGGTGGCGAGCCAGACCGACCCTGACCCTGCGCGGGCCGCGGGCACGACCCGCGTCATTATCGGCGACCTCGCGCTGCTGCACGACGCCGGATCCCTCCTCTTGCCGGAGGAACCCGAGCTACGCCCGCGCCTGCAACTCTTCGTCGGCAACGACGGCGGAGGCACGATCTTCGACGGCCTTGAGGTTGCGGGCACGACCGCTGCGGCCGACTTCGAGCGCGTGATGCGCACCCCGCGAAAGGCCGACCTGCGCGCGCTCGCGGGCGCCTACGGGTGGGAGTACCAGCTGGTGGAAACGCGAGGCGACCTCGAGCGGCTGCTCACGACACCGGTGGCTGGCCCCACGTTTGTCGAGGTGCCGCTCACATAGGCTGCGCCCCGTGCCCTACAGTTGCGGTAACGCGGCGACCGCGGTCGCGGCACCGCGCAGAGGCAACGGGGGTTCACATGACTGAGCGATTCTGGAACGAGAGCGTCACGGAACTTCTCCGCGTGCGCGACGGTTTCGACCTGAGCTCGGTGGACCCGTCGTCGACGCCCGGCACGACCGCCGGCAAGAAGGGCGGCCAGGCCGAGCTCGCGGCCTCGGCCCAAGAGCTGCGCGAGCTGCAGGAGCGCCTTTTCGCTCAGAGCCGCGCCGGCGAACCCGAGCGCGTGCTCGTTGTGCTGCAGGCGATGGACGCGGCCGGCAAGGGCGGCATCGTGAACCACGTCTTCGCGCAGCTTGAGCCGCACGGCCTGCAGCTCACGGCCTTCAAATCCCCGACCGAGGAGGAGCGGGCGCACGACTTCCTCTGGCGCATCGCGCCCCGGGTCCCGGGGCCGGGTGTCATCGGTCTGTTCGACAGGTCGCACTACGAGGACGTGCTCATACAGCGGGTCCGCGAGCTCGCGCCCGCCGACGAGATCGAGCGGCGCTACGGCGCGATCACCGAGTTCGAGCGCGGGCTCGTCGCCGACGGGGTGCGCGTTGTGAAGATCATGTTGCACGTCTCGCCGGAGGAGCAGGCCCAGCGGCTGAGCGACAGGCTCGCCGACCCCGCGAAGCACTGGAAGTACAACCCAGGCGACGTCGACGAGCGCCAGCTCTGGCCCGCGTACATGAGCGCGTTCCAGATCGCGATCGAGCGCACGAACGCCCCTGATGCGCCGTGGTTCGTCGTCCCCGCGAACTCGAAGTGGTACGCGCGGGTCGCGGTGCAGCGCATCGTCATTGAGGCGCTGCAGGGCATCGACCCGCAGTGGCCCGCTGCCGACTTCGACGTTGCCGCCGAGCAGAGTCGGCTTGCTGCGACCCTGGGGTTGCGCTGGCCCTGAGCGCTGTCTCCCCTCGGCTCACCCCGGCCTCGGCTCACCCCGGCCCTGTCTCCCCGACTTATCGCGGCCCTGCCTCACCCTGGCCCTGTCTCCCCGACTTATCGCGGCCCTGTCGCCCCGGCTCACCCTCAAATTATCGAGTGCACCGCAAATACCGTAGAGATTTGAGGGGTCTCGGAGAATTTGAGGGGGTGGGGGCGCGGTGTTCGGCTCAACCAGCTCCCGGCGCCAACGCCAGCCCCCGGCGCCACCTGCTCTTACTTGGCGAAAGCTTCGGTAATCGGGCGGAACTTCGAGACAGTCTCACCGAGTTCGTGCTGCGGGTCGGAGCCCTCCACGATGCCACCACCGGCCGTCGCCACAATGACGCGCCCTGACCCGAGGTCTCCGTCAGAAGTCACAGTCGGCGGCGCCAACTGCGCGCAGCGCAGCGCAATCACCCACTCACCGTCACCGTCGGCGTCAATCCAGCCGACAGCGCCCGAGTAGCGGCCACGGTCGAACGGCTCAAGCTCCGCGATCATCGCGACGGCGTCGGCGGTCGGCGTACCGGCTACGGCGGCAGTCGGGTGGAGCGCGTCGACGAGTTCAAGCGCCGTCGCCTCCTGGCCGAGCGCAGCCCCGAGGTCGGTCGCCAGGTGCCACACGTTCGGCAGCTGCAGTGCAAACGGCGCATCGCTCGTTCGCAGCTCGCTCACGTGCGGAGAAAGCGCCGAGACGACGCTCTGCACGGCGAAGTCGTGCTCGTGCTGCTCCTTCGCGGAGCGCAGCAGTTCGTCGCGGGCTGCACGATCGCGCGCGGGATCCTCCGGGTGCCGCCCCCTCGTACCCGCGAGCACCCGAGCCGACACCGCCCCGCTCGTTGAGCGCACGAGGGTCTCGGGGCTCGCCCCGATGAGGTTGTCAACGGCGAAGGTCCAGCAGTCGAGGTAGCGCTCGCTGAGCCGCAGGAGCGGCACGCGCAGATCTTGCCTGGCCCCTACCTCACCCGCGACCTGGCGCGACAGCACGACCTTTTCCAGCTCGCCGGCGACGACGCGAGCGGTCGCCTCTCCGACGCCGTCGAGGTAGGCACCGATCTCGCTGCCGGCGAGGGAGCCCTCACCGTTCTCTCGCTCGGGGGCGGGAAGGAACTCGACGCCGCCCCACGCAGCAAGGTCGACGGGGCGCCCGGCAGGGAGCGAGCCCGCGCCAGCGCCAGCACCAGCGCAAGCACCAGCACCAGCACCCGAGCCCCCCGCCGAAGAGCCACCAGCCGCCGTCACCTCGGTCACCCAGGCGGTTCCACGATGACGATGGATCAGCATTCGAGGAACTATGAGCACACTCTCAGCCGAGCTTTCGTCGGCAAAGGCGAACGTGCCAAAGGCGACGAGCCCGGAGCCCGGCATCCCAACGGGGTCATGAACAGTCGCCGCGGCCGCGATCTCGCGCCAGGCTCGGGACGCCGCAACAAACCGGTCTGCTCCCGTGAAACTCAGCCGCAGAACCTCGCCGACACCTACGCAGCCGCGGTCACCACGGTTCCAATAGAGCGGCGAATCCGGGTCCGCGAAGGCGAGCAAATCTGGCATTTCGCTCAGCACTCGCGTCACCGCGGAGAGCCTCGGAACTTCCCCCGCCGGGCTGCCGGTCACTTCGGTCATCACCATGCCAATCTACTCGCCAGCTTCTGCAAGCATCCACAGAGGCACAACCGGCTACGATGGAACGGTGACTCGACCAGACACCACAACCAAGCATGCGACGGACGTTTCCGCCATGTTCGACGAGGTCTCGCCCAAGTACGACCTCCTCAACGATGTGCTCTCAGCTGGCAATTCGCGGCTCTGGCGCATCGCCACGACGCGCGCGATCGCGCCGCGCAAGGGCATGAGGATCCTGGACCTCGCAGCTGGTACTGGCACCTCATCGGCCGCGCTCGCAGCGCACGGCGCACACGTCACGGCGGCAGACTTCTCGGAGGGCATGCTCGCCGAGGGCCGCCGCCGCAACGCAGGCAACGACCTCATCGAGTTCGTTTGGGCAGACGCGACACAGCTGCCGTTCGAAGACAACAGCTTCGACGCCGCCACGATTTCGTACGGCTTGCGGAACGTCTCTGAGCCCAGGCAGGCGCTCGCGGAGATGGCCCGCGTCGTGAAGCCCGGCGGCCGCGTCGTGATCGCCGAGTTCTCGCGCCCCAGCTCTGAGGCCGTGAACTGGGCCTACACGAAGTACAACCGGCACGTGCTGCCGCGCGTCGCGGGCATCATCAATCGCGACGCCGCGGAGGCCTACAAGTACCTCAACGAGTCGATCGAAGCGTGGCCGGCGCAGGAGGAACTCGCGCGCTGGCTCCGCGAGGCGGGCCTCGAGCGCGTCGCGTACCGCAACCTCACGCTCGGTATCGTCGCGCTGCACCGCGGCTTCGTGCCGCGCGAGAAGCCGGTCGCTGAGCCAGAGAAGGCGCCGCCCGCGCCCGCAGCGAAGGATCCCGACGCGGGTAAGCCCGCGGCCGAAAAGAAGCCCGCAGCGAAAAAGACCACAGCCGCCAAGAAGACCACGGCTGCTAAGAAGACCACGGCTGCTAAGAAGCCTGCCGCGGCCAAGCCCAAGGCAGAAACGGCCGAAAAGGCCGAAAAGCCCGCCGCGGCAAGCAAGCCCAAGCCCAAGCCCAAGCCCAAGCCCAAGGCTGCGCCGAAGGCCAAGCCCGCATCCACGTCCGACTCGAACAAGCGAGGCTCCGAGTGATCCGCCAGAGCACGGCTGACACCACCACTCAGGCGCTGCCGATGCGCCTCTTCCGAAGCGCTGACGATCGCCGTCAGGCGAAGGAGCTGCAGCGCGAGCTCGACCTTATCGAGGCGCTGCTCATCGAGAACCTCGGGTTCGCTTCAGCTGTCGCGGACGCCCCCGCCCGCTACCTCGCGGAAGCGGGCGGCAAGCGCATCCGCCCGATGCTCACTGTCCTGACGAGCCAGCTCGGCGACGGCCCTAACGAGCTCGTCCGCCGCGCTGCCGTCGCGGTCGAGATGACCCACCTCGCATCGCTCTACCACGACGACGTCATGGACGACGCGACGCTCAGGCGCGGGGTTCCCGCCTCGCAGGTCGTGTGGTCGAACTCCGTCGCGATCCTCGCCGGCGATCTGCTCTTCGCGCGCGCGTCGTCGCTCGTCGCGGGAATGGGCGAAGACGCGATCCTGCTCCAGGCCCGCACGTTCGAGCGCCTGTGTCTCGGCCAGCTGCACGAGACCGTCGGCCCGCAGCCTGAGGACGAGCACATCGCCCACTACATCCAGGTGCTCGCCGACAAGACCGGCGCCCTGATCTCGACGGCGGCCCGCATGGGCGTGATGTTCGGGGGCGGCTCGGCCGAGCACGCCGACGCGGTCACCGAGTACGGCGAGCGCATCGGCGTCGCCTTCCAGCTCATCGACGACGTCATCGATCTGTCCCCGAAGAAGGATCGCACCGGGAAGCGCGCAGGCACTGACCTGCGCGCAGGCGTCGCGACCCTTCCACTCCTCCTCCTTCGAAACCGAGCCGCAGCAGGCGACTCCGAGGCGCAGGCCCTCCTCACCCGCATTGACGCGGGTGTGAAGGCCATCGCCGAGGGCGCCGACCTGTCGGTCATGGATCCCGAGGTCGACGCGCTGTACAACCACGTTGTGACGCGCGAGACCGAGGCAACCGCTAAGCGTTGGGCCGACGATGCTGTCGCCGCGCTTGACGTGCTGCCGAAATCGTCAGTGAAGCGCGGCCTTGAGCGCATGGCTGAATCCATTGTTTCGAGGGAAGGGTAGTTCCGAAGGTATGAGCAAGATGCGCCTGGCAATTGTGGGGGCCGGCCCGGCCGGTATTTATGCTGCGGACCTGCTGCTGAAAGCGGAACGCGACTTCGAGGTCGAGATCGACCTGTTTGAGCAGCTCCCCGCCCCCTACGGGCTCGTGCGCTACGGCGTCTCGCCCGACCACCCGCGCATCAAGGGCATCATCACCGCGCTGCGCGACGTGCTCGACAGCGGCGAGATCCGTTTCTTCGGCAACGTGCGTTACGGCCAGGACCTGACGCTTGAAGATCTCAAGCAGCACTACAACGCGGTGATCTTCTCGACCGGCGCGATCCGCGACGCAATGCTCGGCGTCCCCGGCATCGACGCCGAGGGATCCTACGGCGCCGCCGATTTCGTGAGCTGGTTCGATGGCCACCCCGATGTGCCCCGCACCTGGCCCCTCGAGGCCGCCTCGGTTGGCGTCGTCGGCAACGGCAACGTCGCTCTCGACATCTCACGCATGCTCATCAAGCACGCGGATGACCTGCTGCCGACCGAGATTCCCGACAACGTCTACCAGGGGCTCAAGGCGAACCCGATCGAGGAGCTGCATCTCTTCGGCCGTCGCGGCCCGAAGTACGTAAAGTTCACGCCGCTTGAGCTGCGCGAGCTCGGCGAGGTGCGCGACGTCGATATGGTCATCGACGAGCGCGACTTCGAGCACGCCGACCCGTACGCAGACGAGGTTCTCGCAAAGAACAAGCAGGTCACCGTCATGACCCGCATCATGGACAAGTGGCGCGACGAGCAGCGCGCTCGCGAGGCGGGCGAGGTCGAGCCGTCGTCGCGTCGCCTGCACATGCATTTCTGGTCGAAGCCCGTCGAGGTAGTCGTCGAAGACGGCCGCGTGGCCGGCCTGAAGATCGAGCGCACCAGGCCTGACGGCGAGGGCGGTGTCATTGACACCGGCGAGTTCGAGGTCATCCCGATGCAGTCGCTGTACCGCGCGATCGGGTACTTCGGTTCGCCGCTCGACGAGATCCCGTTTGACGAGGCTCGCGGCGTGATCCCGAACGAGCAGGGGCGCGTGCTCGACCTAGAGGGCAACCGCGTTCCAGGCGTGTACGCGACCGGTTGGATCAAGCGTGGCCCCGTCGGCCTCATCGGGCACACGAAGTCGGACGCTATGGAGACGCTCGAGTGCCTCATGGCCGACGCAGATTCGTGGTGGCAGCCCGAGCATGGCGACGCGGCCACCATTCCTGAGCTACTCTCGGAACGGGGGGTGCCGTTCACAAACCTCGATGGCTGGCACCGCCTCGACGAGCACGAACTGTCGCTCGGCGATGCCGCCGGGCGCACGCGTATCAAGGTTGTCTCGCGTGACGAGATGACCCGTATTTCGCGTGGCGAGTGATCGGATCCTGAATACACAACACTGACCAGGTGCGCGCCCACAAAGCGCGCGCCTGACCGGGCAACCCACCGCCCAAGGGAGGAACTCAAAGACGATGTTCGAGAAGATTCTGGTTGCAAATCGTGGAGAGATCGCGATCCGCGCGTTCCGCGCAGCGAATGAGTTGGGGGCGCGCACGGTTGCGGTCTACCCATATGAGGATCGCAACTCCCTGCACCGCCTGAAGGCCGATGAGGCCTACCTGATCGGCACCGAGGGCGGCCCCGTTCGCGCGTACCTCGACATCGCCGAGATCGTGCGGGTCGCCCAGGAGTGCGGCGCTGACGCGATCTACCCGGGCTACGGTTTCTTGTCAGAGAACCCCGAGCTCGCGGCGGCGGCAGCAGCAGTTGGAATCACCTTTATCGGCCCCGGCCGCAAGGCCCTCGAGATGGCAGGCAACAAGGTTGCGGCCAAGGAGCACGCGATCGCGGCCGGAGTGCCTGTGCTGCGCTCCACTCCCCCGTCACAGGACGTCGACGCGCTCATCGCGGGCGCTCAGGAAATCGGCTTCCCCGTGTTCGCGAAGGCAGTCGCCGGCGGCGGCGGGCGCGGCATGCGTCGCGTCGAGCGCGCCGAGGATCTGCGTGAGGCCCTTGAGGCCGCGATGCGCGAGGCCGAGAGTGCCTTCGGCGACGCAACGATGTTCATCGAGCAGGCCGTACTGCGCCCGCGCCACATCGAGGTGCAGGTGCTCGCAGACGGCACGGGCGAGGCAGTTCACCTGTTCGAGCGCGACTGCTCGGTGCAGCGGCGCCACCAGAAAGTCGTCGAGATCGCGCCCGCGCCGAACCTCACGCAGGAGCAGCGTGACGCGATGACCCGCGACGCACTCGCGTTCGCGAAGTCCATCGGGTACGCGAACGCCGGCACCGTCGAGTTCCTGCTCGACACCGAGGGCGACCGCGCCGGCGAGCACGTGTTCATCGAGATGAACCCGCGCATCCAGGTTGAGCACACGGTCACCGAGGAGGTGACCGACGTCGATCTCGTACAGTCGCAGATGCGGATCGCGGCTGGCGAGACCCTCGCCGACCTCGGCCTGACGCAAGACAAGATCAAGCTGCACGGCGCAGCACTCCAGTGCCGCATCACGACCGAGGACCCCGCGAACGGCTTCCGCCCAGACCTCGGCCGCATCAGCGCCTACCGTTCGCCCGGCGGCGGCGGCGTGCGCCTCGACGGTGGCACGATCAACCCGGGCTCGTACATCAGCCCGCACTTCGACTCGATGCTCGCGAAGCTCACCTGCCGCGGCCGCACTTTTGAAGACGCGGTCGTGCGCGCGCGGCGTGCCCTCGCCGAGTTCCGCATCCGCGGCGTCGCCACGAACATCCCGTTCCTGCAGGCCGTCCTCGACGACGCGTCCTTCCAGGCGGGCGACGTCTCGACCTCGTTCATCGAGGAGCGCCCCGAGCTGCTCACGCTGAACAAGCCGCAGGACCGCGCGACCCGCCTGCTCCAGCACCTCGCGAACGTGACCGTGAACCAGCCGCACGGCGCGCGCCCGCAGACAATCGAACCGCAGGTGAAGCTGCCCGCGCTCGACCTCGACGCGCCCGCTCCTGCAGGCGGCCGCCAGCGGCTGCTCGAGCTCGGCCCGGAAGGCTTCGCGAAGGCCCTACGCTCGCAGACGGCGCTTGCAGTCACCGACACCACCTTCCGCGACGCCCACCAGTCGCTGCTCGCGACCCGCGTGCGCACACGCGACCTCGTCGCCGTCGCCCCACATGTCGCACGCATGACGCCGCAGCTTTTCTCCGTTGAGGCCTGGGGCGGCGCGACCTACGACGTAGCGCTCCGATTCCTCGGCGAGGATCCCTGGGAGCGCCTCTCGGCGATGCGCGAGGCTCTGCCGAACGTGCCGCTCCAGATGCTGCTGCGCGGCCAGAACACCGTCGGCTACACGCCCTACCCACCGAAGGTCGCACAGTCGTTCGTGCAGGAGGCCGCGGCGACAGGCGTCGACATCTTCCGCATCTTCGACGCGCTCAACGATGTGAACCAGATGCGGGTCGCCATCGACGCCGTGCGCGAGACCGGCACCGCTGTCGCCGAGGTCGCATTCTGCTACACGGGCGACCTGCTGTCGCCGAACGAAGACAAGTTCACCCTCGACTACTACCTCGCCCTCGCCGAGCGCATCGTCGAGGCCGGCGCCCACGTGCTCGCGATCAAGGACATGGCGGGCCTGCTCCGCCCGGCCGCTGCCGCGAAGCTCGTGACCGCGCTCCGCGAGCGGTTCGACCTGCCGGTGCACCTGCACACGCACGACACCCCGGGTGGCCAGCTCGCGACGCTGCTGGCGGCCTCGGCTGCCGGCGTCGACGCCGCCGACGCCGCGTCGGCCCCGATGTCTGGCACCACGAGCCAGCCGTCGCTCTCGGGCCTCGTCGCATCGCTCGCGCACACCGACCGCGACACCGGCATCGACCCCGACGCCGTCTACGCGCTCGAGCCCTACTGGGACGCCGTGCGCACGCTCTACAAGCCGTTCGAGTCGGGCCTCGCTGCTCCGACCGGGCGCGTCTACACGCACGAGATCCCTGGTGGGCAGCTGTCGAACCTGCGCCAGCAGGCGATCGCGCTCGGCCTCTCCGAGAACTTTGAGAAGATCGAAGACATGTACGCGGCGGCTGACCGCATTCTCGGGCGCATCCCGAAGGTGACCCCGTCGTCCAAGGTCGTCGGCGACCTCGCGCTGCACCTCGCGGCCGTCGACGCCGACCCCGCCGACTTCGAGGCGAACCCCGAACGCTACGACGTGCCCGACTCGGTCGTCGGCTTCCTCGCTGGTGAACTCGGCGAGATCCCCGGCGGCTGGCCCGAGCCCTTCCGCTCAAAGGTGCTCTCGGGGCGCGACGTCTCCATCGAGGTCGCCCCGGTCTCGACCGACGACGAGGCCAAGCTCGACGGCGACAGCGCTTCGCGCCGCGCCACCCTCAACCGTCTGCTCTTCCCCGCTCCGACGGCGCAGTTCGAGGACGCGCGTGAACAGTACGGTGACCTCTCGGTCGTCGACACGGGCGACTACCTGTACGGCCTTGACGCGAACGCCGAGCACGCGATTGACCTGAGCCGCGGCGTGCGCCTTTACGTCGGGCTCGAGGCGATCGGTGCACCGGACGAGAAGGGCGTACGCACCGTCATGGTGCGAGTGAACGGCCAGCTCCGCCCGGTATTCGTGAAGGACGAGCGCATCGCAGTGACCGCCGAGACCGCTGAGAAGGCCGACCGCACCGTCGCCGGCCAGATCGCCGCACCGTTCTCCGGCACCGTCACCGTGAAGGTATCCGAGGGCGAGTCAGTTGCAGCGGGCCAGGCCATCGGCACGATCGAAGCCATGAAGATGGAAGCTGCGATCACCTCGCCCGTCGCGGGCGTCGTCAAGCGCCTCGCGTTCGAGGGTACGCGAGGCGTCGAGGCCGGCGACCTCGTCATCGTGGTCGAGTAGCGCTCCGCGCAAGCTGAGATGAGGGGCCGGGTCCGCTATTGCGGGCTCGGCCCTTCGGCGTTGCGGGCTCGGCCCTTCGGCGTTGCGGGCTCCAACCAATGCACCCGGTTGCTACCGATGCACCCACTTTTCACGGGTGTTTTCCGGGTGCTTCGGTCACTTCCGGGCACATCCGTCGGTGCCTGACCTGGGCTACGCCGGGCTCGGCCCCGCCGCGACCCGCGCGAGTGGGCCACCCGGGCCGCGCGCGTTCCCCACCGCAAAGTTCGCCTTGGTCGGCAGGTAGCGGTTGTCGACAACATCCACGACGTCGCCGTGCTCGTCAAAACTCGAACGCCGCACCCGCAGCAACGGGGCGCCGGGCGCAACACCCATCCACTTCGCCTCTTGTTCAGTCGCTGCCACGGCATCGATGATGTTCTTGGCTGAGATCGGGTACACGTCGTTCTCGCGGAGGATCTGGTAGATGCTGCTCGTATCGAGGTCCGCCGCAAGCAGATGCCGGCCGCTCTCAATCGGGTAGGTGCCGCGCTCGAGCATGACCGGCTCATCATCGAACATTCGCACGCGAAGCACGAACACGACGGGCTCGCCCGGGGCGATCTGCAGCTCGGCAGCGATGGCCTCATCCGCCAGCATCCGCTTCACCTCGATGGTCTTCTGGCGGGGTTCAAAGCCAAGCTCTTCGGCCCACTCAGTGAACGAGACATAGGTGTCAAACGACTGCGCGGGCACCGCTTTTTGGACGCGCGGCGAGACCCCCCTGCCGCCGACGATGAGACCCTCGGAACGCAGGCGCGCAAGCGCCTGCCTGACGGGGCCGCGTGAGACTCCAAACTCCTCCGTGAGACTGTTCTCACTCGGGACCTGTTCCCCCTGTTTCCACTCCCCCGAGTGGATCCGCGCGGCGAGCTCTTCGTAGAGCTTGAAGTGGAGCGGAGATTTGGACGCCATGAGACCACACTAACCGGCGCGGGTTATCCGCGGTCGCCCGCAAAGTAGCGCAGCACCTCGCGGTGTAGCTCGGGGGTCGCGGCTGCCACGCAGGCCGCCGGGTCCGCGATCGTGATCGGTTCTCCATAGCCATCCGTGATGACTCCGCCTGCGCCCTCGATGATCGGCACGAGCGCGCACACATCGTAGGCTC
Source organism: Leucobacter sp. (assembly GCA_052094845.1). GTDB lineage: Bacteria > Actinomycetota > Actinomycetes > Actinomycetales > Microbacteriaceae > Leucobacter. The sequence continues at coordinate 98,720 of JBQDKK010000011.1, read as the reverse complement.
CGAAGCTGCCGCTGTACCCGGCGATGTCAATCGCTCCGGCGGCGAGCCTGCCAAACCCGTAGGATCCTGCCCCGAATACCTGCCAGGCGACTGCGTCGCCGAGCTCACCCACGCCCGCGGCGTGCTCCGCGCGCACCCGGTCGGGTTGGCTCCACGACATCGTCGCGCCCGGCACGGTGACCCGGCCGCTCGTCGAAATCGGGTTTCCGTTCAGCGTGCTCTGGCGGCCTTCGACGCCAAGCCAGCGATCCTTCGACACCGATGCGTCGATCACGCCGATGACTGGCCGCCCGTTGCGACACAGCGCGATGAGCGTCGTGAACACCGGGATACCGGAGACGAACTGCTTCGTCCCGTCGATCGGGTCGGCGATCCACACGAACTCGGCGTCGGCGCGGTCGGGGGCGAATTCCTCACCGATGAAGCCGTGCTCGGGGAACCGCTCCGCGACGAGCTCGCGCAGCACCGTCTCAACGCCACGGTCAAACTCGGTCACTGGGCTCGCGTCGGCCTTCGTCTCAAACCGGCTGCCTTCGTGGCGCTCAGAGAGAAGCGTGCGCGCGGCGTCTGCAAGCTCGTGGATGAACGTCACGTACTCGTCGACCTGCGGGTGCTCGCTGATGGTCATGGCTTCCTTTCGGGTGGTGCGAGGGCGGTGCGAAGGGGCGCCCCAGGAGCGGGGCGCCCCGGCTGCTACAGCGACTTCCAGTACTCGGTGAAGTCGGCACGACCCTGCGTGTCATCGTCGCCGTGGATGTCGATGACATTGAGATCGTCGAGCGCCTTGAAATCGACGATCGAGGCGACATCGATGTCGGTGCGCACGGGGCGCCTGAACGACTGCGCGAGGTTCTCCTCCTGCGCCTTCTTCGACAGGATGACGTCGATGAGCGCCTTGCCGCCGTCGGCGTTCGGGCCGCCCTTCACGAGCAAGACGGAGTCGTGTTCAACGAAGGTTCCGTCCTCGGGGTAGACCATTTCGATGCCGGCCTGACCGCCCGCGATGTACGGGTAGATGTTGGATTCGTACCCGATGGAGACTGCGTACTCCCCCTGCGCGACGGCCGGATAGACGTTGCTCGTGCTTTCCGTGAGCTCGAGGTTCGCGACGAGCTTCTCAAAGCCGTCCTTTCCCAACACCTTGTAAGCGCCATACAGGGCGGTGAACCCCGTCGTGGACTGCTCTGGGTTCGGGGCGATGACCTTACCCTTCCACTCTGGCTTCGTGAGATCGGCCCAGTTCTTCGGCGCCTTGCCCCCGTCGATTTGGTCGGTGTTCACCATGAACGCCACGACGTGCGCGTTCGCGGCCGTCCACCGGTGTTCAGGGTCGATGAGCTCCTCAGGGATCGCGGCGGCTTCCGGCGAGAGATAAGGCTCAACGTCGTCAGCGAACGCTTCGAATGTCGCGGCGGGCGCGCTGTAGAACACGTCCGCTGCGGGCGCGCCTGATTCGGAGGCGATGCGCTCGAGCAGCGGCCCGGAGCTGCCCGTGACGGCCTCGACCTTGACCGCGGGGTCGTGAGCAGCGGCAGCATCGGTGACGACACCGATGACGGTCTCATTGTTTGAGCTGTACATCACGGCGCTGAGCTTGTCGCCAGCGGCGCTACCTGCATCTTCTGCATCGCTCGCGCAGCCCGTCAGTGCGAGCGCGATGGCCGCGGTGGCGGCACCAATCGTTGTGAGGGCTCTCGTTTTCATGGTGGTTCCTTTCGGTTCGGTGGGTGAGGGTGTGCCGCCGACGCTGGCGACGCATCGCTCAGGTAAAGAGGCGGATCTTGAAGACTCGCGTCGTGATCACGATCGGCACGATCGCGAGCAGCACCAGGATGAGCCCGTAGGCCGCGGCCTGTCCGTTGAGGCCCGTATTCATGAGCTGGAAGACCTTGATGGTGATGGTCTCTTTCCCAGCGGAATAGACGACGAGGGAGGCGGAGAGCTCGGCAATAATGGTTGTCCACGTAAGCACCGCAGCGGCAGCAATCCCGGGCACCATGAGCGGCAACACGACCTTGAGGAACGACCGGAACGGCGGCACCCCGAGGCTCACCGAGGCATCCTCGAGTGAATCAGGGATCGCGTGAAGCGTGGCCGAGGCGTTTCTAATGCCGTGCGGGAGACGTCGAATCACGAACACCAAGATGATGATCGCGCTCGTCCCGGAGAGCGTGATCAGGCTGTTCGACCCAAACGTTGTCATCATGCCGATGCCGAGCACCGTGCCCGAGAGCGCCATCGGCAACATCACCAGGTAGTCGAGTGCGGGGGTGAGGAAGTTCTTCTTCTTCACGATGAGCACGCTCACGATGATGCTCACGATGACGCCGATGGCGCAGGCGATCGCGCCGAACGTGATCGTGTTCAAGATTGGCTGCGGCTCTCGCGCGAGCACCGTCGTGAGGTTCGCAAGCGAGAACTCACCCCACCGCAACACCGGCCCGCTCGACGCTGTGAAAGCGATCGCGATCACCATGACAAGCGGCAGCGTCGACGCGATGAGCAGCACGGCGGCGATGAGCGCGATCACGATGCCGCCCGGCCCGCGAAGTTTTACTGGAGTCCACGAACGGCCCTGGACCATCTCGTACTGCTTCTTGCCAACGGTGAGGCGCTGGATGAAGAGCACAAGGGCGATGATGCCGATCGCGACCGTAGCGAGCGTCGACTGCATCATCGGGTTGCCCCCGGTCTCCGCGAGGAACACGCGGTACGTGAGCGGCGCGAGCAGCGGAACCTTCCCACCAATAATCGTCGAGGTCGCGAAGTTGCCGATCGTCAGCGTGAACACGAGGAGCGAGGTCGCTGCCACGGCGGGGAAGATCGCGGGGATCATCACCTGCATTCGGGCTTTGAACGGCGAGGCGCCAAGGCTCATCGCCGCTTCCTCAAGCTGCGAATCGAAGCCCTTGAGCGCTGCGAGCGTCCCGAGGTAGACGTAGGTGTAGTAGAGCAGCGGCAGGATGAGGATCAACCCGGGCCAGCCATACAGCGAGGGCATGGCGACGCCGAGGGCGTCTCGCATGAAGCGCGTGAGAAAGCCGTTGTTGCCGAGGAACATGAGCCACGCCTGCGTCACGATCACCTCGGGGACAAGGATCGCGGTGATAGGGAGCACGGCGATGAGCGCCTTCGCCCAAAAAGTAAACCGCGCCGTGAAGTAGGCGAGGAACACCCCGATTGCGGTCGCGAGCACCGTGACAATGCTCGCGAGCAGCAGCGTGTTGCCGACAGCTTGCAGGTACTTCGGGTCTGCAAAGAACTCTGCCCATCCGCTGAATGGGTTGCCCTCGGTGCTGCGAAAGGAGCTCAGCAGAATGTTGCCGATGGGCCACGCGACAAACACGAGCGCAAGGGCCGTCGCGCCGATCGCGAGCAGCAGCCACGGCGAGAAGCGGAACCGCCTGTTCGCCTGCGGGATCCGGTATGCCTGGGTTTCCGTCGAGACGCTCATGATGCGAGCACCAGCGTCTCGGCTGCTGGAAACAGCACGTTGACAGCAGAGCCCTGGGCGTGGCCCACGGCGTTCGCCGGCTCACTCGTCTCGACGACAGCACCGCCTGCGAGCCGCACGGTGTGCTGCTGGACCCGACCGAGGTACTGTCGACGCACGACCTCACCTGGAATAAGGGTTCCCCGCTGGTGCGCAGCAGAGCTGCCCGACGCCGCCTCGGCCGAACCAGCGCCAGTCGAATCCGCGTCTGTCGCCCCAGCGCCGATCGCCCCAGCGCCGTCGAGGGCGACGAGGCTGAGGTGCTCGGGCCGCGCGATCGCGAACGCGGTGGAACCCGATAGCTCCGCGCGCCGCTGGCCGCGCAGCGCGTGATCGCCGAGTCGAACCGTGATCTCTTCGGCCGAGTTCGCCTCGGTCGCGCCCGAAAGCGTGACCGGGATGACGTTTGCGGTGCCGATGAAGTCCGCCGCGTAGCTCGTACGCGGGTGGCGATAGATCTCGGTCGGCGACCCGAGCTGTTCGATGTTGCCGGAACGAAACAGCGCGATCCTGTCTGACATCGCCAGGGCCTCTTCTTGGTCGTGGGTGACGAACACCGTCGTGATCCCGACCTCGCGCTGGAGATCACTGATCGACTCCCTGATCTGGAGCCGAAGCTTTGCGTCGAGGTTCGACAGGGGTTCGTCCATGAGCAGCACGCTCGGCCGAATCACGAGCGCGCGAGCGAGTGCAACGCGCTGCCGCTGGCCGCCCGAGATTGCCGAGGGCAGTCGGTCGCCGAACCCTCCCATGCCGACGCGTTCAAGCGCCTCGGCAACGCGACCGGGGATGTCGGCCCGGTTGACCCCGCGGGCTTTCAGACCGTACGCGACGTTGGTGTTGACAGTCTTGTCGGGGAAGAGCGCGTAGTCCTGAAACACCATGCCGATGTTGCGCTTATGGGTTGGGAAGTCGGTGACGTTCTTCCCGCCGAACGAGATTCTGCCCGAAGCCGGAGTGATGAAGCCCGCGATGGTGCGCAGCAGCGTCGTCTTGCCACACCCGGAAGGCCCGAGCAGTGTGAAGAACTCGCCGTCTTCGATCCGCAGGCTGAGGTCTGAGATGACGGTGTTGTCGCCGTACGTGATCTGCAGACGTTCGATGTCGATGGCTGTCATGGAGGGCTCCTAGCTACATTGCTCGGTGTGTTGGGAGTCACGCTATCACTAAAATTGCACACTTGTAAATACAAGTGCCACGTGAAGAATGGCGCGACTATGCGCGCCTTCGCCTGCCAGTGCACCCGCCGGTGTAATTCTCATCAAACAAGTAGCTACTAGTATCGCGGCGAAAAGTTCGAGCGCCAATGCACCCGGAAGTCACCAATGCACCCACTTGTAGCGCCGCCAAACCGGGCACACCCGTCAACAGTGGGTGAACCGGTTCACGCTCGCGGGCGCGCACGCCGCTAAGCCGCGCGTCGGCCTCTACGCGCCGAGCGCGTCTGCGAGCGCCGTCAGCGTCTCGGTCGTGCCGCCGTCGATCCGCACGGCGAGCGATGGGCGCGCGTCGATCGCCGTCGGCCCCCGGTTAATGACCGCGAGCGGGTTCCCGAGGCGCTCGGTCTTGTGCACGAGCCGCATTCCCGTGTTCACCGCGAGCGAGGAGCCCGCGACGAGCAGCCCCATCGAGCGCGAGACGAGCTCTGCGGCGGCGGCGAACACCGCCACGGGCACTGTCTCCCCGAAGTACACGACGTCGGGGCGCAAAGTTCCCCCGCAACCTGGGCAGAGCGGCACCCGCACGGAATCGACCTCCGTGACGAGGGCGTCGCCGTCTGGCGCGACCTCGGCGCCTGCATTCCGCTCCGCGTAGCCGGGGTTGAGAGTGTCGAACCAGCCGAGCACTTCGCTCCGTGTCCACCGCTCCCCGCACTGGATGCAGCGCATCACCCCGCCGCCGCCGTGCAGCTCAACCACGGTGCGTGACCCGCCCCGCCGGTGCAGGCCATCGACGTTCTGAGTAATGACGCCGTCAATGTGCCCGGCGGCCTCGAGCCGTGCGAGCGCGCGGTGCCCGTCATTCGGTTCGACGGTGTTCATGCGGTTCTGGCCGATGCGCGCGCCGGCCCAGAATCTGCGCCGGTAGTGCGGATCCTGCGTGAACTGCGCGATGTTCATCGGGTTGCGCGGCGGCGAGCCAGCGCCGCGGTAGTCGGGAATACCCGAGTCCGTACTCATGCCAGCCCCGGTGAGCACGGCGATCGGGCCGCGTTCGAACAGCGAGACGAGCTGAGCGAGGTCGGCGTACTGAGCCTCCGAGGTTCCTGCGTTCACACTGGCAAGCATAGAACTCGCTTCCGCCGGAGTCACTGTGCTCTCGCTGCGGGCGTAACCTCACCCAAACACTAGAATCGAAGCATGACCACCGCGCGCGACCAGCTCATCGAACTCATCAAGTCGGAGGCCGTCTTCCACGGCGACTTCACGCTCACGAGCGGCAAGAAGGCTACCTACTACATCGACCTTCGCAAGCTGTCACTCGACCACCGCGCGGCCCCGCTCATCGGCCAGGTCATGCTTGACCTCATTGCCGACATTGATGGCGTCGTCGCGGTCGGCGGCCTCACCATGGGCGCGGACCCGATCGCCTCGGCGATCATGCATCAGGGCGTCGCTCGCGGTGAGGTCTACGACTCGTTCGTCGTGCGCAAGGAGCCGAAGGATCACGGTCGTGGCCGCCAGGTCGAGGGCCCGGACCTTGAGGGCAAGCGTGTCATCGTTGTAGAAGATACGTCGACGACGGGCGGTTCGCCGCTGAAAGCCATCGAAGCGCTCGAGAAGGTCGGCGCCGAGGTTGTCGCGGTCGCCGTGGTTGTGGATCGCCAGGCGCCCGCAAAGGCCCGCATCGAAGAGGCGGGCTACGAGTACCGCTTCGCGATCGGCCTCGAAGACCTCGGTCTCGCCCCGCAGTAGCGGCCCGACACCGAACTTCCAGTACCTCGTTACACCGCGCGGCCGCCACGCTTACGGGCCTCAACGATAAGGTCGCTCGAGACCAGCGCTCCGTGCTCCTCCCATGTCGAGTGGGCGAGCAGTTGGTACAGCTCGTGGTGCGAGGCCGCCGTGACGTTCACTATCAGCTGTGACTCGCCAGCAATCGCGGCGGCGTAGCGAACTTCGGGCCACCGCCGTAGTTCGTTGCCGAGCGCCTCGACCCGATACGACGCGACTCGCACCCACAGAATCGCTTCGATATCGAATCCGACGAGGGCAGGGTCGACGAGCGCACGGATCGAGAACTGTCCAGAGCTCAGCAGCCATTCGACTCGGCGCGTAACCGACGTTTCGCTCATCTTTGCACGACGGGCAAGGGCCTCTATACTCACTCGCCCGTCTGCCTTCAGCTGGCCGATGATCTCGTCATCCTTCGGGCCACGGCTCTCTGGCAGGCTCCACTCAGTGCGGTCGGGGCCCGTGCGGGCGACGAGCGCTTCCTCTTCAGCCTCGGTGAGGGCGCCGGTCCGCCATCCACGGATCGTCTTGAAGTACCGCAAGATAGGCATCGCCGTGAGGCTCTGCACTCCTGCTGTGGCTGGCAACCGGGTCGCCAGCAGCTCGCCGAGGTTGTCGCGATACCCGATCTCGGCAACAACGTCAGCCGTTCCCGTCGTGAGGTAGCTAAAGGTGACGTCGTCGCGTTGCGCCAGGGCTTCACCACTCAGCCGCGAGGTGCCCGGTGCGCTCTTGCAGGCAAGAATCATGGAGTGCTCAGAGTGATCCACCGCAGCAATCACTACTCTGCCGCTCTCAATCAGGTCGTTGCCGTAGCGAGCGACGGTTCGCTCGGGCTCACCGAGCGCGTCGGCAATCTTGCGCCATGGAGCGCGCCCGTCAACCTGCAGCGCAGCGATGATACGGCGCTGCAAGTCACTCAACGCGTCCGCTGGCATCGCGATGTCCCCTCTGACATAAGGCGCCCGCCGGGGCGCAACCCGATTCTACTGGGCAGGCGAGATGAGCTCGGGTGCGCGCCTCGCGAACCCGGTGGCCTGTTCGTAGGCCGCGGCCCAGCGCAGCAGGTCTGCATCGCGGTAGTGGTTCGCGGCAAGCTGCCAGCCCACGGGCAGACCGCTCTCGGTAAACCCACCGGGCATCGCAAGCACGGGCAGACTCGTTGCCGAGAGCACGCACGCAGAACGCATCCAGTCAAGATAGGTCTCGGCGGGCACACCCGCAATGTCTTCCGGCCAACGCCAGCTCGCGTCGAACGGGAGTACCTGAGCGGCCGGACTGAGAAATGCATCGTACTTGCCGAAGTACGCCTGCACCGCCGCCTCCAGCCGTGTCCGCGCCGCCTGCGCCGAGATCATGGACGCACCATCGAGGTCGAAGCCTTTCTGCACGTTCCAGATCACCTCGGGCTTGATGACGTCTTGGTGTTCTGCGAGCAACGGCCCAATTCCCGTCGCAAAGTCAAAGGCGCGCGTCACCTGGAACACTTCATCAGCGTCGCCGAAGTCGATCGAGGCTTCTTCAAGAATCGCCCCTGCCTCTTCAAACACACTGAGCTGCGCCCTCAGCGTGTTGATGACGGCCGGCTCGACAGGAATACCGATGCCAAAGTCAAAGCTGTAGCCAATGCGCACGCCCGCAAGGTCAGGCAACGGCGTGCCGAAGTCGCTCGGCCTCAACGGGCTCGGGTTCGGCAGGCTCGTCGGGCCAGCGCTCGCACGCATAAACAGCGCGAGATCTTCAACACTGCGTGCCATCGGGCCAGAGCGCGCGAGCCAACTGTAGGCATTCGTTGCACTCTCGAGCGGAATCACGCCATATGAGGGCCTCAACCCATACACGTTGCAGAAGGATGCCGGAATTCGCAGCGACCCGCCCATGTCAGAACCGTCGCCAAAGGCCTGAATACGGGCCGCGACAACCGCTGCAACTCCACCCGAAGAGCCGCCGGCTGAAAGCGTTGGTGCGAACGGGTTCGTTGTCGTGCCGAAGATGTCATTGAAGGTGTGTGAACCCGCCCCAAATTCGGGCACGTTTGTCTTGCCCGTGCGAATCGCACCTGCATCCGCAAGCCTCGCGATCTGCAGGTCATCCCGCAGTGGAACGTTGTGTTCAAGTGCTTTCGACCCTTGTGTAGAGCGTAGCCCGGCGGTCGCGAACGTGTCTTTGTGCGTCATTGGCAACCCGTGCAGTATCCCGATCGGGCCACCTCGCGCGGTGAGTTCATCAGCCCGTCCCGCGAGTTCAGTCGCGCGCTCGAAATCGGTCGTGACGACTGCGTTCACGGCGCTGTTGTGGGCTTCGATCGCCGCAATGTGGCTTGCGAGCGCTTCGCGCGCCGATAACTCGCGGCGCCGAATGAGGTGCGTGACTTCGACCGCGCTCAAGTTTTGGATCTCATCCATGGCATGCCTTTCGACGTTGAAATGCTGTGCCCTGAGCATGCCCGTATTCAGCGACCCCGAGAAGGCGAATCGAGCATTCTGCAGAAAATGGTGGATCTCGCCAAATGCGTGGCGGAATCTACCAGCCCCTTGTCGGAGGGCACGTGTGTGCCTCACAGTGATTGCGAGAGTGATTTTCTCGTCAGCATGAGATGCAAAGGAGCACAACATGCGTTCAATTTCGATGTACCGGTTGTCTGACCCCGGGTCCACCGACATCTGGGCCATCGCCAACTCCCCGGTTCTTTGGATCTGCGCTCTCGGCGTCTTCGCCGTGATTTTCGTGCAGACCGTCCTATACGTGCGTGTCGCCAAACGTGCTGCGCCGGGTATTGAGATGCCCGTCCATGAAATCAAGGAGTCGTTCCGTGCTGGCGCCGTCGCCTCGATCGGCCCCTCACTCGCCGTCGTCATCGTCGCAATCTCGCTACTCACGCTGTTTGGCACACCGGCCGTTCTCGTTCGAATCGGATTGATCGGGTCTGCTTCCACGGAGACTGCATCCGCGAGCATCGCGGCAACCTCTATGGGCGCCGAGCTCGGCACGGATAGCTACACGCAGCAGGTCTTCGCAGTCGCGTTCCTCGCGATGAGCCTCTCCGGGGGCATGTGGATGCTCGCAACACTCATCCTGACGCCGTTCCTCAAGCGCGGGAGCACAAGTCTCGCGAAGCGAAACCCCGCTGCGATGGCGCTCATTCCCACCGCAGCCCTGCTTGGTGCCTTCTCAATGCTCACAATCGCTGAAACCCCGAAGTCGATGACACACCTACTCGTCGTGCTTATTTCTGCCGCAACGATGGGGCTGTGCCTGCTGGTGGCCAGACTCTTGAACGCTCGGTGGCTCAAGGAGTGGGCGCTCGGTATCGCGACCTTGGTGGCACTCTTCGCCGCCTTCCTTATTCATACCGCTTCGTAAGTTCGCAAGGAGTTCCGATGACTCACACGACCACCAACCCAGCACCCCTATCCGGCCCCGATGCAGCAATGGCCCTGTTCGAACGACAGACCACCCGCTACGGTTCGCTCACCATGCTCGCCGGGCTTCTCCTCTCTCTTGCAGGTCCGCTCTACCTTTTGTTCTTCGCCGACCTCGACATTTCTGCGTCCATGGTTTGGGTCGCGTTCGCGGCGGTAGCAGGGACATTCGCCGTGTTCTGGATTGTCGAACCCCTCACGTATTTCCCCGTGCTCGGTTCGGCGGCAATGTACCAGGCGTTCATGATCGGAAATATCTCGAACAAGCTCCTGCCGGCCGCGATTGTCGCACAGGCGAGCATCAACGCGAAGCCGGGAACGAAGCGCGGCGATATCGCTGCAGTCATGGCTATCGGCGGTGCGGCAACCGTGCACCTTGTAAGCCTCCTCGTCTTCGTCGGGTTGCTCGGAACCTGGCTTGTCTCACTCATTCCAACTGAGTTTGTTGAGGTCGCCCGGGTGTACATCTTGCCAGCGCTCCTTGGCGCCATATTCGTGCAGTGCGTCATTGCGATGCAACAGTTCCGAGCAACTATCGTTGCCATCTGCATCGCACTGCTGCTGCAGTTCGTCATCGTTCCACTCGTTCCGCAGCTCGCCCTCTTCGCGACAGCGCTCGCTGTCGTCGGTTCGATCGTCATCTCGTGGCTGGTGCGCGATCGCAGCGAGCACAAAGCAGTGCTCGTGAACTAGCCCCGGCCCCGGGGTCGGGCCTCACGCTCCTGGCCCCGCGCCACCCCAGAATCAACACCGCAGTGAAAGGGAAAAGATGCTCACCACCCAGCTCTCAGACTCGGCACGGGAACGCCTGCACGAGACCTACAAGCACCTGCACCGCACACCCGAACTGTCGATGCAGGAGTATCGCACCGCCGAATTCATCGAAACACGACTGACCGAGCTCGGCATCGACCATTTCCGCTGCGGTGGCACCGGCGTCGTTGGCGTACTGAAGAACGGCGACGGGCCAGTCATCGGCTTCCGTGCCGATACTGACGGACTACCCATTCAGGAAGACACTGGCGCATCATATAGCTCGACCGCAACGGGCGTGCTGAAAGACGGTACCGCCGTGCCTGTGATGCACGGCTGCGGCCACGACACGCACGTCGCGACGGCGCTGGCAGCGGCCGAGCTGCTCGTTGAGCAGCGACGCGCATGGGCCGGAACCATTGTGTGGATCTTCCAACCGGGCGAAGAGACAGCCGAGGGTGCGGTCGCAATGGTCAACGATGGCCTCTGGGAACGCGCCCCCAAGCCCAAGATCGTGCTCGGCCAGCACGTCTTTCCCGCGGCACCAGCTGGCAGTATCGGTCTGACGTCTGGCCCGGCGATGGCACTCGCCGACTCGCTGCGCGTCACCATCGCAGGCAAGCAGTCGCACGGCTCGCAGCCACAAGACGCTATCGACCCAATTGTGCAGGGCGCCCACATCATCACCAGACTGCAGACCATTGTCTCTCGCGAACTGCCGCCGCAAACGCCTGCTGTAGTGACCTGCGGCACGTTCCACGCGGGGCTGAAGGAGAACATCATCCCGGCGAGTGCTGAGTTCACGCTAAATATTCGCACGCTCACACCCGAGGTGCGCATGCGGGTACTAGACGCGGTAACTCGCATTGTGAACGCCGAAGCCGCCGCATCGGCAGCACCAGCACCTCACATTGAAGAGCTCACCCGGTTCCCCCGGCTATACAACGACCCAGAGGCCACCGAGCAGGTTCGCGCCGCACTCGCGGCCGAGCTTGGGAGCGACAAGATCGTCGAAATTCCGACCGCAATGGGGTCGGAGGATTTCGGCCATCTCGCCGACAGCATCGGGGTACCGTGCGTCTACTGGTTCTTCGGCGCCTACTCCGCCGGCCATGAGAACCCCGCAGTGAACCACTCGCCGTTCTTCCTACCCGACGTCGAGCCAACGCTCACGACCGGCGTGCGCGCCGCGACAAGTGTGCTCGGCCACTACCTCGCGACTGAGGGGAGTAAGTAGCCGTGACCACACATACCGATGGCCCGCTCGACGGCCTCCTCGTCGTCGATCTTTCCAGGGCGCTCGCAGGCCCGCATGCCGGGCAGATGCTCGGTGATCTTGGCGCCCGCGTCATCAAAGTAGAGTCACCTGGCGCTGGCGATGAGACTAGGTCGTGGGGTCCACCGTTTGTCGAGGGTTCAGACGGCGAGAGCTACTCGACCTACTTCCTCTCATGCAACCGCAACAAGGAGTCGATCGCGCTCGATCTGAAGAGCGACGACGGGCGCGAGACACTCGCCGCCCTACTCACACGCGCCGATATTCTCATTGAAAACTTTCGCACAGGGGTGATGGATCGCCTCGGTTTCAGCACCAAGACACTTGCCGAGCTCAACCCGGCGCTCATCCAACTCTCGATCACCGGTTTCGGCCACGACGGGCCGGAGGGCGGCCGCGCCGGCTACGACCAGATTGTGCAGGGTGAGGCAGGCTTGATGTCGATCACGGGACCGGGCCCAGAAGACCCCCAGCGCGTCGGTACCCCGATCGCCGACCTGCTCGGCGGCATCCACGGCGTCGTCGGCGTGCTTGCGGCGCTGCACGAACGCGCCACGACAGGAAGGGGTCATGTCGTGCGCACATCGCTCCTCTCATCACTCATCGGAGTGCACGCGTTCCAGGGCACCCGGGTCACAGTCGCGGGCCAGACGCCCGAGGCGCAGGGAAATCACCACCCCTCAATCGCGCCGTACGGGCTCTTCGGCTGCCGCGACGGGCACGTACAGATCTCGGTGGCGAATGACCGGCTGTGGCAGGCGTTCTGCGCAGAGTTTCAGCTCGATGCCGCTACTTCGGGCCTCGCATCCAACCCGGAGCGTGTCGCGAACCGACAGCAGACCATCGCCTTCGTCGAGGAGGCGTTTCGCACCTCCGATGCAGCGGACCTGCTCGCTCGACTGAGCGCCGCGGGCATTCCCGCGGGCAAGGTCCGCAACCTCACTGAGGTCTACGAATGGGATCAGGTGCGCTCGCAAGGACTCGTCATCGATGTGGACCATACGGCACTCGGCGAGATCTCACTTCCGGGGCCCGCGCTGCGGTTCTTTGACGTCGACGAGGCCGGTGAGCGGGAGCGCGCAAGGAGCCGTCATGCTGCGCCCCCAACCCTGAACGAACACGGTGATGCCGTCCGGGCCTGGCTCGCGGCGGAGGTCGTCCGGTGACCGGGGTAACGCGCCGCTACTCAGCGGCAGAACTCATTGAGCTTGTTGCCGACCCCGGGAGCTTCCGCTCCTGGGATACGGCACCCGTGCAACCCCTCGCAACTCCCGCCTATACGGCGGAGCTTGCCGCCGCCGCCGAAAAATCAGGCGTCGACGAGTCGATCGTCTCAGGCGAGGCCCTGATCGATGGCCGGCGGGTTGCCCTCATCGCCTGCGAATTCAGGTTTCTCGCGGGCTCCATCGGGCTCGCGGCAGCCGAGCGGTTCGTTCGAGCGATGGAGCGGGCAACCTCGGAGGGGCTTCCAGTGCTCGCTTCGACCGCGTCGGGCGGCACACGCATGCAAGAGGGCACGCTTGCCTTCGTCGCGATGGTGAAGATCGCGGCAGCCGTCGCGATCCACGAGGCCGAAGGGCTGCCCTACTTCACGTATCTCAGACACCCGTCGACCGGCGGGGCGCTCGCATCGTTCGGCTCGCTCGGGCAGGTCACCGTCGCGGAGCCAGGGGCACTCGTCGGCTTCCTCGGCCCGCGGGTCTACGAGGCGCTCTACGATGCGCCGTTTCCCGAGGGCGTGCAGTCGGCTGAGAACCTCGCCCACCACGGCATCATCGACGGCGTGCTGCCACCCGAGGGGCTGCGCGAGGTCATCTCTCGCACGCTCAGGCTGCTCGAGCCGCCGACACACGACGATCTCGTTGCGCGCGCCGCAAGCCCGGGAGACTCAGCCCTCACGCGCGCAGAGGCGAGCCACCCCGCTTCGTCAGATACCTGGGACTCGGTGACCCGATCGCGCAATCCCCGCCGCCCAGGCTTGCGTGAATTGCTGCGGTTCGCGGCAACCGACGTTGTGCCGCTATCGGGCACCGGCCAAGGCGAACGCGACCCGGGTCTGTCGCTGTGCCTCGCGCGGTTCCGCGGTGTTCCCGCGGTCGTCGTCGGGCAGGATCGCCGCACGCAGCGCGCACTCGCACCGCTCGGGCCGGGAGCGCTCCGTGCCGCTCGGCGCGCTATGCGGCTCGCCGAACAGCTCAGGCTCCCGCTCGTGACTGTCATCGACACCCCCGGCGCCGCACTCTCGCAAGATGCCGAGGAGGGCGGGCTTGCCCGCGAGATCGCCCACTGCCTCGCCGACCTCACGATGCACCGCGGCGCGACCCTCTCCGTGATTCTCGGTGAGGGAACCGGCGGCGGTGCACTCGCGATCCTGCCCGCGGATCGCACGCTCGCAGCACAGCACGCCTGGCTCTCGCCGTTGCCACCCGAAGGTGCCTCTGCGATCGTGCACCGTGACACCTCGCACGCCGCCGAACTCGCAGAGCAGCAGGGGGTCTCTTCGAGTCGGCTGTTGGCCGACGGCATCGTTGACCGGGTCATCGCCGAGCAGCCTGATGCTGCCGACGAGGCCCGGGCGTTCTGTGACCGGATGGGCGACGCGATCGCGGAAGAACTCGCGGCCCTGCAATTGCAGCGCAACGAGCACCGCCGCGCACGCCGCTTCGAGCGTTACCGGCGCATCGGCCGGTAACGGGGCGCTGCGGCTCGGTCGCTCAGTCGAGCAGTTCCGCGACCGAGCCGAGCACCTCGTTCGGGCGGAACGGGAACTTCTCGATCTCAGCCCTGTCGGAGATACCGGTCATCACGAGCACCGTGTGCAGGCCGGCCTCGATGCCAGCGACAATATCGGTGTCCATCCGGTCGCCGATCATGCCGGTGTTGTGCGAGTGGGCGCCGATCTTGTTCATCGCCGAGCGGAACATCATCGGGTTCGGCTTGCCGACGACGTACGGCTCCATGCCGGTCGCCTTCGTGATGAGCGCGTTGATCGCGCCCGTCGCGGGCAGCACGCCGTCGGGGCTTGGGCCCGTCGCGTCGGGGTTCGTCGAGATGAAGCGTGCGCCCTTGTTGATGAGGCGGATCGCCTTCGTGATGGCATCGAACGAGTAGTTGCGGGTCTCACCAACAACCACGAAGTCGGGGTTCGTTTCGGTCATGACGTAGCCGGCGTCATGCAGCGCGGTCAGGATGCCTGCCTCACCCAGCACAAACGCCGAGCCGCCGGGCTTCTGCTGCTTCAGAAAGGCTGCGGTCGCGAGCGCGCTCGTCCAGATGCGCTCCTCAGGAACGTTGATGCCGCTCGCCGCGAGCCGGGCGGAGAGGTCGCGGGCCGTGAAGATCGAGTTGTTCGTGAGCACGAGGTACGGCTGCTCGTTCGCCGTCCACTGCGCGATGAGCTCGGCGGCACCCGGGATGGCCCGGTTCTCGTGCACGAGCACGCCGTCCATATCTGTCAGCCAGCACTCGATAGACGGACGGTCTTGCTGCATCTCGCTCATGCTTCACAGACTACTCCGTGAAGGTGAACGCGACGTAGCTTCGCGCAGCCTGGCACACTAGGGGTATGGATGTTCGAGCTGGTTTGCTTCCGCGCCCCGAGGACCTCGTCGATATCGATGCGCTCGTGCGCGCATACTCAGAGGTCGTGCCCGACCCCGAGGTGCCGGCGCAGCGTGTGGTGTTTGGCACCTCCGGCCACCGCGGATCCTCACTGACAGGCTCGTTCAACGAGGCTCACATCGCCGCGATCGCCGCCGCGATCGCCGAATACCGCGAGGCCCAGGGCATCCGCGGGCCGTTGTTCATCGGGGCTGACACCCACGCACTCTCGGCACCGGCGGAGCACACCGCGGTTGCCGTACTCACAACGCTCGGCGTGCACGTGCTCACGAACGCGGGCCAGGGCGACGAGGCCTTCGTGCCGACCCCGGCGCTCAGCCACGCGATCCTCACCCACAATCGCGGCCGCGACGAGAACGACCCCGAGCGGGCTGACGGCATCATCATCACCCCGAGCCACAACCCGCCCGGCGACGGCGGCATCAAGTACAACCCGCCGCACGGTGGGCCGGCAGACACCGACGCCACCGGGTGGATCGCCCAACGCGCCAACGCCCTCCTCGAGAGCGGCGAGTGGTGGGCGCTCGCGGCGCCGCAGCCTCCGAGTACCCCTATCGTGCCCGGCGCATACGATTTCCTCGGCGCCTACGTTGAAGGGCTCGCGAACGCGATCGACATGAAGGCGATCCGAGAGTCAGGCGTCCGCGTCGCCGCCCATCCCCTCGGCGGGGCGAGCGTCGCCTACTGGTCGGCGATCCGCGACCGCTACGAACTCGACCTGACCGTGCTCGGGGCCGGCGTGGACCCGCAGTTCGCATTCCTGCACCTCGACTGGGATGGCAAGATCCGTATGGATCCCTCGTCCGCACAGGTGATGTCGACCGTCGCGCCATACCGTGACGAGTTCGCAATCGTCACCGGAAACGACGCTGACGCCGATAGGCACGGGATCCTCACCCGCGATGGCGGGCTCATGAACCCGAACCACTTCCTCGCGGTCGCGATCGACTACCTCCTTGAGCACCGACCGGACTGGCCCGCCACGGCGGGCATCGGGAAGACGCTCGTCTCCTCAGCCATGATCGACCGCGTTGTGGCCGCGCACGGGCGCCGGCTCGATGAGGTGCCCGTCGGGTTCAAGTGGTTCGTGCCAGGGCTCTCCGAGGGCAGCGTCGTGTTTGGGGGCGAGGAAAGCGCCGGCGCGGCCTTCCAGCGGTTCGACGGGACGCCGTGGAGCACTGACAAAGACGGGATCCTGCTCTGTCTGCTCGCCGCCGAGATCCAGGCGGTCACCGGGCAGTCACCCGCCGAGCGCTACGCGCAGCTCGTCGAACGGTTCGGCGAGCCCGCCTACGCGCGCATCGACGCACCGGCGACCGCCGAGCAAAAGGCACGGCTTTCGGCGCTCGCGGCGTCGGACGTGACTGACTCAGAGCTCGCCGGTGACCCGATCACGTCTATCGCGACGGAGGCCTCGAACGGCGCGGCAATCGGCGGGCTGAAGGTCTCGACCGAGCGCGCCTGGTTCGCGGCCAGGCCGTCGGGCACCGAAGACGTCATGAAGATCTACGCAGAGTCGTTCGCGGGGCCGAACCACCTCATCGAGGTGCAGGCAGCGGCGCAGGCGCTGGTCGCGCGGGTGCTCGGCTAGATTCGCGCGGTACGCTTGGGCACATGTCGAACGCCTCGGAACCCACGCGCAGTTACTCCTACCTGGGGCCCGCGGGGACGTTTACCGAGGCGGCCCTCAAGCAGGTCGAAGCGGCTCAGGGCCAGACCTGGCGCCCCGTGTCAAACCTTGGCGAGGCGCTGAACGACGTCGTGACCGGTGTGAGCGACGCCGCGATGATCGCCATCGAGAACTCAATCGACGGCGGCGTGACTGTCGCGCAAGACGCGCTCGCGACTATCCCCGGCCTGCGCATCGTCGGCGAGTACCTCGTGCCGGTGCGGTTCGTGCTCGTGGCTCGGCCCGGCGTGAAGCTCGAAGATGTGACCGTGGTCGCGGGCCACCCGGTCGCCTACGGCCAGTGCCGCGCCTGGCTCGACGAGGCCCGGCCCCAGCACCGTCACCTCCCCGCGACCTCGAACGTGCAGGCGGCTGCCGACCTGTTCGACGAGGCAAAGCAGGTGGACGCGGCGATCGCGCCCCCCGGTATCGAAGATCACTACGACGTCGAGGTGCTCGCGGAGGGCATCGCTGAGAACCCCGACGCGGTCACCCGCTTCGTGCTCGTCAGCAGGGTTGGCCCCGTCAGCGAGCCGACCGGGGCCGATAAGACGTCACTCATCGCCGAGCTTCCGGAAGATCGCTCCGGCGCGCTCCTCGACCTGCTTGAGCAGTTCGCAACGCGCGGCGTGAACCTGACGCTGCTCGCGTCGCGCCCCATTGGGGATCGGATGGGCCGGTACCGATTCGTCATCGACGCCGAGGGGCACATCAAGGACGAGCGCGTCGCCGATGCCCTGCTCGGAGTAAAGCGGTCGAGCCCGAACGTCGTGTTCCTCGGGTCGTACCCGCGGGCCGACAGAGTCTCGGCAGAGATTCGGCCGGTGCACGACGACAACCGCTTCCGGGATGCGCGCGACTGGCTGCGCGAGGTCATCGAGGGCGTGGACCCGGCCTGACGCGGGGTGCCGCTGCCTTGGGCTGGTGGTGTCTCGACGGCAGTAGGCCGACCCTGACCCGGCGCTGAGCCGCCATCGAGGCGCTTCCCCGCAGGAGGCCCCCTTAACAACGGTTGGTAAGGGGGCCTCCTGCGGGGATGGACCTCTGCGGGGCTTGCGCTGTCGAGGTTCGGCTCTCGCACCAGCACCAGCACCAGCACCAGCACGAGCACGAGCACGAGCACGAGCACGAGCACGAGCACGAGCACGAGCACGAGCACGA
>JBQDKK010000011.1:0-80271 GCA_052094845.1 Leucobacter sp. | reverse complement strand
GCACATGATCCTCTCGGAAGCACATCTTAAATCTGCCCCATAAGGTGTGCGCTCACTAGAACGATGTGCTGGGGCGGCGTGGTGCGGCCGAGAGCACATAGTGTTCTTGACACCGCACTATTGTGTAATGCACACTAGTGCGTACCGGCGAATAACAAAAGGGGGTTCCGGGTGGACGGAACACAGCTACTGAAAGGCGTGCTCGACGCCGCCGTTCTCGCTGTCGTGGAGCGCGAGGACGGCTACGGCTACGACGTCGTCAGGCGCCTCCGCGATGCGGGGCTCGACGAAGTCGGCGACGCCTCGGTCTACGGCACACTGCGGCGACTCTATGCGGCCGGCGCACTCTCAACCTACGTCGTTCCATCCGACGGCGGGCCCCACCGCAAGTACTACAGCATCACGCCAAGCGGGCGAGAGCTCCTCGACGAGCAGCGTGGCAGCTGGCGCCAGTTCGCCGAAACCCTCAGTGCACTGATCTCGCCCTCTGGGCACCAAGGCACCCGGCAAGCACAGACGCCACCGCAGCCCCCAGTCTCCCCGCAGCCCCCTATCCCCCCACAGCCCCCAACACCCGCGACGAGCCCAGAAGGAGCCCCAGCATGAACGTCAGCGCTTCACTCACCAACGCCCAGCGGGCCGAGACGTTCACCGACGAGGTTCGCTCGCACCTGAGCGATCTGCCGACGGAAGAGCTCGACGAGCTGCTCGACGGCTTGGGGGCAGACATCACCGAGCGCCTCAGCGAGGGCAACTCCCTGGATTCACTCGGCGACGCCGCGCACTACGCGGAAGAGCTTCGGCAGGCCGCGGGTCTCCCCGTCCGAGCCACCGCGAAGCCCACGAAACTGACAGCCGCCGAGCGAGTGGAGCGCCTGAAGGAGCGGGGCGCCGCCTGGTTTGACGCGACCCCCGGCAGGCAGGCATTCCGTGATCTGATGGTCTCACTCAGGCCCGTCTGGTGGGTGCTGCGCGCCGTCGTCGGCGCGTGGGCGGCTCTGCTACTGCTCCGGCACCCACTCATCAACGGCGTTCCGGTATCGCTCGGGGCCGTGGTGCTCACGCTCGCGTTCATCGTCGTGAGTGTGCAGTGGGGCCGGGGTAAATGGCTGCCACGGAAGTGGCTCGTCCGCGTACGCGACGTCGCGAACGTCGTCGCTGTGATTCTGACCCTGCCGTTCTTCGCCGCAACCTGGGCGAACGCCAGCACGCCGAACGTCGAGTACGTCGTCGATGACCTGAGCTATCAAGGGCTCGCCTTCAACGGGGGCGAGGTCACCAACATCTACGCGTACGACTGCGCAGGCAACCTGCTCGACGCGGTGCGGCTCTACGACCAAAACGGCAAGCCCATCACCACCATGGGCGAGGACCAGCCGACTCCGCCAGACAGTTGGGTGCAGGGTGAGGATCGCAACTACGCGCACTCCTTCAACCCGATTGCGCGCGACGCCGAGGCGTGGAACGTGTTCCCACTCAGCAGCGCGCGATACTCCGACGTGACGGGAGAAGCAGGCACTCCCGCCGCCGCAAAGCCCGAGAAGACCGAGCTTCCGCCTCTCTCACGCGACTGCGTCGACCCTGCGGCGAGCGCAGACGAGACCAGCGGCGATAAGCCCGGAAACGACGGCACCGCGGGCGACGAACCTGCAACAGAGGGCGATGCCGACGGGGGCGCGACACTCGGAGGCGGCTCCGGTAACACCACCCCCGCAACCCCGGCGAACCAGCGGTCGTCGAGGTAGTGCGATGCTATTCAGGCAGTTGCCAATCGGGAAGCACGCGGACGATGAGGGCACCCGGATCCACCTGGCCGCGGATCTTGACCGCAAGGCCGAAATCATCGCCGTCGAGCTGAACCGGCTCCGAGCCCTCAACGGCAAGCGCGTACTCGCGGGCGCGGACATAGGTCACGTTCTTCGTGTCATTGACGAGGTCAATGATCCGGCGCCCCGTCTTCGTCTTCCGAAGCACGCCGTTCTCCCAGCCGATCTTGTTCCAGATGCGGAGCCACGAGAACGGCCCGAGCGGCCGCAGCGCGACAACGTCGAGTAGCCCGTCGTCGATGCTCGCGTCAGGGATGAGCAGCACCCCGCCGGGCAGAAGCCCACAGTTGCCGATCATGACGGTGTAGACCGTGAGCCGCTTCATCTCAGAGCCGTCCATCGAGTAATGAATCTCGAGGGGCTTGTCTTTCACCATGGTGCGCACGCCGGCGTCGACATAGGCGAGCCAGCCGAGCCGCTTCTTGAGCTTGGACCTGGTCGCTCGGATCGCGCGCGCGTCAAGCCCCATCCCCGCGAGGACGAGGAAGGCGTGCTCTTCCTCCACCGAGACGCCGTGCTCGTCCTTCGGCCGCACAATCGTCATGCTGCCGAGGTCGATCGTGCGACCGGAACCGAAGAATGCGGCCTGCACTGCCTCCGGGATATCGCCGAGCGGCATCCCGATGTTGCGGGCGAGCAGGTTTCCCGTGCCTTGCGGCACGATCGCGAGCGGCACCCCGGTGTTCCGCAGGGCCTCGGCGATCGCGCGAATCGTCCCGTCACCGCCCGCTCCGAGAACCACACCAGCCCCCTCGGCGATCGCGCGCTGAGTGGCCCCGACGCCCGCGTCTTCCGCTTCGGTCTCGTACCAGCGGGTGAGCGCCCACCCCGCGCTCGCCTCCGCCGCCGCCACCGCACTCCGCAGACCCGAGATGTCGGTTTTCAGCGGGTGGTACACGACTGCTGCGTGCGGCTGCATGCGGCTGGGGGCCATAGTCATGGATCAATCGTAGCCGCGACCCCGGGGCGGTAGGCTAGGTGACGTGATCGATCCAGTACTTCTTCGCAACGATCCCGACATCGTGAAGCGCTCGCAGCGCGCTCGTGGCAACGACGAGTCGGTTGTAGACGAGGCGCTCGCTGCTGACGCCGCGCGCCGTGAGGCCCGGGGCGAGTTCGAGCGACTGCGCTCGGAGCAGAAGTCGGTCGGCGAAACCGTCAAGACCGCTGCCAAGGAAGACAAGCCCGCCCTCATCGCGAAGGCGCAGGAGTTTGCCGCGCAGGTCAAGGCAGCCGAGGCTAAGGCAAAGGAAGCGGATCAGAGCTTCGAGCGCGTGGCATCGCGCATCGAGAACATCGTCATCGACGGCGTCCCCGAGGGCGGCGAAGACAACTTCGTCACGCTCCGCACCGTCGGCGAGATCCCCGAGTTCGATTTTGAGCCTCGCGACCACCTCGCCCTCGGCGAACTGCTCGGCGCGATCGACATGGAGCGCGGCGCGAAGGTCTCCGGCGCACGGTTCTACTTCCTCCGCGGCGTCGGCGCCCGCCTCGAGATCGCGCTCATGAACATGGCGCTCGACCTCGCGATGCGCAATGACTTCACGCCGCTCATCACGCCGACGCTCGTGAAGCCAGAGATCATGGGCGGAACCGGCTTCCTCGGCGAGCACGCCGACGAGGTCTACCACCTGAAGGATCAGGATCTGTACCTCACCGGCACGAGCGAGGTCGCGCTCGCCGGCTACCACTCTGACGAGATCCTCGACATCTCGAGCGGCCCGGTCCGCTACGCCGGCTGGTCGACCTGCTATCGCAGCGAGGCCGGCTCGCACGGGAAGGATACGCGCGGGATCCTGCGCGTGCACCAGTTCAACAAGCTCGAGATGTTCGTGTACACCGACCCCGCGAACGCGGAGGCGGAGCACGACCGCCTCGTCGCGTGGCAGGAAGAGATGCTCCAGGCTCTCGGCCTGAGCTACCGCGTCATCGACGTCGCCGCGGGTGACCTCGGTTCGAGCGCAGCGCGCAAGTTCGACATTGAGGCGTGGGTGCCGACGCAGGGCACCTACCGCGAGCTCACCTCGACCTCAAACTGCACGACCTTCCAGTCGCGCAGGCTCCAGACCCGTTTCCGCACGGAGAGCGGCAAGACCGCCCCCGTTGCGACGCTCAATGGCACGCTCGCCACGACGCGGTGGATCGTCGCGATCCTCGAAACGCACCAGAACGCTGACGGCAGCGTCACCGTACCCGAGGCGCTGCGCCCGTACCTCGGTGGACTTGAAGTACTCAGCCCGTAGAAGGAACGTAATCAATGCAGGATCGCCACATCATCGCCCTCGACCTCGACGGAACCGTGCTGCGTCACGGGTTTGAAGGCGCGGGTGACCATGCCGCTGGCGGGATCATTGACCCCGAGCTCGCAGAGGCGATCCGCACGCTGCACGAATCTGGCCAGGAAGTCATTGTCTCGACGGGCCGGTCGGTCGACGCGACCCTGCCAATTGTCGAGCGCCTCGGCATCCGCCCCGACTGGGTGGTGACAGCGAACGGCGCCGTCACGCTAAAGCGCGACCCGTTCGGCACCCGCGGCTATCGTCGCGAGTACGTCGAGGCGTTCAACCCGACCGACGCGCTCCAGAAGATCCGCCCGCAGCTCACGACCGCGCACTTCGCCGTCGAGCTCGCCGACGGCACGTTCCTGTACACGAAGGAGATCCCTTCGGGGACGCTGCCGTCGAACCAGCGCCGCGTGGCCTTTGAGGATCTGCTCGGAGTACAGGCCGCCCGCGTCATCGTGTTCTCCCCCGACTACCGCGTCGAGGAGTTTATGAGCGCCATCGAGTCGCTCGGGCTGACCCACGTCTCGTACGCGGTCGGCACCAGCTCCTGGCTCGACATCGCGCCCGACGGCGTGACGAAGGCGAGCGCGCTCGAGGTGCTCCGGGAGAAGCTTGAGATCAACCCGGCCAACGTGTTCGCCGCGGGTGATGGGCGCAACGACATCGAGATGCTCGAGTGGGCCGGCCGCCTCGGCGTCTCCGTCGCAATGGGCCAGGCCGTCGACGCGGTGAAGGCAGTCGCGACGCAGGTCACCGCCACGGCAGAGGCCGGCGGTCTGCTCCTCGCCCTCCGTGAGCGCTTCCCCTCGCTGCTCGCCGCGTAAGCAATTTCGCCCGATGGATCGATTCATCCCGAAGGTTTGCTAGGCTTTTCGGCGGAGGGTTGTCCGAGCGGCCGAAGGAACTTGTCTTGAAAACAAGCAGGCGGTAACCCCGTCTCAGGAGTTCAAATCTCCTACCCTCCGCCAGGTGAAAGCCCCCGATCAGGTACTTCGGTACCGGGGTCGGGGGCTTTCTCGTTCCCGTGGCCCATGAAAGCAAAATTTTGGGCAAATTTTGTTTTTCTTTGCTAACCTCCGAAGGGTGACGGTCAAGCACTCGGCCCCGACCTCCCAAGAGGTCCAGAAACGAATCCGCGTGGCGGACGAGTCGCGCCTGCTCGAAGTACTTCTGGGCCCGCGCATCGACGACACGCACTACTACCACTGGGAACAGCTGCAGCATCGGCGGCCGCCCGCCGGCATGAACCACGACGAGTGGTGGATGTCCCTCAAGCTCCAGCGACTCAATGTGAGGCGCGACCTGCCATTCGCAGACAAGAGCGGGCAGCCGTTCTGGTTCGCTTACAACGATGAAGTGTTGCGGTTGTCCGAGGAGATTGCGCGGCGCACTGGCGGGCTCGCCTCCTCCGGCACCGGGCAGTCAGACCGGAGCAATCGCCGGTACTTGCTGCAGTCGCTCCTCGAGGAGGCGATCACCTCGAGCCAGCTCGAAGGCGCGTCAACCAGCAGAAAACACGCGAAGCGCATGATCGAGGCGGGGGTGCGACCTGCCACCATCTCAGACCAAATGATCGTCAACAACTTCGTCGCGATGCAAGACGTCAAAGCGAACGCGGCCAACCCACTGACGGCGGCCTTCGTGTTGGAACTGCATGCGACGCTGACCGCCAATACCCTGGCGGATTCCCAGGAAGTGGGTCGCCTGCAGTCGCCAAGCGACGAACGCGTAAGCGTCGTGGACCAGCAGGAACGGGTTACCCACGCGCCGCCTCCGGCCGAGACTCTGCCAGACCGCCTTGCGCTGACCTGCAACTTCGCCAACGGCACGGTCGACGAGGTTCCGTACCTTTCGCCGGTCCTCAGGGCGATCGTGACGCACTTCATGTTTGGATACGATCACTACTTCTCGGACGGGAACGGCCGCACCGCGCGGGCAGCCTTCTACTGGGCGATGCTGCACAACGGCTACCACCTCGCCGAGCACGTCGCGATCTCCCGGGTGCTCCGCGAGGCGCCAGCGCAGTACGCGATGGCCTACGAATACAGCGAGGACGACGAAGGGGATATCACCTACTTCGTCCTCCACCAGCTGCGCGCTTTCAAGCGGGCGCTCGAAGATTTTGAGGAGTACGTGCGGTCCAAGGTCGACCAAGGCCTGCAGGTGCGCGAGACGCTGCGCGCGTCATCTGGTCTGCTGAACGAGCGGCAGGTCGCGCTCCTCGAATGGATAGCCCGGGAAGAGATTCCCAGGCTCGTCGCGAAAGAGGTTGCGCACCGGTTCAACGTCACGGAACAGACCGCGAGAAATGACCTCAAAGGCCTCAACGAGCTTGGCCTCGTGCAGCCCTCATCAGGCCGCAGGCCCACCGTGTGGGCCATTCCGAAGGACTTGCGCGCCAGGCTTGACGCCTTAGGAAACTAGACGCACGCTCCGGCCGGAACGCCGCATCCACGAGGGCGCTCCAGCGTCCGCCCAGGGGAATCGGGTAAATTAGGGAGATCTTGCGGGTATTTCGAGCCGCATTGACGAACAGGGGATCACCGAATGGCGAGAAGGACGCAGGTTGAACAACCGCGCCGGTCGGTCGTACGACACGGCAACCTCCCCCGATCCTCCTCTGTAAAGAACTTCAGCCGGTTCCTCCTCACGACGCTGCTCGTCATCGCCTTCTCTGGCGTCGCGACCGCCGCCTACGCCGTCTGGGGCTTCTGGAACAACGCGAAGACCGTCGACCTCGGGGGGCCGAGCGCCGCGGTCGGCGCGGGCACTCAGTCGATCGACGGCGAGCTCACGATCTTGCTCGCGGGCTCCGACACTCGCATGGGTCAGGGCTACGACGACGGCGAGGAGGGCGAGCTCAACGACGTGAACCTCCTACTTCACGTCTCGGCCGACCACAAGAACGCCACCGTCGTGAGCTTCCCGCGTGACCTCATGGTGCCGATCCCGAGCTGCCCGAGCGAAGACGGCCAGGAAGACTTCTACCCGGCGATGAGTGAGCAGCAGCTCAACACCGCGCTCGGCTACGGCGGGCTGCCGTGCGTTGCCCGCACGATCTCCGAACTCACCGGCATGGACATCCCCTACGCGGCCATGATCACGTTCGACGGCGTCGTCGGGGTCTCCGAGGCCATTGGCGGCGTAGACGTCTGCCTGACCGAGCCGCTGGTCGACCCAAAGACCGACCTCGACCTGCCCGCGGGCATGAACACGCTTGAGGGCTGGGATGCGCTCCAGTTCCTCCGCACCCGCTACGGCGTCGGCGACGGCAGCGACATCTCGCGCATCAACAACCAGCAGGTCTTCATGTCGTCGCTCATGCGCAAGCTGAAGAGCGCAGAGACCCTCTCGGACCCGTTCAAAGTCTGGAACCTCGCGAAGGCCGCCACCGACAACATGCTGCTCTCGGAGAGCATGAAGAGCATGCAGTTCATGCAGGCCGCCGCCGGCACAGTGCGCGACATCGACCTCGGTAACATCAACTTCGTGCAGTACCCGACGGTCGATCACCCGTACCAGTCGGGTCGCCTCCTGCCGAACTCAGAGCTCGCGCAGGTGCTCATCGACACGCTCAAGAGCGGTGAGTCCTTCGATGTCACCGGCACCGGTGGCGCGGTGGCAACGCCCGCTGACACCGGCACCGAGGCTCCGGCCGAGCCCACTGATCCCGCAACAGAAACTCCCGCGGGCGAAGCTCCTGCAACGGATGGCGGCACACCTGCCGAGGGCGGTGACCGGGTGCAGCTGCCCCCGGAGATCACCGGCCTGAAGCCCGACGTCGAATCTTGTTCGGCCGGGCGCGTGAACTACTAGCCCAAGGATTTCCTGGCTCAGGATTTTCCCGTTAGACTAAGTGGCGTTGCCTGCTCATGGAGACGTGCCGGAGCGGCCGAACGGACTTCACTGCTAATGAAGGGTCGGGGTTAAACTCGACCGGGGGTTCAAATCCCCCCGTCTCCGCCATAGACAGGTAACACACGAAGGCCCCACTCCTCGGAGCGGGGCCTTCGTGTTTGTGCCACAACCACGCCCATGCGCACCTCACCCGGCAATATCCCAGCACACTCCGTTGAAACTCATAGGTCCCGTCCGCTAGCGTTGAAAACCCGACGGCCTTGGAGGTCCCCGCATGAAGCACCCACTGATCGCCAGCGCTGCAGCACTCTTCGCGGCCTCGCTCCTAGCGGGTTGCGCAGGGGCCGGAGAGCCCCCGGCACCCAAGGACTTCAGCCCGTCAACCGCTGAGGTCGAGAAGCTTGTCGCCGACGGCACGTTCCCCAAGGGATTCCCCAAGGATGCAGAGGGCGTCCGCGTGATCCAGCAGGGCGATCAGGTCGCTGCGTCGTGGAAGGGCAGCCCCATCAAGGCCGACTGCGTGCCGAGCACCGACGGGCCTGGCTCGTACGCGAGCCTGCTGTTGCTCATGGACGTCGGTATTCAAGAGACTGAGAAGTGCGGCGATGTGTGGCAGGCGGTTCAGGCCGACGGCTCGCGCGTCTTCTGGAACTCCAGCCGAGACTAACTCACCGCGTGCTCAGCCAGTACTGTGCCATCCTCCAGCTTGGCGTCCTACCGTGGACAACCAAGCCACAACCTAGGAGGCACAGATGAATGCAAAGCACGCTCACGACGCCAACGAGGCCACACCGGAAACGATCGACGAGCCCGTGCTCGACGGCGCGACCGAACCTGACGACCCCGACGTTGATCCCCGCAAGGGCATGACAGACCCGCAGCTCATCCGCGACACCGAGGCCGAGCGCCCCACGGTTCACCCGTATCTGTAGGCCGCACCGCCGCACGCGGGCCCACCGCCGCGCCCGAGCGCACGCCCCGCGCGCTCAGCACCCCAGCGCCCCAGCGCTGGTCAGCGAATCGCCGAGCGATGCGGGTAGGTGCCGCCCGTGAGGCGGTGCCAGGCGAGCGCGACCGCGACGATAGCGAGCGAGCTCAGCAGCACGGGGGCGAACAGGTAGCCCCAGCCCGCGCCCGTCACGCACACAACGACCGCGTTCGCCACCGCCGGCGGATGCAGCACCCTGAGCACCAGCATCGCGACGACCGAGAGGCCCGCCGCCAGCGCCCCGGCAAGCGCCGAGGCTAATTCGCTGTTCCACCAGCCCGAGTGCGGGATAGCCCCGATACCGAGCCCGACGGCAGCAGACACCATGTGCCCGCCGACGACCGCGATGGGCTGCGAGACTGGCGCCTCCGGCAGCGCGAACACGAGCAGGCAGCTCGGCGCGAAGCCGAGAAACAACAGCGTGAGATCCATCGAGGTGCCGAGCGCCCCGAGGATCGCGACCGCGACCGCCGTTCCGAGCGCGGCGAGCACGATCCGGCGCCACGGGAGGCGGGGCTGCGTGCTCGTTACGAGCGCACGCAACGCTCCGCCCCACCGTTTTTGCACGGTTCTACCTTACGCGAGCGAGTCTTCCCAGGCCGCATGCAGCCCGGCGAAGCGACCACCGGACGCGATGAGCTCGGCCGGGGTGCCGTCCTCGACAACGCGGCCGTGCTCCATAACGAGCACGCGGTCGGCGATCGCGACCGTCGAGAGCCTGTGCGCGATGATGATCGCCGTGCGGTCTGCGAGGAGGCGCTGCAGCGCGTCTTGCACGAGCCGCTCGCTCGGCAGGTCGAGTGATGCCGTTGCCTCGTCGAGGATAAGCACCGCGGGGTCGGCGAGGAAGGCTCGCGCGAACGAGACGAGCTGCCGCTGCCCCGCCGAGACGCGGCCGCCACGCTTGTTCACGTCAGTGTCATAGCCGTCGGGCAGGCTGCGAATGAACTCGTCCGCCCCAACCGCGACCGCCGCCGCGCGGATCTCCTCGCGCGAAGCGGAGGGCTTGCCGAGCGCGATGTTCTCCGCGATCGTGCCGCTGAAGAGGTACGCCTCCTGCGTGACCATGACGATCGCGCGCCGCATATCGGCGGGGTCAAGCTCACGGAGGTCGATGCCGTCGAGCGTGAGCCGCCCCTCCGTCGGATCGTAGAACCTCGCGACAAGCTTCGCGAGCGTCGACTTCCCCGCGCCCGTCGTGCCGACGAGCGCGATCGTCTGCCCGGCCGGGATCTCGAGATTGCAATCGGCGAGCACGACCCGCGGGTCGTCGGCCCCGCCGTAGCGGAAGCTCACGCCGTCAAACTTCAGCTCGCCCGTGGCCTTCGGAAGCGCCACCGGCGACTCCGGGTCTTTCACGGTCGGCTCTTCCTCAAGCACGCCCGACACTTTCTCGAGCGCGGCGACAGCCGACTGATACGAGTTCAAGAACATCGCGACGTCTTCAAGTGGGCCGAAGAAGTTACGCACGTGCAGCACCGCTGCGAGGAGCACGCCGACCGCGAGCGCATTGTCGGTCACCCGGAACGCGCCCCAGGCGAGCACGACGGCGATCGTGATGTTGCCGAGCAGTACGAGCCCGGGGTCAAGCACGCCGAAGAGGTTCACCACGCGGAGGTTCGCGCGCCGGTAGTCGTCAGACACCTTCGCGAACGCCTTGTCGTTGCGCTTCTCGCGACGGAAGGCCTGCACCGCACGGATGCCCGTCATCGTTTCAACGAACTGCACGATAAGCCTCGCGCTCACCGTGCGGGTCGCGCGGAAGCCCTTCTGCGACTCGATGACGAACCACCACATGAGCAGGCCGAGAGGCAGCCCCATGCACACGAGCAGCACGCCCGAGCGCCAGTCGAGCAGGAACAGAGCGATGAGCGTGAACGAGCCAAGCAGCACGGCGTCGATGAGCTCTGAGAGGCTACCGTCAAGCAGCTCCTGGATCGATTCGAGGTCGCTCGTCTGACGCGAAATGATGCGACCCGATGTGTAGCCCTCGTGGAATTCGAGGCTCAGCCGCTGCGTGTGCCTGAAAATGCGCGTGCGCAGCTCGATCATCACGGCCTGCGTGAGCTTCGCGATGAGCACGACGTACCAGCCGACGAGAGCAGCGCCCCCGCCGCCAATGACGAGGTAGGCGAGCGAGATGCCGATGGCCGGCCCCCAGTCACCGTCTTGGACGGCTCGGGGCAGCGCCTCGTCGATCCCGAACGCGATGAGCGACGGGCCGATCGCGCGGAACACGGCCGACGCGATCACCACCGTCGCCGTCAGAATGATGAGGCGACGGAACGGGCCGAGCAGCGAGCCGAGCAGGCGCAGCGACCGCTGCCGAATAGCCCGGCTCTCCTCGCGGGTGTAGCTTGTGCGGTCTTCGCCGCGCGTACCACGTACGCTCTCGGGGCTCATCGTGCCACCTCCTCGGTGCCGGTGATGTCGGTCGGGTCAGTTGGGTCAGTCGCGCTAGCCGGGTCAGTACCGGGCGGCGGTTCGGCGCCCGCCTCAAGCGAGGTGATGAGGTGCCGGTAGTGATCGCTCGAGCGCAGCAGCTCACTGTGCGTTCCGACCGCGATCACGCGGCCGTGCTGCATCACCGCGACCCTGTCGGCCATCGACACCGTCGAGGGCCGGTGGGCGACGATGAGCGCGGTGGTGCTCGCGAGTACGCGGCGCAGCGCTGCCTCCACGAGCGCCTCGGTGTCGACGTCGAGCGCCGACAGCGGGTCATCGAGTACGAGCACATCGGGCCCGGCCGCGACGACGCGGGCAAGCGCGAGCCGCTGCCGCTGGCCGCCCGACAGGCTCATGCCCTCCTCGCCAACCTCGGTGTCGAGGCCGTCGGGCAGGTCATACGCGAAGCCTGCCTGCGCGACGTCGAGGGCTTCGCGCAGCACGCGATCCGCCTCCGCGCTCTGCGGGTCGAGGTCCTCGCGGCCGAGCAGCACGTTCTCGCGCACGCTCGCCGAGAAAAGGATCGGGTCCTCAAACGCGACCCCGATTCGCCGGCGCAGCTCCTCAAGCTTGAGGTCACGGACGTCGACGCCGTCGAGCTCGACGGCTCCCGCCGTGACATCGTAGAGCCTGGTCGGCAGCGCAGTCAGCGTGGTCTTGCCTGAGCCGGTCGCGCCGACCAGTGCCATCGTCTCGCCCGGCCGCAGCACGAGGTCTAGACCGTCAACGAGGTCTCGCTCGCTGTCGCGGGCGTCAGGGAATCGGAAGTGCACGCCACGGAACGCGAGTTCGCCGCGCGGGTTCTCGACGGTGCGGGGGTTCTCGGGGTCAGTGATCGTGATCTCGGCGTCGAACACCTCGAACACGCGGTCGGTCGCGGTGCGGGCATCGATGAGGAAGGAGAACAGGAACCCGAGTGAGTTCATCGGCCACCGCACTGCCGCGGCGAGCGCAAAGAACCCGAAGAGCTCGCCGACGGTGAGCTGGCCGAGGCTTGCGAGCACGATGCCCGTGAACAGGCACGCGCCGAGTGCGAGGAACGGCACGAGGTCGTACCAGAACCAGATGAGCCCGACCTCGCGGGCCTTGCGCAGCTCGGTGCCGCGCAACGACTCGGCCTGCTCACGGAACTGGGCGAGCGAGTGCCCACCGCGCCCGAACGCCTTGAGTACGCGAATGCCGTGCACGCTCTCTTCGACGGCCGTCGCGAGGTCGCCAGACTGATCCTGGCTCTTGCGCGAGAGCGCGCCGTACTTCTGCTCGAAGCTGTATCCGACAATCCAGATCGGGAGCGAGCAGATGAAGAAGACGGTGCCAAGCACCCAGTGCCACCGGAACAGCAGCGCGATACCGATGAGCATTGTGAGCACGTTCACGACGAGCATGATCATGCCGAAGGTGAGCCAGCGCCTGATCAAGCCGATGTCCTGCATCATGCGGCTGAGCAGCTGCCCCGACTGCCAGCGGTCATGGAAGGCAACTGGTAGGCGCTGGAGCCGCTCGTAGAAGGTCTGGCGAATCGTGAATTCGACCTCGGTCATCGGGCGCAGCACGAAGCGGCGGCGAAGGAAGATGAACAGGGCCTCGGCGACGCCGAGCGCGAGCACGGCGACGACGCCCCAGAGGATCGCGGCGCGGTCGCCGGTGAGCAGCGGGCCGTCAACGACCTCCTGCAGCACAATCGGGATCGCGAGACTCGCGACCGACCCGGCGAGTGCCGCGAGAATACCCGCGATGATCCACCACTTCGCGGGTTTGGCGAAGGGGATCAGCCTGGCGAGTGCCCTAGGCAGAGACAGAGATGGTGAAGCAGATGAAGAAGACATGGTCCCTAAAAACGAGAGAGGTGCGCGAGGGCGCGAAATGCTGAGGAGTGAGAGCGGGCCGTAAACGGCCGAGGTCTAGTGTCCGGTCAGCGGGTTGCCCGGACGGAGAGACGGCGTGAATGTGATGATTTCAAACATGGTCTTCTCCTTTCCAGGTCGTAGGGATTCCAAGAAGTCACCCTATCCACTCCTCTCGGGGCGCCGCAAGCATTAATTTGCGCCACGCCGTGCGCGGCCCTCGATCGTGGGGTCTGCGCCCTTCCTGCCGCCACCTGGCACAGCCCCTCCAACTGGCCCAGGGTCTCCCCCTAGTCCCCAGGTAGGGGCGCCGATTCGCTCCCACAGGTGACGCGGTACCCCACACCGTGGCGGGACGCTGGGGTTCTTCCCGAAAGGAACCCCATGTCGCTCATCAGCATTCCCCCGGCACCGGCCGCCCCGTCCCCAGGCAGGGAACCCAGAGGCTCGGGCTCGACCCCCGCGCGCGACGCCGCTGTCGATCTCGTGAGGGCAGCGTGCCTGGTCGCCGTGGTCGCGGTGCACGCCCTCATGGTCGGCGTGAGCATGCAGAGCGGGGAAACCGTGCTCGAGAACGCACTCGAGTCGTGGAGTGGCTTCACGGTCTTCTCGTGGTTCGCTCAGATGATGCCGCTGTTCTTCATCGCCGGCGGCTTCGCCTCGGCCACGCACTACCGTGGGCTCCGTTCCCGCGGGGTCACCCCTGCGGGCTATGTTGCCGCACGCCTCGGCAGGCTGCTGCCGGTACCCCTGCTCGCCGCGACCACGACAACCCTCACGCTCGCCGTGCTCTCCGTCACGGGCGTCGACCCCGAGACTGTCGCGACAGCCGGGTGGCGCATCAGCCAGCCGCTCTGGTTCCTCGGGGTCTACGTACTGTGCTCGGCGCTCGTCCCGGCAATGCTGACGCTCCACGAGCGCGCACCGCGGCTCGCGCTCGCGCTGCTTGGCGCAGCAATCGTGTTTGTCGACGTCGCCCGCGCCGCCACGGGGGTTGAGGCCGTCGGCTTCGCGAACCTCCTGTTCGTCTGGCTGTTCGTGCAGCAGCTCGGGTTCCTCCTCGCCGACGGTGTCGTGGTCGGGCCGCGAGTTGCCGTCGCCGCAGCCGCGGGTGGCGTCGCCTGGGTCGCGCTCGGGCTCTCGCCCGCCAACCTGTTCGCCGCGCTGAACCCACCGACCGCGGCGCTCGCGCTTCTCGGGGTGGTGCACGCCGCACTCTTCGTCGCGCTTCGGCCCCGCCTCGACCACATCGCGACGTTGCCCGCCGTGCAGCGGGCGACGAAGGCGATCAACGCGCGCTCAATGACGATCTATTCGTGGCATATGCCGGCCACCGTGCTGCTCGCGGGTGCGCTGCTTCTCGCTTCACAGGCCACCGGCGCCGGGCAGGGCCTCCCGCTACCCCTCACGGGCGAGTGGTGGCTCTCACGCCCCGCCTGGCTCGCCGCTGTCGCCCTCGTCGTCGGCGCAACCGTGGCGGTCGCGGCACGGCTCGAGGCCAGGGTGCTGCCCCACTTACGCCTCGCCGCGGCGCCGAGCCGAGCACGCACCGCGCTCGCGGCCACCGGCGGGGCGGGCGGGGTGCTCGTGATTCTCGCCGCGACGGGGGCTCCGCTCTCATGGCTCGCGGGCAGCGCCCTCATCGCCGCGGCGATCGGGCTCTGCCTCGAACCGCGTCAGAAGGCGAAGGCTGCGCCGAGCAGGAGGCCGTAAGCGAGCGCTCCGAAGCTCGTGAGCTGCAGCACGATGATGAGTTCGCGAGCGGTGCGGGCCGTGAGTGTGATGATGATTGCGGGGATGACGGCAGCGAGCACGAACCAGACGAGCAGCATGCCCGAGTAAGCCCAGCCGTAGAGCAGTGGCACCCCGAACGGCAGCAGCATGCAGACGACGTAGAGCACGCGGGTCCAGCGCTCGCCGATGCGCACGGCAAGCGTGCGCTTCCCAGCGGCGCGGTCGGTCGGGATGTCGCGGAGGTTATTCACGACAAGCACGGCGACGGCGAAGAAGCCGACGCCAGCGCCCGCCACCCACATCTCCTGGTTCGAGATGTCGGTCTGCAGCCACACGGTGCCAACGGTCGCGACGATACCGAAGAACACGAACACGACGAGCTCGCCGAGGCCCGCGTAGCCGTAGGGGCGTTTGCCGCCCGTGTAGAACCAGGCCGCAATGATCGCGACGACGCCGATGGCGAGGAACCACCACCGGCCGCTGATGACGACAGCCGCGAGCCCGGCGAGGGCAGCGAGCCCGAAGAACACGAGCGCGAGAGTGAGCACCCGCTTCGGGTTCACCCGGCCCGAGCCGGTGAGCCGCGCGGGGCCGACCCGGAACGCGTCGGTGCCACGGATGCCGTCGGAGTAGTCGTTCGCGTAGTTCACACCGATCTGCAGGAGCAGCGCGACGGCGAGCGCGAGCAGGCTGAGCGTCAGCGAGAACGCCTGCAGCATGTGGGCGATGCCGGCGCCGACAGCGACGGGTGCGACGGCGAGGGGCAGGGTGCGCAGGCGGGCGCCCGAGACCCAGTCACGCCAGGTGACGTGCGAAGTCTCGCCCGCGGCGATGAGCTCGTCGGCGACGGCGCGCAGCGCCGGGTTCCCTGAACGCTTCGGGTTCTTCGTGGTCACTGGCTTTCCCCTTCGTCGGCCCCGCGGGGCGCCTCTCCCCGTCCATCGCGCAGCTGCGCAAAGCTCTCTCGCAGCGACTGCAACCAGGCCTCGATCGCGGGGACATCGGGCTTGCCGCCCGGAAGTCTCGGCATGCGCTCGGTCTCGTTCGCCCACTCGGGTGTCGCTGCGGCCCCGAGCTGAGCCCTGATTCCGTCGCGCACCTCGTCGAACGGCACGGCAGCTGGGTCGACCTCGACGACGAGGCTCGGCCGAGCGCCCCACTCGGGGTGTTCGGTGGCGACGGCGACGGCGCTCGCCCACCCCGGGTACTCGCGTGCGACCCGCTCGATCTCGTCGAGCGAGACGTTGACGCCGCCCGAGACAATCACGCGGTCAAGCCTTCCGGTGACGGTGAGCATTCCGCCGAGCAGCTCGCCCGCGTCGCCGGTGCGGTACCAGCGCACTGGCTCGCCCTCGCGGTTCGGTTCAGTCACGAAGCGATCCGCCGTTTGCGCGTCATCGCCGAGGTATCCGAGCGCGAGCGTCGGCCCCGCGAGCTGCACCTCGCCGCCGCGGATGCGCACGAGCGTGTCGCCAATCTCGACGCCGTCGTACACGCAGCCGCCCGCGGTTTCGGTCATGCCGTAGGAGCGGCGGAGGCTCACCCCGAGGGCATGGGCGCGGCGGCGCAGGTCGAGCGACACCGCCTGGCCGCCGACGAGCACGGCGTCGAACCGCTGCAGAGCCTCGGCCGCGTCGGCGTCTGCCTCGGCGAGGTCGAGCAGGCGGGCGAGCTGCACTGGCACGAGCGAAACATACCGCCGCTCGTGGTCGAGCTGCTCGGCGGCCTCCAAGAGCTGGCGGGCGTCGGCACCCTCGGGCGCGAACACGGGTTCGATCCCAGCGACCGAGCTGCGCACGAGCATCTGCAGGCCGGAGATGAGCTGCGTCGGGAGCGCGACGAGCCACTGCCCGGGCCCGCCGAGCGCCTCGTGGGTCGCCTCCGCGCTCGCGGCGAGCGCCGCGCGCGACAGCGCGACGGCCTTTGGCACGCCGCTCGACCCCGAGGTACGGATCACGACGGCGGTGCCGTCTGGGAGCGGGAGCGCGCGCGTTGTTTGAACGGCGGGGTCCCCCGGATCCTGCCCCGGCGCGAGCGGCAAGATCGGTGCACCGCCAGCGAGGGCGTCGTCGAGCGCGGCGATAAGCCAGGCCCGATCCTCAACGGGAATCGCGCGAAGAATGAGGGGGGCGGTCACCCATCTAGGGTACCGCGCTTCCGTGAGAGGCGGGCGCGGCGCGATACGCCGAGCAGCCGCCTCGCGGGCCGGCGAAGCGGCTAGAAGTGGTACGGGAACGGCGACCAATCAGGATCGCGCTTCTCAAGGAACGAGTCGCGCCCCTCGACGGCCTCATCGGTGCCGTACGCGAGGCGGGTCGTCTCGCCCGCGAAGAGCTGCTGGCCGACGATCCCGTCGTCGACAGCGTTCATCGCGTACTTGAGCATGCGAATCGCGGTGGGCGACTTCCCGAGGATTGTGCGGGCCCACTCGATGCCCGTCGTCTCAAGCTCGGCGTGCGGCACAACCTCGTTCACGGCCCCGATCTCGCGGGCGCGCTCTGCGTCGTATTCGCGCGCGAGGAAGAAGATCTCGCGGGCGTTCTTCTGGCCGACCTGCTTCGCGAAGTAGGCGCTGCCGTAGCCCGCGTCGAACGAGCCGACATCGGCGTCGGTCTGCTTAAACTTCGCGTGCTCGCGGCTCGCGATCGTGAGGTCGCAAACGACGTTGAGCGAGTGCCCGCCGCCCGCCGCCCACCCGGGCACGAGTGCGATGACGACCTTCGGCATGAAGCGGATGAGGCGCTGCACCTCAAGGATGTGCAGGCGGCCGGCGCGGGCGAGCGCCTCGGGGCCGACGGCGGTCTCCGAGTCCGAGTACTTGTAGCCGTCGCGGCCGCGAATGCGCTGGTCGCCGCCTGAGCAGAATGCCCAGCCCCCGTCTTTCGGGCTCGGCCCGTTACCGGTGAGCAGCACGACGCCGACCTTCGGGTTGACGCGCACCCGGTCGAGGGCGTCGAACAGCTCATCGACCGTGTGCGGGCGGAACGCGTTGCGCACCTCGGGCCTGTCGAACGCGATGCGGGCGATGCGCCCGTCGAGGCTCAGGTGCGCAGTGATGTCGGTGTAGCCCTCGGCGCCGGGGGCAACTTCCCAAACGCTCGGGTCGAAGATGTCAGAAACCTGTGTGGTCATGCCCCCAGCCTATTCGGCTGGGGGCACTTCCGTGCGGCTGCGCCTAGCCGACGGCGACCCCGAAGATGAGGCCGATGAGGTAGGTCGCGATCATCGTCGCCCCACCCATCAGCACGTTGCGCAGGATCGCGCGGGCCCGCGGCGCCTCCCCGAGGGCGGCGGAGATCCAGCCTGTGAGCACCAGGCCGATGAGCACGGCGGCACCGGCCGCCGGGATCCTCCCCTCGCCGAGCGGCAGCAGGATCATGAGCAGCGGCAGCACGCCGCCGATCGTGAACGCGATGAACGAGGAGATCGCCGCGGCCCAGGGGCTCGTGTACTCCTCGGGGTCGATGCCGAGCTCGACCTCTGCGTGCGCGGCGAGCGCATCGTGCGCGCTGAGCTCGCGCGCAACCTCAGTCGCGAGCGCGGCCGAGACGCCGCGGCGGCGGTAGAAGCCGGCGAGGCCGCGGAGCTCCTCGGCCGGGCGCTCGGCGAGCGAGCGGCGCTTCTGATCAATGAGCGCCTTCTCGGTGTCACGCTGGGTGCTCACCGAAACGTACTCGCCGCCGGCCATGGAGAACGCGCCCGCAACGAGCGCAGCGACACCGGCCGTCGCGACCGCCATCGTGTTCCCCGGCGTTGCCGCCGCGACACCGATGACGACGCCCGCGACCGAGACGATGCCGTCGTTTGCTCCGAGCACGCCGGCGCGCAGCCAGTTGAGCTTCTGCCCGATACGGGCCGAGCGTGGCTCGCCATCTGAGGGGCCCGCGGGTGCAGCGGTGTCGATGTCGTCGTGGCGAGTTGCTTCGAGTGTCATGGGTTTCCCTCCCCCGTATTCGGGTTGTTCTGCACCCCAGTGTCCTCCCCTTTTGGGCACCCCGCAAGCAAGGGAAGGCTAGCCTTTCCCCAGGTCAGCGGTGGTTTCTTAGGCTTACCTTCGTCCGACGATTCGCTCGCTGAGGGGCCCGCCCGAGCGCGGGTGAGACAGCGGGTGAGACAATCGAGGCATGGCAATCGATTCGCTGCACGGGGCCCAACTTCCGCCGCTCGACGAGCTCATGGGGGCCGCCCGCATCGTCTCGATTCCGACCCGCACGCGATTTCGCGGCATCAGCGTACGCGAGGCGGTCGTCTTTGACGCACCTCACGGGCCCGCCGAGTTCTCGCCGTTCACGGAGTACGGCGATGGCGAGAGCTCGCGCTGGCTCGCGGCCGCGATCGAATTCGGCTGGGGTGAGACGCCCGCAGCAAGGCGCGAGACGATCGATGTGAACGCGACTGTACCGGCCGTGCCCGCGGACCGCGTAGCCGACGTGCTCGCGCGCTTCCCCGGTTGCCGCACCGCGAAGGTGAAGGTGGCCGAGCTTGGCCAGCCGCTCGCCGATGATGTGGCCCGCGTGCGCTCCGTTCGCGCGGCCATGGGTGCCGATGCGCGCGTCAGGGTCGACGCGAATGGTGGCTGGTCGGTCGACGAGGCCTTCCGCGCGCTTTCCGAGCTTGCCGAGTTCGACCTCGACTACGCCGAGCAGCCGTGCGCGACCGTGCCAGAGCTCGCTGACCTGCGCGCGCGGCTCGCCCGCGCAGGGATCCCGATGCGCATCGCCGCGGACGAGAGCGTGCGGAAGGCGGAGGATCCCCTCGCGGTCGCGCGCGCCGGGGCCGCGGACCTCATCGTCGTGAAGGCGCAGCCGCTCGGCGGCATCGCACCGGCGCTCGCGATCATCGAGGAGGCGCAGCTGCCAGTGATCGTGTCGAGCGCGCTCGACACCTCGGTCGGCATCTCGATGGGACTGCACCTCGCGTCCGCGCTCCCTGACGGGGCGCTCGCGGGGGCGTGCGGTCTCGGCACCGTCGCGCTGCTTGACGGCGACGTCGTGGCGGATCGCCTACTCCCCGAGGCCGGTGCCCTGCGGGTGCGGCGCCCCGCACTCGATGCTGGCGCGCTCGAGCGATACCGCGCGACGCCCGATCGCGAACTCTGGTGGCAGGAGAGGGTCTCCCGCTGCCACGCGGCGCTCACCGAGCCTGGCTAGGCGTTTTTCAGCCCCGGGAAGTCCTCTTCGCGCCATTCAGATGGGATGCGCTCGCCCGCAGCGTGCGCGGCCTCCTCGCGCCGCCTGAGCTCAACGCGTCGAATCTTGCCCGACGTCGTTTTCGGCAGATCGAAGAACTCGACCCGGCGCACCCGCATGTAGGCGGGCAGCGCCCGGCGAGCGTGCAGCAGGATCTCTTTGGCCGTCTCCTCGGAAGCCTCGACCCCGGGGGCGAGCGCAACGTACGCCTTCGTCACGTTCAGCCGGGTCTCGTCGGGCGCGCCGACCACAGCCGCCTCGCCGACGAGGTCGTGCTCGAGCATGGCGCTCTCAACCTCGAACGGCGAGACCTTGAAGTCGCTCGACTTGAAGATGTCGTCGGTGCGACCCACAAACGTGAGCGAGCCGTTCTCGTCGCGAGTCGCGACGTCGCACGTGTGGTAAAAACCGCCCGCCAGCGCCTCCGCGGTCGCGTCGGGGTTTCCGAAGTACTCGTTCATGAGGTTCACAGGGCGCGCCGAGCCCTGGCCGCCGTCTTCAGGACCGAGCCGCAGGCAGACCTCGCCTTCGTCGCCCTCTTCGCCCGTCATCGGGTCAACGAGCACGATGTCGACGCCGGGAAGCGGCCTGCCCATGGCGCCCGGAACAATGTCTTCGCCGGGCATGTTCGCAATCGTCGCGGTCGTCTCAGTCTGGCCGTAACCGTCGCGCAGCACGAGACCCCAGCTCTCCTCGATGCGCGAAATCACCTCGGGGTTGAGCGGCTCGCCCGCCGACACGACCTCGCGAAGCGCCGACGGCTTCGCGCCCAGATCGCTCTGAATGAGCATGCGCCACACCGTCGGCGGCGCGCAGAAACTCGTGACGCCGACGCGGTCGAGCTCGGAGATGATGCGCTCGGCCTTGAACTTTGCGTAGTTCGCGACGTACACCGTCGCGCCCGCGTTCCACGGGCCGAAGAAGCTCGACCAGGCGTGCTTCGCCCACCCCGGGGCACTGATGACCGAGTGGGTGTCGCCGGGTCGAACGCCGAGCCACGCCATCGTCGTGAAGTGCCCGAGGGGGTAGCTCATGTGCGAGTGCACCGCGATCTTCGGCAGCTTCGTGGTGCCAGACGTGAAGTACAGGAGGGCGGGGTCGCCACTCTTCGTCTGCTTCACGATCGGCGCGAGCGATGCAGCGCGCGACTCTTCGAACCGCGCCCAGTCGTAGAGCGCCGCCCGCTGCTCCATCGTGCCCGTGTCGAGGCGCACCCCCACACCGCGGAAGCCACCGGGGATACCTGCGAACTTCACCGCGTCCTCGGGGCCGGCGAACACCCAGCTCACCTTGCCGCGCGCCACGCGGTCCACGAGCTCCTGCGAGCCGAGCACCACCGAGGTGGGCAGGATGACGACGCCGAGCTTCATCGCCGCGAGCATGAGCTCCCAGAGCTCGACGTGGTTGCCGAGCATGAGCATTGCGATGTCGCCGCGCTTCGCGCCGAGCCCGCGCAGCCAGTTCGCGACCTGGTCTGAACGCTGCTTCAGCTCGCTGAAGCTGCGCTTGACCTCGGTCCCGTCTTCCTCCGCGATCCACAGCGCCGTCGTGTCGTTGTCGACGGCAATGCTGTCGAACACGTCGTGCGCCCAGTTGAACTCGCCCCCGACGTCGGGCCACCGAAACTCTGCGCGAGCCCGAGCGGGGTCTCCCTGCAGTTCGAGGAGCTGGTCTCTTGCGGCGAAAAATGCGTCGTTCACCCTCTCAAGGGTACGCAATCAGTACGCGGTTTCCCCGGAAGGTAACGAACGATAGTCAATCGTGACGCAGGTGGCGCGCTTATTCGGTAGCGCTCGATCCGGTTCGCGCGACCGCAACCCACTGGGTCACGATCGCCGCCCACATCACGATAGACCCGACGACGAGCGCGGGCGGGGCGGCGGAGTCGCCTGGCATCGGGCCGGTGACCCACCAGAACACCACCGACTGCGCGACGCCCCCAAGCGTCACCGCGACGAACGAGACGAGGGCGACAGACGGGCCGATGCTGCGGCCGCCTCGCATCGCGTATACGAACACGCCGACAGCCGCCGCGAACACCGCCGCAAGCATGCCGACGAGCAGCGCGAGGGGTGCGCCTCGCTCGACGCCATAGCGCTGGGCCGAGCCCTCTTCGACGTTCGAGAACGTACCGGCGGGGAAGTTGAGCACGGCGCCCAGGTCACCCGTAAGCCCGAGCTCGTGCTGCCCAAGGGTCGCGTTGAGCGTGGGGTTCACGGCGTGTGGGCCGATGTCGTGCTCGTCGGCGTCGCCGGGTAGAGGCGCGCGGCGGGACTCGACAGCGTCGGCATCGAGCAGCGCGACGAGGGAGCCGTCGGCCCCGACTTGTTCTGACCCAATGATGAGCTCAATGCGGCCAGACTCGTCGTACATGTCGCGCTCGGCGGCCCACGGCTGGAATCCCTGCCCGCTCTCGCCGGGCACGCGATCGGCGTCGCCGTGACCGATCCAACCGCCCGATCGCAGCTCGCCGGCGAGATCGGGGGCGACCGTGAGCTGGACGCGGATCGGCCGAACGGGCTCGGAACCGTCGTAGGGGTTCGCTTGGTTCGAGTAGAACGTGTCATCCCAGAACCAGTGCATCGCAGTCCACCGCACCTGCTGCGCGGCGTCGCCGCCGTCACGCACCTCGGTCGCGGGGCTCGCGAGCGAGTACCGCACCTCGACGGGCAGGTCTCCGCTCAGCACCTCGCCGAGCCGCGTCGTAACCTTCGAGGTGAGGCTGCCCGCCGTCTGCGTGAACGGGACGGATGCGCCGTCAACGAGCACCTCCTCGACAGAAAGGCCGAGATCCTGCCCCAGGCGTTCGCGCGGCCACTCGCGCTCGAACTGCGGCACGGACGCGCCGCCCGGTTCGAACCCGACGGTGAGGTGCTCGGTCACGTCGAGCCGGGCCCCGCCCTGGTCGTCGCGCGTGAGCTCGGCCTCGATATCGAAGCCCTCGGTCTGGCTCCAGATCGACCCGGTCGCGTCTGACGACGGCCAGGTCAGATACTCGACCTCCCCGTATGGCGGAGGTTGCGTGCTCACGAGGGCGATCGAGCCAGCGGCGATCACTCCTGCGAGAAGCGTTGCGAGCAGCGCGGGTACCGAGAGGAAGTGCTCGCCGCGCCAGCCGTCTTGAACGCGGCGGTCGCCTGTCTCGCGAGCCGCGTGCTCCGTGACGATGTTCCCGGCCCGGCGCGGCGCTTCGAATAGCACGGCATACGGCAAGAGCGGGTCCGTGACCGGGCCGCGCTCGAGCAGCCGGGTGCCACGCGCGAACACGTC
Organism: Leucobacter sp.; assembly: GCA_052094845.1. Taxonomy (GTDB): domain Bacteria; phylum Actinomycetota; class Actinomycetes; order Actinomycetales; family Microbacteriaceae; genus Leucobacter. The sequence continues at coordinate 56,832 of JBQDKK010000011.1, read as the reverse complement.
GATGCCGCGCAGCTGCTGCTTCGCGAGCGCCCCCGCTCTCGTGAGGGGCCGCGGGCGCGCAACCGCCCAGAGCGCGATGCCCGCGATCGCCGTCGAGCCGAGCACAAAGGCGACTGGCCACCACACCACCGAGAGGATCGTCTGGTGCGAGAGCTGCCGCAGCAGCCCCCACTGCACGAGCGTGACCGCGACGGGGGCGAGCAAAAAGGTGTCGCGCAGATAGCTGTCTGGCACCCAGCGGAGCTTCGCGGTGACGGCTTCACCTGCGGCAGCCCAGCGGGCGCGCCAGCGGAGAACCGTGGGGAGGTTTCCGACCCTGCCCGCGCGCCGGCCGGCGCGAGCGATGGATCGCAGCCAGCGCTCGCTCGAGTCGGGCGTCGCGCGCTCGGGCGCTGCGGCGAGCGCGCTCACGAGCTCGGCGTGCCGCGGCCTGCCGAGCATATCCGCGGCGAGCAGCGGAGTGAGCCCCTCCGGGGGCGAGTCGCGCGCGATGAACCAGGGATCCCCCGCAGCGTCAGCCCAGATCACCCAGCGGGCGGCGAGCGCGAACAGCATGAGCACCGTGAGTGCCGCGAGTGGCAGCAGCGGCCCCCACGTCTGCACCCAGAACAGCGCGGTTTTCGGCGGCTCAGCGAAGGTGCCGTCGGCGAATGTGAACTCCACCCAGACGTCGGAGTTCGGCGGCAGCGAGTCATCATTGTCGAACGAGTACGTGACCCTGCCCGCCGTGGCCTCGTCGGGCGTGAGCCACACGTTCCCCTGAACGAGCAGCCACCCCACCGACGCGTGCGGCTGGCGCACAAGCGCCTCGTTAAGTTCTTCGGGGAGCGTGACAGACACCGCGAGCCCCTTCGTCGCCTGCGGCCAGCTCGGCGCAAACAGCGGCCAGTCCCAGGCCTCGACAGTGTTCCCGGTCGCCTTGTCGGGTTGCGAACGCGTCAGGTGGTGCAGTTCGTAGCTCAGCGTGATCTCGTGTTCGCCCTCGAACGCCTCGCCCGCTGGCGTGCGGAGCGTGATGTCAGTCGTCGTCGGGTGCCGCTTGGTCGTCACGCTGGCGGCCTCACCGTCGACGGTCGCGCCAAGCAGCTCAAACTCGGCGTCTTTGCCGTCGACCTCACTGACAAGCGTGCGCAGCACACGCTGCTCTGGGCCGTTGACGAAGTTCGCCCGGAAGCTCTCGTTCACGACCGTCGAGAAGGTGCCGTCTGGCCTCCGCTCGACGTCGTAGTCAATCGTCGCATCGCGGGCGATCCAGTCGACGTCTTCGACCTTCGCAGAGGCGAGCACCTCATCGAAGTCCATCGGCTTGTTGATGACGGGGCCAATAAGCAGCACGATCCCGACGGCCGCGAGAATGCCCCAGAAGACACGGATGGCGTTGCGCAGGGGCTTCCCGCCCCGGGCTCGCAGAAACTCCTCGAGCACGCCGAGCACGCGCGCCAGCCACCGAAAGAGTGGCGTGTGCTCTGGCTGCGGGTCAGGGATCCTGCCCGAGCGCAGCACGGCCGGGTCTGTGCCGTCGAGGTCAAAGACCTCCGCGGCGACGTTTCGCTTCTTCGCTTTCCGATCCACGCGCTGCCGGGACTTCCTGGGTTACGCGCCGCTCGTGAAGACGGTGTGCAGGTTCGGGTCGGCCACAGCCGCGCGGCCGCCGAGCCCGTCAATCTCGAACAGCACCGCGGTGCCGGCGACGGTGTACCCGAGCAGCTCGAGGAGCTCGCGTGCGGCCTCGAGCGTTCCGCCCGTTGCAAGGACGTCGTCGATGAGCAAGACGCGGGTGCCCTTCGGCAGGTCGCTGTGAGCCTCGACCTCGGCGACACCGTATTCGAGCTCGTAGCCGACGGAGGCAGCCGGGCGAGGCAGCTTGCCCGCCTTGCGAATGGGCAGCAGGCCCGTGCCAGTCGCGTACGCGGCGGCGCTTGCGAGGAGGAAGCCGCGGGCCTCGAGGCCCGCGATGACGTCGAACGTGCCGAGGAACGGCGCGATCAGCGCGTCGACGGTCGCCTTGAGCGCCGGGCCATCGGCGAGCAGCGGCATGATGTCGCGGAAGATGATGCCGGGAGCCGGGTAGTCCGGGATCCCGAGGATGAGCTGCTCGGCTCGCGCGAGTTCGGCGCTCGGCTCGGGGAAATGCGGCATCGCAAGCTCATCACTATTACTGTTCGTAGGCACGTACTTCATCGTACCTCCCGAGGAGGGTGGTGGCCCCCAGCCCGCGTTGCTATCGTTGCCAGCACCCGGGCGAACGGGACAACTGCTTTACGACGAAGTGAGGTACGACATTGCTGTTCAACGAGAGCCTCTCGGCCACGGTCTCCGCGGCGCGCGCCGACACCATTGGGGAGCACCTTCGCCGAACCGCGGCGAGGCGACCCAATAAGGTCGCGCTCATCGACGGCGACACGACGCTGACGTTCGCAGAGTTCGACAGGCTTGCGAACCGCTTCGCGAACGCGCTCTCGGAGTGCGGCGTGAAGCCGGGCGACCGGATAGCGCTGCTCAGCCGAAACTGCTGGCAGTTCGCCGTCACGGCGTACGGGGCTGCGAGGGCTGGTGCGATCCTCGTCCCGCTGAATTTCGTGCTCACGGCCGGTGAGATCGGGCCGCTCCTCGATGTCGCGGCGCCGACGGTGCTCGTCGCCCAGACGGCGCTCGTGCCGACGGCCGAGCGCGCAATCGCGGAGTCGGGCGTGCGCATCGGCACTCTCTTGGAGGTCATCGACGACGCGGCGACCGCGCCGCTGCCAGGCTGGATCCCGTTCGGTGAGGTGCTCGCGACGTCCCACGACACCGAGCCGGCCCCCGTGCTGGGGCCGGACGACCCGCTGCGCATCATGTTCACGAGCGGCACCGAGTCACGCCCCAAGGGTGCCGTCCACTCGAGCCGGTCGCTCGGTTCTGAGTACCTGAGCTCCGTCGTCGAAGGCGGAATGGACGGCGACGATGTCGAGCTCCACGCGCTACCGCTCTACCACTGCGCGCAGCTCGACTGCTTCCTCGGCCCCGACATCATGCTCGGCGCAACGAGCATCCTGCTGCCCGCCCCAGACCCTGCGACCGTGCTGCGCAAGATCGCGGAGCACCGCGTCACGAAGTTCTTCGCGCCGCCGACGGTATGGATATCGCTGCTGCGCTCCCCCGACTTCGAAGGCGCCGACCTGTCGAGCCTCAAGAAGGGCTACTACGGTGCGGCGGCGATGCCCGTCGAGGTGCTGCTTGAGCTCCAGAAACGGCTGCCGAACCTCAAGCTGTGGAACTTCTACGGCCAGACCGAGCTCGCGCCGGTCGCAACGATCCTCCCGCCGCACGAGCAGCTGAGCCACGCGGGCTCAGCGGGCCGCCCGGTGCTGCACGTCGAAACGCGGGTCGTCGACGAGAGTGGCGAGCCTGTGCCCGTCGGCGAGGTCGGCGAGATTGTGCACCGCAGCCCCCAGCTCACCCTCGGCTACTGGAACGCCCCCGAGCAGACCGCTGAGGCGTTCCGCGGCGGCTGGTTCTACTCGGGCGACCTCGGAGTCTTTGACGAGGATGGCCGGCTGCGCATCGTCGACCGCAGCAAAGACATGATCAACACGGGCGGCGAAAACGTCGCGAGCCGCGAGGTCGAGGAGGCCCTCTACGCGCACGCGGCGATCGCCGAGTGCGCGGTGTTCGCGACGCCGCACCCGAAATGGGTCGAGACCGTCACCGCCGCCGTCGTACTCACCGCGGGCGCGACTGCCACAGAAGAGGAGCTGCGGGCGCACACGCGCGAGCGCCTCGCCGCGTTCAAGGTACCGACCGTGGTGCACGTCGTCGCGACGCTCCCGAAAAACCCGAGCGGCAAAATCCTGAAACGTGAGCTGAGACAACGGTTTGGGGAGCCTGCGCCGGTCTCGTTTTGAATTACTCGGAAAGTTCGTGTAACGTATTCCAAGTTGAGAGATCAACACTGCGCCCCTAGCTCAGCTGGATAGAGCATCTGACTACGGATCAGAAGGTCAGGGGTTCGAATCCCTTGGGGCGCACCACTTACACCCGGTCGGCATCAGCCAGACTGGGTGTTTTGGTTTTATACCCGGATACTGCGCCCGCCCCAGTGAGGGCTCAGGAAAATCATAGCTTTCCCTTTCCTTACACCCAGTTTCGCGTAGCGTGGAGGAGAACGCAGTGGAGGCAAAGGGGTACCTGTGGTGGGACAGCGGAAATGGAAAACACTCTCAGCGATCGCTCTTGCGGTAGCTTTTCTTGTGTCTGGCACGGGGCCCGTGCTCGCGAACACCGCGCTTGCAGCGAGCCACGGTGACACTCCGCCACTACCGGCTTCCGACCCCTTCGCCGCCCCGCGTGTGAGGGCTCATCCCCCTCCGACTCCGATCTAGCCGTCACCGGCCAACAGCTCGAGAACTACAACCGCGGTGGCATCGCCGTGCTGTACGGCTCCTCCGGCGAGCGTTCCGACCGCGCCGCCCAGGCGCCGGGCTGCGGCACCCGCTACGTCGCTTCCGAGGGCGGGCCCGTATCGGAGTGGATGTACTGCACTGACATGGCGAAAGATACCTGCCTCAACGTGCGCCCAGACGGGAGTCTTGAGACAAAGGACGGCTCCGAGAAAGTCACGCCACTGGATTGGCTTGACGGCAACGACAAGCTCACTCCCGCTCAGACCAGGGTCATCGCCTACATTCTGCAGAACGACCTCACCGTCACCCGCCCGCCCGCAGCGGATGTCACGCAGGCATCCAACCTGAACGTTCACGAACGGTATGCCCGACAGATGCTGGTCTGGTGCGTGTCTGACGGTGATCTGTTCGGGGCAGGCGGAGAGAACAACCTCTGGTGTAACGCGAACATGAGCGCCGAGCGCCAGGCCGAGATCTTGACCTCGATTCCTGAAACGCCCCTCCTCGAACTCTCGTTGTCTGGTGGCTACCCGAAGCTCCCTGTCGGGGTCACTGCGAGGCTCCGAGTCTCGACGAACCTGTTCAACCAGCCCATCGAGCTCACTGCCATCGGCGAGGACGTCACCGTGTGCGACGGCGATGCCTCGTTGCAGGATGGGCGCCTCACGGTACGCGGCAGCGACCCGAATGTTGCGGAGGTCGTGGAGCTCTGTGTCACCGGCAGCACCCCCGGGGTCACAACCGTCGAGCTCGGCATCACCCCGCAGTCATCGAAGTACCTCAGCTGGGCGCAGTCAAACCACTTCACCAACTCCGAAACGTGTCAGGTGTTCGCGGCGTTCGAGAGCAGTCGCCCGGCGAAAATTGGAGCCCTGACCCGACTGAACTTTGTTGAGGATGCGGGCACGTTTACGTTGCGGAAAGAGCTCTCAGGCATCCCAGCGAACGCCTTCCCCAAGGGAACAACCTTCCCCATCCACGCCACCTGGGAAGGCGGAACCAAAACAATTGAACTCCCAGCAGACGGCACCCCAGTTCCCTCCGGCGTCACACTCCCCGAAGGAACCGTCGTCACGCTCACAGAAGGCGACCTCCCCGAGGCCCCGGAGGGATACACGTTCACCTCGAACGCACTCTCTGCCGAAACCATCACCATCCTCGCGGACGACAACCCCGACATCGCCTGGTCCGTCACCAACACCTACAAGCGCGAACTCAACGGGTTCAATCTCCGGAAAACCCTCAGCGGCGTGAGCGCGAAAGACTTCCCTGCCGGAACACACTTCACAATCACCGCAACCTGGACTGTCGACGGCAAGGAAACCAGTCGCGAATTCTCCATCCCCGCAGACGGCTCAACCGTTACCGGCCCGACAAACCTCCCCGTTGGCACCTTGGTCACACTCAAAGAAGTCAAGATCCCGAAACTCGAGGGCTACACCTTCACCGGCGTGACGTTCACCCCTGACACCTTCAAGATCGCCACGGGACAACCCCTACAGATCACCGCAGAAAACACCTACCGCAACACACCCATCGTCACGACTGGCAACGAAGGATTCCTTGCGCTGGCGACGCTCGGTGGGGTACTGACGGTTGGTGGCTTTACGCTGGCACTGCTCGCGAGGAAACGGAGCGAGGTGTAGAGCCGCCCCGTACGCCCCAAACTTCGATCACGCCAACGAGCGCAGCCATCACACCGGCGGCTGCCAGCGCCGACACTGGCGGAGTGGCCCCCGCGAACGCGAGTAGCGGGCACAACGCGATGAGCGCGGCCCCGAGCAGGAAGCATGCGCTCTGCGCGCTTGTGAGGTGTCGCCGCAGAATCAGCGCCCACACACCCAAGGTGAAGACCGCAACCGGCACCGCAAGCAAGAGCATTGCCTCGGCCGCGGTCACCGCCGCGCGCCCTGCCTCGTAGTCCAAAAGCACCTTGATTCCGGTCGAGAACGCACCCGCTGCAGCAAACACGAGGTAGTGCCCGAAACCGAACGGTAACCCATTGTGTCGGTTCTGGAGCCACTCACCCGCGTCTGTCGAGAAGTAGATCCACCACATGCCGGCGGCGAGCGCGAACCCGCTGAATCCGATCAACACGAAGTCCGTGAGGTGAGTTGCTTGTTCAATGGCGTTCGCGGCCGCGGTGGTCGCCGCGAGCACCGACTCAGCGAGCACGATCAGCGTGAACGAGCCGAATCTGTCGACAATATGGCCCGGGTGCCAGGGGGTTTGGCCGGCGCTCTCGGCGTATGCAGGAACGGCGAGCTCTGCGATGACAAGCACGCAGAATAGCGGCTTGGACCAGTGATCGGGCACGAACGCGAACAACACCCAGAACACCTGGACGGCGCTGACACCAATTGCGAATCGTAGAGCAGTGCGCCGGAATTCCGGCTGGCCACAAGCGACTCTGACCCACTGCGCAACGAGCGCAAGCCGCATCACGACATAGCCGCCAATAATGAGCCCGAAGTCACCGGAGACCATCGCTGGGGTTGCCCCCACTGCGAGCACAATCGCCCCGGCCATCTGGCTGAGCGTAAGCACACGATAGAGCCAGTCGTCGGAGTCAAATGCGCTCGCAAACCACGTGAAGTTCATCCACGCCCACCACACGGCGAAGAAGACCATGAGGTAGGCCACGACGCCCTCACCGATGTGCGCACTGGTTTCGGCTCGGAAGAGTTGCGCAGACGAGAGCGATACCGCAATCGCGAAGACTAGGTCGAGGAATAGCTCCAGCGGGCTCGACGATCGGAACGCTTCGAGCGGATCTCGCGCCCTCGTCTTTGGAATACCCAGACGGCGGGGGTGTTCAGCAGCGCCCATGTGTGACTCCTCAGGTTGTCTCTGAGAATCCTATTCAAGAGCGGAGCATTGCTGTGGCTCAGCGGAATGAGGCTCCGGAGCGGTTTCCGCTACGGCCGTTCCTTCTCCTGCTCCACGTGCCCCGCTACCCCGGCAGTCCAATACCCGACAGCGCGGTGCCGCGCTCTCGGCTGCGCATGCACCCGTCGCAGGATGCTTCTAATCCGGCGCGACGCTGCTGCCTCGCAGGCGACCCAGGCGTACCCTGGGCCTTCGGGCAGGCTGATCTCTTCGACGGCCTCCGGCAGGACGCTCTGCGCACCGCCCTCACCCACGATCCAGGTCCAGGTCACCTGGCCGCGGGTGTCGATGTGCTGACGGTCGCTGTCGCTCGGCACTTCAACTACGGCTTGGACACGCGCGCCGGCGGGCAGCTCCTCGACGATGCGAGCAAGCCCGGGCAAGCCCGTGGCGTCGGCGACGAGCAACTGCCATTCGCTGTCTTCTGGCGGCATGTGGTACGCGCGGGACTGTGCCGCGCCACGGAAGACCCCAAGAATGTGGCCTGGTTCGGCGGCCTTCGCCCATGCGGAGGCCACCCCACCGTCGTGCTCCACAAAATCGACGTCAAATTCAGTACCCCCGTTAAACACTGCGCGCGCGGTGTAGTGGCGCCACGGCGGCGACTGATCCTCCCGCGCAATGCCCGCGTGCTCGTCATTAAAGTACGAGATGTCTGCGACGGTCTCTCCCGGGTGCGGAAACGCGAGGTCGATGCGCTCGTCGCCGCGCCCGTCGTCAAACCACCGCCATTGGCCCTGTGCCCGCAGGCGGACGCGGATCATCGACGGGGTGAGCCGGGCAACGGACACGACCTCGGCTGGTTCACAAAATGCCATCTGTTATTCCTTCGCATGGGGTGTACTCGTGCCGCGCGAGGGGCGCGCGAGCACGGCTTTCGGGACGACCATCGGAGCGCCCGTCTCAGGATCGACCAGAATTCGGCAGGGCAGGTCGTAGACCTCATCAATGAGTTCTGCGGTAAGAATCTCGGCGGGCGGGCCGGCCGTGACCACACCGCCGCTCTTCATTACGATGAGGTGCGATGCATAGCGTGCGGCCTGGTTCAGGTCATGCAACACGGTGACGATCGTGCGATCGAGGTCTCGCCGGAGCGTCTCGAAGAGTTCCAGCAGTCCGTACTGGTGCGTGATGTCGAGGAACGTGGTTGGCTCATCGAGCAACAGCACTGGTGTCTGCTGGGCGAGCACCATCGCGACCCAGACTCGTTGACGTTGCCCGCCCGAGAGCTCATCGACGAGCCTCCCCGAGAGCTCGCTGACGCCCGTCGCTTCCATCGCCTCCACCACGATTTGCTCGTCTGCCTCCGACCAGCGATCGAACATTGACTGGTGTGGGTAGCGGCCGCGGGCGACGAGATCTGCGACCCGGATTCCGTCTGGCGACAGCGATGACTGCGGCAACAATCCCAGCCTCGTGGCGAGCTGTTTCGTCGGGATCTTGGAGATCTCGCGCCCTTCCAGCGTAATGTTCCCTGCCGCATACGGCAGGATGCGGGCGACAGCGCGTAGCAGGGTTGACTTGCCGCACGCGTTCGGCCCGATGATCGCGGTGAAGCCGCCGGCGGGCACGGAAAAGCTCACGTCTTCACAGACAATTCGGTGCTCATACCCGACTCGCGCGCCGGTGATTTCGATTGCGGCCGCGGCGGGCGAAACTCCTCCGTCTCGCGGCCGTGGTGGGAAAGTTGTCGTCATGCTTTTCTCCGGTATTCGCTGGCCAGAAGCCAGATCAGGTAGGTGCCTCCAACGATGACCGTCACCACGCCGACGGGATACCCGAGCAGTTGGGCGAGGACATCTGAGGCGAGGAGAACACCAGCGCCGACGAAGGCCGACGGTACAAGCACGAGGCCTGTGCCGCCCACTAGGCGTCTGGCGATCTGTGGGCTCGCGAGCGCGATGAACGCGATCGGCCCGGCCGCCGCGGTGACGAGCGCGGTGAGTGCGACGCCCACGATCACGGCTGCGGCGCGCACCCTATTGGCGTGGATGCCGAGCGCGCGGGCAGCGTCATCGCCGAGTTCGAGCTGGCGCACTCGCGGCGCAAGGCTGGCGACGAACCCGGTGAGCACCACCAGCATCGCTGCCATCGGCCAGAGCTGTTCGTGGCCGAGCCCGTTGAGCGAGCCCGCTGCCCACACTGCTGCAAGCATTGCCGAGTCGACATCGGCAGAGAGCAGCAGCATCGAGTTGAGCGCCCCCAACAGCGCCGCGACACCGATGCCCATAATGATCAGCCGGAACGTTCCGACCGTGCCGCGACGGAGCGCGAGCAGGTACACAATCGCTGCGGTGACCGCGCCGCCAATGAGTGCCCCGGCAGCGACCTCTAGGTAGCGGGCTGATCCCAAGAGGAGCATCACCACGATCGCGCCGGTGTAGGAACCGGTTGAAAAGCCGATGATGTCGGGTGAGCCGAGCGGGTTGCGTGTGAGCGATTGGAAGATTGCACCAGAGAGCGCAAGCGAGACGCCGCACAGAATGGCAAACAGCAGTCTCGGCAGCCGCCACTCGAAGACGACGAGTCGGGCCCGCGGGTCAGCATCGAGATAGATCAGCGCTTCGAACACTTGCCCGGGTGACAGCTTGTACTCGCCGAGGCCGAGCGACACTATGCCGAGGGCGAGTGTGACCACGGCGAGGGCGGCGCAGACGACGATGCTCCGCACGCTGAATAGGTCAGACACGCGACCGGCCCGAAAGCTGACAGCCCGGTAGCCGTGATCGATCGATGCGGGGGTCGTTCGTGCGCGGCCAGTTGAGGGATCGCGCAGGGGGCCACTCATAGCTCGCTCACCGACTTCCGTCGCGCGAGCAGGATCAGCACTGGTGCGCCGATGAGCGCTGTCACGAGGCCGACGCGAAGCTCCCCATTGGGGAGGAGCACTCGCCCAACAATGTCTGCGCTGAGCACCAGGATCGGTGAGACGATGATGCTGAAGGCGAAGATCCACCGCTGGTCGGGCCCAACGAACCAGCGCACCACGTGCGGAACCATGAGCCCAACGAACGCGATCGGCCCGGTGAGCGCGGTCCCTGTCCCGGCGAGGAGCGTGACCGCGACGATCACGGCGACCCGCAGGTGGTCGATTTTTACGCCAAGGGACATCGCCAGTTCGTTACCAAGTGCGAGCGCATTAAGCGGGCGCGCGACCGCGCATGCGACGAGCACACCGAGCACGATGAACGGCGAGAAAGAGACGATGACATCGAAGTCCCGCCCAGCGAGAGAGCCAACTCCCCAAAAGCGCATTGCGTCGAAGGTATCGCGGCTGGCAAGCACGATCGCGGTTGTGACGCCTCCGAGCACTGCACCGATCGCGACACCGGCGAGCGTGATCTTTGCGGGCGTTGCGCGGGTGCCGCCGATCGAACCCAACGCATAGACGACGAATGTCACCGCCCCTGCACCGAGCATCGCAAACCACACATAGCCAAGTGGCTGCGTGATGCCGAGTATTCCAATCGCCACGGTGACGGCGAAGGCCGCCCCGGCATTCACACCGAGGATGCCGGGGTCAGCGAGCGGGTTGCGTGTGAAGGCTTGGATGAGCGCGCCGGAGAGCCCGAGGGCCGGGGCAACGACGAGCCCTGCCACGGTTCGCGGGATTCGCAGTTCGTGGACTGTCACGTGCGCCTCAACGCCCCCGTCGTATGCCCACAGCGACTCTATGATCGTGGTCGCAGAAATGCCCCGAGCCCCCACACCAATGCTCAGCAGAATCACCACCAGCAATACGCCGCTCAGTACGATGAGGCTTGCAATGCGGGAGGCGTTGCCGCGGGCGACGCCTCCCGCATTGCAAGCGGCGACTTCTGCGACTGCAGGCGGCACCTCGCCCGGTGGATGCGTGCGCACTGGCAGCTCCTTACGAATGATTGAGCCTTCGGCAGCCGAGCCAGCTCCGATAGCGGCGCGCGGCGTCTTAGCGTGCGACGAGCTCTGCGAGCTGCGGCACGAGGTTGTCGAGCGCCCACGGGATATTCAGCGCGGTTGGCGAAGACGTCGCCCACACAAGCGAGGGGTCGGTGAGCACGAGTTCTTTACCGTTCGCAACTGGCTTCCAAATGCTCACGAGCGGGTTGCCGAGCGTGCGCTCTTTGTCGTTATCGCTCCCTGCCCACGCGAGGAACACGTCGACGTCGTCAAAGTCGCCAAGCAACTCGAGGCTCGTACTATCGCTCGAACCCAGCGTGCTGCGCTCGGCGAAGTCCTTGATCGACTTGGGGGTCGTGAATCCGAGGGCCTCGACGAACTCGACGCGTGGGTCTGCCGGGAAGTAGAACGTGAGTTCGCTCGTGCCCTCGGTCATTCCCATGCCGTAGGCGAGGCTCACACCGTCAAATTCTGGGTGCTCTGCAGCGTGCCCGGCAAAGAGCTTTTCGGTCGACGCGAGCAGTTCGGCAGCCTGCCCTGAGCGCCCGAGAGCCTTGCCGACGGTCGCCGTCAGGTCCTGCCAGTTCGAGGCCCACGGCTGCTCAGCGTAGGCGACAGTAGGCGCGATGTCTGCCAGCCGCTTGTAATCCTCATCTGAGATTCCGGAGAACGGGGCGAGAATAACGTCGGGGTCGAGCCCGAGAATCTGTTCGAAGTTCACTTCGCCCGAGCGCTCTTCGGCCTTCAGCGTCTCGGGCAGGGGTTCGCCCATCGCTTCGACCGCGTCGCGGAACCACGGGAGGTACCCCTCGTCGTCGGCGCCCCACCCGTACGCGGGGACGGCAACCGGAACCACGCCCAGCGCGACAACGGCATCCTCTGCTGCCCACCCCAGTGTCACCACGCGTTCGGGAGCCTCCTCGATCGTCGCCTCGCCGAGCGCATGCTGAATCGTCACTGGGAACTCATCGGTGGCGCCGCTAGTGGTCGCCCCCGCGGAGCTACCGGCCTCCGGTTGGTCGCCCTGTGCACCGGTGCACCCGGTAACGAGCAGAGCGGTCGCGACGAGCACGGCGAGGAGGGAGGTCGGTTTCTTCAGACGCATGGAAGAGCTTTCTGGTCAGAACACCCTTACTCACAAACAAAGTAAGGCTTACCTAACCAACATACGATCTTTCCGCGGCGCATGGCAGACAACTATTTACGTCATACAGACACTGTCCCGTGGTCGCCAGACATGACCACAGACTCACTGGCCGAGCTTTGGGTGGAACTCGCGGGGTGTCCGCCCGAGTACCCGATGGAACGCGCTACTGAATGCACTGATTGTTGAGTAACCGACACGACGCGCGACCGCGCCAACTGCAAACCCCTGATCGAGTAGCCGCGTCGCCTGATCCATCCGAGCGCACGTCCGCCACTGGCTAAACGTCATCCCAGTGCTGTTTTGGAAGGCGCGAGCCAGAGTGCGACTACTCACCGAAAGCCTGACTGCCCACTGCTCAATCGACTGATCATCGGCTGGGTCTAGCAGCAGATGTCGACAAATCAAGGCAATTCGGGGGTCGTGAGGAATCGGAAGCTGAATCACAGGGTTTGGTTCGGTCGAGATCAAATCGAGGCAGACCCGTTGCGCCTGCACTCTCTCACCACGGGGCATGCCAGCCTCTGCGAGGTGCAGCAGTAATTCACGAACGGCGACTGGCATCGTCACAGCTTTCAGGTCGTGGCCACGTCCGGGCACCGCCGATGGCGAGATGTGTAACGCAACCAGGTCGCTGTCTCGATTCCGCACCGCGTGTGGAGTTCCCGCGGGCACCCAGATTCCGTGCCCCAGGGAAACTGTCCGCGCGGCGCCTAAAACCTCCAGCTCCGCAACCCCCGCTTCCGGCCAAAACACGACGTGTTCGGGATGAGTGTGTGGCTGTCCCGTACACGAGTTCTCCTCGTCCTCATAGACAAGGTTGAGTGCCCTGGTACGCAGAAGATACCCCTCAGGAATCGTCGTCCCAGTCACGGGCATCGCACCCTTTGGGCGCGACACCCGTGACCCTCCACCATTGAACGCTGCCCGTTCCGCTGACTGCTCCACGCCTCGACACACACCCAACCATCGCTTGCCCAATGGGGCAAGGATAACCGCACTGGCCCGCGACCCGTGTCCGATTCAAGCAATCACTCAGGCACCCCACAGCCAGCGTGGAGGCGCGCTGTCAGCAATTAGCCGGCGAGGCTCTTCTCCCGCTCGCGCAGGTCCTTGCGCAGGATCTTGCCCGAGCTCGACTTCGGGATCACGTCGATGAACTCGACCTGCCGCACCTTCTTGTAGGGCGCGGCACGCTCGATCACGAACTCCATCACGTCGGATTCGCTCAGCGAGCTGCCCTCGGCCCGCACCACGAAGGCCTTTGGCACCTCCTCGCCGTCCTCGACGGTCACGCCGATGACGGCCGCGTCAGCGATCTCGGGGTTCGTAAGCAGCAGGGCCTCAAGCTCTGCCGGCGCGACCTGGTAGCCCTTGTACTTGATGAGCTCCTTCGCGCGATCCACGATCGCGTACCAGCCGTCCTTCGACCGGACGGCAATGTCGCCCGTGCGGAGGAACCCGTCGGCCGTGATCGACTCGGCCGTCGCGTCAGGCCGGCCGAGGTAACCGAGCATGACGTTCGGCCCCTGCACCCACAGTTCGCCTGGTTTCGTCAGGCCGTCTTCACCAAACCCGGTGTACTCCTCGCCAGTCTCGATGTCGACGAGCTTGCAGGTGATGTTTGGCAGCGACATACCGATCGAAGAACGCGGAATGTCGTCGCGGTCGGCAGGGATCATGTGCGAGACCGGGCTCAGCTCGCTCATACCAAAACCCTGGAGCACCTGAGTTCCCAGCCGCTTCGCCGCCCGCTCAGCGGTGGCGCCGTCGAGTGGGGCCGCGCCGGAGAGGATCGTCCGCACCGTCGAGATGTCGTACTGGTCAACGATGGGGTGCTTCGAGAGCGCGACCATGATGGGCGGCGCGACGAAGACGTACGTGCACGAGAACTGCTGAATGTTCTCAAGGAACTGGACGAGGTCGAACTTCGGCATCGTCACGAGCGAAGCCCGCACAAAGAGCGCGATGTTCAGCAGCACCGTCATGCCGTAGATGTGGAAGAACGGGAGCACGGCGAGCACTCGGTCATCGCCGTTCAGGTCCATCATGTGCCTGCTCTGCTCGACGTTCGCCACGAGATTGCGGTGCGTGAGCATGACGCCCTTCGGCACCCCGGTCGTGCCCGAGGAGTACGGCAGCACCGCCACCGTCTCGGCGGGGTCGAAGCTCAGCTCAGGCGCGGGCGCACCGGTGGTGAGGAAATCGCGGAGGTTCGGATGCCCCTCGGCGCCGTCGAGCACCACGATCCTCTCGGCGGGGATGCCAGCGGCCTCCGCGCCGGCCACGGCCTGCGCGAGCAGCGGCGACACCGTGAACAGCCAGCTCGCGTTTGAGTCACGCAGCTGCTTCTCAATCTCGGCCGCGGTGTAGAGCGCGTTGAGCGTCGTGACCGTCGCGCCGGCTCGCAGCGCGCCGTGGAAGACGGTCGCGAACTCCGGGATGTTTGGGCTCAGCAGGCCGACAACGTCACCTGGCCCGACGCCGCGGGCGGCGAGCTCACCGGCCAACGCCTCGATCTGCCCGCGCAACGCACCATAGGTCGTTTCGGCCCCGGTCGCGGGGTTGATGAGAGCCACCCGATCCAGCTCCTCCGGCCGCAGGCTCCCGAACAGGTAGTCGAAAATGCTGAGGTTCGGGATCTCGACGTCAGGGTGGTGGCTCGGGAACATACGGCTTCTCCTTTGAATGCTGTTCGGCGAGGCCGGCGCGAGGCACGCTCGGCTCCGGGCCCTGCCTGTGTACAGGCACAGTCTGACGTGCTTCAAGCGATGCCACCAGGGGCGAACGCTCAACGATTCACCCGAGCGCCTGTGCAGGCTCACAAGCCGTGCGCATGAGCGCGGGTTAGACTCGCCGCATGGTCACGACGGAGTCATCAGCCCTCCCTTCAACGCAGCAGTCGCCGCCCTGGTTTCTCCTGCAGATTTCCGCGCGCCGCAACCTGCTCGTCACGCGCATTGTCGAAGAGATCGTCGAGGGAGAAGCCGTCTACCGCGACCACCGAGTGAGTAGCGAGCTCTTCGAGATCGTCGAGGCGAACGTCGCGGCCCTACTGTCTGAGCTGTGCGGTGGCCCAGAGTCCGCGACGCCCGCGCAGTGGGCGGGGCGCACGAAGGCTGAGAACGGCATCTCGATGGCCAGCCTGCTCCACGCCTACAGACTCGCGGGCCTCGCGGTGCTGAGCGAGATCCGCGAGGTGACCGCCGGCACGAACGAGACCGATGCCGCGTTCGGAGCGGTTTCGGCGCTCTGGCAGATCCTCGACCGCTACTCGATGCTCGCCGTGGAGGCCTACCGTGAGGTCATCGACGCGAAAGAGCGCCGCAACGGCCAATCAAGCCGCGCCCACCTGCTCGCGCTGCTCACCGGCACGCCGCACCCTGCCCACACTGAGCGGCTCCTCGGCCTCCCCGAGACCGGCTGGTACTGCGTCATCGTGGCATCCCTCGGCAGCACGGGCGACGGCCCGGAGCCCGACCCGGGCGCTGGCGTGCGCGGGGCCAACGTCGCGTGGACCCAGGACGCGGGCACACACATCGGCATCCTCGGGGCTCAGCGCCGCGACGACCTTGAGGCCGCGCTCACGGAGGTCGCCGAGCGCGCCACGACGCGCACGGGAGCAAGCCGCCCGTTTGAGCGGCTCTCAGACGCGCCAATCGGGGCGGTCGAGGCCCGCAGAGCGATGCGCTGCCTCGCGCCCGAAGCCCGCACACTCAGCAGGTACGGTGACCGACCGCTCGAGCTCGCGATCTCGTCGGGCCCCGATGTCGCCCCGCAGCTCACGGAATCGGTGCTCGGCGGGATCCTGGCCCTCGGCGAGGCCGGCGCGAGGCCACTGCTCGGAACCATCGAGGCCTGGGTAGAGTCCGGCGGCTCGACGACGGACTCCGCGAAGCTGCTCCACTGCCACCGCAACACGGTGCTTTACCGGATGCAGCGCATCGCCGACCTCACCGGCCGTCGTTTGACTCATCCAGGCGACTCAGCCGAGCTCGTCATTTCGCTGCGCGCCCTTCGGCTCCAGGGCGACGCCTGGCCGCAAGGCGACGCAGCTACGCCCGCGACGTAACGGCCGCAGCACTCGCGAGCACATCAAGACCAAACAGGTCGGCCATCGTGACAGCACCGAGCCCGGGGCTCTCCGCTGCGCGAATGGCGGCGAGCGCCGCGAACTCGCCGGTCGCGCGAGACTGCCCGGATCCCGACGCCGCGAGCGTCTCGCCCGTGCGCCGGTTCAGCGCGGCGACCCGCCACCTGTCGTCGCCCCAATGGGGCGCGGCCGCGAGGATCCCGCGCAGCGAGGGCACCGCACCGACGAGCGCGAGCCCCGCCGTTGCGAGCGGGCTCCCGAGCGTGAGGTAAGTGCGCACCGTGACACCCGCCGCCGCGAGCAGCAGGTGGTCGGGGAAGTCGGTGCGCAGGTGGGTGCGGTCGCGCCCATCGATCGGGATCCTGCGCCGCTCGCGATAGTTCAAGATCTCAGCGCCATCGGGGGCGCCCCACACGGCGTTACCTGCGAGACCCGCCGTCCACGCGACCGCCGCGGGCCCGTGCACCTCGCCGGTGCCGAGAAGCACGGACACGTCGATCTCGTCACCGGGCTCGGACGCGAGCGCGGCGGCGAGCACGGTACTCGCGCCCGGAGCGATGCCCGCGCCGAGCACGAGCGTCGCAGCGCCTGGCTGCGCGCGGAGGCTTCGCAGTTCGGCAAGGTAGGAGGTGGTCGCGGAGGTATCGACGTACGGGACACCTTCGAGCTCGCGCGGGGTCGCAAGGTCATCGCGGCCGGAGGCATCAACCACGACGTCGCACTCGTGCGCGACCTCTCGCAGGCGCTCCATTCCCACCGCGCTCGAAAGGTCGAGCCGGACGGCTCCGGGCGAGGATCCTGCCCCGCGGCTCCCGCGAAGCGCCTCGTGGCCGCGCGCTTCGAGCTCGTGAGCCACGGCCCTGCCGACGGCCCCCGTGCCGCCGAGCACGAGCGCCCTCACTCGCCCTTCCGCTCTCGGAAGCGGCGGCCGGTGAGCGCCACGTAAGCGCGACTCAGCGCCGGTACCGCCCACATCACCGCGATGGGCACGACAGCTGTCATTACCACCGCGGTGACGAGGAGCGGCGGCCAGCCCGCGAGCAGCGGCTGCAGAATGGCCTGCGCGATGGCGACGAGCGGGAAGATCGCGAGCCAGGTCACCGCGAGGCGCGCTGGGAGTGGGATTGGGGTCATAACATTCTCCAAATGATCGTTTGGAGATGAGAATATGCGCCCGGAGGCCAAATTGCAAACGATCGTTTGGAGTTGGGGTATCCTTGATCCATGGCCTGGGACACTGAGCAGACGCGACGGCAGCTCCTCGACGCGGGAGCCACACTCTTCGCGCGCCACGGCTTTGCCGGCACAACGATGGACGCGATTGGGCGCGAGTCTGGCGTAAACAAAGAACGGGTGTACTCGTACTTCGGGTCGAAGAGCGGGTTCTTCGGGGCGGTGCTCGATGATCAGCTCGCCGACCTGCTCGACGGAATTCCGGTCAGCGGCAGCGGGCCAGTGGCCGTCGGAGACTACGCGCTTGCGCTCTTCGACAGGCTCGAGGCGCGGCCGGGCCTCGCGCGGCTCCTCGCGTGGGAAAGCCTCGAGCTCACCGAGGCCGTGGCACTCGACTGCCGCTCGCTGAGCTGCCAGGCGCTCGCGACGGGCCTCGAGGCGGCGCTACCAACGCCCGACCTCGAGCAGGCAGAGCAGCTGCTCCTCTCGGTCGTCACGCTCGTCGTCGGCTGGTGGACGCTTTCACGCGTCGCCGACACCATCCTCACCGGCGACACGACGCCAGAGACGCGCAGAGCGACGCTCCGGGCTGACGCCGAAGCGCTCGCGGCGGCGCGGCGCTGAGGGCCTCACGCGCGTGCCAGCGCAACCCGGCTAGGCTTGACCCATGCGCATCGCTACAAGGAATGTGGGATCAATGATCGTTGATTTTTCGCGCCTGGCGACTCCTGATTGCCATGCGCCAATCGTGGCAAAATGCCAGCTATGTCAAGTTCGTGTCAAGAATCCACACCGGCAGCTCAGATCATCTGGAGCGCGTAGCCGTCGACCTGAGCGCGTCCCGTCGCATCCCGGCATCATCGATCACATGGGTACAGATGGGCGTTGAGATCGCAGCCTCTGCGCGCTGAGGACGGGTGGCGAACCCGTTGCGCCGCAGCGCTGTGCCGCGAAATGACGAAAGCCCCAGAA
This sequence comes from Leucobacter sp., assembly GCA_052094845.1. Classification (GTDB taxonomy): domain Bacteria; phylum Actinomycetota; class Actinomycetes; order Actinomycetales; family Microbacteriaceae; genus Leucobacter. Next base: position 38,300 of record JBQDKK010000011.1, on the reverse strand, counting down.
CCGATGATGGTTCTGGGGCTTCGCTGTCGGTGTGCGCGCCGCTGCTCACTCCTCCTTCTTGAGGGAGTCAATGCGATCGGCGAACTCGGTGAGCACCTTCACTGCGGCGTCCCGCTTGGCGGCGGCCTCTTCCTTGGAGCGAGCGAAGAACGGGCGCTTGCGGCCAGCATCGTCCACGAGCCCGCCGACTTCGTGGCGCAGCTTCGAGAAGACCCGGGAGAGTTCCCGGCGGTCGAAGCCCGTGCTGTCTTCGGGCTCCGTTGCTTCGGAGCTGTCGGTGTTTCCGGGCTTCGTGGGGTTCGGGGTGTTCGCTGCCATGGTGGACTCCTGCCGGTGGGTGGTGATGGTTGGGTGCGGCAACGCTACATGGACTCCTAGCCCTGTCAACTCCTCGAAGAACAGCAGGTCAATGGGTGAAATGGTGCCCGCCGTCGAGTGCCTTCCCGACGCGGGTTTCACCTCCTGAGCGCGCAGCCCAGAGCGTCAAACTTGTCGACGCCCTGGGCTGCCCTCGGATGCCTTCGCGCTGACCCTCTTCCGATTCCGCACCTCCTGGCACATGATGCGAGAGCACTCGATCCACGAGAAAGTCCGTGCCCACTGGAAACACCGAAGGGCCACGATCCGATCTCTCGAATCGTGGCCCTTCGGAAGTTTGGCTCTGGAACTACGCGGCAATGGCTTGCTCGCTCTGCGCAAGCGTCTTCGCCTTCTTCTTGGCCTTCTTCGCGCGCTTGCGCTCTTCCGCGTCCAGCGCTTCGGCGTAACCGGAGGACTCGGCCGGGATGTACCGAGCCTGCGGGATGCCCTTGTAGGCGTAGCCGTTTTCCTTCGAACCCTTCGTCGTCTGGGAGAAGTGGAACTCGAAGCCGAGCCGCTCCGCCTGCTTCTCCAGGGAGCCCACATAGGACTTGTCCACCTCCTCCTCACCGAGCTGGACCCACTCGCGAGGGTTCTCGAAGCACAGAGCGATTGCGTCCTTGGTGAAGTACTTCCGCTCGATGGGCTTGCGAGTCTTCACCGTCGAAGGGATGGGGCTTGCGCCGATCAACTTAGCCATAGTGGCCTTCTTTCTCATCTTCAGTTCCGGGGCTGTCCCGGCCTGACAAGAAATAATCCACGGCACACAGAGCGAGAGTGCAAGTGAGTGGAGCCGACATTCCATCGGAATGGAGCGCCAGACTCGGCCAACTTCCGCTTGATTACGCGGTTCCGAAGCCCTCGGAAAGTCACCGACATTACTTCTCGAGCGCTTCTCCACCCGGGCGTGTCGCGCTGATTCTGGGTCCATTCGATCCAGCCAAGCGCTTCGGAGCAACGCTTCAGTCGTGGAGTTAAACCGACACTCTGGCGCAGGATAAGGCGAGAGAGTAGGATCGACTCATGGCGATCAAGCAGATGATGATGGACGATTTCGACGGGACTCCCATCCCCGACGGCGCTGGCGGCACCGTAAGCTTCGGCTTTCGTGGCGTCTGCTACGACATCGACCTCACTGCCGAGAACGAGGAGAAACTCGCCGCCGCACTCGCGCCCTTCATCGAGAAGGCTCGGGAATCAGAACGCTCAGGGAGCACCGAAGCCCCCCGTACTGAGCTGGACCCCGCAGTGCTGGAGGTCGCGGAACGGCTCGTGGCACTGGACAAGGAGCGCGCTGTGGTGCTCCAGGAGCAAGCCGCCGAGAACCTCGCGGCGGGCAAGAAGCCCTACGACACTACCGATGCTCGGCGCTGGCTCATCGAGCGCGGCATCGAGTTCAACCAGATGGGACCGCTCGCGAAGGAGTTCCGCACGCTCTACGAGGAGCACTACGGGCTCCCGTCCTACGACCTCGCCCCGAAGCATCCGAAGCGCTGAGCGATCGACTCCTGCGCCACTCACTCGCCCGAGACTGCGATCTGAGACGCTTCCCCGTTGCTCCGGTCGCGTTGATCGTTAGAACGATCTCGGTCGCTGAGACGGGCAGCTACGATTCCCGCGAGGCTCAGATCGACCATTCCCATTTCCATTCCCGTGAATAGTTGTCGAGAACATACATCGGAATGTATTTCCTCTGCCTCAGATGACTTGACTCCAGGCTCCAGGAAGCCGCGAACACCGAAACCGTGGCTCGTAGCCCGCTCTCGCGGTCTACAGCGAGCCTGTCGGCAGTGCCGTCAGGCGTCAGCCTGTGGGAAGGATTGCCTGCAATCTTCCATCATCCTTCTTGCAGCGCTGGCCTCAGCCAGCGGTACTGCCATAGGTGTGCGAACACCTCTAGCTCTTCGCTACCTGCGACACCGCCCAGGGAGACCTACGCCGATCCCACTGCGTGATGGTGTCGCACAACTGCTTACCCTTCTCCCTGGACGAGAACCCATGCCACAGCACTGGGGGTGCTGGAAGCTGCCATCAGAGACTGGCACCTTCACTCAACAGCCTCACTTCGCCTCCAGAGAGCCGCGAACTCACAAGACCCTCAGACTCCAGGAGCAGCGGAGCCGAGGAGCAGCAGGCCAGCGGGATAGTTCAGCTGGTCTTTTTCTTTTTAGCTGAGGCTCAGAACGGTCGGTTGGGATCGAACACCCACGATGGCGAGGCAGCGACGACGGGCTGCGGCTTCACAGGCGGCCATTGTCTCTTGTGAGTGCGGTAGAACGGCTCAAGGTTCCGGCAGGCACCGCCTGAACGGTAGACCTGGTCATTGTCGAGTGCGGCATTGTCGAGCTTCTGCCATTGCTCCTCCGTGAGGGATGGAAGCTGAGCAATCCGGCTGGTGATCGCCATGGACTCGATGAAACTCTCGGAGGCCGTAAGGGCGGACAGCAGACCGTCAATGAGCGGCGCTGCGAACTCCTGGCGGGAAGCGAGCCAGCTCAGGACGGCCTTTGCGGCCGCCTGCGGCTTGTCGGCGGGGACCTGCGGGTACTGGGTCCTACCGATGAAGCCAGCGGGGTCGACGCCGAGCCGCACGAGGTAAAAGGGAATGCCGGATCCCAGGCCCCAGCCGATCTCTTGCTGACACCAGGCGCTGTTATTGACCTCGGGGTGGAGCAGTACGACAAGGGCGTCCATGGTGCTCAGTCCGAGCTCGATCTGGTCTTGCCAGCTCTGGTCAAAGCTCATCGAATCGTGAGCAACGAAGCCGGAAACCCCTGCGCCTGAGAGTGCGTCGGCGACCTCGGCAGCAAACTTCTTGTGCTTGGCGGAGTGCGAGAGGAACACTCGGAGCTTGCCGGGTTGCCAGATCGGCGTGTCGTCGAGCTTCAGTTCCGCGCTGGTCTTTGGGCTGATTCCCGCAGGCTCGTTGCCGAGCACAAGGGTGTACATCGAGACCAGGTCGCCGTCGTTCAGCGATTGGATGGCATCCTCGAAGCCGTAGTCGCTGCTGTAGTCCGGGATGGGTTCGCAGTTGTACTCCGAGAGGAGCAGGTTGACCTTGCGGAACGACCACTTCTGGTTGTCACTCTCGATCGCTTCGAGCAGCTCGCTCTTGACTTGAAAGCGCAGTTCTCGGGTCAGTGCCATGCGCTGATTTTATCTGTGGCGCCTGACAACCGCTGGGCGGGAGCAGGCGAGGGCGGCCCCAGGAGACGACGCGCCGCAGCCTGTGGATAACTCCCGTCATCGTCAGAGGCGCGCGATACGATAGGCACCATGACCACGAGCCAGACCCTCTTCGAAGTGGAGGACGCGCGAGCCTCAGTTCGCCGTACCGCTTCCCTCCGCTACCCGGGAGCCAAGTGGTCGCTCGCGAGCAAGATCGTGAGCTACTTTCCAGATCACTACCATTACATCGAGCCTTACTTCGGCAGCGGTGCGGTCTACTTTTCGAAGACCCCCTCGCCTCATGAGTTGGTCAATGATCTCAACGGATCAGTCGTCAACTTCTTCCGGGTGCTCCGCGATCAGACCGACGAGTTGCTCTGGAAGCTTGAACTCACTCCGTGGTCCCGGGAGGAGTACGACCAGTCGGATCTTCCGACCGGTGATCCCCTTGAGGATGCGCGTCGTTTCGTGGTGCGGATTTGGCAGGCGCACGCCAGCGACCTCGCTAAGAAGACGGGCTGGAAGAACCGGGGATCCTCACAGCGCGCAAGAGGCATGTCCGATCGTTGGAGCCGAGTTCCGGACGAGCTGATTCTCCTAGCAGAGCGGATGCAGCATGCGGAGATCGAACACCGTCCGGCACTCCAGCTCGTCAAGCGCTTCTCGACCGAAGACACACTGATCTACGCTGACCCGCCCTACCTGCCTGAGACGCGAACGCAGAAGATGTACGCGCAGGAGATGACAGTCGAAGAACATGTCGAGTTGCTCGAGGCGCTACTCGCACACAGAGGAACCGCTGTGCTCAGCGGCTATGCGAACGATCTCTATGACTCGATGCTGGCTGGATGGGAGCGCGTGGAGCTAAAGGCTCCGAAAGTTGAAGCCGGAGCGTCGAGAACAGAAGTGCTCTGGATCAAGCGTTAGTCCTGCCACAGCTCGGGGAAATAGAGCTGCGCCTGTTCCCTCAGGTTGCGCAGCGGAGGTAGCTCAAGCTGGAACCAATCGGTCTTCCAGTTGGCCCAATCCCAGAGAGGGCGATACTTCAGTTGACCGCCTGATTCCGGGTACAGTTCCCAGATGCGGTGGCGGATCCCGTCGCGCTCATAGTAGCCGTGGAGAGAGTTCGGCTGGTTTGTCTGTCGGTGGTTCCTGACCTCCCATTCGATCTCGGTACCGGGGTCCGCGATGGAGAGGTCGAGTGGGAAGCTGGAGAGCTTGAACTGGCGCCAGTTGGTCGAGTGGGTGAGTAGTAGGTACGAGCTGTGCTCAAGGTCACAGGTGGCGACCACTTCAGCATGCCAAGACTCAACCAGCTGGACCGTGATTTGCCCCGCAACGGTCGGTTCGTTCTGCCACGAGATGCCCGCCTGCCGATAGGCGTCAGTGAACTTCTTGCTGGAGTTGGACATCTCGATGAAGGCCGCGGCTGGGTCGGCGGGCGAACCTGGTCCCGCCATCTTGCAGGAGATCCCGAACGGAAGCTGGTTGGGCACTGGCACATAGACATCGAAGATGCCTTTGTTCTCCGGGGTCTGTCCCCCGCACACCTCTGCCACGACGCGCTCGAAGTCTCGGTAGTCCGGGATCGTCCAATCGACGGCCCTGTTGGTCGCTCCGCTCCCGTCGCAGAAGGTGCTGAGCAGCAGTCGGGTCTGCTCGATCTCCTTCTCCGTAAACGGGCGGTCGAAGAGGGGGATGCTGCTGGCGATGCTCACGCACTCATCATCTCAGCAGCCGGGAGACCATCCAAACCTCGTCGCCGCTGCCCGCCTACGCTTCGATATAACAGTGATGCCTGAGGGAGTGATGCCCCTCGGAAGACCGACATCTTCAGGGCACCTCGTGATTACTCGGGAAAGGCGACCTTCGGGTCGCCTTTTCTCTTTGCGATATGGGATCTCGCACGGTCCATCAGCCGCGCTCAGAGTAATCACCCACAGAGGTCCCGATGTCGGCAACCAGCTCCACCGCACCCAGGTACGGCTTCCAGTTCCGGAAGGTCAACCACCTGGTGCGCTACTCCGTGGACGCACGCACGGGCGACATCCATTCCGAAATCCAGCCCTGCGACTCCGCCACCTGCGCCCGCGCTGTCTGCCAACGGCGGGCCGTACAAAAGCGCATCCAGGCGCTGCGCTATGTGCTCCGCAAGCGCGGAGCACGACTCCTCACGCTCACGAAGTTCGAGGATCCCAAGACCGCCGACCGCTTCGCTGAGCTGATGAAGCATCATCTCCGCAGGGCTGGCTACGGTGCCGAGTTCTACATGGCGATCGAGCCTCACAGTCGGGGACTCCTCCACGCTCACATCTACCTCGTCTCCGAGGCCAGCGATCAGCAGATTGATGACCTGTTTCGCGTCCACATCACGCCTGAGCTGAAGCTCACCGAGTGGAGTAACCTCGACATCTCCCCGGAGCGCGGCCCGCAGAGTGCTTCCTACCTCCTGAAGGAAGCCGAGGGATTCAGCCTCGCACGGCATCTGGTTCTCAACGGTGGCCGGCTATCCCGCAAGCACACGCCTGGCTTCTTCCACTGGGCAGCCGTGAGCGGAGTCGGCAACAGCACGAAGGCGGAGCGTCGGCGCGCGAGGCTCTTCCGAATCATCGAGGAGGCCAAGGGCTACGAGGGAGCATCCCGCGTCAGCGCGCAGGTTCCCGAAGTCCATAAGCTCGCGGCGCTGGCAGCGCTGCTCCTCTGGCAGATCACGGAGCCTCAGAGGCTCGCCTACCTGGAACTCATCGAAGCAACGGTGGCCGACTACCGGAGAGCCCGGGAACGGCAGACCGACGAAGGCGGGAACCGGAGCGCGGACGGCAGTGGTGGCGCTTTCCGCGGTCCGCCGTGATCGCCGCACTATTGTATTGCGCTTCCGTTTCTCCTCCCGTTCCCTTTCCACCACAGTCCCCACAGTGATCTGGCCTCAGAGGTTCACAGCCTCCGGGGCCTTCGCTGTGTCTGATTCCCTGCTGTCGCTGGTGTGCGCGCATCTGCGACACGCCGACAACACTCCGGGGAGACGGGCTCAATGAGAAATATCCTGAGGCAAACCATCCACGCACTCAGCCTGTGGATAACTCTGGGTCGAGGCTTCGCCTCCCCAGTGATTCCGCGGATCTCTACGATTCCTCGTTTGCGTCGCGCTGTGGACCGATCAGTGGAAAGTCTGTGGATAGCGCGCTCCTCACGGGCACACGAACTACAGCGGTGTAACTACTTGGCCCTGGAACCCCTCAGAATGTCCGGACCCACAGGTAGACTTGAAGTCCCGGAGGCAATCTACGGAAAAAGCCCCTCAGGTCAGCGCCAACTGATCAGAGGGGCGGAAGAATCCTTGGTTAGGGGAAACTTCCTCCACGGTACGCCGTCTGGGCGCGTTCACCAAATGGTTGGGCGTGTCGTACCAACCGCCATGGAGGATTTTATGGCTAGCAACAATGGACGGGGTCTTCGCCCCGGTGAGACGGCTCCGCGTTCGGGGCAGTACGAGCAGATCGGTCCCCGCGGTGGCCGCACGGGAGACGAGCGGACGGTGACGCGCGGGGAACCGCTGCCGCCGACACCCCGCCCCAACATGAGCTACAAGCTCACGGACCCCACCAAGCACGGGAAGCACTGATGGCTACCCGGCGGGTCAGTGGCCCGATCTATGTCACCTGCCCGTACTGCCGCACAAAGTACGGCCCGTATCAGAAGGTGGGACTGGGCGTCCGGTCCTGCTCCCGCTGCGGGCGTTCGTTCAACCTTCGGTAGCCAAGGGCCGCGAGGGGGCGTTGACTTCGGTCGGCGCCCCCTCTGGCGTTCTTACATGAACTACTCGATCCCGTACTGACGGGCCCACCGTGCCGAGTTTCATCGCCAAGCCCGGAGGCTGAAACACAAGATCACAAACATGCAGTCCGTCAGATCCTCAGATCTCTCGTGATCCAGTTGCCGATCTCGCGCTTGATCGAGTTCTCGATGTCGTAGCCGTCGAACTCCTTGTAAAGCTTGTGAACGACATCGGAGGGCATGTCGGGGAGCCGCTTCTCCTTAAGGAGCAACGAACGCTTGGCCCTCCCCATGAGGTACCCGAGTTCTAGCGAGACATTGGGGTTGAAGTCCCGCTTCTCGATGTCCTCGAAGACCGCGATTCCGTACTGGCAGCCGGTGAGGTAGACCTCGATGTTAGACCAGAGCTCTCCGGTGTAGTCCCGGTCATCAGCCCGCACCGCGTTCATGCCGTGCTCCGCCAGGCCAGCAACGATGGCGTCGTGGATCTGCTTCATCTGAGCTGTGTCACTGAAGCGCATCATGATGAATACATTCCGGCTGGGCTCCGGGTGGTCTTCGAGGAACTTCCGGAGATAGGACTCAAGGTGGCGCACATGCTCGATGTCCCCGAGCTTCCCCAAAGCATTCATCGTCTCAACTTCCTTCGCGTGGGCGAGCGCTGCCGCTTCGATCTTGGCTGCGCGCTGGGGGTCTGTCGGGAGCGGGAGGGCTATGAGGGCGCTCACCGGTAGGCCCAGCTGATCCTGCATGAGCGCGACAAGGGCTGCGGGTGCGAAGAACTCGCTCGGTCGGTCCAGCCATGCAAGCTGAGCCATTCCTGTGGCCGGGCTACATGCGGCCATGATCTGGGCGCTGTCTCGGAGCACGCTCAAAGAGAACGGCTTCCCGAACGGAGAAGCGTGGGGCGGTAGGCCAAGGGAAGCGAGATGCCGCTTGAAGGCGTCCCCGAAGTCATCGATTACCGCCTGCACGCTCGCCTTCGTGGTTTCGTCCATGTCGCCCCTGACATAGGCAGCCCCAGGCCATTCAAGTCCCAATGTTTGCTCCTCACTGCTTGCCGCGTTGTCTTCCACGAGCCTACTGAGCACCTATGACACTCCGTCCTCCCTGACGGATCTCGCTTCCTGAGCGCGCGGCCTGGAGCCCCGCTCGCACCGATGCTCTGCGCTGCCCGAAGCAACTCCAACGCCGACCTTCTCCAGGATCGCTGCTTCCTGCATGACTCACCGTGGAGCGCAGTCTTCGGCAGGTGCGGGTTCTGGAGCGCCGATGCTGCCGATGCTCTGGGAGGCGTCTTTTGCAGCGGGTCGGTTCGGGTTCGCTGCTTCGGCCTCTGACTCTGCTATGGCAACGGTAGTTGCTGTTTTCGGTGCTGTTGGTCTGAAGTGAGATCTGCGGCTCCTACTGCTGTGCGCAAACGAACAATAGATCACAGCCGGGAGGATTCGCCATTCGATAGCGCTATTGATATACATTTCATCGGTTCACAAGAAACCGCTGATGAGGAGTGGAATCATGGCGAAAATAGGCTACAGGAACCCGAGCGTACGGAGCGCTCAACCGAGCATCGAGGAACAGACCCAGGCGCTCCGGGACCACGGAGTTCCCGAGGGGAACATCTACGACAGCAGGGCCGAACTCTGGGAGCGGCTGGCCGAGGCGAAGGACAGCGTTGAGGTAGTCGCTGCCTCCCTGGATCGTTGGGCAGAGAGCCCGGAGGATGCCCTCGACTCGCTGAAGCGGCTCAACGAACACGGCGCGAGCCTCACTCTCCTCAGGGAGGGAATCACCGGCGCTACGCCGAGCAACTTCTACGGGAAGGCGCTGCTCCAGATTCTCCTCTCCGTGGAGGAGATGAAGCAGGAGACCATTGCGGTGAAGAAGCGGAACTCCCTGCTGGCAGCCCGCAAGCGCGGCACTCCCATCGGCCCGGCACCGATGCTCTCTCAGCGGGATGTGGACTGGATCAAGGAGCGCTACGAGGTCTTCGGCTGGGGAGCCCACCGGATCGCGAAGGAACTCCCGGAGGAACGGAACATCTCTCCTTCGAAAACCACGGTGATGCGGGTGCTCGGCCTGGTCAAAGGCGCGAAGCCCTATGTACCCAAGGACAACCACAAGTACGCCAAGCGCGCGGCAGCCTGAGGAGGGCAGAGCAATGGAAAGCACGACAGCAACGGAACGCCTGACACTCCGGGTGCTCAGGCTCGGCTATGGCCGTGTCTCCACCGACCGGAGCGAAGGGAGGGAGCAGACGCTCGATCAACAGCTCGCGAAGCTCGCTGAGCACGGCCTGACCGAGGATTGCACCTATTCCGAGAAGATCAGCGGCAGCATCAACCTGAAGCGAGGCGGGCGCTGGAAAGCACTCGCTGCCCGCGCCACCGAGGCTCTGGAGTCCGAGGAAGTGGAGGAAGTCGAGATCGCCATCGTGGAATGGTCAAGGCTCAGCCGCCATTTCGAAGACTTCATCGCCGAGGTCAGCAGCCTCGCTCGGATCGGCTGTGTCTTCACTGTCGCGGGCGATCCGAAGTACCAGCGCTGGGCACCCCGCGACTCCATGGACATGTTCCAGCTCGCCATGGAAGCCTTCGGCGCGCAGTACCAGCGGGAAAAGATCGCCAGGGCAACCAAGGCGAAGCTCGACTACCTCAAGAGCCAGGGAGTGAAGCTCGGGCGTCCGGAGAAGCTCACGGATATGGACTGCGCGCGGATCGATCGGCTCGCACAGGTCAGCGGCTATAACCCACGGCTCATCGCCGAAGAACTCACGGAACTGCGGATCGCCGTAATCCCTGAGGATTTGAAGCAGAGAGCCGAGACTGGCGAGGACGACGAAGATGTGGAGAAGTACCAGAAGGCGCTGAAGCACGCGAAGGTGTCTCGGGACATCGTCTACAGGTACTTCACCCTCTACGGGCTCTCCCGGATGGACTTCATCGCACTGGACCGCCTCGCCGGGGAGTACGACGACCTCGACCTCATCGCCTCGGAGCTCACTGATCTCCGGGTTGCGGCGATTCCGGAGGATCTGAAGACGCGGGCCGAGAGGGATGGGGCTTCCAAGGCAATCGAGACGGCTCGGAGCGACTACGCCAAGGCACTGAAGGCGGCTCGCGTGATCCGTCCCACCGTCTACCGCTACCTCAACAACCGACCGGCCGAGGAGGTGATCGTGGCATGAGCACCAACACGGATAGGCTCTGGTATCCCGTGGAATCCATCGCGATCTACTTCGAGCTGTCCTACGCCCAGGTGCGGGACGAGCTACAGCAGCGGGATCTTCTTGGGGAGATCGACGGAGTGCTCTTCGCCACAGGCGAGCAGGCCTGGCTCTGGGCGGAGCGCAGCTTCGGAGCAGACGCGGCAACGGCGCTCACGGATGCCCTACTCGAGTACTCCTTCCTCTACCCGGAGCAGGATGTGCCCCTCGTGGAGGAGTTCGACGCATCAACAGATGGCGATTGGCCCTACCTCCTCTGATTCCTCGGCGATATGTGTGCGGCGCAGTTGCTGGCGCATGAGTTGATCCGTTTCCCTGGATCGTGGCCCCTGGTTCGTCTCCACAGAACCAGGGGCTTCTCTGTTTCCAGGCACTCGGCTCCGTTGCTATCTCGCGCTAAAGCAGCCACCGCTGCGATATGGGTTCTGTTCATTCAACAGGGAGAATCACTCATGAACAGCAACAGCAACATTGACCTTCAGAGCAACGGAACCCCGAAGCCTCGGAGCCGGAGGAGCCAGTTACTTCTCATCGCCGCAAGCATCGGCGCGGCTCTCACCCTCACAGTCGGCGGTCTCCTCGCTACATCTGGCTCTGCCTCAGTTGTCGATTCCGGCTTCTGCGTCAAGACGAACGGCTTCGAAGGGGAGTTCACCGGAGAACGCTCCTACAACTGTGGAGCCGAGACATTCAAGATGCTTCCTCCGGCTGTCGCCGGGACTCCTGCCTGTGTACTGTCTCCTGGCCTGATGGGATCTGATCCTCGCGTCTCGCTTCGGTGGAGCGTTCCGGAGGAGATGAAGGGATACACCAGCGCCCAGGTTCAGTTCGGCATGGTCAAGGATGGAGTCATCGGGCCGATCCCGTCTGATCTGCTTCAGCACGCCAGTACGACCGGGGACACGAGCCGCTACGATTCCGGCTTCCGTGCAAAGCCTCTCTCAAATGGCCTGCTCGGTCAGAGCTGGACCTACGGCGTCCGCTTCATCGATGAGAAGACAGGCGCGGCTTCTGCCTGGCTCACTGCCACCGCCGAGATGGGGAATGCGGGTGTGAACCCAACTTGCACCGTGGGCATCGCCTGATCTGACTGATTCCGAAAGGCCGCGACTCTATGCCAGGAGCCGCGGCCTTTCCCATTGCAGCGAGGGACGGTCGATAGGATCGAGCCCATGGCACAGGGGGAAGAAACTCGCGCAAGCACCGATCCGACAGCGGGCCTCAAGGGTGACGAACTCCTCGCTGCGCTCAAGGCCGATCATTGGTTCTGGCATTGGGGCGACACGACCGCCGCCGAGGAGTCATGGGCGCCCGAGGGCATGGTCGACCCCGACGGTTTCATGAACTTCGAGACTGGATTGATCAAGACCTTCCTCGAAGAACTCAAACAGGACGGCATCGAGCTGACTCCGGCCCCTGACGATCCAGAGCAGTTGCTCATGGATCGGGTGAAGTTCATGGAGTGGCTCATCCTCCGCTACCTGAGGCACACTCCTACCTACAGCCAGGCTGACCTCGACAACTACGCCGAGCAGGCGGTTGAGGATGCCCGCTACGGCTGGAGCTTGGAACACGGATCTCCGCAGTAGGAGGCATTCTCAGGCGCTCGCAGCAGCAGGCGGTGTCATTGCTGCATCCGGCGAACCCAAGGGCTGAGACAGCCTCTCAGTACTCGAAGCCCAGCTCCCCCACGCCCTCGTCAACCACATGGCCGTAGCGCTCGAGGGTGAACGCTGAATCCTTGTGGCCCATCTCCTTCGCGATGAGCGGGAGTGGCACCCCGGCCTTGAGCCTGGAGGACACCGCCCAGTGCCGGAGTGCGTGGTGCGTCCAGCCCTTCCGGGCCTTGGCGTGGATTCGGTGCTCCGGGTACTCGTGCATGTCATCGGCCACATAGTCGTAGAGCGGATTGCTGAAGCGCTGGTAGTTGCTCTGGTTCTGGTAACTCCCAGTGCCTTCCACGATCCGAGTGCTCCGCCGCCATCCCGGCTCCGTGAGCACGGAACCTTCGCCGTCCCGTCCCGCCCGCGCCTTGGTGCGCGTCGGGAACAGCAACAGGTCGTGGAAGTCTCGCACTCTGTTCTGGAGGTTCTTCCTACGGATCGCCGGGTCGTCCCAGAGTTCCTTGAGCCGCTCCCAGAGGATGAGGCTGAGCGGAGTGAAGCCGTTCCGCCATAGTTCGATTTCCTCTTGCTCTGTGGCGTCCCAGAGCGATAGCGCTGGGTCTTCGAAGCGCTCGATCACCGAAGCGACCTGGCCCCGGTGGGTTCCCGAGCCGAAGCCGTTCCAGTTCGGGAGAAAGGCGGGCAGGTGAACATCTCGCTGCTTGATCTTGCCCTTGGTGCCCTGGACGAGGATCTTGCCCGTGCCCGACTGGGACGCCTGCTCTCCGAGGTCGAGGTAGCCCCGGTAGGCGAGTTCTCGATGCTCGTTGAGTCGGGTGCGATCCCAGTTCATCGAGAAGAGGAAGGTGATCTGCTCCAGCGTGAGGAAGTGGCGGACCCGGAGTGCGAGGCACTCTCCGATCCGTAGCCCGCCACCTGCTCCCAGCGCCGTGATGAGCGCTGTCTGTCGGTAGCGCGAGGCGAGGCTTTCTGTCTCTGCGCTGCGTTGCTGCTCGGGGCTCATGGTCTTCAGCTGTCTGACGCGCCGGTGGTCGTCTGCGAGCTCCGGAAGGAGCCCGTTCCGGTAGAAGTCTGCGCTCGCATCCTTGATCCCGAGCCCTGGAGCCATCCTTGCCTTTCCCATGCTTCGGCGCTTCTTGCCTGTGAGGCTGTCGAGCCTCGTGGTTTCTGGGTCATCAAGTGGCCCGATCTGGAGCGTGTGGTGCGCAGTGATGATGAGAGCCGCGACGAGCTGACTGGTTGGGATGTCCCCACGCTCTACTCTGGGGCTGCGCTTGGATGCTGCGGTGCCGGGGAGAGGGATAGCCCGCGCCAGTGCCTCAACCTCGACATTGAGCCAGTTCTTGCTGTGGCCGAAGATCCCTCGCACCATGGTGCGGATGCGCTCGCATTCGTTCCGAACGAGCCCCGCGACTTCTACCTTTGCGATGTCTGCCGGTGAGACCCGATTGATTGGCCGTGTGCCGTAGAGAGCCGTGAGCTTCTTCACGAGCGACTTGTTGTGCTGGTAGGTGCGGCCTGCCCAGTCGGATTGTTTGGCTGCGAGCCACAGCTCCGCCGCTTCATTCACCGTTGGCGCTTGGCCTCCAGACTTCCAACCCTCAACGAACTCCCCGCTGAGCCTCCGCGCCTTGGCCTCTGCCGCCTCGTAGCTCTTGCCACCGCTGGCGTGGCGGAGCTTCCCTGTGGCCCGATCCAGGTATGTAATCCGCCAATAGGGCTTGGACTCCGTAGGCTGGTAGATACGGGCATCCGTGCCTTTGACCAGGATCGGCTTTGCCATGCTGCGCCTCCGTTGCGTGCGTGGTCGATGTCAAGATGGCTGTGTCAAACACCCTATGTTTTCCGCGATTTTTCGCATAATCTCAACGCAGCAGGAGCAGTAAATATGCGCATCGCCACCTGGAACGTGAACTCGATCCGCACTCGATTCGGTCGCGTCGTTGACTGGCTGCAGCGCGAGGATATCGACGTCCTCGCCATGCAGGAGATCAAGTGCCGCCCCGACCAGTTCCCCGTCGAGGCGTTCGAGCAGGCGGGCTACCACCTCGAAATCAACGGCCTCAATCAGTGGAACGGCGTCGCGTTTGCGAGCCGCCACGAGATGACCGACGTCGCGCGCGACTTCGACGGTATGCCCGGCTTCGGCAAGCCCATCAAGGGCCAGGAGGATGTGCAGGGAACCGGCCCGAACGGCCTGCCACTCGAGGCCCGCGCGCTCGGCGTCACCGTCGGCGACCTGCGACTCTGGAGTCTCTATGTGCCAAACGGCCGGTCGCTCGACGACCCACACCTCGAGTACAAGCTCGAGTGGCTCGCCGCACTGCGGAACAACGCTGAGGCGTGGCTCGACGAGGATCCTGATCTGCCGCTCGCGCTCATGGGCGACTGGAATATCGCCCCGTTCGATGCCGACATGGGCGACCCCAGCTTCGTGCAGGGCCGCTCGACGCACATATCCCCCATCGAGCGCGCTGCGTTCGAGTCGTTTGCGCCGCTCGTGAGCGACGTTGTGCGGCCGATCGTGCCCGAGGGGTTCACGTTCTGGGACTACAAGGCCGGCCGCTTCCCGAAGAACGAGGGGATGCGCATTGACTTCATCATGGGCTCGCAGGCGTTCGCAGACACCGTGACGGGCGCGAGCATCCACCGCGATGAGCGGCGCGGCGACGCCCCGAGCGACCACGTTCCCGTCGTCGCCGACATCGATCCGAGCCTGCTCGGCGGCACATTCGAGGACGACTACGATCGCCCGATGGTGTTCTAACTGCGCGTTCCTCCCGCTCCAGGATTGATTTTTCGGGAGCGGGAATAGTTCCCAGGATTGCTCGTTACATTTATATGCAAGCGCATATAAATGTACGGCCGGGGTCCTCCCGCTCGCCGCACTCGCGCACCAGACCGCACCAACACCCAGGAGCACACCATGGAATTCGGGATCTTCTCCGTCTCTGACGTCACCCGCGACCCAGTCACGGGAGACACCCCGAGCGAGGCCGCACGTATCAAGGGCCTCGCGACCATCGCGAAGCACGCCGAAGACGTCGGGTTCGACGTCTTCGCGGTCGGCGAGCACCACAACCCGCCGTTCTTCTCCTCGACCCCCACGACGTTCCTCGCCTACATCGCGGCGCAGACCAAAACGCTGAAGCTCTCGACGAGCACGACCCTCATCACCACGAACGACCCTGTGCGCATCGCCGAAGAGTACGCGATGCTCCAGCACCTCGCTGACGGCCGCATGGACCTGATGCTCGGCCGCGGCAACACCGCACCGGTCTACCCGTGGTTCGGCAAAGACATCCGCTCGGCGCTGCCGCTCGCGCTCGAAAACTACAACCTGCTGCACCGCCTCTGGCGCGAGGACGTCGTCGACTACGAGGGCAACTTCCGCACGCCTCTGCAGGGCTTCACCTCAACGCCCCGGCCGCTTCACGACGTGCCGCCCTTCGTCTGGCACGGCTCGATCCGCACCCCCGAGATCGCCGAGCAGGCCGCATTCCACGGCGACGGATTCTTCTCGAACCACATCTTCGCACCGTCGGCGCACTCGCTGCGACTCGTCAACTTCTACCGCCAGCGCTACGAGCACTACGGGCACGGCAAGGCAAAGCAGGCGATCGTCGGCCTCGGCGGCCAGGCGTACGTCGCGAAGAACTCGCAAGACGCGCTGCGCGACTTCCGCCCGTACTTCAACGAGGCCCCCGTCTACGGCCACGGCCCGTCACTCGAGGACTTCATGCACCAGACGCCCCTGAGCGTCGGCAGCCCGCAGGAAATCATCGACAAGACGCTCTCGTTCCGCGAGATGTTCGGCGACTACCAGCGCCAGATGTTCCTCGTCGACCACGCCGGCCTCCCGACCGACACGGTGCTGAAGCAGCTCGACCTGCTCGGCTCGGAAGTGCTGCCAGTGCTGCGCGCCGAGCTCGCGAAGCTCCGCGACCCCGAGGTCCTCGAGGCTCCCTCGCACGCAGACCTCATCAAGGCAAAGTACGGTGACGCTGCGCCCCGCGAGCCCCGCCCGAACCCGAACCGCGGCGACAACGTCACCGGCGGGTCGCCCTACCAGGACAGCCCGGCGAAGGCCGGCTCAGCCTTCGGCCTGTAGCCCTTCGGGCCCGCCGCCCGCCCTCCCCGATTGTCACCAGCTTGTCGCTCACAGAAAGGATCACGACCGTGAGCAGTCACAGAACCGATATCAGGCTCGCTAACGAGGCCTGGGAGTCACTGATGACCGCGCACGCGCGCCTCTCAAGCGACTTCAGCGCCAGGCCGATCTGGGGCGAGGCGAGCATGCGCGAGTACGACGTGCTCTACACGCTCGCGAAGCGCGGCGAGGCGATGCGCCTTTGTGACTTGCAAGAGGAGGTGCTGCTCAGTCAGCCCGCCCTGTCACGAATGGTGGATCGCCTCGCCACTCGCGGCCTCGTACTTCGCATGCCAGACCCCGAGGATGGTCGCGCGAAGCTCATCGAGATCAGCGAGGAGGGTGCGCGAGTGCAGCGTGAAGTTGGGCGCGCGCACGGGCGCGACATCGGCCAGGCAATGCGCGCCCTCTCCCCCGAGGAACTCCGTGAGCTTCAGCGCCTCACTGAGAAGCTCGTCGCCGCTCGGTCGGCATAACCACGAGCGCAACACCCCAGTTTTTCGCCTCTAGAACGCAAGAAAGCAACATCATGGCAGACATCAAGCAGCTCGTCGTCATCAACGCGGGCACCAGCGACCCTTCAACGACCAGGCTCCTCGCCGACCGGGCAACCACGAAGACGCTCGCCGAGGCCAAGCGTCGCGGCATCGAGATGGAGGCGCGCGTCATCGACCTCCGTCCGCTCGCGGGTGACATCACGGCAGCCCTCACCACGCAGCTCGTCTCGGCTGAGCTTGAGCGGGCGTCAGACATTCTGCGCGACGCCGACGCGATCATCGCTGCGACCCCCGTATACAAGGCGGCCGCGAGTGGGCTGTTTACCTCGTTCTTCCAGGTGCTCGACAACGATCTGCTCATCGGCACGCCAGTGCTGCTGGCCGCGACGGCGGGCAGCCCGCGGCACTCGCTCGTCGTTGACGATCAGCTGCGCGGCTTCTTCTCCTACCTGCGCACCGTCACGGCGCCCACCTCGCTCGTCAGCTCTCCCGAGGATTGGAACAGCAGCGAGTTCGGAAAGCGCGTTGACCGCGCAGCGACCGAGCTCATGGCGCTCGTCGCGGGTGGCTTCCGCGAGAGCGCACGGGGTGAGGGCTGGGAGGCATACCAGCACTCGTACGGCAGCGCGGGTGGAACCGAGCTTGGCATCAACCTCGACTCCGACCTCATGCGACTGGCCGCGGGCGGGCGCTAACCCACCCGGGTGGCAGCCCTCTAGCGGGCCCGGCTCCGGTCGATTCGGCGCTGACCCGCGATATGTTCACTGATCCCGTACTCCCAGGGTTCAAGGTCCTCCATCCGGCGCACGGTGTTGAGCAGCGTGCCAAGATGCGGGCTCGAGATTTTCACAGTGTCGCCGTAGCTGTGGGTAAACCCGAGGCCGGGCGCACCACGATCAGCGGTCGGCGCGAACAGTGTTCCCGTGTAGAGCACGAACCCATCGGGGTACTGATGGTGCACACCGTGTGTAGCCGCGACCAGTTCCTCGAACGGGCGGCTGATGCGGCCCACGGAGTTCACCCCAGTCATGACGTACCCCTCGAGGCCGTCAACGCGCAGAGAGATCTCCTCTTCCCTCACCGACTCGAGGTTGAAGCCTGCGTCGAAGAGCCGCACAAACGGCCCGATGGCGCTCGAGGCGTTGTTGTCCTTGGCCTTTCCGAGCAGCAATGCGCTTCGGCCCTCGACGTCTCGGAGGTTGACATCGTTGCCGAGCGTCGCGCCACGGATCGCTCCGCGCGAGTCGACCACGAGCACCAGCTCTGGCTCAGGGTTGTTCCAAGACGAGAAGTCGGGCACGCCCACCCCTGCACCGTAGCCAACTGAGGCAAGAACGGGTGCCTTCGAGAACACCTCTGGGTCGGGCCCAATGCCTACTTCAAGGTAGGCAGACCAGAGCCCCTGTTCGACAAGCAGTTGCTTTACCTCGGCCGCTGCAGCTGAACCCGGCCGCAGATCGGCGAGGCTCCCACCGATCGCCCCAGTGACCCGCTCGCGCATCTCAGCCGCAAGCTTAGGGTTGCCCGCGCAACGCTCCTCAATGAGTCGCTCGACCATCGAGTCAACGAAGGTCACCCCACAGGCCTTCACAGCCTGTAGGTCGATCGGCGCGAGCAATCGGAGGTCGTTTGCGCCGGCAGTATCGGTGCTGCCTGCGAGCACGTCCTCGAGCGGCCAACGCTGCGCGGCACCGTTCTCCACTCCCGCACGAACGACCTCAACTGAGTCATCTCGCTCGACCAGCGACGACACCGAGTCGACGCTTCCGCTGAGATCGACGAGGTAGTCACCGGCGACCGCGACGACGCGAGCCGCCCGCACCTCCGGGTCCCAAATACGCCCGACAAGCGTGGCGGTCGCGGCGTCAGCGGGCAGCGGCCCGGGTGCCAGTTCTTGTGTATCCATGTGAGACTTTCCTTCCGTGCGCAGCCGCGGCCCGAGCCGCCTCCGCGCTCCTAACGTTCGACTGGATCGCCGCCGGCGCGGAGCGCTCGGAGTTGTGCTCGAGTTGGCATCGCTTCCCAGTCACCAGTTCTCAGGCACGCAAGCGCGCCGCTCGCGGCCGCCACTCCCATGCGCTCGGGGAGGGAGCCGCCACGCAAGTGCTCCGCGAGGTATGCGCCAACAAACGCGTCGCCAGCGCCGACGGTATCGATTGCGCGCACGTTGACAGCTGGTTCGTCGTGCGCCACGCCCGCTACGAGCGCGTAGGCCCCCCGCTCACCGCGCTTCACCACGACTTCCCGCGGGCCAAGCGCGGCGAGTCGAAGTGCCAGCTCGGGCGCTGCCCCGGGACCGACAAGAATTTCGGCCTCGTCTTCACCGGCGAACACGATGTCAGCAGCGGCCGCGAGCTCTTGATAGGTCGCGGCCGCGTCCTCCGCGGCCCAGAGCTTGCTGCGGTGGTTCACGTCGAATGACACTGTCACGCCAGCCGCCCGGGCTGCGGCGACGGCCGCAAAGACGGTGTCGCGCGAACTACTACTCAGCCCCGCAGAGATTCCTGTGATGTGCAGCACGCTCGCCCCCGCAATAAGCCCGCTCGGCAGGTCAGCCGGCGTGATGCCACTTCCAGCAGCGCCGTCGCGGAGGTAGCTCACACGTGTGGCCCCTTCCCCCGTCCGCTCCTTCAGCATCATCGCGGTGAAGCGCTTCGGGTCGCGTGTCGCGTGCACGTCGACGCCCTCGCCGCGAAGTGTACGTTCGATGCGCTCGCCAAACGGGTCCGCTCCAACCCTGCCGACCCAGGCCACTCGCGCGCCAAGCCTGCTGGCACAGATCGCTACGTTCCCCTCGGCACCACCAAAACTAATCTCCGCCTGCGTGCCATAGGCGAGACCGCCCGCACCAACACCGCTGACAAGGCCGAGGCACTCACCAACCGTGACGAGCAACGGGGCGGTCAACACGCCACCTGCCGCACGGTCTCGGCTGCACGACGAGCAAGGTCGGCGACGGACGTTGGGCCTTCAGCGAGCACCGATCCCGAAGTGATCCAGCTGCCGCTCACGGCGGCAATAGCTGGGTGCGCGAGGTAGTCAGCAAGGTTCGCCTGCGAGACACCGCCACTCGGAACAAAGCGCACCTCGGGGAACGTCGCGTGGAAGGCGTCAATCGCGTGGAGCCCGCCGAGCAGATTCGCCGGGAACAGCTTGACGAGGTGAAGCCCGAGCTCACAGGCGCGCATAATCTCGCTCGCTGAACCGACTCCCGGGACGAGTGGAAGCCCAACCGCGGCTGCGCGACGAACGACATGTTCCGAGAGCCCGGGCGAGACCAGAAAGCCGGCTCCGGCCTCAGCCGCAGCATCAACTTGAGCAGCCGTACGAACCGTTCCAACTCCGACGTGTAGGCGCCCGTCGGCAACCAGCTCGCTGACCGCTTCGAGCGCGCCCGGGGCACGCAGTCCAACCTCGACGACGTTGATACCGCCGGCGCTGAGCCCCGCGGCAAGCGTCGGCGCATCAGAGCTCGAGGTCGGAACTGCGAGCGGAAGGACGCGGTGTTCGGCTAGCGCCGTCATCGTCCGAGCCACCCGCCGTCGACGGGAAGGATAATGCCCGAGACATACGCTGCCGCAGGGCTTGCGAGGAAGACCGTCGCGCCGCCAAGGTCTGCCGGAGTTCCCCAACGGTTCGCCGGGATCCGTTCGAGGATCGCGCGCGACCGCTCCGGGTCCTCACGCAGCGCCTGCGTGTTGTCGGTGGCGATATAGCCGGGCGCGATCCCATTCACGGTGACGCCCTTACCCACCCACTCGTTACTCAGCGCTGCCACGAGGCCGGCAATGCCCGACTTCGCCGCGGTATAGCCCGGAACGTTGATGCCGCCCTGGAAGCTCAGCAGGCTCGCCGTGAAGATCACGCGGCCTTCGCCCCGCTCAAGCATGCCCCGCCCGACAATCTGACTCAGCGCGAACTGTGACGACAGGTTCACCTGAATGACCTCGTCCCACCACTCCGCGGGATGCTCAGCCGCAGGCGCGCGCCGGATCGTCCCGGCGTTGTTGACGAGAATATCTGCGCCGGAGACCTGCTCACCAAACTGGCGCACGGCCTCGCGATCGGTGAAATCGACAGCGTGCCCGGTGAAACTGCGGCCGAGCGACCGCACAGCGTCGCCGATCTCGCCACCACCCGGCTCTTGCTGACTGGACGCGGCGATAATATCCGCGCCCGCGGCCGCGAGAGCCTCGGCCATGCCACGCCCAATCCCGCGCCGCGCGCCGGTGACGACGGCAACCTTGCCGCTGAGGTCAAAGGGATTCATGTCTGTGTTCTCCTGTTGTGGGGTGTAATTACTCGGCGACTGCGACGAGCAGCTTCATGGCGTCGGCACGCTCGAGCCGTTCAAAGGCCTGCTGAACGCGGTCGAGCGGGATGATCTCGGTGATCAGCGTGTCGACGGGCATCTCACCCGCCGTGAGCAGCGCGGCTGCGCGTTCAAAGTCCTCGCGCTCGTACACGCGAGCGCCGAGGATTTCGAGCTCGCGCCAGAACATGCGGTGCAAGTTCATCGGCACGGGGTTCGGGTGGATCGCGACAATCACGATACGGCCCCGAACGCGGGCGAACTCGACGCTCTGGAGCGCCGTCGGTGCAACACCGGCGACTTCGAATACGACGTCGGCTCCGGCACCCCCCGTTCGCTCTTCGACGAGCGCGACCGGGTCGAGCGAGAGCGGGTCAAGCGCTTCGATGCCCAGCTCCGCTGACACTTGACGCCGATCCGCATTCGGCTCGAACAGCACCACCTGTGCGCCCGTTGCCTGGGCGACCAGTGCGATCAGCTGCCCAATCGGGCCACCGCCAACGACCACAGCGAACTCGCCCGCGGCGAGTCGCGCTCGGCGCACATCGTGGCATGCCACCGCGAGGGGTTCGATGAGCGCAGCATGTTCAAGCGACAGGCCCGTATCAAGCGCGACGACCGCGTGCGCCGGTACATTCCACAGCTCCTGCAGTGCCCCGGGGGTCTCAATTCCGATGAAGTCGAGGTTCTGGCAGATGTGGCTGTGACCCGCTCGACACGCGGGGCAGTCATTACACGGGGCGAGCGGCATGACCGTCACCGGCTGGCCGACGGCAAGGCCGGTGACCCCTTCTCCCACGGCCGCAACCGTGCCGCTCATCTCATGCCCGATCGACTGCGGGGCAGAGACACGCGCATCCATATGGCCGTGAAAAATATGGAGGTCAGTACCGCAAATTCCGGCGTAAGCCACCTTGATCTGGACTTCGCCTGCGGCGGGCTCGGCGGCCTCGACCGCTTCAACGCGGAAGTCGCGTGCCCCTTGGTAGCGTGCTGCGCGCATCGGTGTTCTCCTTGAATGAAATGTTGTTGTGAGTACTGGGTGGCCTGGCATTAGGCCTAGCTGCGGGCAGCGGCCAACTCGCCGCGCAGTCCCGCTCGCAGCGCGAGCATGTCTGTCGCCGCAGTGACGAACGTGAAGCCTTCGGCGGCACGCCGAGCAGCTGTCGCCCCGTCGGCGCAGTGAATACCGGCGATCTTGCCACGAGCACGGGCCGCGCTCCTGACCCGCTCAATCGCGGTGTCGAGCTCAGCCACAACCTCGTCCTCGAACGGCACGCTGGCGCCGAGTGCCAGCGACAGGTCATAGGGACCGACGTAAACGCCGTCGACGCCGGGGACGTCAAGGATGGCCTCGACGTCTGCGAGCGCCTGCCGCGTCTCGATCATGACCAGAAGCGTGACGCCGGCATCGATGTCGGCCGGCGAACCACTGAAATGCTCGCCCAGGCGCGTCGGGCCCCAAGATCGTCCACCGTCGGAGACCGGGTAGCGTGTAGCGCGCGCGGCCAGCTCTGCCTCGGCGACACTGTTGACAAGCGGAACGATAATTCCTCGGGCGCCAGCGTCGAGCATCCGGCCAATCTCTGCCGCGGAGTTCGCCACCACCCGCACGAACGGAGTTCCGCCCCCTGCGGTGATCGCGATCAGCGCGTCACGCGTTTCCGCGTAGCTCAGAAGGCCATGCTGTCCATCGATGCACACGTAGTCAAATGGTTCGCGCGCGACCTGCTCGGCCGCAACCGCCGATGGGCTCGATATCCAGGCACCAAACTTCGGTTCTGCTGTTGTCATGTGTTTCCCCACTCCTTCGTGGTTCAGTCGGCGGCTAGAGCACCTGGCTCAGGAACGTCCGAAGCCTGTGGGTCTGGGGCCTGTCGAAGATCTCCTCGGGAGTTCCCTCCTCGACGACGACGCCCTTGTCCATGAAGACCACGCGGTCGGCGACGGTACGCGCGAAGCCCATCTCGTGCGTGACGACGACCATCGTCATACCCGATTCGGCGAGAGACGTCATGAGTGCGAGCACGCCCTTCACAAGCTCGGGGTCAAGCGCGCTTGTGGCCTCGTCGAAGAGCATCACTTCCGGCTCCATGGCTAGTGCTCTGGCGATGGCCACCCGCTGCTTCTGACCGCCCGAGAGACTCGCGGGCCGCGCGTCAGCGCGCTCTCGAAGCCCAACATCGGCAAGCCTGGCGAGCGCGAGTTCGGTCGCGTCAGCCTTACTCATCCGTCGAACCTGCCGAAGCGGTAGCACGATGTTGTCGAGCACAGACTTGTGCGGGAACAGGTTGAAGTGCTGGAACACCATCCCGACGCGCCGCCGTAGCTGGTCCACGTTGCTGCCCGAGACGTCTTCGCCCTTCAGCTTCACGACACCGCCACTCGGCTCCTCGAGACGGTTCATGCACCGCAGCACTGTCGACTTTCCACTGCCCGACGGGCCAATGATGCAGACAGTCTCACCTGGGCGCACCCCGACGTTGATGTCGGTCAACACCTCGACGTGTCCAAAGCTCTTCTGCAGGCCGATGAGCTCGATGGCGAACTCGCTCGGTACTGGGGTGCTGGCGCGCTCGCTCATCGGGCACGCTCCTCTCCGGTGATATCGACGACGGCAGTTTTGAGGTCTTGTTCGGGGTCGAGGACCTTCTTCGCTGGCTTCCCGTTCCGGAGCCGGTTGTCGATGAAGTTCACCAGGTGGGTAAGCGGAACGGTAATCACGAGGTAGAACAAACCCGCCAGCACAAGCGGCGAAAGGTTGCCTGTTTGCACGGCAGTGTCCTGGCCGACTCGGAAGAGATCGCGCTGCGTGGTGATCAGCCCGAGGATGTAAACGAGCGAGGTGTCCTTCACGATCGAGATGAACTGATTCACAAGGCTCGGCAGTACCTGGCGTGCCGCCTGCGGAACAACAACGAGTCGCATAGAAGCGCCGTACGACATTCCGAGCGCGCGGCTCGCTTCCATCTGCCCCTTATCAATTGCGAGGATGCCACCACGGAAGATCTCGCCGATGTACGCGCCCGCAATCAGGCTGAGAGCAAGGATCGCGAGGAAGTAGGGGTTACCGCCGGTGATGCCGCGAAGCGGCGCCGCGAGGCTGAGACCGACGAGCAGGATCGTGAGGATCGCGGGGAGCCCGCGAAGGACGTCGGTGTACACGCGGGCAATCGCGCGGAGGATCCAGCTCCGGCTGACGCCGAACACAGCGAGCACGAGGCCAATCACCACGCCGATTGCAGTCGAGGTGAGCGCAAGGACCAGCGTGTTCCACAGCCCATACGAGAGGATCGACGGCAGCGCCGTGAAGATCACCTCGCTGTTGAAGAATGAGTCGATGAAGTCGTTCAAGATTCCTCCTGGAATCGGTTGGTCCGGGTGCGGCGGGAGCTCGCCCGCCACACCCGGTGCCCGAGTTACGGCTGGAACTTCTCCGCGAGCGGCTGGCCCGGGAAGTACTGCTCGAAAAGCTCCTTGTAGGTGCCGTCGGCGATAGCCTCGGCGAGCGCCTTGTTCAACGCCTCGCGCAGCGCGTCGTTGCCCTTCTTGACGGGGAATCCGTGCGGCGAATCTTCTGCGGGAACGTCGAACGCGAGTTCGAGCTTCATGTCGGGGTTCTGCGCGATGTAGTCATTTGCAACCGCGAGGTCGAAGAACTGCGCGTCAATTGTGCCGTTCTTCAGGGCGGCGAACGTGAGGTTATGATCCGTGAACCTCACGATCTCAGCGCCGTCGAAGTTTTCAGTCGCCCATTTATCCTGGAACGTCCCCTGGAGCACTCCGACCTTCTTGCCTGAGAGCGACGCCTGGTCCGTGATCCCGGTCCCTGGGGTGGTCATCACCGTGTAGTACGCAATGAAGTAGCCCTCGCTGAAGTCGACGGTCTTCTTTCGCTCTTCGTTGATCGAGACCGCCGACGACACCGTGTCGAGCTGACCGTTAACGACGTTGGGAAGCAGGGAGGCGAACTCCATGCCCACGAACTCGGGCTTCAGGTCGAGCGACTCTGCCATGTGCGTCATGAGCTCAACATCGAAGCCCTTGAAGTTGTCACCCTCTGCGTACGCGAACGGCTTCGACACCGTGTCCATGCCGACCCGGAGTTCGCCAGGCGTGATGAGGTTGAGCTCATTGCCTGCAGCGTCTTCGCCCGCGCCCGAGCCTTCGCTCGCACAGCCCGCCAGGGCGAGGGTAGCAACCGCGAGGGCGCCGATCGCGGAAAGGAGTTTTCGATTCTTCATGTGTGTTCTCTTTCTTGAGTGCGAGCTCAGCGGTGAGCACGCGATTGATGAGTGGGGTGGATTGAAGTTTCTCGGTCAGCCGAGCTCTGCGACGTACGCACCGATTCCATCGAGGGCCTGTTGGATCGTCGCTTCGCTCGCGGCAAAGGAGATTCGGATGAACCCCTCACCGCTCGCGCCGAAGGCGGTGCCGGGAATCACAGCGACGCGCTGGCGCTCGAGCAGCCCGTTTGCGAACTCGTCGCTCCCCTGCCCCGTGCCGCGGACATCGGCGAACAGGTAGAAGGCGCCCTCCGGGGTGATGCAATCGAGGCCCGAGATCCCGCGGATTCCGGCGACGACGAGGTTGCGCCGACGCTCGTATGCTTCGACCATGCGACTCGTCGCGTCGTCGGGCCCCTCAAGCGCCGCGATGCCGGCCCGTTGGATGAACACGGGAAGGCACGAGGTAATCCCTTCCTGCATGCGGGGCATGGGTTCAACCAGCGCCGCCGGGCCGACGACAAACCCGCTCCGCCAGCCGGTCATTGCGTAGCTCTTCGACAACGAGTTCACGATGAGGAACCTCTCGAAGTTCGGGTCGATCGCAGCTACGGATAGGTGCTGACGCCCGTCGTAGACGATGCGGTCGTACACCTCGTCGGAGATGAGCACGAAGTTGCGCTCATCAGCGAGCTTTGCAAGCTTTCGCAGTTCCTCTTCGTCGATCATGACGCCGAGAGGGTTCGAGGGGGAGTTCACAAGGACCGCGCGGGTGCGTGGTGTCAATCGCGCCTCGACATCAGCTGCGGTGAGGCGGAACCCCGCTGCGGCAGAGAGCGGAACCTGAACGGCGTTTGCCCCGAGCATGTGAATCTGGCCGTGGTAGTTCGGGTATGCCGGGTCTGGGACCAGGATGTCGTCGCCGCGATCGAGGACCGCGCTCAGCGCCAGAAGCAGCGCTTCCATCCCGCCGACGGCAACCATAACGTTCCGGTCATCGAGGGCGCGACCCCAGCGGGCCGAGTAGTGGCGGGCGATTGCCTCGCGGAACTCTGGGATGCCAGCGTTCGCACTGTAGCGCGTTTCCCCCGCGCGCAGCGATGCAATGGCTGCCTCAACAATGTGTTCTGGGGTATCGAAGTCTGGCTCACCGACGGTGAGCTTTGTCACGCCTTCATAGGCGGCCACGCGCTCAAACATCGCGCGGATTGCGGACGCCGGATAGTCGCTTGCGAGCTTCGACAGTGAGAACTCAGGTGACATGGAACGGATACCTCTTCGTTTCGTTCTGCAAAACGTACGTTTTAACTAGTGACAGCATACACCGACATATGCGCGATTACGCAAGATAGACTGGCGATGTATTTTGCAAGGCGCAACAAGAAGTTCAATTCGGTACATTCTGTGTACCGGGTGAGCCCGCCACACACCAGTCGCGACGCGCCATCCAACCGTCACCACAGCACCCCAGGAGCCACACGCAATGACGCAGCACCCACCCCCTCGTCACCCCCAACGGATTGGTAACGAGCTCGACCTCCCCGCCCTCAACGACGGGCCGAGCCCGATCTTGAGCGTCGACCGGGCCCTCCGTGTGCTGGCATGCCTCGCCGATTTTGACACCGACGGTGAGCCCCTCGGCGTCATCGCGGCACGTCTTAGTGAGGATAAGGCGAGCGTTCACCGCTCGCTTAACGCCCTAAAGTACCGATTCTTCGCGACCCAAGACTCGCAGACTGGGAAGTACTCCCTGGGGCCGGCTGCGCTCGGCATCGCCGACATCTTCATCACCCGAAACGGGATGCGCCCAATGCTCCACCGGGCGCTCCTCACCATCTGCACAGAGATCGACGAGACAGCGCACGCGGCAATACCCGAAGGCCGCTTCGTGCGCTACATCGACAAGGTTGAGCCCGACCGCGACATGCGCGTGAGCTCGTACATCGGCGCCCGCTACCCAATGCGCAATACGGCGCTCGGAAGGGCTATGCTCAGCGTCGACTGCAACACCCCCGAGGAGCTCCTTCGGGTCACCGGAGACGAGAACGCTGAGCTCTGGCCTCGAATCTCGGAGGCAAGGGCACGAGGCTACGCGGTTGAGCATGAGGAGAACGAACCGGGCATCACATG
Organism: Leucobacter sp.; assembly: GCA_052094845.1. GTDB lineage: Bacteria > Actinomycetota > Actinomycetes > Actinomycetales > Microbacteriaceae > Leucobacter. Next base: position 10,832 of record JBQDKK010000011.1, on the reverse strand, counting down.
CGTTGCGGTTCCCGTCATCTACGCGGGCCGCACCGTCGCCGCCGTCAGCGTGTCGGCACCCAGCTCGCGGATGGTCGGAAAACTCGACACTATCGGGCTTTCAATTCGCGATGCACTGGCGAACGAACTCACCGACGGCTTCACGATGCCTGAGCCGAGCCTTTCGAGCCCCCGGCGCTAGCTCGCGTCACCGGCCCCGATCGCCTGCGCCTCGGCGAGCTCCGACGCAGTCTCGGAAGCGAGCGCGGGCGCGCCATGCTCTGCCCCGATGTGTGCGAGGTGTTTCCCCGTGACGGCGAGCACCAAGATCGCCAAGAGCACGGCCGCCGCACCCATCCAGTACGGTGCCGACACCCCGAGCGCGGCGGCGATGGGGCCTGCGACCGCCGGGGCGATCGCGCCGCCAATAAACCGAACCCCCGAGTACGTTGACGAAGCAACGCTGCGCGGCAGGTCGGTCGCCTCCATGACTGCTTCCGTGAGCGCGGTGTTCATGACGCCAAGGAACAGACCGCTCGCTACGACGAGCACGACGAGCACCGGCAGGGACCCGGTAAACACCGCGAGCAGCACCAGACACACCGCGAACAGCGCAAGCGTCACGAACAGCACGGGGCGCAGCCCCAGGCGGCGGGTGAGCACTGGCGCAACGAGAACGGAGGTGACCGCGAGCGCGAGCCCCCACCCGAAGAACACGAGCCCCAGCTCGTGCGCCCCAAACTCGAGCCCTGCCGCGTGAGCCGCGGCCTCAACCGGGTAGGGGCTGTAGGCCAGCAACGTGAAGAAACCGAAGTTGTAGCACACAGCTACGAGCGAGAGCGAAAGGAGCGCGGGGTTTCCGAGCGCGCGGAAGCTCGCTGTGATCGAGGGCGCGGCGGCACGCGCGGAAGCCCGCTCTGCAGCGCTCTGCGCGGGGAATCGCAGCAGCACGAGAATGGCAACGAGCGCGATCGCCATCAGGATCGCCGTACCGAAGAACGGCCCCCGCCAAGAGATCTCGCCGAGCGCACCGCCGACCAGGGGGCCGACCGCCATCCCGATTCCGAGCGCAGCCTCATAGAGCACAATCGCCTGCCGGGACCCTCCGGAAGCGGCCCCGACGATCGCTGCGAGCGCCGTCGAGAGGAAGAGCGCATTGCCGAGCCCCCAGCCCGCGCGGAACCCGATGATCGCGTCGACCGAACCTCCAAGCCCCGCGAGCGCGGCGAACACGACGATGAGCGTGAGCCCGGCGATGAGGGTCCACTTCACGCCGATGCGGCCAGACACCCAGCTCGTGAAGAACATCGCGATGCCTGTGACGAACAGGTAGCTCGTGAAGAGCAGCATCGTCTCACTCGGGGTCGCGTCGAGCGCCGCGCTGATCTTTGGCAGGATCGGGTCGACTAGGCCGATGCCCATGAACGAGATGGCACAGGCAAACGCGATCGCCCACACAGCGGTCGGCTGGCGGAAGATTGAGGCTTTGGGTTCGGTGGTATTCGTCGGGGTTCCTTTGTTCTAGTGTGCTGAGTTGTGGGTGCTTGGGGCCGTTGCCCTCGAGCTAGCTCACTTCGGCGATGCGGTGCATGATTTCGGCGGCCCGCGCGAGCGCGTTCAGGTCTGCCTCGTCGAAGTCTGTGAGCGCTGGTGCAATGAGGGCCGCGGCGCCCTCCCGGTAGGCGGCGAGCGCCGTGCTCCCGGCGGCGGTGACGCTCACGAGCATCGCGCGGCCATCGCTCTCGTCGGGGGTGCGGGTGACCCACCCCTCGCCCTCGAGCCGGTGGATGAGCGTGGTCATCGCCGGTTGCGTCACGCGCTGCGACGCGGCGAGCTCCGTGACCCGGGCGCCACCCTCGCGTTCCAGGTCGGCGAGCACGCGCCAGGCGATCGAGGAGTACGTGACCCCCGGGATCCTGCTCGCCGCCCGCGTGAGCCTTGCCGCGGACCGCACGAGCTCGAGCGCGAGCGCGCTGTGCTCGAGGGGCACCGGGCGCGTAAGGGGCTGCTGTTTGTTCGGTGTCGTCACGGACCCAGCATACACGTTTTACATAGCACTGTTATGTTCTTTGCTTTCCTGAGCGCCACCCAAGCGCCATCGCGTACGATCGCCCCATGAGCGAACGCGACGACGCAGCACGATCCGAACTTCTCGTAAGCGCCGAGGAGTTGCACGCGCTCCTCGCCGCCGAAGCGCACACCGACGGGCCGCGCACGCGCGTGCTCGACGTCCGCTGGACCCTCGCGCACCCCACGGGCCACCGAGATTTTCTCGCCGGCCACATTCCCGGCGCGGTGTACGTTGACCTCGAGTCCGAGCTGTCAGACCACGGGCCCGAATCCCTCGGCCGACACCCGCTCCCCGGTGGAGAAGCGCTCACCCACTCGGCCCGGCGCTGGGGCCTGCACCCCGAGGACTCGGTCGTCGCGTACGACGGTGGCGGCAACATCGCATCCGCGCGCCTGTGGTGGGTGCTGCGCGACGCGGGATTTCCCCGGGTACGGCTGCTCGACGGCGCGCTCCCCGCGTGGACGGCGGCGGGCTACGACCTCGAGACCGCTGAACCGAGCCCCGCGCCCGGCACCGTGATCCTCTCCCCTGGCCACTCCTCCGCGCTCGCCCTCGAAGCGGTCGGAGATTTCGCCCGCGAGCACACGCTGCTCGACGCGCGCGCACCCGAACGGTACGCGGGCGAGGTCGAGCCGCTCGACCCCGTCGCGGGCCACATTCCTGGTGCAGTGAGCTTCCCCACCACGGCGAACCTCGACGGTGCGGGCCGTTTCCTCGGCACCACCGAACTCCGCGAGCGGTTCTCCGAGGTCGTGCCCGAGGGTGACCGCGTCGGGTTCTCGTGCGGCTCAGGCATCACCGCGAGCCACGCCCTCTTTGCGTACGCGCTCACGGGAGGCGAGGGCGCACTCTTCCCGGGGTCATGGTCTCAGTGGTCAAACCATCCCGAGCTCCCCGTCGCGACGGGCTATGCCCCGTAGGCGAACACCTAACGCAGCAGCACCGTCGCCAGAAACAGGATCGGCACGCAGCCGATCGTCGTGACAAACACCGTGTCGCGCGCCACCGTCTCGCCCACCCCAAATCGCTGCGCGTAATTGAAGACGTTCTGCGCTGTTGGAAGCGCGGCGAGCACGACCACGACGAGCGTCTCGTGCGGGCCAAGCCCGAACACGGCCGTCCCGACGACCCAGGCGAGCGCCGGCATCACGAGCAGCTTCAGCGCGCTCGCGAGAATCACCTCGCCGCGCTGCCCACCAGCCCCGAGCACCCGCTGCCCGTGCAGGGAAACGCCGTAGCTGATGAGCAGCACGGGCACACACGCGTTCGCAATGAGCTCGACCGGCGCAAACACCATCTCGGGCAATTCCACCCCGAACACCGAGACCAGCACTCCGAGCGCCGAGCCGACGATGATCGGGCTCACGAGCGCCCTGAGAACAGCGCTCACGCGGAACTTTCCGCCCGCCGAGACCTCAAGAATCGACAGCGTCACCGGCGTGAGCACAAGCAGCTGAAACAGCACGACCGGCGCCGGGTAGGCAGCGCTCCCGAGGAGATAGAGCGACAGCGGGATGCCGATGTTGTTCGCATTCACCTGCCCGGCTGAGAGCGCACCGATCAGCGCCTCGCCGGCGGGTCGGCGCCAGACGAGGCGGGCGACGAGCGCGTAGATCAGGATCACGGTGAGCGCCGCAATGGCCGAGACCGGGAGCAGCGAGGAGAACAGTGCACTCGCGTCGGCCTTCGAGAGCACAACAAAGAGCAGCGCTGGTGACAGCACCCAGTAGACGAGCTTCGCGAGAGTTCCTCGGGCTGAGGCGTCGAGCACCCCGGTCTTTCCGAGCACCCAGCCGATGAAGATCGCAAACCCAACGACGACAAAACCTGTCAGTGCGTGGGTCATTGGCGATCCTCCGTGGGTGGCCGGGCTGGGGCCAGCCTACTCCGGTCGCCCACTCGGCCACGGCGCTGGGCCCAGACCCTGGGCGCCGCGCCGCGCCGCGCTCCGCTACCCCCCGAAGACGCCGAGCTTGCCGTAGTGCTCGGCAAGCAGGTAGTACACGGTGAGGCGCTGCTTGTGCCCGGGGACCTGGTCTCCGACGGTGGCAATCGCCTCGTCGATCGAGGCGTCAGAGTCGGTCACCCCGAGCTTGCCCTTCACAAAGTTTTCGCGCACCAGTGCGAGCTCAGCGGAGTCGCTATAGGAAACGAGGCGAGCGTCGGCTTTTTGTAGCGCGAGCGCGTACACCTTCTCCATCTCGCCGACGACCGCCGCGCTTGCGCCCGGGGCGTACTTCTGAATGTCTTCGAGAGCGCTCATATGAACGGATCCTTCCTAGAGAAGCTGTCCCCCACCTTTGGAGAACCTTTCCCATTCTGACCCGCCCGCGACGAAAGGAACAGGGGCAAACGAAGAGGGGCCTGGTTTCTGTAAACCAGGCCCCTCCGCGCTACCGAATTACTTACCGGTGTAGTAGCTATCCGCAACGTCGAGCGCGGCGTCGATGATCTCGAGTCCCCTCACGAGGTCCTCTTCGCTGATGACAAGCGGCGGCGCGATCTGCAGGCGGTTGCCAGCGGCGAACGGCCACAGGCCAGCGTTCTTGCACGCGGCGATGACCGCGTTGTAGGCGTCGCCCGCGAGCGGCTCGCGGCTGTCGCGGTCAACGACGAGCTCGAGCGCCCAGAACATGCCGGTCCCGCGGTACTCGCCGACCGACTTGTGCTTCGCGGTGATCTCGCGCAGGCGGGGCTCGATGACGCGCGCTGCGAGGTCGCGAACGCGCTCGATGATCCCCTCCTCTTCGAAGATGTCGAAGGTCGCAACGCCAGCCGCGCACGCAAGCGGGTGCCCGCTGTAGGTGAGCCCGCCGGGGAACGCCTTGTCGACGAAGGTGTTGTGGATCTCGTCGGAGATCACGACGCCACCGAGCGGCACATAGCCCGAGTTCACGCCCTTCGCGAAGGTCACGAGGTCGGGCTTCACGTCGAAGCCCTGGTACGCGAACCACTCGCCGGTGCGGCCGAAGCCAGCCATGACCTCGTCGCAGATGAGTACGATGCCGTAGCGGTCGCAGAGCTCGCGAACGCCGGTGAGGTAGCCGGGGGGCGGCACGAAGATGCCGTTGGTGCCGGTCACCGTCTCGAGGATAATCGCGGCGATCGTGTTCGGGCCCTCGAGCTGGATCGTGTGCTCAAGGTGCGTGAGCGCGCGCTCCGCCTCCTGCTCCGGGCTCTCCGAGTAGAACTCGGAGCGGTACTCATACGGGCCGAAGAAGTGCACGACGCCCGCGTCGGGGGTGCCATTCGGCCAGCGGCGGGCCTCACCCGTGAGGGTGATGGCCGTCGCGGTCGAGCCGTGGTACGAACGGAAGCGCGCGAGCACCTTCTGGCGGCCGGTGTGGTGGCGTGCCATGCGCACCGCGTACTCGTTCGCCTCGGCGCCGCCGTTCGTGAAGAACACGGAGCGGGCGCCGTCGAACGACTTCTCGACGATGCGCTTGGCGAGCTCGCCGCGCACGTCGTTCGCCATCGCGGGCTGGATCGTGGCCATGCGGCCGGCCTGCTCCTGGATCGCACGCACGAGGCCGGGGTGCTGGTGCCCGAGGTTGAGGTTCACGAGCTGCGACGAGAAGTCGAGGTACTCGGTGCCGTCGTAGTCCCAGAACCGCACGCCCTCGCCCTTGGCGACGGGAAGCGGGTTGATCTGCCCCTGCGCCGACCACGAGTGGAAGACGAAGTTGCGGTCGTTCTCGCGCACGGCGCGCTGCGCGTCGGTGTCGCCGAATGCCTGCTCGGCGCCGTCGAGGTCGATGTAGTCAGCCATGTCTGTCTCTCCTAACCCTGCGGTCGCTTAGCTGTTGCTCGGGAAGCCGAGGTCAACCTTCGACTGGTCGGGGTTCGGCCAGCGGGTCGTGACGACCTTCGAGCGGGTGTAGAAGTGCACCGACTCGGGGCCGTAGATGTGCGAGTCGCCGAACAGCGAATCCTTCCAGCCGCCGAACGAGAACGAGCCCACGGGCACAGGGATCGGCACGTTGATGCCGACCATGCCCGCCTCGACCTCGAACTCGAACTGGCGCGCGAGGCCACCGTCGCGGGTGAAGATCGCGGTGCCGTTGCCGAACTGGTGGTCGTTGATGAGCTGGAGGCCCTCTTCGTAGGTGTCGACGCGGACGACGGCGAGCACGGGCCCGAAGATCTCGTCGCGGTAGACCTTCGAGTCGGTCTTCACGTGGTCGATGAGCGAGACGCCGGTGAAGAACCCGCCGCCCTCGAACTTCGACTCGCGGCCGTCAACGACGACAACGCCGCCCTCGGCCTCGGCGCCGGCAACGTACGACTCGACGCGATCCTTCGCCTCCTGCGTGATGAGCGGGCCCATCTCGGAAGCGGGGTCGGTGCCGTCGCCGATCTTCAGATCCTTCATGCGGTCAGCGATCTTCTGGACGAGCTCGTCACCGACGCCGCCAACAGCCACGACGACCGAGACCGCCATGCAGCGCTCGCCAGCCGAGCCGTAGGCTGCCGACACCGCGGCGTCAGCTGACATGTCGAGGTCAGCGTCGGGCATCACGATCATGTGGTTCTTCGCGCCGCCGAGCGCCTGTACGCGCTTGCCGTTTGCCGCAGCGCGCTCGTAGATGTACTTCGCGATCGGGGTCGAGCCGACAAAGCTGATCGCCTTGACCGAGGGGCTGTCAAGCAGCGTGTCGACGGCGACCTTGTCGCCGTGCACGACGTTAAGCACGCCGTCGGGCAGGCCTGCCTCGCGGAACAGGTCGGCAATGAAGACCGAGGCGGAGGGGTCGCGCTCCGACGGCTTCAGCACGACGGTGTTCCCGCAGGCGATCGCAGACGCGATCATCCACAGCGGCACCATCACAGGGAAGTTGAAGGGGGTGATCGCCGCGACAACGCCGACGGGCTGCTTCACCGAGTGCACGTCGACGCCGGTGGAAACCTGCTCGTCGCGCTCACCCTTCAGAAGGTGCAGGAGGCCCGAGGCGAACTCGACGTTCTCGAGCCCGCGAGCGATCTCGCCGGCAGCGTCCGAGAGGACCTTGCCGTGCTCGCTCGTGACGATTGCCGCGAGCTCAGGAGTGCGCTGCTTGAGGAGCTGACGGAGGTTGAAGAACACGTCGGCGCGCTTCGTGAGGCTCGTCTTGCGCCACATGGGAAGTGCGGCCTGAGCCGCGGCGATTGCCTGTTCGACGGTCGCCACCGAGGCGATGCCGAGCTCGTGCTGCTGCTCGCCGGTTGCCGGGTTGTAGATGGGCTGGGTCCGCTCAGCGGCCTCAATCTTCTCGCCGCCGATGACGTGGGGGATGTGCGCCATTGTTGCTCTTCCTCTTCGAATAGGTGGTTACCACGCAATGTGTTCGGGCAGGTTAACCCGTATGGTTCTCAGTATTTCAGCCAAGTTTCGAGAGGGCATCCGGCAAAGTATCGCGACTTTGATGCCTTTCCGTACACTTTGTATGTGAGCGAATCTACGGAACCGTACCCGAGCGTCAGAGACGTGCTCGGAATCGCCGAGCTCGCGGCGGGCGCACCCGAGCTTGTGACTGGCGAAACAGGCCTCGACCGGAGGGTGCGCTGGGCGCACGTCGTGGCTGGCAGCGAGGCTCCCGCGCTGCTCGACGGCGGCGAGCTCGTACTCACGACGGGCGCCGGCTGGCCAGCGGCTGGGCTGAGCGCGCTCATGCGCACCCTCGTCGACGCCGGCCCCGCCGCGATCGTGTTTGAGCTCGGCACCCACTTCGACGAGACCCCGCCAGAGCTCACGGCGGCGTGCGTCGCGAGCGGCGTTCCCCTCATCGTGCTGCACCGGGTCGTGCGGTTCGTGCAGATCACTCAGCGCGTGCATCAGCGCGTTCTCGCGGCGCAGAACGAGGCGCTTGAGGCACGCGCCGAGGTGCACGCGATGCTCACCGAGCTCGGTCTGAACCGCAGCCCCGTCGACTACGTCGTAGACCGAATCGCCGCGACCCTCGGCGCCCCAGTCGTGCTCGAGGATGCCGGTCACCGCGTCGTCGCATGGTCCGGCGGCGACGCGAGAGTGCTTGAGCACTGGGCTGGCTCAGCTGGCCAGGCGCCCGGGCGCGACCCTGACCTCCCGCAGGGAGCGACCCGCGTTCCCGTCGAAGCGCAGGGCACCCGCTGGGGGTTACTCACCGCGCTCGCCGGCCCGCCGCACCCGGCGGGCCGCGAGACTGTGCTTGAGCTTGGCGCGTTCGCTCTCGCCCTCGCGCGGCTCGCTGACGCAGACGGCGACACCTGGCTCGACCTCGGCTCGAAGCGCCTGTTCGACGCAGCACTCGCTGGCCGCTACACGGGCGAGCGCGAGCTTGCGAGTCAGCTCGCCGCTGCGGGCCTGCCCGTAGCTGGGCGGGCGCTCATGAGCGCGACGCTTACGGGCGTCGGCGACTTCGGTGCGCACGAATCGCTCGAGGCGGCGATCCTGCAAACAGCGCTCAGGCGTGCGGTCGCCCCCGAGGGCAGCGTGGTCCTCGCTCCCGCAGAGCAGGGCGTTGGGGCGCCGCGGACGCTGCTCGCGCTCATGTCGTTTCCGCGCGAGGATCCCCGTCTCGGCGAGATCCCCACCGCGCAGCAACACCCGCTCGCGACGCGGCTCTCGCGCGAGCTTTCGATGATGCTTCCCGAGACCACACCGGCCGGCTGGCGCGCTCACCTGAGCATCGGGGTCGCCGCGGCCGGGCCGCGCGCGCTTATCGCCTCGCTTGAGCGAATCGCACAGGCCGGCGCCTCACCCGCGGCACCCCCTGCGCTCGCACCGGCTGCGCACCCACGCGTGACCGTGCAACTCGCGGAGGAGCGGCCGCTCGCATACCTCATTCGCGGCCTCGCGGGCGCGCCCGAGGTGCAGGAGTTCGCCGAGGGGCTGCTCGCGCCCCTGTTCGCGCACGATCGCGGCTCCGGCCCAGGCCACACAGGCGACCTCACCCTCGTGCTCTCGGCGTACCTCAAGCACCCAACGAACCGCTCGCTGGCCGCGCAGCGGGCGCGGCTCTCGCGCTCGGTGTTCTACCAGCGGATCGCGCTCATCGAAGAGCTGACGGGTGCGGATCTCGCCGACGGCGAGACAATCGCGGCGCTCACGGTTGCGCTGCTCGCACGCGGCGAGTTCTGAGCGGGGTCGCGGTGTGGCTACGGGGCCATGGCACTGCGGGGCTACGCCAGCGGTGAGCCGCCGCTCCACAGGGCCGTGTAGTCGTGGCCGAGGTCGCGCACGAGTCGGCGCAGCTCAGGCAGCGAGAGCCCCATGACGCAGCTGGGCGCTCCCTCAATTTTCTCGATGAACGCACCGGCGAGGCCGTCGATCGCGAACCCGCCCGCGAGCTTGAGCGGCTCCCCGGTCGCAACATAACGTGCGAGCTCACCGTCAGTGACATCGGCCGCGAGAGTGACGGCCGCTGTGTCAACGCCGCCGACGGCGGGCCACTCGCCCCCCTCGGGCGCGAGGGTGGATACGCCGGAGCAGTCGATGACCCAGTGGCCGGAGTGCAGCACGCCCGTGCGACCACGGTGCTGTTTCGAGCGCTCGAGCGCGACCTCGGGCACGTGCGGCTTACCGAGCACCTCGTCGCCGAGCAGGAACATAGAATCGCCGCCGAGCACGAGCCCGCCGCCAAGCGCCGCGATCTCGTCACCGTAGCGCCGCACCACGTCCTCAGCCTTCAAGCGGCCGAGGTACTCTGTCAGCTCGGGCGCCGTGAGAGCGCGACCGAGCTCGGCTTCGCGCGCTCGCACCTCCGCATCTTCGTCGACGTCCGGAGCGAAGCATGTCGGCTCGATTCCGGCACCCCGGAGCACCGAGAGGCGGGCGGGCGAGGTCGAGGCGAGGATCAGGCGCATGCCCACAAGCCTATGCAATGCACCAACCGTTCAACTGCCCGAATCGCATTATGTCGTCCGTTGGGGTTACCTTTGTTGTATGAAGATTTCACGCAGGGCCACACTGACAACGTCCATCCTCCTTGCCGGGGGCCTCGCGCTCACCGGGTGCAGCTCCCCCGCAGCTCCGGCTGACGGCAGCTCGCCGACGTCGCAGGAGGCCCCCGCGAAGGGCGGCGCTCTCACGCAGGATAACTTCGCGCAGCGCATCGCTGACGCGCAGTTCGCCGCGGGCTCCGTTCACATGAGCATGCAGATGGGCGACTCGGTCGAGGGCTCCATCGAGGCCGACATGGTGATCGACAAGGACCCGAAGAAGATCCAGATGCAGATGACGATGGATCAGGCTGGCGTGAAGGGCGACATCCGCCTCGTCGACGGCAACATGTACATGAACATGGGCCCGCTCTCGGGCGACAAGTTCTTTGACATGTCGACGATGCCGGGCGGCGCGGGCGACATCGGCGCCATCCTTGACCAGGTCAACCCGGGTTCGCAGGTTGAGGGCTTCGGCGACGCACTCACCGACTTCGTGGCCGACCCGAACGGCCCCGAGATCGACGGCGTGAAGACCACGCAGCTCACTCTCACGCTTGACACCCGCAAGATGTTTGAGGCCCAGGGACCCCAGGAGGGCGTCGACATCGACACCCTCGTCTCGACCCTTGGCGAGTCGATGGTCTACGACATGTTCATCGGCTCCGACGACCTTCCCCGTCGCATCGTCATGCCGAACATCGGCGGCATGGGCACCGGCACTCAGGAGTACACGAAGTGGGGCGAGCCTGTGAAGATCGAGGCTCCCGCGAAAGATCAGATCGCAGACGCCTCGGCACTCCAAGGCTAACCCACTCGACAAGCACAGCGGGGGTGAGGCGGATTTCCGCCTCACCCCCGCTGTGTGTTCAGGAGCTTCTACCCG
>JBQDKK010000010.1:0-134912 GCA_052094845.1 Leucobacter sp. | reverse complement strand
CAGCACGACGACACGTTCAAGGTGCCGGGCCGCCAGATCAACTACGTGAACCGCAAGCCGATCGGCGTCGCGGGCCTCATCACGCCGTGGAACACGCCCTTCATGCTCGAGTCGTGGAAGCTCGGCCCGGCGCTCGCGACCGGCAACACCGTGGTGCTGAAGCCGGCCGAGTTCACGCCGCTGTCGGCATCGCTCTGGGGTGAGATCTTCCGTGAGGCCGGCGTGCCCGACGGCGTCTTCAACCTCGTCAACGGCATGGGTGAAGAAGCCGGCGACGCGCTCGTGAAGCACCCCGAGGTGCCGCTCATCTCGTTCACGGGTGAGTCGAGCACGGGCTCGCTCATCTTTGCGAACTCGGCTCCGTACCTGAAGGGCCTGTCGATGGAGCTTGGCGGCAAGAGCCCGGCCGTCGTCTTTGCTGACGCCGACCTCGAGTCCGCGCTCGACGCGACGGTGTTCGGCGTCTTCAGCTTGAACGGCGAGCGCTGCACCGCCGGCAGCCGTATCCTCGTCGAGCGTTCGATCTACGAGGAGTTCGTCGAGCGCTACGCCGAGCGGGCGAAGAACGTTGTCGTGGGCCTCCCCTCCGACCCCGCGACAGAGGTCGGCGCGCTCGTGCACCCCGAGCACTACGAGAAGGTCATGAGCTACGTCGAGATCGGCAAGACCGAGGGCCGCCTCGTCGCCGGCGGCGGTCGTCCCGACGAGTTCCCTGTCGGCAATTTCGTCTCCCCCACAGTGTTCGCTGACGTGAAGCCCGACGCGCGCATCTTCCAGGAGGAGATCTTCGGCCCGGTCGTCGCGATCACCCCGTTCGACACTGACGAGGAGGCGCTCGAGCTCGCGAACAACACGAAGTACGGCCTCGCGGCGTACATCTGGACCTCCGATCTCAAGCGTGCGCACAACTTCTCGCAGTCGGTCGAGGCCGGCATGGTGTGGCTGAACTCGAACAACGTGCGCGATCTGCGCACCCCGTTCGGTGGCGTGAAGGCTTCGGGTCTTGGCCACGAGGGCGGGTACCGCTCGATCGATTTCTACACCGACCAGCAGGCAGTGCACATCACGCTCAACGAGGCGCACTCGCCGAAGTTCGGCGCAGGCAAGTAACCCCAGTTTGATTCAGGTGGCGCGCCATCGCCGGCGCGCCACCACTACCCAGGAAGGACACCGTCATGTCTGAACTCAAGGGTCGCGAAAAGACCTCCTCCGGCTTCTACGTCACCAAGGAAGCCCCCATCCAGACCGACAACCCGGTCAAGACTCCGTCGGTTCCCGCCCCCGACATTCTGCGCTGCGCCTACATGGAGCTCGTCGTCACGGACCTCGCGAAGTCTCGCGAGTTCTACGTCGACGTGCTCGGTCTCACCGTGACAGAGGAAGACGAGAACGCGATCTACTTGCGCTCGCTCGAGGAGTTCATCCACCACAACCTCGTGCTCCGCAAGGGTCCCGTCGCGGCCGTCGCCGCGTTCTCCTACCGCGTGCGCACTCCCGAGGACCTCGACAAGGCAGTCGCGTTCTACACTGAGCTCGGCTGCCGCGTCGAGCGCCGCTCAGAGGGCTTCACGAAGGGCATCGGTGATTCGGTGCGCGTCGAAGACCCGCTCGGCTTCCCGTACGAGTTCTTCTACGACGTCGAGCACGTCGAGCGGCTCGCGTGGCGCTACGACCTCTACACGCCCGGCGCGCTCGTACGCCTCGACCACTTCAACCAGGTCACCCCCGACGTGCCCCGCGCTGTGCGCCATTACCAGGATCTCGGCTTCCGCGTCACCGAGGACATCCAGGATGAGGAGGGCACCGTCTACGCCGCGTGGCTGCGCCGCAAGCCGACCGTGCACGACACCGCGGCAACGGGCGGCGACGGCCCCCGCATGCACCACGTCGCGTTCTCCACGCACGAGAAGCACAACATCCTCGCGATTTGCGACAAGCTCGGCGCGCTGCGCATGTCGGACAGGATCGAGCGCGGCCCCGGCCGCCACGGCGTGTCGAATGCGTTCTACCTGTACATCCTCGACCCCGATGGCCACCGGGTCGAGATCTACACCCAGGATTACTACACGGGTGACCCCGACAACCCCGTCGTCACCTGGGACGTGCACGACAACCAGCGCCGCGACTGGTGGGGCAACCCCGTCGTACCGTCGTGGTACACGGAAGCTTCGCTCGTGCTCGACCTCGACGGCAACCCGCAGCCCGTCGTCGCGCGCACCGACGCGTCGGAGATGGCTGTGACGATCGGCGCCGACGGGTTCTCGTACACCCGCGATGACGAGGGCGAGAAGGGCTTCAAGCTCGGCAACACTCTGTAAGCCGGTTGAGGACGAGGGGCTGGGGCGCGCATGCGCTCCAGCCCCTCCTGCTTTCCCCTCTCACACTTCCGGCCCGCCACCCATACCTGCCCGCCCCCCTACCTGCCCGCCCATCCCCTCCCCGCCCGCCCATCCTCCCCCACCCAAATTTTCGTTTCACCACCAAACTCCGGGGTTATTTGAGGCCAATTCGAGAATTTGGGGTGGGTGGGGTGGGTGGAGTGGAGCGCGGAGGTGGGGCGCGGAGGCGCGGAGGCGCGGCGAGTGGGGGCGACTAGGGCGGGCGCAGCTAAGCGAGCATCGCGCCAAGCATGAGCGACATCGCGCCGGCGTCAGTAGCCGCAAGCCGCCGCCCTCCCCTGGCCGCGGCGACCGCCGCGCAGGCAAGCGCGAGTGCCAGCACCACGACGGCCACGGCCAGCAAGCCGAGCGACGGTGCCCCACCATGGTGGTGCAGCTCTTCAACCACCAACGGCGTCGCGGAAGTCTGGGCCGGAGGGGCAGCGCTGATTAGCAGCAGCGCTGCCATAGCGGGGTACGAGAGAGCGGTCAGGATCCCGTGCGCATGACACGGCGATCCCAGTGCAGCGGGCGCTGCACTGGGATCGCCACAGGGTCTACCACGGGTCGCGCCACCGGTTGGGCGCAACGAGACCCCGACGCCTAGGCCGGCGCCCACGAGCAGCGCGGCCCACAGCACGGGTGGCACCAGCCCGGTCGCCGCGTGGTCGAGCATGGCCGCGAACATCACGCACGCCGCCACAAGCTGCAGCGGGTTTCGCGACCGCGCACCGCACAACAGGCAGAGCGCGGCCGAGGCGATCATCACCACTGGCATCACCGTCGCTGCGAGCATCCCTCCACCCTACGAAGAGCACCATTGACATGGCGCTGCGCAGGAGAGATGTGCGCCGTGCGGCATGCGCCGTGCGCCGATTGCGGCCCCGCGGGCCGTCAATCGGCGAGGTCTGCACTCGGAGACATGGGCCGTGCGCTGCGGACACAGCCGAGCCCTATCTCCGCGCTGCGCGCCTTCTTAGACTCGGTTCGAAGCGCCTCCCGGGCCCCGGGGCAGCGCACCGGCAACGACGCCACGAGAGGACTCAGGCACATGAGCGAAGCATCGAAACTCGCGCAACACGGGCAAGACGGGCAACCCGCGCACGATCCCGGGCTCAGCCGCCGCACGCTCGGCGTCCCCGCGATCACCCTCATGATCATCGCCGCGTCGGCGCCGCTCACCGTCGTCGCCGGCGGCGTCACGACGTCGTTCGCGGTCACCGGCTCGCTCGGGGTTCCCCTCGGGTTTCTGCTCATCGCGGTCATCCTCACCGTATTCGCTGTCGGCTACACGGCTATGGGCCGCCACATCACTAACGCCGGCGCCTTCTACGCCTACATCTCTCGCGGGCTCGGCAGGGCTGCCGGCGTCGGGGCATCGCTCATCGCGCTCGTCGCCTACAACGCGATGCAGGTGGGCCTCTTCGGGCTCTTTGGGTTTCAGCTCTCGATGTTCCTCGAGGCGAAGCTCGGGTTCGCTTCACCCTGGTGGGTCTGGATCATCGTTGGCATCGTCGCCGTCGGCATCCTCGGAGTGAACAAGATCGATGTCTCAGCGAAGGTGCTCGGCGTTCTCGTCGCACTCGAGTTTCTCGTGGTCATCGTCTTCGACATCTTTTCGTTTGCCGCGGCCCCCGAGGGCGTCACTACGACGACGCTGAACCCCGGCGAGCTGTTCGGCCCGTCACTCGGCATCGTGCTGGTGTTCGGTGTCGCTGCCTTCATGGGCTTTGAGAGCGGGGCGATCTACGGCGAGGAAGCGAAAGATCCAAAGCGCACCGTACCGCGCGCGACCTATGCCGCGGTCGCAATCATTGGCGTCTTTTACGCGTTCAGCGCCTGGGCGTTCTCCGTCGGCGTCGGCCCGTCGAACATCGTTGGGGCGTCGCGGGAGTTCGGCCCAGACCTCATGTTTGTGTTCATGTCTGAGCACGTGAGCGTCATCTTCGTCGACATCATGAACATTCTCTTCCTCACGAGCCTGTTCGCGGCCCTGCAGTCGTTCCATAACGCCGTCGCTCGGTACTTCTTCTCGCTCGGGCGCGAGGGCGTGCTCCCCCGGTGGTTCTCGCACACCGGCAAGACCGGAGCACCGTGGGCCGGCTCCGTCTCCCAGACCATCATCGCGCTCGTCGTCACCGCTGGCTTCGCGATCGCCGGGGCGACCGGCGGGGAGGCCGCCCTCGGCGAGCAAGGGTTCCTCTTCCCGGTGCTCACCATGTTCACCTGGCTCACGAACACCGGCGCGATGGGCCTCGTCATGCTCATGGCGGTCGTCGCCGCGGCGGTGATCGGGTTCTTTGCGCGCGACCGGCGCGGGCTTGGCCTCTGGACCACGCTCATCGCACCGCTCGTCTCGGGCCTACTGCTCGCGTGGGTGTTCGTCATGGTGATCGCGAACTTCCACCTCCAACTCGGGCAGGAGGCCCCGACTGCCGAAACCTACGTGCTCCCGATCATCGTGGCGCTTGCCGGGCTCGTCGGCGTCGTCTGGGGGCTGGTGCTGAAGGCGCGCCGCCCTGAGGTCTACGCCCGCATCGGCCGCGGCACCGAGCCGGGCGCCTACGGCACCGAGGTGGTCGACGTCGTCGGGGCGTCTGAGCTGTAGCCACGCCAACGACCACGCGCCGAACGCCCTCGTCCGGGATTCCGGACAGGGGCGCTCGGCGCGACGTTGTTTGTGGCCTCCCGGCGCGATGAGATGGAGTCATTGGCTCGATCCAGACCGTTTGAAAGGAACCAACGATGGCTCTCCCCGGCGCACGCCCAGTCCGCGCACCACGCGGCACCGAGATCTCAGCGAAGAGCTGGCAGACCGAGGCCCCGCTTCGCATGCTCATGAACAACCTCGACCCTGAGGTTGCCGAGCGACCCGACGACCTCGTCGTCTACGGGGGAACCGGCCGCGCGGCCCGCAGCTGGGAGGCGTTCGACGCGATCGTCGACACCCTCCGCGATCTTGAGGAAGACGAGACCCTGCTCGTGCAGTCGGGCAAGCCCGTCGGAGTCTTCCGCACGAACAAGTGGGCACCGCGCGTGCTGCTCGCGAACTCCAATCTCGTTGGCGATTGGGCGACGTGGCCGGAGTTCAGAAAGCTCGAGGCCGAGGGCCTCATGATGTACGGCCAGATGACGGCGGGCTCGTGGATCTACATCGGCACGCAGGGCATCCTCCAGGGCACCTACGAAACGTTCGCGGCGGCGGGGCGGAAGCTCCAGGGCCAGGGCCGTATTGCCCCGGTCGAGGGCAAGGGATCCCTCGCGGGCACCATCACGCTCACCGGCGGCTGCGGCGGCATGGGCGGCGCACAGCCGCTCGCGGTGACGCTCAACGACGGCGCATGCCTCATCGTCGACGTCGACAAGACCCGCCTCGATCGCCGCGCCGGCAAGCGCTACCTCGACGAGGTCGTCACCGATCTCGACGAGGCACTCGCGAAGGTGCAGCGGGCGAAGGATGAGGGCCGCGGTTGGTCCGTCGGCCTCGTCGGCAACGCCGCAGAGGTTTTCCCCGAGATCCTTCGCCGCCATCAGGCCGGCGAGGTCACGATCGATCTCGTCACCGATCAGACGAGCGCCCACGATCCGCTCTCCTATCTGCCGATTGGCTACGCGGTCGAGGAGCGCCTCGCGCGCGCCGATGAGGATCCGGAGCAGTTCACCCGCGACGCCCAGTCAGCGATGGCAGCGCACGTCAAGGCGATGGTCGAGTTCCAGGATGCCGGGGCTGAGGTCTTCGACTACGGCAACTCGATCCGCGATGAGGCCCGCAAGGGCGGCTATGACCGCGCGTTCGAATTCCCGGGCTTCGTTCCCGCCTACATCCGGCCGCTCTTCTGCGAGGGCCTCGGCCCGTTCCGCTGGGCCGCGCTGTCAGGCGATCCCGAGGACATCCGCGTGACCGACGAGGCGCTCAAGGAGCTGTTCCCCGAGAACACCCACCTGCACAAGTGGCTCGACGCGGCCGCCGAGCGGGTGGAGTTTGAGGGCCTCCCCGCGCGCATCTGCTGGCTCGGGTACGGCGAGCGCCACCAGGCCGGGCTGCTCTTCAACAGGCTCGTCTCAGAGGGCAAGGTGAAGGCCCCGATCGTCATCGGCCGCGACCACCTCGACTCCGGCTCGGTCGCGTCGCCGTACCGCGAGACTGAGGCGATGGCCGACGGCTCCGACGCGATCGCCGACTGGCCGCTGCTCAATGCCCTCACCGCGACATCGTCGGGCGCCACCTGGGTGTCGATCCACCACGGCGGCGGCGTCGGCATCGGCCGCTCGATCCACACGGGCCAGGTCTCGGTCGCCGACGGCACCGACCTCGCCGCTGAGAAGCTCGAGCGGCTGCTCACGAACGACCCCGGGATGGGCGTCATCCGCCACGTCGACGCCGGCTACCAGCGGGCTGACGAGGTCGCGAAGGAGCGCGGGGTGCGGGTGCCGCTTGAGCCGACGATCCGCAACACCGAGACCGCCTGGTAGTCGCGGCAGGCCCGCGACGCACACGGCAAGCCCGACACACACGACCCCTGGGAGACTGAGCACATGCCCCACGCGACCCTCATCGACAACATCGGCGAACTCACGACGAACGACCCCGCGATCGGGGCCGGGATCGGCGGGCGCCTGAGCGACGCAGCCGTGGTGATCGACGGCGACAGGATCGCGTGGGTCGGCCCGGCGTCTGAGGCCCCCGCCGCGGACGAACGCGTCGACGCGGCCGGCCGCGCGGTGCTCCCAGGTTGGGTCGATTCACACACCCACATGGTGTTCGCGGGCGACCGCACAGCCGAGTTCGAGGCGCGCATGGCGGGTGAGGGATATGCCGCCGGCGGCATCAACGTGACCGTGAACGCGACGCGGGCCGCATCCGATGCCGAGCTCAGCGCGAACCTCGGCAGGCTCGTGGGCGAGGCGCTCCGCGATGGCACGACGACGATGGAAACGAAGACCGGGTACGGCCTGACCGTTGAGGATGAGGTGCGCTCAGCCCGCGTCGCCGCAAGCCAGGTTGACGCCGTCACATTCCTCGGGGCGCATCTTGTGCCGGCGGGCGCGGACCCGGCCGAGTACCTCGACCTCGTCACCGGGCCGATGCTCGCGGCCGTCGCTCCCCTCGTCACCGCGGTCGACGTGTTCTGCGAGACCGGGGCGTTCGACGGGGCCGCGACCGAGCGCATCCTCACCGCGGCGACCGCGGCCAGCCTCGCGACCCGCGTGCACGGGAACCAGCTCGGGCCTGGGCCCGGCACCCAACTCGCGGTCGCCCACGGTGCGCTGAGCGTCGACCACCTCGGCTTCCTCGACGACGCCGACGTCGAAGCGCTCGCTGGCTCTTGGGCAAACGGCGCGCGCGGCACCGTCGCGACGGTACTTCCCGCGTGCGATCTATCGACGCGCATGCCGCTCGCTCCGGCGAAGCGGCTCCTTGATGCTGGCGCCGTCGTCGCGGTCGCTTCGAACTGCAATCCAGGCACCTCGTACACGAGCTCGATGGGCTTCTGCGTCGCGACCGCGGTGCTGCAGATGGGGCTCTCGATCCAGGAGGCCGTGCGAGCCGCGACGCTCGGCGGCGCGATCGCACTCGGCATGCACGAGGACGGCTGGGTCGACCCTCGCGGCGAAGCGCAGGGGCGCGTCGGTGTGATCGCCCCGGGCGCGCGAGCCGACCTGCAGCTGCTCGATGCCCCGTCGGTCACTCACCTCGCGTACCGCCCCGGCATGCGCCTCACGCACGGCGTGTGGAAGGCTGGCGTCCGCGCGATCTAGGAACGGGTTGCAGCCTCTGCCGCTCCACGTTCGCGCTTCGCGAGGCTCGTGAACTGCGTGCGCCCAACGACGATGATCGCGCCCAGCATGAGCAAGAACCCGAGAGCGTACGGAGCCGCGTGGGAGACACTCGCGTAGAGCACCCCGGCAATGAGCGGCGAGATGACGTTCACGCCGGTGTTCAGCGACTGCATCACCCCGGCTATCCACCCCTGTTCGTGCTCGCCGACCTGCTGAGACAGCACGCCGTCCATCGCCGCGGTAGCGGGGCCCTGGCCGCCGCCGATGAGCAGCGTCCCGACGATCAGGATCCACGGCTCTGCAAACACCGACCCGACTATGGCGAGCGACGCAAGCCCGACCGCCTGGGCGATGAGCCCGGCGACGATGATGCCGCGTTCACCGAGTCTGGGCAGGAGCGCCTGCATGAGCACGCCCTGCAGCACGATGTCGAGAATGCCAATCGCTGCGGTGAGCAGCCCGATCGCCGTGGCGGTCCACTGCACCTGGTCGAGCGCGAGCACGCTGAAGTTGTTCACGAACATCCCGAACGGGAGCGCGACGAAGACGAGGGCGATGAGCAGGCCGCGCAGCTCTGGCCGGCCGAACGCTCCCTTGAAGACGGCGACCGGGTGGAGCCCTTCGAGCTTCATGCGCGTCGTGCGCTTCTCAGGGGCGAGACTTTCAGGAAGTGCGAAAAAGCTGATGATCGCGACCACGAGGGCAATCCCAGCGGTCACGAACACGGGCAGATCGATGTGGATCGCGGCGAGCAGCCCGCCGAGCGCCGGCCCGATCATGAAGCCGACGCCGTTCAGCGCGCCGAGCAGCCCGAAGCGCTTCGCCCGCTCCGCGGGCGGCGTGATGTCGGCGGCGTAGGCGAACAGCGCCGGCATGTCCCCCGCAGTAATGCCCTGAATGACGCGGCCGGCAAGGAGCACCCAGATCGAGCCGCCGATGCCGAACGTCGCGAACCCGACCGCGGCGCCGAGCGTCGCGACGATGATTACTGGGCGGCGGCCGAACCTGTCAGACAGCCCGCCGAAGAGGGGCGCGACGAGAAATGCGCACAGCGCGTTCACCGATTCGAGTACGCCAACCCAGACGGCGAGGTGAGCGGGGGTGTCGACGTAGCGTTGCACGACGAACGGCAGCACAGGGAGCACCACCGTCATGCCGATGACGTTGAGCATGGTGATGGAGATGAGGGTGAGCCAGGCTCGACGCCTGGTTGCTGGCGTCTTCGTGGACACCGCGGATGAGTTAACCATGCGCAAAAGTGTACTCATACCAGTTTCGAAGTCAAGCCAGTTTTGAATCAATACCACCAATGGTGCGGAAAGCGGTAGGATCAGGGCATGGCTGAGCAACCGACACTCGGGCGCCGCGAGCGCAAGAAGGCGGCGACGCGCAAGGCGATCTCCGACACCGCAACACTCATGTTCCTCGAGCGCGGGTTCGACAACGTGAGCATTCGCGAGATCGCCGACCGCGCGGACGTCTCCCCGACCACGGTGTTCGCGCATTTCCCAAGGAAAGAAGCGCTCGTCTTCGACGAGGACGAGGAGCACCGCGACGGGCTCGTCTCGACTGTTCGAGACAGGCCGACAGGCGTCTCGATCACCGACGCCCTGTACGAGTACTACCTGCACGGAATGCTCGCTGACCGCGCCGAACATGGGGACAGCACCCGCGAATTCCTCGCGTTGCTCGACCGCACGCCCGCACTCGCTGACTACGCCGCACGCATGTGGACCAGGCACGAGCACGCTCTCGCCGCTGCCATCGCTGAAGACATGGGCCTCTCCGAACCGAGCCCCGAGGTTCGGGCGTACGCACGTTTCGTTCTACAAATTCAACTTCTGGCAAACAATGACGACGACCCTGCGGCGATGCTCGAGGCGTCCTTCCGTATCCTGAACGACGGCTGGCGCAGCTTCGCAACCGCGCGTTAGGCCAGGCTAGGAGTTCTCGGGCGTCGCACGCCCGTGGATGCGCGCCGAGAGCGCGTTCGCGACCTCGCGCACCTCGCTTGCGAGTGAGGCGAACTCCCCCTCGCCGTGCTCTTCGTCGCTGAACGTCACGGCGACGGCAGCGATCGGCCATCCTCGGTGGTCGAGCACGGGCGAAGCGACAGACGAGAGCCCCTCGGTGACCGAGCCCCGCTCGAGCGCGAAGCCCCGCGTGGTCGTGTCGTCGAGCACGGCGCGGAGTCGCGAGTAGCGGTTCACCCCGTCGGGGCCCGCGAGGCGGTGGGCGAACGACTGCGCGTTCGGGTAGAGCGCACGCACCTGCGCCCGGGGTAGCTTCGCGAGGATCGCGCGCCCGCTCGCGGTGAGGTGCATCGGCAGGCGCACGTCAACGTCGGTCACGAGCGACGGGGCGCCCTGCGCGCGCTCCTCGATGACGTACAGCACGTCGCGGCCGCTCGGCACCGCGAGGTGGCCGCTCACGCGCACGCGGTCGACGAGTGCGGCGAGCAGCGGCCTGCCGAGGCGCGCGATGGGCTCCTGCCGTTCGTAGGCGGAGCTGAGCTCGACCGCCGCGATCCCGAGCCCATAGCGCTTCTCCTCGGCGAGGTGCATGACGTAGCCGTGTTCCTGCAGCGTCGCGAGCAGCTGGTAGGCGGTTGAGCGCGGGAGGCCCAGTTGCGTCGCGATGATGCTCGCGGGCACGGGCCCGCGGGAGCGCGCGAGCAGCGTCAGGATGCGCAGCGTCTGGTCTGCCGCGGGTACCTTCGGCTCTGTCATGGGTGCAGCCTA
Source organism: Leucobacter sp. (assembly GCA_052094845.1). Classification (GTDB taxonomy): domain Bacteria; phylum Actinomycetota; class Actinomycetes; order Actinomycetales; family Microbacteriaceae; genus Leucobacter. The sequence continues at coordinate 124,012 of JBQDKK010000010.1, read as the reverse complement.
TCGGGCGCGCGCTCCAGAGGGGCTAACCGAAGTTGCGTCCCAGCGCGGCCTCCGCGGCGTCGAGCACCGCGCCGCTCGAGACGAAGTCGTGGGCCGCGTCGATCGTCGGTGACAGGAAGGTGTCGGTGTCGGGCGCGGGAATCTCGGTGCGGAAGAGCGCGTGGATCGCAGCCGTCGCCGGAGCAGGTTTGCCCGCCCCTTCCGCGGCGCGGAAGTCGAGCGCGCGCGTCGAAGTCAAGAGCTCGATTGAGAGCACGCGGGCGAGCCCGTCGATCGACCGCCGCAGCTTGCGGGCAGCCGCCCAGCCCATCGAGACGTGGTCCTCCTGCATCGCCGACGACGGGATCGAGTCGACCGACGCGGGCGCGGCGAGGCGCTTGAGCTCGGAAACGATGCCAGCTGCCGTGTACTGCGCAATCATGAGGCCCGAGTCGAGCCCCGCGTCTGCGGCGAGGAACGGCGGGAGGCCGTGGTTGCGCGCGACGTCGAGGAACCTGTCGGTGCGGCGCTCGCTGATCGACGCGAGGTCTGCGACCGCGATCGCTAGGAAGTCGAGCACGTATGCGACGGGGGCACCGTGGAAGTTGCCGTTCGACTCGACGCGGCCGTCGGGCAGCACGACCGGGTTGTCGACGGCGGAGGCAAGCTCGACGGCTGCGACCCGATCCGCATGGCCGGCGGTGTCGCGGGCGGCCCCGTGCACCTGGGGCGCGCAGCGCAGCGAGTACGCGTCTTGCACCCGGCTAAACTCGCCCTCCTTCGGGCGCTGCACGAGGTGCGAGTCGGCGAGCACGGCGGCCATGTTCGCGGCCGAGACGGCCTGACCCGGGTGCGGCCTGAGCGCATGAAGCTCGGGCTGGAACACGGCGTCGGTGCCAGTCAGCGCCTCAATACTCGCCGCCGCGGCGATGTCGGCGACGGCGAACAGCCCGTCAAGGTCGTGGAGCGCGAGGCAGAGCATACCCAGCATGCCGTCAGTGCCGTTGATGAGGGCGAGGCCCTCTTTCTCTGCGAGCACGAGGGGCTCGATGCCAGCGGCCGCGAGCGCCTCGGCCGCGGGGATGGTCGGCGCGTGCGGATCCTCATCCGCGGCAGCGCCAACGCGCACGTTGCCCTCGCCCATGAGCGTGAGCGCGCAGTGCGCGAGCGGGCTCAGGTCGCCCGAGCACCCGAGCGAACCGTACTCGTGGACGACGGGCGTGATGCCCGCGTTCAGGATCGCGGCGTACGTCTCTACGACGACGGGTCGCACCCCCGTCCGGCCCGTCGTGAGCGTCTGCAGACGCAGCAGCATGAGGGCGCGAACGACCTCGCGCTCAACCTCGGCGCCCGTGCCGGCCGCGTGCGAGCGAATCAGGCTGCGCTGCAACTGCTGCCGCTTCTCGACCGGGATCTGCACCTTCGCGAGCGCGCCGAAGCCTGTCGAGACGCCGTAGTGCGGGCGGGTGTCGTCTGCGAGCGTTTCGATCACGGCGCGGCTCTCGGCCACCCGGGCGAGCGCGTCAGGCGATATCAGGATCGACGCATCGTCTCGTGCGACCGCGACAACGTCGGCGCGGCTGAGCGGGGCGTCCCCGAGAGTGATGGTGCGTGAGTTCTGTGTCATGGTTCGATCACACCGCATTCGGCCGCCGCCGTGGCACATCGCGCGCCACCTCGTGTCCGGGGTACCGGACTAAGGCGTCGGCGTGGCATACCGCGGCCCGCGAGTCCGTTGCTAGCTTGCCAATATGACCACCCCAACTAGCAACGTCGCTCGCCCGCTCCCCCACGACCCGAATTGGCCGCGCGCCGGCGCCTGGCCCACGCCCGACGCCGGCACCGAAGCCGCTGTCGGCCCCCGCATCGACCTGGGGTTGATCGGCATTCCGACGTCGCGCACTTCACTGTCGCCAACGAACGCGCACCTCACGCCGGCCGCAGTCCGCGAGGCCCTCCGGCGCTACTCCGACCACGTCGTCGCCGCGGGCACGCCGGGGGCACGTGGCCAGGAGATCGAGACTGTGCTTGGGGAGGCACTCACGATTCGCGACGCGGGGGACGTCGCTGATCCAGACACCGAGGCCGGGGAGGTCGCGGCAGCTGCGTCAGTGCGCGATGTCGCCGCGCGCTCCGAGCTCATCGTGGCCCTGGGCGGCGACAACGCCCTGACGGTGCCCGCCGCGCTCGGGGTCGCGGGAGACGCGCTCGGCTCGGCCGGGCTCATCACGCTCGACGCCCACCACGACCTGCGCGATGGCAGGTCGAACGGCTCCCCCGTACGCAGGCTCGTCGAGGCGGGGCTCGACCCCCGCCGGATCGTGCAGATCGGCATCGCCGACTTCGCGAACTCCCGCGCGTACCGCGAGCGGGCGAAGGCGTGGGGCATCACCGTGATCCACCGCGACGAGCTGTTCTCGCGCCCCCTCACCGAGATCGCCGCGGAGGCGCTCGAGGTCGCCGGGGCGGGCGGCGGGCCAATTCACGTCGACCTCGACGTCGACGTCTGCGATCGCTCGGTCGCCCCGGGCTGCCCGGCCTCGATCCCGGGCGGCATCCAGGCCCACGAGCTGCGAGCCTTCGCCCGCCACTTCGCAGCCGATCCCCGTGTGAAGGGCATCGACATTGCCGAGGTAGACGCGACCGCCGACACCCCCGACGGGCGCACCGTGCGCCTCGCCGCTCTCTGCGTGCTCGAGGCGGCGGCAGGGCTCGCGGCGCGACTCGGGAGGGCATAACCGTGGCCGCCCCGGAAGCACTCAAGCGGGGGCTGACCTCCCGTCACATCCGCTGGATGGCGCTCGGCTCGGCGATCGGCACCGGCCTGTTCATGGGCTCCGCCGGAGCGATCCAGGCCGCCGGCCCGGCCGTGCTGCTCGCCTACATCATCGGCGGTGCTGCCGTGTTCATGGTGATGCGCGCCCTCGGCGAGATGGCCGTGCGGCACCCGGTCTCGGGTTCGTTCGCCCAGTATGCCTCGCGCTACATCGGCCCGTTCGCCGGGTTTCTCGCGGGCTGGACGTACACGTTCGAAATGTTTGTCGTCGCGCTCGCTGACGTCACCGCGTTCGGGCTGTATATGGGGTTCTGGTTCCCCGACGTTGAGCGCTGGATCTGGGTGCTCGCTGTCGTCTTCTTCATCGCCGCGGTCAACCTGATCAGCGTGAAGGTGTTCGGCGAGCTCGAGTTTTGGTTCTCGCTCATCAAGATCACCGCGATCGTCCTGATGATTGTCGGCGGCATTGCCATCATCGTCTTCGGCCTCGGCAACCAGAGCGAGGGTGCGGCCGGGATCCAGAATCTCGTGTCGCACGGCGGCTTCATGCCGAACGGCCTCTGGGGCCTCCTCGCCTCGTTCACCGTCGTCATGTTTGCCTTCGGCGGCATCGAGGTCATCGGCATCACGGCCGGCGAGGCTCAGAACCCGAAGAAGGTCATTCCGCAGGCGATCAACTCGGTCCCCATGCGCATCCTGCTGTTCTACGTGCTCACCCTCGGAGTCATCATGAGCCTGCAGCCCTGGACCACGATCGACGGTAAGTCGAGCCCGTTCGTGTCAATCTTCGAGTCGCTGGGGCTCTCGGGGGCTGCGCACGTTCTCAACGTCGTCGTCATCACCGCGGCGCTGTCTGCGATCAACGCGGACATCTTCGGGGCGGGGCGCATGCTGCGCGGTCTTGCAGAACAGGGCCAGGCGCCAAAGCAGTTCATGAAACTCACCAAGAGTGGGGTGCCGTGGCTCACTGTTGTGACGATGGTTGCGGCTCTCCTGCTCGGTGTCGTGCTCAATGCCATCTTCCCCGACCAAATCTTCTTCTTCATCGCGGCACTCGCGACGTTTGCGACGGTGCTTGTGTGGCTCATGATCCTCATCGCGCACGTGCGAATGAAGCGCGAGATCGCCCGCGAGTCCCGACTGCCGAGCGAATTCCCAGTGCCGCTCTGGCCTGGCGCTTCGTACGCGGCAATCGCGTTCATTCTGTTCGTCATCGTGATGATCGGCCTCGTGCCCGACTCGCGGCCCGCAATCTTCGTCGGGGCTGTATGGGTCGTACTGCTCGCACTGAGCTATCGGTTCTTCGTGAAAGACGCGGGCAAACGGCGCTACGAGCTCGTGGACGAGACCGGCGCGATCGAGGTGCAGGGTGAACCGGTACGCCCCAAGCGCCGGCGTGTGCGGTAGGCCGCTGCCGGCCTCCCTTGGTGTCTCGGTCGCGGCTAGCTTCCGATGCCCCGAGAATAGCCCGCCCAGACAAGAATTGTCACCAAATACATCACCAGCGGCAGCGCCACGAGAATACACAGGGCAACAATGGCAGGAACTCTGCGCTCGTTCCGCACGAGCGACGCGACTGCGAGGGATATGCTGAGCGTGGCGCCGACGATCACTATGCTTGGCCGAGCTGCCACCGGCAATCCTGCGGACACAGAGAGCATGAAGAGCAAGGTCGCGAAGCCAGCCACGGCGAGCGCGGTCCGCCCCAATTTCGGAGACGTTCGCGTCTCCCTCGGCGGCGCTTCTTCGTTCATGCGAGCAAGCAGCTCCCAACGCTCGTTCTGGTCCATGTACACAGCCTAAACGCCTGCTGTGCCCCGGCGGCTCTCCAGTGCAGCCTTCACGCGCCCCAATCGATTGGGTCTGCGCCCTGAGCCTCGAGCAGCTCATTCGTGCGGCTGAACGGCCGTGACCCAAAGAACCCCCGCGAGGCCGAGAGTGGCGACGGGTGCGCGCTCTCGACGATCGGGGTGTCTCCGAGCAGCGGCGCGAGCCCCCGCGCGTCTGCGCCCCACAAGATCGCCACCAGCGGGCCACCCCTAGCGGCGAGCGCCCGGATCGCGAGCTCAGTCACCTGCTCCCAGCCCTTGCGGCGGTGTGAGCCAGCGTCGCCGGCGCGCACCGTCAGCACGCGATTGAGCAGCAGCACCCCGGCGTCGGCCCAGGCCGAGAGGTCGCCGTGTTGCCCGGTCACCGGATTGCCGGGCGCGGGCGCTCCGCGCGAACCCAGGTCTTCCTCAAGCTCACGGAAGATGTTTTTGAGGCTGCGTGGTAGAGGCCGAACGTCGCGGGCCGTCGAGAACGACAGCCCGACGGCGTGGCCTGGGGTGGGGTACGGATCCTGCCCGACAATGAGCACCCGCACCTCCGCGAGCGGCCGCGCGAACGCCCGGAACACGTGATCAGCCGCCGGCAGCACCTGCACGCCCGCCGCCTCCTCGTCCGCGAGAAACGATGCGAGCTGAGCGAGTGTCGCGTCGAGCGTGCCCTCGGTGTCGGCTGCGGCGAGCGCGGCTCCCCAATCGGCGGCAACGCGCCCCGAAGAGACCAGCTCAGTGAGCGAGGTCGCGATCACGGCGGCTACTTCGCGGCGAGCGGGCCGCGGTGCACGTGGAAAACGCTCGACTGCGCGACGGGGCGCAGCACAATGAGGTCTTGGTTCACGTGGGGCGGCTGCTCGAACGCGCCGACAAGCACGCGGGCGACGTCCTCGGCGGTGAGCGGCGTCACGTTTTCGTAGGGTGCCGAGGCCGCTACCGCATCGCCGCGCAGCCGGTTCAAGGTGAACTCCTCCGTGTGCACGAGCCCGGGAGCGATTTCCATGACGCGGATCGGCTCGCCAGCGAGTTCAAGCCGCAGCACCTCTGTCACCGCGTGCGCCGCGTACTTCGCAGCGTTGTACCCGCCACCTCCGGGGTAGGAGGCGAGACCTGCGGTCGAAGTCAGGTTCATGATCGAGGCCCAGCCGTGACCGGCATCGACCCCGGCGCCCGGCTGAGCCGACGCGGCAGACGTCGTCGCTTCGCGCAGCACTGGCAGCAGCGCCGAAGTCACGTTCCGCAGCCCGATGACGTTGACCTCGAACATGCGCCGCCAGTCGTCGTTGAGCGCGGTCTCGACCGACTCGGTGCCGAGCGCGCCGCCCGCATTGTTCACGAGACCTGAGGCGCCGCCCGTGGCGCGTACTTCCTCGGCCATCCGCGCAACGGCGGCTTCGTCGGTGATGTCACACTGGATGACGTGCGCCCCGGTCTCGGAGGCGAGCGCTCGGAGGCGATCCTCCCGGCGCGCAACCGCGACAGTCTCGTACCCGAGTTCCGCGAATCGGCGCACGGTTGCCGCACCAATACCTGAGCTCGCTCCCGTTACGACTACTCGCTGCGCCATCGCTGTTCTCTCCGTCTCGTTGCCTGCGTCTGTGTCTTCAACGACGGGCACCCTCGCCCCCGTTCTACGTCGAGCCTAACGCGCAACATTACGGTTCGTGTCGCCCCCGATTGCGCGAAGGGCCCCGCCTTACATACTCTCGATACAACACCACACCAAACTCTGGGGAGCACACAATGACTGACAAGACCGCATGGGGTTTTGAAACCAAGCAGATTCACGCAGGCCAGGAGCCCGACCCAACGACGGGTTCGCGCGCACTGCCGATCCACCAGACCACCGCGTTCGTCTTCGACAGCACCGAGCAGGCGGCGAACCGCTTCGCGCTCGCCGAGTTCGGCCCGATCTACACGCGCATCACGAACCCGACGCAGGCCGTCGCCGAGGACCGCATCGCCGCGCTCGAGGGCGGCACCGCCGCGCTGCTCCTCTCGAGCGGCCAGGCAGCCTCGACCTTCGCCGTGCTGAACATCGCGAACTCGGGCGACCACATCGTCTCGTCAGCTGCGATCTACGGCGGCACGTACAACCTGTTCAAGTACTCGCTCGCGAAGCTCGGCATCGAGGTCACGTTCGTTGAGGATCAGGATGATCCCGCCGAGTGGCAGCGCGCCGTGCGCCCGAACACCAAGCTGTTCTTCGCCGAGTCGATCGCGAACCCCCGCACGAAGATTCTCGATATCCGCGCCGTCGCCGACGTCGCTCACGAGAACCACCTCCCACTCATCGTCGACAACACCGTCGCGAGCCCCTTCCTTATCCGCCCGCTCGAGCACGGCGCCGACGTGGTGCTGCACTCTGTCACGAAGTTCCTCGGCGGCCACGGAACGACCCTCGGCGGCGCAATTGTCGACGGCGGTTCGTTCGCCTGGTCTGAGAACGTCGACAAGTTCCCGGGCCTCACCGAGCCCGACCCCTCATACAACGGCGTGAGCTACACCGGCGCGGTTGGCGACGCGATTGCGTTTGTCATCAAGGCGCGCGTGCAGCTGCTCCGCGACCTCGGCTCGGCGATCGCTCCGCAGAGCGCCTGGCAGCTGCTGCAGGGCGTTGAGACCCTCTCGCTGCGCATGGAGCGCCACACGCAGAATGCCCAGAACGTCGCCGAGTGGCTTGACTCGCACAACGATGTCGCCTCGGTGTACTACGCAGGCCTTCCCACCGACCCGAGCTACGCTGCGGCGAACGTCTACGCCCCGAAGGGCGTCGGGGCTGTGCTCTCGTTCGAACTCAAGGGCGGTGTTGAGGCGGGCAAGGCCTTCGTCAACAGCCTGCAGCTGTTCAGCCACGTCGCGAACATCGGCGACGTGCGCTCGCTCGTCATCCACCCCGCCTCGACGACGCACTCGCAGCTCACCCCCGAGCAGCAGCTGTCGGGCGGCGTGACCCCCGGCCTCGTGCGCCTCTCGATCGGGCTCGAGCACATCGACGACATCAAGGCTGACCTGGAGGTCGGCTTCGCGGCAGCGCGCGAGGTCGTCGCGGCCGCCGCATAGTTCGGCTCTTTGTGGTGTGAAGCGCCGCCTGCTCCGGGTTTCCGGTCAGGCGGCGCTTTGCGTTACCCGCGTAACAATCGCGCGCGGCGAGCGGAAGCAGGCCACAATAGGGAGTTATGGATTGGCAGACCCCCGAGGACTCGTTCCCGACCGATTTCATCACCGACGCCCAGCTGCGCGCCCTCATGGGCCGCCCCCCGATCTCGGGTGGCTGGCGCGACGGCGACCCCGTCGGGAACCGCCAGTTCATGCCCATCGGTACGCTCACCACGGAGGCCGGCGAAGAGCTGCCCCACGTGCGCATCGCATACGAGACGTTTGGTGAGCTCAATGAGGCACGCGACAACGCGATCCTCGTCTTTCACGCGCTGACGGGTGACAGCCACCTCGTGGGACCCGCGACCGCTGGGCACCCGACCGACGGCTGGTGGAGCGAGATCGTCGGCCCGGGCCGCCCGCTCGACACCGATACCTATTGCATCATCGCGCCCAACGTGCTCGGCGGCTGCCAGGGCACGACGGGCCCGGGCTCGCTCGCGCAGGATCACCGCGAGTGGGGTGCGCGGTTCCCGTTCCTCACGATCAGGGATCAGGTGAGCGCGGTCGCCCGCTTCGCGGACGAGCTCGGGATCGGCCGCTTCGCGGCGGTCATCGGAGGATCGATGGGAGGCATGCACGCCCTCGAGTGGGGCATCATGCACCGCGATCGCACCGCCCGCCTCGCGGTGATCGCGGCTCCCCCGGTCACGACCGCCGACCAGATCGGCTTGAACCTCGTGCAGCTCGAGGCGATCCGCTCCGACCCGTCCTACCACGGCGGCGACTACTACGACGCACCCGACGGCATCGGCCCGCACCACGGCCTCGCGACCGCGCGCAGGCTCGCGCTCTTGAACTACCGCAGTAACACCGAGCTCGACGAGCGCTTCGGCAGGTCGTGGCAGTCGGCCGTGAGCCCGCTCGGCGGCGGCGGCAGGTTCGCCGTCGAGTCCTACCTCGATTTCCACGGCAACAAGTTCACGCGCCGGTTTGACGCGAACAGCTACGTCACGCTCGTGCAGGCCATGAACTCGCACGACGTTGGCCGTGGCCGCGGCGGCGTGCGAGCCGCGCTGCAAACGCTCGACCTGCCGCTGCTCGTGCTCGGTATTCCGAGCGACAGGCTCTTCACGATCGAGGGCCAAGACGAGATCGCCCGCCACTCGCCAGGAAGCCTCGACGGCACGACCGCAACGCGGATCGATTCGCCGTACGGGCACGACTCGTTCCTCATCGAGTTCGAGATGGTTGGGGCGCAGCTCACACGCCTGCTCGCGCTGTAGTTTCTGGCAGCGACCCGTGCCTTCGCGATGCCTTTGGCCGCATCACAGAACGCCTCTGCATCGGCTTGGTCACGACAACCTGAAAAAGCCCTCATAAGCGCCTGGGGCTGTTGCTTTGTGTGCTAACTTTCAAATTCATCCTGGCACCGTTCTACAACTGAATGAGGTTTTCATGCCCAGCAGAGCTCACAAGGCGCTCATCCCCGTCGTCGCTATGGCAGCCGCGGCCGTGCTCACGCTTTCCGGCTGCTCTGGCAAGGCCAACGAAAAGGCCCCGTCGTACGAAGACGGCCCGCTCACCAAGTACTTCGCGGCCATTGACGGCGGCGGCGAGCTCACCGACGAGATCTTCCAGGAGCAGCAGCGTGAGATCGAAGAGCTCGTCGCGGTGTGCATGCAAAAGGAGGGCTTCGAGTACAAGCCCGATACCCAGAACTATGGTTCGATCATGTCTAGCGACGACGAGGACGGCCCGCAGTGGGGCTCAAAGGAGTTCGCTGAGCAGTACGGCTACGGCTTCATGGACAGCCCGGGCATGACGAGCGCCGAGGAAGACACGCAGGAGTACGTCGACCCGAACGGTGATTACCTGGCCACCCTCTCCGAGTCTGAGCAGAACGCGTTCTACGAGACGCTGTACGGCGCAGGCCCGACCGAAGAGCAGATGGCCGAGATGGAAGAAGGCGGCAGCTACACGAGCGACTGGACGCAGGAGGGCTGCCAGGGCGCTGCCCGCCACGAGGTCGGCCAGAAGCAGGGTGGCACCCAGGCAGCTTACGAAGACCCGGAGTTCGCAGACCTCTTCGCCGCGATGCAAGACATCTGGAACACCGAGAACAACGAAGAGATGGCGAAGCTCGACAGCGAGTGGGCGAGCTGCATGGCAGATTCGGGCTACCCCGATTTTTCCAAGGCCGACGACGCCCAGATGTCGATCATGGAAGCAAGCAACGAACTTTACAGCGGTGGTGGCGAGTACGTCGAAGGCGAGGAACCGAAGGAGCCTTCGAAGAAGGAGCTTGACGCGCTGAAGAAGCGGGAGATCGAGCTCGCTGTTGCCGACTTCGACTGCAAAAAGAAGGTCGGCTACGAAGAGAAGCAGATCAAGGTCATGCACGAGATCGAGCAGAAGTTCGTCGACGAGAATAAGGCTCAGCTCGACGCGATGCTCGCCAAGTACCAGACAAAGTCCGGCGCAAAGTCTGAGGGGAAGTAACCCGTGGTATTCAAGAGGCGTCGCCAGGGAGGCGACGCCTCCAAATCAGGGCTGCCCGAAGGCACAGATGCTGAGGCAACAACGCCCCTTGGTCTGGGCGGCGAGGGAGACACGGTTCGGGCCGACGCCGTGGAGGCTGAGCCCGCAGAAGGTGACGCTCTAACAGGCCTTGACTCGGAAGCCGGAGCGAAAAAGCCGAAGACCAAGCAGCCGTGGACGGGCAAGCGTCTCATCGGGCTTATCGCGGCGGTCGCGGTTGCCTCGCTACTCCTTGGCGTGCTCGTCATGCAGTTCATCGTGTCGCCAGCCACGCTCGCCGCACGCACGGACGCGCCGAAACCCGGCCCGATCACCGCGCCGATAGAGAACCGCGTGATCGAGAACACCGTTGTGCTGCGCGGCGAGGTCGCCTACGCTGACTCCGTCGCCGTCGCGATCGACGCCGCTGGCGGCGAATCGAAGGCCGTCGTCACGGGCCAGGTGCCCGCGGTTGGCGCTGTCTTCAATGCGGGAAACGTCGCACTTGAGGTCGCTGGCCGCCCCGTCATCGTGCTGCCCGGCGAGCTTCCCGCCTACCGCAGCCTGAGCATTGGCATGCGCGGCCCAGACGTCACGCAGCTCAAGCAAGCACTTTCCGCACTCGGCTACGCGAGCGGCGACCTCAACACCGACACCTTTGACTGGGACACGGCCGCGGGTCTCGGCGCGCTCTACGAGCAGCTCGGCTACACAGCGGCGACGGGCGGCGAGACTTCCCGCGACCAGCTCAAGAGCGCAGAACGTGCGCTCCGCGATGCGAACGTAGCCGCGGCGCAGGCGCAGGCCGCGCTCGACCAGGCGCGCGAGGCGAAGGCCCCAAACACGACGAGCGAGCAGGCAGCGGTGAACGCAGCATGGGAGGGCGTGAACGACGCCCAGGAATCACTCGGCGAGGCGCAGGCGGCCGTGCTGCCGACGCTCCCCGCAGGTGAAGCGCTCTTCCTCGCCGGGCTCCCCCGACGCGTCGACGAGGTCACCGTGAAGCGCGGCGACGTACTCTCGGGCTCGCCCATGAGCGTCTCTGGTGCGACTCTGTCGATCAGCGGTACCGTGTCGAAGCAAGACGCCGACCTGCTCTCTGAGGGCCTCGTGGCCGAGTTTGCAGCGCCCGACGGCACCGCGCTCACTGCGAAGGTGAAGGCCGTGAAGGCGCCAAAGTCAGGCGGGTCTGACGGCGGCGAAGGTGGCGGAAACAGTGGTGGCGGTAACGGCGGCGGCGACGCTGGCGCCGCTCGCTACACGGTCGAGCTCGAGCCAGTTGACCTGTCGGGCGAGCAGATCGATGCGCTGCGCGGCACGAACGTGCGCCTCCGCATCCCCGTCGCATCGACCGACGGCGAGGTCATCGCCGTGCCGATCGCCGCACTGTCGGCGGGCTCTGGCGGTGAAGATCGCGTTGAGCTGCTCGTAAACATGCGCGACGGCCACAACGCCGAGACCGAGACGATCACTGTCGAAGCGGGCCTCGCGGCCGACGGCTTCGTCGAGATCACGAGCGACGACGAGCGCATCGCCGCGGGTGCAAAGGTCGTGGTCGGCAGGTGAGTGCGGTCGACGAGCTCTTCAAGGATGACACCGGCACCCACGAAGCTGACGCGGAGGGCGCCAACGCTGCCGAAGCCACCGACGCGGAGGAAACTGAGGCCGGGCCAGAGGAAGCACCCTCTGGCCGCGGCTTCGGCGACCCCCTCTACTCGGGCCCCATCGCGCAGCTCTCGGGTGTCACCAGGTTCTTCCCTGGCCCCCCGCCAGTGAACGCGCTGCGCGGCATCGATCTTTCCGTTGACCGCGGCGACTACCTCGCGATCATCGGCCCGTCAGGCTCGGGTAAGTCGACCATGCTCAACACGCTCGGGCTGCTCGACCGCCCGAGCACCGGCACCTTCCTCTTCGAGGGCATCGACGTCGCTAAACTGAGCGAGGACGAGCGGGCGAGCCTGCGGGCACGCGCCATCGGCTTCGTCTTCCAGTCGTTTCACCTCATGCCGACGCGCACGGTGCTCGAGAACGTCATGCTGGCTGGCACGTATGCAGGCCTCTCGCGGGAAGAGCGCGAGCCGCTCGCTCGCCGGGCGCTTGAGCGCGTGGGGCTCGCGCACCGCATCGACTTCACACCGAACACGCTCTCGGGCGGCGAGCGCCAGCGCGTCGCGATCGCGCGCGCGGTCTGCACGTCTCCCCGGCTGCTCCTCGCTGACGAGCCGACAGGCAACCTCGACCGCGCGAACTCGAAGGCGATCATGGGGCTCTTCGATGAACTCTCGGCCGACGGCCTCACGATTGTGATGATCACGCACGACGAGGCCGTCGCTCAGGCTGCCGGCCGCCGCGTGCGCATCAATGACGGAGAGTTGACGGTGATCGCGTGAAGCTCGACCCCCGAACCTGGCGGTTCCGTCGGAAGGACTCGTCGAAGCCGTCGAAGGGTTCAAAGCCGTCGAAGGCCGACAAAGCCGCGAGCGCCGCACCAACTATCTCGCGCAGCGACCTCATCCGCGAGTCGCTCGAGGGCGTCGGCGCCCGCCCCTCACGTCTCCTCATCACGCTCGCGGGCACCGTGCTCGGTATCGCATCGCTCGTGGCGACCATCGGGTTCGCGCAGACCGCTGGCGGCCAGATCGCGCAGCAATTCGACGCGCTCTCGGCGACCCGCGTGACTGTTGAGCCCGGCAAAGCCAAGGCCGCCGGGGGCAAGGAACGCGCAACCGCACGCCTGCCGTGGGACGCCGTCGACAGGGTGTCGGGCCTCGCCGGCGTCGAGCACGCCGCCCTCTACGCCAAGCTTGACAGCGTCAAGAATGTCACGACGGTGCAGGTGAATGACCCCTCGGCCGCGTCAAAGGCCGCACCGCCCGTCGTCGCCGCCTCCCCTGAGCTCCTTGAGACGGTTGCCGGCCACATCGGCGCGGGTCGCTTCTTTGATGCGGGTCACGACGAGCGCGGCGACAGGGTTGTCGTGCTCGGCAAGAACGCCGCCGAGCGCCTTGGCGTGAACCGTGTGACCGGGCAGCCCGCAATCTTCATCGAGGAGCGGGCCTACACGGTCATCGGCATCCTCGACAAGGTCGGCACCCGCAACACGCTGCTCGACTCCGTCATCGTGCCAGTCAACACCGCTCGTGGCGAACTCGCGCTCTCCACGGTGAACAGCCTCGACATCCGCATCGCAGTCGGGGCTGGGGAGGTCGTCGCCAGGCAGGCGCCGATCGCGCTCGACCCCAACGCACCCGACGCCTACAAGGTCTCAGCGCCATCGAACGCAAACGCGCTCCGAGAGGGCGTCGAGGCCGACGTGAACGTGCTGTTCCTCGCGATCGGTATCGTCGCGCTCATTGGCGGCGGCATCGGCATCGCGAGCGTCACCCTCATGTCGGTGACCGAGCGACGCGGCGAGATCGGGCTGCGCAGAGCGCTCGGTGCGCGCACGCGAGACATCGCGGGCCAGTTCATGATCGAGTCGGTCACCACCGGCGTGCTCGGCGGCCTCATGGGTGTCGTCGTGGGGCTCTTCGCACTCATCGGGGTCTGTCTGGTGCAACAGTGGACCCCTGTGCTTGCCCCCTGGGCGGCGCCCCTCGGCGTCGCCGTCGGCGCACTCGTCGGCCTCGCGGCCGGGAGCTACCCCGCGCTGAAGGCCGCACGAATCGAGCCCGTCGACGCGCTGCGCGACGCGTAACGGTCGCGTACCTTACGCTGGCTCACCGCACAGCCCCTTCCCCGCAAGACATCCCATTTCCAACGGTCAGGTTCTACCTGTCTTGGAGGGAAGGGGCGTTCTTGCGGGCGCGGCGGCCGCCGCGCGGTCAGCCCTCGTAGCGCTGCCGCCGCGTCGCGTCTTGAATCTCGCCGACGAGCTCCTCGATGACGTCTTCGAGGAAGACCGCGCCGAGCTCGGTGCCCGCCGCATCGACGATGCGCGCCATGTGGATCCCGCGCCGCTGCATGTGCGACAGCACGTCTTCGAGGTCAGAGTCAACGCGCATCGTGACCATCTCGCGCACCCGCTTTGGCGGGATCGGTTCGTCGATCCAGCGCTCGCCAATGCGCACGAGATCCTTGATGTGCGCGTACCCGACAAGCGCGCCCGCGTCGTCGACGATCGGGTAGCGCGAGAAACCGTGGCGCGCGACCGCCGCTTCCACATCCGCCGGGGTCGACCCGGGCGGGAGCACGACGAGCCTGTCGAGCGGCACAAGCACGTCACCCGCGCGCTTCGACGTGAACTCGAAGGCGGCAGTCAGCGCGCCGCTGCGGTCCTCAAGCACGCCCTCGCGGCGGGAATGGTCGACGATGCTCGCGACCTCCTCAAGCGTGAACGTGCTCGTCGTCTCCGACTTCGGCTCGACGCCAAACATGCGCAGCACGCCGTTCGCGATCGCGTTGAGCCCGGTGATGATCGGGCGCAACACGCGCGAGATCCACACGAGCGGCGGCGCGAGCAGCAGCACTGCGCGATCGGGCAGGGTGAACGCGGCATTCTTCGGAACCATCTCGCCAAACACGACGTGAAGGTAGGTGACGAGCAGCAGCGTCAGCGCGAACGCGGTGACGCTCGCGACCTGCACGCTCATGCCGGTCCACTCGAGCGGCCCGGCGAGCAGGTGGTGGATCGCGGGCTCGGAGACGTTCAGTATCACGAGCGAGCACACGGTAATGCCGAGCTGGCAGGTCGCGAGCATGAGCGTCGCATGCTCCATCGCGAACAGGGCGGTTTTCGCGCTCTTCGAGCCCGCCTCAGCGCGCGGTTCAATCTGCGAGCGGCGCGCGGAGATTACCGCGAATTCGGCGGCAACAAAGAATGCGTTCGCCGCTAGCAGCAAGACGAGCCACATGATTCCAAGCCAGTCACTCATGAGTGCGCCCCCTCCCCTGTTTCGCCGTGTTCAACTGTCTCGGGTTCCGGCGCCGCGAAGAACCGGAGCCGTGAGATGCGCCTACCGTCCATGCGCTCAACCCGAAGGGTCGCGCCATCAGGCAGCTGCACCTCATCGCCGACCTCTGGGATCGTGCCGAGCTGCAGCAGCACGTAGCCCGCGACGGTGTCATAGTCGTCGGCCTCGGGCACCTCGATGCCGGTCTGCTCGCGCAGCTCGTCGGGCCGAAGGTCTGCAGGGAAGGTCATCTCCACGGCGGTGCCGACGACACCGGCAGCGGTGCGGTCGTGCTCGTCCGAGACCTCTCCGATGATTTCCTCAACGAGGTCTTCGAGCGTGACGAGGCCTGCGGTGCCGCCGTATTCGTCGACGACGATCGCGAGCTGGTACCCCGACGCGCGCAGCTGCTCGAGCAACTGGTCAACGCGGAGGGTCTCGGGGACGCGCAGCGACTCCTCCGCGAGCGCCGCCACCGGCACTTCGGAGCGCTTGTTGCGCGGTACGGCGACGGCCTGCTTCACGTGGACCACGCCGACGACGTCGTCGCGATCCTCATCGATCACCGGAAAGCGCGAGAAGCCCGTCCGCCCCGACAGCTCAAGCACCGCTTGCGCTGGCTCGAGGCGCTGAATGCTCTCCATGCGCAGCCGCGGGGTCATCACGTCAGCGGCTGTGAGCTCCGCGAAATGGAGGGTGCGATCGAGCAGCGTCGCGGTGTCGGCCTCAAGCAGGCCCGCGCTCGCCGAGTGCCGCACGAGCGACGACAGCTCCTGCGCCGAGCGGGCGCCAGAGAGCTCCTCCTTCGGCTCGATCCCGATCCAGCGCAGGATCCCGTTCGCACTGCCGTTCAGCACCTTCACCGCGGGCTTGAACACGGCAGTGAACCCGGCCTGCAACGGCATGACGAGCTTGGCCGTAGGCAGCGGCTTCGAGATTGCGAAGTTCTTCGGCACGAGCTCACCAACGATCATTGAGAAGATCGTCGCGATCGCGACGGCGACGGGCACCGTCACAACACTGAGTAGGTCAGTGGGAAGACCGATCCCTTGGAGCGGCCCGGCGAGCACGCCGCTGATCACCGGCTCGAGCAGGTAGCCCGCGAGCAGCGTCGTCAGGGTGATGCCGAGCTGTGCGCTCGACAGGTGCGTCGAGGTGTGTGCGAGCCCGCGGATGACGCCGTCGAGGCCCCGCTCCCCGCCCTCGCGCCGGCGCTCAAGATCTTGCCTGTCGAGCGCGACGAGCGAGAACTCCGCGGCGACGAACACACCCGTGCCGAACGTGAGCAGAATTCCAAGTGCCAGCTGCAGCCACTCGCTCATACGAGAACCGAATTCCTATGCAATGTCCGCGCGTTCGCGCGGCTGATACTCGGAGGGTCTGAGGGTCTTCGGGGGTCCGCTTCCATGATTGCTCCACTTTATCAGCGAGATTGGCGTTTTTGGAGCGGGAACGGCGTAGGCTTATGCAGTGTGCAATGGCGAACGGTAATCCCGGCTCGCCCCGCCGCATACGGCGGCTGTGTTGCACGAGTCAACATTACTCACGGGAGAGGAAGTCGCTTTGGCAGAGCGCTCGGAAACCACCTCACAGGATGGTTCCGCAGAAGATTTTGGTGCGAACGCTTGGCTTGTCGATGAGATGTACAAACAGTATGTCGTCGACAAGAACTCGGTAGATCCGGCTTGGTGGCCGACTCTCGAGAAGTTTGCAGCCACCCAATCAGCAGTTCAGTCTCAGTCAGCGCCCGCGGCTCCCGCCGCTTCCGCGCCCACGGCACCGCCGCCAGCGGCTGCGACGGCTCCCCCCGCGGCGGCAGCGCACGCAGCACCGACAACCAGCGCCCCGACGCAGCCGGCACGCACGACAAACGTCGCGCCCCGCACCGCGCCGATTCCTGCCGACGCGCCCCGTAAGACGCCCGTCACACCCCAGGCTGCGACCGACGACACCGCGACCGACGAGTTCTCGGTCTTCAAGGGCATGGCGCGCACCCTGTCGAAGAACATGGACGCGAGCCTCACCGTTCCGACCGCGACGAGCGTGCGCACGGTTCCTGCGAAGCTGCTCATCGACAACCGCATCGTCATCAACAGCCACCTGCGCCGCAGCCGCGGCGGCAAGGTTTCGTTCACACACCTCATCGGCTGGGCGCTGATCCAGGCGCTCAAGGCCCACCCCGCGCAGAACGTCTTCTACACCGAGGTTGACGGCAAGCCGGGTGTTGTCGTTCCCGCCCACGTCGGCCTCGGCATCGCCGTCGACGTGCAGAAGGCCGACGGCAGCCGCTCGCTGATGGTCCCCGCGATCAAGTACGCGGAGACCCTCGACTTCAACGAGTACCTCGCGGCCTACGAAGACCTCGTAAAGCGCTCGCGCGACAACAAGCTCACCGCGAACGATTTCCAGGGCACCACGATCTCGCTCACAAACCCGGGCGGCATCGGCACGGTGCACTCTGTCCCCCGCCTCATGAACGGGCAGGGCTCGATCATCGGCGCCGGCGCGCTCGAGTACCCAGCCGAGTTCCAGGGTGCCTCTGAAGAGATCCTCTCGAACCTCGGCATTTCGAAGACCATCACGCTCACCAGCACCTACGACCACCGCGTCATCCAGGGTGCCGGCTCCGGCGAGTTCCTGAAGTACGTGCACGAGCTTCTCGCTGGCGGTCACAACTTCTACGAGGACGTCTTCGCCGCGCTGCGTATCCCGTACAAGCCGATCCAGTGGGCAAAGGACATCCACGTCGATGTTTCCGGCGCGATCGGAAAGTCGGCGCGCGTCCAGGAGCTCATCAACGCGTTCCGCGTGCGCGGCCACCTCATGGCCGACGTCGATCCGCTCGAGTACGTGCAGCGCACGCACCCCGACCTTGAGATCGAAAGCCACGGCCTCACGTTCTGGGACCTCGACCGCGAGTTCGTGACGGGCGGCATCGGCGGCAAGCCGACGATGAAGCTGCGCGACATCCTCGGCGTGCTCCGCGACACCTACTGCCGCAAGATCGGCGTCGAGTACATGCACATCCAAGATCCCGAGGAGCGGATCTGGCTGCGCGACCAGCTCGAGGTCACCTACGCGAAGCCAACGAGCGAGGAGCAGCTGCGCATCCTCGAGAAGCTCAACGAGGCCGAGGCCTTCGAGACCTTCCTGCAGACCAAGTACGTCGGCCAGAAGCGCTTCAGCCTCGAGGGCGGCGAGTCGGTCATCCCACTGCTCGACGCGATGCTCATCGACGCCGCGGAAGACGGGGTCGACTCGGTCGACATCGGCATGGCCCACCGTGGCCGCCTGAACGTGCTCTCGAACATCGCGGGCAAGACGTACGGCCAGATCTTCCGCGAGTTCGAGGGAACCGCGAAGAAGACCGGCTCGGGCGACGTCAAGTACCACCTCGGCACCTCCGGCGTCTTCACGGCCCCGAACGGCACCCAGGTTCCGATCCACCTCGCCGCGAACCCGTCGCACCTCGAGACCGTTAATGGCGTGCTCGAGGGCATCGTCCGCGCGAAGCAGGATCTCAAGCCGATCGGCTCGTTCACCACCCTGCCGCTGCTCATCCACGGTGACGCTGCAATGGCCGGCCAGGGCGTCGTCTACGAGACGCTGCAGATGTCGCAGCTGCGCGGATACCGCACCGGTGGCACGATCCACGTGATCATCAACAACCAGGTCGGGTTCACGACGCTGCCGATGGACTCGCGCACCGGCGTCTACTCGTCTGACGTCGGCAAGGTCATCCAGTCCCCGATCTTCCACGTGAACGGCGACGACCCCGAGTCGGTCGTGCGTGTCGCGCAGCTCGCCTACGAGTTCCGCCAGAAGTTCCACAAGGACGTCATCATCGACCTCATCTGCTACCGCCGTCGCGGCCACAACGAGGGCGACGACCCCTCGATGACGCAGCCGCTGATGACGGACCTCATCGAGGCGAAGCGTTCAACGAGGCGCCTGTACACCGAGGGCCTCGTTGGCCGCGGCGACATCACGCAGGAGCAGTACGAGACCGCGAAGCAGGACTTCCAGAACCGCCTCGAGCAGGCGTTCATGGAGACCCACGCAGCGCAGACCGGCTCGATCCCCGTGATCGACCAGTCCGGCATCGCCGAGCGTGAGGAGCCGGGCCACATCTCCGGCGAGGCGCTCGATACCGCGGTCTCGACCGAGGTGATCCACCGCATCGGCGACGCGCACGGCAACGTACCCGAGGGCTTCACAGTGCACCGCAAGCTGCAGCAGCTGCTCGCGAAGCGCGTCGAAATGACCCGGTCGGGCGAGATCGACTGGGGCTTCGGCGAGCTGCTCGCCCTCGGCTCGCTGCTCATGGAGGGCACGCCCGTGCGCTTCGCGGGCCAGGATGCGCGCCGCGGCACCTTCACGCAGCGCCACGCGGTCTTCCACGACCGCGCGAACGGCCAGGAGTGGATCCCGCTCCTGAACCTCTCCGAGGACCAGGCTCGCTTCTGGATCTACGACTCGCTGCTCTCGGAGTACGCGGCACTCGCGTTCGAGTACGGTTACTCGCTACAGCGCGAGGACGCCCTCGTACTCTGGGAGGCGCAGTTCGGTGACTTCGTGAACACCGCGCAGGCTGTCATCGACGAGTACGTCGCCGCTGCCGAGCAGAAGTGGGGCCAGCAGTCGTCGGTCGTCATGCTGCTCCCCCACGGCTACGAGGGCCAGGGCCCCGACCACTCGTCGGCACGCATCGAGCGCTTCCTGCAGCTGTGCGCGGAAGACAACATGATCGTCGCGCGTCCGTCGACGCCCGCGAACTACTTCCACCTGCTTCGTCGTCAGGCCTACGCCCGCCCGCGCAAGCCGCTCATCGTCTTCACGCCGAAGTCGATGCTGCGCCTCCGCGGTGCTACCTCGAACGTCGAGGACTTCACGTCGGGCAACTTCAAGCCGGTGATCGACGACCCGAACGTGCAGGATCGCAACAGCGTTCAGCGCCTGATCCTCACCTCGGGCAAGGTCTACTACGACCTCGAGGGCGCCCTCGCGAAGTCGCCCGACCCGCGCGTCGCGATCGTGCGCGTCGAGCAGTACTACCCGATGCCTGTCATCGACCTCACCCGCATCATCGCGACGTACCCGAACGCAGAGCTGGTGTGGGTGCAAGACGAGCCCGAGAACCAGGGCGCCTGGCCCTTCATCTCGCTCGTGCTCGCGAAGCACCTCGCGAATGACAGGATTCGCGTCGTGTCGCGTGCGGCCTCGGCCGCTCCGTCGACGGGGTCGGCGAAGGTGCACGCTGTCGAGCAGGAAGAGCTGCTCACGCAGGCTCTGAAGTTCGACTGAGTTCACGAGTTCTCTAGGACACAAAGGGGATCACCGATGACCACATGGCGTATGCCTATCGAGGGCCACGCGCAGGAGCGCATTTGGCTCGCGTGGCCGACCTCGGGCTACACGCTCGGCGACACCGAGGCGGAGGTCGAGTCGGCGCGTACGACCTGGGCCGCCGTCGCGAACGCCGCGAGCGAGTTCGAAGCCGTCACCGTGGTCGTGAACCCCGGCGACGAGGCGATCGCCTCCCGATACCTTTCGGGCCAGATCGATCGCCTCGTCGCGCCCCTGAACGACGCCTGGATGCGCGACATCGGCCCGAGCTTTGTGATTGGCGACGACGGTTCCCTCGGTGCCGTGAACTACCGTTTCAACGGTTGGGGCGGGCAGGACTGGGCTGAGTGGGACAAGGATCAGCACATCGGTCAGATCATTGCCGAGGCAGCGGGCGCGACGCTCATCGACTCGGAGATGACGAACGAGGGCGGCGGGATCCAGGTCGACGGCACCGGCCGCGTCGTGCTCACTGAGACCGTGCAGCTCGACCCGGGTCGCAACCCGGGTTGGACGAAGGAGCAGGTCGAGGCCGAGCTCGCTCGCACAATCGGCACCGACCGCGCCATCTGGCTTCCTCGCGGCCTCACCCGCGACCACGACACGTTCGGCACCCGTGGCCACGCGGACATCCTCGCGGCCTTCACCACGCCCGACGTGCTGCTCATGCACCGCCAGGACGCGGAGGCGCACCCCGACCACGTAATCGCCCGCGCGAACCGGGAGGTCGTGGAGCGGTACCGCGACGACCGCTCCGATCAGTTCGACATCATTGACCTCCCAGCACCCGAGACGCTTCGGGACGACGAGGGCTTCGTCGACTACAGCTATATCAACCACCTCGTCGTCAACGGCGGCGTGCTCGCGTGCGCGTTCGGCGACCCGGCCGACGATCTGGCGCTCGGTGTGCTTCGCGACGTCTACCCGGGCCGCGAGGTTGTCGGGATCGACGCGCGCCCGATCTTCGCGCGCGGCGGCGGAATTCACTGCATCACGCAGCAGCAGCCCGCACTGTAGCTCCGGGTGCGCCCCCACCCAAAGCCTGTACAATGTCACATGACGATTGCTGGCGTGCACCGACGCGCGCGTCATGCTCCCTCACCCTAAGGAACGATAGATGACCGAGAGCACTCTCACCCCCGAGCTCGAAGCCGTTGTCGCCGGAGCGGCCGCAGCGGCCCCCGCGTACGCGGCACTCACCCCAGCGGAGCGCGCCCGCGTGCTCGTCGCCCTCGGCGACGCGCTGGAGGCTGCGAAGCCACGCCTCGTCGAGATCGCGATGCGCGAGACCGGCCTCACTGAGGCACGCCTGAACGGCGAGGTCACCCGCACCGCGGTTCAGCTCCGCCTGTTCTCGGAGACCGTCATGGACGGCTCGTACCTCGACGCCCGCATCGACTACGCCGACCCCGAGTTCGTGCTGGGCCCGCGCCCCGATATCCGCCGCACCCACGTGCCGCTCGGCCCGATCATCAACTTCTCGGCCTCCAACTTCCCGTTCGCGTTCTCCGTGCTCGGCGGCGACACGGCATCGATCCTTGCTGCGGGCTGCCCCGTCATCGTGAAGGCGCACTCGGGCCACCCTGAACTGTCCGACGCGACCGCCGAGGTTGCGCGCGAGGCCCTCCGCTCGGTGGGCGCCCCCGAGGGCGTGTTCAACCTCATCCACGGCCGCGAAGCCGGCGTCGCTGTGCTCAAGGACCCGCGCATCAAGGCAGGATCCTTCACCGGCTCGATCGGCATCGGCCGGCTCCTCACCGACATCGCCGCGGCCCGCCCCACCCCGATCCCCTTCTACGGTGAGCTCGGCTCTGTGAACCCGGTGTTCGTCACCGCCGCCGCGATCGCTGAGCGCGCCGACGAGATCGCCTCGGGCCTGCTCACAAGCGTCGCAGGCTCCGCTGGCCAGCTCTGCACGAAGCCCGGCTTCATCTTCGTCCCCGCTGGCTCCGCTCTGCCGGCCGCTGTTGCTGCCGCGGCAGGCGAGGTCGTCGAGCACCGCCTGCTCGACCCGCGCATCGCTCAGAGCTTCAACGAGCGCCGCGACACGATCCTTGCGACGCCCGGCGTCACCGCCGTCATCCCCGGCGGCGTGCGCTTCGACGACGCGGGCCACGGCTGGGCTTCGCCCACCGTCGTCTCGGTGTCGCTCGAGGACTTCCGAGCCGGCCACCAGGGTCTCGTCGAGGAGGCCTTCGGCCCTCTCACGATCCTCGTGGAGACTCCCGAAGGCACCGACCTCGCTGCGCTCATGCCCGAGTTCTACGAGGGCAACCTCTCGGGCACGATCCACATCAGCGCTGACGAGGCGACGGGCACGACCGCAAACGCCACCGAGCTGCGTGCGCTCGTCACCGCGCTCGCAAAGCAGGTCGGCCGCGTGCTCTTCAACGGCTGGTCGACCGGCGTTGCCGTTACCCCGGCGCAGCAGCACGGTGGGCCGTGGCCCGCGACGAGCAACGATGCGAGCACCTCTGTCGGCACCTCGGCGATCAAGCGCTTCCTGCGCCCGGTTGCGTTCCAGAACACCCCTGCAGCGTTCCTCCCCGAGGCGCTGCGCGACGAGAACCCGCTCGGTCTGCCGCAGGCGATCTCGCCCGCGGGCCAGTCGGGCGACTGGGGCAGCCAGTACCGCGGCTAAGCATCGCGGCGCGCGCTGAGTGTGGCGCGCGGCGCGCTGCGCGCTGAATCCGTCTCTGTGCGGCTCATCCCTCGAGGGGTGAGCCGCACAGGCGTTTCTGGGTCTGGGTGCGTTCCGCCGGTTTCTCGCGCCCAACCTTTCCCTCCCTGCCCCTGCCCCTGCCCCTGCCCCTGCCCCTGCCCCTGCCCCTCAAATTATCGATTGCACCCCAAATCCCCGGGGTATTTGAGAGCAACCAGAATAATTGGGGCGCTTTGGGGAGAGCCACCTCGCCCCTGGTCAACTCGCCACCTCACCCCTCGCCACTCACCCCTGCGCGTGCAGCCCCCCTCCCCTTGACGCTATCTTGCGGCGCATGCTACCTTGTGACGCATGCTAGATGACGTCACTACACAGCTCCGTCGTGGTGTCGTCGAATTCTGCGCACTGGGGCTTCTCGCCGCAAAGCCCATGTACGGCTGGGAACTGGCGTCGGCGCTCACAGACCGAGGCCTCATCGCGAGCATCGGTACGCTCTATCCCTTGCTCGGGCGGCTTCGCGACCGCGGCTTGATCGTCACATTCGAACAGCAAGAGAACGATGCACCGGGCACAAGTGGCGGCCCAACTCGCAAGTACTACCGCCTCACTGACGAAGGCGAGGCCCACCTCGCTGCTTTCCGCTCGCAGTGGGGGCCATTCACACGCAATGTCACGGAGATTCTCGAGAAGGGGCTCGGCTCATGACCAGTAACGAGAGCAACAGCACATCGGCAGAGGCCGCTCACGCAGAGTCCCGGCACATTCGCAGGGCGTACCTCGCAGCGCTTGACGATGCGATCGCAGAGCTGCCGCACAGGCTCGCAACCGAGCTCCGGGCAGGCATCACAGAAGAGCTCGTCGGCTTGGAAGGCGATCAGCTCCGTGCCAGCATCGCGGCTCTTGGCGCTCCGGCCGACGTCGCCCGCGCGGCCGCGGAGGCTGGGCACGAACGTCAGGCTTCCCAAGCAGACCCACCTGCGGCTCCGCTATCACCAGCGCCCGCCGCCCCCGCGCAACCCAGCCCGCGCCCACTTGCCGAGACTCGGGGGTACGCACTCGCGGGCGTCATCGCCTTCGGAATCGGTGGGATCGTGATTCCATTCGTCGGCTGGCTGGCCGGCTGCGTCATCGTTGCAACAAGCAAGTTTTGGCGCACTGGCGAGAAGGTTTGGGCGATCATCATCCCGCCACTCGCAATGTTCGTTCCTGGCCTCTTTGCTTGGGCTTTCGTAAACTCTGCCGAAGGCGATGGTGCGAACCCACTCATGCCGGGAACCCACACATCAATCATCTTCACGCCCCTGATCGTTGCGCCACTGGTTGCGGTATGGCTATTGCTTCGCCTGCGAAAGCGGCGCACCCCCGAAGACGCGAGCCGGTAACCGCGTTCTCCGATTCCAACAAGAAAGCACTTCAAATGGCTTCCCCGGAAACTGACCCCACGGCCCTTGCCGAATATCTCACCCGGCTGGAACACGCAACTCAGCGCCTTCCGCACGGAGACGCGGTAGCGTTGCAGGAGGAAATCTGTGCCGAGCTGTCCGGGCTCTCGTACGAGGCACTCGCTGAGCGCATCTCCGAACTGGGCACACCAGAAACAGTGGCGGCGGCCGCGCTTGCCGCCGCGAAGGACACAGACTTGGTGCCCCAGCGCCCACTCGCCGAGACCCGGGGCTACGCAACGACAGCCGCGGTCATCTTCGGCATCGGCGGCCTCCTCCTCCCGGTTGTCGGGTGGATCATCGGATGCGTGCTCGTCGGCACAAGTCGGCTCTGGCGCACAAGCGAGAAGGCGCTCGCGATTGCCGGGCCGCTAGCGGTCTTGGCGATCCTGCTCGGCGTGCTGTGGGTGACCGGATTGCCGGGCCAAAGTTCCGCAAGCGCCGCACCCGGCGCGGCGCCGAACCCCCTGTTGCCCGCAGGCTACGACCTGCTGTGGTCGACGTTGTTCGTGGTGTTTGTTATTTTGGTTCCGCTCGCCGCGCTGTGGCTCGGCCTTCGTCTTCGAAATCGACTAATCCCCACAGCCGATTCCCGGCCTTGATTGGAATTCAATAGGTTACGCTGAGCGTATGATCAACACACGCTCCGCACCTCGCTCCCGGACTCTTCGCGGCGCCGCCGCTGCTGCCCTGCTCGGCGCTGCGGCGCTGGTTCTCACCGCGTGCTCAGGGTCGGCGTCCGTCGGCGACACCAGCTGGGGCACCCTCGACGCGCAGGGCGAGCCCGCAATGACGTTCACCGCCGACGGCAAGGCATTCGGCACCGACGGGTGCAACATCGTGAACGGCTCGTGGACCGAGGAAAAGGGCACGGTCACGTTCGGCCCGCTCGCCTCAACCATGATGTTCTGTGAGGGCGTCGACACCTGGCTGAGCGGCGCATCGACCGCCGTCGTTGAGGGCGACAAGATCACCTTCAACGACGAAGACGGCAAGAAGATCGGCTCGCTGAAGAAGACCGAGTTCACGGCGCCAAAGTAGCCCGCGCACAAGCGACAAAGCGGCGGGGTGAGGATCAGATCCTCACCCCGCCGCTTACTCTACCGCGCGGAAGTGTCGCTCAGCTGCCGCGCGCTACGAGGCGACCGCTACGAGGCGACCGCTACGAGGCGACCGCTACCAGGCGACTGCGAGTGCCACGTTCAGCACTGACAGCCCCATGATGGCGCCGAGCACGCCGCCCGAGACGTTTTCCTTCTTCTTGAAGACGAGCGCGAGCACGATGATCGCGACAAGCACGAGCGTCTTCACGCCGATCTTCATGTTGTCAGGCTGGCCGCCCATGGCGTACATCATGCCGACGAGGCCGAGGCCCGTCGCAAGCATGAGCCACGAGCTGTGCAGGATGCCGCCCGAGATCTTCGCGGCGCCCTCCTTCACCTTCGACAGCTGGGCGATCGAAGCGCCAGCGACACCGGCGAAGCCGACGATGTGCAGGATCAGCAGGATGTTGCGGATGATCTCCATGGTGTTTCCTCCCTCAAGAATGCGAATGTGTGTGGGTGTCGGCCGTTCGGCCGGAACGTCTGGAGCTGGCCGGGCACGAGGTCCGGCCAGCCTCGGGCCTAGTGGAAGAAGTGCCGCTCGCCCGTGAAGTACATGGTCACACCGGCGGCCTGTGCCGCGGCGATGACCTCCTCATCGCGAACGGATCCGCCGGGCTGCACGACCGCGCGCACGCCAGCGTCAAGCAGCACCTGCAGGCCGTCTGCGAAGGGGAAGAACGCGTCGGATGCTGCGACCGAACCGGCGGCTCGCTCACCCGCACGCGAGACCGCGAGGCGGCAGGAGTCAACGCGGTTGACCTGGCCCATGCCGACGCCGACCGAGGCGCCGCCGTTCGTGAGCAGGATGCCGTTCGACTTCACCGCACGGCTCGCGCGCCAGGCAAACTCGAGCTCGGCGAGCGTCGCTGCGTCAGCGGCTTCGCCAGCGGCAAGCGTCCACTCGGAGGCGGGCGCGAAGTGGCGGTCAGCGTCCTGGATCAGGAAGCCACCCGAAACCTGCTTGAGTTCCACGGGATTCTGCGTGTAGCCCTCGGGCAGCACGAGCAGGCGCACGTTCTTCTTCTGGGCGAGGATCGCGAGGGCCTCAGGCTCGAAGCCCGGCGCAATGATGACCTCGGTGAAGATCTCGGAGACCGTCTTCGCCATGCCCTCGGTGACGACGCGGTTGGCGGCGATCACCCCACCGAACGCCGAGACGGGGTCGCAGGCGTGTGCAAGCTCGTGTGCCGCGGCGATCGGGTCGGCAGCGCCCTCGGGCGCCACGGCGACACCGCAGGGGTTCGCGTGCTTGATGATCGCGACTGCCGGGCGCTCGTGATCAAACGCGGCGCGGAGGGCTGCGTCGGCGTCAACGTAGTTGTTGTACGACATCTCCTTGCCGTGCAGCTGGGTCGCCTGCGCGATGCCGACGCCCTCGTTCTCGCTGAACAGTGCCGCGCGCTGGTGGCTGTTCTCGCCATAGCGCAGCACAGACTCGCGCAGCCCGAAGACCTCGTACCCGACGTAGCCCTCGCTCGTGGCGAAGATCGCGGCGACCTCGTCCTCTTCGGAAGCCTCGGCTTCGGCCACGGCGGGGGCGTCTTCCCAGCCCGCGTCCTGCTGATCGAGGAACCAGTTCGCGACGGCACCGTCGTACTGCGCGGTGTGCACGAATGCCTCGGTTGCGAGCGATCGGCGCAGCTCGAGGGTCGTGCCGCCCGCCTGCACGGCAGCGATGACCTCGTCGTAGCGGCCGGGAGAGACGACGATCGCCGCGTTTGCGTGGTTCTTCGCGGTCGCGCGAACCATCGCGGGGCCACCGATGTCGACATTCTCGACGATGTCGGCGGCGGGCTTGCCCGCGGCGACGGTCTGCTCGAACGGGTACAGGTTCACGACGACGAGCTCGAACGGTGCGAAGCCGAGCTCTTCGAGCTGTGCGCGGTGATCAGCAAGGCGCAGGTCGGCAAGCAGGCCCGAGTGCACAGCGGGATGCAGCGTCTTCACGCGGCCATCGAGCGCCTCGGCGAACCCGGTCACATCGGAGACGTCGGTCACGGCGTGGCCGGCCTCGCGAATCGTTGCAGCGGTCGAGCCCGTCGATACGATCTCGACGCCAGCCGCGGCGAGCGCAGCGGCGAGGTCAAGCAGCTTGGTCTTGTCGCTCACAGAGATGAGCGCGCGCTTCACCTCGATGAGGTCGCGATGCTCGTACAGGCTCGGGTCGTGGCTCTGGACTGCCATGGGGCTCCTTGAATTCGTGCTGTGTGGGGTTTGGAAAATCTGGGGTTACTGAACGCGATCGGCGGCCGCACCGGCGGCCGCACCGGCGACCGCACAGGCGACCGCAGCGAGGTCGAGTGTGCCGTCGGCAATCTCGCGGACGGTGCGCACAAGCAGCGGGCGTTCCTCCTGCTTGATGCGCTCGTGCAGGTCGGCCTCAGCCTCGCCCTCGCGCACGGCGACAACGGCCTGCCTGAGCACCGGCCCGGTGTCAACGCCCTCGTCGATGATGTGTACGGTTACGCCGGTCTCGGTTGCGCCCGCGGCGAGCGCGTCGCGTACCGCGTGGGCGCCTGGGAAGAGCGGCAGCAAAGCGGGGTGGGTATTGATGAGTCGCGGCGAGAACTCGCTTACGAACCCGGCGGGCAGAATGCGCATCAGGCCAGCGCTCACGACGAGGTCGGCGCCGTGGCTCTGGATCCCGGCCGCGAGCGCGGCCCCCCACTCAGCGCGGTTCGTGTGGTCGGCTGGGCGAACAACGAAGCTCGGGATCCCGGCAGCCTCCGCATACGCGAGGCCCGCAGCGGCGGTGTCGGCTCCGACGCAGACGATCTCTGCGGGAAACTCGGGGTCGCTCGTTGCGTCAATGAGTGCTTTGAGATTGCTACCGCCACCGGAGATGAGAACCGCGAGTTTCAACACCAGCCCAGTCTACCCGCTGTGCCGGTATGCGGACGCGCCACCGGTCCTCGCGCACAGGGCGCGCGGCGGTATGCTTCCGACATGCTTCTTCAGGACCTTTTCGGGCTCTCCGGCCGCACCGCACTCGTCACTGGCGGCAGCTCTGGCATTGGCCGAGCGATTGCTGAGGCGCTCGCCGGCGCTGGCGCGCACGTCGTCATTGCGGCGCGCACGATCGGCGAGCTTGAGCAGGCCGCGGAGGAGATCGGCGCGAGCACCGCGGTGACCGCCGGCGGCGGGAGCACTTCGTGGGTGCGCGCGGACCTCGCGACCCGAACCGGGGCACACGAACTCGCCGACGCACTGCTCGACAGCGCCGCGGGCCCCGGCCAGGTCGACATCGTCGTGAACTCGGCGGGCGTGAACATCCGCCCACCCCTCGCTGACCTTACGGAACCGGAATGGGATACGACGATGGCGGTGAACCTCGAGGCCCCGTTTGTCCTCGGGCAGCGCCTCGCCCCCGGCATGGTCGAGCGCGGCTACGGCCGGCTCATCCACATCAGCTCACAGCAGGCGCACCGCCCGTTCGCGTCGAGTGGCGCCTACGGCGTCTCGAAGGCCGCCGTCGAGGGGCTTGCCCGCTCTCAGGCTGAAGCGTGGTCGGCCTCGGGTGTGACCGCAAACGCGCTCATCCCCGGGTTCGTACAGACGCCGCTCAATACCCGGCTCAGCTCTGACCCCGCGATGGTCGCCGCGCTGGCAGCCCGCACGCTGGTCGGGCGCAACGGGCTGCCCGAGGACTTCGCAGGCGCCGCGGTCTTCCTCGCGAGTCCCGCCGCCGCCTATGTCACCGGTCAGGCGATCGCGGTCGACGGCGGGTTCTCTGTGCACTAGCGGAGCGCGGCATGCCGCCACACCGCGTGTTCGCTCGGTTCCTTATGTCTTCTGCACTTCGTATGCCCCAATGGTCGAGGGCTGGCATAGGGAATGCTGTTCCCAGGCCGTGGCGCCGAAGGCCGGGCGCCGAAGCAGGCAGGCGCTTCTACAGGCCGACGTGCACGACCTCATTTGCCCGCGCGAGCGGCCGGGTGCGGGCGAAGTGCGTGACCTCCTGCGCCGCCCACCGGTCCCAGTGCGGGATGAAGGTTTCGCCATCGCGCGCGAGTGCGCGCTCGCGACGAAGCTCGTCGGGGCATTCGATCCACAGCGTGTAGACGCTGCCCAGGGCACGAGCCACGGCGAGGGCCTCGCCGCTCACCGAGCCGCACCCCTCTACGATCAGAGATTCTCCAGGCCCGAGGGTGACTTCGGGCGTGAAGCTCTCTGAGTACCAGTCGTAGCGCCGGTAGCGTCCCGTGCGTAGCAGTTCCGGAACCATCGCGCTCCCCGCGGCGAGGCCGTCCCAACCGGGATAGATCTCGTCCATGCCAACGATTCTGGGGCGCTCCGCTCCCCCGGCCACACGGGCGGCTGCGAGGGCTTCGGCGAGCGACGTCTTCCCGGATCCTGATCTGCCGTCGATAAACAGCACCCGCGGCCACCCTGCCGGCGACGGCGCGGCGCCCGCGACGTTCCGGATCCTCGCCTCCAGCCGCCCTGCTAGCTCTTCGGGCGACGCTGGCCCGCTCACTCGGCGACCCGCCCCTCGCGCATCCGCAGCACGCGGTCGGCAATCGTGGCCGCCTCGCCCTCGTCATGGGTGACGAGGATAGCGGTGGTGCCGGTCTCGCGCAGGAGCGCTGCGAGGTCGAGCGCGAGCCGTTCGCGCAGCTCGCGGTCGAGCGCCGACAGCGGCTCGTCGAGCAGGAGCAGGCGCGGGCTCGGCGCGAGCGCCCGGGCGAGGGCGACGCGCTGGCGTTGACCTCCCGACAGCTCGGTCACGGCTCGCGGGCCGTAGCCCGGCAGGCCGACCAGCGTCAGCAGCTCTTCGACGCGGGCGTCGCGCTGCGCCCTGGCCCAGCGTTTGACTCGCAACCCATACGCGATGTTCTCGGAGACGCTGCGGTGCGAGAACAGCTGCCCGTCTTGAAACACGAGCCCGAACTCGCGCTTGTGCGGGGGCACGCCGGCAAGGTCTTCGCCGGCCCAGCGCACACTGCCCGACGACAGGGGTTCAAGCCCTGCGATCGCCCGCAGCAGCGTCGACTTGCCGCACCCCGAGGGTCCGAGAAGCGCGATGACCTCGCCGCGGCCGACCTCGAAGCTCGCGCCCCGCACGATCGGCTCGTTTCGCCGGTACGCGATGCTCACGCCGTCGACGGCAAGGCCAGCCCCGGCCCCGGCCCCAGCCCCAGCCTCCACTCCGACGTGTGCGCTCACCAGCTTCCTCCTACTCCGGCGTCAACACGCCAGCGTTCCGCAAAAACCATAATCCCAGCCGCGAGCGCTCCGAGCACGACCGAGGCGGCAAGCGCGGCGCCGTAGCTCGCCGGGTCTGGGTTCGCCACGAGCGCCGCGATCGCCACCGGCAGGGTCTGCGCGTCGGGCCGCACGAGGAAGGCCGTCGCGCCGAACTCCCCGAGCGACACCGCAAACGCGAACCCGAGCGCGAGCCCTGCAGACCGCCCGAGCAACGCCAGGTCGATCGTGCCGAGCACCCGAAGCGGTGATGCGCCAAGCATCGTCGCGGCCTCCCGTGTGCGCGGGTCGATCGCCCGCAGCACCGGCGTCAGCGTGCGCACCACAAGCGGCAGTGCGACGAGCGCCTGCGCGATCGGGATGAGCACGACCGACGTGCGCAGGTCGAACCCGATACCGAATGGCCGATGCATCGTCAGCAGAAGCCCGAAGCCGAGCGTCACCGCCGAGATCCCGAGGGGCAGCATGATCGCAGCGTCGTACACCGCGATCCCTCGCGAGAGCGCGCGCGACCGCGGCCTGCGCGAGACGACGAGGGCGACGACCATTCCGAGCGTGACCGCGATGAGCGTCGCGATACAGGCGATGCCGAGCGACAGCGCAGCGGAGTCAAAGACGGAGCCGTGCAGCGGCGACGATGGCGGCGGGGCGACGAGCGCGCGATAGTTCTCAAGCGAGAACCCGACGCCGCCGGGCCCCGCGAGTGAGCGGCGCACGAGTGCCCCGATCGGGAGGACGTGCAGGAGAAGCACCGTCGCCCCGAATACCGCGATCACCGGCGCGTCACCCCGGCGGGGTGGCCGCACCTCGCTGCGCGCCTCGTTCGGTCGCTCGCTGCGCCCGCGCAGGATCGCCGAGACCCCGAGCGCGAGAGCAACAATGGCGAACTGCACGAGCGACAGCACGGCCGCCGACCGCAGGTCGAGGAACTGCACCGTGAGCCGGTAGATTTCGGTTTCGATGTTCGCAAACTCACGCCCACCGAGTATCAGCACGACGCCGAACGATGTCGCGCAGAAGAGAAACACGAGCGCCGCCGCTGACGCGAGCGCGGGGCCGAGCGCGGGGAGCGTGACCGTCATGAACACCCGCACCGGCCCCGCGCCAAGGGTGCGCGCTGCCTGCCCCTGGCGAGTGTCGAGCTGCGCCCAGTACCCGCCAACGGTGCGGGCGACGACGGTCACGTTGAAGAACGCGAGAGCGAGCACCACGACCGTGAGCGAGCGATCAAGCCCGAGCCAGTGGAGAGCGCCGCCCGGCCCGTAGAGCGCGGTGAACGCGACGCCAACGACCACGGCGGGAAGCACGAACGGCACCGTGAGAATCGCGCGCAGCACGCCGCGTCCGCGGAACTCGAGCCGGTAGAGCACGTAGGCGGCGGGAACGCCGAGCAGGATCGCGAGGGCCGTCGCGAGGCTCGCCTGCGTCAGCGTGTTGCCAAGTACGCGCCAGCTGCGGTCGAGGCCGAGCACCTCGGGGATACCGCCAAGGTCAAGCGCAGAACCGTCCGTCAGGCCGGTCGCAACGAGCGCCGCGACCGGCCACAGGAAGAACAGGCCAACGAAGCAGAGCGGGACCGCCGCCGCGAGCGTCCAACCGATCGACCCAAGCGGGCGCCGGATCAATGCCCGCACGGCGACTCTCCCCCTTCCCTGTTGAGTGCGGGCTAGAGGCCGACGGCGTCGCCGAGGGTGCGAAGCCAGCCGTCGAGGCCAGCCTGGATCTCCTTCGACGGCAGGTCGTGCGACTGGTCCGCAGCGGGCAGCGGTGCGAACTTCGCCCAGCTCGACGGCAGCTCGACAGCCTCGTCGATCGGGTACATGTACATGTTGTCGGCGATGCCCGACTGGAACTCCTCCGAGAGCAGGTACTCAACGACCGCGCGTGCTCCCTCGGGG
Source organism: Leucobacter sp. (assembly GCA_052094845.1). Lineage (GTDB taxonomy): Bacteria > Actinomycetota > Actinomycetes > Actinomycetales > Microbacteriaceae > Leucobacter. The sequence goes on along the minus strand of JBQDKK010000010.1, from coordinate 91,267 downwards.
TTTGCGCTCCCCTTCAGCACGCCCGCGTACTCGACCTGCTGCGAGCAGGTGTCGAGCAGCGCGCGGGTGTTCGACGCGGTCTCGTCCTCGTTCACGGTGAAGGCTGGCGACGTCGAGTACGAGACCACGATGGGTCGGGTGCCCGTCTCGCTCACGCCACTGAACTCGGTGTTGTACGCTTCGGTCCACCCCTGCACGACGCGGGCGCCGTTCACTTCGAGGCTCTTCCAGTAGTCAACGAAGCCGTCTTCGCCGAACGCGGCGATCGTCGCGATCATGAACGATGCGCCCGTGCTCGACGCCGTCGGGTCGAGCAGTACGGCGAGGTCCTTGTATTTTGGGTCGGCGAGGTCCTCGAACGTCGCTGGCTCCGCGAGCCCCGCTTGCTCGAACCAGGCCGTGTCGATGTTCACGCACGTCGCGCCCATATCGATCGGAGCGAGCGGAACCTCCGCGGAGTCAGCGTTCTGGCCGTCGAGCTCGGCGACGATCGCCGCTCCCCGCGCGGGCAGCATGTCGGCGGGCAGCGACTCGACCACGTCGTTCTCCATGAGCCGCGACGCGAACGTGTTGTCAATGCCGAAGAACGCATCGGCGATGGGCGCGCCCTTGGTCAGCACGAGCTTGTTTGCGAGTTCGCCACCATCTCCCGCGGTGACGACCTCGACGTCGTATCCGGTCGCGGCGCTCGCGGCCTTCGCGAACTCTTTGCCGTCGACGAAGCTGTCGTGGACGACGAGCGAGACTTTCTTGGCGTCACCGCCGGTGCTAGCGCCGTCGGCGCCTGCCGGGTCGCCGCCCGCGCAGCCGGTGAGGGCGAGCGCGCCTGCGAGTGGGAGCGCGAGCAGGCCGAGGGCCCGAGAGAATGAGCGGGCGTGCGAGGTTGAGCGCGTGAGAGTACGCATAACGAGAAGAGTCCTTCCTCCGCTGGCATGAACCAGATCAGGTTGAACGGTCGGAGCACGCGTGCTCCCTCTCAGCCCCGCGCGTCGGGACTCCCGTGGATTGCTCCCCTAGCCTAGCCTTTTCGGCCGGGCCAGCGCCAGCCGGGCCGTTTCCCCTCGGTTTGGGGCGCCTCTGTGAGGTCGACGGCGTCCCACGAGTACGCTTCGACGAGCGCGTCGGGGTCGAGGCTGTCGGCGCCGAGACCTTCGGGGCCGGCACCATCGGAGGTGGCGCCCGCGTCAGTCGCGCCCTGCTCGGACGCGCCGTCTGCGGTGCTGCGTGACTCATGCTGATCGAAGAGCTCGGGCTGCTCCGCCGTCGCATCGGCATCAAAGTCGGCATCAAAGTCGGCGTCAACATCAGCATCGAGGCCGGCATCAACATCGAACTCGAGGGGTTCGGTGAGCTGTTCGTCGCTGTCGTCTGCCGCTCCGGCCGCCTGCCACGAGCGCGGCACGAGGGGCGAAACTGGAGCAAGATGCTCACCTGGCTCGCCGACTTTGCCAAGCTCAACGGCCTCGGGCTCAACGATCTCAGGCCCAACGGCCCCGGGGGCAGGCGCTGCCGCGACGTGGGCCGCGTCAGCGGGCACGCTCGCGGGTGACCCCTCTGGGCGCTCGTCGCCGAGCCCCAGTCGCGCTTTGACCTCGGCTGGCCCGTCCATGACCCGCCGAGCGAGGTCGGCGCGGGCCGCGAGGGCCCCAAGCATGGCGCCAGCGCCGAGCTCCAGGGCCGCGAGACCCGCCGCAGCCCAGACGTCTGGCCCGGCCTCGGCGAGCCTGCCGGGGCCAAGAGAGCCGCGGGCAGCCCAGTTGAGCAGCGCGATGGCGCTCCCCGAGACTACGGCCGCGGCTACGACCTGCGAGGCGACCACCGCGAGCGACTGGCGGCGGGCGGTCTCTCCGAGCGCGATGCCGATAGCGAGGCCAGCGAGCACGAGCAGCAACGGAGCGATCACCGCGACGCTCCCCCAGCCGTCAGGAATCGCGGCGAGCACGGGGATGCCGGGCATGGGCCCCAGCAGTTGCCCGAACGGCGACGCCGAACTGCCGACGCCAACGGCGAAGCCTGAGCCCGTGAGCCACGCCCCACTCCAAATCACGAAGACCGGGAAGAGCGCGACCTGCAGCACAAACATGAGCACGGTGCCCCACAGGTCGAGCTGCAGCGCCTCTGACGCCGCAATCACGAGCGCGAATCGCGTGAGCAGCGCGAGGGCCATTCCAAGGGCCGCGAGGCCGACGTAGGCAGCGAGCAGCATTGCGGCGAGCCTGAAGGCCTGTCCCGCGCGGTGCGGGAACGCCGCAGGGCCGCGGACGCCGATTCGCCCAAGCCAGGTTTCGACGGCACCGACGACCGCGAGCCACCACCCGTGTTCGTCGCGCGTGGCACGCACGGTGTACGCGACGCCCGAAGGGATCGCCCACACGAGGGCGGCCGCACCGGCCGACGCCGCCCAGCCGACGGCTACGGTCACATCACCCGAGTGGGCGATCACAGCGTGCAGGATCGCGGCAACGGCCCCGAGCCCGATCGCGCCTCCGAGCACGCCGGCAGCCCCTGCCCCGCCACGCGCGGCCGAGCGCCACCCGGCGCGACCAGCGAAGGCAGCCGTGACGGCCGTGATCCCGAGCGGCGCGAGTGAGATCGCGAACTTCAGCGGCTCTGGCGCGAAGCCGAGCACCTGCATCACCTCGGCCGAGAGGCCCACCGCGAGCGGCGAAAAGTGGGCGAGCAGCCACGCGGCACCCGCGCCGCCGAACACCGCCGAGGGTTCGGCCGCGAGGCCAAACGCGAGCCACCAGACGAGGAACGCATAGGCTGCGACCGCGACCAGCGACGCCAGCGCGACCGCGATGGCCTCAATCGTCGCGACGATCCCGGTCAGTATTGCTCTCATCGTCCGAAAGTCTACCCGGCGATGACGCGCGGGTTACCAGCTTGCGGCCACAGCGCGGTGCGCCTCGAACAGCGGGACGGTTGTGCCTTCGGGGGCGCGCCCAAAGCCGCACTCGGTTGCCACGCCGAAGTCACGCTCAAGGACGCTCGCGGCCGCGGCGATGCGGCGGCCCGCCCCCTCTGCGCCGTCCTCGCGGTGTACGAGCCCGAGGTAGAGCTCACTCTTCCCCGGAAGGTTCAGCTCCGCGAGCGGGGCGAAGTACTCGACGTCGTCCCGCTCGATCGGCACGGGCAGGTGTAGCCAGGTGAGCCCGCGCTCGCTCCGCTCAAGCACCGCATTTGCGAACCGGGTGAGATGCTCGGCATCTTGTGGCTCGACGAAGTGCTTCTCGGCGACGTCGCCGTAGCAGAGGTGGACGCCGACCTCGACGTCAGTGGGAACCCTGTCGATCTGGCGAGCGAGCCGTTCAGCGGTGCCCGACCACGGGTCAGAGAACCACTCGTACCGTTCTCCCGTGAACCCGGTCAGCCCCTCAAGGATTGCAAACTCGAGCGCGGCGTCCCACTGCACCGCAAGCTCGCCGTGCGGGATAGCGCGCAGAATCTCTTCGAGCTCTGCGGCGAGCGCGCGTTCGTAGAGCGGCTCAAAAGCTTCGCGGTCGCGCGCGGCAACGAGGCTCGCAACAACGCCGAGCGGAGTCGGGAGCGAGACCTGGAAGCGGGTCTCAGCGGGAATGACCCCCGATGCCTTGAGGGCGGAGAACGTTGCCCACGACTCGAGGGCCGCAGCCGCGTACCCGAGCGGTGGCAGCTGGACCTCATCCGCGGTCACGCCCTCGGCGAACTTCACCGGCCGAATATCGAGCATGCGCAGCGGGATCGGCGTGTCCCCGACGCGCTCGATGCCGTCGGCCTCCCCGAGCCTGTCGGCCTGGAACAGGATCCAGTGGAACCGCTCCCCCACCTCACCGTCGGGGATGCGCTTGAGCAACGACCCGAGGTGCTCGGCGGCGACCCTGAACGTTGTCTCCGCGTCGTCGAAGTTGATGCTTCCCACGAGGTGGGCGCCCTGGACTGTGTGCTGCTCGCTCATGGGTCAAGTATCGCCGACGAGGCGCTGCTCCCGCCGCTGTGTTGCGCCGTGTGACCGCGGCCAGGCCCCGCTTGCCCCCTCGTCCGGCACCTACTCGCCGTTTGCGGCGGTAACCGTCACCGATGAGGCGCCGGCGAGCATGCGCGACACCGGGCAGCGAGCGTGCGCGGCAGCGGCGAGCCTGTCGGCGTCGGCGCCCGACTTCCCCTCAAAGGTCAGCACGGCGTGACCGGCAAACTCGTAACCGTCGCCCTCGCGTTCGTGCAGCGAGATCTTTACCCTGGCCGCCACTTCCACGCCTGGCCCCGCGACGACACGAGCCGCGGCGTTCAAGCAGGTCGCCCACGACAGGGCGAGCAGTTCTTCGGGGTTTGTCGGGGCCGCACCCGACCCCGCAGTCGACAGGGAGGGCTGACCGCCCAGCGGGGAGACGACGCGCACGGCGAGGCCGCCGTCGATCCAGCTCTCGCCGGTCGCGCCGGTGAGATTGTGGGCGACTGCGGTAAATATCGCCGGGCTGGTTTTGACCTGGGTCTGCCCCGGTTCGAGTGACACAGCGGCCTCCTTCGGTTGCGTTTTCACCACCTTACCCATATGTTAGACCCGATCCAACAAGAATCTTTGACGAGTCCACGGCCGCGATTTCCCGGCCGCACGTCCCCTTCGAAGGCCAGACCAGCACGAATGCTCACGCGATGATTCACTCGCAGCACCCCGCGATCCAGTTCCAGGGCGTCACCCGCACGTTTGCCGACGGCGACCGCGCCGTCACCGCACTCGACGACGTCACCTTCCACGTGCCGCGCGAGTCGGTGTTCGGCGTTGTCGGCGAGAGCGGCGCTGGCAAGTCGACGCTGCTTCGCCACATGAACGGGCTCGACCACCCGACGCGCGGAGCCGTGCTCTTCGACGGAGTGAACCTCGCGACGCTCACGAAGCGCGAACTCAACCAGACGAGGCGGCGCATCGGTGTCGTCTTCCAGTCGTTCAACCTCGTCGCAAACCTCACGGTTCGCCAGAACATCGCGCTCCCGCTCAAGCTGCAGCGCGAAACCAACCCCCGGCGCGTGGACGAGCTCGCCGAGTTTGTTGGGTTGTCAGACCGCATGGCCCACTTTCCCGCTCAGCTCTCTGGCGGCGAAAAGCAGCGCGTCGCGATCGCCCGCGCGCTCGTGACGAGCCCGACGCTGTTGCTCTGCGACGAGCCGACCTCGGCCCTCGACACCCACACGACCGGCGAGATCCTCGGGCTCCTGCGCGACACCCGCGACGAGTTCGGAACGAGCATCGTGCTCGTGACCCACGAACTCGACGCCGTGAAAGCGATCTGCGACACCGCGGCGGTGTTCGAGGCGGGCAGGCTTCGCGAGATCCTCCCCGTGTCCGCGACCGCTGCCGCTCGTGGCGGCAGCTATCTCGAGCATGTGCGCGCGGAGCTCACGGCATGAACGCGATCCTCACAGAGCTCGGCCGAGTGTTCGGCGAGCACGGCGCCGAGATCGCGACGGCGATGGCCGAGACGGGGTACATGGTGCTCGCCTCGATCGTGTTCGCGGTACTCATCGGGTTACCGCTCGGGGTCACGATCACGCTCACCCGCGCCGGTGGCCTGCTGGAGAACCGTAAGGTCTGGCTCGTGGCCGACCTCTACGTGACTGTTGTGCGATCGTTCCCGTTCCTGCTCTTCGTTGTGTTCATGATCCCGCTCACCAGGCTCGTGTTCGGCACCAGCTTCGGCACCGTCGCCGCCACGTTCCCGCTCGCCTTCGTCGCCGTCGCGATCTATGCCAGGCTGACCGAGCAGATTCTCCTCGAACTGCCGAGCGGCCTCTGGCAAGCGGCTGCCGCGATGGGCGCGACGGTGCCGCAAACCGTCTTCCGCTTCCTGCTCGTCGACGGCCGATCGGGCCTCGTCTACGCACTCACCTCGGCGACTGTGAGCTTCGTGTCGTACTCGACGGTGCTTGGCGTCGTCGGCGGTGGCGGTATCGGGGACTTCGCTATGCGGTACGGCTACCAGCGCTACGACTTCACCCTCATGTACCTCACCATCCTGCTCATCGTCACTTGCGTCGTGCTGCTCCAGGCCCTCGGCCACAGGGTGTCACGCGCGCTCGACAAGCGATAGGCGCAGCGGTGCCAGGGTTCCTCATCTTCAGCCTTCATCAGCATCAGAAAGGATGCACATCATGATCCGCTCCCCCAAGCCCCGTACACTCCGGGTGGCCGCCGCGGCCGCCCTCGCCGCAGCTGCGCTCGCTCTCGCGGGCTGCGCGAGCGGCCAGTCGCCTGACGCCGGCGACGGCGGGGCTGCCTCCGCCGAACCGCGGGTACTCAAGGTCGCCGCCACGACCACCCCAATGCCAGACGTTGTACTTGCCGCGGCCGAGGCGATCGAGGAGCCCTACTCGATCGAGCTCGTCGAGGTCGCCGACTACGTGCAGCCAAACACGATGCTCGCCGCCGGAGAGCTCGACGCGAACTTCGTTCAGCACCCGCCGTTCATGGAAGAGTTCAACGCGGGCAACAACGCCTCGCTCGTCGCGATCGAGCCCGTCTACCTCACAGTCGTCGGCACGTACTCGAGCAAGCACGACAGCATGGCTGACATCCCGGAGAACGGCCACATCGTCGTGCCGCAGGACCTCTCGAACCAGGCGCGGGCACTCCAGATGTACGCGGACGCAGGCCTCATCAAGCTCGACCCCAAGGTCGATAAGTGGGACGTGACCGTCGCCGACGTCACGGAGAACCCGAAGAAGCTGAAGTTCACAGAGGTCGACCTCATGCAGCTCAACGCGGCCTACCCCGAGGCCGACGGCGTGTTCCTGCACGGCACGTTCGCGCGCCAGCTCGGCCTCGTGCCGGGCGACGACGCGATCGCCGTGGAACAGGACCCGCAGTTCGCGGTGTCGCTCGTCAGCCGCGCTGACAACCAGGATTCTCCCGAGGTGAAGGCGCTCGCCAAGGCGTTCCACAGTGACGAGGTGCGCGCTGTGCTTGAAAAGTACGAGGTTCCCGCGGCGTTCTAGGCCGTCTCTCACCACACCATCCTCGCTTCGGCGCACGCTATTTCTCTCCAAAAGCATGTGTTGGAGCGAGGATGATGTGTTTTCCGGCGACCGCGAGGTTCAGCGCAATTACACAAGGGACCCCGCCGGCGTGTGCCGACGGGGTCCTGTGCGTAGTGCGCCTAGCGTCTACAGCTGTGCGTTTACAGCTGTGCGAACGCAGCGCGCAGCAGCTCAGCGGTCTCGGTCGGCGTCTTGCCAACCTTCACGCCTGCGGCCTCAAGGGCCTCCTTCTTAGCCTGCGCGGTACCAGCCGAGCCCGAGACGATCGCGCCAGCGTGGCCCATCGTCTTGCCCTCGGGTGCGGTGAAGCCCGCAACGTAGCCAACGACGGGCTTCGTCACGTTCGCCTTGATGTACTCAGCCGCACGCTCCTCGGCGTCGCCACCGATCTCGCCGATCATCACGATCGCCTTGGTCTCGGGGTCGTTCTCGAACGCCTCGAGTGCATCGATGTGCGTGGTGCCGATGATGGGGTCACCGCCGATACCGATCGCGGTCGAGAAACCGAGGTCACGGAGCTCGTACATCATCTGGTAGGTGAGGGTACCCGACTTCGACACGAGGCCGATCGGGCCCTTGCCGGTGATCGTCGCGGGCGTGATGCCAGCAAGCGCCTCGCCCGGGGTGATGATGCCGGGGCAGTTCGGGCCGATGATGCGGGTCTTGCCGCCGGTGGCCTTAGCGTGAGCCCAGAGCTCAGCCGAGTCCTTCACGGGCACGCCCTCGGTGATGATGACGAGGAGACCGATGCTTGCATCGATGGCCTCAATCGCAGCGTCCTTGGTGAAGGCCGGCGGGACGAAGGCTACCGACACGTCAGCGCCGGTTGCCTCCATCGCTTCCGCGACCGTGGCGAACACGGGGAGCTCGACGGCGTTGCCGTTCGCGTCGACGTGCGACACGGTGGTGCCAGCCTTGCGGGCGTTCACGCCGCCAACGACCTGGGTGCCAGCCGCGAGCATGCGCGCGGTGTGCTTGGTGCCTTCGCCGCCGGTGATGCCCTGGACGATGACCTTTGAATCCTTGTTCAGGAAGATCGACATAGTTCTGTAATTCCTTCTAGTTCCAGGGGGCGGTTCAGCGTGCGTTGGCGAGCTCGGCGGCCTTGTCGGCGCCCTCGTCCATCGTGGCGGCCTGGGTCACGAGCGGGTGGTTCGCCTCGTTGAGGATGCGACGTCCCTCCTCGACGTTGTTGCCATCGAGGCGCACAACGAGGGGCTTGTTTGCCGCGTCGCCGAGCTTCTCGAGTGCGCCGACGATGCCGTTTGCGACGGCGTCGCACGCGGTGATGCCACCGAAGACGTTCACAAAGACCGACTTCACCTGCGGGTCACCGAGGATGACGTCGAGGCCAGCGGCCATGACCTCAGCCGACGCGCCGCCGCCGATGTCCAGGAAGTTGGCGGGCTTCACGTTGCCGTGGTTCTCGCCTGCGTATGCGACGACGTCGAGCGTCGACATCACGAGGCCAGCACCGTTTCCGATGACACCGACCTCGCCGTCGAGCTTCACGTAGTTGAGATCCTGCGCCTTGGCCTTCGCCTCCAGCGGATCCTCTGCGCTCTTGTCCTCGAGCTCAACGTGGCCCGGCTGACGGAAGTCGGCGTTCTCGTCGAGCGAGACCTTGCCGTCGAGCGCGACGATGTCACCCTCACCCGTGAGCACGAGAGGGTTGACCTCGACGAGCGTTGCGTCTTCACCGACGTACACTTCGTAGAGCTTCTGGAAGACAGGCACGACCTTGCCAACAAGCTCCTCCGGGAACTTCGCCGCGCGTGCGATCTCCTCAGCCTTGGCTGCGTCGATGCCTGCGATCGGATCGATCTCGATGCGCGCGAGAGCCTCGGGCTTCTCGACGGCGAGCACCTCGATCTCCATGCCACCCTCGACGCTGCACAGCGACAGGTAGGAACGGTTTGCTCGGTCGAGCAGCACGGAGAAGTAGAACTCCTCCTTGATGTCAGCGCCAGCGGCAACCATGACGCGGTTGACGGTGTGGCCCTTGATGTCGAGGCCGAGGATTGCCTGTGCAGCCTCGAACGCCTCGTCGGGGTTCTTTGCGACCTTCACGCCGCCAGCCTTGCCGCGACCGCCGACCTTGACCTGAGCCTTGACGACGACGACGCCACCAAGCTTCTCGGCTGCTGCACGCACCTCCTCGGGGGTGTCAGCGACGATGCCGGGGAGCACCGGCACCCCGTATCGTTCGAAAAGATCGCGTGCCTGGTACTCGTACAGATCCACGTACTGTCCTTCTGCTTGGGATGTTTGGTTACCCGAGGCAAAAATGTCTCGATGTCGAGAGAAATGTCGACCGTTTGCCAGTCTAACACCGCTATGTCACTAGTTCCCGCCCGGGTACCCAGGTGCGCGCGCGGCCCGACGCGGCGCCCTGCACGCCTCCCTCCCGCGGCAACTAAACCCGCAGGTTCTGGGCCCCGAGTCAAGCGATCCAAGCGAATCGACGCCGTTACACCCCGGAAAATCGCAGACTTTGCGCGACACGGCCGGGCTCGTCGCAAACGGCCTCCGACGGCGGCAATTACACGAGCGGGGAGATTCGTGGAACGGTCATTTCGCCAATACCGTAGATCTCCTTCGCCTTGCGCCTAAACGCAAGCACGAGAGCCCCGTGCGCGGCCGCCTCATCGCCGAGGCGGGCAGCGACGACAGGAACTTCAAACGGCAACCGGATCTGCCCGCCGACCGCCACACTCAGCGGCTCCATAAATTCTTTGCGGGCGCGAGAGAGCCCGCCACCGATAACGACCTTTCCCGGGTCCACAGCCATGATGAGCGTGGCGAGCGAACGAGCGAGCTGCTCAATGAACCCCGTAAGCTCACGAGACGCGGCCGCATCGCCGTCTCGAACCAGCTGGAACAGCTCGGCTGCGCTCCCGGCGCGCGCCCACCCCAGCTGCCCGGTCGTGGGGTCAACCCCGGGAACAGCGAGGCGACCGATGTCCCCCGCAGCGTCGTGTGCGCCGCGGCGGGGCTTTCCATCAATGATCAGCCCCATAGCGACCCGGTTTCCCACCGACAGGTAGAGCACGTCACTTACGAGTTGGGCGGCGCCGAGTTGGTGCTCAGCAACCGCCGCAAGCCTCACACCGTTGTCGACAGCCACTTCCACGCCAAGAACCTCACGCAGTCGCCCACCGATGTCCACGCCCGTCCACTCTGGGATGACTACCGACGCAAGCACGCTGCCCGTCTCGTTCACGATTCCCGGCAACGAAAGCCCGACCGCGCGCAGCTTCCCCATGGGAAGCCCTGGGCGTTCGAAGGCCTCGCGAATCTGTTGCGTGACGCTGTCGAGCTTAGACACCCCGTCCGGGAAGCCACCAACGCCCGGCCCGACATGGTCCGCCAGCACCTCACCGGTCAGGTCCGAGATCACCACGCGGGTTGTCGCGTTGCCAACATCGACCCCCGCAACGACCCCGCCATCGGCCGCGAAGCCATACCAGCGGGATGGCCGCCCGACGCCCGCACCACTCGCTGTCGTACGTGTCAGGGCACCCGCAGCTGTCAGCGAGCCGAGCACGTTTTCGACCGAGGTTCGCGAGAGTTCGAGGGCCGCGGCGAGCCCATTCACCGAATCAGGCCCGTGGTCGCGCAGGCGCAAGGCAACTCGGGCAGCGATTGGTTGTGAAACGACTTCTTCCACGATCGCACCTCCGAGCATCGCCGCTTTCTGACTGCTGGGCGCAGCGCGGTGGCCTCATCCTAGCCAAGTTCTCGCACGGGCAAGACAGATTTAGGGCCTTTTGTCACTACTGTGGCGAATTCAAAGCAACGTAAACTCATCAATATCCGAGGCCCAAATCACGCGGATTGCGAATTATCACACCTTAGTGTTTAATTTCTCTCAAGCGAATCGCTCGTGAACGAACCAATGGAGGATCGAGAATGTCACAGGGTTTTACATCCGAAGCCGAGCTTGAGGCGCGACTCGTCGCTCCGAGCGCCGGCCTCGTCGAAGACTTCGCAAAGGGCGCCGGCGACCTCGTGATCCTCGGCGCCGGCGGCAAGATGGGGCCGACGCTCGCCGTCCTCGCACGCAACGCCCTGAACGCGGCCGGCCGCGAGCACGACACCGTCTACGCGGTCTCGCGCTTCGGTGAGGCGAGCGTCCGCGAACGACTCGCGCAGGCGGGCGTCGAGGTGATCCCGTTCGACCTCGTCGAAAACGACAGTCTCGACGCGCTCCCCGACGCCCCGAACGTCGTCTTCATGGTCGGCGCGAAGTTCGGTGCCGCGACAAGCCCCTCGTGGGCGTGGGAGGTGAACGCCGCTTTGCCCGACCGCATCGCACGCCGCTACAGGAAGAGCGCCATCGCCGCACTCTCTACGGGCAACGTGTACCCCTTCGTCCCTGCCTCGTCCGGCGGCGCCTCGGAAGACGTCGCCCCGGCGCCGATCGGCGAGTACGCGCAGTCGTGCCTCGGCCGCGAGCGGGTCTTCGAGTTCGCCGCACAGGAGCGCGGCACCCGCGTCTCGATCGTGCGCCTGAACTACGCGGTCGACCTCCGCTACGGCGTGCTCGCAGATATCGGCTCGGCCGTGCACGCGGGTGAGCCCGTATCCGTCGACACCGCGAACGTCAACGTTGTCTGGCAGGGCTACGCAAACGAGGTCGTGCTGCGGAGCCTCACCCACGCATCGGCGGACGTGTTCACGATCAACCTCACGGGCCCCGAGACGCTGTCGGTTGACGCTGTAGCGCAGCGCTTTGGCGGCCTGCTCGGGCGTGACGTCACGATCGTTGGAGAGCCCCAGCCGACAGCACTCCTCAACGACTCAAGCCGCTGCATGGCACTCTTCGGCTACCCGTCGGTCTCCGCGCAGACGCTCATCGAGTGGCAGGCGCAGTGGATCGAGGCCGGCCTGCCGATGACCGCAAAGCCCACCAAGTGGGCTGTCCGAGACGGGAAGTTCTAGATGTCCCTGGCCCCCAGCCTTCGACCCGCCGCGCGGGAAGCCCTCAGCCGGGGCGTTGTCATCCCAGCGCAGCCGCTCGCGCTCACCGCCGAGCGGAAGCTTGACGAGCGCCGCCAGCGCGCGCTCACCCGCTACTATCTCGCAGCAGGCGCCGGCGGGCTCGCCGTCGGCGTGCACACGACGCAGTTCGAGATCCGGGATCCTGAACACAATCTCTTCGAGCCGGTGCTGCGGCTCGCCGCTGAGGAGATCGCGGCGCACGGCGACGACAGCGTGCTGCGTATCGCCGGCGTCACGGGCGACACCGCCCAGGCGGTCGCCGAGGCCACACTCGCGCGCGACCTCGGCTACGACGCCGTGCTCGTGAGCCCGCGGGTCGAAGGAGCGACCGAGCAGTCATTGCTCGAGCGCGCCCGCGCCATCGGCGAGGTGCTCCCCCTCGTCGGGTTCTACCTGCAGACCGCGATTGGCGGCCCGACGCTTTCACGCAACTTCTGGCGAGAGTTCGCCGCGATCCCCGCCGTGGTCGCGGTGAAGGCCGCGCCATTCGACAGGTACCGCACCCTCGAGCTCGTCCGCGGCGTCGCCGAATCCGGCCGCGCACACGAGGTCGCCCTCTACACGGGCAACGACGACGCGATCGTGTCCGATCTGCAGTCCGAGTTTCACGTCTCGACTCCAGACGGGCCGGCCACGCTCCGCTTCGTCGGCGGCCTGCTCGGCCAGTGGGCCGTTGGTACCCGCGCGGCGGTCGCCCTCCTCGAACAGGCGCACCGTGCGGCCGATGGCGACCTTGACGCACTCGCAGCGCTTAATCGCGTGAGCGTGGACATGGTCGACTTCAACCAGGCAGTGTTCGACCCGGCCAACGACTTCGCGGGCGTCATCGCTGGCGTGCACGAAGTGCTCCGCCAGCAGGGCCTCCTTGAGGGCGTCTGGTGCCTCGATCCCGCTGAGGGCCTGTCTCCTGGGCAAGCCGACGAGATCCGCCGTGTGCGGCTCGCGTATCCCGATCTCGGCGACGACGTCTTCATCGCCGAGCACCTCGAATCCTGGCTGCGGTAGCGCATCATGTCCCCGATCCGGATCGCCTTCGCAGGCCTCGCGCACTCACACCCGGTGAGCGACGCGAGCAATCTCGCGCGGCTGCGCGACACGGGCTCCCCCGTCGAATTTGTGGGCGTCTACGACTCCGACGATGCGCTCGCGACCGCGTTCGCAGGGCGCTTCGGCTGCGGAATCGCGCCCACCCTCGCGGCGCTCGCTGACACCCAGCCCGACCTCGTGATCCTCACCGCCCGCCCGCACGAGACCGCCCCGTTCGTGAGCGAACTGCTCGCAGCGACGGACGCGTTTGTGTTCGCGAACAAGGTCGTTGCGGGCACGGCAGCGCAGCTGGCCGCCTGGGAGGCGGCGATCGTCGGCGATCAGGATCGGGTCGGCACGTCCTCGGTGCTCAGGTTTGCGCCCGAGCTCCGCGCCCTCGCGGCGCGGGTCGCGGACAGCGAGGTGTGGGGCGTGCGTGTGCTCGCCCAGCACGACATCGAGATGTTCCTTGCGCCCGACAGGGCGTGGCAGGACGATCCGGCGCGCGGCGGCGGCACGCTCGTCACCGCGGGCCTCCATGCGTGGGAAATGCTGGGCGCCGTGCTCCCGGGCGCCGAACTCGTCGGCGACGTCTCCGGGTGGACACACCGCTCACCAAGCTCTCGCAGTGCGTCTGAGGAGACGGCCCAGCTCGCTGGAACCGTCGCCGTACCGGGTCGCCGCGAGGTGCAGTTCGGTATGACGGTCACAGGGACACCGGGACCAGAGCGCTACGCCGTCGACGTCTTCACCTCAAGCGGGACGCTGTCGGTCAGCCTCGAGTTTCCGCATCCGCACGACTCACTTGGGTTCGCGGAACTCGCGGCTGCCCTGCTTGAGAACACCCGGGGCGGTCGAGCGACAGCGCCGTGGGCATCAGCACGAGCTGTCGCCACGAACACCATCCGCGCAGCACAGGCGCTGCGCGGAACACACCACACAGAAATGAGTCAGTGATGACCTCCACTCTCGCAACACCCCCAACGCAGGGGGCCTCACCCAAACGCGGGTTCTTCAGCTCCATCGGTCCGGCATTCATTACGGCGGCGCTCGTCTTCGGGCCGGGGTCCATCGCCACCGCGAGCGCGATGGGAGCTTCGTTTGGCTATGAACTCATCTGGGTTCCCGTGATCGCGACCATCCTCATGCTCTGCTTCGTGAACATCGGCGTGCGCATCGGCCTCACGACTGACAAGAGCATCCTCGGCACCGTCGCTCACCGGCTGACAGGCATCGTTGCGATTATCGTCGGGCTCGGTTCGTTCCTCGTGGTGACGTCGTTTCAGGCGGGCAACTCGGCAGGCACGGGCGCCGCGGGCCAGCTCTTGTTCGGCGGCGACCCCAGGCTCTTCGCCGTGCTCTTCACCGTCATCGGCCTCATCTTCGTGTGGATTCCGAAGTTTTACCCCGCCCTCGAGAAGCTCATGGTCGTCGTGATCATCGTGCTCCTCGTCGCGATGATCACGACAGCGGTCGTGAGCAAGCCTGATCTCGGCGCAGTCGTCGGCGGCCTGGTCCCGTCGATCCCTGAGGGGTCGATTCCGCTCATCGTCGGTCTCGCGGCGACAACGTTCTCGATCGTCGGTGCGCTCTACCAAATCCAGCTTGTACGGGAGAAGGGCTGGACGAGCGGCGACTTCAAGCTCGCCCGCCGCGACGCCGTGCTTGGCACCCTCATCCTCGGTTCACTGTCGACCGTCATCATGATCGCCGCCGCTGCGACGCTCAACCCCGCCGGTATCGAGGCGAACTCCCCCGCAGCGCTCGCCCAGATCCTCGAGCCGATCGGCTCGTGGGCGGTGTGGCTCTTCGCAATCGGGCTGTGGGCTGCGGCGTTCTCGTCTCTGCTTGGCAACTCAACGATCGGCGGCTCGATGCTCGCGGGCGTCTTCAAGATCGACGGTGGCGGGCTTGCGTCGGCGCCCGTCAAAGCGTGCATCTCTCTCGTCATCGTGCTCGGCGGCGTCATCGCGACGGTGTTCGGCGGCATTCCGATCCAGCTCATCATCACGGCGCAGGCCGTGACGATCATCGTCGTGCCCCTCATCGGCGCCGTCATGGTGTTTCTCGGCAGGCACCGCGACCGCGGCGCGCTGCGCATCAAGACGCCGCAGCTGGTGCTCGCGCTCTTCGGACTCGCGTTCCTGCTGTTCCTCGCGGGCAGCTACGTCGTCAAGCTCGCTGGCTGACGCCAAACAGTACGCGCGATGCCCGGTCGGGGCGGGTCTTTGCTGAGGCCCAGCCCTGACCGGGCATCGTCGGTTTTTGGAGCTTCGGTTACTCCGAGAGCTTCTCGATCGGTGCGAGCTTCACGAGCAACTTGCGCTCGCCAACGCTGTCGAACGTGACGTGCGCGACGCGCTTCGTTCCGGCCCCCGTGACTGCATTCACGCGCCCCTCGCCGTACTCGTCGTGGCGCACCCGATCCCCCATCGCAAGCTCGAGGTCTCCGTTATCGCGGATGCTCCCGACGATCGTGTTCGGGAAGCCGCCGCCGGCGGCCTGCGCTTCCTTCGCGAGCCGCTTGCGCTCCCGCCACTTATCGAGCGAGGACTGCATGTTGCCGCTCGCGGGCTCGGCAACCGCGGCCGAGCCGCTTCCGCCGCCCGAGCCGAATGACACCTGCGAATCGCGGTTGCGAGACCACGAGGCCCCTGAGGATCCGCCTGCGCCGGGCGCCCGGCCAGCGTTGAGCGCGCGCGACGCCGTGCCACCACGGCCGGTCACCTCGCCCGGTGATTGGCGCCACTCGATGAGGGCCTCAGGGATCTCTTGCAGGAACCGCGACGGCATCGCGACGGCGACGTCACCGAAGGTTGCTCGCGTCGACGCGAGCGTGATGTAGAGCTTCTGCCGGGCACGCGTGATCCCGACGTACATCAGTCTGCGCTCCTCGTTAATGCCGCCGAGCTCGTCGACCGACATCTGGTGAGGGATAAGCCCCTCTTCAACGCCGGTAATGAAGACGGCGGGGTACTCGAGGCCCTTCGCGGTGTGCAGGGTCATGAGCGACACCGTGCCGCTCTGGTCGTCGAGGTCGTCGGCCGCGGCGACGAGCGACACTTCGGTGAGGAACGCGAGCAGGCCAGCGCCGGGCTGCTGCGCGTCGAACTCTCTCGCGACCGCGAGGAGCTCCTCGAGGTTCTCGGCACGCGCGTCGTCTTGCGGGTCGCGCTTCGCGCGCAACTTCTCGATCATCTCGGTCGAGTCGAGGACGAGCTTCAGCACGTCTGCGACGGGCGCGGGCTTCTTTTGCGAGGCCTCAGCGGCCGCTTCGTCAGCGTCTTCCTCTACAGGGGGCAGCACGTCGGTTGCGCCGCCGCCAAGCGCCATCGCAGTGGCTCGGGACAGCATGTCGGCGAGCTCGACGACCGTCGTGCGGATCTTCGGGCCGAGGGCAGGGATTTCTTCTGCCCGCTCCATCGCCTGATGGAACGAGACGCCCTCGGCCTCTTGGAAGTTCGCAAGGTGCGCCTCGGCCATCGGCCCGACGCCGCGCTTCGGAGTGCCGAGCATGCGCGACCACGAGATCGGGTCGAACGGGTTCGCGATGGTCGTGAGGTACGCCATCGCGTCCTTGATCTCGGCGCGGTCGTAGAACTTCGTGCCGCCGAGCACCCGGTACGGGATCGCGGAGCGGATGAGCAGCTCCTCAAGCGCTCGCGTCTGCGAGTTCGTGCGGTAGAAGACGGCGATGTCGCCGTAGGCCATACCGTCGCGGTGCAGATCCTCAATTTCCTCGGCGACGAAGCGCGCTTCGTCGTGCTGCGAGTAGCCGGTAAACCCGACGATCTTGTCGCCGTCGCCCTCCGCCGTCCACAGCTTTTTGTCTTGGCGGTCGAAGTTGTTGCCGATCACAGCATTCGCCGCGCTCAGGATGTTCTGCGTCGAGCGGTAGTTCTGCTCAAGCTTCACGACCTCGGCGCTCGAGAAGTCGCGCTCAAACTCGACGATGTTGCGAATGTCGGCGCCGCGGAACGCGTAGATGGACTGGTCGGAATCACCGACAACAGTGAGGCTTGCGCCTGGGATACGGCCGAGGCCGTCGAGCTCGCGCTCACGCACGGGCGGCACCAGCGTCGCAAGCTGCTCGGGTTCCACGGTCTTCGTGAGCTCGCGGATGAGCGAGTACTGCGCGTGGTTCGTGTCTTGATACTCGTCAACAAGGATGTGGCGGAACCTGCGCTTGTAGATCGCGGCGACGTCAGGGTGCGCGCGGAACAGCTGCACCGTCTGCCCAATGAGGTCGTCGAAGTCGAACGCGTTCGCGCGCTTCAGTTCTTGCTCGTAGGAGGTGAAGATCTCCGTGAAGATCCGTTCGCGCGGGTCAGACGCGTTCATCGTCGAGGCGTAGTCTGAGGCGTCGGTGAGTTCGTTCTTCAGCTTCGAGATCTTGGCGCTCGTGTTTGCCGGGGTGAAGCCGTAGGTATCTGCGTCGAGATCTTTAATGATGCGCTTGAGAAGTGCCCTCGAGTCCGCAGAGTCGTAGATCGTGAAGCCCGAGACATACCCGAAGCGCTCGGCCTCGCGGCGCAAGATGCGCACGCACGCCGAGTGAAACGTCGACACCCACATTCCTTCGACGCCAGAGCCGAGCAGCCCTCCGAGACGCTCACGCATCTCCGCCGCGGCCTTGTTCGTGAACGTGATCGCGAGGATCTGGCTCGGCCACGCTTCCTTCTCACGGATGAGGTGGGCGATGCGGTGCGTCAGCACACGGGTCTTGCCCGACCCGGCGCCAGCGACAATCAGCAGGGCGGGGCCGCGAGCGACGACAGCACGCCGCTGCTCTGGGTTCAATCCGTCAAGCAGCGGATCGGTGCCATCCGCGGGCTGCGCACTGGGAAGCCCTGCGCCGGGGTCAAGAAGCTCGAACTCACTCATCGTGTCTCTAGTGTAGGCGGGGCCTCTGACGTTGCGTGTGTGAGCCCACCTCGATCATCCCGTGACGACGCTCCACACGACGCGCGCATACGCGCGAGCAATGCGAGACAATGGGAGGATGCGCAAGACACCGCCCGAGCTGCCAACGATCCTCATCTTCGCCACAGGCGGCACCATCGGGATGCACGATGTCGGCAACGGCCTCGAACCCGATCCCTCGTTCCTCGAGATTCTCGAAGAGCGCGCAGACCGCGTGGCCTCGCGTTACGGGTATCGCGCTCGCGTGAACCAGCTGCAGCCCGCTATTGACAGCGCGAACGCTGATGAGGAGACCGCTCCCAAGATCGCGCGTGCGCTCAAGGCGCGGGTGGGGGCGATGCGCGCAAGCGGGGTGGTCGTGACGCACGGCACAGACACGCTCGCGTACACGGCGTCGCGGCTCGCGTTCGAGCTCTCGGGGCTCGGCGTTCCCGTCGTCGTCACCGGGAGTCAGTTCGCCCACGGGGCACGCCCGACCGACGCGTTCGACAACCTGCAACTCGCGATCCGCGCGGTCACCCAGGCAAGCCCGACAGCGCCCGTCGCGATTGCGTTCGGCGGCAAGATCCTCCCCGCGGTGAGAGCGACGAAGTCGGACGCGGAGGCCCTCGCGGCATTCCGCGCTGAGCGCGACCTCGGTGCCGGGCCACGCGGCCTGCCGGGGAGCCCAGAGGACGCGGCGCTCGTGCGAGCGGATCACGCGCGCGTGGTCTCGGTTCGTTTTACCCCGGGTGTCGCCGCCGTCGACCTTCTCGCGCTCGCGTCGACCGGGGCAGCGGCCATGGTGCTCGAGTGTTACGGCGCGGGCAATGCGCCGATGACGAAGCCCGGAATGCGCGATGCCCTGCGCACCATTAGCGAGCAGATGCCCGTCGTCGCCATCACGCAGTGCGCGCTCGGCAGCGTCGACACCGACCGCTACGCCGTCGGGCGCCAGATGGCTGCGGCTGGAGTAATCGCGGGAGCGGACCTCACAGTCGAAGCGGCGATCGCGAAGCTCGGGTACTTGCTCGATAGGGGCTTCAGCCCCGAGGAGATCGCGCACCTTGCGCCGATGAACCTCATTGGGGAGTGCTCGGAGCCGTCGAGGCGGGCCACGTCAACGCGGGCCGCTGGGCGTGAGGACGCCTCCGCCTAAAAACAGCGCTTGGTTTCTCGCACCAACACTTCAAGTTCGCCAGTGCGCGCCCTTTTTACCCGATAAAGGAGGTGCACTCGAGAAAATGAGGTGCGGGAGGCGGTGACCGCGGTGCGGGGCGACGCCGGCGCGGGCCCGCTAGGCGCGGCTCGCAAAGCGCGGCGCGGCTCGCAAAGCGCGGCTCACTAAGCGCGGCGCGGTTCCGCTTCCCTGGCCGCGACACCGAGGTCGGGGTGGTCGACAAAGATGCCGTCAACTCCCGACGACAGGATGAGCGAGAACTCCGACTGCCAGTCGCCCCACTCCGCACCGCTGAGCGAGGAGTGGAACCTGAGGTTCAGGTACCGGTTCTCCGGGCGCAGCGTCCAGGTGAACACGCGCAGCCCGCGCTCGTGCGCACGGTCGACCAGGTCAGCGGGCCCGGCCGCGAGCCCAATAGCGTTCGTGCGAATGAGGCTGCCCTTGTCAACGCTGATGCCGTCGACGCGCGACCGGAGAAAGTCGAGCCCTTCGTTGCTCCGGTACCACTCGTAGCTGTTCGCTCGCCCACCCCGCTGGTCAGCATGAGCGACTTCGTCAGCGGGGGCCCCAAGCTGCTCGGCGAGAAAAACGTACGTCGCGCGCACCCCGGCTTGCCGAAGCCTCGTCAGCACGCCCAGTTCAAAACACTCAATAATGAGGCGCTCGGGTCTGTTCGCCCAGCCCGTGAGACCCAGCTCGTCCTGAATGAGGGCGGCAATATCGACACCGATTGAGCGGAAGTACTCGGCGTGCTTCACCTCGAGCACGACGGAGAGCTCCCGGCCCCCGCGTGCGCTCTCTTCGTCAATGATCTTGAAGACATCACGCAGGCGCAGCATCGGCTCCTGCCCGTCGTATGCGCGGTTGTCCGAACGGATGCGCTTCAAGCGTTCGACGCACCGAAGCGTCTTGAGCTCTTCCCAGGTGAAGTCTTCGGTGAACCAGCCCGTCATTCGCACACCGTCGACGGTCTTCGTGGTGCGCCGGGCCTTGAATTCCTTGCGCGAGGCGACGTCGGTCGTCCCAGAGATCTCGTTCTCGTGCCGCACCACCAGCACGCCGTCACGGGTCACCACAACGTCGGGCTCGACAGCGTCTGCACCCAGTTCGCAGGCGAGCCGGTACGACGACTCGGTGTGCTCAGGGCGATACCCCGGGGCGCCGCGGTGCCCAATCACGAGTGGCTGCGCCACGATTTCTGCCATGCGTACAAGCCTAGAGCCTCACGCCTCACCGCCGTGAGCGAACACAGCGCACAGTCTCAGCCTGCGCGTCGCCGCAATCTATACACTGGAAACATTGCCCGAACACGCTTCGAAAGGTCCCAGCGCATGAGCAATCCTGCCCTCAGCAACAACCCCGCATTGAACGGCAAGACCCTCACTGCGGAGGAACTGCACCGTATCTACGATCAGCCGGCGGCCACGACGAGTCGGCCAGGCGTTGACGCCCCGCTCGATTCGGCAGTGAACCCGGGTCAGCCGCCCGTCATCACGCCGTCGGATCGCCCGATGACCTACGAGAACACGATCTCGAAGACGGTGCTGCTGTTCGTCATCGTCCTCGCGCTTGGCGCGGTTGGCTGGATGATTCCGCAGCTGATGATTCCGGGCGCAATCGCCGGCCTCATACTCGGCCTCGTGAACTCGTTCAAGAAGGAGCCGAGCGTTCCGCTCATCGTGCTCTACGCCGCAGCTCAGGGCCTCTTCCTTGGCGCTATCTCCGGCACCTTCGAGGCGCGGCTGCCGGGCATCGTTTCACAGGCCGTTATCGGCACGCTCGCCGTGTTCGGTGTGACCCTGCTGCTCTTCCGCAGCGGCAAGGTGCGCACCAGCCCCCGCCTCACCAAGATCGTTCTGATCGCAATGGCAGGCTACCTCGTGTTCTCGCTTGTGAACTTCGTCGTCATGATCACCGGTCTGAACACTGACCCGTGGGGTCTGCGCGGCGGCACCCTCGGCCTCATCATCGGCGGCCTCGCTGTCTTGCTCGCGGCGTACTCGCTGGTGATGGACTTCGAGCTTATTCAGAACGGCGTGCAGAACCGGGTTCCCGAGAAGTGGGGCTGGTCGGCCGCCTTCGGCCTCACGGTCACGCTCGTGTGGCTGTACCTCGAGATCCTGCGCATTATCGCGATCTTCCGCGACTAGCTCGCCATGCGGGCCTCTCAGCCCTCGACATTCGGTGGCCCGGAGCTCTGCTCCGGGCCACCGTTTCGTTTCCCACCGCTACTCTCCCCCGCGAGCGGATTGTCCCACCTCGCCGAATCCTGCACGATACCCCAATTCAATACACGATATTGTGGACACAGCGGCACCTAGAGCGAGCACACCCGCATGGAGGATCAACGATGAGAATCGACGCACACCACCACCTGTGGGATCAGTCCGTACGCCCACAGGGGTGGATGGATGAAGCCACGCAGGTGGCCATCGGAGGCCCCTATGCACTGCAGGATTGGGCGGCCGCGGCAGAGCCGTCAGGCGTCACGCATGGCGTCTTCGTCCAGACTGTTCCCGACCCTGCGGAGACGCCTGAGGTACTCGCCCTCGCTGCCAAGGACCCCAGACTCGCGGCGGTCGTCGGTTGGATCGACGTCGACGCCGACCCCCGCCCAGCCGGCGAGCAACTTGACGCGCTCTTGGCGGGGCCAGGTGGCGAGCGCCTCGCCGGGGTGCGCGTCGCCGCGGAGTACAGCCCCGATCCGAACTACCTCGATTCCCCACCGGTCCATGCCCTTGCCAGCGCCCTCGCCGAGCGCGGCCTTTCCCTCGACCTCCTCCTCACCCCGGCAAATCTGGGTGCCGCTGAGCGCCTCGCTTCCGCGAGCACAGAGACGCGAATGGTCATCAATCACCTCGCGAAGCCGACCATGCTGGAGGTGGACTTTCGGGCGTGGGCGGCCAGCATCGCCGCATTTGCAGCCCACGAGCACGTCGCGTGCAAACTCTCGGGCTTCCTCACCTTCGACACGCTCAAGATGACCGCTGATCGTCTCGCACCCTACGCGGGCATTGCACTCGAGTCGTTCGGCCCCAGGCGCATGATGTTCGGCAGCGATTGGCCGGTCAGCGTGCTCGGCGGCGGCTACGGGGCCGCTGTCTCAATCGCCGAGCAGGTCGTCGAGCCGCTCAGCGTGGACGAGCAGGCAGCGATCTGGGCTGGCACGGCGAGCGTCTGGTACCGCGGGCTCGCTGCCGCGGTTGGCAGCTCACATCCCACAGACGCCGTACCCCCACTCGCGGGCCCAGGCCCCACCAGCACGCAAAGGATCTCATGAGCACCGCCCTTCCCCGCAGGAGTACCCGCACCGGTCTGGGGCTCACCGAGCTCGGTCTCGGTGGAGCGCAGTTCGGCAACCTCTACCGAGCGATGCCTGATTCGACCGTCGACGAGATCGTCGACGCGGCGTGGGCCGCAGGCATCCGGTTCTTTGATACCGCCCCACACTACGGCCTTGGGCTCTCCGAAGAGCGCCTCGGAGCCGCGCTGCGTCGCTACCCGCGAGACGAGTACGTGGTATCCACGAAGGTCGGCCGCCTCATTCGCCCGAACCCTGGCGGCATCGGGGATGATACCGAGGGGTTCGCGGTTCCCGCAACGAAGCGCCGCGCCCTCGATTACAGCGCCTCGGGCACACTCGCCTCGGTTGAGGAGAGCCTCGAACGTCTCGGCCTCGACCGCATCGACATCGCCTTCATCCACGACCCCGACGAGCATTGGGAGGAGGCGATCTCAGGCGCCGTCCCCGCCCTCCAGCGGCTCCGCGAGGAGGGGACAATCACGAGCTTCGGCGCCGGCATGAACCAGTCTGCGATGCTCGCACGCTTCATCACCGAGGGCGACGCAGACGTCGTGATGGTTGCCGGGCGGTTCACGCTGCTCGAGCAAGGCTCGCTCTCCGACCTCTTCCCCGCAGCGCGGGCGGCAGACGCCTCGGTCGTGATAGCCGGCGTCTACAACTCGGGTCTGCTCGCGACACCTCGCCCGGCCTCCGACGCGCAGTACAACTACGCGGACGCGCCGGCCGAGCTCGTTGCTCGCACGAACGCGCTCGCTGACGCCTGCGAGCGCTACGGCGTCTCACTGCCGGACGCTGCGCTTGCATTCGCACTCCGGCAACCGGGCGTTGCCTCGGTCGTCGTCGGTGCGTCGCACCCAGGGCACATCCCCGACACGACCGCGCGGTACGAGACCGCCGTGCCAGATGCGCTCTGGCAAGACCTCGTCTCGAGTGGGCTCGTCGACGAGCGCGCGTTCAACTAGCGCGCCAGCCGAGCTAGCTCGACTGGTCCGCGAGCCGCACGAGGCGTTCGTGACCGCTTTCTTCGAGCTCTACAACGTCGGAGCGCGAGCGGAGGAAGTCGGAGAACGAGCGGAACCCGAGCGCCTTCTCGTTGAACGACGGATCCATCCGGCGCATCTGCTGCTTCACGGCCGAGCTGTAGAGCCAACCCGAATCGTCAGTGTCCTGGCTCAGCCAGAGCGCGCGGATGAGCAGGCCGGTAACCGCAATGTCGCGCTCCTCCTCACTCTCAAACTCTGAGTCGAGCGTGTCATCGTCGTGGTCTTCGACAGGCGACGTGTGAGCAGCAGAGCCGGCCTTGCTATCCGACTGCGCCGGCTGTGCCTGCTGACTCTGCTGGTCTTGCTTGTTCGCCTGGGCGCGGCGGCTTCCCGAGCGCCCCGGTTCGGAGGTTTTGGCGCCCGTGTCCTCTCCAGAAGCCGCGCCCGACGTTCCGGCCTCGGTCTCAGCCTCGGCCCGAGTGGGCGCCTCAGCAGCCTGTTCCTCGGAACGCCCCGCTCCCCCGCGCTTTGAACTGCCACGGCCGCGCCTCGGCTTGTCGTCCTCGCCTCGCTGACGGGGCGGCTGCACGCCAGGGAGTGAGTCGTAGCTCGTGAACTCGTCACACGCAGCGGCAAGAGACTTCGCGGTCGAGCCTGCGACGCCCACACCAACGACGTACCGGCCAAGCCGCTTGCAGCGCTGCGCGAGCGGCACGTAGTCGGAGTCACCCGCGACGATGATCACGTGGGTGAGGTCTTCGAGCCTGAACATGTCTTCGACGGCATCGACGGCGAGACGGATGTCAGCGCCGTTCTTCGCGTAGGCCGCCGCCGGGAAAAGCTGCACAAGGTCCACAGCCCGGGCGACGAGCTGCGAACGGTACTCTGCGTTCATCGGTGCCGACCAGTCGGCGTACGCGCGAGTCAGCACCAGCGTGCCGAACGACGACGCATAGTCGATAATCGCGCCGACATCGACAACGGCTGCTTCGAGCCGCGCGGTGATTTCGGGATCGCGGTCACCCTCGGCGATCCGCTGCCTGTCGCGCGAGAACGAGTTCCTACCGTGTACTCGGTCATACCACGACAGCACGATGTTATCGAAGTCGAGGTAGACCGCTACGCGACCGTTTTGCATATCAATCACACACCCAGTGTCGCAGGTTCTCACGTGTCTTCGCAGCAAACATGCGGCACAACCTCGGGGAGTGACCTCAGCCTCACTCAATGCAAACGGTAAAACGAATGCCGGGTGCAAAGCGCACCCGGCATTCATATCGCAGATCTCATGGCGTCCGCGCGCGGCCCGGGATTACTCCCACTCGATGGTCCCCGGCGGCTTCGACGTGACGT
This sequence comes from Leucobacter sp., assembly GCA_052094845.1. Classification (GTDB taxonomy): domain Bacteria; phylum Actinomycetota; class Actinomycetes; order Actinomycetales; family Microbacteriaceae; genus Leucobacter. The sequence goes on along the minus strand of JBQDKK010000010.1, from coordinate 66,504 downwards.
CGAGCACAACGCGGTTCACGTCGGGCACCTGGTTCGTGATCTTGTTCGAGATGCGCGCGAGCACGTCGTACGGCACGCGAGTCCAGTCGGCGGTCATCGCGTCCTCGCTCGACACGGGGCGCAGCACGATGGGGTGGCCGTAGGTGCGGCCGTCGCCCTGGACGCCGACCGAGCGAACGTCGGCGAGCAGTACGACGGGGCACTGCCAGATCGAATCGTCGAGGCCAGCGGCGGTGAGCTCAGCGCGCGCGATCGCGTCTGCCTCACGGAGGATGTCGAGACGCTCGCGCGTCACCTCACCGACAATACGGATGCCGAGGCCGGGGCCGGGGAACGGCTGGCGGCCAACGATCGCCTCGGGCAGGCCAAGCTCGCGCCCAATCGCCCGCACCTCATCCTTGAAGAGCGCCCGCAGCGGCTCGATGAGCTCGAAGTCGAGGTCCTCGGGCAGCCCGCCAACGTTGTGGTGGCTCTTGATGTTCGCCGTGCCTGCGCCGCCGCCCGACTCAACCACGTCGGGGTAGAGGGTGCCCTGCACGAGGAACTTGATGGGCTCGCCCTCGGCCTTTGCCTCGGCCACGAGGTCAAGCTGCACCTTCTCGAACGCGCGAATGAACTCGCGGCCAATGATCTTGCGCTTCTCTTCGGGGTCGGTGACCCCGGCGAGGTGCCCAAGGAAGATGTCGGCGGCGTCGACGGTGATGAGGCGCACGCCGGTCGAAGCGACGTAGTCGCGCTCGACCTGCTCGCGCTCACCCTTGCGCAGCAGCCCGTGGTCAACGAAGACCGCGGTGAGCTGGTCGCCGATTGCCTCGTGCACGAGCGCCGTCGAAACTGCCGAGTCCACGCCACCTGAGAGCGCCGAAATCACGCGAGCGTTACCGACCTGCGCGCGGATCGCCTCGATCTGCTCAGCGATCACATTTCCGGCGTTCCAGTCTGCCGGGATACCGGCGACGGTGTGCAGGAAGTTCTCGAGAATGCGCTGGCCGTGCTCGGAGTGCTTCACCTCGGGGTGCCACTGCACGCCGTACATCTTGCGCTCGGGCGAGCCGAAGGCCGCGACCGGCGTAACCGAGGTGCTCGCAAGCACATCGAACCCCGCGGGCGCCTGCTGCACGGCGTCGCCGTGACTCATCCAGACGTTCTGGTTCTCAGGCTGGCCGGCGAGGATCGCGCCGCCGCCGCCGAGCACCTGGGCCTCGGTTGCGCCGTACTCGCGGTCGCCCGTGTTGCCAACGGTGCCGCCGAGGGCGCGCGCCATGACCTGGAAGCCGTAGCAGATGCCGAGCGTCGGGATGCCGAGGTCAAAGATCGCGTCGTCAAATGCCGGCGCCCCCTCCTCGTACACGGACGACGGGCCGCCCGAGAGCACAATCCCTGCGGGGTTCTTCGCGCGGACCTCGTCTGCGCTGATGGTGTGCGGAACGAGCTCGGAGTACACCCCGGCCTCGCGCACACGCCTGGCGATCAGCTGCGCGTACTGCGCACCGAAATCGACGACGAGAACGGGCCGGTGCCCGTCGTGCGCTACTTCTGTCATGCTTTGCCTTCCTGGCGATCTGGGTCAGCGGTTGCGGCGGAGTCGGCGTGGGCCGCCTCCTTCGCATCCAAAAACTGCGTAACCTCGCGGGCGATGCGCCCCTCGAGGATGAATGAGAGGAACGGGATCACGCCGCCGAGCGCGAGCAGCAGGAACTTGCCGAAGTTCCACCGCATCGGGCTCCAGAGCATGAAGTTCGCGATGAGGTACACGACGTAGAACCAGCCGTGCGCGATAAGGATCGCCTTGAAGAGGTCAAAGCCCTCACGCACAAACTCAGCTTCCTGGCCCTTCGGGATCGTCGGGAGGAACTCGGCGAAACCGTTCGGGGTGAACAGGAACAACTCGACCTTAAAGGCGTACTTCATGACCATCACCGCGCAGAGCAGCAAAAGCATGATCCCGGTGATGACCGAGGTCACCTTGTACACGCGCAGCGAGCGGCGAATGCGGGGGTAGTCCTCGGGCTTGGGCTGGAGTTGCATGACTTCCATTCTATGGTTTCGGTGTGGTGCCGGTTTCACCGGCGGCTGCGGCAGCCTCTTCGGCCTCGGCCGCAGCGGTAAGCAGGAGAATTTCGTGTTCCTTCTCCCAGGCGTCGCGCGCGAGCCGGTACCAGAGGAACAGCGCGACACCGGCGAACACGACCCACTCGATCGCGTAGAACACGTTGAGCCAGCTCACCTTCTCGGGAGCGCTCGGCGCGACGGAGTCGATCGGGGTCAGGCCGGCACCCGCGAGGTCGGGGGCGTCGCCCGCGTCGTGCAGCACCAGGTAGCCGCCGTAGATCGGGCCGCTCGGCTTCGTGGCCCACTCATTCACGAGGAACGCGGGCACCATCGTGCGCATCGAGTGCGGGTCGACGTCGGGCCTCGGAATCTCGGGAGCCTCAGCCGGCAGGTAGCGCCCCTCGAGCGCGCGCACGGAGTCGGGGAGGTCGTTGAGCCGATCGGCCGCAACCCTCGCGTCGGCGTCGCTCGGGGCCCAGCCGACTGCGACCGCGAGGCTGGCGTTGTCTTGCTCGCTGCGCACGAGGTGACCGACGACCCAGGCGCCCTGAGCGCGCGCGGCGGACGCATCGGGGCCCTGGTTCATGCGATCACTCACGACGGAGAAGTCGCCCGGCGCGAACGCACCTTCAACCGAGACTACTGCGCCCGCGGCGAGCTCGGGGATGCCTGCCATCGGCTCCGTGAGGTCGTCAATCGGGCGCACGGTCTCGGTCGCGGTGAGGTCGTCGACGTTGTCGCGGATCGCGTTGCCCATCTGCCACTGGCCGAGCCAGGCGAACACGGCAGCGACGACCATCGCGAGCACGAGCGCCGCGATCCACTGGGGCCGTCGCATGACCTGCCCGAGTGTCGGCTCCCCGAGGTACTCGGGCGTCCGCGATGCCATTGCTAGCGCTCAGCGTGAACGATGTCGACCCGCTGGAACTCCTTCACGTCGGAGTAGCCTGTCGTCGCCATAGCGCGGCGCAGTGCGCCGAGCAGGTTTGCGCTGCCATCGGCGATATTCGCGGGGCCGTTCATGATCTCTGCGAGCGGCGCGAGCGGCTCGACCGCGACACGGCGTCCGCGGGGCAGGTCATCGTGATGCGCTTCCTGGCCCCAGTGCCAGCCACGGCCCGGTGCATCAGTTGCGCGCGCGAGGGCTGCGCCGAGCATCACCGCGTCGGCGCCGCACGCGATCGCCTTCACGAGGTCGCCCGAGGTGCCGAGGCCGCCATCCGCGATGACGTGCACGTAGCGCCCTCCCGACTCGTCGAGGTAGTTCGTGCGAGCCCCAGCGACGTCGGCAATCGCACTTGCCATTGGCGCGCGGATTCCGAGCGTCACGCGAGTCGTCGATGACGCGCCCCCACCGAAACCGACGAGGACGCCCGCGGCGCCGGTGCGCATGAGGTGCAGCGCCGACTGGTACGTCGCAGCGCCGCCGACAATGACGGGGACGTCAAGTTCGTAGATGAACTGCTTGAGGTTGAGCGGCTCGCGCCCCTTGACCGAGACGTGCTCGGCCGAGACCGTGTTGCCGCGAATAACGAAGAGGTCGACGCCGGCCTTCACGACAGTGTCGGTGAACTCCGCGGTGCGGTGCGGCGAAAGCGCGCCCGCCACGGTCACGCCGGCGTCGCGAATCTCGGCGAGGCGGTCACGAATCAGCTCGGGCTTAATCGGCGCAGCGTAGAGCTCGCGCATCCGCTTCACTGCCGCAACCTCGTCGTCGATGCGCGCGATTTCCTCGAGCAGCGGCTCGGGGTTCTCGTGCCGCGTCCAGAGGCCCTCAAGGTTCAGGACACCCAGGCCGCCAAGCTGGCCGAGCTGGATCGCGGTGGCCGGCGACATCACCGAGTCCATCGGCGCGCCCATGACCGGAATGTCGAACTGGAACGCGTCAATCGTCCAGGAAGTGGAGACGAGCTCTGGGTCGCGGGTACGCCGCGTTGGCACAATGCCGATCTCGTCGAATGTATAGACACGGCGGGCGCGCTTTCCGCGACCAATCTCGATCTCGTTGCTCACCCAGACAGTCTATCTGGTGAGCGAGCGCTCCATTCTGAGACGCCCCTCCCGGTCACCCAAGACGACAATATCGCCAATCTCAGCTATCATCGCTTCTAGACGATGAATCATCGTATCGAGAGGACAGCGAAATGGGCATGGGCCACAACCACGATCACGGCGCGGGAAACCTGCAGACAGCAACGGGAAGCCACCGAAAGCGGCTTCTCCTCGTGCTCGCGATCTACTCGGCGATCATCATCGCCCAGGTCATCGGATCGATGGTGACGAACAGCCTCGCCCTCGCGGCTGAGGCGATGCACATGGCTGTCGACGCGAGCGGGATCTTCATCGCCCTCATCGCAGCGTTCTTCGCGACACGCGCGGCGACAGCGAAGCGCAGCTACGGCCTGATGCGTGCCGAGATCGTCGCCGTGCTCATCAACTGCCTACTGCTCTTCGGGCTCGGCGGGTACATCCTGTTCGAAGCGGTTGAGCGCTGGTTCAACCCGGGCGACGTCGCAGGCGGCGGCGTCATCGCGTTCGCGGTCGTTGGCCTCATTGGCGCCGCGACCTCACTCGTGATTCTCAGCCGCGGCGCGAAGGAGAGCCTGAACGTGAAGGCAGCATTCCTCGAGGTGATGAGTGACGGGATCGGCGCCGCCGCGATCATCGTGTCGGGGATTCTCAACGTGACGCTCGGCTGGAACCGGGGCGACGCGATCGCCGCCGCCGCGATCGGTGTCATCATCCTGCCGCGCGCGTTCATGCTGCTGAAGCAGGCCATCAACCTCATCATGCAGGGGGTGCCGCAGGGCATCGACCTCGACGATGTCCGCGCGAGCATCACCGACACCGATGGCGTCGATGAGGTACACAGCCTGCACGTATGGGGGCTAACAAGCGGTGTCTCCGTCATGTCGGCGCACGTCGTCCCCTCCCCCACATCCGGCACTGCGGGCAGCCACTCGCGCCTGCTCGATGAGCTCACCACCACGATGCGGGAGCGGTACGGGATCGAGCACTGCACGTTCCAGTTCGAGGAGCCAGCTCACATTGAGCACGAGGGGCTCATGAACCGCGACCTCGCCAGGGCGTGAACGGGGCCTCGCACAGCGGGCAGTATCATCGAGGGATGACGAACGACGCGGGAACGGCTGACGAGGGTCGAGCGAGCGAGCTCGAGGCGCTCGCGCCGGCGACCTGCCTCTTTCACAGCTTCAGCGACCCGTCGCGGCTCGTGATTCTCCAGCACCTTCAGCTCGGCGAGCACCGCGTCGTCGACCTCACGGAGCACCTCGGGCTTTCCCAGAGCACCGTCTCGAAGCACCTTGCGAAGCTCAAGGACGCGGGGCTCGTGACCTCACGCCCCCAGGGCAGGGCCTCGGTGTACTCGCTTTTGCACGGCGAGGCCGTCACGCAGCTGTTTGCCGCGGCCGAGCAGTTGCTCGCGCTCACGGGTGACCACGTCGCGCTCTGCCCCGTGCACGGCAAAGGGGCCGCGGCGGAATCGAACTGATTCCTCCGTGACCCCTCGCGCCGCTGGGCTCCCCTACTTGCGGTAGTTCGGTGCCTCCACGACCATCTGAATGTCGTGCGGGTGGCTCTCCTTGAGGCCGGCCGAGGTGATGCGCACGAACTGGCCGCGCTCCTTCAGCTCGGTCACGGAACGCGCGCCGACGTAGAACATCGACTGCCGGAGGCCGCCGACCATCTGGTGCGCGACAGCACCGACGGGGCCGCGGTACGGCACCTGGCCCTCGATCCCCTCGGGAATGAGCTTCTCGTCGCTCGGGACGTCTGCCTGGAAGTAGCGATCCTTCGAGTAGGAGGTGCGCTCGCCACGGGTCTGCAGCGCGCCGAGCGAGCCCATGCCGCGGTACGTCTTGTACTGCTTGCCACCGACGAAGACGAGGTCGCCCGGGCTCTCGTCGGTGCCCGCAAGCAGCGAGCCCATCATGACCGAGGACGCGCCAGCAACGAGTGCCTTTGCGACGTCGCCCGAGTACTGCAGGCCACCGTCGGCGATCACGGGTACGCCTGCGGGCGTCGCCGCCTTCGCCGCCTCGTAGACCGCGGTCACCTGAGGCACCCCGACGCCTGCGATCACGCGGGTCGTGCAGATCGAGCCCGGCCCAACGCCGACCTTCACAGCGTCAGCGCCCGCGTCAACGATCGCCTTCGCGCCGTTGTAGGTCGCCACGTTACCGCCGATCACGTCGACGCCAGCGAACGCCGGGTCGCCCTTGATCTTCGCGATGATGTCAAGCACGCCCTTCGAATCGCCGTTGGCGGTGTCAACGACGAGCACGTCGACGCCTGCCTCGAGGAGCGAACCGGCGCGCTTCCACGCGTCACCGAAGAACCCAACAGCCGCACCGACACGCAGCCGACCGGCGTCATCCTTTGTCGCGAGCGGGTACTGCTCTTCCTTGTCGAAGTCTTTCACGGTGATGAGGCCGGTGAGGCGCCCCTCGCCGTCGACGAGCGGCAGCTTCTCAATCTTGTGCTGCTTGAACAGCTCAGCAGCCTCGTCTTTGGAGAGCCCGGCTGGGGCCGTGATGAGCGGCATGCGGGTCATCGCTTCAGACACGCGAACGTTCGCGCGGTCCTTGGGATCGATGAAGCGCATGTCACGGTTCGTGATAATTCCGAGCAGGATCCCGGCGGAGTCGACAACGGGCAGGCCCGACACCCGGTATTCGCCGCAGATCGCGTCAACCTCGGCGACCGTCGCATCGACAGTCGTCGTCAGCGGGTTCGTGATCATGCCGGCTTCCGACCGCTTCACGCGGTCGACCATCTCCGCCTGATCCTGAATTGACAGGTTTCGGTGCAGGATGCCAAGGCCGCCGTTGCGGGCCATGGCTACCGCCATGCGCGTCTCAGTCACGGTGTCCATTGCGGCCGAAATGAGCGGCATCGCAAGTCGCACGCGCCTCGTGAGCTGCGTCGAGGTATCTGCCTCGCTCGGGATGACGTCCGTGTGCGCGGGCAGCAGCAGCACGTCGTCGTAGGTGAGTCCTGTGAACGCGAAGGGGTCACGCTGTTCCATACAACCTCTTTAATGCTCGTGGCGTCGTCGAAGACTATCTAGTCTAAGGGAATGGGGCCTGTGTGAGGCTGATGGGCGAGGTCCGCGCTTGGCGAACGCCGCAGCCTGAAGATCATGTCGGCGATGAGGAACATCAGCGCGATCCAGACGGCGATGAAGCCGACCCAGCGCTCGACCGGCAGATCCTCGTGCATGATGAAGTACCCGAACAGGAATCCGAGCACGGGAGTGAGGAACTGCAGGAAGCCGACGTAGGTAAGCGGGAGCCTGCGCGCAGCCTCTCCGAAGAGGATCAGCGGGATCGCCGTGAGCAGCCCGCTCACGAGCACGAGCGCGGTAATTCCACCGCCGTGCGAGAAGGCAGTGAGGCCCGCGACCGAACCAACAATGGCGAGCTGGACGAGGCCGACCGGCACGGAGACCAGGGTCTCAACGGTGAGCCCGGTCACCCCGTCAACGTCTTCAATGCGCTGGTGCACGACGCCGTACAGCCCAAACGAGAGCGCGAGGCCGAGCGCGATCCAGGGCACCTTGCCGTACGAGATCGCTGAGTACAGCACGCCAGCGCCCGCGATGAGCACCGCGATCCACTGCAACCGTGACAGCTTCTCGCGCCAGAAGATCACACCGAACAGGATCGTGAACAGCGGGTTGATGAAGTACCCGAGCGCGGTCTCGAGCACGTGGCCGCTGATGACGCCAATGACGAAGATCTGCCAGTTCGCGTAGAGCAAGATCGACGAAAGCGCGAACAGCCCGAACGTTTTCGGCTGCTTCAGCACCTTCCCGACGAGCCCCCAGCGCCTGGTCACGGAGGCGATCACCGCGCAGACGATGAGCGTCGTCACGACGCGCCACGACACGACCTCGAACGGATTGACAACTGCAATCAGCGTGAAGAAGAGCGGGAAGGCTCCCCAAATGAGATACGCGCCGATTCCATACCCTAAGCCAGCACGAGTGTCCTTCACCTTGACAGTCTACGTCGTCGGAGGGCGACGTGGGCACCGTGCGACCCGGCGCTCCCCTGCGCTGAACAGCAAAAGGCCGGGGCCCACCTAAACGGTGAGCCCCGGCCCGAAAGCGAGAACGCGCTTAGCGCTCGATGACCGCGAGGATGTCGCGGCTCGAGAGCACGAGGTACTCTTCGCCGGCAGCCTTGATCTCGGTGCCACCGAACTTCGAGTAGATGACGATGTCGCCGACGTTTACGTCGACAGGGATGCGGGTGCCGTTGTCAGAGACGCGGCCGGGGCCCACTGCAACAACCTTGCCCTCCTGGGGCTTTTCCTTTGCGCTGTCAGGGATGACGAGACCGGAAGCAGTGGTCTGCTCTGCCTCGACCTGCTGGATGACGATACGATCCTCGAGCGGCTTGATGGCGACCGACACGGTTGACCTCTTTCCAAAGCTGTTGGGTTACGCACCCCGAAAGGGGTGCCTCTTGTACGAGATTCTATGGCCCCGGTTGGCACTCATGCAAGGTGAGTGCCAACGGTTCGGCGGCCGAATCGCGCACAGCGAACACGAGTCCATGCGCCCCCGAGGAGCGGTAGGTACACTGAGGTCACACTATTGAACGACTTGGAGCGCCATGAGCACCACCCAGCCTTCCGACCCGAATCCCTACACCCCGGGCAGCCATGATGCGGCGGCTGCGCAGTACGCAGCCCCTGAGCAGTACGCCTACCCCGCGCAGCAGCCCGTTCGCACGACGGTGAAGGACACGAACACGTACGCGCTCGTCTCCGTCATCCTCACGTTCATGGTGCCGATCGCGGGCATCATCTTTGGGCACCTCGGCCTCAACCAGATCAAACGCACGGGTGACGCGGGGCGCGGGCTCGCGCTCACGGCGGTCATCTACGGCTACTGCGCCATCGCACTCGGTGTGCTGTTCTTCGTGACCTACATCGGCTTCATCGTCATGGTCATCGGCGCTGCCGCGAGCGGGAGCTACACCTACTAGTGAGCGCTGAACCGAGTGACCGGCCCCGGGTGATGCACCCGGGGCCGGTTTCGTCGTCCCCCGGCTGGGACGAGCTCACGGCGCCCGCCGGGGTCGAGTTACTCGGGCGGATCGCAGCGCTCAGAGCCGCAGGCGTTGCCCCCGACAACGTAAACCAGCGTCTCCGCAAAGACGGCGCAGACCCAGAACTCCTTGCGGCGGCACTCACCGTCGCGGGGCTGCGCGACCGCGCCGCCCCCAAGTTCGGCGCGAACGCCCCCGACATGCTGTTCACGCAGGCGGGCCTCGAGCAGGCCTCCCGTGCCCACGTTGCCGAGCTGCACGTAGCCCGCTTTGCGTCGTGCGACGCTGTCGCCGACCTCGGCTGCGGGCTGGGCGCCGAGTCGCTCGCGTTCCTGCGCGCCGGTAAACGGGTCCGCGCAGTCGAACTCGACCCGCTTACCGCGAGCTTCGCCGAGCACAACCTCGCTGTCGAAGCGCGCAGCCTCGCGGCTGTTGGCGGCTCACCCGAGTTCGACGTGTTCGTTGGTGACGCGACCGTGGTGGGCGCCGGCGGCGCAGACGGCGTGTTCCTCGACCCGGCGCGACGCACCGCGGGCCACCGTGACACCCGCCGCCTGGCTTCGGCGGACGACTACTCGCCAACGCTCGACTTCGCTTTCCGCGCGGCCCGAGGCGCCGTTGCCGGTGGTGTGAAGCTCGGCCCAGGGCTCGACCGCGAGTTGATTCCATCAGACGCCGAGGCCCAGTGGGTCTCGGTCGACGGTCAAGTCGTCGAGATGGGGCTCTGGTTCGGTGAGGCGGCACGCGCCGGGGTGGGGCGGTCGGCGGCGCTCGTCAGCCACGACGACGGCCCGCTGGCCGCGCCAACGGTGCACGAGCTGCGAGCCGCGACCGATGCCCCCGACGCCGAGGCCAGAGAGCTCGGCGAGTACCTCTTCGAGCCCGACGGCGCCGTGATCCGCGCGCGGCTGATCGGGCTGCTCGCCGAAGAGCTCGGAGCCGGCATGCTTCACGAGGGCATCGCCTACCTCACCGCTGACCGACCGGCGCAGACACCGTTCGCGCAGGCGTTCAGGGTCATCGAAGAGCTCCCGGCCCGCGAAAAGGATCTGAAGCGGGCCCTCGCGGCACGCGGTATCGGCCGCCTAGAAATCAAAAAGCGCGGCGTGGACGTTGATCCAGCCGCGCTCCGCACGCGCATGCGATTGAAGGGGCCCAACTCGGCCACCCTCATTCTCAGCCGCTCGGCGAACAGGCACGTGGCACTGCTCGCCGAGCGCTGCTGAGCGTCGGTCGCCCCTGAGGGCGGGTCTTTAGTAGCTGTACTCGTACGCGCCGGAGAGGATTGTCGAGCACGAAACCGTGTCGCCGAAAATCTGCACCGAGTCAGCGCCGTCGAGGCAGGCCTGTGCGGCCTGTGCGCCAGCAACGGCGAGACCGATGAAGACGACGGCGAGGATGATGCCGGTGATCACGCCAAGCGAGCCAATGATGATGCCGACGACGGCGGGCACGTTCTTCGCCTGCGCCCTCTTCGACTGCACGAGGCCAATGATGCTCAGCACCAGGCCAACGAGCGAGATCGGCAAGATGAACGAGACGATCAGGCCGACGATGCCGAGGGTCTTGCCCGGCACGGTCGTCGGCACGGGAGCATAGCCCTGCTGGAAGCCCTGCTCCTGCGGAGCGGGGTACCCGGGTGCCGCGGGGGCAACGTACGGCGCACCGGGCGCCGCAGGGAACTCGGTTGGCTGCGGCTGGCCCTGTACTGGCTGGCCGGGGAACGGCTGGCCCTGCGGCTGCTGGCCGGGGAACTGCGGTGCAGCGTTCGGCTCACCGGGGAACTGCGGTGCGGCGGGAGGCAGCGGCGGCGCGACGGGAGGCGCGACCGGGGGCACCACCGACGGATCAACCGGCGGCGTAGCTGCCGGCGACGCGGGAACGTCGGGCGTTGCCTGGGGCTGCTCCGGGGCAGCTCCGGGATCGGTGTTCGGCGTGTTGTCGGACATATCGTTCCTAACGGTATTGGTCGATGAGGGCATAGCCCTTACATACAACGATACATTGTCACGCGGTCTGAGCTACAGCTGAATGTCAGTGACGGGGAGAGTCGAGTCCGCCCCAAAGCCCAGCTCCGACGGGGCGTGGCCGGCAGCAACGAGCTGCGCCCCGAGCGAGGCGATCATCGCGCCGTTGTCGGTGCAGAGCGACAGCGGCGGCACGCGCAGCTCGACACCAGCGGCGGCGGCCCGCTCCGCCGCGGCCTCCCGCAAGCGCGCATTCGCGACGACGCCGCCGCCGAGGAGCAGCCGGGGCACCCCGAGATCCTGACACGCGGCGAGCGCTTTCGTGAGCAGCACGTCGACGACGGCCTCGCGGAAGCTCGCGGCGACGTCAGCAACGGGCACGTCTTCGCCCGCCGCCTGCCGCTTCTCGACCCACCTGGCGACCGAGGTCTTCAGGCCCGAGAACGAGAAGTCGTAGCGGTGCTTCTCCATGTCTTTCGGGAGGGTGAGGCCGCGTGGGAAGCGGATCGCCTGCGGGTCGCCGTCAGCTGCGACCCTGTCGATGTGGGGCCCACCAGGGTAAGGCAGGCCGAGCAGCCGCGCGACCTTGTCGAAAGCCTCGCCCGCGGCGTCGTCGATCGTCTCACCGAGCAGCTCGACGTCGCTCACGAGGTCGCGCACGAGCAGCAGGGAGGTGTGTCCGCCCGAGACGAGCAGCGCAACGGTCGGCAGTTCAAGCTCACCAACGGTTCCGACTGCCGGCCGAAGCCCATCGCCGTGCAGCAGGTCAGCGCCGACGTGGCCCACGAGGTGGTTCACGGCGTACAGCGGCTTGTCGAGCGACACGGCGAGCGCTTTCGCGGCTGACACGCCGACCATGAGCGCGCCGGCGAGCCCCGGGCCGCCAGTCACGGAAATCGCGTCGATCTCGTCGAGTGTGACGCCCGCGTCAGCCAGTGCGCGCTCGATCGTTGGTGTCATCGCCTCGAGGTGTGCGCGCGCCGCGATCTCGGGGATCACGCCGCCGAAGCGCGCGTGCTCATCCATCGACGAAGCGATCGCGTTCGCGAGCAGCGTTCGCCCACGGACGATCCCGATTCCGGTCTCGTCGCAGCTCGTCTCGATGCCGAGCACGAGCGGCCCGGTTGCTTCTGTCGCGCCCACGGCACCCTTCTCACTCACTGTCGCTCCTTCAACTGCAGCAGCATGACGATCGCGTCGACGCCCTCTGGCTGGTAGTAGCGCGGGCGCACCCCGATCTCCGTGAACCCGAGCGAGGCGTAGAGGCCCCGAGCTGCCGGGTTGTCGGCGCGCACCTCAAGGAACACCTGAGTCGCGCCGCGCCGCGCGGCCTCGTCGAGCATCTCGTTCATGAGCGCGCGACCGTGCCCCGCTCCACGGAGATCTGGCGTGACCGCGATCGTCTGAATATCGCCGTCGGACCCGAGAACGAGGAGGCCGGCGTACCCGCGCAGCGCTCCCCCATCGTCGGTCAGCACGATGTAGCGCCGGTGCTCGCCCGCAAGCTCTTCGCGCACCATCTCGCGGCTCCACGCATCACTCTGAAATAGCGTGCGCTCAAGCTCAGCGATCTCGTCAAGGTCGCCGAGCGTCGCATCGCGCAGGATCACGGCGTCACCGGCTTCGGTGCCTTCGGCTGCATCACGTCGGGCAGTCGAAGGTAGAGTGCCTGGTCCGCCTCAAAACCTCGCCCCGCGGCAAGCCGCCGCGCCGCCAGGCGCACGAGCGCGGCAGCGGGAACCCGCTCGGGCCACACCTCGTTCGGCACGGCCGCGTAGCCCTCGCGCGCCACGAGCCCGGGCTCGCTCGCCCGTTCCGGGCTGCCCGCCCAGTCAAGCGACGCGTAATCGGTGACGAACAGCTCGCGCCTTTTCGCGTCCTGCACCACGCGCACGCCCGCAGCAGCCCCGGTTTCGAGGGTTTCCAGCGCGACCGCGTCGTGGCTCACAAGCGGCAGCACTGACTGCCCCCGGCCGAGCGCGAACGCGTGCGCGGCGACGATGCCCACCCGCAGGCCAGTGAACGGGCCAGGGCCCATGCCTGCAACGACGTCGGTCACTGCGGCGGCCAGGATCCCGCGCTCGGCGAGCGCGCGATCGATGAGCGCGCCGATGACCTCGGCGTGCCCGCGCGGGTCGCCACTCGACACCTCAACAATGCTGCCGCCAGCGCCGACCGCGACGCTCGTGCCGAGCGACGTGTCGATCGCGAGAATCACCCGCTCCCCAAGCTCGGGCGCGTTCACCGTACGCACGTCGAAACCCGTCACGCCAGTACCCCGTTCTGCCACCTCGGGCCGTGCCCGGTGACCGTGAGTGTGCGGGGCTCGACAGGAGCCTCCGCGAAGTCTGCTGAATCGTCTGCCGAGTCGCCAGCCGCACCGCCGTCTGCGCCGCCGACGGGCCTGTCGATGACGACCTCTACCCACGAGTCGCGCACGCCGACGAGGCCGGCGCCCCACTCGGCGACAACGACGGCGCCCTCAAAGTCGAGGTCGAGGTCTTCAACCTCCGACGCGTCGGCAAGCCTGTACGCGTCGACGTGTACGAGCGGTGCGCCGCCGCCGAGCGACGGGTGCGTCCTCGCGATCACGAACGTTGGGCTCTGAACGGGGCCGCGAACGCCGAGGCCCTCCCCGATCCCGCGCGTAAATGTGGTCTTTCCGGCGCCGAGCGGCCCCGTGAGAATGACGAGATCTCCGGCCGCGAGCACGCGCCCAAACGCGACACCGAGCTCGTGCATCGCGTCGGGATCGACAACGGAATAGGTCTCGACGACGCTCACGCTGTCTCCCCGTCTATTGCGCGACGCACGACGCGCGGCCCGATCCCGACAAGAATCTCGTAGTTGATCGTGCGCATGAGGCCCGCCCAGATGTCGATCGAGGGGAACCCCTGCTCTGGGTCGCCGAACAACACGACGGGCGCGCCGAGGTCGATGCGGCCCGCGATCGGCCCGACGTCGACGATGAACTGATCCATGCCGATACGGCCGACGATTGGGCAGCGCTCCCCCGCGATCGTAACCCACGCGCCCGCGCCGTTCAGAGCGCGCGGCATGCCGTCGGCGTACCCGACGGGCACGAGCGCGAGCGTCGTCGCGACCTCGCAGACGTGGTTGAAGCCGTAGGAGACGCCGGTGCCAGCGGGCACGCCCCGCAGCGCGACGACCTCGGAGCGGAGTGTCATCGCGGGGATGAGCCCGAGCTGCGCGGAGTTCTTGCCCGCGAGCGAGCTCAGGCCGTAGGCGGCCATGCCAACGCGCACCGTGTTGTAGTAGAGCTCGGGGCGCGTGAACGTCGCGGCGCTCGCGGCTAGGTGGATCATCTCGGGCTCAGAGCCCGCGTCGCGAAGGGCCGCGATCGCCTCGTCGAAACGGGCGCCCTGGGCGAGGTCTGCCTCTTCGCCCGCGTTCGCGAGGTGGCTGAAGATGCCCCGCACCCGCACGACTCCCTCGTGTTCGAGCTCGGCACCCCGGGCGAACAGCGCCGCCCACTCCTCACGGGCTGCTCCGTTTCGGCTCAGCCCGGTGTCGACCTTGTACTGCAGCGTCGCCCGCTTGCCCGTCGCGCGCGCCGCCTCCGCGAGCGCCTCAAGCTGGCTGAGGTGCGACACGCCAATATCGATCGACTGCTCGATCGCGGCGGCGAAATCCACTCGGGGGCCGTGCAGCCAGCAGAGGAGCGGCGCGTCGATGCCGCTCTCCCGCAGCTTCAGCGACTCCTCGAGGTCGGCCGTCGCGATCATCGTGGCGCCACCCGACATTGCCGCACGCGCCGCGATCGCGGCGTCGTGGCCGTAACCGCAAGCTTTCACAACGACGATGACGTGCCCGCCACCAGTGAGCTCGCGCACACGGCCAACGTTCGCTCGAATTGCAGATACCGAGATCTCGGCGACCCGCATGGATCCGGTTCTCATTCGGCCCCACCTCCGTGCTCCACAATAACGAACGCGGTGGCGACCCCGGTGTCGTGAGTCATCGTCAGGTGGATTCGATCCGCCCCCCGCGCTTCGAGCGCCGCCATGAGGCCCGGCGTCGGAACAAACTCAGGCGCCCTGAGTTCGTTCCGACGCACCTCCATGTCGGGCCAGGTGAGGTCGCCCGAGTCACCGAGAGCCTTGATGAGCGCCTCTTTCGCTGCGAACCGTGCCGCGAGCGACGGGATCGCCAGCTGCCCCTCGGCATCGCTGAACAAGCGCTCACGCAACTTCGGGGTGCGCTCGAGCTGCTGCTCGAAGCGCTGGATGTCGACGGTGTCGACCCCGATGCCGATGATCACTCGACTGTCACCGATTTCGCAAGGTTTCGGGGCTGGTCAACGTCAAGACCCTTCGCGGTCGAGAGCTCGAGGGCGAACCACTGGAGCGGGACCACCTGGAGGATCGGGTCAAACAGCGCGTCGGTAAGCGGGATCCGCACGACCTCGTCAGCGAACGGCAGCACCGCGGTGTCGCCCTTCTCAACGATCGCGATGACGCGCGCGCCGCGGGCGCGGATCTCCTGGATGTTCGACACGACCTTCGAGTGCATGAGCGGCGACGTGCGCGGGCTCGGCACGAGCACGAACACGGGCTGGCCGTGGTCGATGAGCGCGATCGGGCCGTGCTTCAGCTCGCCTGCGGCGAAGCCCTCCGCGTGAATGTACGCGATCTCTTTCAGCTTCAGCGCCCCCTCGAGCGCTGCCGGGTAGCCAGCGTGACGGCCGAGGAAGAGCACCGATCGGGTGTCTGCCATCCAGTGCGCTAGCTCAGCGATCTGGGCGTGCGTCGCGACGGCCTCGGCCATCTTCTCGGGCAGCGTCTCGAACTGCTCGATCGCCGCTGCCTCGTCTGCGGCGGAGAGCGTGCCCCGCGCACGGCCAAGGTGCAGGCCGACGAGGTAGAGCGCGGTGATCTGGGCGACGAAGGCCTTCGTCGAGGCAACAGCGACCTCCGGACCGGCGTGCGTGTAGACCGCGGCATCGGATTCGCGCGGGATCGTCGCGCTCTGCGTGTTGCACACCGACACCGTGGTGACGCCGTGCTCGATCGCGTACTTCACGGCCATGAGCGTGTCCATCGTCTCACCCGACTGGCTCACCGAGATGACCATCGTGCGCTCGGTGAGCACCGGGTCGCGGTAGCGGAACTCGTGGCTGAGCTGCACCTCGACCGGGATGCGGGCCCACTGCTCGATCGCGTACGAGCCGACAAGGCCCGCGTACGAGGCCGTGCCGCAAGCGACGATGATGATGCGGTCAATGCTCTGCAGCTTGTCAGCACCGAGCGCCGTGAGCTCAGGGATCTCGACGTGGCCGTCGACGATGCGGCCGCGAACGGTGTTCGCGATCGCCTCGGGCTGCTCGTTGATCTCCTTCGCCATGAACGAAGACCAGCCGCCCTTGTCAGCCGCGCCAGCGTCCCACTCGACCTCGTACTCCTCGAACGCCACCTCGGCGCCCGCGAAGTCGGTGATTCGCACGCTCTCGGGCGTGATGATCGCGATGTTGTCTTCCTCGACAACCACTGCCCTGCGGGTCGAAGAAACGAACGCGGCGACGTCAGAACCGAGGAAGTTCTCGCCGTCGCCGAGGCCGACGACCAGCGGCGAGTGGTGGCGGGCTGCGACAATCTTGCCGGGCTCGCTCTGGTGCATCGCGAGCAGCGTGAACGTGCCGTGCAGGCGCTGCACGACGTCGCGGAACGCGCTCTCGAGGTCCTTCCCCGACGCGGTCTCGAGGCCAAGCAGCGCCGCCACGACCTCGGTATCGGTCTCGCTCTTCAGCTCTGCGCCGCGCGAGACAACCTCGTCGCGGAGCTCGGCAAAGTTTTCAACGATGCCATTGTGGATCAGGGCGAGGCGCCCGTCATCCCCCAGGTGAGGGTGCGCGTTCACATCGGTCGGGCCGCCGTGTGTCGCCCAACGGGTGTGCCCGATGCCGGTGCCAGCGGCCTTCACGGGGCTCGCCTCGAGCAGGTTCTCAAGGTTCACGAGCTTGCCCGACTTCTTCCGAACGGAGATACCGCCGGTGTCATCGATGACGGCGACGCCCGCGGAATCGTATCCGCGGTATTCGAGTCGGCGAAGGCCGTTCAGGAGGGCCTCAATGGTCTCATTTGGGCCTGCATATCCTACGATTCCACACATGCGCTCAATTTTAGTGGCACGATGGAGTGCGATGAGCGAAAAACACAGCGAAGGCGCAGTCACCGATCTTGCTCGCGACGACGAAAGCTCCCGAAACCTCGTGCTCGGCCCCGAAACTCAGACGCTTGTGCGGCCAGAGTTCACTTCGCCGTTCGCAGAGATTGGGCGGTCGGAGTGGGCCAGGCTGGCAGGCGAAACCCCCATGCCGCTTACCGAGGAGGAGGTCGAGGCCTTCCGCGGCCTCGGGGTCTCCCTCGACGTCGAGGAGGTCTCGGAGGTCTACCGGCCGCTGAGCCGCCTCATCAACCAGTACGCGATCGCCGCGCGCGAGATGCATCAGCGAACTCGCAGCTTTCTCAAGCGCGAGGGCGAGAAGCAGAGCACCTTTGTGATCGGCGTCGCGGGGTCGGTCGCTGTCGGCAAGTCCACCGTTGCGCGCATCCTCCGCGACCTGCTGGCTCGCTGGCCCGAGACCCCGAACGTGACCCTCGTCACGACCGACGGTTTCCTTTACCCGAACGCCGAGCTTGAACGGCGCGGCATCGCGCACCGCAAAGGCTTCCCAGAGTCGTACGACAGGCGGGCCCTGCTTCGGTTCGTGTCGCAGGTGAAGTCGGGCATGCCCGAGGTTCGTGCCCCGCACTACAGCCACCTGATCTACGACATCGTTCCCGACGAGTACACGACGGTTCGGCAGCCCGACATCCTCATCCTTGAGGGCCTCAACGTGCTGCAGCCCCCGACCCGCGAGCACCCCCTCGCCGTCTCTGACCTGTTCGACTTCTCCGTGTACGTCGACGCCCGCACCGATCACATCGAAGAGTGGTTCACGCAGCGCTTCTTCAGGCTGCGAGACGGGGCATTCTCTGACCCGAACTCGTTCTTCCGGAAATTCGCGACACTGAGCGACTCCGAGAGCCGCGCGTACGCACACGGCATCTGGAAGTCGATCAACGAGCCAAACCTCATTGAGAACATTCGGCCGACGCGGGCGCGCGCGACCCTCGTGCTCCGTAAGGGCGCCGACCACCGAGTCGAAAAGGTGCTGCTCCGCAAGCTGTAGGGGCGGCCGGCTCTTGGGGGCTTGGGCTTGGGCTTGGGCTCGTGGCGCTGTGGCTGCCTGGCTGCTTGGCTGCTTGTCTGCTTGTCCCTGTCGCTCCGGGCCGATGAGCGACTAACCCTGCGATCTGCAGTTCGCATGCCCCTAGGCGCCGTTCTGAACATTCCCACTGTTGTTCCCATTGGTATTGCGTGGGCGTTAGCCCGAGGGCATGCAGCCTTGGCCGGGCCCGCGCGCAATAGCCCTGGGATCTGCAGTAGGCATGCCCTCAGGGCCGGGCCCGGTACATACCGACGGCTGATCCCATAGATACCGCTGGCAACCAGCTACGCCGAGGTATCGTTGTGGCCCCTTGCTGCGGTTTGCCAGGGCGTCAGCCGTGCCTTGATTGGGGCGCAACCGCAGCCCTGCCTTGTCTCTGATTAACTTGCGCTGCACCCCCGCCCTGCTTTGGCTCTGTTGCTGCTTTGCCCTGCTTCGGCTCAGTTGCTGCTTTGCCCTGCCTGCCCTGCCCTGCACTCCACTCCCTGCCCCTGGCCCTGCCCTGCACTGCCTTTGCCCTCCCTCAGCCCTGCGTTGCGCCACGTCAGCAGAAGCTTCGCCCACAGACACCTCCCAATTGGGGCACTCCCCCTCTTCTGCACAGATTGCTTTGGAGCAACCCACTGACTCGCCGGAACGCTCAGGCTAGCTGGCATGATCAATCGCATTCTTTCGAAACATGGTGGCATCATCAGAAGCTCCGAGCTCATCGCTCGTGGAGTGACGCGCTACCGGGTTCAGCAAGAGGTCGCAGCGGGCAGACTCATTCGATTCAAGAAGGGCTGGCTCGCGGCGCCTACGGCCGACCCACAACTCATCGCCGCTGCGTCCGCTGGGCTCACGCTGAGTTGCGTCACCCAGGCGCAACGCCTAGGCCTCTGGGTTCGGAAGAGCCCGGACACTGGCCACTTCAGCGTGCCCCGTCCGGGGTCAGAACGGCGACCGCCAGATTCCGTACTCCACTACCACGCACCGATCGTGCCCCGAGGGAGGTTTGCCCTCGTCGACGAGATCGAGAACGTTCTCGCCCTCGTCGCACAGTGTGAGCCATTCGAAGATGCCGTAGCGACGTGGGATTCAGCGCTCAACAAGAAACTCGTGGACCGGGCCGGGCTCGAGCATCTACCGCTGCCCGCAGCGTCAAAGCGCGTGCTCGAGGCTACGGACCCCTTCGCTGATTCGGGGTTGGAAAGCTACGTTCGGGTGCGGCTGAGCTGGCTGAGACTGCCGATCGTCTCACAGGCCTGGCTTGTCGGGCGCAGGGTCGACTTCCTCATCGGGTCGCGCCTCGTGGTGCAGATCGATGGCGGGCACCATGTCGGCCCGCAACGAACTGACGACATCGAGCACGATGCCCAGCTCAAGCTTCGCGGGTACACCGTTATTCGCGTGAGTTACACGCAGATCATGCACTCGTGGCCAGAGACTCAGGCACTCATCATGCGCGCCGTTGCGGCAGGGCTTCATCAGCCGGCTCGGCTCCCGTAAGGCAGGACAGGCAGCTATGTGCTGGCCAAGCGGTGGACTCGGGCGCACCACCTGTGATCGGCACGAGGAATGCGCAAGAGGTGACTCTTCGGCATTGAAATCGCAGATCGCATACGGAAGGAGAATTGTGCAAGCCAAGGCGCCAAGGAAGCACAAAGGTCGGGGCGGCACGACCGCTGTCGCACCGACCCGACCTTCTGAGGCGTTACACCGCCAGGCGTTCCTTCACGATTGCCGCGAGGTCATCCGCAAGCTGCTGAGCCTGCCCTTCCTCAGCCGCTTCAACCATGACACGCACGACAGGCTCGGTGCCAGACGGGCGGAGCAGCACGCGCCCCTGCCCCGCGAGGGCTTCCTCGGCCTGGTGAACCGCCTGCTGCAGCACCTCGTCGCTTGTTGCACGCGAGCGGTCAACGCCGCGCACATTCACGAGCACCTGCGGGTAGACCTTCATGCACTCGCCAAGCTCGGTGAGCGTCTTACCCGACCGCACGATCTCGGCTGCGATGTGCAGCCCGGTGAGAATGCCGTCGCCGGTCGTCGCGAACTCGCTCATGATGACGTGCCCAGACTGCTCGCCACCCAGCGAGTACCCGTGCTCGTTGATAGCTTCAAGCACGTAGCGGTCGCCAACGCCGGTCTGAATGACGTCGATGCCGTTGTCGGACATCGCGAGCATCAGACCCAGGTTCGACATGACCGTCGCCACGAGCGTGTTCTTGTCGAGCTTGCCGCGTCGCGACATCGAGAGCGCGAGGATAGCCATGATGCGATCGCCGTCAATCTCGTTGCCAGAGCTGTCGACAGCCAAGCAGCGATCAGCGTCTCCGTCGTGAGCAATACCGAGGTCGGCACCGTGCTCAAGCACCGCGGTCTTCAACGGGCCGAGGTAGGTCGAGCCGACCCCGTCATTGATGTTCATGCCATCGGGCTCGTTGCCGATCACGACGATCTTCGCGCCAGCCGCGGTGAACGCGTCGGGCGAGATGCCAGAGGCGGCGCCGTGAGCGCAGTCGAGCACGACAGTAAGCCCCGCAAGGCTCGTGCCCTCGAGCGTGCCGAGCAGGTGAACGAGGTAGCGATCCTCTGCGTCGGCGAAGCGACGAATCCGACCAACCTCGTGCCCCGTGACAGCGACGGGCGGGAGGCTCATAGCTTCCTCGATCGCATCTTCGACGTCATCGGGCAGCTTGCGGCCGCCCTCGGCAAAGAACTTGATGCCGTTATCGGGGGCTGGGTTGTGCGATGCCGAGACCATGACGCCGAAGTCTGCGCCGGTATCGGCTACGAGGTACGCGGCTGCGGGCGTCGGGATGACGCCAGCGTCGAGCACGTCAACACCAGCTGCGGCAAGACCGGCCGACACGGCGGCCGAGATGAACTCGCCAGAAACCCGCGGATCGCGCGCAACGATCGCGGTAGCGCGACGGCTCTCGCCTCGGGCGTTACGTCCGAGTACGAGAGCCGCAGCGTGCGCGAGGCGCAGGGCAAGGTCGGCGGTGATATCCACCCCGGCCAAGCCCCGCACCCCATCGGTGCCAAACAGGCGTCCCATGTGGGAATACGTTCCTGTTTAGCGCTTCGAGTACTGAGGCGCCTTACGGGCCTTCTTGAGTCCGGCCTTCTTGCGCTCCTTGATGCGAGCGTCGCGGCTCAGGAAGCCAGCCTTCTTCAGCGTTGCACGGTTGTGCTCAGCGTCGATCTCGTTGAGGGCGCGTGCAACCGCGAGGCGGAGTGCACCGGCCTGGCCCGAGGGGCCGCCGCCATCGATGGTGGCGATGAGGTCGTATGCGCCACCGAGCTCGAGCACGGTGAACGGGTCGGTGATGAGCTGCTGGTGCAGCTTGTTCGGGAAGTACTCCGCGAACTCACGACCGTTGACGGTCATCTTGCCCTCGCCCGGGATGAGGCGAACGCGTGCGACAGCCTGCTTGCGGCGGCCGACAGCTGCACCGGGAACGGTGAGTGCGGGGCGCGGTGCAGCAGCGGTTGCCTGCGACGCAGGGGTCTCAGTGGTGTAGCTCTCAGGGGCCACGGTCTGCTCTTCAGTCACGTTAAAGTCTCTCTTCTTGCGTCTCTAGCGCGCTTACTGCGCAACCTGGCCAAAGGTGTAGGGGGTCGGCTGCTGTGCAGCGTGGGGGTGCTCCGAGCCCGCGTAAACCTTCAGCTTGCGGAACAGGTCTGCGCCGAGCGAGTTCTTCGGGAGCATGCCACGGATGGCCTTCTCGACTGCGCGCTCAGGGTTCTTCGTGAGGAGCTCGGTGTAGCTCACCGAACGGAGGCCGCCCGGGTAACCCGAGTGACGGTAAGCCTTCTTCTGCGCTGCCTTGTTACCGGTCAGCACAACCTTGTCCGCGTTAACGATGATGACGTAGTCACCCATGTCCATGTGCGGTGCGAAGGTGGTCTTGTGCTTGCCGCGGAGCAGAGCTGCGGCGTGGGATGCGAGGCGGCCGAGAACCACGTCTGTTGCGTCGATGACGATCCAGTCGTGCTTCTGGTCAGCTGCCTTCGGCGAGTATGTGCGAGTCACTGTCGTGCTGCTTTCTGTCGAAATGGAGGAGTTCTTGAATCCCACTCCGTGCGAGGTCTCCCGGGGCTTCGCCACGTGAGTTCCTGTGCGGTGGAGGGCTCAACAATTCGGGTGCTTACGCACCAAGGATCAACTTTAGCACAGATGAGTCAGTCATCGAGCGGATCACGGCGCGCTCGGGTTTGCTCGGCTCTGGCAGCGAGCTCCGCGTCCTTCGGGTAACCAATCTCTTCGAGAGACAGCCCGTGGGCAGGCATGACAGTAAAACGACTCGTGCGTTCCCGAGCGTCGCGCAGTTTAACAAGCTCTCCCAAGGAGAGGCGCCCGTGCCCAACAGCGACGACCGAGCCGACAAGCGCGCGCACCATCGAGTGACAGAAAGCGTCGGCCTCGATTCGCGCCGCATAGGCCCCGTCCTCGGTTTCGCGCCACTCGAACGCGAGGAGTTCGCGCACCGCCGTCGCGCCCTCACGCGCCTTGCAGAAGGTAGTGAAGTCCTGCAGACCAAGGAGATTCTCCGAGACGCGCTGCATCACCCCGAGATCGAGGGCCCGCGGCACCTCGGCGGTAAAGCGCGCCGTCAATGGGTCGCGCCGCGCATTCTCTGGTCGCAGCCGGTACTCGTAGCGGCGACGCAGCGCCGAGAACCGGGCGTCGAAGCCTGTCGGTGCTGGCGCGACACTGTGGATCGCGATGTCAGAGGCGGCACGGTGCAGCACACCGTTCAGGCGCCGGGTCATGAGACGAACGGAGTCATCACCAGCCTCAGCCTCTGAGCCAGAACCGGAGCCACCAGCACCAGAGTCGCGCCGCTGTGACGCACCCCAGCGCGCGAGCTGCTCGGCGCTCACGTCGAGGTGCGCGACCTGCCCTCGAGCGTGCACTCCGGCGTCGGTTCGCCCGCCGACGGTCAGGCGCAGTTCTCCCTCTGGCGCCCGCAGCAACCTGGCGAGGGCCGCCTCGATCTCCCCCTGCACCGTGCGCAGCCCGGGCTGGGTCGCCCAGCCCGAAAAGTCGGTGCCGTCGTAGGCGATGTCGAGGCGTAGCCGGATCGTTTCCACCCCTCAAGCTTGCCAGAACTCAACCCCTCTCAAGGTTCCGGGGTAGCATCTTCTGGTGTCTGTTTCTCCCCTGCGCGCGACCGGAGCACCGGTGAGCCCACGGGGCGGCCGATTCGGTGGGCTCGACGGCCTGCGCGCAATTGCCGTGGGCATGGTGCTCGTGTACCACCTGTTCCCGAAGGCTCTGCCCGGCGGTTTCCTCGGAGTTGACGTGTTCTTCGTCATGAGCGGGTTCCTCATCACCTCACTACTTCTGCGAGAGCTTGAGGGCACCGGGCGGATCAACCTCTTCGCCTTCTGGCGTAGGCGCGCGCGCCGGCTACTTCCGGCGGTCGCGCTCGTCGTGCTCGTGAGTACATCGCTCGCTCTCGCGGCAAGCAGAGACCTGCTCGTCGGGGTTGCCCAGCAGATCGCCGGCGCCCTCCTGTTCGTTTCGAACTGGGTGTTTATCGCGAACGGTTCTGACTACTTCGCGAGGGACGCCCCCGAGCTCTTCCGTAACTTCTGGTCGCTCGCTCTCGAGGAGCAGTTCTACATCGTCCTACCCCTCATCGCGGTTCTCGTATTCCGGCTGCGGTCACGGCTCACCTGGGCGATTCCGCTCGCAGCCCTCGGCGTAGGTTCAGCCTTCCTTATGGCCGCGCTCGCGAACTCGGGCACAGAGCCGACCCGCATCTACTTCGGTTCAGACTCACACAGCTTCGGCTTGTTCCTCGGCGCCGCGATGGCTGTGCTGCTCTCTGCGCGCGCGCAGCGCACGCTGTCCCGCGCAGGCCAGGTCGCTTCCGTGTCGGTCGCGGTAGCCGGCTTCGCTGTGCTCGGGTACCTCGCGTTTGCGCTGCAGGAGGCGAGCGAGGCGAGCTTCGCCTGGGGCTTCCAGCTTGCCACCGTCGCGGCGCTCGGCGTCGTCTGGGCCGTCACCCGTGAGGGGGCCATCGTTGGCAGGCTGCTCGATGTCGCACCGCTACGCTGGGTCGGCGAGCGATCCTACGGCATCTACCTGTGGCACTGGCCGCTCCTTGTCATCACCGTGAGCGTCGCAACCACGGCCGGGTTCGGCAACAGCTGGATCCCACCCCTCATCGCTCTCGTGCTCACTATCCTCTTCGCGGCGCTGTCATACCGGTTCGTCGAGCAGCCCGTGCGCCGCGTTGGCCTCCGCGGCGCGCTCATTCGCTGGTTCAGCCCGCGCAATTACACGCCCCGGCGCAAGCGCGTCTCAATCGGCCTCGCTGCCGTGCTCGCCATCACATTCCCGCTCACGGGGGTCGCGGTCGCGATCGCACCTGAGCGCACGTCGTCGGCCGACACGATTCTGCGCGGGCAGAAACAGCTCGAGGCAGACAAGAGCGCGGCGGCAGATCAGGATCCCGAAGGCCCAGATCACGGCGCCACAGACGACACGGCCCCCGGCTCCGATTCCGCTGGTGTCAAGCCTGGCGCTGCGCCGGCGGCCACGTTTGAGGGGCGCGACATCACCGCCGTCGGCGACTCGGTCATGCTCGCGAGCTACCCTGAACTCACCGAGGCGTTTCCCGGCGTCGAGGTCGACGCAGCCGTGTCGCGTGGCATCTGGGCTGGCGTCGAGATTCTCCAAGACATGGCGGCGAACGGCGCGCTCCGCAGCGTGATCGTGGTGGGCCTCGGCACCAACGGACCGGTTGAGGCAGAAGCGCTCACCGCGCTCCGGGATGCGGTCGGCTCTCGGCCGATTGTGCTCGTCGACGCGCACGCAGAGCGCGATTGGATCCCGGGTGTGAACGAAGAGCTGAACGCGTTCGCGGCAGCGAACCGCGGTGTCGTCGTCGCGAAGTGGGATGCGAGTGTCTCGGGCACGCCCGAGTTCCTCGCCGAAGATGGCATCCACCCCGGCCCGGAGGGTGGCGAGGTATACGCCGGTGCGATCCGGGCGGCCCTCGACGAGCTCCTCTCCCCCGCCGAGGCA
This sequence comes from Leucobacter sp., assembly GCA_052094845.1. Classification (GTDB taxonomy): domain Bacteria; phylum Actinomycetota; class Actinomycetes; order Actinomycetales; family Microbacteriaceae; genus Leucobacter. Next base: position 41,148 of record JBQDKK010000010.1, on the reverse strand, counting down.
ACCGGCTGGGGCGTCGGCCGCCGCTAACCGCGCGCACCTAGGGCTGCTCGCCAGCGCACACGGCGCTGGCGCAGCTCGCGACACTGTCGCGGCACTGTCGCGGCTCCGTCGTTGCCAGATATGTGGGCTGCGCCCAGCAGCGACCGCTTCCCCGGGAACGCAAAACGCCCCGTGGCCAGAGCCACGGGGCGTTTTCGCGTGAAGCGAGTAAGAAAACTTACTCAGCCTTCTCCTCGGCCGGAGCCTCGGTCTCGGCAGCCTCAACGGCCACCTCAGCAACCTCGGCGGTCTCTTCGACTGCCTCGGGAGCCTCTTCGACGACCTCTGCAGCGGGAGCTGCAGCCTTCTTCGCCTTCGGCTTCGGCTGAACGGGCTCGAGAACGAGCTCGATCACTGCGAGGGGAGCGTTGTCGCCCTTGCGGAAACCGGTCTTCGTGATGCGGGTGTAGCCACCCTCGCGGTTCTCGACGAGCGGTGCGATCTCGGTGAAGAGCTCGTGCACGACCGACTTGTCGAGGATCTGGCGCATGACGCGACGGCGAGCGTGGAGGTCTCCACGCTTTGCGAAGGTCACGAGGCGCTCTGCGATGGGCTGCAGGCGCTTTGCCTTGGTCTCAGTGGTCTGGATGCGCTTGTGCTCGAAGAGCTGCGCAGCCATCTGGTTGAGCATGAGGCGCTCGTGAGTGGGGCCGCCTCCGAGGCGGGGGCCCTTGGTGGGCTTAGGCATGGTTGTACTCCTGTAAGTGTTCGATCAGCGTTGAAGCCGGATCGTTAGTTAACGTCGTCCTCGTAGCTGTAGAAGTTGGCTCCGTCGAAACCGGGAACCGCGTCCTTGAGCGAGAGACCCATCTCGGCGAGCTTGTCGCGCACCTCAAAGACGGACTTCTGACCGAAGTTACGAATGTTCATGAGCTGGGCTTCCGAGAGCGCAACGAGTTCGCTCACGGAGTTGATGCCCTCACGCTTGAGGCAGTTGTAGCTGCGGACCGACAGGTCGAGATCCTCGATCGGAATCGAGAGCTCGCCCTCGGCGACAACCTCAACCGGCGCGGGGCCGATCTCGACGCCCTCAGCGGCAGTGTTCAGCTCGCGTGCAAGCCCGAAGAGCTCGACCAGGGTCGAGCCAGCCGAAGCGATCGCGTCGCGGGGGCTGATAGCGGGCTTCGACTCAACGTCGACCACAAGGCGGTCGAAGTCGGTGCGCTCGCCGGCACGAGTTGCCTCGACACGGTAGGTCACCTTGAGCACGGGCGAGTAGATCGAGTCAACCGGAATACGGCCAACCTCTGCGTCGTCGTTACGGTTCTGCGCTGCAGAAACGTAGCCACGGCCGCGCTCGATCGTGAGCTCGAGCTCGAACTGTGCGTCGTCGCCGAGCGTCGCGATGACGAGCTCGGGGTTGTGCACCTCAACGCCAGCGGGCGCCGAGATATCAGCAGCGGTAACCTCGCCTGCTCCGGTCTTGCGAAGGTAAGCAGTGATCGGCTCGTCGTGCTCGCTCGAAACTACGAGGCCCTTGATGTTCAGGATGATCTCGGTGACGTCTTCAGTGACACCGGGGATCGTCGTGAACTCGTGAGCGACGCCCTCGAAGCGAACGCTGGTGACAGCGGCTCCGGGGATCGAGGAGAGCAGGGTACGACGGAGCGAGTTTCCAAGCGTGTAACCGAAGCCAGGCTCGAGGGGCTCGATCGTGAAGCGCGAGCGGTACTCGGAGATTGAATCTTCGGTCAGAGTGGGGCGCTGTGCAATGAGCACTGTGTTAGTTCCTTTCGCTGGAGTCCGCTATATGACTCTGCGGTAAAGAGGGTGTTGGGAACGTACCGGTTCTCGCGTGAGGAGAGCCGGTGTCGCGCCGACCGAGGCCGGCGCGACAGTGAGGCTCAGACGCGGCGACGCTTCGGCGGACGGCAGCCGTTGTGGGTCTGCGGGGTGACGTCGTTGATCGAGCCAACCTCGAGGCCTGCGGCCTGCAGCGAGCGGATCGCGGTCTCGCGGCCCGAGCCGGGGCCCTTCACGAAGACGTCGACCTTCTTCATGCCGTGCTCCTGCGCCTTGCGGGCGACGGACTCTGCGGCGAGCTGAGCGGCGAACGGGGTCGACTTACGCGAGCCCTTGAAGCCAACTCCACCCGAGGAAGCCCAGGTAAGCACGGCACCAGTGGTGTCCGTGATCGAGATGATCGTGTTGTTGAACGTCGACTTGATGTGGGCGTGGCCCACTGCGATGTTCTTCTTGTCCTTGCGGCGCGGCTTGCGCGCTGCCGACTTAGGTGCAGCCATTGAGAATTCTCCTGAAAGCTATGTGTGATGGTCGGTGTGAACCGGTGTTACTTCTTCTTACCGGCGACGGTGCGCTTCGGGCCCTTACGGGTACGAGCGTTCGTCTTGGTGCGCTGACCATGCACAGGCATGCCCCGGCGGTGGCGAATACCCTGGTAGCTACCGATCTCAACCTTGCGGCGGATGTCGGCCTGGACCTCACGGCGGAGGTCACCCTCAACCTTGAAGTTGCCCTCAATGTGGTCGCGGAGCAGGACGAGCTGGTCGTCACTGAGGTCGCGAACACGGGTGTTCCCGTCGATGCCAGTCGCCTCGAGCGTCTTGAGTGCGCTCGTGCGGCCGACGCCATAGATGTAGGTGAGCGCGATCTCTACGCGCTTTTCGCGCGGGATGTCTACGCCTGCAATACGTGCCATGTCTGGCTCTCCTTGCGGATTAGTGGAGGTGTGGTGCGCATCGTGGGATCAGGCCTCCGACCCGAGGTGTCTCCCCGCGGCACAAGCCTCAGGGTTCTTCGATGCGCTGTTTCTATTTTGATTTATTTGATCTGCGAGCTGCAGCGGGCAGGTTAGCCCTGGCGCTGCTTGTGACGCGGGTTGCTCTTGCAGATCACCATGACGCGGCCGTGGCGGCGGATCACCTTGCAGTGATCGCAGATGGGCTTAACGCTGGGGTTGACCTTCATTGTTTTTCCTTTAGCGGGTTCGCTGTCCTCGTACTCACGGGATGCCGTGAGTCGTTACTTTCCGATGGACGAACGCAGGTCTACTTGTAACGGTAGACGATGCGACCGCGGGTCAGATCGTACGGGGTCAGCTCCACGATCACGCGGTCCCCTGGAAGGATGCGGATGTAGTGCTGACGCATTTTGCCCGAGATGTGCGCGAGCACCTTGTGGCCGTTTGTAAGCTCTACCCGGAACTGTGCGTTCGGGAGCGCCTCAGCTACCTGGCCCTCGATCTCGATGACGCCGTCTTTCTTCGCCATAGCCTCACTGTCGCTCGTGTTGATTCACCGGTCTTGCGAATGCTTCCCCCCGGTTTTCGCGATCACGAAAACAGGCACAAAGCACCAACGAGTAATCATATCCCCGATTGCCCCCACTGTCTACCCCTGGGTCACGGGCGCAGCGACTCAGCCACTCAAACCCGCTTTATTACCGCCCCGATGAGCGGCCCGAAGCAGCATGAGGCCCGGGACGACACCAATGCCGGTAATCACAGTGAGACCCCAGGCGATCCGTTCGGCAGTCACGACTGGGTCGCCGTCTGCGCCCGCCGCAAAGACCCCGAGCAGCGCCGAGACGAGGGCGTAGGTGATGAGCTGCGTAGTGCTCAGCGCGGCCGCCGCTTTTTCTCCTTCGGCGGCGTCAGAGCTTGCCCCCATCGCGCGCACACTGAGGTGGGGAAACACGGCGCCGATCGCGACGCCGCCAAGCACGAGCGCTACCGCCCAGGCGACGCTCCTTGCGCCGCCCGCCGCGGGTGCCTGCAGCAGCCCATACGTCGCCATCGACAGCGCGAGCAGGATCGGGGCGCCAATCATCGCCGCGCTCGCGACCCTCGGGCCGAACCTCACGCTCACGAGCTGCATGCCCGTCCAACCGAGCGAGAGCGCCGCACCAAGAAAGCCCGCCCAGACGGGCGACAGACCGCCGAGCTGCTGACCGAACAGCGGCACGTACGTCTCGATCATGACCCCAGCGCACAGCGTCGCGACGAGCACGTACACCCACTTGAGATCGTTTCCGCGCGCGAACGCCAGCTTAGGCAGCACCGTATGGGCGGCGCGTGACTCCACGGCGAGGAAGAGTACGAGCAGAAGCACGCCAACCGCGACTGCCGCTCCGTCGAGCCCCGCTGCGCGGAGCATAGGGGCGACGCTCAAGCTCGCGGCCGCTGCGACGAGTGTGACGAGCGATGCGTAGGGCACGGGCTCGAGCACGACCCCACCCGGCACGCGGCCGGGGAGCGCTCGCACGCTGAGCAGCGCGAGCAGGATCGCGATGCCGGCGAGCACCGCGTACGCCACGCGCCACGCGCCAAGCTCCCCAAACATGCCACCCAAGCTCGGCCCAACGAGCGCACCAACGCCCCACATCGCTGACACGAGGGCCGCCGCTTTAAGCCAGAGCTTCTGCGGCAAAGCCGACCGGATAACGGCATACCCGAGCCCAGCGAGCAGCCCGCCGCCAATGCCCTGCAGCACCCGGCTCGCAACAAAGACCCCCATCGTGCCACTGACCGCGGCGGCGGCAGACCCCAGCGCGAACCCACAGAACCCCACAAGGTAGGCGCCTCGGGCACCAAGAGCCGCAATGGAGCGCGCGGCGAGCGTCGAGGCAATGACCGCGGCTATGAGAAAGCCCGTTGCGACCCAGGCAAACAGGCGCTCCCCGCCGATGTCTTCGACGATGGAGGGCATCAGCGCCGCGGTGAAGTAGAGGTTCATGGCGTACAGCACGGTGCCGCCAGCAAGAATGGCCGCCGGCACGAAGTGGACGCCTGACAATAGGCGGTCGTCGCCGCTTCTGCCGGGATCGCTGCGTGGAGAGGGGCTCGTGTTTGTTGCGTTTTCGGTCACGCAGGCTAGCCTAGAAGTTCAAGTTAACTTCAAGTCAAGGGGCCACATGGAACGCAAGACGCCGACCGATCACCTCACGATTGGCGAGGTCGCCGCCCGTGCTGGGGTAGCGACCTCCGCTATCCGCTTTTACGAGCAGGAGGGCCTCATCGCGTCGGTGCGCACCGCCGGAAACCAGCGGCGCTACCCCCGCCATACTCTGCGACGGCTCTCGATCATCGGCTACGCGAAGCGCCTCGGCATTCCGCTCACAGAGGTCGCCGCTGTGTTTGAGACTCTGCCCGCAGATCGAATGCCGAGCAAGCGGGACTGGATAAGGATCTCTGCGCGCTGGTCCGCCCTGCTCGACGAACGCAGGCGCCGCCTTGAGGCCCTCCAGCAAGAGCTTTCCGCGTGCATTGGCTGCGGCTGCCTGTCACTGAACAGCTGCAACGCGCTGAACCCGGGCGACGCGCTCGCTGAGCGGGGATCGGGCCCGGTGCGCCTTGAGGAGGCGGTCGAGGGCGGCGAGGCCCCCGCGCGTTAACCGCGCAGCATCGCCGAGACGGCCTCGCCGAGCCACTCTCCGGGCGCATCCGCGGCCGCGCGCGCGGCGATCACCCCATCGGGCCGCACCAGGAGCGCCTCGCCGGGGCCAAGGCCTGCGCGGTCGAGGAGCGCCCGCGAAGCCCATTCCCCGACTACCATCGAGACAACCTCGAGCTCCACGGGAAGCTCGGCCGAGAGCACCGCAGCGCGCCATGTGTCAGCATCACCCGCCACGAACAGCCGGGCGCTCCCCCACACCGCGTCGAGGACCGAACCGCCAGCGTCGAGCTCAGCGTGCGGCAGCCGACGCCCTGGCGCCCCGGAGGGCGCGTACGCTTCCTCCGGAAGGGCCGACGCCGGCGGGTATCCACTTCCAAGCAGCAGCTCATCTTCAATTCCGTACGCACGGCCGGCGTTTCCGAGCGAGCGCTCGACGACCGCGGCCGCGACAGGCCGACGCTCCGCGGTGTATGCGTCGAGGAGCGACGCTTCAGCTTCACCCTTGATGACGGCGGCCAGCTGCCACGAGAGCGTCTGCGCGTCCGCGATCCCGACGTTCATTCCGTGACCGCCCGTTGGTGGCGTCTGGTGCGCAGAGTCGCCCGCGAGGAGCATGCGCCCGACACGGAACGTGTCGGCAACGCACGCATCCATGCGCCACAGCTTCGTGTCGGTGATCTCCACCACAAGATCCGGGATGCCTGCCGCGTCGCGCACCAGGTGCGCGAGACGCGATACGTCGTTCTTCAGCGCGCCCGAGTCGACGCCGTCCGTAATCGGGTACTGGTAGATCCACTCAGTGTCGTTGTCGATCGCGAGGAAGCCACCCTTGCCGCCAGCGATGAAGTAGGAGGTCGCTTCGCGGCCGCGCACGGCGTTGCCGAGCTGGGCGCGAAAGCGAACCGAGAGGAACCTCCCGAGGCCCTGCTCGCCTTGGAGCTCGATCCCTGCCCGCTCCCGGACGATACTGCGCGAACCGTCGCAACCAACCACCCAATCGGCGGTGAGATCACGGCTACCATCGCCGCCTTGAACGGTGACCACGACCCCGCGCTCGCCCTCGTTCAAGTCCGTGACCCGCACCCCAAACACCAGCTCAGCTCCCGCTGCCCTCGCCGCGTCAGCGAGCACGGGCTCCAGCCGATCCTGCGAGCAGAGCGCCCCGGGGGATGGCGTGTTCGCCGAGCCGCTCTCGGATGCCGCAGCACCGGCGGTGAGCTCCGCAGCCTCGTCAACGAGGCTGTCACCTCGGAAGAATCGCACATGCTCGGCTGGCAGCGAGACCGCCCTGACCGCACCCTCGAGGCCGAGCCCGCGGTATGTCTCCATCGAACTCGCGGAGATGCCACGGGCTTTTGGATGCCGCGACAGCCCTGGGTGCGATTCGACGACGAGCACATCGACACCCCTGCGGCGGAGCAGCGTGGCGAGCGTCAACCCAATCGGGCCCGCACCAACAATGATGACCTCGTGATGCGTGTTGACTTCTTGCATAACATCCTCCGTAACGGCTAACTCAGCTTTAGACGTTACACTATGATCATGCAGCTTCGCCAGACCGACACCCGCGACCCCGGCCGACCCCTCGGCCTCCATTTCATCGTGGACGCGGTCAATGCCCCAAACCTCACTTCCGCGTGGCCCGCGCTCACCAAGACCCACGGTGAACCGCGCCTCGGGGAGCTCGACACATCACCGGAACCACTCGCCGCGGCGGCGCGGGCGCTGCGGGACATCTTCGCCACCCGCGAGCCACGCCAGGCAGCGACCTCGCTCAATCGCATGCTCGCCGAACGCTCGTCACAGCCCGAGCTCGCCGAACTCGCTGACGGCCGCTGGGCCCTTCGCCCCGCCCTTACCGACGCATCAACTGCGGCCGATACGCTCGCCCGCGTCGGCGCCTTCGCTCTCGCGACCTGGCTCGCCGAGCGGGGCAGATGCGCCTGGGGCCTGTGCGAGGCCACCGACTGCGACCGGGCGTTCATCGACGAGGGGCGGCGCGCGCCGCAGCGCTTCTGCAGCAGCACCTGCGCCACCCGGACCAGGGTTGCGCTCCACCGCAAGGCTGCGGCGTCTGGGGAAGCTACGGCGTGAGCGCGTAGGTCACCGCGCGATCCCGCTCCCGGAACCCCAGCCGCTCGTACATGCCGAGCGCGCCAGAGGGGTTCGTCGCGTCGACGTCGAGCTCCACCCGCAGCAGACCCGCCCGCCCGTACGCGCGGATCGCCTCCGCGACGACGACAGTCGACAGCCCGAGCCCGCGACTTCCTCGCACAACACCAACCGTCGCGATATGGCCGAACGGGCTACCCGCGCGCGCCCAATCCCTGCGGGGTAGCTCGGTTAGGGCGAAGGCCTCGACCCGAAGGGGGCTCTGCCGGGTGCCGCGCCCAGACACGACCAACCGCGAGAGCTTCGGGGCGAAGTCACCGCCACTGTCGCGCCGCCACTCGGCACGACTCAGGGGCGCGAACCCCCAGTGGTCTCGAAACGCATCATTCAACGCAACTCGCGTCGCCTCCGAAAGCCCGAGGCGGAACCGCTCAAGCCTCATGCCCGCGGGTAGCCCCCGGCGCGGGGGCGGGCAAGCAGCGCTGCGGTCGAGCGTCAGCCACGAGCGGGCACGGTGAAACTCCGCAGCTTCCAGTAGCGCGACCGTCTGGACATTTACCTCGCGGGCCCCGGCCACGAGGCGGCCGGGAAAAGCGCTGCGCGCGCCCTCCAGGAGCCGTCTACCGCGAGCAACCTGCCACTCGAGGAGCACCCGTCCCACCCCTCGCCCGCGCCAAGCTGGGTGCACCGTCGCTTCGAGCGCGACCTCGCGATGGGGATCGACGCCCGCCAGCGCGGACCGCTCCGGTTCGGCGCCGAGGCGTGCTGACGCCGCGGCCACGATCGCGCCGCTGCGCGCGACGCCGACCACCCCGTCAACGCCCGGGGTAAATCGCGGGTCACGCATCCCGCGCGCAACCTCGCGCCGCGAGACCGAGTGGGCGGGGTCGTCAACCTGGCCCGCCTCAACCAGCAGCCGGTGCAGCCCTCCCGCATCCGAGCGGCGCATCGCACGCCAGACAATCGGCTCGCCCGGTGTCACTACTGGGCCTGGTCTTGAATACACTCTGGCTACTCCTCACTTCTGGCGGCCCCGAGTAGACTCGGGGCCCGTGACCATTTCTATCACATATGTTACGATCGTATACATAGCGATAGTTTGGAGTTGACATGAACAGCATCCGCCCGAGTGGCGACGCGACGCCCCTCACCATGACTGCGGGCACGAAGGTGCTCGTCTGGGCGGTGCTTGGCGCGGCCGGCGGTGGGCTCGGCCTTGCACTCCCCTGGCTCCTACAGAACGCCGCGTCGTGGCCCATCCCCTACTTCAACGTACTTGAAGCCCTCGGCTCGATCGATTCACCCCTCATGGTGGCCGGCCGGCCGGCGGTGCTCGGCCTCGTTGGCTTCGCCTTCGCGTTTTTCATCACGCACGAGGCCGCTACACTCGTCATTACGGACGGGGCGATCAGCGTCACCGAGGGCGATGACACTCGAATCATTGAGCGCAGCCAGGTTGGCGGCGTCTATGCGAAGGGTGGCAAGGTGCGTATCGAGTCCCCCGAGGGGCGGGTGCTGTTTGACGACGATGTCGAGGGCGGCAAGGTCGCGATCGCCGCAGCGTTCCGACGCCACGGATATCCGTGGGAGTCCGTCGAGCAGGCACCCAAGGAGGTTGCCCAGTGACCGCTCCCCTCATCCCGGTCTCCGCACGCACGCTCATCGAAGGCTCCTTCGATGCCTCAGGCCAGGCGCAACTCTCAGCTGTGTACGACGTGGGCCTCGCGCTCGGCCTTCCCGAACAAACAGTACGCCTCGCGCTGCGACGAATGCAGGCAGCAGGCGAACTCACACAGATCGGCAGGGGTCGCGCCGGGCACCTCAAGCTGACACCTGGCGCGCGCGCTCGCACGCGTCGCGAGAACGCGCTCGTCGAGTTTGCGTTCGCGCAAGACGCGGGGGAAGCCAGATGGGACGGGGCATGGCGTCTGTATGCTTTCTCGGTGCCCGAAAGCTCACGGGCCGAGCGCGACGCGCTCAGGGCTGCGCTCACCTGGCTTGGGGCCGCGCCCGTCGTCGCCGGAATGTACGTCAGCCCGCACGAGCTCGGCGAAGAACTCGCCGGAGTGGTCGCCCCCACAACCATCGAGCGATGGCTCGTGCGGGGCACGACCATCGATCTCAAGATCCCTGGCGCCAGCATGCCACAGCACCTCGCCGAGGCCCTGTGGCCCGCCGAGACAACGGTAGCCGCCTATGCGCCGCTCGCGACCGTACTCGCGACCCCGCCGGCCGGCAGCCTCGACGAAGTTTCCTCGACCGCGCGAGCTCTTCAGCTCGCCGAGGGCCTCGACCGGGCCCTTGCCCTCGACCCCTTGCTTCCCAGTGAGCTTCGCCCCGCCGACTGGGAGCCACGAAGGCTTCGTCAAGCGTTCGCCGCTGAGTGGGAGGCGCTGGCACACACGTGGAGCGCACTTCCCGTGTTCAGCTAGCGCTTCCCTGCAAACGGCTGAGCGCCGCCACCCAATGGGTGGCGGCGCTCAACCGTAACGAGTGTGTCGCGCTAGACGATCGGGGTCGGCGTGATCCCGAACTGGGCGAGCCCGGCGGCTCCCCCGTCTTCAGCCGTAAGCACCCAGATACCGCCCTCGTGCACGGCGACCGAGTGCTCCCACTGGGCGCTCATCGAGCCGTCCGCGATAGTGACCGTCCAGTCATCGTCCTGCACGACAGTGTCGATCGTGCCAGCGGAGATGATCGGTTCGATAGCTACAACGAGCCCGGGCTTCACCTCTGGGCCGCGCTTCGGCACCGCGACGTTGAACACCGGCGGATCCTCGTGCATGCTGCGCCCGATGCCGTGGCCGATGTAGTCCTCGAGCACGCCGTAATCGCTGTGCTTTCGCACGTAGCTCTGCACGGCCTCGCCGACCTCGTTGAGGTGCTTCGCGCGCGCGAGGCGCGCGATCCCGTGCCACATCGCCTGTTCGGTGACGTGCGAGAGCTTCTCGTTCGCCTCCGTGAGCTCCGGCCGAGCTGGGTCGGCAATCACGGCGGTGAACGCCGCGTCGCTGTGCCAGCCGCCGATCACAGCGCCGACGTCGAGCGACACCACGTCACCCGGCTCAAGCGGGCGATCCGTCGGGATAGCGTGCACAACGTCGGCGTTTACGTTCGCGCAGATCGTGTGGCGGTAGCCCGGCTCAAGCATAAAGTTCGGCTCACCACCGCGCGCGCGAATCGCGGCCTCGGCAATCGCATCGAGTTCGAGCGTCGTCACCCCGGGGCCGACGGCCGCGCGCATCGCAGCGAGCGCGTCGACCGCGGCAAGGCCCGGCTCGATCATGAGACGAAGCTGAGCCGGAGACTTGTAAATCGAACGGCGCAGGAACCCGCGGCGTGACATCCCTAGCGGCCCAGCTTGGCGCTCAGCGCGACGGCGATGCGCTCGGCGACCTCGTCGATGCCACCAAGGCCGTCGACGCTCACGAGGATGCCGCGCTCGGTGAACAGCTCAATGAGCGGTGCGGTCTGCTCCGCGTACACGTCCTGCCGGTGCCGGATGACCTCTTCGGTATCGTCGGCGCGACCCTCGATCTCGGCGCGCTTGAGCAGCCGCGCGACGACCTCGTCGGTCTCAGCCTCAAGCAGCACAACTGCGTCGAGCGCGTCGCCCTCAATCATGCCGTCGAGAGCGTGGACCTGCTCTACGTTGCGGGGGTAGCCGTCGAGCAAGAACCCGCCAGCCGCGTCCTCCTGCTGAAGCCGATCCTGCACGATCTCGTTCGTGAGCGTGTCGGGAACGAGCTCCCCCGCCTCGATGATGGCCTGCACGCGCTGACCAAGCTCGGTACCGCCCTTGATGTTGGCTCGGAAGATATCGCCCGTGGAGATCGCCGGAACGCCGTAGGCTTCCGCAATCTTCGAGGCCTGAGTGCCCTTGCCTGCGCCGGGCGGGCCAATGATGAGAAGACGGGTTACTGTCACTTGAGAAGTCCTTCGTAGTGGCGCTGCTGGAGCTGAGCATCGATCTGCTTGACCGTCTCAAGACCCACGCCAACAATAATAAGAATCGACGCGCCACCGAACGGGAAGTTCTGGTTTGCGCCGAAGAACGAGAGCGCCACGAGCGGAAGCAGCGCGATGATGCCGAGGTAGAGCGAACCCGCGCTGGTGATGCGGGTCAGCACGTAGTTCAGGTACTCGGCGGTCGGGCGGCCGGCGCGAATCCCGGGGATGAAGCCCGAGTACTTCTTCATGTTGTCGGCGACCTCTTCAGGGTTGAAGGTGATCTGAACGTAGAAGAATGTGAAGCCGATGACGAGCAGGAAGAACACGAGCATGTACAGCGGCTGATCGCCGTAGACAAGGTTGTTCTGAACCCACACGACCCACGCTGCGGGCTCCTCGCCGGCCTTGGGCTGGTTGAACTGGGCCAGCAGCAGCGGCAGGTACAGGATCGCGGAAGCGAAGATCACGGGGATCACGCCTGCCATGTTCACCTTGATCGGGATGTAGGTGCTCGACCCGCCGTAGGTGCGGCGGCCGACGACGCGCTTCGCGTACTGCACCGGGATGCGGCGCTGCGACTGCTCAACGAACACGACCGCGCCGATGACAACGATGCCGACGAGGATGACGAAGAAGAAGATCTCCCACCCTCGCTGCTCCTTGATGACCCAGAGGGCACCCGGGAACGATGCGGCGATCGAGGTGAAGATGAGCAGCGACATGCCGTTGCCGACGCCACGCTCGGTGATGAGCTCACCGAACCACATGATGAGGCCGGTACCCGCGGTCATCGTGACGATCATGATGAGGATCGCCCACCACTCCTGCGCCACGAGGTTCTGGCAGGCCTGGTTGACGGCGCCACCGAAAAGCTGCCCAGAGCGCGCAACCGTGATGAGCGTCGTCGACTGCAACACTGCAAGCGCGATCGTCAGGTAGCGGGTGTACTGGGTGAGCTTCGCCTGGCCCGCCTGGCCCTCCTTATGGAGGGTCTCGAAGTGCGGGATAACCACGCGAAGAAGCTGAGTGATGATCGACGCGGTGATGTACGGCATGATGCCGAGCGCGAAGATCGAGAGCTGCAGGAGGGCGCCACCGCTGAAGAGGTTGACCATGTCATACAGCCCGGCGGTGCCGTCGCCACGGTTCGATGCGAGACATGCCTGCACGTTGTTGAAGTCAACAAACGGCGTAGGGATAAACGAACCGAGCCGGAACAGGGCAACAATTCCGAGCGTGAAAACGATCTTCCGACGGAGGTCGGGGGTACGGAAGATCCGTCCGATGGCGCTGAACAAAACTTAGCCTCCTGGATAGTTCGCTGGCTTTTGCCAGCGAGGAGCAACTAGACCAGCCTACACGTGCGGTGCGTACTGGAAAACGAAAAGGAGGGAGTTGAGGAACCCAAGGTCCCCCAACCCCCTCCATTCACTCGAGTTGGACTCGAATGTTACTTAACTTCCCCGCCTGCGGCGACGATCTTCTCGGCTGCAGAGCCGGAGACCTTGTCGACCTGTACGGAGAGCTTGACCTTCAGGTCACCGTTGCCCAGCACCTTGACGGGCTGGTTCTTACGGACAGCGCCCTTTGCGACGAGAGCCTCGATCGTGACCTCGCCACCCTCGGGGAACAGTTCCTCGAGCTTCGCGACGTTCACAACCTGGTACTCGGTGCGGAACGGGTTCTTGAACCCGCGCAGCTTCGGGGTGCGCATGTGCAGCGGCATCTGGCCACCCTCGAAGCCAGCCTTGACCTGGTAGCGCGCCTTGGTGCCCTTGGTACCGCGACCAGCGGTCTTACCCTTGGACGCCTCACCACGACCAACGCGGGTCTTAGCGGTCTTCGAGCCGGCGGCCGGGCGAAGGTGGTGTGCCTTCAGCACGGAGCCGCGCTCTTCGTTGTTCTCGCTCATTCGTCGATCTCCTCAACCTGGACCAGGTGAGCAACCGCACGGACGTAGCCGCGGTTAGCCTGAGTGTCCTCGCGAACGACCGACTGGCCGATCTTGCGGAGACCGAGGCTGCGCAGCGTGTCGCGCTGGTTCTGCTTCTCACTGATCACGGACTTCGTCTGCGTAATCTTCAGGCTCTTAGCCATTACGCACCTGCCTTTGCCTTTGCGGCAGCGTCGGCCGCGGCCTTCGCCTCAGCGCGCACGAGGCGAGCCGGAGCGACGCGGTCGAAGTCGAGACCACGACGAGCTGCGACGGAGCGGGGCTCCTCGAGCTGACGCAGCGCCTCAACGGTCGCATGCACGATGTTCAGGGTGTTCGACGAACCGAGCGACTTGCTCAGCACGTCGTGGATGCCAGCGCACTCGAGTACGGCGCGAACCGGGCCACCGGCGATAACGCCGGTACCAGCAGCTGCCGGACGGAGAAGAACGACGCCGGCTGCGGCCTCGCCCTGCACCGGGTGCGGGATCGTGCTGCCGACGCGCGGCACGCGGAAGAAGTTCTTCTTCGCCTCTTCGACGCCCTTCGAGATTGCGAGGGGAACTTCCTTCGCCTTCCCGTAGCCAACGCCGACGGTGCCGTTGCCATCGCCAACCACGACGAGCGCGGTGAAGCTGAAGCGACGGCCGCCCTTGACGACCTTCGACACACGGTTGATGGTTACGACGCGCTCGAGGAACTGGCTCTCGGTGCGGTCACGGCCGCCGCTGCGGTCGCCACGGGTGCCGCGGTCGCGGCTTCCGCGACGCTGCTCACGGGGCTCGTTGCGGTGATCGCTGTTCTGCGCCTCAGCGGCCGGAGCCTCTGTCTGAGCCTCAGCAGTCACTTCCTGCTCCTTCGTTTCATTGCTCACAGTGTCAGACCTCCCTCGCGAGCGCCATCGGCGATCGCTGCGACACGGCCTGCGTACTTGCTGCCGCCACGGTCGAAGACAACAGCCTCGACACCGGCAGCCTTGGCACGCTCTGCGACGAGCTCGCCGACCTTGCGGGCCTTGGCGGTCTTGTCACCGTCGAATGCACGGAGATCTGCTTCCATCGTCGATGCCGAAGCCACGGTGTGGCCCTTCGAGTCGTCGATGATCTGCACGAATACGTGGCGCGACGAGCGGGTCACCGAGAGACGGGGACGCAGTTCGGTGCCGACAATCTTCTTGCGCAGACGGGCGTGGCGGCGAACGCGCGCAGCCGAACGACCCTTTGCACGGGTGATGTTAGCGGCCATGGTTACTTACCAGCCTTTCCAGCCTTGCGACGAACGACCTCGTCAGCGTAACGAATGCCCTTGCCCTTGTAGGGTTCCGGCTTCTTCAGCTTGCGGATGTTCGCTGCGGCTTCACCGACTGCCTGCTTCGAGATGCCGCTGACGGTGATCTTGTTGGCACCCTCCACGACGAGCGTGATGCCCTCGGGAGCGGTGAACGACACGGGGTGCGAGAAGCCGAGAGCGAGCTCGAGGTCCGAGCCCTTCTGCTGCACGCGGTAACCGGTACCAACAACCTCGAGCTGCTTTGCGTAGCCCTCGGTCACACCAATGATGTTGTTGAAGATGAGCGTGCGGCTGAGGCCGTGCAGCGCTCGGGACTCGCGCTCGTCGTTGGGGCGGGTGACCAGAATCTGGCCGTCCTCAACTGCGACGCGAATGGGCTCAGCAACGACGAGCGAGAGCTCGCCCTTCGAACCCTTGACCGTGACCTGCTGGCCATCGATCTTGACATCTACACCGCCGGGAATGGCGATGGGAAGCTTTCCAATACGTGACATGACGGCTTACCACACGTAGGCCAGCACTTCGCCGCCCACGCCCTTCTGCTCGGCCTCGCGGTCCGTGAGGAGCCCCGAAGAGGTGGACAGGATCGCAATGCCGAGTCCGCCGAGCACGCTCGGGATCTCAGTCGAGCCCGCGTATACGCGGAGGCCCGGCTTCGAGACGCGCTTGAGGCCCTCGATCGAGGCCTCGCGGTTCGGGCCGTACTTCAGCGTCATGGTGAGGGTCGTGCCGACGCGTGCCGCCTCGACCTTCCAGTCGCTGATGTAACCCTCGCGCTTGAGGATCTCGGCGATCCGCTCCTTCAGCTTTGAGCCGGGAAGCGAAACGTCGTCATGATGTGCGCTATTTGCGTTGCGCAACCGGGTAAGCATGTCTGCTACCGGATCAGTCATCGTCATGATTGACTCTTTCTTTCTCGCCTGGTTTCACGCCTCGTTACACGAGACGCGACCTGGGTGACACGCGAACGGGGTGCCCGGGAAAGCCCCGGGCACCCTGTCCGCTTGGACTATTTAGTTGTCAGCCTTGAACGGGAAGCCGAGCGCCTTGAGCAGCGCACGACCCTCGTCGTCGGTCTTTGCGGTGGTGACAATGGTGATGTCAAAACCACGCACGCGGTCAATCTTATCCTGATCGATCTCGTGGAACACACTCTGCTCGGTCAAACCGAACGTGTAGTTGCCCGCACCGTCGAACTGCTGGTCCGAAAGTCCGCGGAAATCGCGGATACGGGGCAGTGCGAGGTTGACGAGACGATCAAGGAATTCCCAGGCACGATCGCCACGGAGAGTGACGTGCGCGCCAATGGCCTGGCCCTCACGCAGCTTGAACTGCGCGATGGACTTACGAGCCAAGGTGACCTTGGGCTTCTGGCCGGTGATCTTGACGAGGTCAGCGATAGCGCCCTCGATCACCTTGCTGTCACGAGCCGCCTCGCCGACGCCAGTGTTCACAACGATCTTCACGAGACCGGGAACCTGCATGACGTTTGCGTAGGAGAACTCTTCGCGGAGTGCCGGGACGATTTCGCCACGGTACTTCTGCTTCAAGCGAGGCTGGATTTTGCCAGCCGCCACAGCAGCTTCAGACATTAGAGGTCCTTCCCAGACGACTTCGCGTAACGCACGCGAACCGTCTTCTTCTTGCCGTCCTTCTCAACCTCTTCGACGCGGAAGCCAACGCGAGTCGGCTTCTTGGTCGAGGGGTCGACGACAGCAACGTTCGACACGTGGATGGGAGCCTCAACGGTCTCGATGCCACCCTCCTTCGTGCCGCGGTCGGACTGGCCGACGCGCACGTGCTTGGTGACGTAGTTCACGCCTTCGACGACCAGGCGGTCAGTCTCAGTGAGAACCTCGAGAACACGACCCTGCTTGCCGCGGTAGCCACCGCGCTCCTGGGTCGGGCCCGAGATGACCTCTACGAGGTCACCCTTCTTGATCTTTGCAGCCATAGGACTAGATCACCTCCGGTGCGAGCGAGACGATCTTCATGAACTTCTTGTCGCGAAGCTCACGGCCAACCGGCCCGAAGATACGGGTGCCGCGGGGCTCCCCGTCAGCCTTCAGGATCACGGCAGCGTTCTCGTCGAAGCTGATGTACGAACCGTCAACGCGACGGGTCGACTTGCGGGTACGAACGATGACGGCCTTGACGACCTCACCCTTCTTGACGTTGCCGCCGGGGATCGCGTCCTTCACGGTCGCGACGATGGTGTCGCCGAGACCTGCGTAACGACGCCCTGAGCCCCCGAGGACACGGATGGTAAGCAACTCCTTGGCGCCGGTGTTATCGGCAACCTTGAGTCGGGATTCCTGCTGAATCACTTGCTACTCCTTCAGTCAGTAAGCGCGGGGCGCTTACTTCGCCTTCTCGAGGATCTCGACCAGACGCCAGCGCTTCGAAGCGCTGAGCGGGCGGGTCTCGTGGATGAGAACGAGATCGCCGATGCCGGCGGTGTTCTGCTCGTCGTGGGCCTTCACCTTCGATGAGCGACGCAT
This sequence comes from Leucobacter sp., assembly GCA_052094845.1. Taxonomy (GTDB): domain Bacteria; phylum Actinomycetota; class Actinomycetes; order Actinomycetales; family Microbacteriaceae; genus Leucobacter. The sequence goes on along the minus strand of JBQDKK010000010.1, from coordinate 23,968 downwards.
GACCTTGCCGTAGAGCGGGTGCTTCACGCGGTCCTCGACCTCAACAACGATGGTCTTATCCATCTTGTCGCTGACGACGTAGCCACGGCGCGCCTTGCGATACGGTCGCTGTTCCTTCTCGACCTCAGCCATTCTTAGGCCTCCTTCGTCTCAGCGGCGGCGGGCGCCTGCTCGGTCTTCTTGGTGGACGACTTCTTAGCAGAAGCCTTCTTCGCGGGCTCAGCGGCCGGGGTGACCCGAATGCCGAGCTCGCGCTCGCGGAGCACGGTGTAGATGCGAGCGATGTCGCGCTTCACCTGACGTACGCGCCCGTGGTTCTCAAGCTGGCCGGTGGCCGACTGGAAACGCAGGTTGAAGAGCTCGGCCTTGGCCTTCTTCAGCTCTTCCGCGAGACGCTCGTTTTCGAAGCTGTCAAGCTCGGTGACAGCCAGTTCCTTGGTTCCGATCGCCATTACGCGTCGCCCTCCTCGCGCTTGATAATGCGGGCCTTGAGGGGCAGCTTGTGGATGGCACGGGTGAGTGCCTCACGAGCGAGCTCCTCATCGACACCGGCGACCTCGAAGAGGACGCGGCCCGGCTTGACATTGGCAACCCACCACTCGGGTGAGCCCTTACCGGAACCCATGCGGGTTTCAGCGGGCTTCTTGGTCAGCGGACGGTCAGGGTAGATGTTGATCCACACCTTGCCACCACGCTTGATGTGACGGGTCATCGCGATACGAGCGGACTCGATCTGACGGTTCGTCACGTAAGCGGGGCTGAGCGCCTGGATACCGAACTCACCGAAGGTGACAGTGTTGCCACCCTTGGACTGACCGCTGCGGCTCGGGTGATGCTGCTTGCGGTACTTGACTCGACGGGGAATCAGCATTGGTTACTTCTCCGCTCCTGCTGCAGCGGGTGCAGCCTCAGCCTGAGCGCCACGGGGCGCACGGCGGCGATCGCCACGCTCACGAGACGGCTTCTGGGCCGCCTGCTCACGAGCGAGCTCCTTGTTCGTCAGGTCGCCCTTGTAGATCCAGACCTTCACGCCGATGCGACCGAAGGTGGTCTTCGCCTCGTAGAAGCCGTAGTCGATGTTCGCGCGGAGCGTGTGCAGCGGCACGCGACCCTCACGGTAGAACTCCGAACGGCTCATCTCAGCGCCGCCAAGACGGCCGGAGACCTGGATACGGACGCCCTTGGCGCCAGCGCGCTGCGCGCCCTGGAGGCCCTTGCGCATTGCGCGGCGGAACGCCACGCGAGCAGCGAGCTGCTCGGCGATGCCCTGGGCGACGAGCTGAGCGTCAGCCTCGGGGTTCTTCACCTCGAGGATGTTCAGCTGGATCTGCTTGCCGGTGAGCTTCTCGAGGTCAGCGCGAATCCGCTCTGCCTCAGCACCGCGGCGACCGATAACGATGCCGGGGCGAGCAGTGTGGATGTCTACGCGGACACGGTCGCGGGTGCGCTCGATCTCGACTCGCGAGACGCCTGCGCGGTCCAGCTGGACCTGCAGGTGCTGGCGGATCTTGATGTCCTCGGCGAGGTAGTCAGCGTAACGCTGGCCCTTCTTCGTCGAGTCCGAGAACCAGCGCGACACGTGGTCGGTGGTAATCCCGAGGCGGAAGCCGTAGGGATGAATCTTCTGGCCCATTCCTTAGGCTCCCTTCTGAGCTGCCAGCTCATCAGCGGTCTGAAGAACGACCGTGATGTGGCTGGTGCGCTTGTTGATACGGAACGCGCGACCCTGTGCACGGGGGCGGAAACGCTTGAGCGTTGCACCCTCATCCACGAATGCGCGCGCGATGACGAGCTCGTCCTCGTTGAGGCGCAGGTTCTCAGCGTCAGCCTTCACACGTGCGTTAGCGATCGCCGAAGCGACGAGCTTGAACACGGGCTCTGCGGCAGCCTGGGGCGCGAACTTCAGGATGGCGAGTGCCTCCTGCGCGTTCTTGCCACGAACCAGGTCAACGACACGACGGGCCTTCTGGGGGGTGATGCGGATATGACGCACGCGTGCGATCGATTCCACCATTTCTCTTCCTCCTTCACGTCACCGCGTTAGCGGCGACGGCCCTTCTTGTCGTCCTTCACGTGGCCACGGAAGGTACGAGTCGGGGCGAACTCGCCCAGCTTGTGCCCAACCATGGTTTCGGTGACGAATACGGGGATGTGCTTCCGACCGTCGTGCACGGCGATGGTGTGTCCCAGCATTGCGGGGATGATCATCGAGCGGCGCGACCAGGTCTTGATCACGTTCTTGGTGCCAGCTTCGTTCTGTACGACCACCTTGTTCAGCAGGTGGTTGTCGACGAAGGGGCCCTTCTTGAGACTACGAGGCATCTTCTATTCTCCTACCTGCCGACTAGCGCTTCTTGCCAGCGTTACGGCGGCGCACAATGAGCTTGTCGCTTTCCTTGTTAGGACGGCGCGTACGGCCTTCCTTCTGGCCCCAGGGGCTAACCGGGTGACGGCCACCCGAGGTGCGGCCTTCGCCACCACCGTGGGGGTGATCCACCGGGTTCATGACGACACCACGCACGGTCGGGCGGACGCCCTTCCAGCGCATACGGCCGGCCTTACCCCAGTTGATGTTCGACTGCTCGGCGTTGCCGACCTCGCCGACGGTCGCGCGGCAGCGCGCGTCGACGTTGCGGATCTCGCCCGAGGGGAGACGCAGCTGAGCGTAGGGGCCATCCTTCGCCACGAGGCGAACCGAGGAACCAGCGGAACGAGCGAGCTTCGCTCCCCCACCGGGCTTCAGCTCAATCGCGTGAATAACAGTACCCGTGGGGATGTTCTTCAGCGGCATGTTGTTGCCGGGCTTGATGTCCGAGCCGGCACCCGACTCGACGATGTCGCCCTGCTTGAGCTTGTTCGGAGCGATGATGTAACGCTTCGTGCCGTCCTCAAAGTGCAGCAGCGCGATGCGCGCGGTGCGGTTGGGGTCGTACTCGATGTGCGCTACGCGGGCGTTGACGCCGTCCTTGTCATTGCGACGGAAGTCGATGACGCGGTACTGGCGCTTGTGGCCACCACCGATGTGACGGGTCGTGATGCGGCCCTGGTTGTTGCGGCCACCCGTCTTCGGGAGCGGACGCAGCAGCGACTTCTCGGGCGTGGAGCGCGTGATCTCAGCGAAATCAGCAACGCTCGACCCGCGACGACCAGGGGTCGTCGGCTTGTACTTGCGAATTGCCATGTTGTGTTCCTTTTCGCCCCTTCTACAGCGCAGCCGTGAAGATGTCGATGGAGCCCGACTTCAGCGTGACGATGGCGCGCTTGGTGTCCTTGCGCTTGCCGAGGCCAAACTTCGTGCGGCGGGTCTTGCCCTTGCGGTTCAGGGTGTTGATCTTTGCGACCTTCACACCGAATACCGACTCGATGGCGAGCTTGATCTCGGTCTTCGACGCGGTGGGAGCAACCTCAAAGGTGTACTGTCCGTTTGCGTCGATGAGGCCGTAGCTCTTCTCCGAGACGATCGGGCGGATGATGACGTCGTGCGCAGCCTTGTTCATGCTCACTTCGAGTCCTCCTTAGCGGCACGACCGTCGACGAAAGCGTCGAAAGCTGCCTTGGTGAAGACGAGATCGTCACTGACGACAACGTCGTAGGCGTTGAGCTGATCGTGGAACAGCACGTGAACGTTCGGAAGGTTCTGAACGCTGAGCACGGTGAGCACGTCTTCGCGGTCTACGACCACGAGCACGCGGTTGCCCGGTGCGACCTGAGCGAGGAACTCGCGTGCGGCCTTCGTGCTCGGCTTGTCAGCGATGCCGAAGCCCTCGACAACGTGCAGACGGTTCGCGCGTGCGCGGTCCGAGAGCAGGCCAACGAGTGCAGCAGCGATCATCTTCTTGGGGGTGCGCTGCGAGTAATCGCGGGGCACGGGCCCGTGGACGATGCCACCGCCGCGGTGCTGCGGCATGCGGACCGAGCCCTGGCGTGCACGGCCAGTGCCCTTCTGCTTGAACGGCTTGACGCCGGAACCCGAGCGCTCGCCACGGGTCTTGGTCTTGTGCGTACCCTGGCGGGCAGCAGCCAGCTGTGCCGTGACCACCTGGTGGATCAGCGGAACGTTGGTCTCGGCGCCGAAGATAGCCTCGGGAAGGTCAACCGACCCAGCCTTCTTGCCCTTCGCGTCGAAAACCTCGAGCTTGGTAGCGGTAGCCATGAACTACGCCCCCTTCACTGCGTTGCGGACGAAAACGAGACGACCACGCGCACCGGGAACTGCACCCTTAACCAGGATGAGGCCCTTCTCGGCGTCGATCGCCTGAACGGTGAGGTTCTGCACGGTCACGCGATCGGTGCCCATACGGCCCGGCATCTTCTTGCCGCGGAAAACGCGACCGGGAGTTGCTGCGCCACCGACAGAGCCAGGCTTACGGTGGTTGCGGTGTGCACCGTGCGATGCGCCAACGCCCTTGAAGTTGTGACGCTTCATAGCGCCCGCGAAGCCCTTACCCTTCGAGGTGCCAACGACGTCGATCTTCTGACCGGCTTCGAAAGCGCCTTCGATGGTGAGCTCCTGGCCGAGGCTGTACTCAGCAGCGTCGGCGGTGCGGATCTCGGTGATGTGGCGACGCGGCGTAACACCGGCCTTCTCGAAGTGACCAGCCGAGGGCTGGTTCACCTTGCGGGGGTCGATCTGACCCGCGGCGATCTGCACGGCGCTGTAGCCGTCGACCTCGGGGGTGCGGATCTGGGTGACAACGTTAGGCGCCACCTCGATGACGGTAACGGGAACGACCTTGCCGTCCTCGTCCCATACCTGAGTCATGCCGAGCTTGGTGCCCAGGAGACCCTTCACATTACGTACTGCAGTCATGTCTGGATCCCCCCTTAGAGCTTGATCTCGATGTTGACATCGGCCGGGAGATCGAGACGCATGAGCGAATCGACGGCCTTCGGGGTGGGATCGACGATGTCGATCAGACGCTTGTGCGTGCGCTTCTCAAAGTGCTCGCGGCTGTCCTTGTACTTGTGCGGCGAACGGATCACAGCGATCACGTTCTTTTCCGTGGGGAGCGGCACGGGGCCGATCACGGTTGCGCCCGCGCGGGTGACCGTATCTACGATCTTGCGCGCTGAGCTATCAATGACCTCGTGGTCATACGACTTGAGTCGAATGCGGATCTTCTGTCCCGCCATGACATCTCTACTTTCTACTTGCGTCGTACTTTCGGCTTGTGGCCGACAGCATTGGACGTCTTGCGTACCAGCGCCCGTGGCAGTACGGGCACCCTGAAGTGCCTTAGTGCTGGGTCTCTGTTCACCTATCAATTTCTGCACGCACCAAAACGGCCGGACTTGCGTCTGGCCGCCCTTAGGCGTGCAGGCTGTGTTCGCTGCCCGCGGCCTCACCGCCCCGATCAAGTCGAGAGGTAATGCACAGCCTGGCAGTGATCCGCATGCACGGAGTACTGAACCTGTCTATTCTGACACAGGGATTCACGCCGTGCAACCCGGGCGTGTCGCGTGTCGCGGCACTCAAAACTCCCCCGGCTGTAGCGCATGAGTTCGGCAGAAAATATGCCCGAACTAGCGAGTTTGGGCATTCCCTGCGCATATCCCAGACGCACTGCGCGGCGCACGGCCCCAGCGCCGCAGCACTAGACCCTGCGGTACGTGAGGTCGCGGATGTCGCGACCCTTTTCAATGCCCTTGTTCTCAAACGCGGTGAGCACGCGTCCCTCATAACGGTCGGCCCAGTCGCCCTCGAAGGCCCGCTCAAACCCGGGGGCCTCATCCATGACGACGCGCATGTGGTCGGCGTAGTTCTGCCAATCAGTGCCGAGCCGCAGCACGCCGCCGGGCTTCAGTGCACGGTGCGCGATTCGAGCGAAGTCCGCGCTGATGAGCCGGCGCTTGTGGTGCTTGGCCTTCTTCCACGGGTCCGGGAAGAACACCCAGATCTCTGAGACCGATCCCTCGGGCAAGTAGTGCTCTAGGAGCTCGGGCGCGTTGACCTCCGCGAGGCGCAGGTTCGTGAGGCCCGCGTCGGCGGCGCGAATCACGGTCCGGGCGAGGCCAGCACGGAACACCTCGATAGCGAGGAAGTCGGTCTCGGGCCGGGCGGCCGCCGCTGACAGAATTTGATGCCCCTGCCCCGAACCGACCTCGACGATGAGCTCAGCATCTCGTCCGAAGATCTCTGCGGGGTCACCCTTCTCCCCCTTGGCAACGCTCGTCGCCGCCGGCCCGTGGGCGATCTCAAGCAAGAAGTCGGCGCGCGACTCCTCCCACGCACGCTCCTGGGACGGCGTCATCCGGCCGCTGCGGCGCACAAACGACACGGGCTTGTCGCGAAAGGTTGAGGGGTCAAAGGCTCTGCGGGGCTGGTCAGTCACCCGTCAACGGTAGCCGGGCGCCCCTGGGAGTGCAATTGCGGAGCGATCGTATCCGCCTCAGTGGGCGCTCCGGGACTACGATGGAACGACATCATTCGAGCCACAAGGAGCGTGCTGAGATGAAGCGGATTCTGCTGGTCAACGGACCGAACCTCAACCTGCTCGGCACGCGCGAACCCGAGATCTACGGCAGCGACACGCTGAAGGATGTCGAGCGGCTCGTCATCCGCGTCGCGAAAGAGTACGGGATCGACGTGCGCGCGGTGCAGTCGAACCACGAGGGCGAGCTCCTCGACGCGATCCATGAGGCACGCCACGACTGCTCTGCGATCATCATCAACCCGGCGGGTCTGACCCACACCTCAGTCGTGCTGCGCGACGCGCTCGCGGGCGTGCCGCTCCCGTTCGCCGAGATCCACATCTCAAACGTGTTCGCGCGCGAGGAATTCCGCCACCACTCGTTCCTCTCCCCACTCGCCGAGTTTGTGATTACCGGCGCCGGCATCCAGGGCTACGAATTCGCGGTGCGGCGCATCGCCGGCCTGCTTGCGCGTTAGCCGCGCACCGGGTTCAACGGCCAGCCACGCCTAGGGAGCGGTTGGGAACACGTTGAACAGCGACGGGTTATGCGCGTGCACGAGCACGGCAAACACCACGGCGTCGAACAAGAGATGCACCGTCACCACGTAGCCAAGTGATCGCGTGCGCAGGAAGATGAACCCCTGCACGAGCGCGAACGGGATCGTGAGGAGCGGCCCCCAGGCCCGGTACCCCAGCTCCCACAGGAACGAGACGAACACCACCGCCTGGAGCGCGTTCGCGAGCCACGCGGGGAAGTGCCTCAGCAGCACGGCGAACACCGTGCAGATGAAGAACAGCTCGTCCCAGATACCGACGGCGCCGACCCCGACGAACAACCGCGCGATGAGGTCAGGCGTGTCGACCTGAGGCCAGTTCGTGTAGACGCCAGACGAAATGAAGTAGTAGGGCAAGATCAGCCAGCCGAGCACAAGCACGCCCCCGAGCCAGCCCCAGTGCAGTCGCCCCCAGCGCCGCCGGGGCGAGGCTCCTCGCCACGGGAAGCTCGTCGCCCTGTCGCGATAGCCGAACCGCGACACGAGGTACGGCACGAGCACCGCGCCTCCGAGCGCGAGCGTGAACCGCAGCATCGCGAGGTTGTCGAGCTCGGCGGCGAGCGGAATCATGCGCACGATGAGCAGGCCCAGCGCGACGAGCGAGAGGTCGCGCGTCAACGAGGGCGCGGCGGGAGCGTCCGCCGCCGGCGAAGATCGGGGCACGATCAGGATCCCGGCGCGCCTGTCCGCCACCACCGCAACCAGAAGCCCGGCCGCGAGGAACCCGGCCCCCAGCCAGGGCAGCTCGGCGACGAAGAACGCTGGCGCCGCGAGCACCACACAGATCGCGGCAGCAAGGCCGACGCCCAGACCCCGTGTCGTCACGCTCATGCCACCAGCGTAACCGCAGCCCGCGGCCGCCTAACGGCTATCCCCGCCGGCGACCCGCGACGACCGACGGTAGCCCCGCCGCAAGGAGCAGCCCGCCAATCCACCACCACCGCAGCATGAGGAAGCCGCCATCAAGGAACGGGGCAGCCATGAGAATCGCGCCGGCGAGGGCGACGGCCGCCGCCGCGATCCTGCTCCCGAGCCCGAACCACACGGCGACCGCGAGCAGCACGGCGAGCACTGCCCACGCGGCCCAGTCGAGGCCGAAGGTACCGTTGAAGCCCGCGATCCCCATCCACACGACCGGGAGCGCGACGACCGCCGCGCCCACCCAGCGCCAGGTCCGCGCCTCGCGCGGCCCGATCCCACGCGAGAGGCGCCACGGAGTGATCGCGGCGACCCACACAATGAGCAGGAGCGACAGGTACTCGGCGACGGAGATGAGCGATGGCGGCGAACGCCGTCACGGTCGCGGCGCTCGCCCAGGCGTAGGCGGGCCGGTACCGCGCATGAGGAACCCGGAGAACGCAGCGGTGAGGATCGCGGTCGCAAGGCCCGTGGCCTGCAACCGCCACGCTACGCGGGCGGCCCGCTGCCCGTTCGAGTCTGCCTACACGGACGCGGGGTCGAGCTCGGCGCGATGCTGTGAGGCGAGGATTTCGGGGGCGCCGAGGCCGCCGAGCGCTTCGCCGAGCGACCGCAGGTACGTCTGGACCTGCCTGGAGTGGGTCTGTGCATTCATGAGGTCTCCTTGGTGCCTGTACCGGGCTGATGATCCACCACCTGCTCGAGTGGCTGGGCGGCGGCGATGAGCGACTCCACCTCGCCCGCGATCCCGCCCCACACGGTGCCGAAGACCGCGAGCAGCTCACGCCCCCGCGCGGTGATCGCGTAATACCGCCGCGGGCGGGTACCGCCCGTGTCTTCGGGCTGCTCCCACCTGGTCTCGACCGCGCCCGCCTCGCGCATCCGTGCGAGCAGCGGGTAGAGGCTCCCCTCGCTCGCGGTCAGGCCGCGATCCATGAGGGCGCCCGCGAGCTCAAGGCCGTACATGTCGCGGCCCGAAAGCAGCGCGAGCACGCAGTACTCGAGCACCCCCTTGCGGAGGTTCGTGGCTATTCGCTCGGCCTGTGGTTCCATGACTTCGACTATACCTTGCGTAGCAAGTATTGCAATGCATGAGCAAGTTTTTCTGTGCGCACAATTGCGGAGGACTACGCTGTGCGTATGAGCACTGAGGCAGCCATCCATCCAGCCGATTCACACGACCGTATTCGCGTCTATGGCGCCCGCGAAAACAATCTGAAGGACGTGAGCGTTGAGCTCCCGAAACGGCGGCTCACGGCGTTCACCGGTGTCTCCGGCTCGGGCAAGAGCTCGCTCGTCTTCGCGACGATCGCTGCCGAGTCCCAGCGACTCATCAATGAGACATACTCCACGTTTGTGCAGGGGTTCATGCCCACCCTTGCCCGCCCCGACGTCGACCTGCTCGACGGGGTGACCACCGCGATCCTCGTCGATCAGCAGCGCATGGGCGCCGACCCGCGCTCCACCGTGGGCACCGCGACCGACGCGAACGCGATGCTGCGCATCCTGTTCAGCCGCCTCGGCACGCCACACATCGGCCCCGCGAAGGCGTTCTCCTTCAACGTGGCCTCGATCTCGGGCGCCGGCGCGGTCACCGTCGAGAAGGGCGGACGCACCACGAAGGAGCGCCGCTCGTTCAACATCGTCGGCGGCATGTGCCCGCGCTGCGAGGGCCGCGGCAAGGTGAGCGACTTCGACCTCACCGCGCTCTACGACGCGTCGAAGACCCTCAACGAAGGCGCCCTCACCATCCCCGGCTACTCGATGGACGGCTGGTACGGGCGCATCTTCGGCGGAAACGACTTTTTCGACGCCGACACCCCGATCAAAGATTTCACCGAGAAGCAGCTTGACGCGCTCCTCTACAAAGAGCCAACGAAGATCAAGGTCGACGGAATCAACGTCACCTACGAGGGGCTCATCCCGAAGATCCAGAAGTCGATGCTCTCGAAAGACCGAGAGGCGATGCAGCCGCACATCCGCGCGTTCGTCGACCGGGCGATCACCTTCGACACCTGCCCTGAGTGTGAGGGCACCCGTCTCACCGAGCTCGCGCGCTCATCGAAGATCAAGGGCATCTCAATCGCCGACGCCTGCATGATGCAGATCTCGGACCTCGCAGAGTGGGTGCGCGGCGTCGAAGACGCGTCTGTGGCTCCGCTCCTCGCAAACCTCCGCGACACCCTCGACTCGTTCGTCGAGATCGGGCTCGGGTACCTGTCGCTCGACCGGCCCGCGGGCACGCTCTCGGGCGGCGAGTCGCAGCGCACGAAGATGATCCGCCACCTGGGGTCGAGCCTCACCGACGTGACCTACATCTTCGACGAGCCGTCGATCGGCCTCCACCCCCACGACATCCAGCGCATGAACGGCCTGCTGCTCAGGCTGCGCGACAAGGGCAACACTGTGCTGGTTGTCGAGCACAAGCCCGAGATGATCAAGATCGCCGACCACGTCGTCGACCTCGGCCCCGCGGCTGGCGCAGCGGGTGGCGAGATTTGCTTCGAGGGCACGGTCGACGAGCTCGCGGCCTCTGACACCGTCACGGGCAGACACTTCGGCGACCGCGCCTCGCTGAAAGAGTCGGTGCGCGAGGCGGCCGGCAAGATCGAGGTGCGGGGGGCCAACCGCAACAACCTCCGCGATGTCGATGTCGATGTGCCGCTCGGCGTGCTGTGCGCGATCACGGGCGTCGCGGGCTCGGGCAAGTCCTCGCTCATCCACGGCTACGTATCGGGCAGGGAGGGAGTCATCGCGGTCGACCAGTCCCCCATCAAGGGATCCCGCAGGTCGAACCCCGCGACGTATACGGGGGTGCTCGACCCGATCCGCACCGCGTTCGCGAAGGCCAACGGCGTGAAGCCCGCACTCTTCTCGGCGAACTCCGAGGGCGCGTGCCCGGTCTGCAAGGGCGCGGGCGTCATCTACACCGACCTCGTCGTCATGGCTGGCGTTGCAACCCCGTGCGACGAGTGCGAGGGCCGGCGCTACCAGGCTGAGGTGCTGCAGTACCGCCTCGGCGGGAGCGAGGACGAGGGCGGCAAGAACATCGCAGAGCTGCTCGAGATGTCGATTGCTGACGCCCACTCGTTCCTGTCTGGCACCTCCCCTGCGGGCGCGGGCGCGAAAGTGCCGAAGGCAGCCAAGATCCTCGCCCGCCTCGTCGACGTCGGGGTCGGATACCTCACGCTCGGCCAGCCCCTCACCACTCTCTCCGGCGGTGAGCGGCAGCGCGTGAAGCTCGCGATCGCGATGGCGGAAGACGCGGGCGTGTACGTGCTTGACGAGCCCACGACCGGCCTGCACCTCGCCGACGTCGAGCAGCTGCTCGACGTGCTCGACAGGCTCGTCGACTCGGGCAAGAGCGTTGTCGTCATCGAGCATCACCAGGCAGTGATGGCCCACGCCGACTGGATCATTGACATCGGGCCAGGGGCGGGGCAAGACGGCGGCACCGTCGTCTTTGAGGGAACGCCCGCAGCCCTGGTCGCGGCGAAGTCGACCCTCACGGGCGAGCACCTCGCGGAGTACGTGCGGTAGGTGCGCCGGGTGCGGTGGGCGCGCTGAGACCCCGGGCGCGCAGGGTGCGGCCGCCCAACTCCTCCCCGTGTCCCCCAATTTCGCCGGTGTACGCCAATTTCCGCTGGAATTAGGGGTGCAGCGGATTATTTGGGTGGGAGGGGGTGGCGCCGGCTCGCGCAGGGCACGCAGCGCGTCGCGAACGGGCGCACCTCGAGCCGTTCCACAGGAATGGGATCGCCGCAGCTCTCGCACACCCCGTAGCTGCCGGCCGCCCAGCGCTCGAGCGCGGCATCAACCTCCGAGAGTTCACCGCGCGCGGCGTCCGCGAGGCCACTGAGCCTAGACCACTCAGACGAAAGCGTCACGCCCTCGGGGTCGTGCTCGTCGTCATCGTTCGAGGATTCACGGCTGCGAACAAGTTCGGCGAGCGTGCGCTCAAGCTCACTGGCACGGCCCGCGACCTCCACGCGTGCCGCTTCGAGCAGCGCTAGCAGCCGAGGGTCCGCAGCACCGGCGGCCGCGCCCACAACTACGCCTCAGCCGACGGGTCGCCGGGAGCCGGTTCGTTCAGCGCTCGAATCAGCCGGTACAGCTCACCAATCGCGTGCGGCCGAGGAACGAGGCGAACCCGCGCAAGGCCCGCGCGCTCAGATCCCTCCTCGGGGTACGGCTCAGACAGGGTGATCTCGCCCGCGGCGAGCATGTACCCGAAGCGTTCGTTGAGCTCCGCGAGCCGCTCAGCGGTCGGCGCGGTCTTCACGTACAGCAGCAGCGCGTCGCGCTCACCACGGGTGTGCGAGGGGAACCAGCGCAGGTCGACGTAGTTGCTCCAGAATTCGTGGACGTGCTCAACCGCCGCCGCCGCGGAGTCGGTGATGAGTACCCGGTCGAGGTCGCCCGGTGTGACGTAGCCGCCGCGCTCGAGCTCGTCCACCACGAAGGCCTTGAAGCTCTCCCAGTAGGTGCCTCCCGGCCGGTCAAGCAGCACGATCGGCACGGGTGCCATTTTGCCCGTCTGCTGCAGCGTCAGCAGCTCGAACGTCTCATCCATCGTGCCGAACCCGCCGGGCAGGCAGATGAACGCGCTCGACTCCTTCACCAACATGAGCTTGCGCGTGAAGAAGTACTTCATCGCCACGTGGCGCTCGTCGTTCGCGACGAACGCGTTCGGTTCTTCCTCGAACGGCAGCCTGATGGAGACCCCGAGCGAGTGCTCTGCCCCGGCCCCAATGGCCGCGGCCTCCATGATGCCCGGGCCGGCGCCGGTGACCACCATCCAGTTGTCGTCTGACAGCTCACGCGCGCTCTCCTGCGCTGCCGTGTAGAGCAGGTCCCCCGGCTTCGTGCGGGCGGAGCCGAAGATCGTCGCCTTGCGCACGCCCGCGTAGGGAGCGAAGAGCGCGAACGCGTGGCGCATCTCTTCGAGCGCCGCCGACGAAATCTTCAGGTCGAGGCGCGAGGCACCGTCTGATGCGAGGCCGAGGCCGGTCTTCAAAATGCGGCGCACCAGTGCTCGCTGGCCGGTCACCCCCGCCGACCTGAGCAGCTCATCGAGTGCCTCGTCCGTGTGCGTGTTCTCTGGGGCTGTCATGCCCCCAGTCTAGGAGTTCGCGGGGGTCAAAGCGCTAGGCTACGAGCATGCCCAGCAGGCGGACGCACATCGCACCCCACGCGCCAGGCGGCCAGCTCGCCGCGGCACTCACAGCGCTTCGGGAAGCGAGCGGGATCACCGACGTTTTCCCTCCGCCAGCCCTCGCAGAGGCAGTAACCCGGGTTCCGCCTGAGCCCGAGCTCGACGTGAGGCACATCGAGTTCGTGACGCTCGACCCCGCGGAATCGCGCGATCTCGACCAGGCCTTTCATATCGAGCAGACGGGTGACCCCGAATCCGCAGACCGCGGGTTCATCCTCAGGTACGCGATTGCAGACGTGCCTGGCTTTGTCAGCGCGGGCGGCCCGCTCGACGCAGAGGCCCGGCGCCGCGGCCAGACACTGTATCTTCCCGACGGCTCGGTGCCGCTGCATCCCCGCGAGCTCAGCGAAGGGCGTGCATCTCTTCTCCCCGACGTCGATCGCAGCGCCTTCGTCTGGACAATCGAGCTTGACGGCGACGGACGCTCGACCCTCGATGGCGCCAGTGTCGCCCCGCCCCGTGTTGAGCGCGCCCGCATCCGATCCCGCGCGAAACTCGACTACGTCTCGGCTCAGGCCGCAGTCGATGCGGCCACGACGGGCGCGAGCGCACCGACCGGGCCACTCGCGCTCCTCCCCGAGCTCGGCGAGCTGCGCATCGCGTGCGAGCGGCAGCGCGGCGGCGCGAGCCTGAACATGGCAGAGGAGGAGGTGATCCGCGACGAGCGCGGGTACCGGATCGAGCGTCGCTTCCCGCTCCGCGTCGAAGAGTGGAACGCGCAGCTCTCCCTGCTCACCGGGATGGCCGCGGGCCGCATCATGCTCGATGGTGGCATCGGGATCCTGCGCACGATGTCGCCACCCGACGGCGCCGCGCTCGCCGAGTTCCGCGAGCGCGTCGCGGCGCTTGGGCTCCCCTGGCGCGAAGGCGTTCCATACGGCGAGTACCTTCGCACCGTGCAGGCCGACACCCCGGTGGGCGCCGCCGTGCTGCACGCCGCGTCGAGCCTCTTCCGCGGCGCCGACTACGCCGCGTTCGGCGTCGAGCGCGACGGCGAGCCGCTCTCGCCGCCCGCGCACCCCGAGCAGGCTGCCATCGCCGCGCCGTACGCCCACGTGACCGCGCCGCTGCGGCGCCTCGTCGATAGGTGGGGGCTCGCGATCTGCGAGGCCCTGTGCGCGGGCCGAGAGGTGCCCGCGTGGGCCCGCGAGAGTCTCGGTGACGTGCCGGGGCTCATGCGATCCTCAGCGTCGCTCGCCGGGAGGCTCGGTGCTGAAGCGCTCGACCGGATCGAGGCGGCGCTGCTCCGTGACCGCGCGGGCGAGGAGTTCGACGCCGTCGTGCTCGAGGCCCGCGGCGAGACCGCGCGCGTGCAGATCGTCGACCCTGCCGTGACGGCGAGGATGCCGAACCCGGGTGGCGCGCTCGTCGCCGGCCGCCACGCCCGCGTCCGGGTAGTCCGGGCAGACGTCGCGACCGGCTCGATCGAACTCGCCGCCGTCTGAGCTTGCCCGCCAGCAGCACGCCCCCGCGAGCTATTCGAACCGGGTCGCGGCGATTGGCAGCTCGCTCCGTACAGTGCGGAACACGATGAGGATCGCTGCGGCAGCGAGCCCCAGGCAGACCCCGACGAGCCCGAGGTAGCTAGCGTCGGGCAGCGTCACCTGCCGGTCTCCACCGCTCAGCGCGACGACGACCGCCCACGCGGTGAGGAAGCCCAGCCCAATCGTGATGAGGAACACGGTCGCGAGCGGCAGCGCGGTCTCAATGACGATCATCCGTCTGAGCGTCGCCGCCGGCATCCCGCTCAGGCGGAGCAGGCCGAGCTGACGGCGGCGGTCGATCATGCCAGCGATCGTCGAGACGGAGAGCGAGATCACGGAGATGAGTGTGGCGATCAGGATCCCGATCCACGCGAGGCTCACGTACTGGCGAGCGAACCGAGTCGCGCCCGCGTCCGTCTGTTCTGCCCGCGTCGCGGGCAGCGTCGAGAGGCTGAGACCGCTCGTCGTCATCGCGGTGCGCGCGCGCTCGAGCGACCCTGGCTGTCCATCGGTGAGCACCATCACGAGGGTGGGCGTTGCAGTCTCGGCGGCAGCGGCCGGCACACCGATCGTGTCGATGTCTCGCCCGAGCTCAAAGGTGCTGAAGTAGGGCTGCTCGAGCCAGAGCCACTCTGCGGTGCCCGGATCGAGGCCGATCGCCCGGGCGTCGCCTGCCTCCATGACAAAGCCACCGTTAAACAGTGCCTGGTCGGCCCCCTCGGGGACGTTGGACCCATCGGCCTCGGCGTCGTACCAGCCGACGCTGATGACCCTGTCGACTCCCTGGGTCTCGGCAACGCGCGCGAGGCCTGCCGCTTGCCGGGCCGCGTCGACCTCGAAGCCGACACTCGCCGTGAGAGCGTCGACGGGAACGAGCTCGGTGGGCGGCACGTCCGCAACCTCCTCAGTGGTCTCGGTCGTCGTCCCGACCGCGAAGACGGTCACCACGAACAGCGCGAGCACGAGGCCGCTCACCGAGCGGAATGTCGCGCGCGGGTGCCGGGCGATCCTGCGCATCGCGAGCACACCTGCCGCCCCGCGCGCGCGAGCGGCGCCCGCCGTGCTCACAACCGCCGCAAGCCACGGCCCGGCGAGCACGATACCGACAGTGAGGAGGACGAACCCGACAAGGATCGCGGTATCCGGTACGCCGATGTCGAGCCCGGACGCGGCAACCGCCGGCGCGGCGATCACGACGGCGCCAAGAGCGAGCGGCACGAGCGACCACCACCTCGGCATGCGCTCTCGCTGCTCGCGGCTGCCGCCGAGCGGGCCGAGCCCAGCTCGGAGGGCGGTGAGGAAGGCGACAACCCCGGCGAGCAGCGCGGTGCCGAGGGCCGCGAACGCCATCGCCCACACCGGCACGCTGAGGTCTGAGAGGAAGAAGCGCGAGCCCTCGATCTCGACGAGCGCCGCGAGCGGGCGAACGGCGAAGAAGAGGCCGATGCCAGCGATGGCTCCGATCAGGGCAGGGATCACGGCTTCGAGCCCGGCGAGCACTGCGACAAGGCGGGGCGACGCTCCGATAAGCCGGATCGTTGAGAAGCGCTCGGCGCGGGCGGCCTGCCCGAGCTTCGTGACGATGGAGATGAGCACGGCGACGGGAAACAGCACGGCGATGCCCCCGACGATCGCGATCATGGCATACGCGGGGCTCGGGAATCTGAAGCCGGAGAGCTCTGTGTGCAGGCTCGCGCCGAGCAGCGGTTCGACCGTAGCGGCGTCTTCGCCGACAATCGCGAGCTTCGTTTCGGGGCCGAGGAGTGCCTCAGGCCCGACGGTGCCGATGCGGGTGCCGAAGCGGTCGCCGAGCTGGTCTGCCGGGGCGTCATCGATGAGCGTCGCAAGCGCCGGGGAGGCGTAGTACTCCCCCGGCTGCGGAGCGCGGTCAACGCCCGGCACCGCCACCGTGGAGTCGGGCGTCGCCGCGATCGAGACCCGGCTGATCGCCTCACCGTTGAAGTAGTCTCCCGCGCCACCGAGCATGCCGCTCGGTGCAACCCAGACGGTGTCATCCCCGAACTCAAGCTCGGCGACCTGGCCGGTCTTGAACGCGCTGTCGAGGGGCCAGGTAGACCGGGCACTCCTGTCTCCGAGCGCCTGATAGGCGGCGAGAACGAGCAGCAGGAGCGCGACGCCGACCGCAACACCCGCAGCGATGCCGCTCAGGCGTTTCAGGCCGCCGCGCTCGCGCGAGGCGAGCACCCAGCCGAGCGTGAGCGCCCTCATCGGACGAGCCCCGACAGCTTGCCGTCGCGTACGACAATCTCGCGGTCTGCGTACGCCGCGGTGCGGGCGTCGTGGGTAACGAGCACGACCGTGGTGCCCGAGGCCCGCGAGAGCTCGGTGAGGGTGAGCATGACCTGCTCGGCCGACAGCGAGTCGAGCGCGCCGGTCGGCTCGTCAGCGAAGATCACTTTGGGCGCGGTCACGAGGGCGCGGGCAATGGCCACTCGTTGCGCCTGCCCGCCGGAGAGCTCGGACGGGAGCTTCTCGGCGTGATCGGCAAGCCCGAGCCGTTCGAGCCACCGCCGAGCCTGCCGCAGCGCCACCTTCCTTGCCTGACCCGCAAGCAGCAGCGGGAGCGACACATTGTCAACCGCGCTGAGGTCGGGCAGCAGCTGACCGAACTGGAAAATAAAGCCGAACTCGGAGAGCCTGAGCTTCGCGCGGGCAGCCTCACCGAGGGCGCTGAGCGCGGCTGTCTCGTTGGTCGACGGGTCGCGGTACGACGCGGTGCCGCTGTCGGGCGTCAGCACACCGGCCAGGATGTGGAGCAGGGTCGACTTGCCGGAGCCTGAGGGCCCCATGATTGCAAGGATCTCGCCCTGCGCAACGTCGAGGTCGACGCCGCGCAGGGCGACGTCCATGCCGAAGGATCGCTCGATGCCGCGGACGCTGAGCACCGGGTTCATCGTGCGACCTCCGCACGCAGCTCGCCAAGCCTCGCCGACGTGAGCTCGATCCAGCGCAGGTCTGCCTCGATGTGGAACAGCGCGTGGTCGAGGACGAGCACGGTGGCGAGGTCGGCCCCGAGCTTTCGCCTCGTGAGCTCGCGCATCCGGGCGAGGTGCTCTGCTCGCTGCAGGTCGAGCAGCCGCGCTGCGTCATCGTCGAGCAGAAGCGCGATGATCGTCTTCGCAAAGAGGTTGCTCTGCAGCGCCGGCGATGGAGTGTCGGCGGAGAACAGCCACTCCTCAAGCTCGGCGCGGCCGGCCGGGGTGATCTCGTAGCGCTTGCGGTCGGGGCCGCCGCCGGCCTCGTCGCCGAGCAGCGCGATGAACCCGTGCTTCATGAGGCGGGCGAGCGTCGCGTAGACCTGCCCGAAGGCGAGCGGCTTCTCGGTGCCGAAGTGCCTGTCGTAATCGTGCTTCAGGTCGTACCCATACCCTGAGCCGGTTCCGAGCAGCCCGAGGAGGGTGTGGGAAGAGTCCATCGTTGCCATACACCGAGCGTATACTCGCAGTGTATAGTTGCGCAAACCGCTTGCGTTCGATCACTCTTCTGGAAATCTGCAGTTGAAATGCAAGAACGGCCCCAATCCTGCATACGATCGGCAGATCGCAGGGGTTGGGGCCGTGCTGGCGGCGGGTGCCGACCTGGGCCGCTGGGGCCGGGCCGGCCGCTACTTGACGGCGAGCACCTCGGGGGCGCCTGACTCGCGCTCGTGCCCCATCTCGTCAGCGATGCGGTTCGCCTCCTCGATGAGGGTGGCGACAATCTCTGACTCGGGCACGGTCTTGATGACCTCGCCCTTCACGAAGATCTGGCCCTTGCCATTGCCCGAGGCAACGCCAAGGTCGGCCTCGCGTGCCTCACCGGGGCCGTTCACGACGCAGCCCATGACCGCGACGCGCAGCGGCACCGTCATGCCCTCAAGGCCCTTGGTGACCTCTTCGGCGAGCGTGTACACGTCGACCTGCGCGCGGCCGCACGAGGGGCACGACACGATCTCGAGCTTACGCTCGCGGAGGTTCAGTGACTGCAAGATCTGCAGGCCGACCTTGACCTCCTCGACGGGCGGGGCCGACAGCGACACACGAATCGTGTCACCGATGCCCTCCGAGAGCAGAATGCCGAACGCCGTGGCGCTCTTGATGGTTCCCTGGAACGCGGGGCCGGCCTCGGTCACGCCGAGGTGCAGCGGCCAGTCACCGGCGGCGGCGAGCTGCCGGTACGCCTTCGTCATGACGATGGGGTCGTTGTGCTTCACCGAAATCTTGAAGTCGTGGAAGTCGTGCTCTTCAAAGAGCGACGCCTCCCAAACCGCGCTCTCGACGAGCGCCTCGGCGGTGGGCTTGCCGTACTTCTGCAGCAGGCGACGGTCGAGGGAGCCGGCGTTCACGCCGATCCTGAGCGAGACGCCCGCGTCCTTCGCGGCCTTCGCAATCTGCCCGACGTTGCCGTCGAACTGGCGGATGTTGCCGGGGTTCACGCGCACCGCGGCGCACCCCGCATCGATCGCCGCGTAGATGTAACGCGGCTGGAAGTGGATGTCGGCGATCACCGGAATCTGGCTCTTCTTCGCGATGATGTGCAACACATCCGCGTCGTCCTGGCTCGGCACCGCGACGCGCACGATGTCGCAACCAGCGGCCGTGAGCTCGGCGATCTGCTGGAGCGTTCCATTGATATCGGTCGTCGGAGTCGTGGTCATCGACTGCACAGAAACCTGCGAGTTGCTGCCCACACCGATCGAACCGACCTTGATTTGACGGGTCTTGCGCCTCGGAGCCAGAACTTCCGGCACCTTCGGCATTCCCAAATTCACTGCTGCCACGGAAGCGAGTCTACCGGGGTCAGCCGAGCGTTAGCCGAATAGTGCGACAGGCTTCACAATATCCGCGTACATGAGCAGCAGGCTCATCGCGCCGAGGGCGATCACAACGACAAACGTGATGGGCACCATCTTCGCGGTGTCAACGGGGCCCGGGTCAGGCTTGCCGCGCAGCCGCGCCCACCCACGCTTGATCGCCTCGTAGATCGCGCCGGCGATGTGCCCGCCGTCGAGCGGCATGAGCGGCACAAGGTTGAACACGAACAGCGCCACGTTGAGAGAGCCCGCGAGGCTGAAGATGAACTGGGCGCGAGCCGAGAACGGCACCTCGTCCATGCTCACGACCTCACCCGCGAGCCTTCCGACGCCGACGACGCCCATCGGCCCGTTCGGGTCTCGCTCCTCGCTACCAAACGCCGCCTGCCACACGTCGACCAGGCGCGACGGGAGGTTCAAGATGACGCCGGCAACGTTCTTCACGTTCTCGCCGACAAAGGCCGGCACCTCGGTGATCGGCCGCTGCACGACTTCGGAGCCTGGCGAAGCACCGATCATGCCGACGCTCTCGGTCTTCGGAGTGCCATCTTCATTCAGCAGGGCCTTGCCGCTCGCGTCGACGAGGACGCGCTCGTTCGCTTCGGGTGTGAGCGCGAGCGTCTCAGTCTTCCCGTCGCGCTCAATCTCGATCTGCAGCGTGACACCCGGCGACGACGCCACTGTCGCGCGGAACGCTTCCCACCCCTCGATCGGCTGCCCGTTGACGGCTACGAGTGTGTCGCCCGGCCTGAGACCCGCGGCCGCAGCCGGCGCCGCCGGGTCGTCGGTGCCGCAGCTCGTCTGCGTGCTGCCCGCGGGCACGAGGCACTCGCTCACGTGCGAGAGCGTGGTGCTCGATTGCGCGACACCAAACCCCGAGATGACGATACCGAAGAACAGGAACGCGAGCAGCAGGTTCATGAGCGGCCCGCCCGCCATCACGATGATCTTCTTCCAGACCGGCAGCCTGTAGAACGACCGGTGATCCTCCCCCTCCGGGATCGTCTCCGCGCTCGCGTCGCGCGCCTCATCGACCCAGCCCGCGAGCCCACGACGGTACTCGACCTCGTCGGGGTCGACAGCGCCGGCATCCCTAGGGGCGCCAGCGGCGGCGTTAGCGGCGTCCGTCGGCGCGTCGCCGACGCGAGTAATCTCGTCGACGATCGTCTCGCCGTGCTTCTTCCCGACCTTAACGGGCGCGTCCTCGACGACCGAGTTCAGAAACCCAGTGGTCGACTCGCGCGGGGCCTCCCCCGGCTTTGACGGCGGGTACATGCCGATCATCGCGACGTACCCGCCGAGCGGCAGCATCTTCACGCCGTACTCAGTCTCGCCCTTCTTGCGCGACCAGATGGTGCGCCCGAAGCCGATCATGTACTGCGTCACCTTCACGCCAAAGAGCTTGGCTGGGAGCAGATGCCCGATTTCGTGCAGCGCGATCGAGATACCGAGCAGCAGCACGATGATCAGGATCCCGAAGGCGTAGAGGAGAACGGTAGTCACCGGTTTAGCGTACCCGCGGCGGCTGTGTGTCGCCCTTCAGCGGGGTGAGTTCTCAGCACTCGATGACGTTCACGGCAAGCCCGCCGCGCGCGGTCTCCTTGTACTTGTCACTCATGTCCTTGCCGGTCTCGCGCATCGTGATAATGACCTCGTCGAGCGTGACGTGGTGCTCGCCGTCGCCCATGAGCGCCATCTTCGCGGCGTTGATAGCCTTCGATGCCGCGATCGCGTTGCGCTCAATGCACGGAATCTGCACGAGCCCACCGATCGGGTCGCAGGTGAGCCCAAGGTTGTGCTCCATCGCGATCTCAGCGGCGTTCTCAACCTGCTGCGGCGTGCCACCGAGAATCTGCGCGAGGCCCGCCGCCGCCATCGACGACGCAGAACCGACCTCGCCCTGGCAGCCGACCTCGGCGCCCGAGATCGACGCCTGCTCCTTGAACAGCACGCCGACGGCGGCCGCGGCGAGCAAGAAGTCGACGACGACGCGCTGCTTCTCTTCGGCACTCCAGGTCGCGGCTCCCGGCGCGTAGTGCGTCGCGTAGAAGAGCACGGCGGGGATGATGCCGGCCGCGCCGTTCGTGGGTGCGGTGACGACGCGGCCGCCAGACGCGTTCTCCTCGTTCACGGCGAGGGCAACGAGGTTGATCCACTCCTGCCAGAACACGGGGTTGCGATCAGGATCCTGTTCGCTCAGCTTGCGGTGCCACTCGGGCGCGCGCCGGCGCACGTTCAGCCCACCGGGCAGCACGCCGGTGCGGGTGAGTGCCGAGTTCTTGCACTCCTCCATCACAGCCCAGATGTGGGCGAGGCCGCCACAGATGCTCTCTTTGTCGCGGCTCACGAGTTCGTTTTGGAACATCACCTCCGCGATGCTCAGTCCGTTCGATTCGCTGTGTACGAGCAGCTCGGCGGCAGTCGTGAACGGGTAGGGCTGCTCCGCGAGCTGCTCAGCGAGGCGGTCGAGGATCTTCTCCTCGGCCCCGTCGCGCACGATGAAGCCACCGCCGACCGAGTAGTAGGTCTGCTCGTCGAGCACTTCGCCCTGGGCGTCGAGCGCAGCGAACCGCATGCCGTTCGTGTGCGTCTCCAACACCGTCAGTGGGCGGAGCACCATGTCGGCGACGCCGAACGGCACGATCGCCGGCCCCGCCCCGAGGGCCGCGTCGCCGAGTTCGGCACCGACCCGCAGCTCTCCGGTTTCTTCAATCCGGGCGAGCGCCGCCTCGACCTCGCTCGGCAGCACGGTTTCGGGGTCAAACCCCTCGAGCCCGAGCAGCACGGCGGTGAAGGTGCCGTGCCCGTGGCCGGTGGCCGCGAGCGAACCGAAAAGGTCCACCCGCAGCCCGGCCACCCCATCAAGCTGGCCGCGCGCGGCGATGCCCGCCACGAACGCGTGACCGGCGCGCATCGGCCCGACGGTATGGGAGCTCGATGGCCCGATCCCGACGGTAAATAGATCGAATACGCTGATCGCCACGCTGCGGCCTGCCTTTCGGGGTGTGAGTGAGTGAGGGCGCGTTACGCGACGGTTGCGTCGTTCGCGGCGGCGTACTCCTCGGCCGAGAGCAGCGGGCCCTCAGCAGTGACGGCGACGCGGAACAGCCACGCCGCACCGTAGGGGTCGCTGTTGACGAGCGCGGGGTCTGCGACGACGGCGTCGTTGACCTCGACGACCTCACCCGTGACGGGGCTGTAGAGGTCAGAGACCGACTTCGTCGACTCGATCTCGCCGCAGACCTCGCCCGCGGTGAGCTGCTTGCCAACCTCGGGCAACTCGATGTAGACGACGTCGCCGAGCGCGTCGGCCGCGACCTGGCTGACGCCGACGGTTGCGGGGCTCTGCTCATCGATCCACTCGTGCTCTTCGGAGTAGCGGAATCCTGCGTGTACCTGGCTCATGGTGTTCTCGTTTTCTTTCTGTGGGGTGCTGTGGGGGTGTGCTTGCGTGGTTCGAGGCTACGCGCCGCGCTTGTAGAACGGGAGCGCGACGACCTCGAACGGCTCGCGCTTGCCGCGCAGGTCGACCTCGACGGTCGTGCCCGGCTCGGCGAAGCTCACGTCGAGCTTTGCGAGGGCGATCGGGTAGCCGAGGGTCGGGCTGGGCTGCCCGCTCGTGATGATGCCGATCTCGCGCGGCGCTTCGTCAGTGGCCTCGGACAGCGGGGTGAAGACCGCGTAACCGCCACGACCCGCGCGGCGCCCAAGGCCCTTCAGGCCGACGAGCACCCGGCGCGATCCCGCTTCCTTCGCAGCCTCGAGCGCGGCGCGCCCGACGAAGTTCTCGGTCTTCTTGAACGAGACGACTCCGCCAAGGTTGGCCTCGAACGGTGTCGTGTCGACGTTCAGCTCGTTGCCGTAGAGCGGCATACCAGCCTCGAGGCGCAGCGAGTCGCGCGAGGCGAGGCCGCAGGGGGTGAGGCCGTGGCTCTCGCCCGCGGTGAGCAGCAGTTGCCAGAGCTCGGGCGCCCGGTCGGCCGGGATGTACAGTTCGAAGCCGTCTTCGCCCGTGTAGCCGGTGCGCGCGAGCAGCACGTCGATACCCGCGACCGCGACCGCGGTCCACGCGTAGTATGCGAGGCCCGCTACCGCGGCGCGCTCGTCGTCGGTTGCGACGACGGCGCGCACGATCGCCTCCGAGTTCGGCCCCTGCACGGCGATGAGCGCGGTGTCGGCCGACGCGTCGACGACCTCGACCGCGAAGCCCTCGGCGCGCTCGGTGAGGAGTCGCGCGACCGTCGGGGCGTTGCCCGCGTTCGGCACGACGAGGTAGCGCGTCTCAGCGATGCGGTAGACGATGAGGTCGTCGACGATGCCACCCTCGGCGTTCACAATGAGCGAGTACTTCGCCTTGCCGACCGCAGTCACGGCGAAGTTGCCGACGAGGGCGGTGTTCAGGAAGGCTGCGGCGTCGTCGCCCGACACCCAGACCTCGCCCATGTGCGACAGGTCGAAGAGGCCAGCGGTCTCGCGAACGGCGCGGTGCTCCGCGAGCTCGCTGCCGTACTTCAGGGGCATGTCCCAGCCGCCGAAGTCGGTGAACGATGCGCCGAGCTTCTCGTGCTCGC
>JBQDKK010000009.1:0-137054 GCA_052094845.1 Leucobacter sp. | reverse complement strand
AGCGCCGATGGTACTGCGAGGGGGACCTCGTGGGAGAGTAGGACACCGCCGAACAACCTTTATTGAAAGGGGTTGTTCAGATGAAGTTGACCATGTCGGTCACGTCATCTGAACAGCCCCTTTTTTCATTTTGTAGATTTTGCAGTACCGTCTCGTAGAGACAACAACCACATAGGGAGAACCACATGAACGACCGACAGGACCGTCCCGAGAATACCGGGCGCCCGCACCGTTCAAGTGGTGACCGCCCGGCCTACCGTGGGGATCGCGACAACCGTGGTGGCCAGCGGGGCGATCGTGCGCCGTACCGTGGTGATCGTGATGGTGGCGAGCGTCGTCCGTTCCGCGGCGATCGCGATGACCGTGGTGGTCAGCGCGGAGATCGTCCGGCTTACCGGGGCGACCGTGATGATCGCGGTGGGCAGCGCGGGGAGCGCCCTGCGTACCGTGGTGACCGCGACAACCGTGGAGGCCAGCGCAGCGACCGTGCTCCGTACCGTGGAGACAGTGATGGAGGCGAGCGTCGTCCGTTCCGTGGTGACCGCGATGGTGGCCAGCGCGGCGACCGCCCTGCGTACCGTGGTGATCGCGATGACCGAGGGCAGCGCGGTGACCGTGCACCCTACCGCGGCGACCGTGACGGTGGCGAGCGTCGTCCGTTCCGCGGCGACCGCGATAGTCGCGGTGGGCAGCGCAGCGACCGAGCTCAGTACAGGGGCGACCGCGACGACCGTGGGCAGCGCGGCGACCGCCCCGCGTACCGGGGCGACCGCGATGGTGGCTCGCGCAGCGACCGCGCACCCTTCCGTGGCGAGCGTGACGACCACGGTGGGCAGCGTAACGACCGGGCTCCGTACAGGGGCGACCGTGACGACCGTGGTCAGCGCAGCTCTCGTGCGCCCTATCGCGGTGACCGTGATGGCGGCGAGCGTCGTCCGTTCCGCGGCGATCGTGACGACCGTGGGCAGCGCAATGACCGGGCACCCTACCGCGGTGATCGTGACGACCGTGGTGGGCAGCGTAGCGACCGGGCTCCCTACCGTGGCGACCGAGATGATCGTGGCCAGCGTAGCGATCGTGCGCCTTACCGCGGTGACCGTGATGGCGGCGAGCGTCGTCCGTTCCGCGGGGATCGCGACGACCGTGGGCAGCGCAATGACCGGGCCCCGTATCGTGGCGACCGCGACAACCGCGGTGGGCAGCGTGGCGACCGTGCGCCTTACCGCGGTGACCGTGATGGCGGCGAGCGTCGTCCGTTCCGTGGCGACCGTGACGACCGTGGTCAGCGCGGCGAGCGCCCGGCCTACCGTGGCGACCGTGACGATCGTCGCGAGACCGACTCCAGGGGTCGTGGAGGCACCCGCGGCGGCGGACGCAGTGACCGAGGCGGTCAGGATCGCGAGTTCACCGAGGAGGAGCGGCTGCAGCATTCGCTTCGTCCGGTACGCAGCGAGCACGATGACCCGATCATTGCCGACCACATCCAGGTTCGCGACCTGCACCCGGCAGCGCGCAACGAGCTGAAGACGCTGCAGCCCGAGGTCCAGGAGCGCGTCGCGCTGCACCTCGCGATGGCGGCTGAGCTGATCGAGGACGATCCTGAGCTTGCGCACCAGCATGCAATCTCGGCGAGCCGCCGCGCGGGCCGGATCCCTGTCACGCGCGAGACCCTCGCGATGACCGCGTACCGCACCGGCGATTTTGCGCTTGCGATTCGTGAGTTGCGGACGTTCCGCCGGCTGAGCGGTCGTGATACGCACCTTGCGATCATGGTTGACTCAGAGCGTGGCCTCGGGCGCCCCGAGAAAGCAATTGAGACCGGCCTCGAGGTAGACCCTTCCACGCTTGAGACTGCGGATCGGGTGCACCTCGCGATCGCGATGTCCGGCGCCCGCCTCGACCTGGGCCAGACCCAGCAGGCGCTGTTTGAGCTTGAGATTCCTGAGCTTGACCCGAAGAAGGGCTTCTCGTGGAGCCCAGAGCTGTTCGGCGCGTACGCGACGGTCCTTGAAGACCTCGGTCGCGAGGAAGAGGCCAAGAAGTGGTTCGCTTACGCAGACCGCGCAGAGGCTGCTCTCGAAGAGCACTTTGGCGGCATGGATGAGATCGAGGTCGTCGAGATCACCGAGTACGAGGACCTGCACGAGGACGAGCTCGACGCGGTCGACCTGGTCGACACGGTCGATGAAACGCAGGTCGATGAAGCGCAGGTCGAGGACGATCAGCACGATGAGAATGCGGCTGCCGGCGCTGAGGCCTCGGAGGATGACGGCTCCGACCCGTCGTCTGACGACGCTGCTGCCTCCGACGACGCCGACGCCTATCTCGACGCCTACGTTGAGACCGAGGCAGAGGCCGAGGGCGACGACGAGGCAGAGACCGAGACCTCGGCCGCTGTGCAGGACGACAAGGAGTAAGCACGATGGCGCTGTTCGGTAAGCGTGAGAAGTTCGACCCTGCCCCCATTGAGGGTCGGGAGGTGCTACTCACCGACCTCGATGGTGTGATCTACCGTGGACACGGGGCGATCGCCGGCGCCGTTGAGTCGTTGAACCTCGCGACAGAACGCTCGCGGGTCGGGTACGTTACGAACAACGCAGCCCGGACTGACGCCGCGGTCGCCGCCCACCTGACTGAACTCGGTCTCCGGGCGACCGCTGCCGATGTGATCACGTCGCCGCAGGCTGCCGTCGCGTTACTTCGCGAGGTTGTCCCGCCGGGGTCTCGGGTGCTCGTCGTCGGCGGCGAAGGCCTCACGCACGAGCTCGAGAAAGCCGGCTTCGAGTGGACTCGAAGCGCCGAAGACGACCCGGTCGCTGTTGTTCAGGGCTTCGCAAAGGACGTGGGGTGGGAGCACCTCGCTGAGGCCGCGTACGCGCTGCAGGAGGAGCCCGGGCGCCCCCCGCTGCCCTGGATCGCGACGAACACCGACTGGACGATTCCGCGCTCACGCGGCATTGCCCCTGGCAACGGGACGCTCGTCTCGGCGGTTCACACCGCGGTGCAGCGCCTCCCAGACTTCGCGGGTAAGCCCGAGACGCCCATCTACGAGGCCGCCTTCGAGCGCTTCGGATCCCGCAACGCGCTCATGCTCGGCGACCGGCTCGACACCGATATCAAGGGCGCGGTCGCGGCCGGGATCCCGTCGTTGTTCGTGCTGACGGGCGTGGATCGGCCGAAGCAGCTCATCGCGGCCTCAGCCGACATGCGGCCCGACTACACGGTTGCGTCGCTCGCGGAGCTGCATGAGCCCTACCAGCGCGCCGAGACGCTCAAGGACGGGACCGTGCGGGTTGGCTCGGCCAAGGTTCGCATGGACGGGCACATCGTGAAGGTGCTGTCGGAGGGGGACACCCCTATGGAGCTGCTGCGCGCCGGCTGCGGCGCGATCTGGGCCTCGGGGCTTGCGGTCTACGGCCTAAAGGTCCCCGAGATCCTGGTTGAGGATCACTGGCGCTAGCCCTCAGCGTGTCCTCCGGCTGCCTGGATAAGGTGGAAGGGCAGTTACTTGCCAGGAGGTTGAGCATATGCGTCACGTAGTATCCGCCACCGTCGCCACCGCACTTGGTGCGGCCCTGTTGCTATCGGGGTGCGCGCCAAAGGTCACCGCGATCTCGCCGGAGGCTTCCGCGCCGCCGTCAACGACGGCGCCTGAAACCGAGACCGAGCAGGTACCCGGTGATGGGGCGCAGGGCGCGACCGCGCACGACGCCGACCTGACCTCGGCCACGTTCGCGACGAGCTGGCGTGATGCGCTCGCGACAGGATCCCAGGCGTTTGATGGCGAACCCGTCTCAGTGTCGTTCGAGTGGGAGCGCACGGCCTGGGCGTACACGGTGAAGCTCCTGTCAGCTGACGAGGTCTACCTCGCCACCATCAACGCCGACACCGGTGCCGTGATGGGGGAGTGGACGAAGCAGCGCGGGGGTGGCGGTCGCGCGGGAGTGCCGACCGACGTGTTTCCCGCCGACGGCGTGATTGAGCCGAGCGCGGCAATTCGGGCCGCCCTCGACGCGGCTCCCGGCACCTTCGAAGAGTGGGAGCTTGAAACCGACAACGACGTTCTCGTCTACGAGGTGCAGATCGACCAGGGCAACGACGATGTGGACGTTCGCATCGACGCCCGCTCCGGCGCGGTGCTCGAGATCGACCACTAGCTCCCGGCGTCTAGCGATTCGGTGGCGCCAGGCCAAGATCTGGGCCTGGCGGCCCCCGATCCTGCGCTGCTGGGCCCCGATCCTGCGCTGCCGAACCTCGAGGGCACCTCATTTTCACGAATACACGTCACTTTCGCGCAAAAAATGGCGTGTGCTCGCGAAAATGGGGTGCCCGGGGGCGGCGGAGGGTGTCCGGGGCGGCGGAGGGTGCCAGGGGGCGGCGAAGGGTGCCCGGGGGCGGCGGAGGGTGCCCGGGGACGGCGGAGGGCGCGCGGCGCCCCTAACCCCCGAACACGAGGGTCGAGTAGATGAGCCACAGGTTCAGCGCGACGATCGCGAGCACGACCCCGAGCGCCACGTAGCGCAGCGCACGCCCGTTCTTGAACTCTCCCATGAGCGCTTCGCTGCCCGTCAGCGTGATGAGCGGCACGAGCGCGAACGGAATGCCGAACGAGAGCACGACCTGGCTTATGACAAGCGCCCAGGTCGGGTCGATGCCGAACCCGAGCAGCAGTAGGGCGGGCAGGATCGTAATGACACGGCGGGCGATCAGCGGCACCCGCACGTGCAACAGGCCCGCCATAATCTCTGAGCCCGCGTACGCACCGACCGATGTCGACGCGAGCCCCGAGACGAGCAGCCCAATCGCGAAGAGCAGCCCGACCGCCGGCCCGACGTGCTCAGTGATTGCGGCGGCCGCGCCCTCGATCGTGTCGGTGTCGTCAATCCCGGGGAGGGATGCCGCGGCGAGCAGCAGCATCGCGATGTTCACGCCGCCCGCGACGACGAGCGCGAGGACGACGTCGAGCTTGGTTACGCGCAGCAGGTGCCGGATCCGCGGAGCCCGCCCGCCCTCAACCTCTTCCGGCGTGTGGCCGTGGCGATCACGCGCGAGTGAGGAGTGCAGGTAGATCGCGTGTGGCATGACCGTCGCACCGAGCATGCTCGCGGCGAGTAGCACCGACTGGGTGTCGACGAAGCGGGGTACGAGGCCTGCGAACATCGCGCCGACGTCGAGGTTGCTCACAAACAGGCCGCCGACGAAGCCGACGGTGATGATGAATAGCATCCCCATGATGACGGCTTCGAAGCGGCGCTGGTTTCTGCCCTGGAGCAGCAAGATCAGGAGCGACACGACCCCAACGATCACGCCGCCCGGAAGCAGCGGGATACCGAAGAGGATGTAAAGCGCGATCGCGCCGCCGATCACCTCGGCAAGGTCGGTGGCAGCGGCGACAAGCTCGGCCTGGGCCCAGTAGAGCCTGCGGCCCGCCGGGCGGAGGCGCTCGCCGAGCAGTTGGGGGAGGCTCTTGCCGGTGACGAGCCCGAGCTTCGCCGACAGGTACTGCACGATCACGGCCATGACGTTGGCCGCGACGAGCACCCACAGCAGGGTGTACCCGTACTTGGCGCCAGCCGAGAGGTTCGCGGCGACGTTTCCCGGGTCGACGTAGGCGATTGCCGCGACGAACGCCGGCCCCAGTAGGCCTACCAGTTTCCGCTCTGGGCGGCGTTTGGCGGGCGAGGGGGTCATGCACCCCATGGTAGTACGCCATTACGGATACTCAAGTTCGGCAAGACGAACTTTACTCAAGGAACTACGGGTCTGAGGTGCCGGATAGGCTTGTGGCATGGATCACGAGTCACGCGAGCAACCGGCGGCGCCAGCCGAGCAGGCAGGCACGTCGACCGTGGCCCACGCTGAGAGCGACGGGCTGCTCGACCGGCTGGCGCTCATCGAGTCGCAGCCGCTCGACCGGCGGGCCCAGGGGTTCGAGCAGCTCCACGACGAGCTGCTGCAAGAGCTGCAGCGCAGCGACAATGAGAGCGCGTAGCGCGGTGGATACAGAGGGCCTCTGGAATGGTGCGCCGCAGCGGCTCGACCGCGTCGCCGTCGAGCTTGGCCTTGTCCGCTCGCGCAGCCGTGCCGCCGAGCTGATCGGTGCCGGCGGCATTGCGATTGACGGTGCGCCCGCGACAAAGCCCGGCGCGAAGGTGTCAGCCGGGGCACGTGTCTCGGTAACCGGCGACGACCACTACGTGAGCCGCGGAGCGCACAAGCTTGTTGCGGCCCTTGACGAGTTCGCGCTCGACGCGACCGGTCGCCTCGCGCTCGACCTTGGCGCTTCGACGGGTGGGTTCACCCAGGTGCTCCTGGAGCGCGGGGCCAACACCGTGCTCGCCGTTGACGTTGGGCACGACCAGCTCGCACCCGAGCTGCGCGGCGACGACCGCGTACGCGTCGTCGAGGGCTGCAACGCCCGCGAGCTCGACGCTGACATGCTCGCAGAGCTGACGGGCGTGGCCGATCGGCCCTCACTCGTCGTCGCAGACCTGTCGTTCATCTCGCTCACGCTGATCCTGCCCGCGATTACGCGCTGCACCGACGACGGGGCCGACCTGGCCCTGCTCATCAAGCCGCAGTTCGAGGTGGGCCGGGTGCGCGACGGCGTCGTCACCGATCCGGGGCTGTGGCGCGACGCGATCGCGAAGGTGCTTGCCGCCGCCGCCAGCAACCGGCTCGCGGTGCGGGGCCTCGCGCCGTCGCCCATTGCGGGCGGCGAAGGAAACCGAGAATTCCTTGTGCATCTCGTGCGCGGCGAACCCTCCGATCCGAGAGAATGGGATGAGCGCATCCGCGAGGTGTGCGAGCCCGGGTACACGCGTGAAGAAGGGACAGAAGAGTGACAGTTTCTGCGCACGACCGATGCATGCTCATCGTCTCGCACACCTATCGTCCCGAGGCGATCGAGGCAACGGCGGCGGTCGTTGACGCGCTCATCGCTGCGGCGGTCGTCCCGGTCATGAGCGCTCAAGACCGCGCGGACTTTGCGCCCCACGTCGATGTCGGCCGCACCGCAGTGCTCGGCGACGAGGTGCCGCTCGCCCAGCTCGAGGCTGCATTCGTGCTCGGGGGCGACGGCACGATCCTGCGCGCCGCCGAGATGCTGCACGGCTCCGCCTGCCCGATTGCGGGCGTGAACCTTGGCCATGTCGGCTTCCTCGCCGAGATGGAGAGCTTCGACCTCGGTTTCACGGTGGAGCAGGTGCTCGCCGGGAATTACACGGTCGACGAGCGTCTTACCCTCGACGTGCGCGCCGAGCTCAACGGCGAGGTGCTCGCCGAGACCTGGGCGCTGAACGAGGCGACCGTTGAGAAGCGCAGGCGCATGCTTGAGGTTTCGGTCGGCATCGATGACCACCCGGTCTCGGTCTTCGCCTGCGACGGCGTCGTGCTCGCGACACCGACGGGGTCGACGGCCTACGCGTTCTCCGCGGGCGGCCCGATCGTGTGGCCGTCGGTGCAGGCGCTGCTCATGGTGCCGATCGCGGCTCACGCGCTGTTCAACAAGCCGCTCGTCGCGGGCCCCGATTCCGAGCTCACCGTACGGATTCTGCCCGAGAACGTCGGCCCCGGCGTCATGTGGTGCGACGGCAGGCGGCGCACAGAGCTGCCCGCTGGTTCGGTCGTGACCGTAAGGCGGTCGACTGAGACGGTGCGCATCGCGCGGCTGAACGAGGCACCGTTCTCGGAGCGCCTGGTGCGGAAGTTCGACCTGCCGGTCACGGGCTGGCGCGGCGATCGTAACGGCAACGGCCGGCGCGCGGTGAGCGCCGCCGACAGCGAGGGTGGTGGCGCATGATCGAGGAGCTCCGGATCAAGGACCTCGGCGTCATCGCCGACGCGACCCTGCCTCTCGGGCCCGGCTTTACCGCGATCACCGGTGAGACCGGCGCCGGCAAAACGATGGTCGTGAGCGCGCTCGGCCTGCTCATGGGCGAGCGCTCGGACGCGGGCGCGGTGCGCCTCGGCGCGAGCCAGGCACGTGTGAGCGGCATCGTGCACACCTCCGACGCTGCTGTTGTTGACATCGTCGATGAGCTCGGCGGCGAGCTCGAAGAGGGCGAACTCATCATGAGTCGCACGGTTTCTGCGGAGGGGCGCAGCCGCGCGGCGGTCGGCGGCGCGAGCGCGCCCGTCGGCGCGCTGGGGAGGCTCTCGGAGCAGCTGTTTGCGGTGCACGGCCAGTCGGAGCAGCTGCGGCTGAAGTCACAGGCTGCGCAGCGTGACACACTCGACCGCTTCGGCGGAGCGAAGGTTGCCTCGAAGCTGCGCGCCTACCGCGATGCTCACGCTGAGCGGGCCGCCGCCGAGGAGCGGCTGCGCACGCTCACCGAGACCCAGGAATCGCGCGCGACTGAGGCAGCGAAACTGCGCGCCGAGCTCGAAGAAATCAACGCCGTCGAACCCGTCGCGGGGGAGGAGACCGAACTCGCGCAGCGCATCGAGCTGCTCGGGAATGTCGAGGGGCTGCGGGCCGCGGCCGTCGGCGCAGGTGAGGCGCTCGCGAGCGAATCGGATGACCCCATGCAGCGCGATGCCGGCGGCCTCGTCGACCTCGCGGTGCAGGATCTTGAGCGGGTCGCCGAGCTGGATCCGCGCATCGCGGCCGTCGCCGAGCAGCTGCGCTCGGTGAGCTTCCAGATCGCCGACGCCGCGAAAGAGCTCGCGGCGTACGCGAGCGACCTCGACGAGGAAGGGCCGGGCGAGCTCGCCCGGGCGAGCGATAGGCTCGCGCAGCTCACCGCGTTGTTCCGGTTCTACGGGGCGACGAGCGAAGAGGTGCTCTCGCACGCGGAGGCCGCGTCGCGGAAGCTCCTCGAGCTTGACGATGACGACGAGGCCCTTGGCGGGCTCGCCGACAGGGTCGCCGAGTTGACCGCCCGCGAGCGAGGGCTCGCAGCCGAGCTCACCGAGCTGCGCGTCAACGCGGCAGAGCGCCTCGGCAAGGCCGTGAGCACCGAGCTGCGTGAGCTCGCGCTGCCAGACGCCCGGTTCGTCGCCGCGGTGACGCCGCTTGACACGCTCAGCTCGTCGGGGGCCGACGAGATCCAGTTTCTCCTCGCACCGCACCCCGGTTCGACGCCGCGCCAGATCGCGAAGACTGCGTCTGGCGGCGAGCTCTCGCGCGTGATGCTCGCGCTTGAGGTCGTGCTCGCGGGCGCCGACCCCGTGCCGACGTTCGTGTTCGACGAGGTCGACGCAGGCGTTGGTGGCGCGGCCGCTATTGAGATCGGCCGAAGACTCAAGCAGCTGTCGAAGACCTCGCAGGTCATCGTCGTGACCCACCTCGCGCAGGTCGCCGCGTTCGCGACGAACCACCTCCGCGTGGTGAAGGACTCGAGCGGCGGGTTCACCCAGTCGAGCTGCCAGCGACTAGAGGGCGACGACCGCCTCGCCGAGATGGCCCGGCTTCTCTCTGGCCTCGACACCTCGGAGAGCGCGCTCGACCACGCAGCCGAGCTGCTGCAGCTCGGCGCGTAGCTGATCGTTTTTTCAGCCAGTCCTCGCTAGCGGACCCCGCCCGCTGCTACGCTCGCTGCATGGCGATATTCAGATCCATAGGCTTTGGAAAGAAGACTAAGGTGACGGAGGCGCCCGCGCCCGAACCGCCCGCGGCAGAGCCGAAGCTCGTGCTTCACGCAGACACGACGCAGATGGACGCCGAGGTGCGCGAGATGTACCGCGACGCCCGCGAGGCTGCGCAGGATGCCGAGGACGAGGCGCGCGTCAGCCCGAAGCGTGAGTTCACGATCGGGCGACCGTTTGCGCTCGGCTTCACGGTCGCGCTCGGCGTGCTCGTCGCGCTCGTCGTCGGCGACATGGTCGGGCAGCTCTCCACGATCCTGATGTATGTGGTCGCCGCGCTCTTCATTGCGCTCGGGCTCGACCCGGTCGTGCGGTGGCTCGAACGGCATGGGGTGCGGAGGCCGCTCGGCATTGGCATCGTGTTCGTCGGCTTCATCCTCATCATCGGCGGCATCCTCGCGATCGTCATCCCGATGATCGGCAACCAGGTCGCACAGCTCGTGCAGAGCGCCCCCGAGATTGTCCGTAACCTCACGAGTGAGCAGTGGTACAAGGATGTGAACGAGCGCTTCGGCGAGTTCATCGACTTCAACGCGATCTTGAAGATGGGGCAAGACTTCATCGGGAAGCCCTCGAACTGGGCGTCGGTCGCCGGCGGCGTGTGGCAGGCGGGCCTCGGCATCGCGAACGGCCTCACCGCGGGCCTGATCGTGCTCATCCTGTCGCTCTACTTCCTCTCCTCGCTGCGCACGATCAAGCGCGGCTTCTACTCCGTGGTGCCGCGCTCGGGTCGCGCGAAGGTCATCGACATCACCGAGCAGGTGACGAAGTCGGTCGGTGGGTACGTGAACGGCATGGTCGTGCTCGCGCTCGTGAACGCGACGCTCGGCTTCATCATGATGACGATCGTCGGGGTGCCGTTCGCGGGCCTCGTCGCCGTCGGCGTCTTCCTGCTCGCGCTCATCCCGCTCATCGGCTCCGTCCTCGCGACGGTGCTCGTGACGGCGATCGCGCTGTTCAACTCGCCTGTCACGGCGCTCGTCGCCGCGATCTACTACCTCATCTACATGCAGCTCGAGTCGTACCTGCTGACGCCGCGCATCATGAACCGCGTGGTGTCGGTGCCCGGCTCGCTCGTCGTCATCGGCGCGCTCGCCGGCGGTACCCTGCTCGGGCTGCTCGGTGCGCTCATCGCGATTCCCGTCACGGCGGCGGTGCTTATGATCATCAAGCAGGTGTGGGTGCCGCGCCAGAATGCCCGCTAGCGGCCCGCTCTCGCGCCGCACTCAGGCAACCAGCCGACTGCTGTTCACCAGGCCGAAGAAGTGATAGGATTGAAGCCCGTGGGCACAAACGCGGAACAGAGCAAAACAACCAAGCACATCTTCGTGACCGGTGGGGTTGTTTCCTCACTCGGCAAGGGCCTGACCGCCGCGAGTCTCGGTAATCTTCTTACCGCCCGCGGCCTGCATGTCGTCATGCAGAAGCTGGATCCCTACCTGAACGTCGACCCGGGAACGATGAACCCGTTCGAGCACGGCGAGGTCTTCGTGACCGACGACGGCGCTGAGACGGACCTCGACATCGGTCACTACGAGCGCTTCCTCGGCATCAACCTGTCGCAGGCGGCGAACGTGACGACCGGGCAGATTTACTCTGAGGTCATCCAGAAGGAGCGCCGCGGCGACTACCTCGGCGCGACCGTGCAGGTCATCCCGCACATCACGAACGAGATCAAGCGTCGCATGCGCCTGCAGGCTGAGCAGGATCCGCAGCCCGACGTCATCATCACCGAGATCGGTGGCACGGTCGGCGACATCGAGTCGCAGCCGTTCCTCGAGTCGGCGCGCCAGGTACGGCACGAGCTCGGCCGCAAGAATGTCATCTTCGTGCACGTCTCGCTCGTGCCCTTCATGGGCGCATCGGGCGAGCAGAAGACGAAGCCGACCCAGCACTCGGTTGCGCAGCTGCGCTCGATCGGCATCCAGCCCGACGCGCTCGTGCTCCGCTCTGACCGCCCCGTGACGGGCGACAACCTCCGCAAGATCGCGCTCATGTGCGATGTTGAGGAGAGCGCCGTCGTGAACGCGATTGACGTGAAGAGCATCTACGACCTCCCGCAGCTGCTGAACTCGCAGGGCCTCGACCAGACCATCGTCGACCACCTGCAGCTCACCGACCGCGTCACCGACGTTGACTGGACCGGCTGGCGCCCCGTGCTCGACGCGGTACACAACCCGAAGGGCGAGGTCACGATCGGCCTCGTCGGCAAGTACATCGACCTCCCCGACGCGTACCTCTCGGTCACCGAGGCGCTCCGCGCAGGCGGCTTCGCGCACTCGACGAAGGTGAACATCGAGTGGATCCCGTCTGACTCGTGCGAGACCCCCGAGGGCGCACGCGAGCACCTGTCGCACCTGCACGCCATCTGCGTTCCGGGTGGCTTCGGCATCCGCGGCATCGAGGGCAAGCTCGGCGCGCTCCGCTTCGCGCGTGAGAACGGTATCCCAACGCTCGGCATCTGCCTCGGCCTGCAGTGCATGGTCATCGAGTACGCGCGCAACGTCGCCGGGCTCGAGGGTGCGTCCTCGACCGAGTTCGACCCCGAGACCCCCGTCCCGGTCATCGCGACGATGGCGGAGCAGGTCGAGATCTTGGGCGGCGGCGACCTGGGCGGCACCATGCGCCTCG
The DNA here is from genome assembly GCA_052094845.1 of Leucobacter sp. GTDB lineage: Bacteria > Actinomycetota > Actinomycetes > Actinomycetales > Microbacteriaceae > Leucobacter. The sequence continues at coordinate 124,835 of JBQDKK010000009.1, read as the reverse complement.
GCCTGTACGAGGCGAAGCTCGCTGAGGGCTCCCTCGCCGCGGAGATCTACGGAGCCGACACCGCAAGCGAGCGCCACCGCCACCGCTACGAGGTGAACAACGAGTACCGCGACCAGATCGCGGCGGCGGGCCTCTCGTTCTCGGGCCTGAGCCCGGACGGCGGCCTCGTCGAGTATGTCGAGCTGCCCCGCAGCGTGCACCCGTACTACATCGCCACCCAGGCGCACCCCGAGCTGCGTTCGCGCCCCGGCAAGCCGCACCCGCTGTTCGCGGGCCTCGCGGGCGCCGCGATCGAGCGTCGCGAGGCGGCGAGCCTGTTCGAGGTCGAAGAGACCTCGGCGGAGTAACCCAACGTGCTGAACGCGGCCGGCCACGAGCCCCCGATCGCCGACGAGCCCGCACCCGACGTGCGCGTGCTCGAGAGCACGGAGCTCGTGGCCGGTCACGTCTGGGACATTAGGCGCGACCGCCTCGACTTCGGCGGCACCGTGCTCGAGCGCGACTACATGGACCATCCGGGCGCCGTCGCCGTGCTCGCGCTCGACGACGAAGATCGCGCGCTCATGTTCAGGCAGTACCGCCACCCGATCGCGCACCGCGACTGGGAGATTCCCGCGGGCCTCATGGACGTCGCAGGCGAGAGCGGCCTCGTCGGCGCAAAGCGGGAGCTCGCCGAGGAGGCAGACCTGCAGGCGACCGAGTGGTCGCTGCTGCTCGAGATGTTCCTCAGCCCTGGCGGGTCGAGCGAAGCGATTCGCGTCTTCCTCGCCCGCGGCCTGAGCGAGGCCGTGCACGAGTTCGTGCGCGAGGGCGAAGAAGCCGAACTTGAGCCCGTGTGGGTGCCGCTCGAAGACGCCGTCGCGGCGGCGCTCGACGGGCGCATCGGAAACGCGCTGACCGTCGGCGCGGTGCTCGCAGCGGGGGCATCGAAAGCGGCTGGGTGGGCAACCCTCCGTGATCCTGACCTGCCGTGGACCGCGCGCGCCCTCGTGCGCGGCGAACGATCGAAGTAGGCGCATGGAGCCGGGGCAAGCGATCGCGAAGTACCTCAGGCACCTGAGCATTGAGCGCGGTCTGAGCGACAACAGCATGGCCGCGTACCGGCGCGACTTCGCGAAGTACGCCGACTGGCTTGGCGAGCGCGGCATCGATGACCTCGCCGCCGTCGCGCCCGACACGATCTCGGCGTATGTCGCCTCGCTCGCGGAGGAGAAGCGCGCCCCGCGGGCACAGGAGCCCGGCGGCGAGGCGGGAGAGCCGGATCCGGTGCCCGCGTACTCCGCAGCCTCGATCACGCGGATGGTCTCGACCGTGCGCGGGCTCCACAGGTTTCTGTACGACGAGGGCGCGCTCGCGGAGAATGCGGGCCGCGGCGTGCGCACCCCGAAGAAGGGCCAGCGGCTCCCGAAAGCACTCGCCATCGAAGAGGTCGAGGCGCTGCTCGGAGCGGTGAGCGGCGACGACCCGGTGGCTCTTCGCGACCGTGCGCTGCTCGAACTGCTCTACGCGACCGGTGCGCGCGTGAGCGAGGTCGCCGCGATCGACCTCGACGACCTCTACGCGGGGGCTGGGCGCGAGGGCGCCGACGTGTGGGGCGACCCCGAGAGGACGCTCAGCGAGGGCGGCCTCCTGCGCGTCACCGGCAAGGGGTCAAAGACCAGGATCGTGCCGTACGGCAGCTACGCCGGTCGCGCGCTCGCCGCTTACCTCGTGCGCGCCCGCCCGCAGTTCGCAGCTCGCGGCACCGGCACGCCCGCGCTGTTCCTCGGGCCCCGCGGCGCGCGGCTCTCGCGCCAGAGCGCCTGGCTCGTGATCCGGGCCGCCGCGGAGGCCGCTGAGCTCACGCAGGAGGTATCGCCGCACACGCTTCGACACTCGTTCGCGACGCACCTGCTCGCCGGGGGCGCCGACGTGCGCGCAGTGCAGGAGCTCCTCGGGCACGCCTCGGTGACGACGACGCAGATCTACACGCAGGTCACCGCAGACACGCTGCGAGAGCACTACGTCAACGCGCATCCGCGGGCGAAGTAGGGGCCCGTCGGCTGCCCGTCGTTTGCCCTTCGGCAGCGGCGCGTGCAATTTGCGCACGGAACTCGTCATTTTGCGCACGAATTGGGGATTGTGGCCGGCTCGACCCGCCTACAGTTTTACCCTGAACTGTTGAGGGTGGGGCACGCGTGCGTTGCGCGATCCTTCGGCGACGGGCTGCACCCGCGGCCGTTCAAGCACTTGGGGGATTGGGATAGCGATGGCGCACGGTGCACACAGGCTGCTGGTACTGACTCAGCGAGCTCGCGCTCGCGCACGGCGCAGCCTGGGGGTCGCGCTTGCCGCGGCGCTCGGGTTCACGGCGATCTCGTGGGTCGCTCCGCTGGCGCCGGCGGCGCAGGCGGTTGAAGACGTCGTTGAACAGAGCGTTGAAAACAGCGTCGACACGCCCCAGACTGAGATCACGCCTGCTGCTGCTGCCGCTTGGTTAACCTTCGACTGGGGGCTGTACGCGTTCGTCGCGGGAGAAGAATCAACGGCCGAGGTTGCCTTTACGGTCAGGGATGCCGCCGGGAACCCGGTTGATGCGAACGAGCTGCTCGTCGTGTCTTCGGGGCCTGCGCAGGCGGTCTCCGCGCCCCGTCGGACTGCGCTTGGGCGTTACACCGCGACGGTGTCTCTCGGGACAGTCGCAGGAGATTTCGCGCTCACAGCCAGTGCCGGTTCCGTTCCGTTGGGCAAGGCAATGCTGAGAGTGCTTCCGGCGTCTGCGCAGCGAATGGAAGTCGAGCTCGATCAGACGACGCTCGTCGCAGATGGCGCCTCAGCTACGAGCCTCAGGATTCGTTTCTTTGACCGCTTCAGCAATCAGGCTTCGGGAACGATTGAACGAGTGGAAGCGAGCGGCGCCCCGCTCCTCACAGGCTTCCCCTTCCTGCAGCCAGATGGTAGCCATCTGATGCGGCTTCGAGCCGATGTCGTGCCCGGGGGCGCGACCGTCACGATTGTGCCCAAGGGGCTGGCCTCGCACACAGTCAGACTCACGCTCGTTCAGGCTCCGGCGGAGACAATTGAGGTTCGTGTCGCGGATGCTGAACTCGTCGCAGACGGCAAGAGAAAGACGAGACTTACCGCCGTTGTGCGAAACCAGTTTGGCCAACCGGCCGCAGGTGACAAGATCTCCATCGAGAGTAGTGACCCAGGCGTCGGCGTCGGCGAAGTCGTCGCCAACGGAGACGGGACGTACTCGGCGGAGGTGACGGCCTCGACAGTTGCCGGGCTCGTCACGCTCACCGCGACTGACACCTCCGTCGACCCAGTGCTCAGCGGCCAGGCGTCGTTTACCCAGGTCGCCGGGCCGATCGCGAATCTGGATCCGGCCCTCTCAACGCGTCGAATCGTCGCCGATGGCAAGTCGACCACCCGGCTCACGATGACACTCACCGACGCTCATGGCAATGCGATCGACGGCCGACTGTTGCGCGTGACGAGTTCAGACCCGGGTATGACTACAGGGCTGTTGATCGGCCAGGGAAACGGAACCTACGCGCTTGACGTCCGATCATCGACGGTTGCTGGTTGGGCCACGCTCACCGTGTTTGAGGGGGCGGACCCGGGCCGGCTCCTGTCGATGTTGGTCCTTGAACAGGTGGCGGGCCCGGTTGCCGAAGTCACTGCGACCCTCGACACGTCGACCCTCGTTGCAGATGGGGCATCTCGCACGCAGCTACGAATCCGGGCGGCTGACGAACACGGAAATGGTGTTGCTGGTGTGGCGTTCGCCGCGGATAGTGGCGCTGCGGGGGTGCACATCGGAAGGTTGGAAGACCACCGAGACGGGAATTACACGCTTGAGGTCACCTCATCGACCGTCGCCGGCGACGCGGTGATCACTGTCAGCGACAATTCCGGAAATCCAGCAGCGACTAAGCAGGTGAGGCTGCGCCAGGTCGCCGGGCCCGCCCACGCGCTCGCCGCAGAGCTCGCGGTGCCCGCGCTTCCCGCCGACGGGGCATCAACGACAGAGCTGCGTGCTCACCTCGTCGACGAGCACGGCAACCCGGTCTTCGGCGGCAAGCTGAGCGTTGCGAGCACCGACCCCGGCGTGCGTGTCGGTCCGTTCACCGACCACGGCGACGGCAGCTACACCACCAAGGTGGTGTCCTCGACGCGTGCGGGCGAGGTCGTGCTCACACTCATCGACGTCTCCACTGGCGTGACGCTCTTCGCGACGGCCACGCTCAGCCAGCTGGCCGGTGCGCCGACGACGCTGACGGCCGAGACCGCCGACGGTGAGATCGTGGCGGACGGCGCAGCAGGAACAGCGCTTACCGCGCGGCTCATTGACGCGCACGGCAACCCGATTGCCGGTGCCAAGCTCGACGTTGACGCAAGCGATGCGGGTGTGCGGGTCGGCGGAGTGACTGACAATGGCGACGGCAGCTATACAGCGCAGGTGACAGCATCGACGGTTGCCGGTGCCGTGACGCTGACCGTCACTGATGCCTCGGTATCGCCCGCCCTCGTGCAGACAGTGGCGCTGCAGCAGCGCGCCGGGGCGCCGGCCGCCGCCGAACTCGTGCTCAGCGACTCCTCGCTCGTCGCCGACGGCAAAGCGGAGACGACGCTCAGGGCGGCCGTCGTTGACGAACACGGCAACCCCGTCCCCGGTGCGCCGATTGGCGCAGTGTCGACGGATGCTGGGCAGGTCATCGGTGGCGCGACAGAGTCAGAGCCGGGGGTATACGAACTCACCCTGCGATCCTCAACCACGCCGGGCGTAAGCACGATCAGCGTCGGCACGTTCCCGTCGCCGCCGGCAGTGTTGGCCGCTGCCGGCGGCGTCGCACTCACGCTGGCTTCGGCGAAGATCGCGCCCTCGGTGACCGCGGGTGGGCTCGAGCGCGTGCTCGCCACGATCGAGCTCAGGCAGACCGCCGCCGGGGTTACGCCAGAGCCGAGACCTGAGCCGAAGCCAGGCCTCACGACAAATCCGGAACCCGGGGCACCAGTGGCTAAGCCAAGCGTGAGCCCGAAGCTCGCGGACTCTGGCGCCGGCAGCATTGCTGTGCCCGCGGGGGCCGCGCTCGCGCTGCTCATCCTGGGTGGCGCGGCTCTGATGCTGCTCCGAGGTCGGCGCGGCGCGTAGCGGACGCCGGGTCGGCGCTGCGGCACAACTGAGTGCCCGCCGTGCCGGCCCGGACGCGATCCAAACCGACGCACCCCGGGATCAGCGCTAGGCCCGATAGGATAGGGCGTTAGCGACGGAAGGGAACTGGAGTGGCGAAAAAGCAGGTTGAGCTGGGACCGACGGGGCGCCCGGAGCGCGTTATCCCCGCCCCCAAGATGCTCGATCGTCACGGGCCCGCCCGCATCATCGCGATGTGCAACCAGAAGGGTGGCGTCGGGAAGACCACGTCGACCATCAACCTCGCGGCCGCGCTCGCGCGCTACGGCCGCCGCGTGCTCGCCGTCGACTTCGACCCGCAGGGCGCACTGTCGGCTGGCCTCGGTGTCCCCGCGCATGACGTGCCCACGATCTACGACCTCATGCTCGGCAAGGTGAAGGATCCCCGTGAGGCGATCCAGCACACGAGCACCGAGGGCCTCGACGTGATCCCCGCGAACATCGACCTCTCTGCTGCCGAGGTGCACCTCGTGAGCGAGGTGGCGCGCGAGCAGATTCTCGGCGGTGTGCTGCGCCGCATCACCGACGACTACGACGTGATCCTCATCGATTGCCAGCCCTCGCTCGGCCTGCTCACCGTGAACGCGCTGACCGCGAGCCATGGCGTGCTCATCCCGCTCGCGTGCGAGTACTTCGCGCTTCGCGGCGTCGCGCTGCTCGTCGAGACGATCGACAAGGTGCGTGACCGACTAAACCCGTCGCTCGAGCTCGACGGTATCCTCGCGACGATGTACGACCCGCGCACGCTGCACGCCCGCGAGGTGCTCGAGCGCGTCGTCGACACGTTCGGAAACTCGGTGTTCGACACCGTCATCGGCCGCACCGTGAAGCTGCCCGACGCGCAGATCGCCGCGCAGTCGGTGCTCGAATACGCGCCGTCGAACCCCGCCTCAGAGGCATACCTGAAGCTCGCCCGCGAGCTCGTGCAGCGCGGCGTGGTTGCCTAACCGAGATGCCATGACAGCGCTCGAGACCGAGACCGAGCCTGCGGGAGATGAGCCCGGGTTCAGGGTCTCGCTCGACGGTTTTGACGGTCCGTTCGACCTGCTGCTCACGCTGATCGGCAAGCACGAGCTCGATATCACCGAGGTCTCGCTCTCGCTCGTGACCGACGAGTTCATCGCGTACCTCTCGACGCTTGAGGGGCAGGGCCTGCTCGCGCTCGATCAGGCTTCGGAGTTTCTCGTCGTCGCGGCGACGCTGCTCGACATGAAGATCGCCAGCCTGCTGCCGCAGGGCGAGGTCGTTGACCCCGAAGACATCGCGCTGCTCGAAGCCCGCGACCTGCTGTTCGCGAGGCTGCTGCAGTACCGCGCGTTCAAGCAGGCGAGCGAGTGGTTTCGCGAGCGACTCGTCGCGGAGGAGAAGCGCCACCCGCGACAGGTGCCGCTCGAACCGAAGTACCGTGAGCGCGGCCCCGAGCTCGTGTGGACGCTGTCGCTCGAAGACTTCGCCGCCGTCGCGCTGCTCGCCTTCACTCCGCGCGAGCTTCCGAGTGTCGGGCTCGACCACCTCCACGCTCCGCTCGTGTCGATTCGTGAGCAGGCGGCCATCATCGTCTCGATGCTTCGCGTCGGGCCCGCCCGGAGCTTCCGCGAGCTGATCGCCGGGGTGACTGAGAAGGGCGTCATCGTGGCGCGCTTCCTCGCGATCCTTGAGCTGTACCGCCGTGACGCTGTGCTGTTTGACCAGGCCGAGCCGCTCGGCGAGCTCAGTGTGCAGTGGTCGGGCGAGCACTGGAACGACGAAGAACTCTCGACGCTAGGAAGTGACTATGACTGACGAGACACTCGCCGCCGCCCGTGCCGCCCATACCCTGCAGCAACAGCTCGAGGCGCTGCTCATCGTCGCCGACGAGCCGCTCTCGGCGATGACGCTCGCGACCGCCTGCGACGTGCCCGTACGCGAGGTGCGGAAGGCGCTCGCCGCGCTCGTCGCCGACTACGACGGGGCAGGCCCGAGCGCGACCGACGACGGGTCCCGGCCGCCCCGCGGCTTCGAGCTGCGCGAGGTCGCCGGCGGCTACCGATTCTACGTGCGCGAGAGCCTCGACCCCGTCGTCGAAGACTTCGTGCAGCAGCAGACCCCGGCGAAACTGTCGCAGGCGGCGCTCGAGACGCTCGCCGTCATCGCGTACCGCCAGCCCGTGTCTCGTGGCGCGATCGCGTCGATCCGCGCGGTGAACGTTGACTCCGTCGTGCGGACACTCCTTGCCCGTGGCCTCGTCGAGGAGGTCGCGCATGATGCTGAGACGGGCGCGATCCTCTACGGAACGAGCGAGCAGCTGCTCGCGCACCTGGGCATCGGTGACATCAGTGAACTTCCGTCGGTGGCGCCGCTACTCGACGATGGATCGGAAGGATTTGAGCATGAATCGCTCTAGGGACGAAGGCAGCGACGGCGACATGGGAGGCAGCAGCGACGTCGGCGGCGAGTTCATCGTCGACGGCAAGGCCGTCGAGATCGACATGGCCGAATGGGGCTGGGACCGCCCAGTGGCCCCCTCCGCGAACGAGGTCGACCGCGCTGGCGAGGAGGGCACGGTGCGCCTGCAGAAGGCGCTCGCGAACGCGGGCGTCGCTTCGCGCCGTGCCTGCGAGACGCTCATCACGAGCGGCCGGGTCACCGTGAACGGGGAGGAGCAGCGCGAGCTCGGCTCGCGCGTCAACCCCGAGACCGACGAGGTGCGCGTCGACGGTGTCGTCGTGCAACTCGACTCGTCGAAGCGCTACTTCGTGCTGAACAAGCCCGTCGGCGTCGTCTCGACGATGAGTGACGAGCATGGCCGCCCCGATCTGCGCGAGTTCACGAGCCAGGTGGAGGATCGCCTGTACAACGTCGGCCGGCTCGACACCGATACGAGCGGCCTGCTCATCCTCACGAACGACGGAGAGCTAGCCCACAAGCTCGCCCACCCGAGCTTCGGCGTCGAGAAGACGTACATTGCGAAGGTGCGAGGCAGGGTCACCGCCGCGGTCATCCAGCAGATGCTCGACGGGGTGGAGCTCAAAGACGGGCCGATGCGCGCCGACCGCGCGAAGCTCCTGCCGAACGGCTCAACGAAGACGCACTCGCTCGTGGAACTCACGATCCACTCGGGCAAGAACCGCATCGTGCGCCGCTTCCTCGCCGAGCTCGGGCACCCGGTTGAAGAGCTCGTGCGGCGCCAGCTCGGCCCCCTGAACCTCGGCACGCTGCGCGCTGGCGAGCTCCGCGAACTGTCTGCTGCCGAGCGCGGCGCGCTGCTCTCCTCGGGCGGTGACAGTGGCTCCGGGGCGGAGCCGACCGTTGCGCGCGGCTCGAGCCGCAGCGGCGGGCGCGGCGCCGACGGAAAGAACAAGAACGCGAACGCCCGGGGCAAGAACCGGCCGATCACTGCCGGGCGACCGGGCGATGGCAAGGGCGCGAAGGGCATGCGCGGGATCGCCGCGCGCGGTAACCCGAACGCCGGTCGCGGGCAGACGGATGAGGATCGCGGGGGCGCACCTCGCGGCGCCTCCGGCAGCGACCGGCGCGGCGACCAGCGTGGGCGTTCGGGCGATGGCCGAGGCCGCCCCATGGAACGGGGCTGGGTCGACAACCCATGGGACGATTCGCGTGGTGACCGGCGCGGCGGCTCCGGGGGCGGCTCGCGCGGCGGATCCGGGGGACGCTCGGGCGGTGCGCGCGGCGGAGGCCCTCGTGGTGGCAGCTCTTCCGGCGGTGCCCGAGGAGGGCGAGGACGCGCAGGGCGCTAGCGCCGGGCCGGCGTGCTGCCAGCCGGGCCACTATCCGACGAGCAGCACGCCCACGTAGGCGATCGTCGCAACGAGCACGGTCGCGAGCGCCGCGAGTGCGAAGGGCCTGAACCCGACCTTCAAGAGGCTCTTCACCTTCACGCCGCAGCCGAGGCCAAACATCGCCGCAGACAGCAGTACGGTCTGCAGGAGCTGGCCTGCGATGAGCGCGCCCTCGGGAAGCGGCACGAACGAGCGCAGCAGCACCATCGCGAGGAACCCGATGATGAACGGGGGCACGATGGGAGGCAGCTTGGGCTGGCTTCCGGTCTGGCCTCCGGCGGCAGACCCCGTGGCCGCAGCGCCCGCTGCCCGCCGAATGCGCACGCTCAACACCGCCATGATCGGCGCAAGCAGCAGCACGCGGGCGAGCTTCACGACCACCGCGAGGGTGAGCGCGCTCCCGCCCAAGATCCCGCCCACTGCGACAACCTGCGCGATCTCGTGGATTGACGCGCCCGCCCACATGCCTGTCTGGTCGTTCGTGAGCCCAATGAGTGGACCGAGGAACGGCACGAGCGGGATCATGATCGTTCCGAAGATCACGACGAGCGCAACCGCCGTGACGGTTGCCTGCTCGTGCTCGTCGTCGGGGTCTGTCACTCCGGCGGCGCCGGCCACGGCCGCGGCACCACAGATCGAGAACCCGCACGCGATGAGCAGCGTGAGCTGTGTGGGAACCTTCATGAGTTTGCCGAGCGCAACGGTGCCAAACAGGCCGCCCGCGACGACGCAGACGATCACGGCGAGCATCGGTGCACCGAGCGCGACGATGTCGCCGAGCACGAGCTGGAGGCCGAGAAACACGATCCCTGCGCGGAGCAGTTTCTTTGCCGAGAAGTCGATCCCGGGTGCGGCCGCCCGGGGCAGGATCCCGGTGTTCGCAGCCACAATGCCGAGCACGATAGCGATGATCATGGGGCTGACCCCGGGGAGTGCAACCCCAACGGCGTAGGAAGCGCCTGCGGCGGCGAGGCAGATGAGGAGCCCGGGCGCGATCCTTCGCGTCCATACCGCGAGCCGCGGGCCGCCGGGTGCGCCTCGCCCTTTATCGGGGGCGCTGTGCGTTGCCGTTCTCGTGGCGGGGGCTACCGATGATTCCGGGGGCGAGGCTTGGTCATTCACACCTCTCATGCTCCTCCTTCGTGCAGAGCCGCGGTAGGTGCAATTGCCGCGAGGCCCACAAGCTATCCTTGTGACTAGACAGGGGGCAGCATGGAACGTGAACCAGACATCGGCGCGTTGCGCGCGCTCGCCCTCATCGCCGAGACCGGCAGTATTTCTGCGGCGAGCTCCATACTCGGGTTGAGCCAGCAGGCGGCCTCGCTGCGCGTGCGCTCGCTTGAGCAGGAACTCGGCGTGCCGCTGCTCGTGCGTTCGGCGCGGGGGTCTCGGCTCACCGAAGCCGGAGAACTCGTGGTCGGGTGGGCGCGTCCGGTGCTCGACGCGGCGAACGGGTTCGGGGCAGCGGTTACAGCCCTACGGGAGGGGCGCGGAAACAGCCTGCGTATCGCGGCGAGCCTCACGATTGCCGAGCACCTCCTACCGGGGTGGATCGCGCGGTGGCGCGGACTGCAGGGGCCGAGCGGGGCGACGGCGACCCTCACGGCTGCAAACAGTTCCGCCGTGATCGCTGCGCTTCGCTCGGGCGACGTTGATCTTGGGTTTGTGGAGACCCCCGAGATTCCCGCGGACCTCACTGCCTCGATTGTTGGCAGTGACCGTATCGAGGTAGTCGTCGCTGCGAGCCACCCGTGGGCCGGGCGTTTGGTCAGCCCGGCCGAGCTCGCCGCGACCCCGATGGTACACCGGGAGCAGGGAAGTGGCACCCGATTGGCATTCGAGCGTGCGCTCGCCGCAGCGGGCCACCCACTTGAAGTCGAGCCTGCCGCGGTACACGAGACGACCCTCGGCGCGCGCAGCGCCGTGATGGCAGGCGTGGCGCCCGGCGCTCTCAGCGTGCTCGCAGTGCGTGACGACATTCGGGGTGGCCGGCTGGCACGTGTTGCAGTCGCTGGGATCGAGATCACCCGGCCGCTCACGGCGCTGTGGCGTGGCGCTGACCCGACCGCCGCGGCGCAGGCGTTTTTGCAGGAAATCGCGGAGTCACAGGGCGCCTAGGCTTGGTCAGGTTGCGAGCCCGAAACCGGACATTCGGCCCTCAGTACATCTTTTTCTGGAGCGCACACCTAAATACGGGTGATTACGGTGTGCGCTCACGAAGATGATGTGCTCGGGTGGGGTGGCGGCGCTCAGCTCAGCCCCGCAACCCCCGCCCGCAACCCCCGGCTACCGGCTGGCGGGGAGGTTCGCGAGGGTAGCGAGCAGGGAGTCTGGCACGAGGTCCGTGTTCGCGCGGCCAGAGCGCACGATGTCGGCGATACGTGCCCCGAGCTCGGCGGTTGTGGCGCCCATGTCTGCGCCCGCGAGGGCGGGGAGGCTGCCGAGGACTTCAACGGTTGCTGCCTCGATGGCCTGGGCGGCCTCGCCCTCACCGAGGTGGCCGAGCATGAGTGCGAGGGAGAGGATCGCGCCCGAGGGGTTTGCCCAGCCCTTGCCCGCGATGTCGGGGGCCGAGCCGTGAATCGCTTCGAACATGCTCGGAGCTGAGCCATCGAGGTTGAGGTTCGCGCTCGTTGCGACGCCAAGGCCACCCTGGATGACAGCGCCGAGGTCGGTGATGATGTCGCCGAAGAGATTGTCGGTGACGACCACGTCAAAGCGCTCCGGCGTAAGGGGGAGGTGGAAGCACATCGCGTCGACGTGCACGTAGTCGGTTTCGACCTCCGGGTAGCGCTTCGCCACGTCAGCAACGACCTCCTGCCAGAGCTGGCCCGCAGCGACGAGGATGTTCGTCTTGTGGCAGAGGGTGAGCTTCTTGCGGCGGCCGAGCGCGAGGCGGAACGAGAAGTCAACGACGCGTTCGATGCCGGCGCGGGTGTTCAGCGACTCCTGCATGGCGACCGCGTTCGGGGTGCCGGCGTGGACAGTTGAACCCTGGCCGACGTATGCGCCCTCGGTGTTCTCGCGCACGATGACGAGTTCGCAGCGCTCGGGGGTGAGGCCCGCGATGGGGGTGGGGACGCCGGGGTAGAGGCGGACGGGGCGCACGTTTGCGGCCTGCTGGAAGCGTTGGCGCATTTCGAGGATGAAGCCGCGCTCGAGGATGCCGGGGGTGACGCGGGGGTCACCCATGGAGCCGAAGAGGATCGCGTCGGCGCCGCGCAGCTGCTCCTGTACCTCGGCGAAGAGTTCGCCGGTCTCGAGGTAGTGGTTGGCGCCCGCGGCGTATTCGCGGCGGGTGGTGGTGAAACCGTAGCGGGTTTCGGCTGCATCGAGGACATCGAGGGCACACGAGACGACTTCGGGGCCGATGCCGTCGCCTGGGAGGATGGCGATGGAGTGGGAGCGCGTCATTGGGATCCTTTCGGGGCCGAAGGGCGCGCGGCGTTGTCGCGGGCCAACTGTTCAACTATATTAACTGGTAAGACCACTCGTTTGAAGGCCCGCTGCCGCGCCCAGGTAGCCGCGGTGCGGCCGGCCGACGATCCCCACCGCACTCCCGCACCCCGCACGACAGCAAGGATCCAGCAATGACCGCCACATCCGCCGCATCGACTGCTCCCGAGCTCGGCACCCCCGAACTCCGCGCCCCCGCGGGTGCCCTGCCCATCGGCACGGGCTGGCGCGGCCTCGCCGCGACGTCTGACATCGTCTTCCCGTTCGACGGCTCCGTGTTCGCACACGCGCCGGTAAGCTCGGCCGCCGACTCCCGCGACGCGCTCGACGCCGCTGAGGCCGCCCGCCCCGAGGTCGCGGCGCTCACGACCGCCGAGCGTAAGGCGATCCTGCAGGGTATCCACGACCGCCTCCGCGCCGACGCCGAGCGCTTCGAAGACCTCCTCGGGCTCGAAACGGGCAAGCCCCGCGCCGACTGCCGCGTCGAGGTGAACCGCACGATTGTCACGCTGCAGGCCACGATCGAGGAGGTTTCACACGTCACCGGCGAGACCGTGCCGCTCGACGTACAAGAGCTCGGCCGCGGCATGATCGGCTACTACACGCGCAAGCCCGCGGGCGTGATTGTCGCGATCGCCGGCTTCAACTACCCCCTGCTGCTCGCGACCCACAAGCTCGCGCCCGCGATCGCCGCGGGCTGCCCGGTCATCGTGAAGCCCGCGCCGAACACCCCGCTCGCCACGCTCGAGCTGCTCGCGATCACGCGCGACGTGCTCGCGGAGCACGGGGTGACCGGCGCCGCCGTCCAGCTCGTGAACGGCGGCCCGGAGGTCGGCGAGACGCTCGTGCAGGATCCGCGCGCGGCCGTCGTTTCCTTCACCGGATCGGCGAAAATTGGGCATCTCATCGCGAAGCAGGCTGCGCCGCGCAAGGCGCTGCTCGAGCTCGGTTCGAACACGGGCTTCATCGTCGCGGCCGACGCCGATATCGAGGCCGCCGTCGATGCGGTGTTCCGTGGTGGGTTCTACGCGAACGGGCAGGCGTGCATCTCGGTGCAGCGCGTCGTGCTTGAACGCCCGATCGCTGAGCGGTTCACCGCCCGCCTCATTGAGCGCATGGGCGAGATCGTCGTCGGTGATCCGCGCGACATCGCGACGAACGTCGCGCCCGTCATTAACGAGGCGTCGGGGGAGCGCATCCGCGCGATGGTGGATCGCGCCCTCGCCGCGGGCGCCACGCTCCTCACACCCGGCACGGTCCCCGTGACCGGCGCGGCCGTGCCCCCGATCGTGCTCGGCGATGTACCCCGCGAGGTCGATGCCTGGTGCGAGGAAATCTTCGGCCCGGTCGTCTGCCTCACCACGGTGGACTCGGTGGACGACGCGATCGACCTCGTGAATGACTCGCGCTACGGGCTTCAGGCCGCCGTCTACACGGCGTCGCTCGAGTCGGCCTTCGCCGCGATCGAGCGGCTCGAGGTCGGCGGCGTCGTCGTGAACGAGATCCCCGGCTTCCGCTCCGACATCATGCCCTACGGCGGCGTGAAGGACTCCGGCATCGGCCGCGAGGGCCCGCGCTACGCGATTGAGGAGTACACGGTCACCCGCATGGCGATGATTCGCCCGAGGGCGCGCTCGTAACGGGCCGCCCCACTCACCACGTTTCCCAGACTCAAAGGACCAAAACATGACCGCCGTTGACTACTCCAAGCTGTTCCGCCTCGATGCGCGCACCGTCGTTGTGATTGGCGGCGGCAGCGGCATCGGCCGCGAGTCTGCGCAGGCGCTCGCCGCGCACGGCGCGCACGTCGTCGTCGCAGACCTCAAGATTGAGGGCGCTGACGAGACCGTGCAGCTCATCGCCGAGGCCGGCGGATCGGCCGAGGCGTTCCAGCTCAACGTGCTCGACGACGCCGAGGTTGAGGCAGCGGCGGAGCGCTTCGGCACGGCCAACGCCCTCGTGTTCACGGCGGCGACGAACGTGCGCAAGCGCATGGAAGATTACACGCTTGACGAGTTCGACCGCGTCGTGAACCTGAACATGCGCTCGTCGTTCCAGCTCATCCGCCACTTCGGCAAGCGGTTCGCGGCGAACGGCGGCGGATCGATCATCGGCTTCGCTTCGATCCGTGCGCAGGTCGTTGAGCCCGGCCAGGGCGTCTACGCCGCGACCAAGGCCGGCCTCGTGCAGCTCGCGAAGACCGCCGCTGCCGAGTTCGGCCCGCAGGGTGTGCGCGTGAACGTTGTCGCGCCGGGCGTCGTCGAAACCCCGCTGACCGCGCAGATCAAGGCGAACCCCGAGTGGTACGACGCCTACGCGAAGAAGAGTGCCTTCGGCCGCTGGTCGCGCCCCGAGGAGCTCGCGGGCGCCGTCGTGTACCTCGCGAGCGACGCCTCGTCGTTCGTGACGGGCTCGATGCTCATGGTCGACGGCGGTTGGACCGCGATCGACGGCCGCTTCACCCCGCCGGCTTCCTAGCGCACGCGCGAGCCCGCCCACCAGCTCCGGCGGCCTTCCCCAACTTTCCCCAAGTTCGGCCCCGGTTCCCCCAGGGAGTGGCCGAATCGGCCCTCCCAACAACGCACCCCCTTCCCGGTACAGGGAAGGGGGTGCGTTGCGTGCGGGGAGGCGCGGGCGTAGCGAACTACTTCGCGGACTCCGGCAGGCCGACGAGCTTGTCGAACGCCCACGAGTACACGTAGGTGAACACGAGGAAGAACACGAGCAGGCTCGCCTCGATCATGAACGCCTCGATGAGGCTCACCTTGAGCATGAACGCGACGAGCGGGATCGTGAAGATGAGCACGCCACCCTCGTACCCGAAGGCATGGCCGAGGCGCACAAGCACCCCGCGGCCGGTCCAGCCGAAGCGGCGCTCGGCGCGCTCGAAGAGCGTGTTCCAGACGTAATTCCAGATCGTCGCCGTCGTCGACAGCAGGATCGCGGTGAGGGTCGCCTGCCCGCCGGCGTGGCCAAGCAGGCCGCCGAGCACGAACACGGTGAAGACGACGCTGAGGATCTCGTAGCCGCCGACAAAGATCACGCGGCGAAGGATCGGGTGCATCGCCGCGCGCGGCTCCGCGTCGGGCGACGCGGCGGCGGGAAGGGAGGGCACCCCGGCGACCTGAACGGTGCCGGTGGTGGGGATGGACAGGGTTGCGGTAGCGGGCGCTATCGACAGATCGTGGTGGCCTTGGCCGGTCACGGGTATCACTCCAGAAGCGAAAGATTCGTTGCAGAGGGGTCTTGGCGTGACCGCACCTCTGAATTGCGGATTGCAACGTATTTCAAGAATATATCAACGGAATCGGTTGTGACAAATTGAGAATGCGGCAAAAAGGTCACTATTTTGGGTCTGGAACTGCGGAAGGTGTCGCAGTGCTGCGACGGGAGCAGCGAGGGGCCTCGGCCGGTGTGCCTACCAACCGTGGCCCCTCACAGCGCGCATGGCGCGGCGCGGCGCGCCCTACGGAATCGCGTTCCAGTCGACCTCGGCGCCCGCGCCGCGCACGGTCTCGAACCAGTGGGCGACCCGCATGAGGCGGTCGTCTGAGCCGATGGGGCCGGCGATCTGCAGGCCGACCGTGCGCCCGTCAGCCTGAATGCCGGCGCCGATCGACACGGCGGGCTGGCCCGACATGTTGTACGGCACGGTGAACGAGATATGGCCCATCGTGGCGAGCGGGTCGGTGATGGGCATGGGATCCTCAGCGGGGAACGCGGCGACCGGGGTCACCGGCGAGAGCACGAGGTCGTAGGGCGCGGTCGCGAGGCGCGTGAGCCGCGCCATCTCGTCTGAGCAGTTGCGGCCCCGCACCGTCTCCGCCGCAGTGAAATCCTTGCCGGCCGAGCACCAGTCGACGATGAAGGGCAGCACGGCCGCGCGCTCGGCCTCGCTCAGAAGCTCGAGGTCGGCGTACGAGCGCGAGCGCCAGAAGTTCACGAGCCCGTCGAGCACCTCGGCGCCTACGAACGGGGCGAGCGGCTCGACGGTCGCGCCCGCGTCTGCGAAGAGCGACGCCGCCCGCTCGATGATCGCGAGCGTTTCGGGCTCGACGTCGAGGCCCGAGCCCGCATCGAGCTGAATAGCGACCCGGAGGCCCGCGGGCGCGAGTGGTGTGAGCGACCAGTCCATCTCGCGGTACTCGCGGGTGAGGTAGTCGCGCGCGTCGGGCTTCGCGACGATCGACATGAGCCTGATCGAGTCGGCTGCGGTGCGCGTGAGTGGCCCTGCCGCGCGGCCCGTGTAGGGCACGTCGAGGGGGATGAGCCCCTCGCTCGGCTTGAGTGCGGTGAGCCCCTGCCAGGTGCCCGGCAGGCGGATCGAACCGCCGATGTCGGTACCGATGTGGAGCGGGCCGTAGCCCGCAGCGGCCGCCGCACCCGCACCGGCGCTTGAGCCGCCCGAGGTGTGGGCCGGGTTGAGCCCACCGCGCGTGATGCCGTGCAGGCTGGAGACGCCGGAGGAGAGCATTCCCCAGTCAGGCATCGTCGTCGAGCCGACGATGACGACGCCGGCCTCGAGCAGCCTGTCGGTCGTGGGCGCGTTCGCGGCCGCGATCGGCGGGTTCGGGATCGCGGTGCCAGACGGCTTCGGGCGCCCAGCGCGCGCGACGTTTTCCTTCACCGTGCCCGGCACGCCGTCGAAGGGGCTGAGCTGTTCACCCGCGGCCCAGCGGGCGGTCGACGCGGCCGCGTCGGCGCGCACCTCGTCGGGCTCGTGCAGGTAGAGCGCGTTCAGCTCTGGCTCGCGCTCGGCCACGCGGGCGAGCACGTGCTCAGCGACCTCGGTCGGGGTGAGCGTTCCCGCGGCGTAGCGCTCGGAGAGCGTTCCCGCGTCGAGGAAGGCGTATTCGGTTGTGGAGTGAGACATCGGTGCCTTTCGCGCGGGGTGAAACGGGTGGAACAGTGGAATCAGGAAGGAGGTTGAAACAGAACGTCGGGGAGGGCGGCTACGCGCTCCCCGAGAGCAGCTCCTGCCTGAGCGTGAGTGACGAGTCGATGAGCCGCTTCGTGTACGGGTGCTGGGGGTCGCGGTAGACCGTCTCGGTCTCGCCGGCCTCGACGATCTCGCCGGACTGCATGACGATGACCGAGTCGCAGAGGTGTCGCACCACGTTCAGGTCGTGCGACACGAACACGAGGGTGAGCCCGTACTCGTCGACGAGGTCTGCGAGCAGGTTGAGCACCTGCGCCCGCACCGACACGTCGAGTGCGCTCACGGGCTCGTCGGCGACGACGACCGCGGGCCGGCAGATGAGGGCGCGCGCGATCGAGATGCGCTGTCGCTGGCCGCCCGAGAACTCGTGCGGGTAGCGCTCGGCGGCCGACGCGGGGAGGCCGACGGCCTCGAGCATCTCGGCGACCATGCGCGAGCGCTCGGCCGCGGTCTCGTTCCTACCGCGAACGAGCAGCGGCTCCGAGATGATCTGCTCGACGCTCATGCGCGGGTCGAGCGAGCCCATCGGGTCTTGGAACACGATCTGCAGCTGCTGGCGGAGCTCCCGAAGCTGCGCCTCCTTCGCGCCCGCGACCTCGTTGCCGACAACAACCGCCGAACCGGAGGTCGGCTGGTCGAGGCCCGCGAGGATGCGGAGCAGCGTCGACTTCCCCGATCCTGATTCGCCGACGACGCCGAGGCGACCGCCGCGCGGCACCTCGAACGAGATCCCCTTGAGCGCGTGTACCTCCGCCGCGGGCTTGAACAGGCTCGTCTTGCCGCGCGTGTAGGTGCGCACGAGGTCGGTGACGCGCATGACGGGCTCTGCGCCAGGGTCCACAGCGGCGCGCTGGGCGACGTGCTCCCTCGCGGCCGCGGCCGCGTGCGCCTCAACCTCGCGGTCGGCCGCGGGATCCACGGTCGGCGGCACGTAGTCGCGCGCGCTCGCGACGGTGAACAGGCGCCCGTCGGCGTCAGTCGCCTCGAGGTCGGAGGCCGCGAGGAGCCCCCGCGTGTACGGGTGCTGGGGGCGCGTGAAGATCTCGTCGGTTGGGCCCTCCTCGACGATCCTGCCGTCGTTCATCACGAGCACGCGCGTGCACATGTTCGCGACAACGGCAAGGTCATGCGTGATGAAGAGGAGACCGGTGCCGCGCTGCTTCACGAGCTCAAGAATGAGGTCGAGCACCTGCCGCTGCACGGTCACGTCGAGAGCCGTCGTCGGCTCGTCGCAGAGCAGCAACGCCGGGTCGTTCGCGAGCGCCATCGCGAGCATCACGCGCTGGCGCTGCCCGCCTGACAGCTGGTGCGGGTAGGCGCGTGCCGCCTGCGCGGGGTCG
This sequence comes from Leucobacter sp., assembly GCA_052094845.1. Taxonomy (GTDB): domain Bacteria; phylum Actinomycetota; class Actinomycetes; order Actinomycetales; family Microbacteriaceae; genus Leucobacter. Next base: position 106,145 of record JBQDKK010000009.1, on the reverse strand, counting down.
GGGAGCTTCACCGCGTCGAGCATCTCGATCGCGCGCTGTTTCGCCTCGGCCTTGCCCTTCACGAGCCCGTGCTGCGTCATGATCTCGGCGACCTGGTCGCCGGCGCGCATGAGCGGGTTGAGCGCCGTGAGCGGCTCCTGGAACACCATCGCCATGTCGCGGCCGCGGATCTTCATGAGCTCGCGCTCAGACGCCTCAAGCAGGTTGCCGTCGCGGCCGTCCTGCTGAGCGGCGCCGCGCAGCGTCACCGAGCCGTCGGCTGTCACGCCGTTCGGCAGCAGGCCGAGGAGTGCGGTCGTGGTCATCGACTTGCCCGAGCCGGATTCGCCGATGAGGCCGATCCGCTCGCCCTGCTGCATGTGCAGCGAGAAGTCGTGCACGAGGGTGCGGTGCGCGGTGCGCACGTTCAGGTGGTCGACCGCGAGCAGCGTGTCGGTTCCCGATGTCAGGTTCGTTGCCATCAGCTGCGGCTCCCGTTCAGCTTGGGGTCGAAGCGGTCACGGAGACCGTCGCCGAGGAGGTTGAAGCCCATCACCGCGAGCGCGATCGCTGCGCCGGGGAAGATCGCGAGCAGCGGGTGGGTGCCGAGGAACTGCTGTGACTCCTGCAGCATGCGGCCCCACGACGGGGTGGGCGGCGGGGTTCCGAGCCCGAGGAAGCTCAGCGCTGCCTCGGCGAGCACGGCGAGCGCGAACGCGACCGAGCACTGTACGACCACGATGCCGATGATGTTGGGGAGGACGTGGCGCACGGCGATCCTGAATCGCGACTGGCTCGCCGCCCGTGCGGCGAGCACGTACTCGGTGCTCATCACCTGCAGGGTGCCTGAGCGCGCGACGCGCGCGAAACCTGGGATTGTCGAGACGCCGATCGCGACCATCGCCGTGAGCGTCGAGGCGCCGAACACCGCCGCCGACATGATCGCGAGCAGCAGCGCGGGGAACGCGAGCACGATGTCGGAGGAGCGCATGATGAGTTCTTCGACCCAGCCGCCGCGGATGCCCGCCCAGATGCCGAGCGGGGTACCGATGAGGAGCGCGATGCCGACCGAGACGAGGCCGACGAACAGGGTGATGCGCGCGCCGACGAGCATGCCCGAGAACAGGTCGCGGCCGTACTTGTCGGTGCCGAACCAGTGCTCGGCACTCGGGCCCTGCAACCGGTCTGGCGCGTTCACCTGCACTGGGTCGAACGGGGTCCAGAAGAACGACACGATCGCGGTCACGACGACGATGCCGACGAGCACCATGCCAACGATGAGCGTGGGAGAGAGGCCGCGGCGCTTCCGCGGCCCGCGGGGCGCCGAGATCGCGCTCGTGCGCGGGCCCTGCGTGGATTTCGAGGTCTGGCTCACGGCTAGGCCCCCTTTCGCATACGCGGGTCGACGATCGTGTAGAGCACGTCGATGAGCAGATTCAGGATCAGCGTGATCGCGACGAGCACCATCACGACCGACTGCACGGTGAGCAAATCACGGTTTCCGACCGCGTCGAGGAGCATCGATCCGAGGCCAGGGATGACGAAGACGCGCTCGATGACGACGGCGCCGATGATGAGCGCCGCGAGCTGCACGCCGGTGACGGTGATGACAGGGATCGCGGCGTTGCGCATGCCGTGCTTGAGCAGCGCGCCCGTCGGGCTCAGGCCCTTCGAGCGGGCCGTGCGGAGGTAATCCTCGCTCATGATCTCGAGAACTGCCGAGCGCACGTAGCGGGTGAGGATCGCGCCCTGCACCGACGCGAGCGCGAGCACGGGAAGAATGAGGCGGCGCGCGAAGTCGCCGAAGTTTTCACCGGGCGGCGTCCAGCCACCCGAGGGGAACCAGCCGAGGCCGACCGCAAACACGAGCACGAGCAGGATGCCCGCGAGGAAGCCAGGGATCGCGACGCCGAGCTGGCTGCCGGCACCGATCAGGATCCCGGAGGCATTGCGGTGCTTCACAGCAGCGATTGTGCCGAGCGGGATCGCGATCGCGAGTGCCACGATCATCGCCGTGACGACGAGGATGAGACTCACCTGCAGCCGGTCAAACACGAGCGGGCTGATGTCTTGCCTCGTGATGTAGGAGGTGCCGAAGTCGCCGGTGAGGAGGCCCCCGACCCAGTCGAAGTACTGGATGAAGAGCGGCCGATCTGTGCCGAACTCGTGCTGCAGCTGAGCCACGAGCTCGGGGCTCGCGTTCGTGCCGAGCGCGACCTGCGCGGGGTCACCGGGGATAAGCCGCATGAACAGGAACACGACGACTGTCGCGACGAGGAACGTCGCCGCGAAGCGCGCGAGATTGATGAGAATCCGAATGGCCATGCCGTGGTCCTAGGTGTTGAGAGCGTGGAGCGAACCGGTGTGGTGGGCACGCCTTTGCGCACCCACCACACCGTGTCAGGCTACTTCCAGGAGAGCCCGGTGAGGTCGAGCGACTCGACGATCGCGTTCTCGGGAACGCCGTCGAGGCCCGCCTTCGTGATGACGATGTTCGGGAAGAGGAACAGCACGCCGCTCGCGGCGTCGTCGACGATCTGGCGCTGCACGTCCTGCATACCCGAGATGTAGCCGGCCTCGTCGGCCTCATCGGCAGCGGTGACGAGCGGAGCGATCTTCGAGTTGTCGTACCCGATGTAGTAGTCGGGGTTGTTGAAGACGGTGAGCACGTCGCGCGCTTCGACCGCGAGCACGGTGGTCATCTCGAAGTTGTGGTTCGTGAAGACGTCGTCGAGCCAGACTGCCGGGAACTCGGATGACTCGATGGTGACGTCGATGCCGACGTCCTTGAGCTGCGAGACGACGATCTCAGACACTGCCTGCGCGTAGGGGCGGGTCGGCACCTTGTAGGTGACCTTCAGGTTCTCCTTGCCGGCCTCCTTGAGCAGCGCCTTCGCCTTCTCGGGGTCGAACGCGTACTGGTCGTTGAGGTCGACGTAGTAGGGCTCCTTCGGGGTGACGAAGGTCGCGTCGAGCGAGCCGTAGCCGTTCCACGCGGTGTCGATGATCGCCTGGCGGTCGAGCGCGTACAGCACGGCCTGGCGCACGCGCACGTCGTTGAACGGCTCGGTGCGGTTGTTGAATGACAGCGAGATCTCGCCAGACGAGGTGCCGCTCGTCACGGTGAACGCGTCGTCGGTCTCGAAGGTGCTCACGAGCTCGGGGGCCTGGAGGTTCACGATCGCGTCGACGTCGCCGGTGCGGAGCGCGTTCGTCGTCGCCGTCGCGTCAGCGAAGTACTTCAGCGTGACGCCCTCGACGCCGGGCTTGTCGCCCCAGTAGTCGTCGCGGGTGGCGAGCTCGATCGACTCGTTCTGCTTCCACGACTCAACCGTGTACGGGCCGGTGCCGACGGGAGCGTTCGCGAGGTCCGCGACGCCGTTCGGCGAGAAGATCGCGCCGACGGGGGTCGCGATGTCGAACAGCCAGGCGTTCGACGGGCGCGAGAGGTGCACGGCGACCTCGGTGTCAGAGACGACCTCGACGCTCTCGACGACGTCCATCTTCGCCTTGAGCGTGGTCGTCCAGTCGGTCTTCACGCGCTCGAAGCTGAACTTCACGTCGTTCGCGGTGAACGCGTCGCCGTTCGAGAACGTCGCGCCGTCCTGCAGCGTAAAGGTGTAGGTCTTGCGGTCGTCTGAGAGCTTCCACTCTTTGGCGAGGAGCGGCACGATCTCGCCCTCCTGGTTCACCTCGACAAGGCCCTCGTAGACGTTGGTCATGAGTGCCTGCGGGATCGCGGAGCCCGCGGTCGTCGTGAAGTCGAGGTTCACGGGGGCGCCGGTGAGGGCGATCGTTGCGGTGGTCTCGGTGGAGCCGGAGTCGCCGCCGGCGCTGCCAGCTGAGCCTGCCGAGCAGCCGGTGAGGGCGAGCGCGCCCGCCGTGATGATCGCCGCGGCGATGGAGAGAGTTGTCTTACGACGCATAGTGCTTCCTGTCACAACTTGGGCCGGCTACGTCGCCGGCGATGGTGAGTTGGGGTTTTGCGGAGTTGAACGGGGGTTTCGGTTGGTGTTTCGGGGCGGGCCATTGGGTGTGCGGCCCTTGTTGGCGCGATCTGGTGGGGTGTCACCTCTTGGGGCGAGTCGGCTCTGACGCGCGCCTCGCGCCGCGAGGATTCAAACTAGGATACATGGTAAGACCACTTGTGGGGCGCTACTATCTGAGAGAGTTTCCCGATACCGATCGTGTAACCTCTCCCGCCCCGCGCGGGTCACTCCCGGGCGCGCGACCGCCACATTCCACAGATGGAGAGTCACCGTTGACACCCACTCACAGCTTCACCCCGGCGGTGCCGGTGCTGACCTACCAGCGCATTGTTGAGCAGGTGGAGTCGGCGATCCTCTCCGGCGAGATCCCGGTCGGCACGCAGCTCTCGAGCGAGCGCGACCTCATGGTGCAGTTCGGTGTGAGCCGGCCGACGGTGCGCGAGGCGCTCCGCGTGCTGCAGAGCATGGGGCTCATCGAGCCGAAACCGGGCACGCGCGGCGGCCCGGTCGTGCTCGCGCCCTCACCCGAGACGCTGGAGCGTTCTTTCCGGGCGATGCTCGGCACGGCGTCGATTGGGCTCGCGGAGCTCGTGCAGTTCCGTATCGTGCTCGATGGCTCCGCCTCCGAACTCGCGGCGGTGCTGCACACCGACGAACAGCTTGAGCGGATGCGGCAGGCGGTGACCCGCATGCGCGAGGCCGCTGAGGGTGGCAACGGAACAGGCGGGGCGCAGGCGAGTGACGCCGAGTTCGCCGACGCTGACCTCGCGTTCCACCGCACCGTGTGGGAGGCGAGTGGCAATCAGGTGCTGCAGCTCAGCGGGCAGGCGGTCTCGGGCGCGCTCCGGGCGCTCGTGCAGCGTGACCTTGAGCGGGGCTCGGGGCAGAGCGCTGTGCGGCTTGACTCGGCGCGCATCGACTCCGGGCTGTTCGAGGCGATTGAGCGACGCGACTCGGCCGAGGCCGGGCGTATCGCGCGTGGAGCCATCGCCGACCGTTTCAGCTCGATGCTCTCGGACGACGAACGCCGGGCGCTCGCCGCGATCACCGGCCCGTAGGCCGGCCCCGGCGTTGCCCGACCCTGCCCGCCCGCCAAATCACCCACTTTGCACCAAATCACCCAGTTTTGACGCGTTTTTTCCGGGCACATCGGTTGAAACTGGGTACATTGGTCGGCGGCCACGCGGGGCGAGGCGCGGGGCGAGGCTCGGAGCGCGCCTCGGCAGCGCCCGGCGGCTACACGTGGCGCGCGCCGCGGAACGCCGCCACCGCGAGCCCCGCGCACGCCAGCGCGATCGCACCCGTGAAGGCCAAGACGGCCGGAGTGAGCCCGAACGCTGAGGCCGCGACGCCGAGCCCGAGCACGGGCAGAGTGCTGCCCAGGTAGGTGACCGCGTAGATCGTGTTCACGGTTGCCGCGTGGCGCTCGACCGGCACAGAGGCGACCGCCGCCCCAAACACCTGCTGGAACGCGATGCCCTGCCCAGCCCCGGCGATGAGGCACGCGGCGACGGTCAGCGCCGGGCTTGACGCTGCCGTGGCCGCGCCGAGCAGCAGGGTTCCAACGGCAAACGCGGTGAGCCCGATCGGCGCGGCCCACCTTCCGCGCACCGCGAAGAGCTGCGCCCCAGACGACGCGAGCAGCACGAGCGAGGCGAGCAGCCCGAGCATCGGCCGCGAGGTCGCGCCGAAGAGGTCGGCGAAGTGCTCGGGCGCGAGCGACAGGCAGAACCCAAGAAACGCGAAGCTCACGAAGCCGACGACGGCTGCCGTGCGAATAGCGGGCGCGGTGCTCGCAACAGCGACAACTGTGCCCGTGTCTGTCGTCACGGTGCGGGGTGCCGGGGTGGCACCCGCCGCCATGACTGCGGGGCGACATTCGTTGCGCGGGGCGATGAGCATGATGAGCGGTACGAGCGCGAGCAGCAGCCCCGCCCACACGAAGAACGGGGTGCGCGTGGGGGAGCCGATGAGCGACAGCACGCCGCCAAGGATCGGCCCGGCCGCCACCCCGCCAGACGTCGCGAGCAGAGTGAGCCTGCCGCTGAGCGTCGGGCGGCCGGGCAGCAGCACACGGAGCGCACTCGAGCCCGTACCCGTCGCAGCCGCGATCGCGAGGCCCTGGACAGCGCGTGCAAGGCAGAACCACGCGAGGGTCGGCGCGAGCGCGAGCCCGAGAGTCGCGGCCGAGGTTGCGAGGAGCGCCGCGACAATGACGGTTCGCCGGTTCGCGCGGGCGCTGAGGGGGCGGAACAGCACGAGGCCGACGAGCAGGCTGAGCACGTAGCTTGAGAACGCGATGGTGACGCCGAACGCGTCTATGTCGAGCTTGCCGCCAATGAGCGGGTACAGCGCAGTCGGGAGGTTCGCGGCGGTGAGAAGCCCGAAGAGGCTGACGATCGTGAGGGTCGCGCGAAGCCGTGGGCGCCGGAGGGAAACGGGCGCGCTACTCGGGTGCGCGAGGGCATGGGTGGTGCTCAACGTGGTGCTTTCGTACTGGCAACCGGGGTGGTGGTTGCGTGCCGTACTGCGGGTGCCGGGTGTGGCTTGCAGCGGTGTGGGGAGCGGCTGGTTGGCTGAACCCCGAGGAGTATTCAACCCCACGCCACCGGTGGCGCGCAAACCCGTTCGACGCGGTGCGAAATGCTGCTCTGATTGGCGCGCCCCTACGCCGCGACGACGCGGCGTACCCACGGCGGTCGCGGGTGCACTATGGCAGGGAGTTGCGCTCAATCAGGTGCGGTGTGCAGCGGCCGGGGGTGGTGGTCGGCTGCGGTGCGGATCCTCCTGGTGGGGAGACCCGCAAGTGTCGGAGGTGGATGGTGCCGCCTCCCGAGAAGTATTCAATCGAGGGGTGCAAGATTCGCGCAACCGGCTAAGCTTTCAGTACGCAATTTGTATAGCAGTGAGCCGAGAATGGAGCGCGAAGTGAGCGAAGTGTATGCCCTCGATGCGACGGATCGTCGAATCCTTGAGCAGCTCGACGTCGATGCGCGCATGCCCGTCGCGATGATCGCCCACAAGCTCGGCCTCGCCCGCGGCACCGTGCAGGCGCGCATCGACAAGATGCAGGCGGCTGACGTGTTCCGGCCGCACAGCGCCCGTGTGAAGCCGGCGGCCTTCGGGCGACCGGTCGCCGCGATGGTGCAGGTTGAGCTTGACCAGCACCTCATCACGGAGGCGATCCGGGCCCTTGCGAGCATCCCCGAGGTGCTCGAGTGCTTCGCGCCCGCAGGCGACACCGACCTGCTGCTGCGCGTGGTCGCCCGTGATCCCGAAGACCTGTATCGGGTGAGCGAGGAGATCAGGCTCTGCCCCGGCATCACCCGCACATCGACGAGCCTCTTCCTCAGGCAGGTCATTCCCTACAGGGTCACGGGGATGCTCGCTGAGTAGCGCGGCAGCCGGCCGAGGAGCCCGGTGCAGGGTTTTCCGCGAAAAACCGCTAAAATCGAGGGAGTTTCATCTCCTGGCGCACGCTTCGCGCCCGCAGCGCCACGAACGGAGACCCCACCCGCGATGAATGAACTTGAATCCCGCGTCCGCGGCACCGTGCACATCGTCGGCGCTGGGCTGCTCGGCGCGAGCGTCGGCCTCGGCCTCCGCGAACGCGGCGTCGACGTCACGCTCGAAGACCTGTCGCCGACCGCGGTCGCGCTCGCCGCAGACTACGGCGCGGGCAGGATCCGGGAGGCCGGCGACCCCGAACCATCCGTCGTGGTGGTCGCGACCCCGCCCGACGTCGTCGCCGATGCAGTGGAGCGGGCGCTCGCTGAGTTCCCTGACGCGGTCGTCACCGACGTCGCGAGCGTGAAGCTCGCCCCGTACCTCGAACTCGTGCGCCGCGGCGCCCCGCTGAAGAACTACGTCGGCTCGCACCCGATGGCGGGCCGCGAGCGCGGCGGCGCGATCATGGCGCGCGCCGACCTTTTCACCGCGCGGCCGTGGGTGATCTGCCGCGACCGTGACACCCCCGCAGAAGCGCTGTCGCTCGTCGAGGCGATCGCGCTCGATCTCGGCGGCGTGCTCACCGAGATGACGCCGGAGGAGCACGACCGCTCGGTCGGCCTCGTCTCGCACCTGCCGCAGGTCGTGTCGAGCCTGCTCGCAGCGCGCCTCGTCTCGGCGGAGGAGCAGGCGATCGCACTCGCGGGCGCTGGTCTCAGGGACACGACGAGGATCGCGGCCAGCGATCCTGAACTGTGGGTGCAGATACTTGGCGCGAACCGCGAGCCGGTTGTCGCGCTGCTCGAGGAGTTCTCGGCCGATGTTGCCGCGTTCACCGCGGCCCTTCGCGATGCCGACGCGCCTGGCGCGAAGCGGAGCGTCGCCGACCTGCTCGCGGCTGGTGGTCGCGGCGTCGGGCGCATCCCCGGCAAGCACGGATCGTCCGAGCGGTTTATCACGATCACAGTGCTTATCGACGATACGCCGGGTGAGCTCGGCCGCCTGCTCACCGAACTCGGAGAACTCGGTATTAACATGGAAGACTTGCGCCTTGAGCACTCGCCTGGCGCGCAGATTGGCTTTGCGGAGATCGCCGTGCTGCCAGAAGCCGCCGAACGGGCGGTCGCTGACCTCACCGAGCGCGGATGGAGAACACTGTAATGGGGACACCACCTCTCGCAACCGAGCCCATCCTCGTCGCGATCGACGGGCCCGCTGGCAGCGGCAAGTCGAGCGTCTCCCGGGCCGCTGCCGAGCAGTTGGGCTTCGGCATCCTCGACACGGGCGCCGCATACCGCGCGCTCGCGTGGGTCTGCCGCGAAGGCGTTGTCGATCTAGACTCGGAAGACGCCGTGGCCGCAGTGCTCGACGGCTGGACGTATGCGATCACCCTGCAGGGTGAGCAGCGGGTGCAGGTGACGCTTCCCGGTGGCATCGAAGCGTTCGACGTTTCTGCCGTGATCCGCACTCCCGAGATCTCGGGCCAGGTGAGCCGCGTCTCAAAGCACCCGCAGGTGCGTGAACGGCTGAACGCGATGTTCCGCGAGATCGTCGCCGCCTCCGGCCTGCCCGGCGTTGTCATTGAGGGGCGCGACATCACGACCGTCGTGGCACCAGACGCACCCGTGCGCATCTTGATGACCGCGTCACCCGAGGTGCGGGCGACCAGGCGCCAGGGCGAGCTGCCCGGCGCAACCCACGAGCAGGTGCTCGCTGACATTACGGCCCGCGATGCGAAGGACGCCGCGGTCGTAGATTTTCTGAACCCCGCCCCCGGGGTCACGCTCATTGACACGAGCGACATGAACTTTGGGCAGTCGATCCAAGCTGTGATCGACACCGTTGAGGAGGCCCGCGGGGCCCGCCCATCGAACGAGAAGGAACGATGATGAGCGAAGAACAAGAATTTGACCTGTCGCAGGTCGACCCGAGCGAGATTATCTCGGGCGGCAGCGACGTAGACCTCGATGACGCAGACCTCGACGGCGAAGAGTTTGACGGCAACGTCACCGACGAAGAGCGCCTCCGCGCGATGCGCTCGTCGCTCGACTCGTTCGAACTCGAGGAAGACGACCGCGACATTCTCACCGCCGACGGCGAGTACGTCGGGTTCGCTGAGCCGAGCCTTGAGGCGTTCCCGGTCATCGCGATCGTTGGCCGCCCGAACGTCGGCAAGTCGTCGCTCGTGAACCGTATCCTTGGCCGCCGCGAGGCCGTCGTCGAGGATATCCCCGGCGTCACCCGTGACCGCGTGACCTACCAGGGCCTCTGGAACGACCGTCGCTTCTCGCTCGTCGACACCGGCGGTTGGGAGCCCGACGCTCGCGGCATCGACCAGTCGGTCGCTCTGCAGGCCGAGGTTGCCATCGAACTCTGTGACGTTGTGCTCTTCGTGGTCGACTCGCGCGTTGGCGCGACCGCGACCGACGAGCGAGTCGTGCAGCTGCTGCGTCGTGCGAAGAAGCCCGTCTTCCTCGTCGCGAACAAGGCCGACGACTCGATTCGTGACGGCGAAGTGTCTGAGCTGTGGTCGCTTGGCCTCGGCGAGCCCCGCCCCGTCTCGGCCGCGCACGGCCGCGGCGTCGCTGACCTGCTCGACGACGTCATGAAGGTGCTGCCCGAGGTGTCGGCTGTCGCCCAGCCGAAGCTCGCAGGCCCCCGCCGCGTCGCGCTGCTCGGGCGCCCGAACGTTGGCAAGTCGAGCCTCCTGAACAAGGCCGCCGGCGAAGAGCGCGTCGTCGTGAACGAGCTCGCGGGCACCACCCGCGACCCCGTCGACGAGCAGGTCGAGATCGCGGGCCGCGTCTGGACGTTCGTTGACACCGCCGGCATCCGCCGCCGCGTGCACCTGCAGAAGGGCGCCGACTTCTACGCGACCCTGCGTACCTCGGCCGCGCTCGAAAAGGCTGAGGTCGCCGTCGTGCTCATCGACGTGACGCAGGAGATCTCGGATCAGGATCTGCGGATCATCGACCTCGTGCTCGAGTCGGGCCGCGCGCTCGTACTCGCGTTCAACAAGTGGGACATGCTTGACGACGAGCGCCGCAAGTACCTTGAGCGTGAGATCGAGCAAGATCTCGCGCACGTCGACTGGGCGCCCCGCGTGAACATCTCGGCGCGTACCGGCCGCCACCTCGAAAAGCTCGTGCCCGCTCTTGAGCAGGCGCTCGAGTCGTGGGATACCCGTATCCCGACGGCGAAGTTCAACGCGTTCCTCGCCGAGCTCGTGCAGGAGCACCCGCACCCGCTGCGCGGTGGCAAGCAGCCCCGCGTGCTGTTCGGCACGCAGGTGCAGAACCGCCCGCCGACGTTCGTGCTGTTCGTCTCGGGCTTCCTTGACCCGGGCTACCGCCGCTTCATCCAGCGCCGTCTTCGCGAGACGTACGGCTTCGAGGGCACCCCGATTGTGCTGAACATGCGCATCCGCGAACGGCGTGAGCGGCGCTAACGATGCTGGCTCGCGGGAGCCGGGCCCGGCTCCCGCTGCTGCTGGTTGCCGCGCTCGGCATGCCCCTCATCGGGGGCTGCGGGGTGAGCGGGAGCGCGAACCCGAACACGGTCGCAATCGAGTTTGAGGTTGACGGTGACGCGCAGCGCGTCGCGGTCTCGCCTGGCGACCTCGGATGCTATCCGGGGGAGGCCTCGGGCGGCGTCGGGTTCGAGTTCTCGAATGAGCCCTTCACCCAGGTGGCCGTCAGCGCTGGTAACCCGGGCAGTATCGAAGTGGCGATCTTCGATGACGATTCCGTGCTCGTCTTTGTGTCTGATGACGCCGACGTCCGCACGACCGCGCTCCCTGACGGGGCGACCGAATTCGCCGTGACAGCCGAGGCCAACGACATCGCCCGAGTAGCGCTCGCCGGGGCCGAAGCGGGGTCGATCCCAGACCTGGCTGGCGCCCCTCGCTTTGCCGGTTCGCTCAGCGCGACGCTCAGGTGCGTGGGTCGTGACTGACGCGGGCGGCCTGCCCCCGCGCGAGCTCACCCGGCTTGAACGCGCGATCGATCGCGCCGCGAACCGGGTGCTCGAGGGCGCCCCGGCGCGCGGCATCAGGGCAGTGCTCGTGGAGTGCGCGGTCTTCCTGCTCAAGCAGGCGTGGGCGTGCATCTTCGGTGCGCTGCTGCTCATCGTGCTCGTCGCCGCGCGGCTCTGGTACCCCGACGACGCGATCCTCGCGAGGAATGATGCGCTGACGATCGCGGCGGTCGTGATCCAAATTCTGCTGCTCGTCTGTAAGCTCGAGACAGGCCGGGAATTGTGGGTGATCCTGCTCTTCCACGTCACCGGCACGGTGATGGAGCTCTTCAAGACCGACGTCGGCTCGTGGGCGTATGAGGGCGAGGGAATACTGCGCATCGGCGCCGTGCCGCTCTTCAGCGGGTTCATGTACGCCGCCGTCGGCTCGTACATGGTGCGCGTGTACCGGCTGCACGATCTCAGGTTTGCGCGCTACCCGTCGCGGCTCGTGGCGACGGTGATCGCCGCGCTCATCTACGTGAACTTCTTCTCGCACCATTTCATCGTCGACCTGCGGTTGGTGCTGCTCGCCGCGGTGATCGTGGTGTGGTGGCGCACAACGATGCACTTCCGCGTATATCGGGTGACGCTGCGCGCCCCGCTGCTGCTCGTCTTCTTTGGCGTCGCGACGTTCATCTGGTTCGCCGAGAACATCGCGACGTGGGCGGGCGCCTGGCTGTATCCGCACCAGGAGGCGGGCTGGGAGCCGGTGTCTCCGCAGAAGCTCATCGCCTGGTTCTTGCTCATGATCATCTCGGTCGTGATGGTGACCTGGGTGTACCCGCCGCGGGAACCCGAGGCGCGCGCGTGAGGCGGCTGCTTGGCAGCTCAGTGTTCTGGGCGCTCGCGTGCTTCGGCGCGGCGCTGCCGTGGGTGCTGGCGGGCGACGCGGCAGGCTTCTTCCCGTTCGTGTGCTTGCTCGTCGCGGGGTTCTTTGCGGGCCTCATCGTGATGCGGCAGCTCGCGCGCATCCCGTCGCGGCGCGCGGGGCTGTGGGCGCACGTCGGCGGCGCGGCGGCGCTCGCCCTGTTCGGCGCGCTGTTCGTGCCGCGCCTCGGCGACGTGATGGGTTGGCTTCGTGAGGCGCTGCCCGAGCCTGCCGTGTCGTTCGTGTGGGCGCTCTGGGTGCCGACGCTGACGCTCTCCGGTGTCGTCTGGCTCACGCTGCTCGCGCGGGCGACCGCGGCGCTCCCCGGCGGGCCCGGTGGGCGCAGCGCGCAGCTCCCGGCGCCAGTCTGGGTGGGAACCACGGACGGCGCCACTGCGGAGTTCACCGCTGTCGAGATGTCGAGGCGCGCATACCTGGCGGCGTTAGCCGCGTGCGCGGTCGCGGTGTTCGGGGCCGCGATCTGCGTCTTCGTCGCAGCCGAACCCGTCGTCAGTAGGTGGTCGCCCCGTGTACTGCTTCTCGCGTTCGGCCTCGGCCTCGTGCTGCCCGTGTTTCTGCTCGCGCGCGCAACCTTCCGCGCACGCTCCCGCGCCCACAGCGTCGTATTTGCGAAGGAACGGATGAGGATCGGGGTCGGGGGCGATACCTTCACGTACGTTTTTCGTGACATCGAGGCGTTCACCTGGTGCCCGCGCGGGGAGGCGGCGCGGATAGTGGTGCGCTCTCGGCGAGGGGATCGGTCGCTCCTTGTCGGCATCGCGAAGCCGCTCGCCGGGAAACGCGCTGCGCTGCCCGACCTGTCACGCCGGGTGCGCGCGGAGCTCACCGAGGCCGGGCTGGAAGAGCTGCCGCGGCGCGGCCCAGAGGGCACCTGGCGCTACGCGCGGCCGGGAGCGGGAACGTGAAAGGGCGGGCCCTCCCGTAGTGGGAAGGCCCGCCCTGTTCGTGAGGTGCCGCTGAGCTAGAACCCGTAGCTTGCCGCGCTCGCGAAGGCCCCGAACGAGGCCAGCCCGATGAAGAGCACGAGGCCGATCGCTGCAAAAGCGAGCATCGCGCCGTTCAGCCACACGCCCCAGAGCGCGAGGGTGCGCTCGGTCGTGTTGCGGCGAAGCGCGAGGATGCCGAGCACGAGACCGACGATGGGGGCGACGAAGGTCCACGCGCTGAGGATCGATGCGATGCCGATCACGAAGCTCGCGACCGAGAAGCCGTACGCGTTCTTCCCGGGGGCCGGGTTCATGCTCGCGGGTACCGCGAACTGCGGGGCCTGCGGCGGGACGCCGTAGTGGCCCTGGGGAGCCTGGGGTGCCTGCGGCGGGACCGCGTACTGCGCCTGTGCCGGAGCCTGTGTCTGCGCTGGCGCCGTGTAAGCCGGGGCTGCGACAGGGGCCTCGGGGGCCTCAGACGCCTCAGGCGCAACCTGTACTACCTCGGGCAGTTCCTGGGCGACGGCGTCGGGCTGTGCGACTCCGTCAGTGAGCTGTTGAGTGTTTGCGTCGGTGGTCATTATGACGATCCTTTCTGCCGTACGCTGCCTTGATATCTCTAGGCTACGAGTTGACCGGTCGTCTGCGCGTCCTGCCCCGGTACCGGGGTCGATAGTACCGGGGTACCTATCGACCCCTAGTGGAACCCCGAGCGCCCGGCGCAGGGCCGAGCACGCGAGGTTCGTCACTAGTGCGAGGCCTCGGAGACGTCGGTGCCCTTCGGCGTGATGAAGAACACCGTCACGGCGATGGCGAGCATGGTCAGTCCGCCCACGATCCCTGTCGTCTGCATGGACGACGTGAACGCCTCGCTCGCGGTCGCGAGCAGGTCGGGCAGCTTCAACTCTTCGGCGATCGCCGCGGCGGCGCCGAGCGAGTCGTTCGCCTGCTTCGCGGCCTCCGGGCCGAGTCCATCGACGAGCGGGTTGCCCGCGAGGCCAGAGCGGTACAGGATCGCGGCGATCGAGCCGAGGAGAGCGACGCCGAGCACCGCGCCGAGCTCGTACGAGGTCTCCTCGATCGCGCCGGCACTGCCCGCCTTGTCCTCGGGAGTGCCGTGCATGATCATCGCCGAACCGATCGCGAGCGAGCCCGTGCCGAACCCGACGAGGGTGAGCGCGATGAGCACCGTCGTGTAGGTGAGCGTGCCGGGCTGCAGCCCGATCGCGAGCATGCCGGTGCCGGCGAGCGCGATGCCGCCCGCGAGCACCGCGCGCGAGCCGATGAGGCGCGCGATCGGGGGAGCGGCGAGGGAGGCGATGGCACCGGCTATCGCGACGGGGATGAGCCTCACGCCCGCCTCGATTGGGGTCGCGCCGTCGATGATCTGCATCCACTGCGCGAGCAGCAGCAGGGCCGCACCCATCGCGAACGACGAGCCGAGAGCCGCGATGATGCCGGCCGAGAACGGGCGGTTCTTGAATAGCGCGAGCTCAAGCAGGGGTGCGTCGCTGCGCAGGCAGCGCACGATGAACCACGCGAGCAGTGCGACGCCAGCCGAGAACGTGACGAGAGCGCTCGGCACGAGGAAGCTCGATTCGGCCGCGAACGTCTTGATCGACCAGATGACGAGCGTCATGCCAGCGAACGAGAGGATCGCAGCGAGGAAGTCCCAGCGGCCCGGGTTCTTGACCCTCGACTCGGGGAGCACGAGTATGCCCGCGATCACGCCCGCGAGCATGAGCGGTACGTTCACGAGGAACGCCGCGTGCCACGAGAAGTGCTCAAGGAGCACGCCGCCGATGAGCGGGCCGACGGCCGCGCCGAGGCCAGAGACCGCGGCCCAGATGCTCAGCGCGGTCGCGCGCTCGCGCGGGTCCGTGAATGTGACGCGGATGAGCGAGAGCGTGGTCGGCATGATCATGGCGCCGCCGATGCCGAGGAGGGCCCGAATCGTGATGACGGCCTCCGCGCTCGACGCGATGAGGACGAGCAGCGAGGCGAGCCCGAACAGGGTGTAGCCGAGCATGAGCATGCGCTTGCGGCCCCAGCGGTCTGCGAGCGCGGCGAACGACACGAGCAGGCCGGCGAGTACGAGCGAGTAGACGTCGATGATCCACAGCTGCTGCGCCGCGGTCGGGTGGAGCTCGGCGGACATCTTCGGGAGCGCGATGTTCAAGATCGTCATGTCCATCGTGATGACGAGCAGGCTCGCGGTGAGCACCGCGAGCGCCCCCCAACGTCGGGCACGGCTGATGGGCGCGGCGGTGGCCTGCGCGGGGTCGGTGTGCGGGGCGTTCAGAGTGGGCTGGTGTTCGTTCGTCATGACTCAGACTTTTCGGATGGGTGGCCAGTCGTGCTGGTGGGTTGAGGTGAAGTGGGTGAGCCCGCGAGGGCGGTGAGCGCGAGCGTGAGCGCCTCGCGGGAGAGCGGCTGCTGCCTGAGCCCTGCGTGGATCGTCGCGCCGTCGATGTATACGGCGATCGCCTCCGCGCGATCCCGATCGAAGTGCACCGAGAGCATGTCGATGAGCTTGTCGGTCCACCGCAGGGCGAGATCGCGGAGGCTCGGGTCGGCGGTCGCGCTCGAGAAGAGCGCGATATCGGCGTTCACTGCACGCGGGTCCTGCAGGTAGCTGAGCAACTCGGTGACCGCGCCCGACGGGTCGGTCTGGAGCGTCGCGAGGTGCGGCTCGAGCGCCGCGAGCGCCTCGTCGTCCTCCTGCGCGAGTTCGCGCAGGGCCTCCTCGCGCAGCTCCTCGATCGAGGAGAAGTATTGGGTCGTCGAGCCGAGGGAGACGCCCGCGTGGCTCGCGACTGCGCGGTGCGTGAGGGCGGCGGCGCCGCGGGTGACGATGATCTCGGTTGCGGCGCGCAGGATCGCGCGGCGGCGCCCCTCTGGGTCGCGCTTGCCCGGAGCGAGTGGCTCAGTCATTGTCGCTTCCCCTGGTACTACTCGATGCCATCCTGTACTTCTGTACATGTACATGTGTACAGCACGTTTCCGTAGCGAGTCAAGTCCCTTGCGCGGTAGCGTGGGGGCGTTGGCGGCAGACACACAGGAATGAGGGCCATCAAGATGGACACCATCAGCACCGCAGATCTCTACGACGAGCGGGGCGCAGAGCTCCAGTCCGTATCGCTCCAGTTCCAGGATTGCGGCGGCGAGACGAGCTTCAGCGGCACCGTGCGCACGGTGAAGTGCTTCCAGGACAACGCCCGCCTGAAGAGTGTGCTGTCGACGCCCGGCGACGGAGCCGTGCTCGTCATCGACGGCGAGGGGTCGCTTGAAACTGCGCTCGTCGGTGACATCATCGCGGGCCTCGGTGCAGACAACGGCTGGGCAGGCATTATCGTGAACGGCGCGATCCGTGACCGCGTCGCGATCGGCACGCTGCCCCTCGGTGTGAAGGCCCTCGGGTCGAACCCCGCGAAGTCGACGAAGACGGGCAGCGGCGAGACCGACGTGCCCGTGACCTTCGGCGGCGTGACGTTCACGCCGGGCGCGACCGTGTGGTGCGACTCCGACGGCATCCTGGTCGAGCAGTAGCCGGCGCCCGACTGGACGAGCGGCGCGGTGATGCTCGCCTACACGCTCGGCCAGGGCCTCATCGCGTACGGGATCGTGCGGAGGCTAGCGCTCCGACCGGTCGAGCAGGTCGAGTAGCTGCTTCGACTCGCGGGTCGTCTCGACCCCTACCGACGATGAGCGTACCCGTAGCTCATTGTCGCTCGTGACGACGACGCCGAGGCCGCCCCGGCTCGCGAGCGCGGCCGCCTCCTCGACGATCGCGTCGTCGCCCGAGGTTGTCGCGTCGACGACGCGCACGTTCTCGGTCGTGGAGATGCCGCGCGCGGTGCTCTCGGTGATGAAGACCCAGTCGGGGAAGACGAGCCCGCCGTGCAGGTCGGCGGGCATGTCGAAGAACGCTGCGCGCACCCCCTCGCCCGAGACGGCGAGCGCCTCGATGCGGTCGCGGAGGCGCTCCGTCGACCCCTTGCGGTCTTTCCACCAGCCGTCGGGCACCGTGCCGACGACGTTCGCCGCGTCGACGATGATGGTGGGGGTGCGGCGCACGATCGGCTTGAGCAGCTGCCAGGTCGCCGCGAACGCGGGGTGCAGCTCTTTGAGTTCGACCTCGTCGACCGGCACCCACTCGAGCGCGTGGCTCTCGGGGTCGGTGATCTCGGGGGTGAACGGCGTCTTCACCTCGGCGACCACGGTCGTGTACGACCAGCCGCCCCGGTCGAGCACGTGCGTGTACCGCGGGGTCACGGCGTTGTCGGGAACGCCGGCCTCCTCCTGCGCCTCGCGGATCGCGCCGTCGATCATCGCTTCACCCTGATTGATCGCGCCGCCGGGGATGCCCCAGGTGTTGCCGTGGTCGCTCCAGGAGACGCGGTGCTGCATGAGGATCGCGTCGAGCGCCTGATCGTAGGCGAGGAGGCCTGCCGCACCGAACTTGCCCCAGTAGCGGTTTCCATCTGCGGCCGTCACCCATGCGTCACCGGGATCTCGAAGGTCGCTCATGGTTCCAGACTACCGGGTGGAGGCCCGTTCGCAGTGTGGCATACTAGTGTGGTGAAATATGAGCATGATACCTCTGGTGCGGGTGCTGCGACGGCTCCGGCGTCCGAGGCTCCGCAGGCCAAACCCGCAGCGGCTCGGCTCGGCGCCATCGACGCGGCGCGCGGCATCGCGATCATTGCGGTGGTTTTCACCCACGTCAACCGGGGCCTCGCCGGCGCGGGCATCCTCGACGGCGGCTCAGAGGCCTACCAGTGGATGGATCGGTTCTTCGCTACCTGGTGCATGCTGCTCTTCCCGTTTCTCACCGGGCTCTTCATGCGACGATCGCGGGAGCGCCACGGGTTCTGGGGCTTCGTTCGCCTGCGCGTGGTTCAGTGGGGCTACCTGTACCTACTCTGGTTCTTCCTGCAGTCAGGGGTGAAGCTGCTCGTCGGCGACGCGGCAAACACGACCGTCTCTCCGGTCGACCTGCTGCAGGTGTGGAAGGTCGAGGGGCAGCTGTGGTTCATGCCGTGGATGATGATCGCCGAGTTCTTCGGGGCCCTCATTATGCCGTGGCTGAGCACAAGGCGAACCGTGATCACCCTCGTCGCGACGGGTATCCTCTCCGTGGTCACCTGGGGCATTGCGAGCCCGTACGTCGGCCTGCATGGCCTCGCGCTCTACGCCTTCTACATGGCGGGCACCGTCACTGACCCGAAGAAGCTCGCAGCGTGGCTCGACCGATTCGGGAGCGGCTTCTTGTGGAGCGTGGGCCTGGCGAGCGTCGCAATTGGCGGAGCGCTCATGCGACTGCCGCTGTCGCCGCCAACGGAGGGGCGCCCGCCGTCGCCCGTCGAGCTGCTGCCGCTCAGCATTTTCACCGCGCTCTTGTGCGCCTCGGGCATGATGCTCATCTGTACGGCGCTGTCGCGCACGGTGCTCTCCAAGCCGCTGGCGGTTGTGGGTAGCCGCACCCTCGAGATTTACCTCGCGCACATCCTCGCCGGGGCCGGGGCGCGTATCGTGCTCGACGGGCTCGGCGTGGAGTCGCCGGCCGTCTTCATGATCGTCGGCACCGTCGCCGGGGTCGTGCTTCCCCTCTTCGCGCGCTGGGCGCTCGAGAAGCTGCACTTCCCATGGTTCTTCGAGATGCCGCGCCTACGGCGGAGGTGAGCTGGTGCCGGTTCTTGGTTGGAGCGGGTGTGCGATCCTTATTCCGTGGATATCCAGGTCTCGCGCAAGCTGACCATCCCGGCTGCTGAGCTCGGATGGCGATTTTCGAGATCGTCCGGGCCCGGCGGGCAGCACGTGAACACGTCCGATAGCCGCGTCGAACTCTTCTGGGACGTGGCCTCATCGAAGGCCCTCACCGACGAGCAGCGCGAACGCCTCCTTGAAAAGCTCCAGCACAGGCTCCTCTCGGGCGTGATCACCGTCGCGTCGTCTGAGCAGCGCTCGCAGCTGCGCAACCGCGAGACCGCCCGCGAAAAGCTCGGCGAGGTCGTCGCTGCCGCGCTCGCCCCCGACGGGCCGAAGAGGCGCGAGACGAAGCCCACCCGCGGGTCACGAGAGCGCCGTCTGCAGACGAAGGGCAAGCGCTCAGAGGTGAAGCGCAACCGCCAGCGGCCCGCCTTCGACTAGGGGCCAGCGGCCGGGCACTTGCGTCGGGCGTGCAGGTTGGCGATGCCGCCCCTGCTGCCCCGTGCCGCTTCGCACCCCGCGCAACCACGCCATTTTCTCCGATGGACGCGCATATTGCCCCAAAATTGGTGTGCTTTCGCGAAAATGAGGGGTGCAGGGTGCAGGGTGCAGGGTGCAGGGTGCAGGGTGCAGGGTGCAGGGTGCAGGGCGCGCGGGTTGCGGCCCGACAAGCGCCGTCGTCGGCGGTTACGCTGGGGTCGGCAGGGTGCGGAGAATCTTCTCCATCGCCTTGCCCTTCGCGAGTTCGTCGATGAGCTTGTCGAGGTAGCGGATCTCGAGCATCAGAGGGTCTTCGATCTCGGCGAGCTTCACACCGCAGATCGTGCCCGTGATCTGCGAGCGGGCGATGTTCATCTTCGGGGCGTCGCGGAAGAACTCTTCAAGGTTCACAGGGTTGCCTGGCTCGATGAGCTCGTCGAGCTGCGCCTGCGAGTAGCCGGTGAGCCAGCAGATGATCTCGTCGACCTCAGCCCTGGTGCGGCCCTTTCGCTCGGCTTTGTGCGTGTAGTTCGGGTAGAGGTCCGAGAACGCGAGCTTAAAGATGCGATGTCCAGCCATGGCCCTAGGATACGTTGGATCGACGCATGTTCCATGTGGAAGAGGTTGGAAGAAGTGATATGAGCGCATCGATTGTAAAAGTCGCGAACGTGACCCTGCAGCCGAGCGGCGCTGACATTGCTCGCGATCACTCGTCGATGCTCTGGGTTGGGGGTCGTGTCACCCTCGGTAACGGTTACCTCATGTTCAACGCCAACCGCATGAACCGGTGGATTACACCGCTCATGCATCAGGGCGCCTCTCCAACGCTGTTCGATCACGGGGTTGCGCTCAAGGCGCGACCCCAACTGCGTTTCCACCGTGCGTTCGGGACCTCGATCATCGAGATCGTTCTGAGGGACGGGAGCAGCATCGGGGTGCGCTGCTGGGGAGCCGCCGCATTCTTCGAGCAGCTCGAGGCCGCCGTGGCAGAAGCGTAGACTGGACGGAGTCCAGCAATTCGAGCGGGAGGGGTCCCGGGTGCCGATCACGCAGTCGATACTTGAGGTCGCGAGCCAGCACCCCGAGCGGGTCGCGATCACTGGGGAAGACGGCCGGCTCAGCTACGCCGAACTCGTTGAGGATTCGCGCCGCGTGTTCGCCGTCGTCGACGCCCTGCACCGCGCGCAAGACGCGCCGCCCGTACCAGCTCCCGAGACGCGGGGCATCTCGATCACCGCGGTGAGTATCGAGTCGGCGTTCCACACGTCGCGCATCGTCGCGGGCCTCGCCGGGTACCGGGCAGTCTCGGCCACGATCGACCCGCGCTGGCCGCTCGAACATCGCGTGAACGTGATCCTCGCGACGGGCATCGGGCTCGTGATCAGCGACGCGGAGGATCTCGCACCGGCGCTTCGAGCGCGCGGCTGGGGCGGCACGATCATCCCGCTTCCCGAGTTTCGTGCGGCGGAGCGGGGCGTTCGGGATCCTGATCGCGGGGCCACCCCGATCGCGGCCGCGCCGACCGTGCGCGACGGTGACGAGCCCTTCCTGCTGCTGTTCTCCTCGGGCACGACGAGCGCGCCGAAAGGGTTTCTCAAGACGCGCGACCAATACCGGGCGAACGTCGCGGTGTCGAGCGCGTACCTCGAACCGCTGCCCGGCGTGCACACGCTCGCGCCCGGCCCGGTGTCATACAGCCTCACCCTCTACGCGCTCATCGAGTGCCTCGCGACCGGGGGAGCGGCGCACATGGCCGACGCGTTCGACGCGATCGCGATGGCGAGGCGCGTGCACGAGGAGCGGATCACGCGCGTCGTCGCCGTGCCCGCGCTCGTGCAGTCGCTCAGCGATGCCGCCCGCCGCGACCCGCAGAGGTTCGCGTCGCTCGAACTTGTCGTGACCGGGGGAGCGAACCTGTCGGCGTCGCTGCGCGAGGGGCTTGGCGCGGTGCTGCCGGGGGTACGGCTCATTAGTTACTACGGGGCCGCCGAGATCGGGTTCATCGGCGACAGCCGGGGCGGCGACGGCACGCTCATTGAGGTGTACGAGGGGATCGGGTTCGAGATCCGCTCGGAAGCTGGCGAGCGGGTGCGCGACGGCGAGTTCGGCACGCTCTGGATCGACGCGGCAGCCTGCTCAGACGGCTACCTCGCGGGCACGACTGACGCCGTGCTGCGCGGATCCGACGGATGGGCGACCGTGCACGACCAGGGGCGCATCATCGACGGCAAGCTGCAGCTCGCCGGCCGGGCCGGCGACATCGTCGTGACGGGCGGACACAAGGTCGCGCTCCCCGAGGTCGAGCGGGCGTTCGAGGGCATGCCCGGGCTTGGCGCAGTCTGCGCGGTCGCGCTGCCGCACCCGCGGCTCGGGAGCGTCGTCGGGCTCGTCGTTGAGGGTGTGGCCGTGGGTGGCGCTGGCGGTGCTGATCCCGCCCCAGTTCCCGGGAAGGATGCGCTGCGAGCGTGGGGCCGCGAGCGGCTCGCCCCGCAGTTTGTGCCGCGCCAGTGGTACCGCGTCGACGCGCTGCCGCGCACGGTCGGCGGGAAGATCCGTCGTACTGAGACCGTTGCACTCATCGAAGCGGGCGAAGGGGAGCGACTATGAACGGGCGACGCGTCGTCATTACGGGGCTCGGCGCCGTGACCCCGAGCGGCATCGGAGTGCCCGAGCTCTGGAACGCGGTTGTCCAGGGGCGGAGCGCGATCACACTGCTTGAGGGCCCCGAGTTTGACGGCCTCGCCGTGCGGATCGGCGGGCAGGTGCGCGGCTTCGACGTCTCGACCGTGCTCGACCGGAGCCTCGCGAAGCGGCTGAGCCCCGTGCAGCACTGGGCGATCGCGGCGGCCGACGAGGCGCTCGCGCAGGCCGGGGTCGACGCTGCTTCGGTCGTTGGCGGTGGCGGTGGGCGCTCCGGCGCGCTGCCGTGGGACGCGGAGCGGGTCGCCGTGATCGCGGCGACGGGATCCGGCCCCATCGACGCGATGCAGTCGGCGACGCGGGTGCTCGACGAGCGCGGCCCGCGCGCGGTGCCGCTCACCCTCTCGATCCACGGCGCCCCAGACTCCGCGGCGGCGCTTCTCAGCCAGCGGTACGGGATCCGCGGGCCAGCCCAGGGCGTCTCCGCAACGTGCGCGAGCGGCGCGGTCGGGCTGGGGGACGGGCTGAGGCGGATCCGCCACGGCTATGCCGACGCCGTGCTCGTCGTCGGCATGGAGGACTGTCTGAACGGCGTCAACCTCTCGTCGAACGCGAACATGCGTGCGCTAGCCGCAGGCTACGAAGGCGCGCCCGAGACCGCGTCGCGGCCGTTCGACCGCGCCCGCTCTGGGTTTGTGATGTCGCAGGGGGCTGCGGCGATCCTGATCGAATCGGAGGAGCACGCGCTCGCGCGCGGCGCCGACGTGCTCGCGGTGCTCGCCGGGTTCGGCTCGGCGAGCGACGCCCACCACCCGACCGCGCCGCACCCCGAGGGCCGCGGCGCCGCGCAGGCCGTGCGCGAGTGCCTTGCGGACGCGGGCGTCGACCCTGAGGCCGTCGACCACATCAACGCGCATGGCACCGGCACCCCCGCGGGCGACGCCGCCGAGCTCCTCGCCCTCGAGGCTGCGCTCGGCGAGCACGCGCGTCGCACGCCGATCTCGGCGACGAAATCGAGCACCGGGCACCTGCTCGGCGCGGGCGGCGTCGTCGAAGCGATCATCTCGGTGATGGCGCTGCGCCAACGGCTCTTGCCGCCGACCCTGAACCTCGACGACCCCGAGTTCGACGGCTGGGACTTCGTCGCGGGGGAGGCCCGCCCGGCCGCGGTCTCGTGCGTGCTGTCGACCTCGTTCGGCTTCGGCGGGCACAACGGAGCCGTGCTCATCGAGCGGTCGTAGCGCCTTGCTGTTTACTTGACAACCAACGATCGGAGAGAGAATGGCTGACCGAGAGACGCGGCATCAGGAGCTTGCCGAGCGCTACCTGCCCGAGGAACTGCTCGAGCGGTTCCGCGAGCGCGCGGCGGTGTACGACCGCGAGAACAGCTTCTTCCACGAAGACCTCGACGAGCTGCGCGAGCGCGGCTACCTGACGCTGTTCGTGCCGTCGGAGTTCGGCGGGCCCGGCCTCACCCTCAACGAGGTGTCGCGGCTGCAGCAGCGGCTCGCGACCGCGGCCCCCGGCACGGCGCTCGCGATCAACATGCACCTCATGTGCACGGGCGTCATCAGAGCAATGTTTGAGCGCGGCGACCGCTCGCTCGGCTACGTGTTCGAGGAGGCGATGGCCGGTGAGATCTTCGCGTTCGGTATCAGCGAGCCCGCGAACGACTGGGTGCTGCAGGGCTCGAAGTCGAAGGCTGAGCCGCAGGAAGACGGCGGCTACCTGCTCTCGGGCGTGAAGATCTTCACGTCGCTGTCGCCTGTGTGGACTCGGCTCATCGTGCACGGCCTCGACACCGCGACCGCGGGCACCGACGCCGAGACGCTTGTCTACGGGTTCCTCGAGCGCACCGCCGAGGAGGCCGCGGCGTGGGGCGGTGACGGCATCGCGGTGTCGGATCAGTGGGACGTGCTCGGCATGCGCGCCTCGCACAGCCGCGCAACCATCCTCGACGGCGCGCGCATCAGGCCGGAGCGGGTCGCCCGGAAGATTCCGGCCGGCCGCCACCCCGACCTGCTCACGTTTGCGATCACCGCGAACTTCCAGCTGCTCATCGGCTCCGTGTACGCGGGCGTCGCGCGCCGGGCGCTCGACCTCGTCGCAGCCGGCATGAAGAAGCGCCGCTCGGCGAAGGCTGGCACGTCGCACGCCGAGGTGCCCGAGGCGCGCGTCAGGCTCGCCGACGCCCACATGGAGTTCATGGCCGTGCCAGCGCAGCTCGACGCGTACACTCGCGACTTCGACGAGCTCGTCGACTACGGCTCCGAGTGGCCGCTGCGCCTCGTCTCGGCCCGCCTGAACGCCTCGACGGCCGCGCGCCGCAACGCCGAGACCGCCCTCATCTGCACGGGCGGCTCGGGCTTCGATAACGGCAGCGAGCTCAGTCGCATCTACCGCGACGCAACCGCGGGCCTCTTTCACCCGCCGAGCGCGGACGCGGCGCGCCCGATGTACGCGGCGGCGCTGCTGGACGAGTAGGGACGGGGGAGCGCGCTGGGCGGGGCCTCTTCTGGCTTAGGCTTCCGTTCCTGCCGCTCCCCACTGGCGGTCCTGCCTGCCGGCAGAGAGGCATTTCCACCTGGGGCAACTGCCGAATCTTCGGCAAACACCCCGCCGCGTTTTTCGCCCCGCAAAAGTATGGATAAGATAGAGAGGTTGCTTCGGCAGCGAACCGGCCCCGGCCGGCTCGCTTGAAGAAACAACGGGCTGTGGCGCAGTTTGGTAGCGCACCTGACTGGGGGTCAAGTGCGGTAACGACTCGGTACGGCTCGAAAAGTGAACAACGGGATGTGGCGCAGCTTGGTAGCGCACCTGACTGGGGGTCAAGTGCGGTAACGACTCGGTACGGCTCGAAAACAGAACAACGGGATGTGGCGCAGCTTGGTAGCGCACTTGACTGGGGGTCAAGGGGTCGCAGGTTCAAATCCTGTCATCCCGACAGAAAAGCCCAGGTGAGAGCAGGTTTCTCACCTGGGCTTCGTCGTTTCTGTTGTCCTTTTCGGAGGGGTTTATGGAAGCACCCGGCCGCGGCTGCTGACGCCTTCCGGGACGCCTCGATTGCGGCCGTTGCGACGAGCCGGGACCTGGCCGGGACCTGGGGCCCGTTTTGGGCCGCGATCGGCAGCCTTTTCATCGCCGAGGTGCCGTCGCTCGACTGGACGCTGCGGGGCTCTCATGGTCGGGGTTCTCGTGTCCGTCGAGGAACGCGTTGGCGCGTGCGGCAGCGTCGGTGAGGTGCCTGGTGTCGGGGTGGAGGTACCCGCGGGTTGTCTCGATCGATTTGTGGCCGAGGATGCCTTGGAGGACGTGGAGTGGGATGCCTGCGTCGGCGAGCCAGGTCGCTCCGGTGTGGCGGAGCCCGTGCCGGGTGAGGCTGGGTAGCTCGAGCTCGGTGACGAGCTGGTCCCACTTTGTCGCATCCCGCACGGACGCTGTGGTGAGCACCCCACCTCGGGGGCCGGTCAGGAGCCGCTCGTCGGGTTCACGGTCCTGGGTGAGGCGTTCCAGGACGGGGGTGAGGGCTTGCAGGATGGGGACGTGGCGGATGTCGCGGCCCTTGGTTTGTTTGGTGACGAGGCCGCCTGCGCCGGGGTAGGTTTGGCGGCGGATTGTGACGATGCGTTGATCCCAGTCGATGTCGCCGACTTGGAGGCCTGAGATTTCGGAGCCGCGGGCGGCGAGGAGAGCGCCGAGCATCACGAAATCGGAGTAGCTCTGATGCACCTCCCCGCACCGATCGGCCAATGTCGTGAGGGTGGCGAGGTCTTTGAGTGCGTGTACGCGTGGCGAGAGGTCGTGCTCTTTGAGGTTGAGGGCTGATTTTCCGAGAGAGCGCCGGGATCGGTTGCGTGCGGGATTGCTGGGTAGGAGGTCGTCGCGGACGGCTTCATCGAGGACGCGGACGAGGGGCGCGATGGTGTTCTTGATCGTTGACGCGGAATGCTGGGTCTCCCACTGGTCGATGGTGCGGTCGATCATCCCGGCCGTGATCTGCGATAACGGCAAATGCCCCAGCGCGGGGAGCACGCGGAGGCGGAGACCGAGCTTGTATCCGTCGACGGTGGAGGTGGGGTCAAGGCCACGTTGCCACCGGTCTCCGATCATGTCGACGTAGTCGGAGAGCAGGATGCGCTTGTCGATCCCGAGCTCGGCCGAGGCTTGCAGGTATTGGAAGAACTCGTCGGCTGCTGCTTCGTCGGGGACGACGAGTGCGCGGGTGACGCGTTTGCGGGTGTGTGGGTCGATCCACCGTGCGCGGGCACGGATTCCGGAGGCGCGGTGTTCGAGATCGGTGGTGACCTTCACCCCGATGGGTGGCACCGGGAGTGGCGCGGTGGGTTCAGGCGTGCTCATCGGTATCGAGGGAGGTGAGCCATTGTTCGACCTGTTCGATGCGGTACCTCGTCACACCGCCGATCCGGATGAACGGCGGCCCCTTCTTCTCCGCCCGCCACCTCGACAGCGTCGATTCCGATACCCGCAGGAACGCCGCGATCTCGCGGCTGTCTCGCAGCGGTGAAACAAGGACGTCGCTGGTCTGCTCGGTCATGACTGTTCGCTCCAATCGATGTTCACGATCTCCCGGATCGTCGCGTCCTGTTCCGCAGTCCGCGCCTTGACCTGTTCTTCGACGAACGCCAGGAAATCCTTCGTCCGCTCAGCCACCGGCACCTCCGTCGTGGAGGGTGCGGTCCAACCTTCTGCTTCGCCTCCCGGCCAGGCGGTGATGCGGGTGGGACGGTCACGGTCCAGGCGTGTGCCGGAGATCGTGACCCAGTCGCGGAGGCGTTCGCGGGTGATCGCGAAATCGTGGTGCCAGGTGAGGGCCTGGTTGCCTTTGGCTTGTGGGTCGAAGCAGAACAGCCAGTGTTGCCTGAGCGCTGACAGCTCCCACAAGAGTTCCGGGTGGCGGTGCCACATCGGAGGAATCACCTGTGCGGGGAGACCGTAGGTGTGGCGGAGCCAGTCCACCCATCCGTTGAGCTCGAGAAGTTCGTGCTCGAGGTCACCGGGTGGGAGGGTGCGCCAGTTGATCGGGCGTGGGACCTGACCGAGCGCTGCCGCGAGGTCACTGACGTAGGCCTGCTTCGCGAGCTCGCACGTCTTCTCTTCCACACCGGGCGGGAGGTCGCCGAAATCCGTGCCGTCGACGTCCGGCTCTGGCACACCTTGGGGTGGATGCTCACTGTTCATCACATGCTCCTGAGTGAAAGACGCGCCGCTGCGGCGGCGCGAGAACGAAGAGGGGCGGGTGCGGCGACCTTGCGGAGGTGTGAGGATGGCCGCCGCACCCGGCTGGCATCGCCGCACCCGTCAGCGGGCGATGGTCTCGCGCTCCACCGAGCCCGTACCGGTCGCGACGGGTGGTTCAAGGGCCAGGTCTGCTTCACGCTGAGCGAGCTGCTGCTGTACCCGCTCCCGGCTAGGAGCTTCGTGCTGCGGTGTCTCGCGTTCGGGTGCGCCGCGGTCGACGGTGTAGCGGGTGATGTTGTTGTCGTGGCCAATCCGGGAAGCGACGAACTGTTCCCGCTCCAGGCCGTCGTCGCCGGTGTAGGTGCGGGTTTCGCCTTCGGCGATGAAGTTGTCGCCTTTGCGGAACTGCTCGTGTGCGAGCTCGGCGGACTTGCGGAACATCACCAGGTCGGTGAACTCCGGGTCGAGCTGGGTGAACGTGCCGTCCTGTTCGAACCGGGCTTGAGGCTGCCCGACGCGCATGTAGACGCGTGCGTCGCCGTTACTGGTGAACGTCAGCTCCGGATCGGTGGCGACGAACCCTGCGAGGGACTGTTTGGTGCGGATGCTCATCAGCGGGTACTCCTATCGGTTTTGGCCTCGGCACATCGAGGCATGAGATAGGTGCGGAGCACGTTCCCCGAATGTCAGTGGTATCCGAGATAATCAGTGCACGGGCACCGCGTCCGAACTTGACGAGCAAAGGAGCAGTCATGGCTAAAGGTGACATTTCGACCTACAACGAAGACGGCGTATGGAAGTCGAAGGTGGAAGGCAGTAGCCGTGCAGCCCACGCGGGCGGCACGAAAGCAGAGCAGCAGGCTGTCGGGCGACAGATGGCGCAAGACCGCGGCGTCGAACACACCATCCGCAAGATGGACGGCACCATCGGAGAGAAGAACTCCTACGGCAACGACCCGCACCCACCCCAGGGCTAGCCAGCAACATCTCGCGTCTGCAACACCTGCTCCACCCCGCTTCGGTCTGCACGAAGTTGTTTCCCGTCGGGGCGTGCTGGCCACGGGCGCAGGTTGGTGATGATGGGGCGCGCGGTGCGGAGCATCACGACACCGGTACCGAACGGGAGCGTCCGCAGCACGTCGGGCGGAAGGATCGGGACTCGACGGATCGAGCGCTGGCTGGAATGCGCACCGTATGCGTCGGTGGTGATGGAGTCGGTAGTTTCATCGCGGTCGCCGATGAGCGTGGCGAGGTCCTGGAGATCGCGACTGTTGGATGCTCCACCGAGGATGATCTTCACGATCGAGGCGTCCCAGATCGCGTTCGCCTGGTTCTCTCCCCACTTCTCCCGCGCCTGCGCGAGGGACTGCAGCACGGGAAGGGGCGTGATGCCGGTGCCGCCACCTTCTGCCATCAACGTCGGCAGTGACGGCAGCGGGGCGAGGTTCCCTATCTCATCCAAAGCCAGCAGCAACGGTGGGTCCATGCGTGCACCCGGCGAGCGTGCGGCGATCTTCCTCCCGGTCTCGACGAGGTCTTCGATGAACGCCGCTACCAGCGCAGACGATGCGCCCGCCCCAGCACCGGTAGCTAGCAGATAGAGCGTCCCATTGCCCAGGAGAAACCTCTCGGGGTCGAACTCCTCACCCGGTGCGGGGCTGACGGCATCGAGAACGCGGGGGTCTGCGAGGGCGGAGAACGCGAGGGACACTCCCTGCCAGATGGAGTCGCGGGTGCGGGGGTCGGCCTGCACCATCGCATCCAGCGAGTCTGCCCACCCTTCCGCCGCGCCCGCATGCGACGAGAGGACCCGGACTGCGTCTGCTGCGAGGGTGGGGTTGAGCGCCCACTGGTGCAGGGTCTTCGCGTCCCGTCCGTCGAGGGCCGCCGCGTGGAGGAGACCTTGGATTGCGGCGGTGGTCTTTCCTTCCCAGAAGCCCGCGTCTTGGACCCCACCGAATCCGGTCGCGGTGGCGAGGCCTTTCGCGCGGATCATCGCCGTCAGCGGGTCCTGACAACCCCGCACGGGCGACCACCGCATCCCTGCGGGCAGGCCAGGGGCGAGCTGTTGCGGATCGAACACCGCCACTGGCCCTTTGCGCTCCCTGGCCTTCATCGTGGCGGTGAGGTTGTCGGGACGAGTGCTGGTCGTGATGACGGCTCCTGGTGCGTCGAGGATCGCGTTGATCACCACATGCAGGCCCTTCCCGGAACGGGGCGGGCCGATGAGAAGGATCGAGTCTTCGACCGTCGCCCACACCTGCCCGCCTTTCGCCGTCCCGAGCAGATACCCGACCTCCTCTGGCCTGGGCTTCTCGGTGAGCGACGGGCGCAGTGTGGCGGATTTCTTCACGAGGGCTTTCGCGGAGGCGACCTGTGCGACTTCACCCGCGGTTGCCGTTCCCACGAGCCGGTGGGGATTCGTCCTCGACCGAGACCGGTAGGTCGCCCGCGCGACGAAGAACCCTGCCGCCCCCAGCACGCCAAGGAACACGAACACGACCACCCAATAGAGAATCGGGTTGAGTCCCTCAGCTCCGAGCGCCGCCCCCGGATCTGTCGGGTGCGCGAGCACCGCGAGCCCGGAGGTGAACCCACCAGCAGGCTCTGGCTGGCCGGTCAGGAACGCCGTGACCGAGCCTGCGATACGCAGGAGCCCGGTGAACGCGGCGGCAGTGACGAGCGCACCGAGTGCGAGGTTGATGAAGAGATCGTTGGCGGGTTTCGCCTGTACAGGTCCAGACATGACGCAGCACCTTCCCGACCCCAGAGGTGGAAGAGGCGGGGTCAGGAGAACAGGTACGAGCCAGAGTCAGTCGACGGTTTGGACCGACGTCGTGCCTGAGATTCGTCCCAGCAGGATGACCTCGCCGCTGCTGAGCGCGGGCTTCTCGCCTCGGTCGATCAGGGCACGGGCATACCCGGTGTGATCTGCTGATGAGTGACGAAGGACGATCGCCACGGCGACATCCTCACCGGGGACGAACCCTTCTGCTGTGAACTCCAACAAGCTCGGAACCGACACTGGTGCTCCGGCTGTTTCGGGCGGAGCGAACGGAGATCGAGGCTGCGAAGCGGGTGGCGTGAGGATGTCAGCTCGGATACTGCCATCGAGCTCCCGCACCTCCACCCTCGTCGGCGAACCAAACCGGGCGACAAGCTCGGTCACGGTTGCAGCTATCTCACTGCGGGTGATCGGGGTGGCGGCAAGTTTGTCGCCGTTGACCGTCACGACCAAGCTCGTGTCAGAAACGGCTTCGAGAAGGATCTGCGGTAACACCGCAGGAACAACCTGCGGGAGCCTTTCACTGGAGGACGGGGTGTCGGTTTTGCGTGCAAGGAGGCGTCGTCGAAGGTTCATGCCAGGAAGGTGCGGCCCGGCCCCGACCGGCCCATGTCTCCGCGATCGACCGCTTCCATCGCGAGGGCCTCTGCGCGCTCGGCTAACCGGTATGTGTTCTTCGCCCAGTTTTCGGTCACGCGCAGCAGTTGTTCGTAGTCATCGGACGCGATCTCGCCCTCAGCGATGGTCATCCACGGATACGAACCCTCCGTACTCGGCACATGGACTTCGGATTCCCACGACCAGGACGTCGGAACCCTTTCGTCGTCTCGCCAGTCAGTACCCGTGTACAGCTCGGTGACCGCGAACCTCGACTCGTGTCCCTCGAGCGGGTAGAAGACGTAGTGGCCAGCACCGAACGTCACCGGGTCTTCGAACGCTAGAAAGACATGCTTGTCGTACCGGGTGCCGAGCTCATTCATCCCATCGTGCAGCGACATCATGTTCCGGGACAACTGCTCCTCGGTGAGCCTGCCCGGTGCACCCACGACTGCTGGGGAGCTTTGCTGCGACTCGAAGTCCTCGTTCTCGTCCACGATCACGCCTCGCCAGCAGCATCCGCTACTTGCGTGCGCGGCGCTTGTGTCATTCGCTGGGTGGTGTCGAAGGCCCTCAGCTCCTCGGGATGGAGTTGATGTTGCACGACGTAACTGGACTCCTTGATCCGCCACAGCCCCTGGCCCGTTCCCAGGGAAGGGAGGAGTTTCTGCTCGGTACCGGTGAGCCCGAGAGCCTTGCCAGTGGTTCCGATCTGGTCGGACTCTTGCCGGTAGGTAATCCGTGATTCCGCGTTCGCGAGCAGGCTGCCCGCGAGTGCTCGCATGGCAGAGCCTTGATCGCCGACATTGTCGAGGTCGGTGAGCTTGTGAAAGATGAGCAGGTTCGCGATCCCGTAATGGCGGGCGAGCCGCCAATGCGCATCCATCCGCTTCAACAACGCTGGGTGTGACATGAGCCGCCAGGCCTCGTCGTATACGACCCACCGCTGTCCACCGTTTGGATCCAGGAGCGCGGATTCCATCCACGCTGACGAGCAGGTCATCAGCACCGAGATCAGGGTCGAGTTCTCCACCACTCGTGACAGGTCGAGGGTGATCATCGGCAGCGTCGGATCGAACGTCACTGTCGAAGGCCCATCGAAGAGGCCTGCGAGGTCGCCGGAGACCAGGCGGCGCAACGCATGCCCGACCATCCGGCCGTCCTCAGCGAGCCGCTCATCATCCCCAGCGTCAGGGCGGAGGATGCGGTCGACGACCATCGGCAGGATCGGAACTGACGCAGACGACACCACCGCCTGCAGTGCGATATCGATCACCGTGTGCTCCAGCGGAGACAGCGACCGCTCCAACACGGTCTCAGCCAGCGCGCCGATCAGATCCCGACGACGCGAGGCGACCGTGGACGCCCACTCACTGTCGGAGAGCCCAGCGGGACGATAGCCCTCATCGAGTGGGTTGAGGCGGTTCTTCAGCCCGTGCCCGAGAACGATCGCTTTCCCGCCGACCGCTTCTGCGACGGCGGTGTGTTCGCCTTTCGGATCACCGGGAACGTAGACGCGTCTGCCGAATGGGATCGACCTGGTGTACAGGCTCTTCGCCAGTGACGATTTCCCGGAACCGACGATCCCTGCGAGGACGAGGTTCGGGGCGGTGATGATGCCCCGCTGATACAGCACCCACGGGTCGTACACGAATGACCCACCGGAGTACATGTCCTGCCCAACGAACACTCCCTGCGAACCGAGCCCGCCTTCAGCGAGAAACGGGTACGCGCCCTGCAGCGCCGCGGACGTGTCCTGATGCGCGGGCACTCGGAAGCGCCGATAAGAACGCAACCCCGCAGGCCCCGCCTCCCCGCTCCTCGGAAGGTAATTCGTGGAACGCGCTTCCGCACGCTCCGCCGTGAGTTTCGCTTTCTCCGTTGCGCGCTGGTCGGCATGATCACGGGCGATGACTTGGCGTGCAGCGCGCTCACGAGCCTTGCGGTGTTTCCGGCCGGTGCCGTCCTCGACGAGGACGGTCGAGTAGAGCTTTTTGTGTCCGGGTTGGGTTCCCATGGTTTGACGCCTTCCTGCGCGAGAGTTGCGGTGACACCCGACAGGTACGCCTTGGTCTCATACGCCGCGACACAGCGGCAACGCCGCCGCGACGAACGCCTGTGCCTGCTGACCCACCAGCCGCCGCGTCTCACAAGACGCCTGGATTGCTGCTTGCTCGATCGCGGACACCGCGGCCTCGAGTTCGTCTGCAGTGGGGGCGGAGATGGCGAGGAGGCCGGTGTAGCGGAGGACGCCGTGGCCGCTGGTGAGGTCTGCTTCCTGTTGGAGGACGTCTTGGTATTCGGCGGTCTGCTGAGCGTCTTCGATCTGCCCGACTTTCTGCCGCTGGGCCGCATCTGAGATGTATTCGGTCTTCTTTTTCCGGATATCGCGGGCTGCCTGGTCAGAGCGGATCGGGTCACACAGCAGCGTGAATGCGCGCCTAATCCCGGAGGACAGCAGTACTGGGGCGAGGAAGCCTGGGTAGACGAGGGAGCGTGGCCACTCGCTGATCCACAGCACTGCGTGATGGGCGCTGTCAGAGCGCAGCCCATCCCAGGTTTCTTCGACGGCGACGGGGCCAGCGGCGGCGAGGTCTTGCCCGATTTCGCCTGAGCGTTCCAGGGTTGCGGCGATTGCCGGGTCGTAGGCGGAGCGGAGCATGATGGCGAGTTGGCCTGGGGTGTACCAGGCGGTGGGTTTGAGATCTGCGGTGCGCAGCGCGGTGGTGAGGGTGTCCATCTCCTGTCTCAGGACGACGGCTGCTCCTTTGAGGCTGCCGCCTGCGGTGCGGATCGCGCGGGCCGCTGCCCGCATATCAAGGGACAGTGAGATGGTGGAGATGTGTCGTTCCCCAGCGGGGCCTGCCCGGTCGATGAGTTCCCGGTAGGTGCGAGCGACCCAGGAGTCGTCGTCGTTGCCGTGCTCGGCCCACCACTGCGCAAGCCCGGAACCTGAGTCGGGGACGGTGCGCTCGAGCACCTGCAGGCGGGCGATGCGGGTGGAGCGGCATGCGGTGGACAGGACGCGGCCCCAGGCGTGCACGCGCCGTTCTTGCTCTCCGGGGTCGAGGAGGATGAACGACGGATGGGTCACCTCCACCAGTGCGGTCAGTGTTTGCGCGTGCGGATCGTGCACCATCACCGCCCCGGTCTCCGGATCCTCGTATTGGCGAAGCGGTGCCGCATCCCCGGGGAGCGCGAGCGTCCCGGCGGGCCGGGGTTTAACGACGCGGCGCCGGTATCTGGTCTGTCCCAGTGCCTGCCGGAGGAGCCAGTGCAGGGTGATCGGTACCCATTCGACGAGTTTCCTGCCGCTGATGGGAACCCAGGTGAGGGCGATCGCGGTGCCCCAGATGGGTGCGGTGTACAGCGCCGCGGGGCCGCCGGTGTACAGGGACGCGATGAGCACGGCGACGGCGACCGAGAGCGCAATGACCTGTGGGAGGGAGAGGCCGAGGATGATGCCGCGTTTGGTGAGGCGGGAGAACTTCACCGGGGACAGTTCGAACTCGTTCTGCGTGGATGCGGTACTCATCTGTGGCTCCTCCTGATGACGACGTCGGGCGCGTGCAGGTCAGGTACGGACACGAAGAAGCGGGCGGTAACCCGGTGCTGGGTTACCGCCCGCGTGACGGACGTGCGTCTTCTCTCCTTTCAGGTGCGGGGTATGTTCACGACTTCGGTGCGGGCTTCGGCGGCGGTGGCGCGTCCCCACCCGCAGGTTTCGCCGGAGGCGTCTTCGGTGCAGCTCCGGCCGAGGGTGTGCTGGGTGCCGGTGCGCTCGGGTGGGCGGGCGGCGTGGAGCGATCCGGTGGCGGTGGCGGGGTCTGTGCTTCGCTTGCGGCCCCGGCGTGGTTGTCCGCGGTGCGACCAATAGCCCCGCCGAGCTTCGGTCCTGCTTCCGCGGCTCCCTTGGCGATCTTCGCCCCAGCAACCGCGGCGATCCCGATCGGCCCTGCCGCAGCTCCGGCACCGGCACCACCGGCGGCTGCAGCACCGCCACCGGATCCTGCTGCTGCGCCACCGGATCCAGCAGCACCCGCGGAACCGGACGCCGTACCACCACCTGCGGAACCTGCACCACCGCCCGCAGGCGCAGAAGGCTTCCCGCTCGGTGGGGGAGGTGCATTGCTGCCTCCACCGCTTCCGCCACCCTTTTCGCCGCCATCGAGGACCTTCTGCGGGTCTGCACCGTCTGGCTTTCCCGGCAGCGGCATGGGCCGGTTCATGGCCTGCTTAGACTCTTGTTCGGCGGACATGACGTGGTACATGTCGAAGCCGACGAAGCTGATGAACTTGTACACCATGTACGGGGCGAACGCGGCGACGAACATCAGCACGATCCCCGCGATCGGATCTGCGATCGAACTGAGGTCGAGGTCGATGGGAGCGTTGACCTGGTTGATCGCGACGAGGAACACGACCACGATCACGAGCTTGGAGAAGATGAGCGCGAGTACGAAGCTGGCCCATTTCCCGAACCAGCCCTTTGTCGCATCCCACGACGCTCCCGACAGGGCGATCGGGGCCATCACCACGGCGACCAAGATGAGGGCTTTCCGGATCAGCAGCGAGAACCAGACGATCGCTGCCGCACAGATCGCGAGGAAGCTGAGGAAGATCGTGATGATCGCTCCGGCTCCTGGGGCGGTGAGGTTGATCGCGGTGAGCCCGGCGACGAGAACACCGATCTTCCCGCCCATTTCTTCCAGCGTGCTGCCGGTGGCTTGGATGATGCCGATGCTCAGCTGGTCGACGACCTCGAGGAGGGTTGCGGTGAGGGTGATCACCAGGAACGACCCCAACACGCTCTTGGCGAGACCCAGGGCGGCGCGGGAGAGTGCGGTGGGGTCGCGGCGGATGAGGCCGGTGATGAGTTGGAGGCAGAAGAAGATCAGCATGACGAAGATCGCGATCCCGAAGATCACGTTGTATACGCCGATGTAGCCCGCCCTGGTGATGTCGACCAGGGTCGTGGAGTCGAACAGCGCCCACACGCCCTGGAAGAGCCACGAGGCTGCTTGTCCGATGGCTTGTGCGAGCCAGTCGAAGGGGGCTGCCACGAGGGTGGCGGCCCCTTCGCCGACGGCGTCGCAGACGTTGCTGATGATGGGGACGTCGCAGATTCCAGCCACTGGGTTCCCCTCCCTTCTATGGGGTAGAGGTGGTGGGTTAGGAGACGGTCTGGCCGACGTTCCAGAAGAAGTTGATGAGCGTGACCGATGCGCCGGTGATGATCGCCGCGCCGCAGGAGATCAGCACCCCGACCTTTCCTCTGGAGGCCAGGTGCGGGTTGGAGGAGTTCGAGCCGAAGCCCCACACCACCGCGGAGACGATGAGGGCGAGGACGGACAGGATCAGCCCGATCGTCATCACTGCGCCGACGACGGTGCGCAGCGCACCGATTCCGGGGAGGCCGGAGTCGTTCGGGGTGATGTTGATGTTCGCGGGCAGAACTGCGGCGGCGGCGGTGAGGGTGTCGAGGACGGCAAGCATGGTGGGGCTCCTTCACAGGCTCGGCCCGCAACGAGATAGCTGCGGGGTCACCCGTCAGGTGCGACCCCGAAACACCCGACTCGAAGCCCTGGAATACCCAGCGTTAGAGGGTGTCGCCGAGGTTCAGGAGGAAGTTCATCCAGGCGACACCGGCCCCTGCGAGGACGGCTGCACCGAGGGCGACGAAGACCCCGACTTTGCCTTTCGCCGCAACACCGGGGTTGCCATTTGAAGACGCGATCGCCCAGATGATCGCGGAGACCACGAGCATGAGCACGGACACGATGAGCACGATCGTGAGCAGTGCGCCGACGATGGAGATCAGGGTGCTGCGACCTCCCACCCCGGAG
Organism: Leucobacter sp.; assembly: GCA_052094845.1. Lineage (GTDB taxonomy): Bacteria > Actinomycetota > Actinomycetes > Actinomycetales > Microbacteriaceae > Leucobacter. The sequence goes on along the minus strand of JBQDKK010000009.1, from coordinate 69,639 downwards.
AGATCCGGGTAGACGTTCTCCGCAGGGAGCACGGTCAGCAGTAGTGCGATGGTGGGCATGGGGGTCTCCAAACATGAGTGCGGCGGGTGGGCACCCGTCAGGTGCGCCACCCGCCTCACTCGCTCGTGCTCAGTAGGAGCAGCCGGGGCCGCCGCCTGCGGGGGCGTCGATGCCTTCCACGCCGCGCTCGGCGAGCCACGGCTCGGCATCGACCGCGGGCGATGCGGCTCCGCCGGGGTGGACTTGGAAGTGCAGATGTGGACCGGTCGAATGGCCGCTGCTGCCGACATCGCCAATGTGCTGGCCCGCGATGACGCGGTCGCCTGCGGTGACGTGGATGCCGTGCGCCCACATGTGGATGTACTTCGTAGCGACTCTCTCCCCGCCGATGGTGTGCTCGATCGTGATCTGACCGGAAAACCCATCGACCATGCCCGCATACGTCACGACCCCGTCCGCGAGAGCGAAGATCGCCGTTCCATCGGACGCGGCCCAGTCGGTGCCGGAGTGGTAGCTCGACTCGCCACTGATCGGGTCGGTGCGCGGCCCGAACGTCGATGTGCGCATGTAGGTGCCGGTCGGCAGCGGAAACACCAGACGGCTCGTCTCTGGGATATCCGCATCCCCAGGCGTGCCGCTGCCGCTGCCTCCACCTCGAACGGTGAGGGCATCGAGGATGGTGTGAGCCACGGGCTCATAGTTTTGGTACCTGTCCGGGTAGGCGGACACTTCGACGGCTTGCGCGGCCTCCCCCTTGTCCATCTGCTGCCACGCCGGAATGTCGAGCAGCCCCCGCGGTGAGGGATAGTTCGGCCCGTCTGGGCCGCCGTAGAACGCGCGTGCTTGGTAGGTCGTGTCCATGAGCTCTGCGACGGTGCCCCACCCGGCCTGGGGGCGCATCTGGAACAGGCCCAGACTGTCGTGATCGGCCCCGTTGCCATCATTCGGATAGTCCCCGGATTCGGGGTAGGTGCCGGTGTTCGCGAGCTGGCGGAGCGTGGACTCCGTCAGCGCTGCCATGAGCGCGATGAGGATCCCATCCCGCCCTACACCGGGAGTGTTTGCGCCGGTGGTGATGATGGTTCCGGCGTGCGTGAGCTGCTGCTTGTTCAGTGTGAATGTGTGCCCGTCCTTCATCGTCACTTCCAGCGAATCCGGGATCGGTCCGAGCACCACATCGGAGGCGACACAGTTCGCCTGGTTCGTGACCGCGGGGTTCATGACCACCCCGATACCCAGGAGTCCGAGCATCGGCGCGAGCAGAACAAGTACGAGCGCTGCGATGGCTGCTTTCTTCACGGCTGCCCCCTTGCCCTATCGGAGGGGGTTGTCAAGCTCGGACAGCCGCAGCAGATGGCAGCGGTCGAACACCGGCTTGCAGGAGACGAACACGGTGAACGCCACCGCATGCGCACTGTCGACAGGATCGTCGTACCAAACACCCTCCCGAATGCGCGTGCCTTCGACCGTGTATGCGTAGGTGCCTTCTGTGATTTGCCCGCCAGAGGCTGCGATGGCTTCATCCCACTGATCGGGGATGAAGATGCGGTCGATCTCGATGGACTGCCGGGTGCGGTACTCCGCCAGGTCCCGCCACGTCGACGCGGAGGGGAAGTAGCCGTCGAGGTCCGCGATGAGGCCTGGCGTCTCGGTGCCTGAGGGGTCCGCGTTCTCGATCAACACTGCTCGGTGATCCGACGGGGTCAGCAGCGTGAAGGTGTCCCACGTGAACAGTGCCTCTGCGACCGAACGAACGTAGATCTCCGGGTCATTCGTCCGGGCCAGCTTTGGCAACTGTGCTTCTTCGGGTTGCTCGTTCGAGGACGCCGGGCCAGAGGACGATCCCGGCGTGGTTGTCTCTGCTGGGGTGTGGGGTGTGGGGCCGGTGATGAGGCCGTAGATGCCGATCCCGGCGAGGAGCGCGATGATCAGGCCGGTGGCGGTGAGGGCGATGATCAGGCGACGCTTGCGGCGCTGCTGATCATCCAGAACAGGTGCAGACATGGGTGGGCCTCCGAACAGAGAGAAGGGCGGGCAGAGTCACCCATCAGGTGCGCTGCCCGCCTAGAAACCCCAAGCCGTTCGGCTATGCAGGGCTTGTTGCGCCCAGCGGTTCGAGCTCCTCGGTCGCTTCGTCGTGCGTGGTGTCGCGTGCGGCCTGCGCGTGCTGGAGGAAGTCGTTGGCCGAGGTGACGTAGGTGGCGACGAGATCGAACTGTTCTTCGTCGGCGTAGCTGCCGAAATCGTCGGGGCTGTAGCGGTCCCACCAGCCGTGCTCACGGCGCAGCAGATCCACGAGCTTGCGGATCGCATGCTTCTCCCGCAGCAACGGGTCGACGTCTTTCCACCCCGCGACCTGAGAGCTTGAGGCTTCCTTGCGTAGTTGGTGGATGCGGGCCACGGCGCGGGTGGCTTCTTTGAACGCGTCCTTGGGGTGGTCTTGTGCGGTCACGAGCTCAAGTTCTGACTTTGCCGCCGCACGAACGGCGTCTGATTCATCTGGGTCGTGCACCCAGTCGGTGAGGGCACGGATTGCTTGCGCGAGTTTCACGCGCAGGTACCGGCCGTTGACCTTCCCGTCTGCGTTCAGTTCGAGCAGCGCCTCGGCTGCTGCTTGCCGGATCTCGGGATGCTCGTCATCACTCGCGGCGATCTGTTTGAGGTCGACGACCTGGTCCAGCATCGAATGGGAGTCCCGTCCGGTGACCGCTTTTGCGGCCTGTACGCGCGCCTTCCCGCCGCCAGAGGCCGATGCAGTCTGCGGGGGTGTTGAATCAACACCCCCGGCGATTTCAGCCGAATCGTCGTCTTCCAGGGTCTGTGTGAGGCGTTGATCGCGGGTGCTGGAGCCGAACTGGGTGGCTGCTTCACGGCGTTGCGCTTCTTCGGCGTAGAGCAGTTTGAGTTCCTCATACAGTTCGGCCTGCTCGATCGGGGTGAGCATCTTGTGCAGCGTGTTCTCATCCTGAATCGCCAAAACGGTGGACAGCTTGTCGGAGACGCCCTGCACCACCCACACCGGAACCGTGCGATGCCCAAGTTCACGCATCACCGCCAGCCGCCTGTTACCCGAGATCAGCACGTTCCCCGCAGTGATCACGATGGGTGACAGAAGCCCGAACCTGCGAACCGATTCGGTGAGCTCCTCCAGATCCCCCAGGTCACGCCGGTAGGAGTGGCCCTCGGTGATCTGATCGATGGCATGTTCCAGCACCAGATGCCCGCGACTCATGCCGCACCTGCTTGCCCTTCCTGCAAGTCAGGTACGGAAGCCATCCGGCGGGACGATTCCACGAGGCCTTCATCGCGGAGAAGGTCGGCGACATCGTCACCAAGGAGCACACGAGCGAAGAGGCCATAGTCGCCGCTTTTACGCCTCCCAGTCTTGGTGCCGACGACGAGACGCACCAGGCCCGCCCAGGCTTCTGGGGTGTAGCCGAGACGGATCGCGATGTGCAGTTCCTTCGACACGATCTCCAGCGCCGAACTCGAGGACGACAAACCAGTGATGCGGTGAGCGATGTAGTCCACCGCTTGCTCGACGGGGCGGGCAGGCCAATCAGTGAGAACGAGGAACACGCAAGTCGCGCGGATCACCCGATCCACCGAATGATCTTCACCCTCATGGTTTCGCGCGTAGAGAGAATGCGCATGAGGGTGCACGTCGTAGAAAAACTCCTCATAATGCCCTGCCCGCATCGGCTCCTCAGCAGGGCGCTTTGAGGGGCGGCGTGCCTTGTCTTGGCTGGTCATGTTCCGATCCGCGTGGACTTCCGCGGCGATGCCGAGCGCGACCGCACGGGTAACGACCGCCCAGGGGTCGTCGGCACGGAGCGTGGTGGGCTGCCGCATCGCAAGGAACGCCTCATACGCGGCGTCCTCTGGTGCGCGCCGCCAAGCTTTCGCGATCGGCGTGTACTTGAGGGTGACGTAGACCATGAGCTCGGCCGCGACCGGGCTCGACGCCCACGCATTGTGCTCATTGAGCTCGGTGATGAGCGCCCGCAGCCCTTCACCGGTAGTGAAGTCCGGGGCCGGAGCGGGATTCGATCGTTGCGAGAATTGGGGTGTCATAGTGACTCCTGACATGAGAGAAGATCCGTCGGTAGAGAGGTGTGACACCCACCCGACACACGCCCCTCATCCCGCCTTCACCGCCGCGGAGAACACCGCCTGGAAAAGGCAAAGGAGTACCGTCAGGCCTACCCGAAGCGGGCAGCCTGTCAGATGTTTTCGTCCGGCGTCAGTGGGACGTCGGCGAGGAGTGTGAGAGTTCGTGGTGGTGGGTGGTGTCCGGAGCTCGGGTAGCGCCGGAGCAGGAATCGCTCATCGGCTCACCCCCGTCCTCCCGAGCCGCAGCTCGTGCGTCTGCGCCGGGACCGTGGTGTCTGGATCGATCTGCTGCTGCCTGCGCGCCAAGCGTTCGGCTAGCTGGGCTCGCCCCTCACGGATGCCCTCAAGCGTGGCGTCACGCAGCTTCGTGTTCAGCTCGGCACCTTTACCGACGATCGCGCCACCCGCACGCGCAGCGACATCAGTGGGACGTACCCACTCCACTCCGGTATGCCCTCGCGCTGAGGTCTGCTTGGCGAGGGTGGGGTCGCCGTGCGTGGCGAACTCCGACGCCCGCGTTTCCATCACGGACGGAGTCTCAGGTGAATCGGGGCGCTCGGCTCCCGTGAGATGCGGGTCTGGCAGGCGGGCTCGAAGCCGAGCAGCAGTCTCTGCCGTGTTGTCGGGGTTCACGGATGTGGGGTCAGTCATGGGGTGCTCCGTTCTCTCCCCGGTCAGGTGCGCTCAGCCACCGGCCCACCGTGGTCGGATGCACCCCCAGCTCTGCGGCGATCTGCCGTCTCGAAACTCCCTCAGATGCCAACGCGACCGCCCGCTCACGCCCCACGATGCCCCGCTTCGTGATTCGAGCAGATGCTGGTGCAGAGTCTTCATCAGCCTTACTGCCTGCTCTTTCCGCCACGGCGACAGCAAGGACCGAGGCCCCAGCGGGCTCCTTTAGATTCGCCGGTGCGCTGTGCTCGATGAGCGTTCGCGTCTCGGGGGTCTGGTGTGGGGTTTCGTTGCGGGTGAGTTCGACGGTCAGATGTGTCATCGCGAGCAGCACCAGGGGTGGGACGGAGGCGACGAGGGCTGCGATGATCGCGGGGACGCGGGTGTCTGAGGCGACGACGGCGTGGGTGATGTTCGCCGCGACACTCACCCCAGCACCGGACGCCAGCAAGAGCCAAGCAAACCGGCGCGCGGCGGGTGCGGAGTTGCGCAGCGCGACGACGGAGATCGTCGCTTCAAGAATCACCCCGTCAACGATCAGCGGCCACACCCACGCCTGCCCCGCCGGTACCCCCGACAGGACCGCGAGGTCTTGCAGCGTCGTGAAGGAAAGCCAGAACGCGCCGAGGGTGAGGAGGATCGTGCCCGTTATCGCGATGACGATCACTCCGCGTGACACCCCAGACCGTCCCACCTCTGCGGCGTGTACGTGCAGGTCCGGGGCGTTCACCGTTACCGCCTCATCCCGGCAAACGAGCGCCCCACTATCGGCTCAGATGCGGCAGCATCAGGATGCAGGGCGGTGCTGCGATGAGCTGACTGGACGGTTGATGCGATCTCCCGCGCCTCAAGCCCGATGCGGGTAGCGGCGGGCTCGAGCAACGCATACGAATCGCCATGACCGAGCCCTGCCTCAGCGAGACGGCACGCAGCCCAGAACAGGCCCGCATTCCGCTTCCCTTCCATGAGCGTCCCCACCCACTCCACGAGCCCCTCCACCGAACCATCACGGCCCGGCCCGTCAGAGCTCGGCCTGGTTCGTGGCGCTGGGGTCGGGGTGAGGAGATCCCTGATCGCTCCCGAGTCGACGGGACGCGGGTGCCTGCCGCGGGCGATCACCTCGTAACGCCGCTGCCCGTGTGCAGTGTTGATCACGGAGGGTGGAGCGATGATGTAGCCACCGGTGCCCCGGAAGTCGACATGTGCCCGGCCACGCGACCACGACCTCGCGTCGCTGTCGGGGCTGCTCGGATAGTAGAGGTGTAGGCCGCCCGAGGGGGAACGAACCGCCAGGCCCCACCCGGCGATGAGGTTCTCCTGCTGCAGTGTTCGAAGGACGGGGAAGCCGGTGCCGGTGGCGTGCACGTCAACATCGATCACGTCGACGCCGTGACCGGTGGCGATACCGATGTTCGCCCCCGGATGTGTCCGCCACCACGCACCGACCTGGTTGAGATTCGTGGTGGCGTCGTGGAACCCGTGCTCGGTGAGGGGGCGTTTGCCGCCCGGCACGCACGGGAATACCGCTATCCCGGCTGTGGCATACGCGGCTGCCGCGTCTGGCAGGTGCTGTGGAAGGTGCGCGGGAAGGAGCGTGGGTGTGGGGTCGGTCATTGGTCGGGAACCTCCTTTGGTGACACTGCGCGAGCAGTTCTCGATGCTCAGCGTGCGGTGTCATGCAGAAGGTGCGGCGGCACCTGTGCCGCTCACGCCTGGGGTGCAGAGTCCGCTCTCGAGCATTCCCTAGTCCCATCAACCACTACCCGGCAAAGACCGCGCCGGTCGAGTGTTTTCCGGCAGGATGCGCCGAATCGTCAAGAAGACGCGCCAAATCGTCAAACACGCCCACCCTCACCTCCACCACACAAACAGCAGATGGTGCTACAAATCCCGCCCGACACCCCATCCGGGATCAGACTGTTCTGGTCCCTCACGGTCGCTGCCCAGCTGCTGTTCACGCTCCGCCAGCAGATCGCTGAGCAGCACTCCGCGTTCCAGCCGCGACGCAGGCTCCACCCCGCCCAAATCGGATGGCAGCGCGCCCGTGCGACCGGTAGCGATAACGTGCTCGTTCACCCGGTGAAGCACCCCGGCGGGAGGCTCGTGCTCAGTGTGGTGTTCGAGGATCCAAGCGATCTGATTCATCGCCGCACTATCGTGCCCGGCTGCAGGGAACGCCGCAGACGCCGTCGCCCCATCCCCGCCAGGAACAGGGCCGACGACGAGCCGGAACTCGCCCTCTCCGTCGAAGCCGGTCGCCTCGTACACACCCGCGGACATCCAATCGTGCGCCTCCGACGCGCGACCAGCGAACAACTCACCGCCTACAGGATCATCGGGATCCAGCACTCGAACATCCGGGTCAGCCGCGTCGAGCATCGCTTCCAACTGTTCGCGTTCCTGCCGATCCAGTGGCACCACCCGCAGCCCGGAGTCGCCGCTAGCGACCAGCCCACGGAGGGTGTGGATGACGGCGAGATCGGCCGGTTCCCACGTGCGAGAGAACTGCTCCGGCAGAAACGAGGTACGCGGCCCGCCCTCTCTGAGTGCGTCGCGGAGGGCGTGGTCACGGCGCAGGGCCGTCGCGACGAAGTCGCTGCGCCACTGCGAGTGATCCCACCGGTACTGCATATCGTTGTACTCGCCCTCATACGCCGGGGCGACCGTGACGAGATAGTCGTCCTTGACCGGCTCTACCGGCAGCGGATCCCGCTCCAGCAGATCGATGACCGCATCCCGCACCCGCTCCGCATCCCGCACCCGCTCCGCATCCACGACCTGCGCGCGCTGCTGATGGGCCTGTTCGAGTTCTTCCAGCCGCTCCAACAGCTCGGGCAGACGAGCTGCCGCATACGCCAAATGCAGGCAAGTCTCGCGCCACTGCTCATGGGCATCCTCGAACCCGTAGGCGTCCGGTCCGCCATCAGGCAGGGCGAACGCGTCCTGGCGGGGTTCGGGTGGGAACATACGCGCGACGATCTCCGGAACCCCGGACCCTTCGAACGCCTCCCACCCGGCACCTGGAACGTGTTCTGGATGCTCGCCCGGTCGTTCGGGCTCGGTTGACGGGAATGATTGATCTTCGGGCATGACAGCAGACTCCTTCACGAATGAGTAGACAAGTAGCGAAATGAATATGAACAGCGGCAGTGCTGCGTTCTAGCAGTGCCGCGTTCTATTGATAGGCATACGAACCGGTGAAGAGCCCTCGGTGACGGCAGGCATGCGCGGTGAGGTCAAGAACACGCGTGAAAACGACAACCCGAGACCGCACTCACCGCTCGAGCGGCGTCCTGGTTGGCCCTTCGCTGGTTCGTGAGGAGGGTTCCTCTACGAGGGCTTGCTCTCGTTCACGGAGAGCTTGCTCGAGGTAGCGGTTCACGAAGCCGTGGTTCGTTCCATCCGCCCCGCCAGCAGTGGGGACCTGGTGGAACGAGAACGACGGGTGTGGTGTCGCCTCACGCAGCGCCTCGAGCCAGTCGTCGACATCACGGGGTTCCACCCAGTCCTGGGGTGGTGGGTTCGATTGCAAGAACGCTGTCGCCCCCGCATAGGCGTCGGAGTCCTCGAGCATCTCGTGGATCGTCACCGCCATCGTCCGCGCCAACGTTACGGGGCTCCGATCCGCGATCACCGTAGGTTCCACCTCCGGGTCGTCGGACCAGACGATCACACCCAGCCACAATGAACGAGGAGCAAAGGATTGGTTTCTGTCAGCGGGTTCGGCAGTCATGATCGAGTCCTTCCGTGCAACGCCTCACGCCTCATACGAAAGGCTTGCCGAATAGGTATGGAGAGTCTCGGCCTACATCTCTAACCGTGAGCGAATGAGCGGAATGAAGCTCGGATCCTTCTCAACGCCGACGACCCTGCAATGAGTTTCGATTGCCGCCTGCAGTGTCGTCCCAGAGCCCGAGAAAGGCTCTAGCACCAGGCCATGCCGTGGGGTCACGAGCGTGACGAGCCAGCGCATCAGTCCCAGCGGCTTCACCGTCGAGTGCGACACCCCGAACGCGCGCGGCCGTTCTGCGGCACCGGGTTTGTGGTCGAAACGGAAGATGGGGAACTTCCGTGATAGGGACTCGCCTTGCCAGGTCCCGGTGAGCATGTCGAGCGCGTCGGCCTGCCGCTGATCGAAGGCGACATTCGTCGGCCACCGGTCATCCGCGAACCTTGCCCCGTCAATGTTGATCCCGCCGACACCGTGCTCGAAGACGTTGCGGACGACAGTTCCTTCGAGCGGTTTCCGAGCGATAATGATCGGTTCAAACGCGGGCCGCAACGCGGTACCCCAGCCGTCCCAGCGCTGGGCGTCATCGGTGACGGGGGTGCCTTTGGACAGGACGGTGCGGGTTGCACCGAGCACCCCATCATGATCGGTGGTCTGCACGATGCGGTCGCCGCGGTGTGCGCCGTGGTGTTTGTCGATAGCGTGCGCGAGATCCATACTTTTGGGCATCCCGGTGGTGTGCAGCCACGCGATCTGGTCGCGGATCTCAAAGCCTGCATTCTCGATTCCGCGCACCATGCGATGCCACGTGCGTGCACCGCCGAACGCTGCAACATACGCACCCGGCTTCAGCGCGTGCAATGCTCCCGCAGCCCACGCCGTGCACCACGCTTCGAACACTTCCGGTGCACTCATTGCAGACGTGTCGATGTGCGGGAGAGATTCACGGAACCCCGATGCGTCGTCCCAGGAATGACCGTTGAAGCTCAACCCGTAGGGCGGGTCGGTGACCAGAGCGTCGATGCTCGACTCTGGGAGGAGAGGGAGGAGCTCGATGGCGTCCCCGAGGTACACGGTGGCCCGTGCCTCCGAGATAACGGGGGCGGGTAGTTCGGTAAGCCGTGGCGGGCTCGGCGGGGTGGGGTCTGGCATGGCGGGTGGCTCCCTGCTGTTCGGGGCCTGTTCGCCTTCGTGTGCGACGAACAGGATCACCCAGCAGGTACGGGTCACGACGACGGTTCCACCGCGCCACAACCCCACCGTCAGGTTGAAGCCAGCGGCGCTTGCCTCACTCGAAACAGCTACCCGGAGTCGATCTGCCTTCGCTGATTCCCCGTGCTCTCATTCCTCCACACACGATCGGCAATCAACGAGGGCCTCCTCTAGCTGGACAAGAGACAGCCCCGAACTTGCCACATCTTGTAGAGTTGTCCCAGGAGGTTAGTAATGACTGGTGGAGCAACTCGGGAACGAGGCGAACTCGAGCAAGAGATCATGCGGTTACTGCGTGCACAACCCCAACCGATTGGCGCCCGTGAACTGCAGGATCTGTTCTCTGGTCGGGTGCCGGCGTATACGACCTTGATGACAGTGCTTACACGACTGGAGAAGAAGGGCGAGGTCGTTCGCTCTGGGAGTTCTCCGCGGAAGGTGAAGTTCTTCCCTGCTCGATCGGATGAGGAGCATGCGAGCCAGACGATGTTGTCTGCGCTTGGTAGCGCGGGTGATCGGCGTGCCGCACTGCTGACATTCGCTGGCAATCTTGACGAAGACGATGTGGCGCTGCTGAGTTCCGCTTTCGTGACACCTCGCAAGAAGCGCTAGCTCTTCTCGTGCTCTGGATAGTTCTTGCCTGCTTCGCTAGCGCACTGATCATGTCACTGCTTGCCCCGTTGGTGCTGATCATCGGACGTTGGCAGCTCCTGCATCCACGGACCGCTCTCACCGCTTGGTTTGGGGCTCTCTTTACCGGCGTGGCACTTGTTCTGGCTGGTCTTGCGATCAGTGTGATCGGTGCAGTTTCTGCGCCGGATTATGTAGGTGGAACCGAGTCCCTTCTGCTTACTGTGGTCGCTTGGCTCGGACTCGGCGTATTCGGAGCGGTAGCAACCATGGTTTCCGTATCGTCCGAGCCGATTGTTGAGGCGCGACGAGAAGCCTTGAAAGTGTTGGCTCCGGTAGCAAGGTCTCGTGAAGCGCGGCAGGGTTTCACCCTTGTAAGATTCGACTCTGACGAAGCGGTCGCGTTTGCTGTTCCCGGCAGGCGTCCCGAGATATTCATCTCCTCAGCGGTGGAGGATCTGCTTTCTCAGGCGCAGCTGAGTGCAGTGCTCGCGCATGAATATGCGCACCTACGCCACCATCACGGGTGGGCGCTTCGCATTGCCGCCGTCAACGCCTTTTGCCTCGGCCGTCTCCGTCCGGGCCGGGCTTTCCATCGTGCAACAAAGCTCCTCGTTGAACTCGCCGCCGATGATGCGGCGGCGCGTCAGGCCGGCGCCGCGAACCTTGCGAATGCGCTCACGCTGCTCGCAGAAAGCGATGGAGATGCGGGGATGCGGCTTCGCGCGACACGTTTGACGAGTAAGCGGTGGCCATCTGCATCCCGTCGGCGGCTTCCGAAGGCTATTGCAGCGACAATTCTCCCGTAGTTCTCGCAACCCGCGACGATTGCTCGACCGGCGTTTGCGAGGATGGATTCATAGGCCGTCACCGAGTGACGACAAACAACACCGTCGACGGATGGACACGGGCTCAGTGGAGCCGCTGCCAGCCCGTGCTTCGCAGTTCGCCAGGAGCCTGCATGAACGCGACGCTCGACGACGCTGAAACTCTCCTGCTGAACGAGTTCTAGTGCAGCGAAAGATCGAACATGCTCCGGTAGTCCCAACTGGCATTGCGCCAGTCTTCTGAGTCGAGGCAATGCCGGGTATCAACGATAAGCGGGCGTCGGACCACGGGGAGGAGTGCTGCTGGGTTCAGGCGCCGATATTCCGGCCAAGCCGTCGCCACTAGCGTCACGTCGGCCTCCCGCATTGCCTCCTCGGCTGTTCGTACGAACTCAAGCCGACTGTCCTCTCCGCGTGATGCGCTCACTACAGGATCCGCGATGCGCACGCGCAGTCCGGCGCTCATGAGTGCGTGTGCGAGAGCGATCGAGGGTGACTCGCGTATATCGTCCGTCTCGGCTTTGAAACTCGCTCCGAGGATCGCGACCTGCGAGTCCTGGTGTCCAGAGAGCTGTGTGATAACCCACTCGGCGATGTGCTGCCTCTGTGCGGCGTTGATTGTGTCGACTTGAGTGAAGAACTGGGCTGCCTCAATAGCGCCTGCATGCTTAGCGTAGTGCGCGAGCCCGCGAGTGTCTTTCGGGAGACAGCCGCCACCGTATCCCAGGCCGGGGTTCAAGTGGGAGGCGCCGATCCTGGGGTCCGCGCCGAGAAGCTGCGCCGTCTGGAGGGCATCGGCGTCACTGGTGGCGGCGAGTTGCGCAATGGTGTTGATGAAGGAGATTTTGGTGGCGAGGAACGCGTTGGTGGCGAGCTTCACGAGTTCGGCGGTCGCGAGATCCGTGATGACCCGTTGAGTTCCTCTGTCGAGGATCGGTGCATAGACCTCATCGAGCAGGCGGGCGGCTTCCAGGCTGCTCACACCGTAGATGAGTCGATGGGGCGCGAGGGTGTCTCTCACTGCAGTACCTTCTGCGAGGAACTCGGGGTTCCAAGCGAGTTCAGCACCGGGACTCTCTCTGTGAAGCTGAGCAGCGAGTGCCGCTGCTGTGCCAGGAGGGACTGTGCTCTTACCTATAACGAGATCACCCGGCTGCAATGAGGGCACGAGGGAACGCAACGCGTTTTCGAGGTAGCTGGGGTCGAAGCCCTCGTTGGGGGCGAGTTCGGGCGTACCTACGGTGAGGAAGTGGGCGCTTGCGCCCCGCGCGGCGCTCGGTTCGCTGGTGACATCGAGTGTGCCATCTGTGAGCGCTGTACGCACAAGCTCCACGAGACCAGGCTCGTGCATCTCGAGTGTGCCATCAAGAATCTTGCGGACACGTTGCGTGTTCGCTTCGACTCCGACGACCGTGTGTCCGAGCGAAGCGAGGGCGGCGGCGTGGACAAGGCCGAGGCGCCCGAGGCCGATGACAGATATTCTCATTCGTTCTCTTCCTGAGAGCTTTCGTCTCGCTTTGCGATGTTGACGGTGCTTCTTACGAAGCGCTTCCACAGTCGTTTCGCGCCATAGAAGAGATTCTCAAGTTCCTCACGGACCGTGGGGGGTTCCTCGTCTTCTCGCCTCGCAGGACCACTCAGCCCAATCCACAGGATCAGTACCATGCCCGCGAAAAGCGTCGTGAGGGTCGAGAGAATGGGCCACACTGTCACGCTTCAAACAAGGTATGACCGATGAACTGACCTTCTTTGCATCCGGGCGGTATAGCGAACACGGCAGAGCCAATGTGCACGATCCATTCGTTGAGGAGGTCGAGCTCGTCGAGGCGTTGCTGCACGGGCGTGAACTGCGTTGCCACGTTGTACTGGTAGGCGGTGAAGATGAGGCCAGAGTTCGAGATCTCATCTCCCGTGGGGAGCTGGTCGTAGTTGTAGGCGCGACGGAACATCCTCTCGTGAGGGTCTGCTGAGCGAGCCCGTCGGATGTGCGCGAATTCTGCGATGACGGGGAACCCGATCGGGGTACGAGCTTCGAAATCAGGTTCATCGTGCTCTTTCGTTCCGGTCAGTGGCGCCCCGGAGTCCATCCGGCGGCCGACCGTTTGCTCACGTCCGCTGCGGTCGAGTCGATCCCACTTGTCCAGCAGCATCTCGATACGTCGCACGACGAACCCTGTTCCGCCGTCAAGCCAAGCGGGGTTTGCGACGGGGCCTTTCCAGACGACGCCAGCGAAGTCGTCACTCCCTGGTGACATGTTGACGGTGCCGTCGAGCTGACCGAGAAGATTCCGCTGGGTCCGGCCGGGCCTCTCTGAACCATAGGCTCGTCGGAACCCCTGCTGCACCCACCGCAGTGACCCGAAAGTGCGTGTGTCTTTGAGGAGCATGCGCTGGGCATGGGCCACGGTCAGTGGATCATCTGAGGCGATCTGCAGCAGCAGATCACCGTCGTTCCACTCTTCTCGAAGTTGGTCGAGCTTGAAGGCCGGGATGTTGTCGAGCCAGTCGGGTCGAGCCGCGGGGTTCACGGTATCTACGAGGCGTCGACCGAATCCGAAGGTGATGGTGAGCCGAGCGGGCCGCAGGGAAAGCTCGGGTTCCGAATCCGCCAACGCGTAGGTGCCCTGCGTGAGTCTGGCTGCATCCTCGGTGAGGATCATGAGCATGCGCCGCACATCTTCGCGGGTGATTCCCTCCCGCAATGTCACGGCCACCAGGGACTGGTGAGCCTGCGGCACCATTTCGATCCCCGCCTGATGGGCACCATAGAACGGGATAGTCTCGCCGCCTCGCAGCTGCTCCGCATCCTCGAGCGCTTCAGCCCGTGCCGCGGCCTCTCGGCCGGCGACAAACCCATCGGCGCCCACGACCGCGACCGCTCCTGCGGCGGCTGCCACTCCACCGAACAAGAGCCGACGCCGTGAGAACCCTGACGCCGGCTCCTCCACGGAATCTGCTCCCGTCCCGCCAGCGGGAGCCAGGTCTTCCTGCTTACTCGTCGACATAAGTCTCGTTCGCGCCCGTGTAGTCCTTTGCGGGGGCTTCGAACTCGAACACTGACCCGTCCTCGAGCTCGAGGGCGAATGACGCACTGTTGCCGGCGAGTACGGGATCGACAATGTCCATGAGCATCAGATGGTTCGCGCCCGGCTGCAGCACGTACTCCGAGTTCGCTGGGATGACGAAGCCACCATCTTTCTCCCGCATCACCATGTTCCCGTCCGCATTCTCGACGGTCTCATGTAGCTCCATGATGGGCGAGGCATCAGACGTGGCCGACACCACACGGATATCTTCGCCGCTGCCATTGACAAGAACTCCGAAAGCTGCGGACATGCCCGAGTCGGCAGCCTTGACCCACGCATCCTTGATGCTGATCATCGAGGACTGTTCCTGTGACGCGCTCTCTGACGATGCTGAAGAAGCGCCGGACTCGGTACTCGCGGGGGTCGTGCTGCATCCAACTGCGCCGAATGCGAGCGCACCAGCCAGCGCGAAGCTTGTGGTGACCCTCGAGAAGGGGACGGACTTCATGATGTGGTTCCTTTCGATCGTCGAGAAGACCGGACGAATACGACACGGCCCAAAGCAAACAACACCAGCGCAGCGAGCGCCCCCGCGCTTGCGAGCAACGCAGTCCGCACTGGCCCGGCATCGCCTGAGGTGTCATCGTCGCTTGCGCCGTCGAGCGAGAATTCGCCCTGGTTGGCGTTATCGGCTGCAGACACCGGAGCATCTGCAGATGCAGGCTCCGGGATTGGCGCCGCGCCGGAGAGATCGCCGACCGAGAACAAGAAGCTCTCACTAATCGGATGCCCGTCGCTCGAAACGATCCGCCAGCGCACCTGATAGTTACCGTCGGGCAGCGGGCTCTTCAGCTGCTGCGTCGCAGTGAAGCCGGAGAAGAACGGGTCGCCTTCTTCCCACGAAGCGCCTTCCGCGTCGACGACCATGATGATCGCGCCGACAGGAAGGGGCTCTGCAGTGAATGTTAATGCGACTTCGTCAGGTGACGTGTCGAAATGCTCTCCTGCGGTAGGCGTCTGATTCGTCACCTGATCATGCGCGTAGGCGGGTACACCCGGAGTGAGGATCAGCCACGCGATCAAGCTGAGTGCCCCAAGGAGGAAGGCGACAGGCCGATGGGCGACGGTTTGTAGGGACATCGCAACTACTCTACAACATGTAGTTCCAAACTGGACTCTCGATCACCCCGACACGATTCCAGCCGAGAGGTCACCGAAACCGGCCCAAGCTCGGCTGCACCCGAACTGCCGACACGAAAACCCGATACAGTCCAAAGCAGTTCCCGTGTAGGTGTGCAGTCAGCCTCTATCGAGAACGCATTTCATTCGAAGCGAATGTGCGCCGGTACTCGCTCGGCGACGTACCGGTGGCTCGGCGGAAGTGGTGACGGAAGTTGGCGGGTGTTCCCAGCCCGCACAGCTGTCCGATGTCATCGACACTCGAGCTGGTGGTTTCAAGGAGCTTGCGTGCGTGCTCAACCCGGGCGGCATTGAGCCATCTCATTGGTGAGCCGCCCGTCGCTGCCGCGAAGCGCCGTTCGAAGGTGCGCAACGGCAGCCCAGCGTGGTCGGCCATATCCTTCACGGTCAACGGCCGGTCAAGCTGTGCAAGCGCCCAATCTTGGGTTGCCCCAATGCTGCCCGTAGTGGCAGGTGAAGGGCCAGGCCTGCGGGCGAACTGGGCTTGCCCTCCGTCGCGGAAGGGCGCGGCAACGATGGTGCTCGCGATCTCGTTGGCAACAGCGGCACCCCGGTCAAGACGGAGGAGGTGGAGGCAAAGATCGATGCCACTCACGACGCCGGCCGAAGTGATGACCTGACCCTCGTCGACGTAGAGGGGGTCGGGGTCGACGTCGATCTTCGGGAACCTCTGGGCGAGTTCCTGTGCGAACTGCCAATGCGTGGTGGCCCGTCGCCCCTCGAGCAAACCTGCGGCGGCCAGCACGAACGCGCCAGTACAGATGGAGGCAATGCGAGCCCCGCGTTGGTGTGCGAGCTGCAGTGCGGTCAGCACATCGCCGGGCACCTCGTCAAGGAAATCGCGGAACGCGGTCACGATGACAGTGTCAGCTTCGGTGATCGCATCAAGGCCATGAGTCACCGCTATTGACCACCCATGATCGGTTTCGGTCGGCCCTGGGATTCGCCCACACAGCGTGAGTTCGTAACCAAGAGAAGGGGCCCCGAAGACAAGGAACGGCATGCTGACCTCCACCGGGAGGGCGTGTTCCATGACCAGTACTGCGATCCGATGCGGTTCGGCCCGCGTGGCACTCGAAGGGCTATGGTTCATGTCGTAAATCTATCGCAAATCGGCATTACCGCCACTTGTTGCGCTATGCCGGTGCAGCGAGGATTGATGTATCTCTACATCTTGTAGCGATCATCGCTTTCGTTGTCACAGCAGCAAGGAACTCATGGCCCTCAACCGAAAGGCAGTCACCGCTGTGATTGCCGCCTCTCTCATTGCCACACTCGCGGGATGCTCAAGTCCCGAGGCCTCACAGTCCAGCGATACCCCGTCATCTGCGGCGCAAGGGTATCCCGTCACCGTCGAGAACTGCGATCGCACGTTGACCTTCGACTCGCCTCCCGAGAGGGTGTTGAGCCTATGGCAGGCGCCGACGGAGATGATGCTTGCGTTGGGGCTGGGCGACCGCGTCGTGGCCCGTGCTGGTGACTATGCGACGTATCCTGCTTCGGTGGCGACGGAGGCGGAGGGCATCCCCTCGATCGGGACGGCGATGGGATGGCCTGACAAGGAAACCGTGCTCAGCTATGGCGCGGATCTTGTGCTCGGCCAATCGCTGGTCGGCTACGCCTTCGATACCTCAATGGGATATGCCTCGGTCGAACAGATCGAGCAGAGCGGCGCGCAGGTCTATGGGGCGAACGTCTGTGATGCTGATGCCGGCGGTGCCATCGAAATGACGCTCGACACCCCGCTCGATGCGCTCCGCGACCTCGGCAAGATCTTCGGGGTGAGCGACCGCGCTGAAGAGCTATCTCCTCCCTCGAAGAGCAGCGTCAGACAGTGATCGACGCGGTCGCTGGAAAGGAAGATGTCACGGTTGCTTTTTACAATGGTGGCGAGGGGCCGCTGATCGTCCTGGCTGGCGGCATCTACGACGACGCCATCTCCACCGCTGGTGGCACGAACGTGTTTCCCCGGGATGCGGTCTATGTCAGCAAGGAAGAGTTCGCTGCGGCCCAGCCGGACGTGATCCTGGTCGGTACGTTCGAGGGGCAGGACTACGAGACCCTCAGCGACTTCCTGCAGCAGACGTTCCCAGAACTCACTGCCGTTCAGGAAGGCCGGCTCGTTGAGATCCCGGTCGCTGATACGGATGCGTCGATCTCTGTGATGCGCGGGCTCACGCAGATCGCGAACGGACTGCACGGTCTGGACCTGCCGGTTCCCGCTTCGTGACCCGCGCCGACATCTCGGTGCGCGGACGTCACCGGCGTCCGCGCACCACGCTTCTCGTGCTCGTCGTCGCGGCGGTCGTCGCGGTGGTTCTGTCTGTCGCGGTCGGGTCGGTTCCGATCCATCCCGGCGTCGTCGTCAGTGTGGTCGCGGATCACCTCTTTCCCTGGGATACCGGAACTTCGATCACCGAGACCCAGGCGCAGATCGTGTGGGAGTTCCGGCTGCCGCGCGCACTCCTCGGGTTTCTCGTCGGGGCCGCGCTGGCCGTTGCCGGCGCGGTCCTCCAAGCGGTCGTGCGCAACCCGCTCGCGGATCCGTTCGTGTTCGGGGTGTCCTCCGGTGCCTCAGTCGCTGCTGTTGCGATGCTCACTCTCGCGACCGGGGCGCTCGCTACAGTCTCGGTGCCGCTTGCCGCGTTCTTCGGCGCGCTCCTCACTACGCTCCTCGTCTTTTTGCTGGCGCAGCGCCGGGGACGGGTGGCTCCGAACCGGCTCGTGCTTGCAGGCGTCGCCATGTCTTACCTGTTGAGTTCGGTCACCAGTTACCTCGTTCTCCGTGCAAGTACCCCCGGGGGCGGGGTGAGTGAGGTGCTGTCGTGGCTTGCGGGGAGCCTCGCCGCAGCGAACTGGGGCGACCTCGGCCTTCCCGCGGCGGTGCTGGTTGCTGCGACGGCGCTCCTGATGGTGCTGTCACGGATGCTCAACGCGTTCCTGATGGGCGACGAGACCGCCGTGAGTCTGGGGCTGGACGTGGGACGGGTGCGTCTCGTGTTCTTCGTCATCACATCGCTCTTGGTTGGCGTTGCTGTCGCGATCAGCGGTGCGATTGGTTTCGTCGGCCTGATCGTTCCCCACGCGATGCGCTTTCTCGTGGGCGCGGACCATCGCTGGGTGTTGCCGGCTTCGGCGCTCGCCGGTGGGTTGCTGCTCGTCGTCGTCGACATCGCCGCCCGGCTCCTCCTGGCACCGACGGAACTGCCCGTCGGTCTGCTGACTGCAGCGGTCGGCGCACCCTTCTTCCTCTGGCTGATGCGCAGATCAGGACGGGTGGAAACATGAACCCCGAAACCAGCGCCGCCACGGTGCCGTTGCATGTCGAGGCGGTGAGTGTCGACATCGCCGGGCGCCGCATTCTCCGTGAAGCATCGCTCAGCGCGGACGGTGATGTGCTCGGGCTGGTCGGCCCGAACGGCAGCGGAAAGTCCACGCTTCTGCGCACCGTCTACCGAATGCTGCACCCCGCCTCGGGACGCGTAACCGCTGGAGGCCGTGACGTCTGGGGCATTCCGGCGCGCGAGGCCGCACGGCTCACCGCGGCGCTGGTGCAGGACGCGCCCAGCGATCTTGAACTGACCGTTGCCGAGTGCGTCGCCACGGGCCGCGTTCCGCACGGGCGTCTGCTTGGCGCGGACACCGTGGCCGATCGTGCGGCGGTACGGAATGCGATGATGGCTGTCGGAGTCGAGGCCTACGCGGACCGTGGTGTCGCTACGCTCTCCGGTGGGGAACGTCAGCGTGTCCAGCTCGCGCGAGCGCTCGCCCAAGAGCCGCGCATCCTGGTGCTCGATGAGCCAACGAATCACCTCGACGTCCAACACCAGCTCGAACTGCTCTCACTCGTCCGCAGGCTCCGGCGCACCACGCTGGTGACCCTGCATGACCTCAACTTGGCCGCCGCATACTGCGACCGAATCGTGGTCATCGAGCACGGAGCGGTCATCGCCGCCGGCGCACCAGAGAACGTCTTTACTCCAACACTCTTGCTCGAGGTTTTCGGCGTGCGCGCCGCAGTCCTCAGCAACCCACTGACCGGTCGGCTGCAACTGGCCTTCACCGAAAGGAACAACCTGTGACCACTCACGATGCTCAACATGAAACCACCGAAGCACACCTCCGCGAGATGCGAGACGCGTTATCGGGTACCGCGGATGGCACGATCCGTGATCCTGAGGCGCAAGCGGCCTGGGACCGCTCCGTCGCAGCCCATCATGCTCTCGCTGTGCTGCCGGGCGTGACCACCAACGCGAACGAGGACATCGTCATCGTTCTCCACCCCGACTTCGACACCCTCGACGTGCTCGGCCCGCACTACTTCCTCTCATCGATGATGGGTGCGAACATCCACTTCGCCACCACCGGTGAACTCGACAAACCGGTCCGCAGCGCAAGCGGCATCCCCCTGCAACCCACCACCACCCTCGCTGACGCCCCCGAGGCCGCGACCGTGCTGCTTGTTCCGGGAGGCGACACCAGCGTGCTCCTCAAAGACCAGACGGCTATCAGCAGGATCCGCGAGCTCGCAGCATGCGCAGATCTGGTGACGAGCGTGTGTACGGGCGCGATCGCGCTCGGAGCGGCGGGACTCCTCGACGGACGACGCGCAACCTCACACTGGTCTGTGCGACATCTGCTCCCCGAGTACGGGGCCACGGCCGTGGATGAGCGCGTCGTCGCCGATGGCAACGTCCTCACCGCCGCGGGAGTCACCGCGGGCATGGACCTCGCGCTCACTATCGTCGGGCGCTTGCGTGGGGCACAGTACGCCCGATTCCTCGAACTCGGAGCCGAGTACGCCTCCAAGCCTCCCCACGGCGCCGGAACACCGCAGACCGCGGGCCCCGACCTCACCGCGCTCGCACGCGACTTCTTCGCCCCGGTCGAGCATTCACTGCGACGCCGTTAGATCGTGCTAGACGACATCATCGCGTGAATCTCGCGTGGTCCCCGCCACCTCTTCCAAGTAACGACGACGCAGGGAAAAGCTGGTCACGCGTCCGAAGCGTGTTGCGCATGATGGTTAGCGCGTCGCTTGATGAACGTCCAGGTCGCCCCGGCCCCGAGAACGACGATGGCGAGGGTGACTAGCGCCATCAGCGGGATAGCTGGGGTGGTATCGCCGACGAAGCGTTGTTCCCATCCTCCCGCGGGATCCTCTCCCGCGTTCTCCCAGCCGTCAGCAACGAAACGCAGTGACGGCGCTGCGACGCCGATGACTTGTACCTCGTCGAGGGAGGTTCCAGAGAGAGTGTCACCGGGGAGAACCACCACGTCTTCGAGAACTGCCGCCTGAGACGAATGAGAGAACAGGGTGGTGACGTCGATCTCGAGCGCGCCAGAGACGACAGTGGTTCCGGTATTGCGAAGCTCGTAGCGTGATTCGCTACGTATCGGCGTCAATGGCCAGGTGTTCACTCCGTCGAGTGACAACGTGCTGGTGGCCTCGAGCTGTGTGTTTCGGTCGTCGCCTGGGATTCGGAGCAACAGTGGAAGGTGGAGGCTCCTGCCGCTGATGGCGTCGGTAACGACAAGACCAAGCGGATAGTCCCCATCGTGGGCGGTGTTGGGTACGCTGATCGCCAACGGAATGCTGCCCGATGCGCCGGCTTGCACCTCGACTGGGCCGTCTGCTTCGACTCTGCTCACCCAGTTGCTCGGATCGAGAAGCGAATCCGCCTCGCGGTACTCGAGCATGCCCTGCGGAGCGGATACTGCGATGGAACTGATCGATAGAGAGATCACGTTTGCGGAGGTGTTCTCAACCTCGACGGTGATGGTGTCGCGTACGCCGGAGAATGTTTCTACCGCGACGAATGGACCGAGCGTGGCCTCGCTCTCGACGATCTGCACCGACCACGGCCCCGAGTTCTGCTGAGTCTGTGTGGAAGGAGTCGTCGCCTGAGCAGGGGTGCCAGTTCCTAGAAGCGCGAGCGCTACTGCGGCGATGACTCCGCGTATTCGCATGCTTAGTTCACCTGCCGGTCACGGTCCAGCCAGTGCTGTTCGCGCAGCGTGCGGCGCAAGATCTTCCCGCTCGGGTTTCGCGGAATCTTGTCAACGAGGAGATACTGGGTCGGTCGTTTGAACGCAGCAAGCCGGTCCCGCAGGAATAGTGCCAGCTCCCGACTCGTGGGTATCGTTTCGTGGGGAACGATGTAGGCGAGTACGGCTTCCCCTGAAGCATCATCCGGTACACCGATGACGGCGACATCGTTCACCGCTGGGTGTCCGGCAAGTGCGTTTTCGACTTCTGCGGGGAAGACGTTTTCGCCCGCGACGAGGATCATGTCTTTGACGCGGTCTTCGATGAACAGGTATCCCTCGGCATCCAGTCGGCCGGCATCTCCGGTACCAATCCACCCGTCGATGAGAGTGTCGGCGGTCGCTTCGGGAAGGTTCCAATATTCGAGCATCGCTGCGGGGGTGCGCAGCCACACTTCCCCGACTTCTCCTTGAGGCACCGGGGTGCCATCCTCGTCGGTGATGCGCACTTCTACTCCGGGGTAGGGGCGACCTGCTGCTCGTAGCCTCGTGGAATCCGGGCCGTGCTGGTCGGGCGGGAGACAGATCGCGGTGTTGCCGGTTTCGGTGAGGCCGTAGATCTGCGCGAAGTCCGCGCCGAAATCGCGGGCAGCGCGGCGGAGCAGCGACTCGGTGATGGGGGCACCACCATAGATGATCTTGCGGAGCGTCGTGAAGTCGCTGAGACTCCCAGGTGCGTCGAGGATCTGTCGCAGCATCGCGGGCACGGCGATCGCGGTGGTGATGCCCAGGGAACGGATGGCGGTGCGCGCGGCCACTGCATCGAACTCCGGCATGCTGAAAACCGTCGCCCCAGCGTGGAACGCTTGAGTGGCGTACCAGAGCCCCCCAACGTGAAATCCGGGAATGCCGATCATCGCGACATCGCCATCACGCCAATCGATCCAGTCGAGGTTCGCGTTGCCCAGTGCGTCGCGGATTGCAGTGAAGCTGCGCTGCCCGAGCACGACGCCTTTAGGGAGGCCAGTGGTACCGCTGGTGTAGAGCTGCGCGATCGGCGTATCCGGATGCGCATCGAACGGCGCGGCATCGGATCCAGAGTCTCTCCAGGCAGTGAAGCTCGGGAGGTCTGTGATGATCTCGGTGCGGCCGGTTAGCCCTGCGAGGGAGTGGTCATGGTCGATGAACACGAGTGCTGCGTCTGAGTCGTCCACAATGTGTTCCACTTCTACGGCAGACAGGGCGGGGTTGATGGGGACGAGCACTGCGCCGCTGGCGGAGGCGGCGAAGAGGAGTTCCCAGTAGCTCGGGGTCTCGCGCCCGAGGCAGGCGATGCGGTCGCCGGGAAGAATGCCTGCGGAGCGGAGCGCGCCGGCGAGGCGTGTGCTGCGGTGGTAAAGCTCCGCGTAGCTGACGGTGGCGCCTGTCGGGGTGAGGATCGCCGCATGCTCAGGAGTCTGCCGCGCGTGGAACGCGATCGTATGGTTGAGGGTGGTGAGATTGGGGTGGAAAATCACGGCATGTCCTTGTTTGGCGATGGTTGTGCGGGAGCGAGCGCGGACCATACCTGCGCCAATGCGGCGGGGTCGCTGAGCACGCTCAAATGGGTGCCCGAGATGCGCTGCACTTGCTCCGGAATTGCGAGTCCGCCTGCCCATCGTTCGGCCTGTTCGGCGTTCTCATCGGACACGAGGACCCTTGCGTATGGTGGGAGCGGTGCGGGTTGGTGACGGTTTTGGACACGGATGCCCTGTTCCCAGAAAGCTGCCTGCTGGACTGGAGGTGAGTAGCGGACAACTCCGGCAGTGGCGACGCGGAGGTGGGTGCGCAGTCGCTGGCTCAGCGGTGGTGGAGAAGCAGTACCGCTTGCCTGGCGGTAGTCAGCCACGGAGGCGCCGTCGATGCCTTTCAACACGGTATCGAGGAGCAACAGTCGCTCAACCGTTTTCCCTTGGTCAGTCAAGAGCTGTGCGACGTCCGTGGCGATATGGCCACCGAATGAGTGGCCAAGAAGCGTGTACGGACCCTCGGGCTGTTCGCGTAGCAGGGTATTGAGATGGCGACGTGCGTGCGCGCGAACAGTCCAGGAGGGAACCGCTCTCGATTCGAGACCGTGCGCCTGGTAGGCGATGACGGTGCAGCCCGGGTCAGCCATGGACGCGAGGCCGAGGAAGCTCACGCTCCCAGCTCCCGCACCCGCGAAGCAGTGCACCGTGGAAGTCGCAGATTCGGGGTTCGTCAGCCTCCGATGCGCGGGCGTGTGACGGGTGAAACGGATTCGCTGTGCGGTTTCGATGCGTGCGCCGATCTCGGCGAGTGTCGGCTTGCCCACGAGGATCTCCGCCCCGAGATCGACCGCCAGACGGCGGCGCAGGAGCACCAGTACCTTCTCCGCAGCGAGCGAAGTCCCGCCGAGCTCCGCAAAGCGATCATGTCTGCTGATCGGTTCAATTCCTAGCACCGTGCCCCACGCATCGGCGAGCACTTCTTCAAGCGGCGTGGCCGCAAGGACGATTTCCTCGGTCATGAACGGCCCCTCCTGTTGAGGATCACGACTTGTCCCGAGTGGGAAAACCCGCCACCGAACCCGAGCAACAAGACTGGACCGTCCCCAATCGCTCCTCGCGCGAGCATACGAGATAACGCGACAGGAATCGTCGCTGCAGAAGAGTTGCCCAACTTGGAGACCTCTTGCGCAGTCACCTCAAGAGGGATCGAGAGCTGGCTTGCGAGAGCAGTGATGATGCGCAAGTTCGCCTGGTGCGGAATGAACCCGGCAAGGTCTGAGGCCGTAATGCCGGCCTGTTCGAGTGCATCACGAGCAACATGCTGGGCACGGGTGATCGCCCAGCGAAACACTGTTTGTCCTTGCTGCCGAAAGAGGTGATCCGGTGCAGCGATCGTGATGGCCTGCACAAGATCAGGGTCTGACCCCCACGCCACCGGACCAACACCGGGACGCTCAGAGGCAGAAAGAACTACGGCCCCGGCCCCGTCAGCCATCAGCACCGCAGTGCTGCGATCCTGCCAGTCGAGAACCTCGCTCATCGCGTCCGCACCTACGACCAGTGCGTGCTCTGCTGCGCCGCATCTGATTGCATGGTCGGCGATTGCGAGCGCTTGCGAGAACCCGGCGCATGCCGCATTCACGTCGAACACCGCAGGGGCCGTGGCACCTAGCCGTGCCCCCAGTTGTGCAGCGAACGATGGGCAGCGGTCCTGAGCGGTCATTGTCGCGACCACAACCAGGTTCACATCAGAAGCGGGGACGCCAGCATCTTCAAGTGCATCTTCAGCTGCACGGGTTGCGAGATCGAGGAGCGATTCGTCGGCGAGGAGGCGGCGCTCGCGTATCCCTGTTCGTGTCACGATCCAGGAGTCATCGGTGTCGAGGAATACCTCCAGCTCAGAGTTTGGCATCCTGCGGGATGGCAGCGCGTGACCGGTGCCGCTTATCGCGGATCCTGGGCGCACGGGGGGAACAGACAACACAGAATAACTCTACAACAGGTAGTATCTATGAGTGTGTCCCGTTCCTTCCCCCGTATCCTCGGTCGAAGAGGAACGGGCGACTCCCGCCGGGTAGCGTCAGATTCGATCTTCCTCGTGGGCGGGAGCGCGGGAACGGCGGTTCTGGGGCTCCTCTTCTGGATTGCGGCTACAACGCTCTACCCGGTCGCAGATGTGGGCCGAGCAACGACAGCAGTGAATACCGGAACTGTGCTCGCATCGATCGCGAACCTCAGTATGGGGCCGCTCTTGGAAAGATTCCTGCCAGCTGCTGGGAGATTGCGCGGACGCGCGGTCGCTTTCGCATTGGCCGGTTCCGCAATGTTTGCGCTGTTGCTCGGCGGCGGCTACGCGTGGTGGATGCCGGGCACGTCATTGTTTGCATCGGCCTGGGAACGAGTGGGCTTCGTGGTTGCCGTCGTGGTGTTGGCTGCCTTCGCACTCTTGGATTCCGTGCTGATCGGCATACATCGCGCCCGGTGGGTGGCACTGAAAAACGTGGGGCACGCGGTCGCGAAGCTCGGCGCGATCGTGCTGCTTGCCGGTGTGGGTGGGGGGATGTCGCTGGTCGGATCGTGGATCGTGACCGCCGTGGCTGCGGTGGGTGTGGTGGAGCTGGGAATATGGCTCACCCGTTCTCGCTGGAACGGTGCAGGTATTGATCCGGCTCTTCCGAGGCGGCCTGAGCTCGTTCAGTTTGGTGCGGTGTCCTTGGGGTGGATGCTCGCGCAGGCGCTTCCCGGTATCGCGATCCCCACAATCGTCATCACAGCCGCTGGCGTTGACGACGCAGCTTATTACAACATTGCATGGACCATTGTCGCGGCATCGCTCATGATGACGAGCCTGGTTAGCGGGCCCTTTGTTGCTGCGGCATCGAAGCCCGGTGCGGATATCGGGGCGCTTGTGCGCTCCTTCGCGCTGGTGTTATGTGGCGTCAGCCTGGCTCGCGGAATCGGCGTCGGAGCGGTCGGCCCGGCTGCACTGCACCTGTACGGCAGTGAATACGCTGAACACGGAAGCGAACTGCTGGTGCTGATGGGGATTGCACACGCAGTGTCAGGGGTCGCGATGCTCTACGGTGCGCTCGCCCGTGTCGCCCGACGCATCGCATATCCGATGATCGTTCAGCTTGTGGCGTCGCTCGTTGTCGTCGCACTGGTCGCTCTGTGGATCAAGCAGCTCGGTATCGTCGCGGTCGGGTGGGCGTTTCTCACACATGACATTCTGATCCTCATCGCCGCCATTCCACCGCTGTGGATCTTGCTGCGTCGCCTGCGCACAGATGGATCCCTGTGATGGCTAGGCGTGTGACTGTCTGGCGGTTGGATTCCCTTCCGGGGTCTGAAACGTTCATCCGCAACCAGCTTGATGCGATGACCAGGTGGCAGCCCACGCTGCTTGGCTCTCTTCGAGTTTGCTCTCCGCTGTCTCACGAGGAGGAGCCGGTGGTGTTCAGTCGTTCGCTTCGGGATCGCGTGGCCCTCTCCTGGGCGTCGATCACAGGTCGTTCAAGCCAGATTCGAGAGGCCCTCAGGCAGACTCGGCCAGACCTCGTCCATGCGCACTTCGCGAAGGACGCGTGGATGATCCTCCGCGCATGCCGGGCCTTGCAGATTCCGCTTGTCGTCACCGTCCATGGATACGATGTCACGGCGCTCCCGCGCGCTCGTGGTGTCCGAGGCTGCATCAATCGCTGTCGAACCCGCAAGGTGCTCCGCAGCGCCGATGCTGTGGTTGCTGTTTCCGAGTTCATCCGTGACGAAGCCCTCAGATGGGGTGCTCCACAGGGACGAGTTCATGTACTCCCGATCGGCATTCCACTCACTGAGCCCGCCGTCACTGTCTCTCGACCGGTCGATGTGGTGTTCCTTGGTCGACTGGTCCCGAAGAAGGGTGTGAGTGATGCATTGCAGGCGATCGCCGCTCAACCCGACGCACACGCACTTACCTGTGAAGTGATCGGAGACGGGCCACTCCGCGCTGATGCTGAAGCGCTCGCGAAGCAACTCGACCTCCGGGTGACCTTCACCGGTTCGCTGACGCCGACGCGAGTGGCGCAACACCTTGCGCGAGCACGCGTCTTACTCGCCCCTTCGAGGTATGCCTCTGACGGTGATGCTGAAGGTTTCGGCATGGTGTTTCTCGAGGCCGCCCTCGCGGGTGTCCCCGCTGTCGCTTACCGTCACGGGGGTGTGCCGGAGGCGGTCGTCGATGGAGAGACAGGGTTTCTGGTGCGGGAAGGTAACACCGCGGAACTTGCTTCCTCGCTACGCGAACTCCTCGCAGACGAAAACCTGCGGGTCGCGATGGGCGAGGCCGCAAGGCAGCGAGTGCGAGAACAGTTCGATGTCGCTCTGCGTACACCACCTCTCGAACGGCTATTCGATGAGGTGACAACGGCCGCAATAGCGAGAGACCTTGGTGCGCGGAGTCAGCGACCGTCGACGCAGAACGAAGGTGAATCGTGAAGGTGCTCATCACTGGCGGAGCCGGATACATCGGAACCCACACTGCGTTGATGCTTCTCAGGAACGGCATGGATGTCGTTGTTGTTGACAATCTCTCCTCAGGGAGCGCTGAAGGCATTCGGCGGGTGCAGGAGCTCGCAGCGCGACAGCTGCGGCTCGTCGTCGCGGATCTCACCGATGCGGTCGCTACCGAACTGGCACTCAGCGACGTGGACTTCGACGCGGTCATTCATCTCGCTGGCGTGAAAGCAGTTGGTGATTCTATGCTCCACCCCGTCCGCTACTTTCGGCAGAATCTCGATTCACTGTTGACGGTGCTCGAGCTCATGCAGCGACGCGGGATCGTGAAGCTGGTGTTCAGTTCGTCGGCCACCGTGTACAGCGAACCGCACGCACCACTCCTCAACGAAGGACACATCACCGGTACCGGCGCGATGAGCCCCTATGCGCGGTCGAAAGCGATGTGCGAGCAGATCATCTGCGACACGTCTACGTCCTGGCCGGAGCTTGACGCCACCATCCTGCGCTACTTCAACCCAATCGGCGCCCACCCCAGTGGCTGCATCGGCGATGACCCCGCGGCACACCAAACAACCTGCTCCCTTTCCTGACACAAGTTGCCGTCGGTAGGCGGGAAGCTCTCTCTGTGTTCGGAACGGACTACGACACACCCGATGGCACCGCGATTCGCGACTACCTTCACGTTCTCGACGTCGCCGATGGCCACGCTGCCGCCCTCAACGCCACGGAATCGGGCACTCGAATCATCAATCTCGGATCGGGGGTGGGAAATAGCGTACTCGAGGTGATCGCCGCATTCACGCGCGCCACCGGGGTCCCAGTGCGATGGGATCCGGCGCCCCGGCGACCCGGCGACGTAGCACGCCTCGTCGCAGACTCCTCGCGAGCCGAGACACTTCTCGGATGGAGCCCCTCACGAACGCTCGAGGAAGCATGCCGAGACGCGTGGGGGTGGCAAGCGGCGAACCCTCGGGGCTACGGCACCATAGATTGACGAACGCCCGTAGCGCTGGGGCTGGCCTAAAGACTAGTTGACTGTGATAGGTATCGTGACAATCGGCTGAGCGAAGGTTGATACGCGGGCGAGTACCTGTATCTCCCATTCGCCCGCGACGGGCATATCCAGGTACGCAAAGTACTCACCGGTTTCGGGGTCGAGTTCGGCTGTGGTCTCGAATGGCCCGAGGTCGTGCTCGGGCTGGGTGGTGCGCAAGGTCACCTCGTCGGGGGTGACCGGTGCACCGTCGTATTCGAGGGTGAAGGTGATCTCGTTCTCGCCGGTCAGCGCTGGTTCGAGTTCACCCTGCAGTGCGAGTCCTTGAGCGTCCGCGTCGATGGTGACGATCTGTGCGGCCGCCGCTGTGCTCGCGCTTGAGGTGCCGTGGTGCTCGTGCGTAGGACTGAGGTTGGTGAGGAAGCCGGTGAGGAGTAGAACCGCCATGAGGAGCGCGGCTTCGTAGCTGAGGGTTCGCGTTAAGGTGTGCCATTGCGTGCGAGCGGTCGGTCGTGACGCGATGCGTGGGAGGAGTCGGGTTCTGTTGTAGGCGGCGATCGCGATGACGGGGATGACGATCCCGATCTTGAGCAGGAGGGTGAGGCCGTAGCTCGTGGTGATGAGTGCGTCGAAGCTTCCGACGATCATGACGCCCATGACGGTTCCGCTGACGGCGAGGACGACGACGCTCCAGACCGCCACGCGAGAAAATCTCTGCACGATCTTCACCGCAAGTGCCGGCGCGGTGCCTGCCTCCGGGTTGTTGGTAACTCGAGTGGCCGCAAGGAACAGGAGGAGACCGAGGACTCCTCCTGTCCAGAAGCAGCCGGCGAGAAGGTGCCCGAGGTCGGCGGCGATGATCAGAGCTCGCGGTTCCATCAGCTGGGTGTGTCCGACGAGCACGGGGGCGGCCAAAGCGAGAAGCGGCAGCAGCGCGGCAAGCAGACGCGTCCCTCTATGCTCCTGCTGTCGCGTCCACAACACTGCGGCACCAGCGAGCCCCACGCATACGATGATGGCCGCAGCCACTGGGGCCCAGAAAACACCCGACCACCAGGCTGACGGGTTGACCACCGCGGGCAGTGATTCTCCGGTCACGTTGAGTGCTGACACGGGAATGAGGAGCAGTGATGCGGCTGCCGCTGCGATGCCGGTCAGTCGGAGGATGTTCCTGGATCGGCGGTCTGGCGGCATGGTACTGCGCAGCACCAAACGCTCGAACAGAATCAGGCCAGCGAAGACCAAGAGCGTGAGGTATTGCAGTGCCGTCAGGGCGCTGACGGCGAACTGCGTGTCTGGAGGTGTCGCGGTTTCCACGGCGGGAGCCGCTGCGCCCTCTTGCGGGGTGTCTCCGATGGTGAAGGTGATCGCGCCGGAGATAGGGTGACCATCGGCGGAAACCACCCGATAGCTCAGCGCATAGGCTCCGTCCGGTACATCGCCGGGGAGAGCCGCGATGACGCTGGTGTTGCTGACGTGTGCGTCGAGGATGAGGGGGTCGTCATCGCCGGGAAACAGACGAATGCTGCCGTCGATGAGCTGCACGGGCTCGTTGAACGTCAGTACCGCCTCCGCGGGAGCCTGATCGAGCACTGCACCGTTCTCCGGTGTCGTGGACAGCAACTCGGCATGTGCGGACGCCGCCTGTGCTCCCGCCAGCGTCAGCAGACCACCCAGGAGGAGAGCTGTGAGCGCACGAAGAGGCAGGGCGAGGCCGCGTCGCGGTGAGCGTTTCCCGGCGATGAGAGTGCTCACGCCTTCTTGCGTCCCCTCAGCAGTGCGATGACCGCGACGATGAGGCCGATACCGCCGATGGCGAGCGAGGTGACCACGAGCGGCATCTGATCCGCAGAAGCAGCCGCGGATGCCGAATCCTCGTGCGCATCAGTGGAGGCGTCGGTGGTGTCGCCGTGACCGTGTGATCCCGTGGCGCTGGCAGCGATGATGTCGACGCTGGGGGCTGGTGCGTCCAGATCGTGGCCGTCCTGGCCCTCTTCGGGGATCTGCACCCAGGCGGTCTCGCCCTGCTCGCAGGTCTGCACAGTCGGGAAGTACAGCGTCGAGTCGGCCGCATCCTCAGGGATCTGTAGCGAAAGTTCGAACGCGTCCCGCTGCCCGTCAGGGAGGGGCGTTGTGGCGGTGTACACGACCTGCGCGACCCGCTCGGTGACCTCATTGCCGTGACTGTCAGCGATCGGGGTATCGAGGTCTTCCATCACCTTCGCAACCGTGTACAGACTGTTGCGAGTAGGGGTGACAGCGTTGATGCCCTCGGGGATCTGGATCGCCACCTCGGTCGTTGCAGATCCATCGCACCCATGCGGCACCCCGAACGTGAGGATCGAGTACGAGCCGGCCTCAACCGGGCCCTCGGTGATGCCGACGTGTGCGTTCGCGGCGACTGCCCCACCCAGAACCAGTGCGGCAGTAGCTGCGAGGGCTCCGGTTCCGATCAGCAGGGGCCTCTTGGTGCGCCGTGTACTCATGGTGTCTCTCTTTCTCGTTAGCCCGCCGGCAGGCGCGGCGGATTGATGGCGGTGAAGGGCGGTTAGCCGGTGATCATCGGCCAGCACATCGCTGCCATTCCGAAGCTCATGAGCATCCCAGAGGCGACGTCGCCGGTGTGTCCGAGCCAGGTCGTGCGCCCGCGCAGGCAGCGGATGAGTTCCACAAGGAAGATCACGCCGGATATTGCCAGCGCCGCTGTGATGGCGACCCCTGTCAGGGCAGCCCAAGGCTCAAGTCCGCCGTGATGGTGGGCATGTGTCGTTGCGTCGAGTCCGGAGGGCATCGCGAGGATCATCCACACCATCGCGAGCATCATGACCGCATGCGCCACTTGATGCCAGGCACTGTGTCTGCCGGCGGTGGCCCGAGTGATGCGACGTCGCACCTGGAGGATTGCGATCGCGCCGAACCAGACCGTGCCGGCTGAGAAGAACAGTGTTTGCGGGACTGCCGGGAGGAGCGACCACCACGGCCAGCACATGGCGACCATCACGATGCTCATGGCTAGGTGCAGAGCGTTGCCCACGATGAGCAGCAGCTTCCGATCGGCAAAAAGTCGCACGGTTGTGTTCATGGCGGTCGCGGAAAAGATGAGCGTCAGCGCCCATTGGAGCACCGGGTCAGACAGCATGCCACACACCTTATCTCTACAATATGTAGTAGCAATGCTAGCGAAGGAAAGCCCCGGAGGTCAAAGCGCCCCGCAGGGCCCCACGAGATGAGGCCGCCTCTCGCTTCATGTGAACGTGACCCCCAACCCAAGTACCCACCCGGCATCGCGTCTCCTCACGCATGCAGGTAGGCAGTGACTTCACATCGCAAAAGGCAGCGATATTCGACTTAACTCTACAAGATGTAGTATTTAGAATAGTGGTGACCTGAGAGCGCGCACGTCATCGCTCGTGTCCAGCGCCACGCGATAAAGGAGTCCTCATGTCCGTACTCGGTATCGACCCTCGTTCAGGACGAGCGTTGCTGTTGACGGGTTATGTAGCAATGGTCGGGATCGGTGCGTCGTATGGGATTGGCGCGATCGCAGAATACGGTTTGCTGATCCCGCTCGCGGCACCCTTGGTCTTCTGTGCATTGCTGCGCTGATCTGGCTTGCTCCTAGGGCGCAGTTGATCGCGTGGGCAGCGCTAACCGCATGGCTGCTCGCTCCGACGTATCTCGGTCAAGGCGACCAAGAGATCGCAGCCCTTGTGGCGATCGTGCTGCTGCGCCTGCTGGGGGTGTTCGTCTCGCCATGGTTCCTGGTGGCCGCGTGGATGCTGCATCCTTTGTGGGATGTATTGGTGAAGCGCGACCTGCACGGTCACATGGAGGACCTTCCCTGCGCGTGCTGCATCTACGACCTGATCATCGGCGCATATCTCACCTTCCGCACATGGCGGGGGCACTTCATGGCCGTCGGGACACCGCAGCCGGTGTCCTGGCAGCAAGGCCTGAGGCGGGCAGGGATCGCCGTGTGGGTCGGAGTTCTGCTGCTGGTACAGGTGGTCTTGGTGTGGCTCGGCAGCGAACAGGGAAGGCTTACGACCGCGGCCGCCGCCGCTGGGTTCACCTTGGCGGCTGGTCTGTTCTGGTTACGTCCGCAGGCACAGTCACTTGCGTGGGTGGTGATCACTGCGTGGATGGGGATGACGTATGCGCATTCCGGGGCATGGTTCGAGATCCTGGTGTTCTTGAGCATCATGCTCGTCGGGATACTGGACTATCTCACCTCGCCCTGGTGGTTCGTTGCCGCGTGGGGGTTCCATCTGCTGTGGAACTTCCTTCCGCGCGAGACCAACCACCACGCCGCACACGCGACGATGGGACACCTCGGGATCTCCCGGGGAGCATCAGCCACCTACGACGTGATCATCTTCACGTATTTCCTGGTCGCTGTCCTTGCCGGTCGGCTCGGCCACCCGCAGCGAGAGCTGCCCCACCCGGTTCCTGTGACGGCACCGCTTACCGCTCAACGGTGAGCGGTAAGCTTCAGAATGACGTGGTCGGTGGGCGGCGACGTGCCGTCAGGATGAGCTCGACGTGAGCAGTGTTCGTCTCCAAGTCGATCTGCACCCGTTCGCCATCGTTGAGGCGATGATCGAGGCCGATGAGCATACCGTGCAGCCCGCCGGGAGCGAGTGTGATGCTGCCTTGGGCAGGAATAGTGATCCCGTTTGCGAGCTGGGTCATCTGCTTTCGCCCGTCGTGTTGGATGATGTCATGGAGTTCGACCGCGTTCGCGGCGGGGCTGCGCCCGCCGCGAACGGTGATCTCTAACTCACTGCTGTTGTGGAGGGTGCCGAAGAAGCCGGTGACGTCATCACGGCCTGCCCTCACCCATCCGTGTTCGAGATGGAGCATTAGTGGTCGTGACCGTTGTCGTTATCGGAGCCGTGGTCTTGGTTATTAGTGCCGTGTGATCCGTGAGCGCTCTCGCCATGAGCCCCGTGACCGCCGTCGGTGATTTCGTCCAAGGTGTGGCCTCCCAGTGCTGCGATGACCTTGTCGACGTTGAGGCGGTAGAGAGCGATGACATCGAAGTCTTTCTCTGGATAGTTGACGACGTTGACCTGGATCGCGTCAGAGTCGGGCAGTACGCGTCCACTGGTCATGTGGATGTTGTCGAGCACGAGCCGAGGCGCAGCTCCGGTGAGGTCTGCGACTTCGCTGACGGTGGGCTGTGACGGGCCGAAGGAGCGCACGTCATCGGTGATCAGGTCGGCAAGCCAGGTGGTGTACACCTGAGAGACGATTACAGGATCAGCGTGGTCGCCGAGAGCGGTGTGGATCTCGTCACGGAATTCATCGAGCGCAGTCTTGAACTCAGCAACCCATGCTTCGGCCTCTTCAGTGGTGCCGAACGCCTCGCCGAGGCGGGTGACTTCAGCGATGACGCTCTCGGGGGTGTTATCGGCGTTCACGGCGATGAGTTCGGCGTCCGCGTCGGCGGAGTCCGTGAGCGTGGGCACGAAGGACTCGAAGTCGCTGTAGAGCACGAAGTCGGCCCCACTGAGCTTGGTCAGATCGCTCGGAGTCGGGTCGTACTCGGCGGCATGCTGCGCGGAGGGCGGGACGATGACGGTGACGTTCTCCACTCCTGCGGCGGTCGCGAACATACCCTGCCAGGTCGTGGATGCTACCACGGTGACGCTTTCCTCCCGCGTCGGAGCGGTGCCATTCGCCCCCGGTCCGGTGGCGCATCCAGTGAGGAGCGCGAGGGTGGCTGTGGTCAGGAGTGCGAGACCGGCGCGGGCTCGGGTGTGGGTTGCCATGACGGGGTGGTGCCTTTCTTTGGGGTGAGGTTGACCGCCAGCGCAATCGCGCCGGCGACGAGGACAAGAACGGGTCCGGGCGGCAAATCGAAGAGAATCGCGACGAGGAATCCGATCGTCGAGGACGCCAGGCTGATTGTGACCGCCCACCAGCAGATCGACCGCAGGGTTCGTCCGAGACGCCTTGCGGCAAGGGCTGGAAGCAGGGTGAGTGCGTCAACGAGGAGCGCCCCGGTGAGTTGCATTCCCGTGGCGATGGCGATCGCGATAAGGACGAGCATCGCCCCGGTGAGCAGGTTCACCCGGATGCCTGCAGCGATCGCAAGCTCCCGACTGGCGAAGAGCACCGCGATCCTGCCGCGACCCCAGATCAGGAGTGCAGGTACAGCGACAGCGAGAGCTGAGACGAGCACAATGTCGCCAATACTCACCCCGAGAATTGATCCCCACAGCAGCCCGAACGTGTGAGCGGCGTTGATCCCGGAGATCGCGATCAACAGCAGAGCTGCGGCCATCGCCATGCTCATCAGCAACCCGGTCGCGCCCGATAGCCCGCCAGGGGTGCGCGCAAGCGGAGTCAGTGCGCCACCGGTGATCGCGCACGCCACGAGCGCACATAGCAACGGGTCCAACCCAGTGACGATACCGACAGCGATGCCGAGGAGTGCGACGTGCATCATCGCAAAACGGACGGGAACGATGTTCAGTCCGATGATCATCACCCCCACCAGCGGAAGGCCTATCGACCCGACCAGAAGGGCAATCGCGGCCCGCTGCACGGCAGGCATCCCCATCACTTCGATGAACTGCTCCCAGCCGATCACGCGTTCACCAGCCGTCCTGATTCCACACGGATGACACGGTGACAGGCAGAGAGCAGGCGCTCGTCATGGGTCACCACGAGCGCGGCGGCATTACTCTCGCTGAGGAGCGAGTGAAGCAGACCAAGACTTCGACTGTCCAATCCCGTTGACGGCTCGTCCGCGAGCAACAGACCCCCGCTGCGGGTGAGCTGCCCGAACGCGCGCGACAACAACAGCCGCTGCAACTGCCCGCCGGAGACCTCACGGACGGGTACGTCGACCAGCTCGCCGACGCCGAGCCGATTAGACACCTTTACCGCTTCCGCGCGGGCATTTGCCAGCTCGAAGAGGTCGCGTGCGGTGACCGGGAAATCTCCGAATGCCGGTGATTGCGGCACCCAAGCTACGCGCCGGCGAGCCCGTCGATGCGATGCCAGGCTGGTCACCGGTACGCCTTCGATGGTGAGCCCCCGCCACTGTGCAGGAATCAGCCCGAGCAGTGACCGCAGCAGAGAGCTTTTCCCGGCACCGTTCATACCCAGCACCGCTACCCGCTCGCCAGCGCGGATCGACAGATCAACCCCGCCGAGGACAGTTGCGCCGGAGATGTTGACCCGCAGCGACGATACCGAAAGCGCGGAGGCAGCGGCGAGCGCCGAAGAATCAAGCATGTCTTTACTCTACATGAAGTAGAGTAAAGTGAATTCACTTCGTTAGGGTGTGGTGTGTGAGCAATTTATCCAGCGGAGGCCTTCGCGCCGCCGACAGCGCCGACCGTGTTGCTCGCCTGCTGGCGGTGGAGATCATTGACGGGACTCACCGGCCAGGCGTACGCCTGGTGGCCGGGGAGATCGCCGACCGGCTTCAGGTCTCCCGTGTCCCTGTCAGAGAAGCATTCCGGAGCCTCGCGCGCCTGGGACTCGCGGATGTCGTCCCGAACAAGGGCGCGACGGTGCTCCCCGAGAAGGAGCCCGCCGACCTGGTCCCGATCCTCGAAGGACGGCTTCACCTTGAGCCATGGGCGATGAGGTACGCAGCAAGAAACCGGACAAATGACGACCTCGCCCGCATTGCGGAATCGCTCGACGCTGGGCTATCCGCAACGCTCGACGGGGACGCACTGACCGCGATCCGCGCACACGCGAACCTTCTCGACCACCTGGCCGACGCCATCCATCAACGCGCCGCCGAAGCCGCGCTCAGACCCCTCTACGCCCAAACAGGTGCGATCGTCACACGCACGATCGGTCACATTCACCGCGCAGGATGGGACGGTCATCGAAAGATCCTTCACGCGCTGCAACGAACAGACGCTGACGCGGTGCAGGATCTCACCAGGGCTCATTTGAGTGAAATGATAATCCGTACGGCGGGAACCTGACACTACCGCGTCCTGGTCTCCCCGGTTGCAAATATGTCCGACAGATGAGGCCGTAGGCAGTGTCCGATCCCGCAGTTGCGCTGCGGTTCTGTGGATTGACTTGGCTTCCACTCGGTAGCAATGAGCTTCTTCGCGCGTTCAGCATTTGCGCGCTCAGCCTGGGCTCGGCGTGCTTCGGCTTCCACCTGCCACTGCCGGATGCGCTGCGCAGCTTCGCCGGAGGAAGCGCTTCAATCTCGTTGAGCGCGCGGCGTAGCGTCTTGGCTCGGTCCCGCCACCGCGCTGTCTCTTTTGCCGGATCAACGTTTGGCGCTCTACCGTCCCGCCGGTTCGCCACCCCGATCGTGCTGTCCTTCTTTCCACGCCTGAATCACATTGCCTGCGCCGATATCGAGACCATCATTACCTGTGCCAGTGTGGGAAAAGTCAATGCAGCGGCCAGTTTAGTCCTGCGCCAGTTCTTGACTATCCAGTGCGGATATCCGAACCCAGTCAATCCACACAAATTGAGTCTGTCTGCTCTGCCCTTGTGGAGACGCAGCGAGGCGAGTCTCTGTCTGGAGGGCGAGGAACATCGGCTCGTGCGGTACGGCCAACCCTGTAGCTTCGCCGTAGGCTTGGCCGTTGAGGGAAAAGCGGACCGCGTTTGGAGTCCATTCGACGGCGACGGTGTTCCAATCTGAGAAGTTGCCGTTGACGGAGAAGCTCGTCTGTCGCCGGATTCCGCTCTCGTCGACCCAGTGCAGGAACGACTGCGAGTTCGTTCGTTCTCGCGAGTACCCTTCGGCAATGTCGATCTCGGGAGGCCAGCTTTCTGCCTGCGGCCATAAGAGGAAGTGGTAGCTGAGGACCTGACTGGCGTGGGTACGGAAACGCACCTCCCACTTCCCGTAGGTCTGCGCGGCTTTCCAGTTCGAGACTGCG
The DNA here is from genome assembly GCA_052094845.1 of Leucobacter sp. Lineage (GTDB taxonomy): Bacteria > Actinomycetota > Actinomycetes > Actinomycetales > Microbacteriaceae > Leucobacter. Next base: position 32,363 of record JBQDKK010000009.1, on the reverse strand, counting down.
CCGGTACGCCACAAGTTCGTATGCTCGGTGGACGGGGCTCCGGCAAGAACAAGTGATCCGTTGCTGAGCCACACCATCGTCGGATCCCACCAGGTGCGCGGATCCGAGCTCGGCCTTCCGGTATACGCGGACCAGTCGGTACCGAGAGAACTCCGGTCGAAGTCATCGAAGAAGACAGTAGACCAGGTGTCATCGTCGGTCAGGACTCCTGCGCTGTCGTTGTCCTGTGCTTGGACAATTAACGTCGCGACACTGTTCCCCTCAGCGGTGATGGGTTGGCTGTGGCTGTGCTGACCGAGGGTGCTTACTGCTGCTTTGTCGACATGCGCGGACCCCTGTGATGGAACCGGTGAGCAGGCGGACAGGACGATCGCCCCGGCGATCGCGACGGTCAGACCGCGGCGAGCGTAACTGGCCACAGCTGCACTGCGTTGGCCCATCACTGCCGGCCCATCACTTTTTCTCCACATTTCGTAGATTACCGGTGCGGAGCCCCCGTGTCACCCTTCTCGACAGACGGTAAAGCGTTGGGTAGTAGCCCCCGCTGGCCCGGATGAGTGCCGCATGTGCGGCGACGGAGGGCTGATTTCTTGCCAAATGGAGAATGGTTCGCCAGGCGATCTGTGAGGTGAGTTCCTTTCGCACTGCAGTGGCGTCTTCGTCAACCCAGCCGCGGTGGACTGGTGTCGCGATCGACGGCACCAGGTAGAACCAAAGCGTGAATGCGTCAGCCTCGCGCTGCTCACGCCGTGTGGGATGCGCTGGCAGGAGACGTCGCATCGCTTCACTACGGCAGCGTTGCACGTTCTCTCGTCGCAAGGCCGTCCCAGTACTGATTGAGTCTGCTCGTTCCAAGTACCGATACTTGATGTCGGGGATGAGGCGCACGCGGTGAGTGTGCTCGAGGATGTCGAGAATCATGAGGAAGTCGTCCTGAGAGGAGAGGGGCTCTCGCCGAAGCGGCGGGATGAGGTGGCGGCGAATGAGCTTATTCCACAGATACCCACGAAGCTGCCCAGTCCACACGAGTGACGACAGTTCGTGACCGGAGACACTGCGTGCGTGTGGCGAACCTTCCATGACCCAGCGGCGACCATCTGCCTCGACCCGTTCCGCACGACAAACAACAAGATCGGCGTCGTGCGACGTGGCTTCGTGGAGCAGGGTAGTGACGATGTCGGGTTCCCATTCGTCGTCGACGTCGCAGAACCAGATGTAATCGCCCCGAGCTGCGTTGACGCCGGCCATGCGTGAACGTGTTGAGCCACCAGCCTTGGTCCGGTGGATCACACGTGCCCGAGGATCGCTATGGCTGTAGGTTTCGGCGAGTTCGGGGCCGTTGTCGGTGGAGGCGTCGTCGATGAGAAGTATCTCCACTGGCCCTTTGAGACGCGCGAGTTGAGCGAAAGCGTCTGGAAGGTCTGCGGCAGCGTTCCGGAACGGCACAATCACGGATACTTCCGGCCACGGAGTCATGCTTCCAGCCCAATCGTGGTGCTCGCGAAGACATAGCCGCTATCCATCCACCAGCGGCCCCGCACCTGCATGTCATGATTGATGGTGAATGTCCCGTGGTGTTCTTCCCAGTCGGTGAGCTGGACATGAAGATCTCGTGGATGCCAGATGTGCTCGCCGTCTGTCAGGTTCAGTGCTTTGAAACTGCTCTCTTTCGCAACGTACAGCAGCGTGTGCAGCAGCGGAGAGTTCAGCGGCAGACCGCTCCGCGAATGCGCGTCCGCGAGTTCGCCGGGAGCGGTCACGGAAACTGCTACGTCAGCCGGTACAGCACCGACCGGTTCGAGGTCGATGCCGAGGAATATGCCGGGGATATCGACAACGGCAACGGCGATGCGGTCGCCGGAGTGAGCGATGCTGCCCGACACTCCCTGCGACCAGAGCGGCGCACCTGTACCGGCTTGCCCGATGCCTTGTGGCGCACTGAGTCCAAGACTCGTGAGGGCATCATGCGCGAGGGCACGTGCCGAACAGAACTCAGTGCGCATGGCCGGCCCCATACCCGCGGCAATCTCCTGCTCGATACCCACCGCGGGCGCACCCTCATAGAGGTGTCCGGCTCGGATCCGCACCGATCCAACCACGGTCACCGACCGCCCTCGAGGAGGGCCTGCACGAGTGGGTCGAGGTCGTTCGCAGTGTTGGCGAGGGCGACCACAACGCGCGACGCTGAAGGATCGAGAGCGACCGCGGACTGGAAGCCGCCGGTCTGCCCCGTCTTCGACAGGACAAAGCTGTCCCCTTCTTCGGTGGCGTCCCATCCAAGGTCCGTACCCGCCATCACGGTTCCGAGCACATCAACGTCTTTCTCCGCCGCATCCGATTCGTGCGTGTCAACGAGCCGAACGGCGTATTGGCAGAGATCAGTGACGGTAGAGTACGCGCCACCGGAGGGCGCGTAGGCGCCGAGCCGCCACGGAGGTGCCGCACGACCGTCTGCGCGATAACCTCGTTGCGCATTCCGGTCAGTGTTGGACGTAAGGCCTGAGTCGCTCATACTTCCTGGGCCCAGCACTCGCTCCTGCAGCAGGGTGTCGTAGGAGATTCCCGCCGCTTCGGCGAGCGCATGCCCGAGGAGCGCGAAGCCGATATTGGAGTATCGGTACTCGCCTCGAGTCGACAACGAGTCGGTGCGTGCACGATCGTAGAGTGCTTCGAGATCGAGATTGTGGATGGTGTCGCCTCGGATGTCTTCCACCCACCAGCGCATCCAAGTGCCATCTCGCTCATCGTCGCCCCATTCCCCGAGGCCGCTGGTGTGCGCAGCAAGCTCACGGAGCGTGACCGAGGCAACCGGTGCGTCGTCAAGCGGGAGGTAGCGGCCGACCGGGTCGTCGATATCGACTTCGTCGCGAGCGACTGCGTCGGCGAGAAGCATGCCGGTGAATGTCTTGGTGATGGACCCGATCTCATATCTGGTGTTGGCGTCGGCTCCGAAACCAGCTGACGTGAACCTACCGTCCTCCCACACGCAGATCGACACGCGATCCCTGACACCGCTGAGATATGGCGCCGCTTCTGCAGCAAGATCCGAATCCCCGGTCAGGTTTGAGGACAAGGCAGGAGCAGCATTGCCGTGCGTCACGCCGAATGCCCCGACGACTGTGACAGCCGCGATGAGCAGCGCCGTGACCCAGGTCGACTTCTTCATTAGAGGACTCCAAGACGCAGCACCAAGAGTGCTACTCCAACGGTGGTAATGAGCACGAACAGTGTGGTGAATACCGGCCGCGATTGGCGCAGCGTCACTCTATGGGCGTCGGGGCCGCGCCGCTCACGGAGCACCACCGACCAGGCGTACATTGCAAATGCGGTCGCGGCGGCGATCCCAGCGATCCCGCTGATCAACCAGTCCAGTAGCGTCATCACTCGTCCTCTCTGAGGCCGGGTATCCGTTCGAGCACGATCACGTGCTCGGTGCGATGGGTCACCTGGTACTGGCCGCTCGCTTCCAGGAGTGTCGCAACGTTTTCGTACCAGCCCGGTCTTGCGCCCCTGGTGATCTGCTCGTACCGCTCCCGCATAGTGGTGAGAAATACCACATCGGGGGCCTGCTGCAGCAGGCGTTCGAACGCGGTGCCATCGCCGTCCACGGAGGGCGGGTGGTGGAGATCGCCGATCCGGTCGACCCGTAACGCGCCCTCGGTCGCCAACGGGCGGATCGTGCTCCCGGTCGGGGTCTCCCACAGCACCGCGCGTGCGACCTCAAGCACATCCGCAGGCGTGCGTTCGAAAGCAACGTTCACGCCACGCGCGGTGGTCACTCCCGCAGCGGCGAGCACCATGATCAACGTGAGGGCAACACGAGACAGAGCGCTTCGCGCCCGGATGAGCGGTGCGATGCCGCCCGCGGCGAGTACTGCGAGAATTGGCAACGCATACAGGTACACGCGAAGCACAACCTCACCACCGTACGGCTGCCCAAGCACGAGCGACATTGGTGCGACCACGAGAGCAGCGGTCACGGGCATCGGAAGCCTGCCGCCGCGAGTCACCGACCAACCGACCAATCCCGCGATGGCGAACAACGCAGACCAGCCGATCCGTGCCGCCTGCATCACCTGGTAGACGGGGTCACCGGAGACGCGCTCTACGACACCGGCGCCGACAGCCTCATCGAGACGCCCGAACCCATCGATGAGTACGCTCAGATGCCCCGTCCACCAGTCGGTTGCACCAAAGGCGAACCAGGCTGCGAACACCACTGAGACACCGAACCACAGGGTTCGTGATCGCGTCGCACCGAGCAAGCTCAGCAGTAGCAATACGACGATGAGCGAAACCGGGGTGAGCTGGTGAGAGACGACGATCGCGCTCGCGATCACCAGCAGAGCCGCTTCGAGCATGAGGGCGCGGCAGGCAGAATATCCCGGAAGTCGGGCTGGAGTCCGGCGCATCGGCTCGAGAAATCGCCGCCAACTCCTTGCGGTGCCTGCGGGGATCCCGGTTTCGCTGGCCTGCCAAAGCAGCACCGCGATGACCGTCAGCATCAGCGGGAATGCGACCGCCTGCGGGGCGAAATAGTCCTGCTGCACCCAGTTGCCGAGCACGAACAGCAACACCCCGGTCCAGGCAACCGCACGGTCCCTGAACACCGCCATGCCAATGACGTACACCGGTGCCATACTCAAGAGCACCGCGAGTACGGGGAAGAACACGACGAACGGCGTCGCGTCGGCAAGGCCCGCCCAGCCGGTCACAGCCGAGGCAGCGGTGAAGAACCCAGGCCAGCTGAACCGCGCATCCATCGCCTCGCGTAGGGTGCCGGTTTGGGAGATCCATTCCACGAAACCGACATGCACATAGGCGGTGCCGACCGGTGATCCGCCGTCCGCGATGCCGACGAATGTGGTGACCATGACCGCCAGGACGGCGACCCCGATCGCCGCCATCACCCCGTCTGGCGCAGGCTTGCTGGTGATTGCGAAGACCGCGACAGAGACGGCAAGGATAAGTGCCAGCCAATAGGTCCAGGGTAGAACTGTGACCATGCCGGCAGCACCAGCCGCGTCGAGATCGACGCTGGTCGTTGCCGCCCACCACAACGCGACCGCGATGAACAGCGCCACGACGGATACGATTCGGCGATGTCCGGGTCTGCGCAGAACCGGGCGCGTGATTCGCAGGGGCGGTGTGCTATTCCACGCGAATGCCGTGCAGGCCACGTTTCCCAACCCCAGAATGGTGGCTGCGGCCGGCGCACTCCAGGTACCGGTTGTGACCTGCGCGACGGTGAGGAGCGTCACTAAGGAGAGGGAGAGTGCGGGGATGAGGGCCCAGAGCACCGCTCCGGATCGGCGGATAAGGATGATGGCGAGGGGCGCTCCTGGGACCAGGAGTACGAATGCGATTGCGAGGCCGATGCGGCCAGGCACGGGCAGATCCCACCACGCGAGAACCGGCACCAGCAAGGACAACGCACAGGAGAGAACGATCAGAGGACGCATCAACGCACTTTCACGCATCGGTGCCTCCCTTCCTGCGCCCCCGGAGGCCGAGTCCTGTTCGGATCGCTTCGAGCAGATACAGGCCGGGGCCGGCAACGTACCCGAGCCGTTCGACCCACACGAGTGCACGCGGATAGTCGCCAGGCCGCTGACTGTTCTTCGTCGAATCCTTGGAGAGCAGCATCCTGAGGCCGGCCGGCAACGCGCGAAGCACCGACACCATGTGGCGGGGTGAGGTCGCTGCGAGCCGGGTCACGTTCGCGGCCATGCCGGTGCCATACCCGAACAATTGTGTGCGCAGCGCCGGCAACGTGTCCCGGTGACGGTGCTTCACCAGAGCCGCAGGTTCGTAACGCAAGATCCTGCCTGCGAGAATCACCCTTCGGAACATGTCAAGGTCTTCGCCGCCTCGCGTGAGCGACCCCGCCCCGAGAGTGTCAGCGAAACCGTGCTGCTCGACGAGGAACGCGCGAGGAAAGGCCATATTGTTGCCGGAGCCGAACTCGCCCGCGGCAACCGGGTACACCGGTCCCTGACGGCCCGTTTGCCAGCCTGGGGCGGCAGCGTCGCCGCGTCCCCATTCGCTGCGCGTCTCTCCCTTGTCGAAGCCGATCGCTTCCTCGAACCAGCGTTCCACGTCTGCGTCAGTCGACATTGGTATGACTCGGCCGGTCACGCCGCCCACGACCGGATCCAACATGGCCGACAGGAGAGCGTCGACCCATCCCGGTTCCGGGTGCGCGTCATCGTCAGTGAACGCGACAATGCGACCCCGGGCGGCGGAGATGCCGCGGTTTCTCGCGAGTGAGAGGCCCTTGCGTGGTTCGGTCACGATCCGCAACCGCGAGTCGTGGAGATCATGGAGGGTGGCGCGAACACGGCCGGAGCGGGGATCGTTATCGACGACGAGTACCTCCACCTGGGCCTGCGTGTGAGCCAGGATCGCCCGGACCGTTTCTGCCAGCGCACGATTGCGACCGAGGGTTGCGATGCACACGGTGACATCCACGCCGAGGTGCGGGCTACCTTCGAGTGTAGCCTGACGTCGATGCCGTCGCCGCGAGGTAACGAATCCCGTTCCTGCCGCGCAGAGGCCGGCCAGGCGTATGAAGTTCCGGGGGAACGCTGAGCGGTCGCCCCCGAGCATGCTCCGAAAGTCCGTGAAGACCGCGTGTCTGACCGTGGTGAGGACGTGGGTTCGTTCGGTTCTCAAGCTTCGCGGAAGAGAAGCACGTGCCTGGAGCAGCGCTTTAGAACGGCCTTCCCAAAAGCATCGGCGCAGCATGTAGGAGACGCGTGTTCGCGCATGCGGTACGAAATGGCGCACCGCCAGGTCCGTATCTCGGATGATCTGGGCATCCGGCATCTGTTTGCGAAGCCGGATGCCCAAGTCCGTCTCCTCACCGCCAACGGGGTGGGTGTCGATCCTTCCGAGTCCCTCGGCGAAGAGCCCGATGCCGGCAAATACCTCCCTACGGATTGCCATACACGCACCGATGGGGTTGCGAACCTCTGACCCACTCGCGGCCATGCCGACATAATCGCAGCCCACCACCCATCCGAACTCGGGTGGGAACCATGTTGGGGCACCAGTTGCGCTCTCCCAATCTGGCAGAACGGCACCGGCGATGATTGCAACGTTGGGGTCTTCGAGCCGGGAAGCAAGTGCCTCGAACCAGCCTTCTTGCAGGGTGGCGTCGTCGTCGATGAAGAGCAGCACGTCAGCAGTGCTGGCCGCGATCGCCGTGTTCCGCGCACCGGAGAGTCCGCGCTGCCTCGTATTCTCCATCAGGTGAATGCGAGGAATGTGCTGGTAGTGATTTCCAAGTGCCCGCGCGTGTGCGGCCGCGTGATCGGCCACGAGGGTGATCGTGCCGGTTTCAGGGAGTTCCTTGATCGCGGATGCTACGCAGGCGTCCACCAGGTGGCTGCGGTGCTCCGTGTATGTGCAGATGACGATCTCGAGGCGCATGGAACTACGAGAGGGGGAACTGACCGCGAACCGACAGTGGGGTGTCGGATTGATGCATAGGGTCAACTGCGATCAGGCGTTCTTTCGCGTTGCGTCGCTCACGAACTAGCGTGGCAAGCACCCGTTTCCCATCGCGCCAAGCGTTGAGATTGCTGACTCCATGGATACGGGAGCGTTCATGGCTCGGAACCTCAGTGATCGGGACACCGGCGAGCGCAGCCCGCACGTTGATCAGGGTCTCAATCTCGAATCCATCGCCCCACTGAGGCGCCCCTCCTACAGGTTCTGTGTCGGGGAGGTCGAGGAGCGGGAGCAGGTCGCGGTGAAGGGCGTTGTACCCGTAGCACAGGTCGGTGTAGCGCACCCCAAACATCAGGTTCGTCAGTAGCGTCAATCCCACGTTTCCGGCATTGCGGAGGTGAGTGATGTCGTCACTTCCTCCGCCCCGCGACCGGGTGCCTTTCGCGAACATCGCTCCGTCGGTGATTGCCTTGACGAAGCGTGGGATCTCGTCAGGATCGGCGGAGCCGTCTGCGTCAAACATGACGATGATGTCTCCGGTGGCGGCCGCGAAGCCGCACGCCACCGCGTTGCCTTTGCCGTACCGAGTTTGTTCGATGACGCGGGCGTCAGGCCGGAGAGACCGGACGAGTTCACTCGTACGGTGAAACCTCGCCCCCTCCACGATGATGAGTTCGTATTGCGCCGGAATCTTGGGGAGTACTTCCTCGAGGTTCTGCGCTTCATCTAAAGACGGGACGATGACCGTAACAGTGGCATCAGGGGTCATGCTGGTCACCTGAGGCGGGAGCGTTGACGAGCGCGAGGGCTACCTCGCCTTTCGCGCGACCGCCGTTGTCGTCTTCAAAACGGATGCTTGTCTCCAGGGTGAGCATGCCGCGCGAGAGCGCTCGGGTGCTGAGGCTCGTGATTGTGAACTCCGCACGGAACCCGCGTGCATCGATCGGTCGCTGGTAGCTGCTGGTGAGCTTGTGAATGAGGACATCGGGGAGTTGGCGCGCCCAGTAATCGTCGAGTGTCCAGTGTGAGAACGCGGGCAGGAGGAAATGCTGCACGGCGACCGCAAGGGTCGTGTACATGAGCTGGTTGTAGCAGATCACGAACTCGGCTGCGTTGAAGTGGCCGGTATCGTCGATGTAGCAAGATTCGCCGATCCGGAACTGGCCACGGGAGGCGACCTGCCCCTCTTCGGAGCGGGTCACCTCCGCGCCGGTGAGATAGATGCATCCCTTGGCCCGGTAAGGGTTCACCGCACGGTGGAACACCGGTTCGCGGTCATCGAGCTGCCCCGTCGAGAACTGCGCGGTCACAGTGCGCGAGAGTAGAGGGGGAGGCCGTCGAGCGCGGTGACGCGGTGGGAGACCGTCGCTGCAGGCGTGGTGGTGTGCAGTGCACGGTGGATCAGCGTACGGTTGTCCCAGATGACGATGTCTCCGGGCTCGTATGCGTGCTGGTAGATATTGGGGTGCGAGAACTCCTGGTCGAGTTGCCCGGTCGCTTCGAAGAGCTTGTCGAGCAGGTCGGGATCGTCGCTGCCGTTGAGCTCGACGGTGAAGCCCTCGCTGATGAAGAGGATCTTCTCGCCGGTGACGGGATGCTCCATGACGGTAGGGAAGGTCACTGCCGGCGTGTGCTCCTCGACTTCGCGGATGATCTCACCGAGGGGGCGATAGACATCATCGGGACGAATCTTGAAGAACTTCCGCACGCTATGCGAGGACGTGGTCCCCGCTGCAGCATCCTTCAGCTCCTGCGGGAGCGCCTCGTATGCGGCAGCCATGTTGATGAAGAATGTGCCTCGGTTCTTCGGCGGCAGCACCTTCGGTGAGAAGATCGTGAACGCGAACGGCTGGGGCATGAACTGGTAGTCAGCGTGCCAGAACTTCCCTGTTTTCGGCACACCGATCTGCTTGCCGTCCTCGGGGATGTTCGAGGAGACGAAGATCTCCTCAAACTCCGGGTGGTGGTACATCGGTTCGTGATAGCTCACCAGATCGCCGAACATGCGGCCGAGTTTCACGAACTGCTCCGGGGTGATGTCGCCCTGGTTCCTGAGTACGGCCACCTTGTCCCGGTAGATCGACTGCTTCAGCCGGTCGATCTCCTCGGACGTCACGGTGTCGACGTTGAAGTCCTTGACGACCACGCCCATGGTGTCGTCGTTCCCCTGCTCTACGATCACGTCTGCCTCCTCCTGATAGCACTACAAGACGTAGTAACTCTACATGACGTAGTTGCTGTGAGCGCACTGAGAGCCCCTGCATATCGACATGTCGTAGACTTATCAGAGATTGTGTCAGATGAAGCGAAAGGTTCATGCCCCGATGAATGAACTGGAGTTCCGCGTCAACGGGATGACTTGCGGGCACTGCGAGCAGGCACTTTCCGCTGAGCTCCTCGCGGTAGGTGGCGTTGTGGAGGCAGACGTCAACGCCGCTTCGGGGGCAGTCGCAGTGCGCTATGGAGGCTTGGTTGAGCGATCTGCTATCGAGAACGCCGTTTCTGAAGCAGGTTTCGATCTCGTCGCCTGGGAGAACGAGGGTTCTTGACCACCGCTCCTTCGACCCAGAATGATGCGGCTCGCGCGAACAATCCAGTAGTCATCAATAGACGCTCGGGCGTCGTACGCACCCTGGCCGCCTTGTGCGCCGGGCTCATTCTCGTGCCTGCACCGCTGGTCACGATACTTGCGGGTCCAGCACCCTACGATCTACTTCGCCGAAGCTTCCCGGGTCTTGATGTCGGTATCCTCGCTGCAGCCGGCCAGGCCATCGCTGATGTCGCCGCAATGGTGACCATCGGCGCGCTACTGACGCTGCTGTTCTTCCGGGACGCACGAGGGCGGAATGCTAATCTTCTGCGCAGCCCGCTGGAGCTGAAAGTGCTCCAGATCAGTTCAGGGGTGTGGGCTTCTGCCGCGGGTGCCATGGTGCTGTTCACCATGCTGGATAGCCACGGGCAGTCATTTGCGCGATTGGGATCATCCCATGCTGTGTCTTTCCTGTTCGGCACTAGTGACTACGCTCGAGCATGGGCACTCACGTTTCTTGCAGCGGTCGTCGTGTTCTTCTCCAGCATGTTCGTAGAGAAGTGGACTGGCCTGCTGATTCCTCTCTGGGCAGCGTGTTTCGGCGTACTGGCCCCCGTGGTAGTCGGACAGATTCTTGTCGGGCCCGAACACGACCTCGGAAGCGACGCAGGCATCTATCAGTCTCTGCTTACCAGCGCTGCGTTCGGAGTGATCCTGCTGGCAGGAATCCGGGTCGCATCCGGTCGCCTGGTCTCTGTGGAGATTCTTCCGCGTATCTTCCTGCTGATTGCGTTCACTCTTCCGGTCGTTGTCGGAGCTGATCTTCTCCTTGCCTGGTTCAAACTCGCGGGAACCGGCTTTCTCGACTCCGTCACCGGTTGGCAGATCATTACGCGGTGGATCTTCCTAGCGATCATCTGCGGGCTGACGATGTATTCGTGGAGCATTTGGCGACGTCGGCGAATTAACGAGAAGCGGCTGGTGCGCGTGCTTGGCGGTATGGCCATCGCGATCGCGGGATGGGTGGGCGTCACCGCCGCGATGACCCGTTTCCCGCCTCCGCACTATTTTGTCCCCACGAGTATCTCGCAGGTATTCTTGGGCTTCGAAGTGAATGAGGCGCCAACACCGCTCGTGCTCTTCACGCACTGGCGGCCGAACATTCTCTTCCTGCTCCTCGCAGTGGCAGCGGTCACGGTGTATCTCGTCGCAGTGAGCACTCTCCGCCGGCGCGGGGATGCTTGGCCGGTGGGACGGACCGTAGCCTGGGTGAGCGGCTGGATCGTGGTGGTGTTTGTCACCAGCTCGGGTTTCGGCAAGTACTCAGCACCCGATTTCGGCATCCACATGATCGTGCACATGAGCCTGAACATGCTGGCGCCGATTCTGCTGGTCATGGGCGGCATCGTGACACTCCTCCTACGCTCGACCAAGTCGAATCCGAAGCTCCCTGCCGGGATCCACGACTGGGTCACCTGGGCTTTGCACTGGCGCGTGCTTCGTTTCATCTACAACCCCCTGATTGTCTTCGCGCTGTTCGTCGGCTCGTACTATGGCCTGTATTTTTCGGGCATCTTCGGCGAGTACATGCGTTTCCACTGGGCCCACCAGTTCATGAACGTGCACTTCCTCATCGCGGGTTATCTGTTCTACGGCTTAGTCATAGGCGTGGACCGTCCTCCGCGACCGCTCCCTCACATCGGCAAGCTCGGCTTTGTGCTTGCGGCAATGCCCTTCCACGCCTTCTTCGGTGTCATCCTGATGTCTGGCGGCGACATCATCGCCGAAAACTTCTACCGGTACCTTGCCTTGCCCTGGGCTGATCTCAAAGCATCCCAATACTTGGGCGGCGGAGTCGCTTGGGCAGGCGGGGAAATCCCGCTCCTCCTCGTCATCATCGCGCTCGGCGTGCAGTGGTCGAGACAGGACGCAAAGGATGCACGCCGCAAAGATCGTCACCTAGACGCGGGCCTTGATGACGAGTTCGACGACTACAACCGGATGCTCGAAAAGCTCAGTGCTCGACAAGCTCGCAACGTGCGAGGGCCCCAGCTTCCCGGCACGAAGGAAGGAACCAGCTCATGACGATCCAACAGAACGCCACGGATCCCCTTCAACTTGATATCTCCGGCATGACCTGCGCCGCATGCGCGGGCCGAGTAGAGCGTGCCTTGGGTCAACTCGACGGAGTAACGGCAAGTGTGAACTACGCAACGGAACGCGCCATCATCACTGGGCTTTCGCCAGCCGAGGCGGACCTCGCAGTGCGTCGAGTGGAGAAAGCCGGATACGGAGCCCGCGTCCACGATGACGCCGACGACGCCTGGTCGAGACGCGCAACAGAGGTGAGGATCACCTCCCTTCGGCGCAGACTCCTCGTCGCCGCGATCCTCACAGTTCCACTGATGGACATCACGATCGTCCTCGCACTCGTCCCAGGCTGGCGCTTCCCCGGCTGGGAATGGCTCTGCATCCTGCTCGCGCTTCCCATCGTCACCTGGGCGGCATGGCCGTTCCACAAAGCAACCCTCCGCAACCTCCGCCACGGCAACGTCAGCATGGACACCCTCGTGTCACTCGGCATCGCAGCATCGTTCGGCTGGGCGGTCACGTCCCTTCTGCTCGGTATCGGGCAGGACGGAGCCGGATACTGGCTCGGCTTCGGCGTCACCCCGGAAGGAGCAAACTCGATATACCTGGATGTTGCTGCCGGGATGACCACATTCCAGCTCGCCGGGCGGTACTTCGAAACACGCTCCAGACGAAAAGCGGGAGATGTCCTTGGCGCACTGGGTCAGCTTGCCGCTACCCACGTGCGCATTGCCAGGGACGGCAGCGAGAGCATCGAACCGGCCGGTTCGCTCCGAGTTGGGGATACTTTCGTGGTCCTTCCAGGCGAGACGATTCCGGCGGATGGCACGATCAGTGCCGGATACGCGTCTGTGGACACCAGCATGTTGACAGGGGAACCCGTCCCGAAGGATCTCGGCCCGGGAGACAACGTTGCTGGTGGAACGATCAGCACCAACGGAAGACTCGAAGTGCTCGCGGTCTCGGTCGGGGCGCATACCCAGCTCGCGCAGATGGCAGCCCTTGCCGAACAAGCCCAATCCCGTAAAGCTCGAGTACAGACCCTCGTAGACCGCATCACCACCTACTTCGTTCCCGCAGTCATCGCTCTCGCGATTCTCGTGACACTTGCATGGATGCTCGCAGGCGCGGCATTCCAAGACGCCTTCGGTATCGGAATCGCGGTGCTGATTATTGCCTGCCCCTGCGCTCTCGGACTCGCGACCCCCACTGCGCTTATGGTGGGTATCGGACGAGGTGCAAGCTTGGGTATCCTTGTCAAAGGACAAGACGCACTCGAAGCGAGCGGAACCATCACCACCGTCGTCCTGGATAAGACCGGCACCCTGACTGCAGGCACGATGACAGTGACGAGCACAGCCACCGCAGCACACATTAGGGAGCACGAGCTCCTCAGCGTAGCCGCGTCAGTCGAGCAAGGCTCGGAGCACATCATTGCCCGCGCAATCATGTCCGCAGCTAAGAAGCAGATCACGGATCTAGAGCCCGCAGCTGGCTTCAGCATTGTTCCCGGGAAGGGAGCGACAGCGACGGTGTCTGGCAAACTCGCCATTGTCGGCAACAGGGCGCTTCTGGCAGAGCATGACGTAGCCCTGAACCTCAACGAACCGAACGGGATAGAACTTCACGAGAATCCCGCCGAGACCACGGTGTTTGTCGCGGTCGATGGGAAGCTGATCGGCGCTATCAATCTCGCCGACACCATTAAGCCTGGCGCTAAGAAGGCCGTCGAGGCTCTCCGGAAACAAGGACTCAAGACAGTGCTTCTCACCGGTGACTCGAAAGCCGCCGGCGATTACACCGCCTCACAGCTCGGAATCGACACCGCCCTGAGTGAGGTCCTTCCTGCCGACAAAGCAGAAACCGTGCGCGCCCTCCAAGCCCAAGGTGAACGGGTCGCAATGGTCGGCGACGGCATCAATGACGCCGTCGCGCTCGCCGCCGCAGACCTCGGTCTCGCGATGGTCAACGGCTCGGACATCGCCCTCAAATCCGCAGACATCATCCTAGTTCGAGACGATCTTGCAGTCATCCCGGATGCGATTGCACTCTCCCGCAAGACGCTGAAAACGATCCGGGTTAACCTCGGTTGGGCATTCGGCTACAACGTCGCTGCGATTCCGATCGCTGCAGCCGGGCTCTTGAACCCACTCATTGCTGCCGGAGCCATGGCGTTGTCCTCTGTGCTTGTTGTCTACAACAGCCTTCGACTCCAGAGCTTCAAAGGCTAAGCCCTGCCCAAACGCTTGTGGGCTTGTGTCAGTGGAACTTCGGACGCTTGAGCGAAATCTACCAGGCAGATAACAGCGTGATCGAACCGCTCTCCGTTGAGGTCTTATCGGGAGATCGGATCTTTCCAAGTATCCTCGCGCCGTTCCAAGTGCGAACTGCACTCACGCTAAAGCCCACGGGTGTGACTAAGGCCGAGGCTGTCAAACTCATGTATGTCTCGTCTGGGTGGTCGAGACTCTCGTTTCGTGGCGCCCAAGTCGCGGTCGGTCCCGGAGATCTCATATTGATTCCGAATGAGACGCTCTGTGCTGGAGAGCCTCTCGCACCGACTCGCACGCTGACACTTTATATGAGGCCAGAATTTGTGTCAGACCACGCTCGATGGCTTCCCCAGACGCACCCCCTTACTATGGCGTTGCTTCAATCACTAAGACCCGGCCCTCCAGTCCACTTCGGAACCGTGAATAAAGAACTCTCTTCTTCGCTAGCGCAGAGTATGGCTTCACTATCCCGACTGAGCTTGAACCAAGAAACCCTGCCGAAGATTATTGTCGGTGCCGCTCAGGTTTTCGCCGATCTCTTCCTGCATCTTTCTGGTCCTAGGCCGGCTGACCAAACGAAGTCTCCGGGCAGGGAAGTCCTACGCGCAATAGATCTACTAGGTTCCCATATAGAACGCCCTTGGGATGTCCGGCATCTCGCAAATGAAGTTGCCCTTTCTTCTGCGCAACTTACCCGACTGTTTCGCAAGGAAACTGGCCTGACCCCGGCTCGATTCTTGAGGATACTCAGGGCTAAGGCTATGGCTGAAAGGCTTGTACTCAATGACGATCCAATCTCGCTGATCTCCGCTCAGATTGGGTGGTCCACCCCGGAAGTCGCTAGTCGGGCTTTTCGCGCGTACTGGGGCGTCAGCCCTTCCTCGTTCAGAGCAGCGGCCCGTCTTGATGAAAACCTCATACGGAGGCGCTTCTGAATCGGGTCTGATGCTCGTGTAGGTGACATCAACATAGCTAGTTTCGGCTGGCCTGGAAGGATGAACCTATGCCTCTTCGTTATCCCAAAGAGTTCCGTGACGACGTCGTGAGGATCGCGTTGGATCGCGGCCCGGAAGTGACACTGGCGCAGATCGCGAAAGACTTCGGCATCCACGTTGGAACCCTCGATAAATGACTCCGAGAGGAACGCGTCGAACAGGGCCAGAAACCCGGCGTCACGCGTTCCGAGAATGCTGAACTTCGTGAGCTCCGCAAACGCAACAAACTCCTCGAACAAGAAGTGGAAGTGCTCCATCTTGCGGCCGCGTATCTTTCCCAGGCGCATCTCCCGGGAAAAGGCCCTACCCGCTCGTGAAAGAGCTCACCAATGACGGGATCCCCGTCTAGGTGTCGTGCCGGGTAGTGAAGCTCGCCCGCCAGCCTGACTGCCGCTGGCTCCGCAACCCAGTGACCGCGCGTGACCTCGTTCAGGCGTATCGCGCGAGCGTGCTCCACGACGCTCACCTTGAAGACCCCGAGTTCGGGCACCGGTTCCTCGCAGACGAAGCGAAGAGTCTTGGTGATCCAACGTGTGACCGGACTGCATGGCGGCTCTGCCGAGACCAGCAGTGGGGGTCAGCATTCGGGAAGAAGAACGCCCGAGGGAAAGCGAGGAAGCCCGGCCCGCCTGTTCATGACGATCTCGTGCAGCGTGAGTTCGTAGCGGCTGCCCCGAACGAGTTATGGCTTTCGGATATCACCGAGCATTGGACTGGTGACGGCAAGCTCTACCTGTGTGCGGTGAAAGACGTGTGGTCGAACCGGATCGTGGGTTACTCCATCGGTTCACATATGACGTCCGCGCTTGCGGTGGCCGCGTTGAATTACGCTGTGCTTCGCGGCGGTGATGTCGCGGGGTGTGTGCTGCACACGGATCGTGGCTCGCAGTTTCGAAGCCGGAAACTACAGCGCGCGCTCACTTGCCATGGGATGACCGGCTCGATGGGTCGCGTGGGCGCTGCGGGCGATAACGCGGCGATGGAGTCGTTCTTCAGCCTGCTCCCGAAGAACGTCCTGAACCGCAAGACCTGGGCCACCCCAGACGAGCTGGGGTTGGCAATTGTGACGTGGATCGAGCGTGCTTATCATCGACGTCGCAGACAGGCTCGGCTGGGGCGATTGACTCCGATCGATTACGAGAGCATCATGAACAAACAGGTCGCACTCGCTGCCTAACCAACTTGTCCCCTAAACGTGCATCAGACCCCCGCGCTACAGGCTGCTTAGTACTTTCGCTAGCACTTTTCGCGACTCCGGCGACACCAACGTCGTTGAGAAAGCTGAACCAGGAGCCAACAAGACCGCCGGATTTGCCTCGGACATAGCGCAGAGTGCTATGCCCACCGTTCACCTAACGGATGCCGATTCTATAGATCGGCTGCGGCTGTGTCCCTCGATCAATCGGACAAATCGATCTACGTAGTTCTGCAGGAACGTAACGGTGGACTCGCGGACGATCGTCTCACCTTCTGCGAAGAGTTCTGGCGACTGAGAGAGGAAGACTTCCGGTTGCCCGACCGTAGGCATGTCGAAGTACGACAGCGCGAGTCGCAGATTTTTCTGGGAAGAGTAGCCTCCCATGCGACCGACGGAGTGGCTGATGATTCCGACTGGGAGGCCTGTCCACGCGACGTCGCTATTGGGCTTGGAACCGATATCAATGGCATTCTTCAAGCATGCCGGGGTCGTGCGGTTGTTCTCCGGCGTGACGAAGAGGACGCCATCGGAAGCTTTGATCGTGTCTCGGAAGGCAGTGTATTCGGGAGGCGCCGGTTTGTCTGCGACCTCGGGGTCGTCGTAATCGAAGTCGTAGAGAGGGAGGTCGCGGATCTCCACGATCCGGGACTCGTAGCCCTCGGGAAACATTGGGAGGACGTTCTTTGCGATCTTCCGGGCAAAGGAGCCGCGGCGCAGGCTCCCGACGATCACACTGATCTGCTTGGTCATAGGATGATGCTCGCTTTCTTCATTGCTGAGGGGACCTCAGGAGCTCAAAGGTGGGAGGAATGGTCTGGCTCCGTAGGCGGGTGGCGGGCCGGCGCGGTGGGAGGCGGCGACAAACTGGTCGAGTTTGCCGGGGGCGGTCGCTTCTTCGGCGCGGAGGAACATACCGAGCATCGATAGCAACCCGCCGATCACCGAGTCCCGGTTTGTAGCGCTTCCCAGAAGGCGGAGTGCGGCGGGTTGGTTGCCCTCGCGGAGTGCCTCGAACAGAGCGATCGTCTCGAGCCATGCGCCGTCGTCAGGGTGCGGCATCGGCTCGGGAGAAGGTTCAGAAGTCCCAGTCGGCATCGGTTGTCTCCTCTCCCTTACCCATGACGTAGCTCGATCCCGAGCCGCTGAAGAAGTCGTGGTTCTCGTCGCTGCCGGGTGAGAGTGCGGCGAGGATCTCCGGGTTCACCTGTGTCTCCTCTGAAGTGAAGCGTTCGGGGTAGCCGAGGTTCATGAGGGCCTTGTTCGCGTTGTAGCGCACGAATACGGCGACGTCGTCCATGAGTCCGAGTGGCTCGTAGAGCTCGCCCGAATACTGTAACTCGAGTTCGTAGAGCTCCTCGAGCAGCGTGTAGGTGAAGTCGCGCATCTCGTCCTGCTCGGCCTTGGTATGGGTTTCGAGGCCGCGCTGGTATTTGTAGCCGGAGTAGTAGCCGTGCACTGCCTTGTCGCGGAGGATGAGGCGGATCATGTCGGCCGTGTTGGTGAGTGTGGCGTGCACCGAGAAGTGCAGTGGCAGATAGAAGCCTGCGTACAGGAGCAGTGAGGAGAGCAGCGTCGAGGAGACCTTGCGCTTGAGCGGGTCCGGCCCGAAGTAGTGTTGCAGCACCTTCTTACACCGTTCCTGTAGCAGGTCGTTGCCGACCGCCCACCGGTATGCATCATCGATCTCAGGGGTGCTCGTCAGCGTGGAGAACACCGATGAGTAGGAGCGCGCGTGCACGGACTGCATGAAGGCGATGTTCGTGTAGACGGCCTCCTCATGCTCGGTGCGGGCGTCCTGGATCTGGCAGATCTCGCCGACCGTTGCCTGCACGGTGTCGAGCATCGTGAGGCCGGTAAACACGCGCATCGTGAGCGTGCGCTCTTCCTGGCTCATCTTCTGCCAGGCGGGAATATCGTTCGAGAGTGGCACTTTCTCGGGGAGCCAGAAGTTTGCGGTGAGCCTATTCCAGACCTCGAGGTCTTTGTCGTCGGTAACGCGGTTCCAGTTGATCGGACGTAGGCGCGCGGTGGGGTCGTGGCGGTAGGCGGGCGGAGTGACGGAGAGTTCGTTGAGCGGGCGGTCGAACGCGATACTGGTCATGATGGAGTCTTTCTGGTCGGGTGGTTTAGAGAGGCTAGAGGGCGCAGGAGACGCAGCCCTCGATCTCGGTACCTTCGAGGGCGAGCTGCCGTAGGCGGATGTAGTAGAGCGTCTTGATTCCTTTGCGCCATGCGTAGATCTGCGCCTTGTTGATGTCGCGCGTCGTGGCGGTGTCCTTGAAGAACAGCGTCAGCGAGAGCCCTTGGTCGACGTGCTGGGTGGCGGCGGCGTAGGTGTCGATGATCTTCTCGGGCCCGATCTCGTAGGCGTCCTCGAAGAACTCGAGGTTGTCGTCGGTCATGTGCGGGGCCGGGTAGTAGACGCGGCCGAGCTTGCCCTCTTTTCGGATCTCGATCTTCGCCGCGATCGGATGGATCGAAGCCGTGGCGTGGTTGACGTAGCTAATCGACCCTGTCGGTGGCACCGCCTGCAGGTAGGCGTTGTAGGTGCCGTGCTCCCGGATCGAGTCTCGCAACTGCTCCCAGTCGGCCACAGCGGGGAGATCGATGCCAGCCTCTGCGAACAGCTCTCGCACCCGGGCAGTGGCGGGCTGCCACGCGGCCGCCGTGTATCGATCGAAGTAAGAGCCGTCGGCATAGGCCGACTGATCGAAACCAGCAAAGGTCTCACCGCGTTCGATCGCGAGCCGGTTCGAGGCGCGCAGTGCATGGTAGGCGACGGTACGAAAGTAGGCGTCAGTGAAATCAATGCCTTCCTTGCTGCCATAGTGGATGTGCTGGGAGGCGAGATAGCCGTGCAGATTCATCTGCCCGAGCCCGATCGCATGCGACCCCGCGTTCCCGGACGCGACCGACGGGACGGCGTCGACGTCGGTCTGATCCGACACGCTCGTGAGCGCCCGCACCGCTGTTTCCACTGTCCGCCCGAAATCGGGCGACGCCATCGCCTGCGCGATATTCAGCGAGCCGAGGTTGCAGGAGATATCGCGCCCGACGGTTTCGTATCCGATCGCGGCGTCGTAGGTGGAGGGGGTGTTGACCTGGAGGATTTCGGAGCACAGGTTCGACATGTTCACCCACCCTTGAAGCGGGTTCGCCCGGTTCACGGTGTCCTCGAAGAGCACATACGGGTAGCCGGACTCGAACTGCAGCTCGGCGAGGGTCTTGAAGAACTCGCGGGCACTGATCGTGGTCTTACGAATTCGGGGGTTCGCGACGAACTCCTCGTAGCGATCAGTTACCGACTGATCCGACAGCGGAATCCCAGTCTCGCGCAGCACATCGTACGGGCTGAAGAGATGCATCTCGCGATTCTGCTTCGCGAGTTCGAAAGTGATGTCTGGGATCACGACTCCGAGGGAGAGGGTCTTGATGCGGATCTTCTCGTCGGCGTTCTCTCGCTTCGTGTCGAGGAACCGCATGATGTCCGGATGATGCGCGTGCAGGTACGCAGCACCCGCACCCTGCCGGGCGCCGAGCTGGTTCGCATAGGAAAAGCTGTCCTCGAGAATCTTCATCACCGGGACGACGCCTGAGGCCTGGTTCTCGATCTGCTTGATCGGGGCTCCGGTCTCGCGGAGGTTCGTGAGCAGCAGGGCGACGCCGCCGCCGCGCTTGGAGAGCTGCAGGGCGGAGTTCACACTGCGGCCGATCGATTCGAGGTTGTCCTCGAGTCGCAGCAGGAAGCAGGATACGAGCTCGCCGCGCTGCGCCTTGCCCGCGTTCAGGAACGTCGGGGTCGCCGGCTGGAACCGGCCCGACAACATTTCGTTGACGAGGCGCGCGGCGAGATCCGCATCGCCCTGTCCGAGGAAAAGTGCCGTTGCGACGACGCGCTCCTCGAAGCTCTCCAAGTAGGTGGTGCCGTCGAAGGTCTTCAAAGCGTAGGAAGTGAAGAATTTGAACGCGCCAAGGAACGTCTGGAAGCGATGCCCGAATTCCGCAGCCCGCTGATGCAGCAGCGCAACGAAATCCGGGTCGTAGGCGCGCAGGTATGACTCTTCGTAGTAGTCGTTCGCGATCAGCCACTCCAGTCGCTCCCACGCTGAACCGAACTGTTTCGTGTTCGGGGCGACGTGCTGTGCGAGATAAGCCTCTGCAGCCTCATGGTCTTTCTCGAACTGGATCGACCCGTCCGGCGCGAACAGGTTCAGTTGAGCGTTCAGTGCATGGTAGTCCTTGCGTTCCCCGACCCCCCCTCGAACGGGCGCGGCAGAAGTGTCAGTGGTGGGCAAAGCGGTGATAGTCATGCGGTTTCCTTCTCGTGTGGTATGGAGGGGTGGTGTGTCCAGAACTCGGATAATCCCTCGCTCACGCGGGCGATGTCGCGGTTGGTGCCGAGGAGTTCGAAGCGATACAGCTCAGGGACCTGGCATTTGGTGGCGATGATGGGCCCGGCCAGACAGTAGTGCTCGCCGAAGTTCGTGTTCCCGGCGGTGATTACGCCACGGATCAGAGTCCTATTTGCCGGGTCATTCAGAAATTGGATGACCTGCTTCGGCACGGCACCGGCCTGCTCGCCGCCGCCATAGGTGGGGAGGATGAGCACGAACGGGCGAGTAACCCGGATACTGCCCTCGAGTCTCGGACGCAACGGAATCCGCGTAGCGTCTCGGTCGAGCCGTTCGACGAAGCGGCGGGTGTTCTCAGACACGCTTGAAAAGAACACCAGGTCCGTCGATTCCGACCCCTCGAGCACACGCACATCACGGGCTCCTCGCTCGGGGGGCAGGTGTTTCACCCTCATTTCAGAATCCCTCCTTTCGTCCACCAATCCCACATTTAGTGGACACTACCTGTATTTGCACTAGATATAGTGTTATCACGATCTGGGCATGCGTGACTACGACACGCCCACGTTTGTAACTACGTCTAGGCGAACATTAGAGTTGGGCAAGGCGAGCATTGTGCCATCCGGGTAGGGCGCGTCGTCAGAACAATCGGCTAAGGGAAGTCCGAAGTGAAAATGAGTGAGGATGTGCAATGAACGATCCAACTAGGGTCCAGGTTCCTGTCGAGATTCAAAACGAGAGCATCCGTGCATTCGTGGAGGAGTGGGCCGGAATTATCGAGCCCGACAGAATCGAGCTCGTCTCGGCTATCGATGACCCTCGGCTTCTCGGCGAAGCCCTCACCTCCGGTGAACTCTTGCCCGCAGGTGAGGGCCGCTACTACGCTAGATCCCACCCGAAGGACACCGCCCGCTCCGAGGAGCGCACGGTTGTCGCGACCTCGAATCCCGCTGACCGCGGCCGCTATAACAACTGGCGGCCAGCGAGCGAGGTGAAGCCGCTCATCGTCGAGCGGATGCGCGGCGCATCTCGCGGGAAGACGATGTACGTCGTCCCCTACCTGATGGCCCCGCCCGGCACGCCGCTCGCGGCCTACGCAGCTGGCGTGGAGCTGACGGACGATCGCACGGTCGTGCTGCAGATGATCCGTATGGCCCGCGTCGGTCTCGAGCACTTCGACGGGCTCACTGACCCGAGCTTCTTCGTCCGTGGCGTGCAGGTCACCGGCGATCCCGACACGCTCATGCACGGCACGCCGGAGGACGCGCGCCTGTTCGCGACCATCGCCGACGAGCGCATGATCCTCCATTACGGCTCCGCCTACGGCGGCAACGCCCTCCTCGGGAAGATCGCTCACGGCCTCCGCCAGGCCTCCTATGACGGCTACACCTCCGGGAAGTTCCTCGCCGAACAGTTCCTCCTGTTAGGCATCCGCGACCTTGAAACCGGTGACAGCTATCACGTCTGCGGCGGCTTCCCGAGCGCTTCTGGCAAGACCAACCTCGCCATGACACTAACACCGGACGCGCTCGGCGAGCGGTACCGGGTCGACTTCTACGGCGACGACATCGCCTGGATGTGGATCGACGACGACGGCCGCTTGCGCGCCATCAACCCCGAGAACGGCGCGTTCGGGGTCGCGAAAGACACGAATGAGCACACGAACCCGACCGCGATGGCCGCGATCGCGGAAGGTTCCGGCACGATCTTCACGAACACCGCTTACAACCACCTCACCGGCGAGGTCTGGTGGGAAGGACTCACCCCAGAGCCGCCCACCGCACTCGACGGCTGGCTCGACTGGACCGGCACCCCGATCGCCGACCGCGCTCCCGATCAGCAGGGTGCCCCGTGGGCGCACCCGAACAGCCGCTTCACGATCCCGCTCGCACAGATCCCGAATCTCGCCGCAGACGCCGCTGATCCTGCGGGGGTGGTGATCGATGCGATCATCTTCGGCGGGCGCACCCGCGACCGCGAACCCCTGATCCGAGCGATCGACGACCTCACCGTCGGGGTCTACGACGGGCTCACGCTGGGGGCGGAGGCGACCTTCGCGGCGGAGGGTGTCGACGGGCAGCTCCGCTACGACCCGATGTCGATGCGGCCGTTCTTCTCTTACTCCGAGGGACGCTATGCCCAGCACTGGTTGAGTGTGCTCCGGCAGCTCACCGATCTGCCGGTGTTCGCGCACGTCAACTGGTTCCAACGCGACCCCGAGGATGGCCATTACCTCTGGCCCGGTTACCGCGAGAACCTTCGCGCCCTGAACTGGCTCTTCCGCTACCGGAACGGGGACGTCCACGGGCGGCCCACTCCAGTAGGTGTCATTCCTACGGCGGAGGAGCTCGATCTCACCGGCCTCGACATTCCCGCTGAGGATCTCGACCGGCTCCTGCAAATCGACGCGAAGCGCTGGGCCGAGGAAGTGCAGCATCGGCAGGAGCACCTCGCGAGTCTGCCCGATATTCCACGTGAGATCTGGGACGCCCACGAGGCCCTCAGCACGGCGCTCATCGGGCAGGCGGCCTCGGCAGACCATGAGCATCTCGGATCCGGCCCTGGATCGACCCATCTCAACACCCACTGATACAGGAGGCTGCATCTCTTGAAGATCACCAAGAAATTCCTCACTGGAATCGCGTTCACCGCGATCGCCGCGCTCGGCCTCACCGCCTGCGCGAATACCGGCACCCCCGAACCCGGTAGCAACGGCGACCCCCTCAAGGTTTACGCCACTACCGGCTACCTCGCCGATGCGGTGGCTAACATCGCGCCCGATGCCGAGGTCACGACGATGGTCGGCCCCGGTGGG
Source organism: Leucobacter sp. (assembly GCA_052094845.1). Taxonomy (GTDB): domain Bacteria; phylum Actinomycetota; class Actinomycetes; order Actinomycetales; family Microbacteriaceae; genus Leucobacter. The sequence goes on along the minus strand of JBQDKK010000009.1, from coordinate 8,654 downwards.
GACCCGCACACCTATCAGCCGTCCACGAAGGATATCGAGACAATCCAGAACTCAGATCTGGTGTTTTGGAATGGTCTGCATCTTGAAGCACAGATGACGGACATGCTCACCAGTCTCGGCGATCGGCAGCTCGCCGTCGGCGACCAGCTCCCGAAGGATCTGCTGCTGGACTGGCCCGAAACCGACGACCAGGGAAACCCGCTGCATGATCCACACGTTTGGAACAGCCCCGAAGCATGGTCGCTCGTGGTGGAATACGTCGCTGACAAATTCGGGGAGACCGACCCTGAGAACGCGGACAAGTACCAAGCAAACGCCAACGCCTACCTTAACGAGATCGATGCGGTCGTTGCGGAGGCGCACGAATTGCTGGGCGACGGGAAGATCGCGCCGCGGATCCTGATCACCGGGCACGACGCATTCAACTACTTCGGACAGACCTTCAACCTCGAGGTGTATGCCACCGACTTCGTCTCGACCGAGGCGAAGCTCAGCGCCGGCGAACTGTCAGAGCTCGCGCAGCTCATCGCAGACAACGAGGTGCCCGTCATCTTCCAGGACAACCAAGCCAACCCGCAGGCGATCACCAGCCTGAAGGAGGCCGTGCGGTCACGCGGGTGGCAGGTCCAGGTGTCCAGCGAGGAACTGTTTGCAGACTCACTCGGTGCGGAGACTCCCGTGAACACCTATGTCGGTGCGTTTTCGCACAACGCCCGCGCCGTGGCAGACGCGCTCGGAACTGCAGGGCAGTGACGATGACGGATAATGCCCACACGGCCGAGGGTCGCACCGGAGCCCCAGCCCCTCCTGACACCGCGCTCGCTTGTCGCACACATAACCTTTCGGTCGCCTATCATGCCGAGCCGGTACTGCGCAGCGTGGACTTCACCGTGCCACAGGGGGTGGTGATGGGGATCGTCGGGCCGAACGGAGCAGGAAAATCGACGCTCATCAAAGCCATGCTCGGCCTCGTGAAACCGCTGACCGGCACTTCCGAGTTCTTCGGGCAGCCCCTCGCGCGCACGCGGAAACGGGTCGGCTACATGCCGCAATCGACCAGCGTCGACTGGGACTTCCCGACCACCGTGCTCGATGTGGTCACGATGGGCACCTACGGCTCCCTCGGCTGGATCCGCCGCCCCGGAAAGAAGGAACGAGCCCGTGCGGTCGCGGCCCTGGAGCAGACTGGGATCCCGGATCTCTCTTCCCGTCAGATCGGGGAGCTCTCGGGCGGACAGCGGCAGCGCGTGTTCCTCGCCCGCACGCTGGTGCAGGCCCCAGACCTGTACTTCATGGACGAGCCGTTTCAGGGCATCGATGCGAAGAGTCAGCAGGCCATCGTCTCCGTGCTGCACACGCTCAGGGAGCAGGGCAAGACGGTGGTGATCGTGCACCATGACCTCGCTACCGTGCGCGACTACTGCGACCATGTCACCCTGCTGAACCGCCGTGTCGTCGCCTCGGGGCCGGCCGACGAATCGTTCACGCGCGAGAACATCCGCACCGCCTACGAGGTCACGGCAGGCGACGACGCGTTCCTGGAGTTCGCGTCATGAGCCTGATCGAGTTCCTCGGCAACCATACCTACCGGATGGTGCTCTTCGGCACTATGACCATCGGGCTCGTCGCAGGCGCGCTCGGGTCCTTTGCCTATCTGCGCAAGCAGTCGCTCATCAGCGACGTGATCTCGCATGCGGCGCTGCCCGGCACGCTGCTCGCGTTCCTGACCGCGGTCGTCGTATTCGGCGCGGATGGCCGCAACATGATCGCACTGATCATCGGCGCGGTCATCGTCGGAACGCTCGCCGTGCTCTTCGCCAACGGCGTGACTCGGGTCTCGAAGATCCGTATCGACACCGCGATGGCCGTGTCGCTCACGGTATTCTTCGGCGGCGGCATGCTGCTCATGCGGATCATTGCGAACGGAGCCTTCCCGGGCAAGGGCGGCATCCAGGACTACCTCTTCGGCAACGCCTCCGTGATCACGATCGCCGACCTGACCACGAGCATCACCGTGGGCGCCCTCGCCCTCGCCCTGATGCTGGTGTTCTGGAAGGAGTTTGCGCTGCGCACCTTCGACCCGGATCACTCCACGGTGCTCGGGTTCAGGGCGCGCACGATCGACACGCTCATGTTCACGACGATCGTGATTGCCACCGTGATCGGCGTGAAGGCCGTCGGCCTTGTGCTCATGGTCGCGTTCGTCGTCACCCCACCGGCCGCGGCCCGACAGTGGACGCGCACCCTGCCGGGCATGGTCGCCCTGTCCGCCGTGTTCGGCGCGGTCGGCAGCGGTGCCGGAGCCTACCTGTCGATCGTGCTGGGCAAGGTGCCGACCGGCCCGCTCATCGTGATCACGCTGTTCGCTATCTTTCTCCTCTCGCTACTGTTCTCGCCCCGGCGCAGCATCATCACCCGCGCTGTCTCACGCGCGCGTGCACGCACAATCCTTAAACGCGAACTCCTCATAGAAGGAAGACACCCATGAGCTTCGTTCTCGGCACTATGCTCCTTGCGGTGGTCACCGCCTTGGCTTGCGCTCTCCCCGGCGTCTTCGTGGTGCTCCGACGCAACTCGATGCTGGTCGACGCGATTAGCCATTCGATCCTGCCGGGGATCATCTTCGGCTACTTCTTCACCCACAACTTCAATTCTCCCTTCATGATCGCCGCCGCCGCCCTCGCTGGCCTTGCCGTCGTGCTCGGCAGCGAATGGCTCACCCGCACAGGATTGCTCACGGGCGACGCCCCGCAGGGGCTCATATTCCCTGCCTTGTTCAGCGCCGGAGTAATCCTGGTCACACTCGAGTTCGCGAACATTCACCTCGACACGCACATGGTGCTCGCCGGAGATCTCAATATCGCGGCCTGGGAACCGCTCATCATCGCAGGAACACGAGTCGGGCCCGCCTATCTGTATGTGATGCTCGGCGTGCTTCTCATCAATGCCATATTCCTCGCACTGTTCTACTCGAAGCTGAAAGTCACCACCTTCGATCCTCAGTTCGCGACCAGCCTCGGCATCCGATCCGGGCTCCTGAACACCGCATTCATGTTCCTCGTCTCGGTCACCGTCACCGCCGCATTCAACGCAGCCGGCGCGATCCTCGTGATCGCACTCGTCGTCGTACCGGCAGCGACCGCGTACCTGCTCACCAGTCGTCTGCCGGTGATGATCGCGTTCACCGCGCTCATCGCCGTCGCCGGAGCGCTCGCCGGCTTCTGGGTCGCGTATGCGCTGAACGCCGCGACCAGCGCGGGCATGTCAGTCTTCTACGGACTGGTGTTCGGGGCTGTGCTCATGGCTACCCGGCTGCGCCAGCGGCACCATCCCATCGTGCATGACAACGCAGTGGCCGCGTCGCCGTGAAGGAGCACCCGTGTCGACCCCGCGTGACGCGACGATCATTCCCTACCTCAAGACGATCTGGATTCTGCAGCACGAAGAACACGTCCGTGTCGGGGTTACGGTCCTCACCGAACGGCTTACAAAGGCACCCGCGACGGTCTCGCAGACCGTCCGCGCGCTCGCGGACGCCCGCTTGGTCCGACACAAGCCCTACGGGCCGATCGAACTCACCCTCAAAGGCGAACAGCTCGCCCTCGCTGCCGTCCGGCACGAACGCATCGCGCGCGCCTTCCTCCACCAGGTACTCGGCTACCCCTGGACGGATGTCGCGACGGAAGCTTACACGATCATGCCGGTGCTCCACGACGACCTCGCGAACCGACTCCACAAGCTGTCGGGCTCGCCACTCACCGACCCCTATGGCAATCCGATCCCCGGAATCGGATCATCGACCCTGCGGCGGGCTCACCCGCTAAGCGATCAACCTATCAACACCGAACTGGAGATCCTGCGCGTCGCCGACACCGACCCCGCCCTGCTGAGCCGCCTGCAAGCGCTCGAGCTCACCCCTGGTCAAATCGTTCGCGTCGAGCGGACGGACCATGCGACTGGGGTGATCGACGTGAACTGCAACAACCGGGAGCACACGATCGGAGTTCAAGCAGCCCGACGAATCCTCGCCGCCCGCCCAGATGGGACCCCGAGCCTGGATCACGGCAAAGGTTCCGCCCAGACCGCGTCAGAGGCTGTGCGCCCCAGCGTGAGTCGTTCGGTCCGTCCCTCGACAAGAACCTCAACCGTTTTCGAATAGGGAGCACTCGGATGCGGCTCGAGTATTGAGCCGAAGCGGATGCAGTTTGACCTGACCTACAGTTTGGTTTCCACTCGGGGTAGCTAGTTGATGGCCTTCATGAAAGGCTCACCCACATGCCACGCCCCTACCCACCAGAATTCCGTGCACGCGCAATCGCGCTCGTCCGCGAAGAGTGCCAGGTCAAGCAAACGGTTGGAGATCTTGGCATTCACGAGGTCACGCTTTATTCCTGGCCCCGTCAAGACGATATAGATCATGGCCGCAGGCGCGGGAGATCTACCAGCGAAGACGCGGAGCTGCGAGCTGCACGAGGCCGGATCAGACAACTCGAGCAGGAGCTTGAGATCGTGAAACGGGCCTCGAAGTGGCTCTCCAAGGAGGAACGCGTTGACCCAAAACGGCGCACTCGGTGATCGACCGTCTCGTCGATGCCGGGGCACCCGTAGAGACCTGCTGTCGGATCCTGGGCGTCTCCAGGCAGGGCTACTACCGATATCGGAAACGCCCCACGAGTGCTGCGCAGCCAGGCAGGCTTTGGCTCACGGGTCTGATTCGTGAAATTCACACGGCTTCGCGCGGAACGTTCGGGTACCGTCGCATTCATGCTGAGCTCACCATCGGGATGGAGATCCCGTGTTTGAGTCGACTGATCGCAGTATTAATGACTAGGGGTGCGATGTGCGGGTTTCCTGGCCCGACTCGGGTGACGCGGCTGAAGGGCTGGACTACTGCTGATGAGCTCGTGCAGCACAAGTTCCGCAGGCTGTCGCCGGACGGACTCTCGGTGACGGATATCGTTGAGCGTCCCACACTGGAAGGAAAGGTGTTTTGCGCGGTCGTGCTTGACACGTGTAGTCGGAAGATCGTGGGCCCGGCGATCGATTCCAAGCAGGATTCGACCCTCCTGGTGAATGCGCTCGATATGGCGATCCGAGCGCGAATACCGACCCCAGGTGGCATCGTCCACGCCGATCACGGAGTCCAGTTTACTTCAGGGCATTCACCCAAAAAGATCCGCTCTGCCGGGCTGCTGCAGTCGTTTGGAACCGTCGGTGATGCGCTCGATAACGCGATGATGGAATCGTTCTGGCCCCAGGTGCAGATCGAGCTGCTCAATCGGTAGAAATGGAAGACGCGGATCGAGCTCGCGAACGCGATAGTCGAGTACATTGAGGTGTTCTACATTCGCAGACGAAGGCACTCCTCCTTGGGGTATCAAACGCTCACGGACTTCGATCTCGGCCTCTCAAAACAGTTGACATCGGCCTGAAGCTAGCGACCGGGACTGGAAACCAAACTGTAGGCTAGGTCAGAATTGTCACTCGTTGATCCGAATTTGAGCTACGACCTCGCCATATTCGGTCTCACCGATTGGTTCAAATCCCATGGCCTGAAAGAACTGCTCGGGTCCCGCATCACCGGCCTCATATATAACATTCACATAGTCGAACCCCCGCCTGTGGGCTTCTTCGAGGAGATGCTCGATGGCGAACCGCCCGATCCCGCGATTTTGATCGTCGGCCTCGACGTTAATTCGCCAGAGTACAGAGCGGAATTCTCCTCGTACAGCGTCGGGATCGAAGCTGGCGCTGATGAACGCTACTACCCTGTTTCCCTCGAGGACGACTCGTTGCCAGAAAGTTCCCGGATCGACGACCGCGCTGGCAAGCCCGTAGCTCACCGGAGCAAGGAACTCCTCCTGCCCTGGTCTCAGCAACATCTTGTTGACCGCGGGGATCGTTGCGGGCGAAAGCTCTTCTATTCTGCGATTCTTCATATCTCCTCCCGTTCCGTGTCATCGACAGGGACAGGTATCTGCTGCTCGATCCAATCGGCCTCGTTGACGAAGTCTCGAGTAACTTGGTTCCCTACAAGCTCCTCAACTGTGTCATTCGGGTCTATCGGAGTTGTCTGGTCCAACAGGTCGCTTTCCGGTATCTCGCTGCTCTGAATAGGTTCCTTGGCTGGCATCATTACTCCTCCCTCTTTGCCTTCAATCGTTCGTTCTCCTCCTGAAGCTCGAGCACCATCGCAATACCGGCAAGGTTCAGACCTTCGCTGAGCAGGGCCGTCACCTTGCTCACGCGCTCAAGGTCTCGTTCACTGTATCTGCGGGTTCCTCCCTGGGTTCGAGACGGCTCGATAAGGCCCCGGCTCTCGTACATCCGGAGTGTCTGCACGCCGATGCCAAGTAGCTCTGCCGCAACAGAGATGGCATAGACAGGCTTGGCATAATGGGCGCGAGTTGCTTCATTCACTTTTCTCCAGTCACTTGCATTGATTTGTGAATCATGGTACAGCAAATCTAAATCGTTCGCTATAGATTTAGCGAACGAGGAACAAGTGACGGAGGGAGAAAGCCATGTACATGCGCACCGGTCCGTTCCGCGAGTTTGATCGCCTTGCTCAGCGAGTCTTCGGTGGGCAAGGAACGCCCGAGCAGCCGACGGTGATGCCAACGGATGCGTGGCGTAAGGACGACAAGTTCTATGTGGAGTTCGATCTGCCTGGCGTTAAAGAGGACAGCATCGAGCTAGATGTCGAGCAAAACGTCGTTACCATTAAGGCGGAGCGTCCGGCTTTCAGTGAAGAGGTTGAGCGGCTTGCGTCTGAGCGGCAGCGAGGGTTCTCCACCCGTCAGCTCGTGCTCGGAGACAACCTCGACACCGAGCGCATCGAAGCCAACCTTGATGGTGGCGTCCTGACGCTCGAAGTTCCGGTCGCTGAAGCTGCGAAGCCTCGCAAGATTGAGGTCGGGAAGGGCGGATCGCGCAAGGCTATCGCCTCGTGAGTGGTTGAGCTGACGCGCACGCGGGAGCGCAACCGCGACAACTTGCACGTTCTGCCCTACTTGAGTGCATTTCACTCAAGTAGGGCAGGGCGAGTGAGGAGGTGTGACGCCAAGAGGAGCCGTGATGGCAATAGGTGGTCGGGAAGCAGGGGTTAATGATAAGAGGAATGACACATGGCACTGTCCGTGCTTCATAACCCGGCGCTATAGACCGCTGGAACCCGTTTTGGGGTCCGAGAATCTGTATCCACAAATGTAGCAGTTAATGAAATGAACTCTCGCGCAACTCGAGAAGACCACTGCTGGATGGTCGCCGTTGGCTGACCTTTTCGAAACGGAAGCCGCCTTCCTGATGGAGGTTGACCTTCCGGGGTCCGCCAGAAGGATATCGACATCGAATTGCATGGCAGTTTACCCAGTGTCTCTGGTGAGTTGAAGGAGCGCAAAGCCCGATGCGCCACCGCACTCGTCGTCTCGGCAAGTTTTGTTACCGGGTGCAACTTTCCGATGCTTTGGACGCTGACCACGTGGAAGCTGCACTCAGTGCTGGAGTGATGACCGTCGCGGTCCCGAAAGTTGAGACGGCAAAGCCCAAGCGCATTGCCATCAGTGGCTTGTAAACCACTCGCGGGGTAGCGCCCTGACCCAAGCGGGCCGGGGCGCTACCCTTTTCGTGCAGCACCTTGTCGGCGCCGCATCCTGTGGGGCTCGCAATCACACACATAGCGATTCCGGAGGAACGGGGACAAGGAACGATTCAAGATCTCTCATCTTGTCGAGAACATTTCAGAGGAGATCACGGATTCTTCCCTAAATTTCCAGCTCCCGTGCCCTTCCGCCGCTGACGGCACACCCATTGACAGAATCGAAGTCATCGGCCGACTTGCACTGAAGCTCGCAAACCTATCTTGCCGGTTCCCCAATCACCTCCGTCCTCGACGCGGAACAACTATTCCGTCCCAGTGGCTTGAAAGTAGGACGTGACCTAAGGGCCCCACCCCGGCAAACCTCTCCGCAAAAGGCGTGAGTCTTCCAAAACCTAAGTGCGAAACACTGCCCAGCATTCCGCAACCCACCAGCTTTCTCCGGATTCTTACAACCCTGTGTCGAATGAAGTGAGCCCGTGGGCCACAAACCATGAACATGGCGGTGCTGAGTAGTGGTGTCGACGTGGCTCCCGTTCGGCGGCAGCGGGCTTCTGAGCCCGTCCAGCGGGCGGGCGCTCGGCTTGGCTCGGCGTAATTTGGCTTCCGCCTGCAGCATCCATCTGCTGCCGAGTAAGGTCCGCAGCCTTCTCTGGGGGCACTGCGTTCTCACGCAGCTTGCGGCGTAGCCTCTCGAAACGGCTCCGCCAGCGGCCATTTCCTGCGCGGTGCTACGCTCTGGGGCTAAGAAGCCGATCACCAAGAGCTTCGAGCAGCCGTGGGAACAAGTCGAGGAGTTCGACCGCGTCTACAACACCCAACGCCCCTCTAAGGACTCCCCGGCCGGATCACCCCGCAGATCGTATGTGACGCGAGACCGGTCGCCGAGACACGACGGCACCGGCTGGCCCAACCCTGCCCAGTGTTCCTCGGCTCCGTCGCGGGGGTGCCAGCCCCCCCCCCCCCCCCCCCGCGGGGGGGGGGGGGGGGGGGGGGGGGGCCCCGCCCGCCGTAGATGTCGTGGAGGCCCTGCAGCAGCCGCAACGTGTACCGCTGG
>JBQDKK010000008.1:183031-183438 GCA_052094845.1 Leucobacter sp. | reverse complement strand
GGCCCCCGTCAATTCCTTTGAGTTTTAGCCTTGCGGCCGTACTCCCCAGGCGGGGAACTTAATGCGTTAGCTACGACACAGAACCCGTGGAACAGGCCCTACATCTAGTTCCCAACGTTTACGGCATGGACTACCAGGGTATCTAATCCTGTTCGCTCCCCATGCTTTCGCTCCTCAGCGTCAGTAGCGGCCCAGAGATCTGCCTTCGCCATCGGTGTTCCTCCTGATATCTGCGCATTCCACCGCTACACCAGGAATTCCAATCTCCCCTACCGCACTCTAGCCTGCCCGTACCCACTGCAGGCCCGGGGTTGAGCCCCGGGTTTTCACAGCAGACGCGACAAGCCGCCTACGAGCTCTTTACGCCCAATAATTCCGGACAACGCTTGCACCCTACGTATTACCGC
>JBQDKK010000008.1:0-183021 GCA_052094845.1 Leucobacter sp. | reverse complement strand
CCTCCTCCAAGCGTCCCCACTCCAGCCCCCCGTCGGAGTCGGGGCCGTGTCTCAGTCCCAGTGTGGCCGGTCACCCTCTCAGGCCGGCTACCCGTCGTCGCCATGGTGAGCCATTACCTCACCATCTAGCTGATAGGCCGCGAGTCCATCCAGAACCGATAAATCTTTCCACCCACACACCATGCGGTGATAGGTCGTATCCAGTATTAGACACCGTTTCCAGTGCTTATCCCAGAGTTCAGGGCAGGTTACTCACGTGTTACTCACCCGTTCGCCACTCTTCCACCCAGCAAGCTGGGCTTCATCGTTCGACTTGCATGTGTTAAGCACGCCGCCAGCGTTCGTCCTGAGCCAGGATCAAACTCTCCGTAAAAAATTACATGCCCACCAACACAGCGGAATAAGCCATGAAAATGAGCGAGTTTAACCTGACAACAGAAACTCATCAATACTGACGAAATTTCGTTTGTTATCCAAAAAAGGAATCTCCAACACCAAACCAAAAGGTTCAATGCCGGGGATAATAAATTGGCATTTGACAATTTAAGTGCACACTATTGAGTTCTCAAGATCCAGACACCCACCGTACTCACCCTGAGGCTTTCCGAAGAGCAACTTTTCTATCTTAGACCACCACGACGCGTTCACGCAAATCCAGGACCGGAAGCATTCCTGCCACCCACCCGAACCAGCCAGACACACCCACCGTGGAGCATGTCACCTCGCGGTGAAGATGAATCCCATTTTCCCTACCCGCTTTACAAACCAAACTGCGGTTCAAGTGGGGGTGTTGTGTGAGAGATTCTCGCGGCCTGCCCGTTTCCGTGCCGGCCAACAGATGAAAACATTACGCGGGAAACACACAACACACAAATCGGCGCTCGTTCAATTCCCCAGATCCCAATGAACGCAACGAAGTGGCCTAGTTGTCGGGCGTGGCGGATCCCTCCCGAGTCACCGCTTAGGCCCGGGTGCGACGGGCCTGGTCGTCCAGCGGACATAGACCGCGCCAAGCCCAACTGCTGCGGCCAGTCCGGCAGCCCACCAGGGGAAGCCCGGAAGGCCGGATGAGGTGCCGGCTGCCAAGATATCCCCGGGTGGCGTTGGCGTGATCCGCTCACCGGTCACGAGAATGCGGTGGCTGTTCACGCCGAGAGGCGTGCACGTAATGAGCGTGACAAGCTCACGGCCGGCCTCTTGATGAAGCGTCTCCGTCTCTTCGGGCTCCACGACGAGAATGTCAGTGACCCTGTATGTGAGCACCTCACCAAAAGTCTCGAGGGTGAAGGTATCGCCCTTCACGACTCGGTCGAGATCTGTGAACATCCGTGAGCTGGCAAGCCCCCGGTGGCCTGTAATGACTGAGCGGGTGCTCTGCCCGCCCACGGGAAGGGACGTGCCCTCAAGGTGCCCAAGGCTTCGAAGGAGAGTATCTTCGTCGGTCCCGTGCGCAATAGGGAGATCCACGTTGATCGCCGGTATGCGCAGCCGCGACATCACGCCACTCGGCGTCACAAGTTGAGCCCTGTAGTCCTGTGGGCCGCCGCTCAGTTCGCCGCTTCCCACCGCTACGTTGGCACCTGCTGCGAGGAGAGCTCCGGAGGAAAGCGCTTCGTTGTACGCGCGTGCCGCGGTGAGCTGCGTCGCGACATCCGGTTTAACAGCACTCAACTCTTCGCCATAGAGGCCGACCAGAGAAGACTGGTTCACCTGCGAAAACCACGCCGAAGTAGTCGGGTAGAGGAGCACGCTCACGCCGAGCAGCCAGCACGCCAGGGTGAGCCACGCACTCACTGTGACACGTCGTCGTGGCTGGCGGGGTCTGCGCGCTCGCTCTCGACGGAGCGCCGTCTCCGCTCCCTGAGGGTCTCCGACGGAAGGCTCGATCGGCTGCGACACGCTGTCTCCAAGTTCGCGAGTGTGTGAAAAGGGGTATCGCCGGTTCGGTGCGAGGGGTGGGGGCACACCGAACCGGCGAGTCTAGGGGCGGGTGGGCGGCACGTGGCCGCCCACCCGGGGCTTACGCCTGGCTCTGCTGGCGGCGGCGTGCAACGAGCACGGATCCTGCCGCAACCGAGACGAGTGCGAGGCCGCCGACGATCATCAGGACCTGGCCTGCTCCACCGGTGAGGGGCAGCTCGGGAACTTCCTGCTGCTTGTTCGGAATCTCCTTCGAGACCTGGGTAACCTCGCCGGCCTTCACGATGACCTCGGTCTTCGTAGCGTTGCCGGTCGGGAGGACAAAGCCGTTGGGGGCCTTCGTCTCGACGAGCACGTAGCAACGCTCCTGCAGACCGTTGGTCATCGTGCCACCGTTGAGCTCGTCATCACCGATCCAGAGGCCCGGGATCGCAATCTCACCGTTCGCGCCCGAGGTCGCGGTGTAGGGGCTACCGTCAGCATTCTTTACGGGCACAAGGTCAGTGTCGGCGAGGCAGTCAGCTGCCTTGTTGCTCATGAGCACGGTGAACTCAGCGCCCTGCAGGCCCTTGCCGCTCTTGTCTGCGTCAACCTTCTTGAGGAGCGCGCCGCCCCAGCGGGTCCACACCTCGTTGGTCGGGGTGCCCGGGTTTCCGTCGCCATCCACGTCGAGGTCGTTAACGTTAACGCCCGCCTGGTTGGCGATCTCGCCGTTTCCCAGTGACTCTACGGTTGCAACGAAGTCAACCTTGACGACTTCACCGGTCTTCAGCGTTGCCTTGGCGCCGGTGAGGGTCACGGTGAGCGTGTGCTGGACAGGAGTGCCACCGGTTGTCCAGGCCGCGGTGTAGTCAGTGCCCTCAACGAGCGGGCGGCCGTCGATGGAGACGACCGGTGCGACGCTGCCCGACAGGCGAGCGTCGAGCGTATCGGTGATGACGAACTTCGTGTAGACATCGCCGTCAACGGCGGGCGCCTTCTGCGAGATCGAGTAGTTCACGTCGGCGCCCAGCACGAAGCCATTGTTCGGCTGGTTCTGGATGGTCTTCGTCGGCAGGTCACCAACGTCGTTCTTCGGGTACAGGTTCACGTCGTACACCCAAGTGCCGTCGCCCTCGCCCTTGTTGATGCCCGGGGTCGGCAGGGTCACGATGAAGGGCTCAGAAAGCTTCGTGACGGTCGCGGGAGCAGACTTCTCGCGAACGAGGTATGCGCCGAGCGGCAGGTCGCCGCTCTTCGCGATGCCGCCGACCGTTGCTGGCAGCTCAGTGCAGCCGGTGAGCGAGAGCGAGCCGAGGGCAGCGCCGGATCGAGCCGCGACGAGGTCTGCGCTCGACACAGCCTTCAGCGTGTCCCAACCTGCGTTGGTGCCGCTGAGCAGGTCAACGCCGTTGATCGAGCAGTACTCGAACACGACGCCGTCGATCGGCTTCGATGTCGGGTTCGTTCCGGTACCGCCCGGGTTCTGCGCCCCGCCACCGGGGTTCTCAAACTTATGGACAGTAAGCGACCCGAGGCGCTCGGCGTCGATGTTGTCCGCCTGTGCGGCGGAGCCACCGACGAGGATCCCGAGGACTCCGACGGCGAGCGCCGCTGAGGCCGCAATGCCGCGGCGCAGCGCGCGCGGGGCAGTGTTCTGAGACATGGGTGTTCCTTTCTGAACTACCGTTGTTCGGCAGGTTGGGACTGGGGGCGGCGTCTCCGCCCCCAGAAGTGAGTTAGTTAGATGAGTCGACGTGCTCTGACGGAGCGCGCTGCAAACACGCACATCAGTACGAGGAATGCTCCGCCGCCAAGCATGAAGAGGAACGATCCGATGCCGCCCGTGAGCGGGAGAGCCGGAACCTCGACCTGCCGGTTCACGATGTCCCCGAGCTTTACCTCAGTGTCCCCAGCGACGGTGACCTTGATCGGGGTGTCGAGCTTCACGAATCCCGCTGGGGCCTGTGTCTCGACGAGGTGGTAAGTCCCCGCCGGAACGTTGGTGAGCGTGAACTGACCGGCGGCAGGATCCCTATCGTGCCCAGCGCACTCCGACGCCGAGTCAGCGACACAATCGCTCAGCGAGATCACAGTCCCTCCGGGCAACGGCTGTCCCGCTGCGTCTACCGGAACCAGGTTCCAGCTCGATCCCGCGAGGAGTACCCCTTCTTCGTCGGTTTTCTTCCAAGAGAGGTCCACACCCGGCTTGAAGTTAGCGATGGTGCCAATCTCGTACGTCCAGGTGGCGCGGTTGAGCTTGCCCTCTGAGATATTGACGCGCACGGGCGCCTCCAGCGCGACGAAGCCGGCAGGTGCCTTAGTCTCGCGCAGCTCATACTCACCCCAGGGAATCCCCGAGAGTGTGAACTTGCCCGAGGCAGCGTCGGTGTCCCGGCCCGTGCAGGCGCCAGCGCTCTCGCAGTCAGCGATCGTGAGCGGCCATTCTCCGGGCGGCATTTCCTCGCCGTCGGCGACGACCGGCGTGAGCGTCCACTCTGAGCCAGCCAAGAGACGATCCGTGTCGAGTCCGTCGACCTTCCGCCAGCTCAGGTCTGGCGTGAGTTGGAGCCCGACCTTGGGTGCCTCGGTCGGGAGCATGGGCCGCCCGTCGGCCGCCCGTTTCGCTGCGAGGGCAACGTTGTTCCACGCGACCTTAGTAAGGTCTGCGCCGTCGCCACCACCCGCACGGGCGGGGAACGAGATCGTATGGCTTTCACCAGGCTGCCACACACGTGTCCCAAACGTCACCCGGAGGGCGGTCACGGTAGACCAGTCTGCGGGTTCTGCCGAAGTCCAGTCGTCTGAACAGCCGGCCGGAGCGCTCGTGTGCGATCCGGTGCCGTCGCCCGCGAGCTCACCGCGGCACGGGTTCGTACTCTTCGAGTACTCAGCTTGTGCGCCGCTTGGCAGGCCCGTCACGGGCCCGGTCAGGAAGACGTTGAACTCCGACCCACGCTGGTCAGCACCCGGGCGAACCCCGGTGTCACCCACGCGTGGCAGCACGTCGTAGACAGCGACGTCACGCAACTCGACGTTGCCCGAGTTCTGCAGCGGGATCTGGTAGAGGGCGTCACCCGTGCTATCGGTCGACCCGATACCCGGCGAGCCAACGAATGCTTCATCCCGCACGCCCTTGACTTGCTTAGCGGCTGAGAGCCCTGGGGCGAGCACAACGGTGTAAGGCTTGTTGGCCCGGCAGCCGCTGTCAGATTCAGGCCCTTCCACACCGTTCGTCTCGCGGTCAAGCGGAGCCCAGTTGGTCGTCGCGTCGGTGACCTTTGGGTCAACCATGACGCCCGGCGCCTCGCACTTCAGGTACTCCGTCGCAGCCTCAGCGGCCTGCGTGAGCGTGTAGTTGCGGTACGTGGCGGGCGGAGTGGCCGCCTTGACCCGGACGTCGAACCCGACGTTCAAGATGTCGCCGATTCCCGAGAACTCGGGGTCAGAGATCAGCAGTCCGCCACCCGTGGGCACGTTCGGGAAATCCACGACGAGCTTCGTGCGGGTCTTTCCATCAATGATGACCTCAGAGACCGTGAGCCTAGGCTTGCCGAGCTTTGCCTCGACGGCGCTCGCAGGCCTGCTCCACTCTGAGTAGCCTGCCCAGGGGCTCTCGAGACTGTAGTACAGAGGATTCGCGGAATCTGCCGGGGCAAACTCGAGGTTCTCCGGCAAGATCTCGGTCAGCGTTGGTGTGAACCGTTTCGCCGCGATCTGGGCATCGGTAGCGCCATCCCACCGGCCACGGGACGTCAGCATTTCGACGCGGAGCGCGTCGCCCGGTTGCGCAGAGGCCTGTCGGGTCTGCTCGTCGACGGTCGTCGAGAGCGCGGGGTTGTACACCCTCTTCTCGGTCGAGATCTCAATGGGATCGCGCGTCACTCGCACAAACCCGCAGCGACCTGGATGGTCCGGGTCGACGAGCCTATCGTTTTGGCTCATCGAGCCGCCGCGCCACGTGACAGTATTTTCGGCGGTGCAGTTCTCGACGGTCACCCAGAGCGGGTGCTGCGAGGCGGGCGTCACGCCGGGGGCGGGAAGCTGAGTGTTCTGGTCGTAGAAGTGCGGCTGGTACTCGCCATTAGCCACCGCTGCGCTGTTGTCAAGGGGCAGGTCACGGTTGACGGCACCGAATACGAGCAGCGAGCCACTCGTGCCGATGTTCAACGGATTGTCCTTCACCTCAAACTTCGTGATCCATTCGCCATCGGCCATCGAGATTCCGGTCTTGGGCGCTACGCCCTCACAGAATCGGGTCGTCGTATCAGCCTGATCATCGCTGCCTGGGATCGTGCAGATACCGGCGCGCCCCTGGTTGGTCGTCCAGTGGACCTTGAGCTCAGCGACGCTTCGCACCGCACCGAAGGAAATATCGGTAAACGCGGGCGCATCGCAACCAGTCGCGGTGGTATCGGTAGGTGAAGTAAACCCACACGGCATCATGTCTACGAGGTTCCAGACACCAGCGGCAAGCCGCGCTTCATCCTCCACAGAGAACGAATACAGGAACCCCTTCCCGGCAGAAGAGTAGGCTGCATGGCCGCCCCGATTGAACTCTGCTCCACGATCGTTCGAGGACGAGTAAGTGTTCGCCTTCTGCACGGTGAACTTCCCCTCACCGCCAGCCTGGAGGGGATGCTCCGCGGCAGCATCGTCCGAGATGACGGTGTTGCGCAGCCAAGGCTTGCCCGTCACGGTCGCCGTGTTTCGAACCTTCTGGTCAGTGTTCGCCACGTCTTCAAACACGGCGGTCGGGTACACAACGGTCACAAACACCGGGTCGGCAAAGTAGTAGTTGCAGAACGGCGCACCACCGTCGTCGTCTGGAAGGTGGGAGTCACCCAGCTGCCACGTCACCGTGTGAGACTGCGGATCATAGGTGTGATCCGCCGTAGCCCGAACAAAGACCGCGCCCACTGGGAGCTGATCGACGATCTGCATGTCGGTCATCGCCGCCATGCCTGCCTGGTTCGCATTGCAGAAGTTGATGAAAGGGGTCTTGCTCTTTGGCGAGGTCCACTGCTGCGGGTAGCCGGGTTCGAGCTTGTACGTCACCTCGCCGTCGAGGTACGGGCGATCCTCGGCCGGCTGGCTCTTCGTTTTCACAATGTGGACGCCAATGTCTGCCGTGATTGTCGCGGGAGGCGCTTCCTGCGTCGCCGATCCGAGACTCGAGGTGAAAGTAGCCTTGGGAGTGATCGTCGTGCCGTCGGGCGTCACCCAGTTCTGGGTGTTGAGCGTGAATGTGACGGTCTGATATTTGCCAGGTGAGAAGCTGGCCGGGAAGTCCCAGACGATCTTCCGGTTTGCCCCGGTGCCTTCGACGCGCACGGGGTAGGAGACGCCGTCCACCGTTACTGCGGTGTAGCTGCCAATCTCAAGCAGGATCCCGTCAGGGGAAGACGCAGGGATTTCAACCTCGAGCTTCGCGTTGTCGCAACTCGATGCGCCAACGCTGCCGCACTGCCAGTTGACCTCGTAGCTGATGGTACTGCCCGCAGGCACGGTTTGATCGACCGGCGAGATCGCCACGGTCATATCGTTCCCGGCAGCGAGGGCCGGCGCCCCGATACCAGTGACAAGCACGAGCGCGCTCATCACCATTCCGATGATGCTGGCGGTCCGCTTCGACCGTCGCGTCTTCCGTTGTGCAGCTATCACTGCATCCCCCTAGAATCTCCCAAATTGTTGCCAATTGTGGCCCCAACGTAATTAAAGAGCTTCTGGGGGAAAGAATGTGACGCAGTTTGTGAAAAGTTTTTGAAAAGTTTTTGAAGAACTTTCCGCTTCCCTATTTCCGGCTGTTTTGCTGCGGCGCCGCCAGCTACATGTCCCGCGGTCTCGCAGCCACTACGAGGCCGCCAGCAACGAGCAACAGTGCCCCGCCTCCAGCAATCATGAGTTGACCGTTCTGGCCCGTCTGAGCCAGCCAAGATGCGGGCTCTGCGGTGTTCGGTATGGCAATGGGCGCCACCGGCTCAGCCGTGTTCCAGCCCCGAACGATGATCTCGCTGCGAGCCGCTTGCCCCTGAGGGAGTACATAGCCAACTGGGGCCGCAATTTCCTCAAGCACGTAGCAGCGAGCGGTCAGCCCGCTGGAGAACGTGCCACCATCAACCTCATCGTCCCCGACCCACAGTGGCGGGATCTCGATCGCACCGTTCATGCTGCTCTCGAGAACCATCGCCTCACCGCTGCCGCCCACAACCGGTGTCAGACGCTGCGAGGTACGGCAACCCTCGGTCTGCTCACTCGCCCACAGCAAAAACTTCGCGCCGGGGAGCCCTATCCCCGGATCCTTTGAGTCAACCTTTACCGCCACCGCAGTTCCCCACTTCGTCCATACGGTGTTCGTGGGAGTGCCGGGCTCTCCGTCACCGTCGGCATCGAGGTCATTTACGTTGACATGCGCCGTGTTTGGGATCTCGACGAACCCCGAGGGAACAGGGTCAAGGTCGGCCTGGTCGCCCCCACCCAGAGGCCGGGTCTCGCCGCCGGAGACAGCGTCGCCACCGGTTGCTCCACCGTGACCACTAGTCGCAGTGCCACCGGGGCCGGCGGCGTCGCCAGGCTGGCCTCCACCCGTGGAACCTACAACGCCGCCGTCGACGTCGCCAGTGCCGTCTCCGACTCCGGTCGACCCCTGCAACGGCACCGTCGGCAGCTCAGGTGCGCTGGGCGTACCCTGCAGCGCCGGAATGGCTACTCCGGCCGCCACGACCAACACCCCGGCGGACGCAAACGCCGCGGCCGCGGCGAGCGCCTTCCGCTTCCACCCGCGCTCCATCGCGATCACGCCGGTACTCACCATGCCGATCACGCTCGCCTGCTCGGCGAAGCGGCGCCATCGTGCCTTGCACTGTGGGCACCCCTCGACGTGCGCCGAGGCGCGCGCGGCCTTCCGGCTCCCCTTGCGGCCCCAGCGCATTTCGCTGAAGTCGCTCACGCAAGCAGCGCAATCGGCAGACAGCTCCCTCGGCGGGTGCATCTGCTTAAGCCAGGAGCGCTTGAGGCCTTCGCGTGCGCGTTTCAGCAGCACGGAGGTCGAGTTCGGGGTCAACTCAAGGTCAACTGCGACCTCTTGGACCGGCTTGCCTGCGACGTCGACGGCCAGAATCACGTGCTTCCACCGCAACGGTAGGTCCTCAAGCGCCGCGGCGGCGGCCTCCCGCTCCTCGATGTCCGCAAGGTGGTCGTCACTCGCCCCGCTCTCAAGGACTTCAGCATCGAAATCGTCAATTGAAAGCGCCCGGCTGTCGGCCCGCCAATGCTTGGAGAGCTCCGACGTGACCGTGCGAAACAGGTAACTCGTGAACGACTCAGTGGGCCCGCCCCCGTCAAGCAGGGCGCGGTAGATCGAGTCAAACGCCTCAGAGACCGCGTCCTCAGCGTGCACGGGGTCTTTCCGTTTGGCCCACCCGAGTGCGACAGCGTGATATCGCTCCCAGAGCGTCGCGAGCGGCCAGGCTTCACCACCACGAATCAGGTCGCACAGCTCGCTGTCCGTGATTGGCTCGGCCACAGTGGACTCTCGCTCGTCGATCACGGGGTCATGCTACCAAGCATGCCGGCAAGCACAACTTCAGGGCCCCGGCATGAAATCCGGGGCCCCTGCCGCTCAGCTGTACGAAGCGTCAGGGTCGGCCCGCACGATCTCGTCAACGGCGGTAGCGTCTTCGCCAATCGGTAGGCGTCACTGCCCGCGCTCAACCGCCTCAGCAGGAACTCACGCGTGCAGTTGTATGTGCCTTTCCAGGACACCCGGAACGTGCGTTCCCAGTCCTCGGGCGAAAACTTCACGAACGACATGCCGCCCACGACACCGGCGTTGTTGAACAGCAGATTGATCGCAGCTGCGTCATGCTCTTCCGCCACCGAGCACTACAGCTCAGCAACCGCCACCACGTGAGCGCCGAACCCATGACATTCGTCACGGATGAACATGACATTCAGGCACTTCTGCCCGCCCGAAATGCGCGATGTACTTGGTACACACCACCACGTGTGCCCGGCACACGCGCTTCGAGACGAGGATCAATGCGCAAACCACTCAAGATCATCCTGACCACCGTCGCCGTGCTGGTTGCGGTGCCAGTTCTCGCCGTCGCAACGAGCGCGATCTTCCACGCGGTCGCGACGAAATCAGACCTCGCAGCGATCGAACCGTATGGCGAGCTCGTGCCCGTCGCGGGGAAACAAATGAACGTCGTTGATACCGGCTCGGGCGACGAGACTATCGTGCTGCTCCCCGGCCTCGGCACCGCCGCCCCCGCCTTGGACTTCCAGCCGCTAATCGCGGAACTGCAGACCACGCACCGGGTGATCGCGGTCGAGCCCTTCGGCACCGGCCTGAGCGACCAGACCGACACCCCGCGCACGGCCACGAACATCGCGCAGGAAGTACACGAGGCGCTGCAGCAGCTCAACGTCGACCGGTACGTGCTCATGGGGCACTCGATTTCCGGCATCTACGCGCTCGAGTACAGCGCGCGCTACGCCGACGAGCTCGTCGCGTTCGTCGGCATCGACAGCAGCGTGCCGGGGCAGCCTGGCTCGACCGATGAGACGCCAACGAATGGCCTCGCGACCCTCAACAGGCTCGGTATTCTCCGCGTGCTGTCGGCAATCTCGGGAGATCCCTACGCTGGCATGCCGTTCGACGACGAGACGAAGCGGCAGATGGGCCTGCTCTCGACACGGAACGCGACGTCGCCGACGATCCTCGATGAGATGAACCGCGCGCCCCAGAACTTCACCGCGCTACGAAACGCGGTGTTTCCCGCCACGCTGCCCGTACTGCTCTTCGTTGCGACAGACGACACCGACGTCCCGGGCTGGATCGAGTTGCACGAGCGACAGGCGGCATCGGTGACGAAGGGCCAGGTGAGCCTGCTTCCCGGCGGGCACTACCTGCACCACACGCAGTCGCCTGCGATCGCGACAGAGACGACCGCGTTCCTCGCCGGGTAGCGCTCGGGCCTACGCCGAATCGCGCACGATAAGACGCGCGCCGATGAGCGGAGCCGCCGCCAGAGAAGCCTCGCCTGCACCCGTGTGGCGATCCTGATCGGCGCGCTCGTCTCCCCCATCACGCTGCGCCATGAGCGCCCTGACCGCGCCTCGTCCGAGCGCCTCGCCGGGCAGCTCAACCGTGGTGAGCGCGGGCGACACGATCGCGGAGGCAGGAAGGTTGTCAAACCCGGTGACGGCGAGGGCGCCGGGCACGCTAACGCCGAGCTCGCGCGCTTTGCCGAGCACCCCATAGGCGTGCGAGTCGGTCGCGCAGACAAGCGCGGTGACGCCGGCATCGCGCCACCGCGGCCAGTATTCAGCGAACGCGGCGGCCGCACCATCAGGATCGATGAGGCTCGCCGCCTCGGGAATCGCGACGAAGTCCATACCGTGCGCGGCGGCACCGCGCTCGAGCAGCGTGCGGCGCAGCTCGAAGGTTTCGGTGCGCGTGAGGCTGTCGAGGTAGCCGATGCGGGTGTGGCCGCGCGCCGCGAGGTGCGTGAGCAGCGCGCTGATGCCGCTCGTGAGGTCGAAGTTCACGGTCGGCGCCTGGGTCTCGCGGCCCGGCGCATCGAGCAGCACAAGCGGGGCGCCCGCGGGGAGGTCGCGAAGAAACGCATCATCGGGCGCCTCGACGAGCAGGCCAGCGGGCCGAAGCGCGACGAGGCGGTGCACGTCGGCCGCGCTCGGGTTGCGGCCCTCCCCCGTCACTGAGAGCAGCAGCTGGTACTCGCTGCCGAGCTCGGCCTTGATACCTGAGATGACCCGGCCGTAGAACGGGTTCGAGAGGTCGGGAGCGACGAGGATCACGATGTTTGACGTGCCCTTGGCGAGCGACGAGGCAGTGTGGTCGACGACGTACCCGAGCTCCCGCACCGCTGACAGCACCCGCTCGACGTTCGCCTGCGAGACGCGGCCCGCGGTTTTGCCGTTCACCACGAGCGAGACCGTTGCCACCGAAGTGCCCGCCAGCTCGGCTACCTCGGCGGCGGTCACGCGGGCCGGCCGTGGCGAACTAGCTTCCGGTCGAGACATCCCTTCATTCTAGCCGCGGGCAGCCAACTCATAGGGTTGCAACGTCAAGCGCTTTGCGTGTTATCGTAAAGCGCTTGACGTACCTAACCCGCCCGCCCGCGCCCGCGCGAGTAACGGCCCCAAGGATGTGGAATTGACTAAGAAGATCATTCTCGACTGTGACCCCGGACACGACGACGCCGTTGCCCTGCTACTCGCGCACGGCAACCCCGAGATGGAGCTGCTCGCGGTGACCACCGTTGTCGGCAACCAGACGCTTCCGAAGGTGACGCGCAACGCGCTCTCCGTCGCCCGCGTCGCCGGCATCACTGGCGTCCCGTTCGCGGCCGGCGCCGCGCGCCCGCTCGTGCGAAACATCGAGGTCGCCCCCGACATCCACGGCGAGTCGGGCCTCGACGGCCCCGTGCTGCCTGAGCCCGAGATCGAGCTCGACCCGCGCCACGCGATCGACCTCATCATCGACACGGTGATGGCGCACGAGCCCGGCACCGTGACCCTCGTGCCGACTGGCGGCCTCACGAACATCGCGATGGCGGCCCGCAAGGAGCCCCGCATCGTGGAGCGCGTGAAGGAGGTCGTGCTCATGGGCGGCGGCTACCACGTCGGCAACTGGTCGGCAGTCGCCGAGTTCAACATCAAGATCGACCCCGAGGCCGCGCACATCGTGTTCAACGAGAAGTGGCCCGTCGTGATGGTCGGCCTCGACCTCACGCACCAGGCGCTCGCGACCGACGAGGTCGCCGCCCAGATCGCGGCGGTCGGCACGAAGCCCGCGAAGTTCGTCGGCGAACTGCTCGACTTCTTCGCACTCGCGTACAAGGATGCTCAGGGCTTCGACGCTCCCCCGGTCCACGACCCCTGCGCGGTCGCCTACGTCATCGACCCAACGATCGTGAAGACCGTGAAGGTGCCGATCGACATCGAGCTCACGGGCACGCTCACCCTCGGGATGACCGTCGCGGACTTCCGCGCAGAGGCTCCCGACGACTGCACCACCTGGGCCGCGACCGAGCTCGACGCCCCCCGGTTCTGGAACCTCGTCACCGAGGCCCTCGAAAACATCGGCGAGGTTGACTTCTAAATGAACACACTCGCTCAGAAGCCCGCGGTGCGCGTGGGCTCACTCATGGTCGCGCTGCTCGCAGCGTGCGTCGCCTTCCAGCTCAACGCCTCGATGCTCAGCCCAGCGCTCGTGACGATGGCGAAAGAGCTGAACACCGACGACGCAACGATCGGTCTCTCGCAGACCATGTTCTTCACGGCGGCGGCGCTCTTCTCGCTGTTCCTCCCCCGCCTGTCTGACATCATCGGCCGCAAGCGCGTGCTCGTCGGCATGCTCGCGATCATGGCTGTCGGCACCGTCATCGCCGCGCTCGCCGTGAACGTCGAGATGCTCTTCGTCGGCCGCATCATCCAGGGCGTCACCGGCCCCGTGGTTCCGGTGACGCTGCTCATGCTGCGCAACGAGATTCAAGATCCGAAGCGGTACGGCACGATGATGGGCGTCATCACCGCCGTCAACGGCGGCATCGCCGGCATCGACGCGCTCGCCGGCGGCTGGCTCGTCGCGAACCACGGCTTCCGGTCGGTGTTCTGGACGATGACGGTCGTCGCCGTGGTCGCGATCGTGTTCGTGCTCGTGTGGGCCCCCGAGAGCCGCCCGTCGAAGGATACGAAGATGGACTGGCTGGGCGTCGTGCCCCTCGTCGTGTCGATCGGCTCGTTCCTCACCTTCCTGAACTTCCTCGGAGCGGTGAACGACAGCAACTGGTTCATCATCTGGGCGCTGCCCGTCATCGGCCTCGCCTCGTTCTGGGCGTTCTGGGTACTCGAGTCGAAGATCACGGCCCCGCTCATCCCGCCGCACTACCTCAAGCAGCGGTCGAGCTGGGCGCTGCTCGTCACGACGCTTCTCACCATGACCGGCGTCTTCGCGGTGGTGAACGGCCTCGTCGCGTCGATCGCGCAGAACACCGAGGCCGGGTTCGGCCTGGGAGCCGACCTCACGTCGCTCTGGTTCCTCATGCCGTACGCGGTCGCCGGGTGGATCGTCGGGCCGTTCGCAGGCCGCCTCGCGCCGACCTTCGGGTACCTCAACGTGATGCGCGTCGGCATGCTCGGCACCATCGTCGGCACCATCGTGATGGCGTTTGTCGGCGTGCACTCGCTGCCCGTGCTCATCGTCACCACGATCCTGCTCGGCATCACCTACGCGGGCATCGGCAACATCATGCTCAACGGCCTCGGCATCGTGCTGTCACCGAAGGACAACCCCGGATTCCTCCCCGGCCTGAACGCCGGCGCGTTCAACCTGGGCGCCGGTGTGAGCTTCGCGATCCTGCCCGCCGTGCAGCTGCTGTTCACCTCGGCCGACGACCCGACGTCGACCACCGGGTACAGCGCGGGCATGCTCGCTGGCGCCGCGATCTCGATTCTCGGCTTCGCGATGAGCTTCCTCATCCCGGCGCCGACGGACGCCGAGGTCGCTGCCCCGGCTCCGGGGAAGTAACGCCAACCACCGTATTCTAGGAGCGGGTTCCCGCCGGCCTTGGCCGGTCGGGGGCCCGCCCGCTGCATCACCCGCCCGCGCCTCTGCTGCCGCGCGGGCCGAGAAAGGACCTCACCATGACCGACGGCCTCATTCTTGTGGTTGGTTCGCTGAACGCAGACCTGGTGGTGCAGACTGCGCGCTTCCCGCAGCCGGGCGAGACGCTCACCGGCTCGGAGCTGCGCGTCATCCCCGGCGGTAAGGGCGCGAACCAATCGGTCGCCGCCGGTCGCCTCGGAGGCAACGTGGCGATGGTTGGAGCGCTTGGCGCCGACGCGAACGGCGCGCTGCTGCGCAACTCGGTCGAGGCCTCCGGCGTCGACACCGCGCACGTCGCCTCGCTCGACGGCGTCGCCACGGGCACCGCTGTGATCACCGTCGATGGGGCGGGCGAGAACACGATCATCGTCTCGCCTGGCGCGAACGGCAAGCTCGGGATCGCGGAGCTCGATGCCGCGGCCGAGCTCTTCGAGCGCGCCGCGATCCTCTGCCTGAGCCTCGAGGTCGAACTCGACGTGGTGCTCGAAGCCGCCCGCCGAGCCCGCGCCGCCGGCGCTCGCGTGCTTCTCAATCTCTCCCCCTACGGCCCCGTTCCCGACGAACTGCTCGGCCTCACGAACATCCTGCTCATCAACGAGCACGAGGCTGCCGACCTGCTGGGCCTCACACCCGAGCAGGTGCTCGCCGAGGGCGGCAAGTACACGCGCGCCGCGCTCACCGAGCGCGGGATCCCGCGCGCCGTCGTGACCGCGGGCGCCGCGGGCAGCATCGTGTTCGACGGCGCGACCCGCGACGGCGCCGACGCGGTTCCGGTCGCCTCGCCGAAGGTCTCCGCCGTCGATACGACGGGCTGCGGCGACGCGTTCATGGGCTCGCTCGCGCTCCGCCTCGCGGCCGGCGACCACCTCGCGGTCGCGGCGGGCTACGCGGCGACCGTCGGCAGCTTTGCTGCGACCCGGGCCGGCGCCCAAGCCTCCTACCCCACACCCGGAGAGCTCGCGGAGTTCCTCACTACTCACGGGTAGGGTCTCCGTAACGAGAGGGACCGCGTCATGCCGAGGCCATCAACACGTCTGCTCCAGGTTGCCGGGGTTCTCGGGGTCGCGGGCAATGCTCCGCGGCCTCCCGCTACCTTCCGGCTGGGAATGTGCGCATCGCTGTGCAGCTTCGTCTCCGCCATTCCCAAACACGGGACTGTGCCAGATGGTTCCAGCGTTGCGGAGCGCTTGGTCCGCGTTACGGATGTGACTGAGTAGGAGCCAGTCGCGTTCCTCTGCTGTTGACCGTTCGAGCGTCACGGGCTAGCAGATCAGCTTCTATCACCGAACTGCACCTCCAACCCCGTCCCGGTGAGGAGCGTCAGCATGTCAATTGCATCAACAAGAGTGGTGCCGAGGCAGCCGATAGTGGCGACTCTGATGACGTCGCCCCGCCTCGAGACAGTCAACATTGCATTGAGCTGCGGTTGAGAGCCATTCATACATGAAGCGGCGTCGATAAATAGGGCTTCAAGGGTTCCCAGCAGGGCTTCCTGCGCTACTGTTTCGGTGTCGTTTCTCGTGGATGCGGGGGTATTCGATCACACGGGGTTCACGTTCCGGTGCATAGATAAGGGGTATAAGTTTCGAGGCTTTGAGCACCATAGGTTGTAGTTCCTCAATCGTTCACCTCTGGCGCCCTCGGGTTGGCTGCTTCCCAACGGGTCTCGATCGTGCCCGCGCAGCTACGCGTTCGCTACTGATCAACGGAGCGACTGTCACCTATCTGAATTCGCTACGGCTTCACCACTTGCAAACCATGCACACTCGTGGCCGTTCAGTAGGTACTTCCGTGTTTCTACCGGCCTTGTTCAGCGCTTGCTCAGGGTCTAGCTCACATCCAACTTCCCAACATGCTGCCTCGATAATTTGCATCCAAAGGCTCCGACCTGCTGCGTTTGGACAGGCTTCCGCTTCTGGTGAGTGGCGGGAGCACATCCGGATGCGTCACCTCATTGCGTTAACAGGTCGAAGCTCACATTGTGCCGAGGGTTGAGAGCGTGGTGTTCCACTGCGGAATCGGCCGATAACTTCGGTTCACGTTTCAAGCCTGAGTGGAGCACCTATTGCTTCCAGAAAAGGCGTGTGCTCCGTGCCGGACCAAGATCCGGCACGGAGCACACAAACGCCGCCTAGGCTCGAAGGGGGGAGAGACCCGGCGGCATTGAACGCCACATCAGTACTTGTGGAACTCCGCAGCGGCGGTGGCCACGGGTCTGTGTGGCGGGTCTTAGAGCGGCTTTGAGTCCCGGGGCACCGACTCGAGCCCTCCCTTGGAGGCCTAAGGGCTCAAGTCGGTGCACCAATGGACTCGTAGCTAGCTCAGCTGAGGGAGCTCTCCAGCTCCACGGCGCTTGCGCACCATCAGCAGCAGGAGCGCTCCGCCGCCGAACAGCAGACCTGCGGTGAGGATCCCGGCAGCGGCGTAGTCGGAACCGGTGATCGCGAGCGATCCGACGACGACCTTCACGTCGTCTTCATCCGTCACCGGCTGCCCCGAGGGCGGGTTTCCGGTAGCTGTGGCATGGTTATCCACTCGTCCACGGTCTCGGTCGGCACCGGTGACCTTGTACTCTGCGGAAGCAGTGACCCGCTCACCCGGGGCAAGTACGCCCGCTTCGGTCGGCCACACGCCGTAGGTGATCTCCGAGAGGCCCGCGAGCTCGTCAGTGATTTCTACTCCGGTGAGAGTGACATTGCCAGTGTTGGTCACGTTGAAACCGTATTCGATCTTCTCACCGTTCAGCTTCCCAGTCTTCACCAGCTCAATAGACGGGGACTGGGGTAGCGGCGTCTTCTCATCGTCGTCATCGTCCACCGGATCACCGGTCGGCGGGGTGCCGGTAGTGATCGCGTGGTTCTCCACGTTCCCAGCGTCGACATCGGCTTGGGTGAGCGTGTAGGTCGCTGTCGCGGTCACCTGCTCACCTGGAGCGAGAGTCCCTGCTTCGCCGGGCCATGTGTAGCTCAGCTCCGACAGGCCTTCCATTGCATCGACGATCGTCACGTTCGTCAGCGTTACGTTGCCGGTGTTGGTAGCGGTGAAATGATAGTTCACCGTATCGCCCGCCACCGAGCCTGCCCCCTGTTCGAGGCTGCTCGACTTCCGCAGATCGATCCCGGGGCCAGGAGCGACAGGTACGGTCACATCGTCCTCGTCCGTCACGTCCTCACCCTTCGGCGGGGTACCAGTCGCAGTTGCAGTGTTGTGTACGCTGCCTGCATCCACGTCAGCTTGGGTGAGTGTGTATGTGGCGCTGGCAGTGACGTTCTCACCTGGGGCAAGGACACCCTCCGTGCCGGGCCACGTTCCGAACACAATATCTGACAGGCCTTTTAGCTCATCGGCAATCGTGACATCAGTAAGTGTGACATTGCCGGTGTTTGTGACAGTGAAGCCGTAGTTGACAGCATCGCCTGCGAACCCTTCGCCGTCGAGCTGACCGGTCTTCGCCAGATCAATCACGGGCAGCTGCGTGAGCGGCACGTCATGCTCATCCTCGTCCTCGACTGGCTCACCAGTGGGCGGGTTGCCGGTCGAGATAGCGGAGTTGTGGACAATACCCGAGTCGATATCGGCCTGGGTGATGCTGTAAGTCGCGGTTGCAGTCACCTGCTCACCGGGAGCGAGTACGCCTACTTCGCCGGGCCATGTGTAGTCCAGCTCCGACAGGCCGTCCAGCTCGTCAGCGATTGTCACGTCAGTGAGCGTTACGTTGCCCGTGTTCTGTGCGGTGAACGAGTACTCGATGAGATCGCCCGGGACAACGGTTGCACCGTCTTGCAGGCCACCAGCTTTCACAAGAGTGATCGCAGGTGAGGGCTCAACGGGAACAATCACGATGTCTTCGTCTTCCACCGGATCACCCGTTGGCGGGTTACCGGTAGCGGTTGCGATGTTCTCCACGCGCCCGTTATCTACATCGCTCTGAGTGAGGACATACGATGCGGTCGCAGTAACACTCTCGCCGGGCGCAAGCACACCAGTATCTGCAGGCCACGCACCGTACACGATGTCTGTCAGCCCGTCGAGCTCGTCCGAGACCTTCACATCGGTAAGCGTCACATTGCCGATATTCGTTGCGGTGAACGAGTACTGAACAGTGTCGCCAGCCTCACCGGTTGCGCCGTCTTTGAGGCCGCCTGTCTTCACAAGGTCGATCGCTGGGTTTGAATCCACAGGAACAGTGACGTCGTCCTGGTCTTCGACAGGTTTATCCGTTGGCGGGTTACCGGTGGCGGTGACAGAGTTGTCCACGCCGCCCGCATTCACATCGCTCTGAGTAAGGACATAGGAAGCAGTGGCGGAGACGCTCTCCCCAGGTTCAAGGACGCCAGCCTCAGCAGGCCATGCGCCATACGCGATGTCAGACAAGCCAGGAAGCGGGTCGTTGAGCACGACACCAGTGAGAGTAACTGAACCAGTATTGGTGACCGTAAAGCCGAACTCCACAGCGTCACCAGCCCGACCAGTAGCGTCTTGGGCAAGCGCACCAGTCTTCTCTACCGCGATGCGCGCATCCTGCGGCAGTGGAACAATCACGTCGTCGGCGTCCGTAACGTTGTCGCCGGTGGGTGGGGTGCCAACAGTCGTAGCGGTGTTGGCCACAGCTCCTGCGTTCACGTCCGCCTGATTCACCGTGTAGCTCGCGGTGGCGGTGATGTTCTGGCCGGGCGCAAGAACACCTGGTTCACTGGGCCATTCGCCGTACACAATGTCGGAGAGGCCGGGCATTTGATCGGCGATCGACACATCAGTCAGGGTCACGTTCCCGGTGTTGGTTGTCGTGAACTTGTACTCGATGGTGTCACCGGGTTTGCCGATCTGGCCCTCAGCAATAGCACCGGTCTTGACGAGGGTGATTGCGGGGTTGGACGCCAGCGGTACATCGTTGTCGTCGGTGTCGGACACGTTGTCGCCGGTAGGCGGGATACCGGTCGCGGTTGCGACGTTGTGGATGTTGCCAGTATTCACGTCCGACTGCTTTACCGTGTACTTGGCGTTCGCGGTAATGCTCTGGCCGGGCTCGAGAACACCCGGCGCACCTGGCCATTCAACATAGGTGAGGTCCGACAGGCCAGGGAGCGGATCAGTGATCTCAACACCGGTCAGGGTCACCCCGCCGGTGTTCGTTGCGGTGAACGAGTATTCAACGATATCTCCGGAGACACCGGTCGCGCCCTCAGTGAGGCCACCAGTCTTCACAAGCTCGATAGCCGGATTGTTCGGAAGGACTACCTCCGCGTTATCTTCATCGGTAACTGGCGGGCCTGTCGGCGGGTTTCCTGTGACGTTTGCAGAGTTCTGGACAACCTTGTTGTCCCGGTCTGACTCGATGATCGTGTACGTCGCTGTAGCTGTGACTTGCTGACCAGGCTCAAGTACTCCTGGCTCACCGGGCCAGCTGTACACCAAGTCCGATAGCCCTGGCTTCGGGTCGATGATCTCAACACTAGTCAGGGTCACGTCGCCGGTGTTTGTCGCAGCGAACGAGTACTCAACAGTGTCTCCCACGAGACCGGCTGCGTCATTAGCGAGTGCCGCGGTCTTCACGAGCTCGATCCCCGGATTCGAAGCAGCCGCACAGTTGTCCGCAATCAGGGCGAGGAGAATGTCCGAGAGCCCCTCGAAGCTGGTCGAGAGGTAATCGCTGCCTTCAACAGGACCCGAGATCTGCGACATGTGCTCGCGGAACTCGTTCATGTCGGTGATGTTGTCTGTCAGACCAACGCCGACAACACGGGTGCCCTGAGCCTTGACGGCGTTCGCGCTCGCAACAGCCGCGTTAATCGTGGCAGTGTTAGTCGAGTTGCCGGGCCCCTGCGCGGGGCTGCCGTACTGAGTCGGGTTTCCGTCAGTAACGAATAAGAGCGCGTCATAGGCGTCGCTGCTGTTGCCAACTGCAGCGAACGCCCGGTCCCAGTTCGTGCCACCCTGCTGGTTCGAAGGGCGCTGGATCCCATTGACCCACGCCGTCACCGCTTGAACGCCTGCACTGTCGAGCGCCGTGATCGGCAGCGGGGCGTTGCTGCCTGCGCTCGTCGCCGGTGCATTCGAGGCAAAGTTGTGCAGCGATACCCGGACTGGGTACTCGCTCAGCGACTTCGCTAGGTCTGCCACGCCCTCGCGCATCTGCTGCAGCTGGGAAGCATCGACGCTGTTCGAAAGGTCAAGGCTCATGGCGAGGTCTAGCTCGCACTGGGCGGGCATGGGTGGGTTCTCAGCCGGCTGCACCTGTGCTTGAACTGCTTGTGCAGCCCCGGAGCCACCGAAAGTCAGAAGGGAGGCCGCAAGGGCAGTTGCGAGCACTTTCTTGAAGCCACGCGCCAATCCGCGGGAGGAATTGTCGGACCCCATAGTCACCTCCTCAGCTGTAAAGGGGACTTCTTGGCCCCGCAAAGTATTCCGTTGCACGTTATTCCTTTCCACTTTCAGTGGAGGCTTTGGTTTTAGCTTCATCGAGGATCCTCATTTCTTCGGATTCGGGATCCGGAAACGACGGTCACTCCTAGACCCCCGATCGCGACCAGTGGGAACGCACGCAAGACACTTCAACGCGCATGCGGGGGAACTGGGTCTAGAGATAGAGCCTCCAGCCACCCAGTATCGTGAGGTTTTTGGATCCTGAGCAGGGATTTCACCCCATCTTTGACGACTTCACCCTGACTTCACCCTGGGTGTTCCTCATCTCCACCCATGAGTCGTGTGAGCATGAACTCTAGGTTCAGCATGTAGAGGGGTACGTGAGAAATGACTGTCGAAGACAGCGCGTTGAGGGGTAGCGCTTCCCAAACTGGCGGTCCTAGCATTGCGTTGGCATTAGAGGAGTCCCTGCATCTTCGGGATTGGAGCAGGGCAGCTGAGCTGCTAGTGAACACCCCTTTGTCACTCGTGCACACCTCTGGGGGTCTGTCCCTGATGCAACGCACGTTGGAGCAAATGCCGAGAGATTTTCGCGACGCTCGACCCGACCTGCGGTTCCATTTAGAGTTCTCTGGCCTAATGCCAATATCGGACTTTCGAGTCGAGGTCGCTCAGTACCTAGCGCCTGAGGCGCCTATGTCACGCGCTGCCCTCGTGCGGGGCGTCACTCTTGCTGTAATTGCGCGCAGGTTGAATGGATTCATAGATGAAGCGATTGACGTCGCTGGCCGCTCCGAAGCCTGGGTGCTTGCCGAGGCGAGCAAGATTGGCTCTGCTGCTGAGAGTGCTGCGTCCGCATATTTTGCTCAAGTAGCCAAGACACATCTTTTGGCAGGCAACCTTCCGAAGGCGCTCGAGGCGTATCTGCAGGCATGGCGCTGGAGACATCAAGATGAATTGGGGTTCATTGCGCACGAGGCAGCTGGGAATATTGCGCTGATCCATGCGCTTATGGGCCGACTCGAACAAGGAAAGGAATGGGTTGCCCGCTCGCGCACATGGCCCTCATCGATTAGCCCGGACTACGCCGCTGTGGTGCAGTTTGCAACTCCGCTTGCTGAGTTCATCATTGCCACCGAGGAACTGGATCTCTTGGAGGCTAGAGCCTTACTCCCAGACCTGGCGCAACCGACACAAGGATTCGAGTTCTATCATCTGATTGTTGAAGCGCGAGTCAGGTTCTTGCTCCTGTCGGGACAAACCCTGCAGGCTCAACACCAAACCTCAGAAGCGTCTGGCTGGCTGCCGCATGACGTATTGCAGCGGTTGAACGTCGAAGTTCTAATCAGTTGCGGGAACCTCGAAGAAGCGTCAGTGCAGCTGGTTCGCATACAGGACCCTTCTTTTGTCCAGCTCATTCGCGCTCGAATCGCGGCACTGAATGGCGAGTATCAGCTCTCGCTCGATGAGTTAGCGTCGGGCGCAATCGAGGCCACCGCCCGAGTGGGGCTGGACTATCTGGGACTACAAGCTAGTTGTCAACTGGCGTTAGGCATGAGGGCCAAGGCTCAGGGAACATTCGAGGCGCTATTGACTCGATTGGGTGGCTGTATAGCGGTCTTCGCTTCAGTCCCATTGGATTCAACTCGGGCACTATTTGATCTCATTCCAGAGTCTCCGTGCACAACCGCTCTCTACGAGAAGTGGCGGTCCTGTGGCGTCGGTGCCCAGTTTAACTTTCCGGAGGGGGCCGCCCAAGCGCCATTGACTAGCCTCACATCCCGCGAAATCGTCGTTCTTAAGCAGTTGCTGAGAGGAGCGTCGAGAAAAGAAGTTGCTGCTCGTGAATCAGTATCTCTAAATACGGTGAAGTCCCAGAGCCGTTCGGCGTTTCGAAAACTCAGAGTCTCAAGCATTCAAGAAGCACGCACCAAGAGCATTGAACTGGGAATTATCTAAACCTAGACCGCGAGGCGAGAGGAGGGAGGAGGGAACTAAGCGATGGAACCTGCAAGCGCCCTCTTGTCCGGCGTTATGGAACGATCGCGAAGGTACCGGGCACACACCGGCCCGAGAACAACAAAACCCCCGGCAGAACCGGGGGTTTTGTTGTGACTCTCTGTAGCTGAGGCGGGGCTCGATCCCGCGACCTCACGATTATGAGTCGTGCGCTCTAACCAGCTGAGCTACTCAGCCAAACTGGCCCGCACGAATGCGAGCCAGAGAGTCAGAGCCCCGACCGGGACTTGAA
Organism: Leucobacter sp.; assembly: GCA_052094845.1. Taxonomy (GTDB): domain Bacteria; phylum Actinomycetota; class Actinomycetes; order Actinomycetales; family Microbacteriaceae; genus Leucobacter. Next base: position 159,871 of record JBQDKK010000008.1, on the reverse strand, counting down.
CCCGGGACCCCTTCCTTACCATGGAAGTGCTCTACCGCTGAGCTATCAGGGCGTAGCCACGCGAACGTGACAACCGTTAGAGCGTACCACCTCGCGAGGGTGAATGCGAATTCGCCGAGCATCGCCCGGGCGTGCCGCGCGAGAAGGGTCGCAACAGGGGCGATCTCCACGGTTTCGCCGCGCGCCGCTTGGTAAGGTTGCGGCGAACAGCGGTCGCATTCGCGGGCCCGCACAGAGCGCGTTTTGCGATGGGAGTCAGCGTGAAGAGTGTGTTCGTCACCGTCGTGGGCCTGGTGCTCGCGGTGTGGATGTCGGCGGGTCGCTGGTTCTTCGGCATCGGCGGCAGCCTCACATGGTGGTACGTCCCCGCGATCGGCCTCACCTATGCAGTGCTGCTGGCCTGGGTTGCGCGCCGCATGGCCATCACCGAGCGTCGCGGGCGCCGCCTGAGCCGCTCGGTGTGGGTCACGCTCATCCTGTCGTGGGTCTGCGCGATCGGCTTCGGCTTTACCGTGCCCGATAACGTCGGCGGTGAACTCGTCTCGATCGTCAGTCACGCTGCCGGTTCGCAGTTCTCGGCGGAGATGTCGATCGCGCTGTGCAACCCGCTCGGGATCATCGCGTTCGCACTCGCGTTCTTTGCGCTCGGCATTGCGATCGCCAATGGTAAGGATCCGCGGCCAGAAGAAGACGAGTTGCTCGACGCGGCCTACGGCGAGGACGGCATGGTGCCGCACCCGCTCGAAGCGCGCGCAAGCCAGGAATCGGCTCAGCGCGCGCCTCGTTCTGAGTAACTACTTCCAGTACGGGTTAACCACTACCAGTGGCGGTGCTCTGCCGCCCCTGAGTAGTCGGGCCAGGGCAGGTCGATCGGCGGTTCGAAGTCGACGGGGAGGAGCGCAGGCATCGGCTCCGCAGCCACCCGCTGCGCGAACTCCTGCTGCGCAGCTTTGAGCGTCTCCGGCTTCGTGAGCAGGTCGAGGAACGTGCCCGAGACCGTCTTGCCCGCCGTCACGATCGTGGGGGCGATCGTCTCGGGGATGCCGCCAAGCGCGTTCATCACCCAAGCCGGGTACGGCCCCTCGCCTGGCACCGGTTGGAGGGCGGGGCGCGAGACGTAGAACCGCACGAGCGGGGCGTAGTGGCTCATCTCGACGTAGTCGTCGCTCGTCCAGTTCCGCTGCCAGGCGGGCATGTGCTCGCGCAGCAGCCGCTCGGCTTCCTGCGGCGAGATGAGCTGCTCGGTCTCCGCGAGGAACGGCTTGGGGGTCGCCTCGCGGCCGAGCGAGCGCTGAATCTCTTGCGCCACTCCGATGGCTTCCGGCCCGTAGCTCGGGGCGCCAACCTCCTCAAGGTTCGCGTACAGGGTCTCACTCATCACGTGGTTCGTGCGGCCGGGGCGGCTGCGAGCGATCCACCGATCTTCTGCGGCGCAGTGCGCCATCATCGCGGCGGCCTGCGCGTTGCGGTCGAGAATCGTGAGGATGTGCTCGGCCATCTCGATGTCGGGGGTGCGCCAAGAGAACTGGATGCGCGCGACCCGCTGCGGCAGATTGTCTGCGGTGGCCTGACCGTCGCTCAGGATCGCGTCAGAGAAGCTCCAGCCACCCGTTGCGGGCAGCATCGAGTCGAGCATGGTGCGCGACGCGGTGTACATCTGCATGAGCGCCACGTTCGCTCCTGGAGCGCGGGCCGCTGAGTGGGAGGCAGGGATCGGCGAGTTCGGGTCGGCACTCGAAAGCTGCCAGGTCTCGGGCTCGTCGCAGATGAATGAGTAGACCTTGCTGTAGTACGCGCCGCACTGGGTGTCCCAGCGCGCAGTGTTGCAGAGGGGCAGCATGTAGAACGGATGGAACGAGACGATCGCGTCGGTGTCGTCATAGTAGCCGCGCAGCCCGTGCACGACCTTCGACCCGTGCATCTTCTCGGCGGGCTCGCCGGTGTACTTGAGCGTGCCGCCGATGCCGTGCACGGTCATCGCGTGCTTCGTCGCGAGTACGCCAGCGAGTGTCGAGATGCCGAGCACCGAGTGGGGGTCGGTGTGCCCCGGAGCGAAACGAGTGAGGCCCTCGCGGGGAGTCTCCGAGGTCGTGGCTGCCTGGCTGTTGCCCGGTACGGCGTCGTACTCCGCATAGGTGAGCAGCGTCGGCCCGTCGCCGTTCGACCAGGTGGCACTGAACGCTGTCGGCATCCCCGCCGACCCGTCTTCAACGTCGAACCCCTCCTCGCGGAGGCGCGCAACGTACCACTGCTGCGAGCGGTACTCCCGCCACGCGGGCTCGGCGAGCTCCCAGATGTGGGTGTGCCACTCGGTGAGTTCGGTCAGGTTGTCATCAATCCACGCCTGCGCGGTGCGCTTGGCCTCGGCGGTGAGTGCGGTCACGGTTGGTCCTTTCGGGTGAAGCAAGGGGGTGCCCGGGGCGGGGCTAAGCGGGGGAATTAACCGGCGACTCTGGCCGCCCGGTCTCGGCAAACGTCACGGCATTCGCCGCCTGCACGCGCACGTACTCCGCCTCGGTAAACGACGAGAAGTAGGCGATGTGCGGGCTGAGCACGACGTCGGCCCGGCCGACGAGCGGGTGGACCGCGCTCGGAGGCTCCTCGTCGAGCACGTCGAGCGCCGCGGCCGAGAGCTGCCCCTCGTCGAGCGCCGCGGCGAGCGCCGCGCTGTCGATCAGGCCACCGCGCGAGACGTTCAACACGACAGCGCCCACGGGCATCGCCGCAATGAACTCTGCGTTGACCATCTGCTCGGTCTCCGGAGTGAGCGGCAGGTGCAGCGAGAGCACGTTCGCGGCATCGCGAACCTCGGTGAGCTCGGCGCGGCGAATACCGAGCCCCTGAAGTTCGGCCCGCACCTCAGGGGTGTCGGGGAGGAACGGGTCGTAGCCCACTACACCGCCGAAGAGCGGACCCGCGACGCGAGCGAACTCGCGCCCGATCTTGCCGAGCCCGACAATGCCGAGCTGCAGTTCGCTGAGCCGAGCCGGGGCGACCTCGGCACGCTCGTTCCACCGCTCAGGCGTCGCTGAGGCCAGGTAAAAGGGCAGCTGGCGCTGTGCGTGCAACAGCAGGGCAAGCGCGTGGGTCGCGACCTCCTCAGTCGCAGCTCCGGGCACGTTCGTCACCCAGACGCCGTGCTCGGTTGCCGCGTCAATGTCGACGAAGTCGAAGCCCATCGACATGAGCGCGATGAGTTTGAGCTTCGGGAGCGCCTCGATGATCTCGCGCGTGACGGGGGCGTAGCCGAGCAGCAAGACCTCGGCGTCGCGAGCACCCGCGATGATCGCCTCGGGCTCGCGGGTCTCGAGCACCCGCACCTCGTAGCCGGCGGCCTCGAGCAGGCGCACGCCAGCTGAGACGTCGGTGTCATCGGTGTCGGTGTAGACGGCGAGTGGACTCACGCGTTGGCCCCACTTCCCATATCGAATGCGTCCTGTCGCAGGTGGATGAGCTGGAGCCCACCCCGCGACACCGCAGCGTCGACAGCGGTCGCGAGTTCAGCCGCGTTTGCGACGCGGCTGAACTCGCCCCGCCGAACGCGGCAGCAAGCGCCGCCCAGTCTGGCTGCGCCAACACCACGCCGACGGGCGCGATGCCCGCGTCCGCTTCGTTCTGTTGGATCTCGGCGTAGCCGCCGTTGTCGACGACGATGACCGTGACATCGATGCCCTGTTCAACGACGGTGATGAACTCCTGCATGGAGAACATGAGCGCGCCGTCGCCGAGCACCGCGAACACCGGGCGCTCGGGGGCCGCGATGCGCGACCCGATCGCGGCCGGGAGGCCGTAGCCGAGGGTCGCGTAGGTGCCCATGTAGGGCGTCGAGTTCGGTACGCGCGCGGTGACCGCGTTAAGCAGGCCCCAGTACGCAATCTGCGACGAGTCGGTCGACACGATCGCGTTCTCGGGTAGGATCCCGGCAATGAGCTCCCCGAGCGCCGTGTTCACTGCGTCGAGCTCCGCAGACTCCGCCCGCACGGCTTCCCGGGTGGCGGCGACGCTCGCGGCCGCCTCGCGCGGCGCGGCGCCCTGCGCACCTGGCCCATCGAGCCCGTCGAGCGCCTCGCCGATCGCGGCGATTGCCGAAGCCGCGTCCGCCACGATTCCAATCTCGGCCCGCTGGTTCTTGTGAATCTGCGATGCGAGCAGGTCCACGCGGATGACCCGGCCGCGCGCCTCGAGCGCGTCAACCCAGAGCTCAGCCTCGCCGAGCTTGGCCCCCACGACGAGCAGCACGTCCGCGTCGCGGGCGCGGTTGCGAGCCGCGGCGAGCCTGAGGTTCGACCCGAGCGCGAGCGGGTGCGTCTCATCAAGCACGCCCTTCGCGTTGAGCGTCGTCACCACGGGGGCGCCGAGCCGCTCGGCGAGGCGCCGAAGCTCACCGCCCGCCCCGCGCGAGCCACCGCCAGCGAGGATCACCGGATCCTGCGCTCCGGCGAGCGCCGCAGCCGCCGCGGCGACCAGGGCTGCGTCGGGAGCCGAGACGGGCGGGAAGTCGCGCGCGGCAAGCTCCGCGTCCGCGACCTCCCCGCCGATCTCTTCCTCGAGGAGGTCGAGGGGCACTTCGATGTAGACGGGGCGGGGGCGGGTCGTCGCGAAGAGTTCGAATGCCTCGTGCACTGCCGCAACGGCCTCGCCTGCGGTCTGCACGCGGCTCGCGCGCTCGACGATCGCTGCGGCCGCGCTCAACTGATCCTTTGTCTCGTGCAGTGTCCCGACATCGGCGAACTCTTTCCCGCGGGCCGGGCCCGGGGCAAGAATGATCATCGGCCGCGACTCGGCGTAGGCTGTGCCCGCGGCGCTCAGCGCGTTGAGCAGGCCGGGGCCGCTCGTGGTGATGACGACGCCCGGCTTCCCGGTCTGAAGCGACCAGCCGTCAGCCGCGTACCCCGCGCCCTGCTCGTGGCGCGACGTGACCGCACGGATCCCAAACTCCGCGAGCGGCCTGTAGAACTCAAGGTTGTGGGTGCCCGGGATACCGAACACGGTGTCGACGCCGTAGTTCTTGATCGTCTCGATGACGAGCCAGCCCGTCGTCCGCTTCGCGGTCGTGCGCTCAGTCATGGTTATGCTCCCTCCGCGCGGAACTTCAGTGAGCCGTCCACCCAGGTCTCAATGACCGGGATAGCGGCGATGTCAGCGCCATCGATGTCGAGCGGGTTCTGCCCGAGCACGACGTAGTCGGCGCGCTTGCCCACCTCGAGCGAACCGAACTCGGTCTCGCGCCCGAGCGTCTTCGCGCCCTCGAGGGTGTGACCGCGAAGCGCTTCTGCCGCGGTGATGCGCAGCGAGTCCGCGCCGAGCTTATGGCCACGGCGGGTCACGCGGGTCACGGCCGCCTGGATCGCCTCAAGCGGGCGGGGCTCGGCGACGGGCGCGTCAGACGAGATCGTGATCGGCACGCCCGCATCGCGGAACTCGCCGAGCGGGTTGAACCGCTCCCCCGGGGTGCCGATGGCCTGCTCCACGCCCTCGCCCCAGTTGTAGTAGTGCTGCGTCTGGTTCACGGGGCGAATGCCGAGCTGCGCCATGCGGCCGATCTCCTCGGGTGTCGGGAGGCCGCAGTGCTCGATGCGGTGCCGGGCGTCTGCGTCGGGGCGATCAGCGAGCGCCTGCTCGATCGCGTCGACGACCATCTTGATCGCGATCGGAGACTGCGCGTGCGTCGCAGTCTGCAGCCCGAAGCCGTGCGCCTTCCGCACGAGCTCGGTGTACTCGCGCGGCTCGTGGTAGAGCTGCCCGGTGCGGCAGGGGTCGCCGAGGTACCCGTCGGGGAAGTACGCCGTCCAGCCACCGAGCGTGCCGTCGGCATACAGCTTGATGCCCGCGGCCGAGAGGAACGCGTTGCCGAAGGGGCCCGTGAGCCCGAGGTCGACGACCTGGTCGAGGAGGTGGGAGAGGAAGTACATGGAGACGCGCATGTCGAGCGCTCCGCGATCAGCCATCTCAAGGTAGGCGGCGAACTCGCGTTTCGAGACCTGCGCGTCACCGATTGCGGTGACGCCGCCGCGCAAGAACTCGCGTTGTACGAGGTCGAGCTGGCGCTGGTGCTCGGCGGGCTCGTCGCCGAGGTGGAAGTTAGGGCCGTGGTGGCCGACCTTGACCCCGTGGAGGCCCGTGAGCACGTTGCACGCCGCGTCAGACAGCTCACCGGTGAGGTCACCCTCGGCATCGCGGAAGAACTCGCCGCCCTCGGGGTTCGGAGTGTCTCGCGTCACGCCGAACTTCTCGAACGTGAACGTGTTCACCACCCCGCCGTGGCCGGAGGCGTTCATAATGTACACCTCACGGTCGGTCGCGATCTGGTCAAGCTCGTGCCTGGTTGGGTGGCGCTGCTCGGCGAGGTTGCGCTGCTCGTAACCGAAGCCGCGCAGCGGGACGCCGGCGGGGAGGTGCGTCGCGGCCTCGCGCATGAGCTCGATGATCTCGGGGATGCTGCCCGCCTTGGCCGGCGTGATGTCTACCCAGGTGAGCAGCTGCCCGTACATGAGGGGGTGCGCGTGCGCGTCGACGAAGCCGGGAACAATCGTGGCACCGGCGTGGTCGACGCGCACGGGGGAAAGCCCCGCGTGCTCCGCCGCCTGCTCGCACTCGGCGAGCGTGCCAACCGCCAGAATCATGCCCCCAGCGGTGAGCAGGGCTTCCGCCTCGGGCCGACTCTCGTCGACCGTCAGGATTCGCTCGGCGGTGACAATCGTCGGGGCCGAGTTGCGTGCGTCATAGGTGGCGAGCGAGCGCATAGTGCTTACTTTCCTTCGGTGGTGGGAACTGCGGTGGTGTCGAGCCTGGGCCGGAAGGATCCGGTGACCGGCGCGGCGTCGGAGTGCTGTGGCGCGAAGAACACGCCGAAGAGGGCGATGGCCGAGAGCAGGCCGTAGAACGCGATGACCGACCAGAAGTTTCCGGTGGCGGCGAGCAGCGCCGTCGCGATCGCGGGCGAGAGGCCACCCCAGACCGCCGCACCGATGCCGTACGACAGCGACATCGAGGTGTAGCGGGCCTGCGGGCGGAACATCTGCGTCATGATCGTCGAGAGCGGCGCCCACGCACCGCTGAGCGCAAGGCGCACGGCCGAGACGAAGAGGTAGATCATCGCGACGTTGTGGCCCTCGATGAAGATGACGAGCGGCACGACCGCGGCAAACGATCCAATGATGCCGATGTACATGACCCACTTGCCGCCGATCTTGTCGCCGAGCAGCGCAAGGGGCAGGGTGACGAGGGCTTCGACGAGGGCGGCGATGGTCATCGCGCCGAGAATGATGTCGGGCGAGAGGCCAACCTCGGGGCTCGTCGCGTAGCTCTGCACGAACGTCGTCGCGACGACGTAACCGCCCGAGGAGATCGCGACGATGCAGAAGCCGAGCAGGATCGGCCACCAGTTGTTCTTCACGGCGAAGAACAGCGGGGTTGACTGCTGCTTCCCGCCGACCTTCTCCTCAAACACCGGGGTCTCTTCGACGCGGTAGCGCACCCACAGCCCGACGAAGATCAGCACGATGGAGAAGAGGAACGGCACGCGCCAGCCCCACGTGTAGAGCACGTCGTCGCCCATGAGCGCGAGGATCCAGAACGCACCCGACGACATGAGCGCGCCAAGCGGGTTGCCGATCTGCGTGAAGCCGCCGTAGAAGTTTTTGAACTTCGCGGGCGCGCTCTCGACCGACATGAGGCTCGCACCGCCCCACTCCCCGCCGACGGCGAGGCCCTGCGCGATGCGCAGCACGATGAGCAGAATCGGCCCCATGATGCCGATCGTGTTGTAGTCGGGAAGAACTCCGACAAGGGTTGTCGCGACGCCCATAAGCAGCAGGGTGATGGTGAGTGCGGGCTTCCGCCCGATCTTGTCTCCGATGTGGCCGAAGATAATGCCGCCGAGGGGGCGGGCGAAGAACGCGACAGCGTAGGTGCCAAATGACGCGAGCGTCGCCATGCCGCGGTCGAGCTCGGGGAAGAACACGACGGGGAAGACGATTGCGGCGGCCGTGGCGTACACGTAGAAGTCGTACCACTCGATCGTGGTGCCGACCATGGCCGCGAAGCCGGATCGGAGCGCGCGCCGGTGCGTGAAGACCGGCGCGCTGGCTGTGGACGATGACATGCAAAGCTCCCTTGCTCGACTGGGTGCGCCGCGGGGTACCGAGCGTGCGGCGCGCACCTTGAACTGTAGAGCGAAATGCTTTGCACCGCATGCGTGAAACGGCAGCGCGCAGGCGCTAACGCCGATGTTCTGCGAACATTTCAGGTCATGTGCGCGCAGAGTGGGTCAGTTGGGTGTGGTTTCACAGAACTTATGCGCCCTTGAACCCTCAATCCCGCGTATCGTAGTGAGCACCCGCAATGGAGCCGTCGGCGGCGCCCCCGGGGCGCTCGCCAAGAGAGGATCGCTGCATGTCTACTCCCCCGCTGAGTCGACGCCACCCGCCGCGCGAGGCCGGCTTTGACGAGGTCGACGCGCTCCTCATCCGAGCGCTCCAAGAGGACGGACGCGCTTCGATCCACGACCTCGCCGAGACGCTCGGGGTCTCGCGCGACGTTACGTCTCAGCGACTGCGCCGCCTGATCGAGCAAGAGGGGGTGCGGGTCGTTGCAGCCCTCGACCCGCACTTCGCCGGCCACCACGTGCTGACCCACGCCGCCGTCGTCGTCGATGGCCCGCTCCGGCCCGCAGCTGAGCGAATCGCGGCGATGCCAAACAGCGTGTTCGTCTCGCTGACGAGTGGCAGCATGCCGCTCGTGTTCGAGTCACGTCACCGCGATTCGGCCGAGCTCCACGAGGTGCTCGATGCGGTGCGCGCAATCCCTGGCGTGCGGTCCCTCCTCGTGACAACCTACGTCGATGTGCTCAGCGGGTTCTTCGTCGCTGACCGCCGCAGTCCCGTCACTATTGACGAGCTCGACACCGACCTCATCAAGCTGCTTCAGCGCGACGGCCGCATGAGCTTCCGCTCGCTGGGAGAGCAGGTTCACCTCTCCCCTTCATCGGTGAGGGCCCGGGTACACCGGCTCGTCGAGGCGGGCGTGATCCGCATCTCAGCGATCACCTCGGGGCAGCTCACGCGATCCCGCATCGCGATCGGCCTTGGCATTTCCGCCCGGGGCGACTCGGCGCCCATCCGCGAGTTCCTGCTCCGCTCCCCCGACGTCGACTTCGCGGCCCGCACGCACGGCCGGTTCGATTACGTCGCCACGCTCGAGGGGCCCTCCGCGGCGCACCTCCTGCGCGCCACGGAGGAGCTTCGAGCGCTCCCGAGCGTGAGCGCCGTTGAGTCGTGGGCCCACTACGACATCGTCAAGGAGAATTACGAACGCGCGATCGAACGCGCCGTTGGCGGCAACGGAGGGTGGCAGGTGGCCCGATAGGCCCCTACGCCCTCCGCTCCCGCGCCACAGCCCAGGCCGTGAGTGCGATACCGGCCGCGCCCCACAGCGCCAGCAGCGCCGCGGCTCCCCCGGCCCCGCTCACCCCTGCGGCAAGCGCCTGGAAGCCTGTGAAGGCCGCGCCAATCGGGCTCGCGTCGCCGATTGCCGAGAGCAGCCCCGGCACGGTCGAGACGATCCCGACGGTGAACGCGACGACGAGCAGCGCGAAGGCGACGAACCTACCGAAGCCACCAAATCGGGCCGAGAGCCCCTGCACGATGAGCGCGAACGCGACGCCCGCGAGTACGGCGAGGCCGAAGAAGCCGGCTCCCTGACCGAACGAGTAGCGCAGCGCGAGCGGCAGCACGACGCCGGCGATCGCGCCCTGCGCGGCGCCGAGCAGCACCGCGGGGAGGGCGCTGCGCAGCGTGATCGCGAACACCCCCTTCGCAGCCTCGCGGGTGCGCGACCAGAGCGGCGAGAGCACGAGGAACGCGGCGAGCGCGCCCGCCCACAGCGCGATCCCGGCGAAGAGGGGCACGCCTGAAGAGTTGAAGAGTTCGTCGCTGCCGCCCTCGGCCTGTACGGCTTCGACGGCGGTCTCCGCCATCACCTTGCGCTCGTCCTCGGTGTAGTTCGGAATCTGGGATGCGGCCTCGACCAGGCCTGAGGCAAGCGTCTTCGTGCCCTTGGCCGCCGCGTCGGCGCCCTCGGCGAGCTTGCCTGCGCCATCGGCGAGTTCGCCGGCGCCCGTCGCAACCTGCGAGACGCCACCGGCGAGCTGGTTCGCGCCGTCGGCAAGCGCGGGCGCCTGACCCGCGAGTTGCGAGACTCCGCCGGAGAACGCTGACATCCCGCCAGCGAACTCGCCGACGCCCGCGGCGAAGTTCTCGGCGCCCGTCGCGAGCTCGGCTTGGCCGTTCGCTGACGCGCGGGCGCCGCTCGCGAGATTGGCACCCGCGTTTCGCAGCTGCACGAGCTGCGACTCCGTGCTGCCGCTTGCCGCCGCCTGAACCTCGGCGATGGCCTGATCGACGGTCGCGAGCAGGTTCGCCTTCGGGTGCTCGGGCGGGAAGAGCTCGTCAGGGAGCGCCTCGATCGTGCCCCGCAGCTGCTGCAGCGGTTCGAGTGCCTGGCCGGCGCCCGCGATGATCGGCTCGAGCACGCTGTTCACGAGCCCCGTGTACTGTTCGACGCCGTCGGCCAAGCTAGCCCCACCCGTTGCCGAGTCGCGCGTGCCCTGAGCGAGCTCCACCGCCCCGCCAACGAGGCCGGCAGCGGCGCTCTCGAGCCCGGTCGCGCCCGCGGCGAGCTCCTGGGTGCCGGCGGCGAGCTGGGAGGCGCCGCCCGCGAGCTGCTGGGCGCCGCCCGAGAGCTCCTGCACTCCGGTGGCGAGGCCCGTGGTGCCCGCCGCAAGCTCGGTCGTGCCGTCAGCGAGCTGCTTACCCCCGTCAGCAAGCTTGTCTGCACCATCGGCTGCCTCGCTAACCCCGTCGTGGAGGGAGCTCATGCCGACGAACACGTTGCCAACGAACTGCTCACCGAGCTGCTGGTTGAGCACCCGCGTTGCGGTCTGGGTCACGATCCCTGACAGTGCAGTGTCGAGCAGTCGCCCCTGGGTGCTCTCGGCGATCTCGATCGTCGCGGTACGCGCGCCCTCGGGCCCGTCCGAGAGGGACGTGGCGGCTGCCGAGAAGTTCTTCGGGATCGTGATGCTCGTCGCGAACCGGCCGTCCTTCAGCCCGGCCGCGGCGTCTTCCGCGTCGGTGAGCACCCAGTTGAAGTTTTGGCGCGGCTTTGCGGCGTCGCCGGAGGCGCTTTCGCCGGAGGCGCTTTCGCCGCTATCCGAGGCACCCTCGTCCGAGCCGCCCGAGCCGTCCGAGCCGCCCGAGATGAGCTCTGCCGCGAGCACGCGCCCGAGCGGTACGAGCTGGCCGCCCACCTCGACGGGCTCATCGGCGTTCACGACGGCCGCCGTCACGGTCTCGAGGCGCTCGCTCGGGTTCCACAGCCCCCAGAGGAAGAGGCCTGCGACGGTAAGCGGCACCAGCAGCAGCCCGAGCATTGTCGTCCAACTGATGCGCTTGCCGCGCAGCGGGGTGAGTGCGGGGGTCATCGTGTGCCCTCCAGTTCGATGCGGTCGAGGTGCTCGGCAGTGTCGAGAGGCTCGGCGTGTTCGGGGGAAAGTGAGACCGCGGTGTGCCCGTCGGGCAAGAGCCGCTCAGCGGCTTCGCGCCCACCGAGCACCACCAGGATCGGCGGGACACTGTCTCGGCCGCGGTCAACGTGCCAGGCCGCGAGCGCGGAGCGCGCGTCAGACACGGCCGCAGGCGAGAGCGGTGCGAGCTCTGCCGAGCGCAAGTCAAGCACCAGCAGCGTCGGGGCGTCGCGCAGCGCCTGCCGCAGCGTGTCGAGGTCGGCCCAGGCTGAGCGGGCTCGCAGCGAGCTCGCGCGCTCTGGAAGCAGCAGGCCGTCGACCTTCAGCGTGCCCGCGACGATGCGCCCGCGGCCACTGAGCGCCTGGGCGAGAGGAAGCCCAGCGGCGTCACGCGGGTCAAGCACGAGCGCCTCCCCGTCAGCGAGCCTGACGTCACGCGCCTGCACGTTCGAGCCAGCACCCCGCAGGGTGAGCCGTTCGGAGGCGACGCGCGCGTTCGGCATGTCGGTCGGCCACTCGGCGTGCTCGATCTCGCGGGCAAGCCCTTCTCCCTCGACGTCGAACGACGGCAGCACCTTCGCAAGCCAGCGCGGCATCTTCCAGGCGCGCTCGCCGAGCAGCGCGAGCACCGCGGGCACGAGCGTCATTCGCACAATGAACGCGTCGACGAACACGCCAACCGCGAGGCCGAGCGCGATGACCTTGATGCTCGGGTCGCCCGCAGGAACGAACGCGGCGAAAACTGCAATCATGATGAGCGCTGCCGCGGTCACGACCTTCGCCGAGCCGACGAAGCCGCGCCGAATCGCGCGCTGGGCGTCGCCGCCGTGCACGTACTCCTCACGCATGCGGGCGACGAGGAACACCTCGTAGTCCATCGCGAGCCCAAAGAGCACGCCCATGAGAATGATGGGCATGAAGCTCAGTACGGGGCCCGTTGAACTGACGTTCAGAACCTCAGAGAGCCAGCCCCACTGGAACACCGCTACGACCGCGCCGAACGCGACGCCCACGGAAAGCAGGTAGCCGAGGGTCGCCTTGATCGGCACCCACACCGACCGGAACACCATCGCGAGCAGCACGAGTGACAGCCCGACCACGAAGATGCCGAACGGCAGCAGCGCGGTCATGAGCTGAGCGGAGACGTCGATGCCCACGGCGGTGAAGCCCGTCACAGCAAGGCTCACGCCGTACTTGTCTTCCCATTCGTCGTGGTGGCTGCGCAGCTCCTTCACAAGCTCGGTCGTGCTCGCCGCGTGCGCGCCCTGTTCCGGGATGATCTGGATGATGCCCGTGTCAGCGCCCTGGTTGGGCGTCGCGAGCGGCACCTCGGCGACGCCGGGTACGCGCTCAACCTCGCGCTTGAGGTCGTCCATGAGCCCGAGGGGGTCGGTGCTCGAGATGATCGAGCCAGTGAGCAGCAGCGGCGCGTTGAAGCCCTCGCCGAAGTGCTCGCCGGTGAGTTCGTGGGTGACTCGCGCGGGGTCGTCGACCGCGAGCGAGGTTGCGTCAGGCAGCGCGAGGCGCAGCTGCAGGGCAGGGATCGAACCGACGCCAAGCGCGATGAGCACCGCGAGGATCGTGACGACCGGGCGCTTCGTCGCGCCGCGCACCCACCCCGCAAAGAACCTATCGGCGCGGGTCTGCTCTGGCACGATCGGCTCCGCGCCGGATCCCTCGCCGTCGTCGCCCACCGCCGCCGCGGGGCGGTGCTTGCGGGGCAGGATCCTCATTCCCGCCATCGACAGCACCGCCGGCGTGAGCGTGATCGCAATGAGCACTGCGACCGCGACCGCGGCGGCCGCTGCGACGCCGAGCGCCGTGAGGAAGGGGATTCGCGCGACGGCGAGCCCGATGAGGGCGATGATGACGGTGAGGCCGGCGAACACGACGGCTGAGCCCGACGTTGCCGTCGCGCGGGCGATCGATTCGCGAACGCTCAGGCCCGCGCGCAACTGCTCTTGGTGGCGGCTCACGATAAACAGGGTGTAGTCGATGCCGACGGCGAGCCCGAGCATGAGCGCGAGCATCGGGGTCGTCGAGGTGAGGTCGACAAACGCCGTCACGAAGAACAGGCCCGCGATCGAGACGCCGACGCCGATCATTGCGATAAGCAGCGGCATTCCGGCCGCGATGAGCGAGCCGAGGGTGAGGATCAGCACGACGAACGCAACGACGACGCCGATCGCCTCGGTCGGGCTCAGGCCTGGGACGGCCGCCGAGAACATCTCGCCGCCGTACGAGACCTCGGAGCCAGCCGGCAGCCTGTCGCGCAGGGCGTCTGTCGCGGCCGCGATCCCATCGATCGTCGCGTCGTCGACGCCTGTCATCTCGCCCTCGACCTGCACCCGCATCAGCAGGGCACGGCCATCGGGCGAGATCTCAGTGTTCGCGGCCGCGGCCTCGCCCGTGCCGAACGGTGTGAGCACGCCCGAGACGCCTGGCAGAGGGTCAAGCTCGTCAGCGACATCGAGCACAGCGTCGCGGTAGCGGTCGCTCTCAAGGTCGTCACCCTCCGGGGCCACGACGATGATGGTCGCGCTCGTTCCGCTCACCTCGGGGAAGGTGTGCGAGAGCGACGTGATCGCGTCTTGCGCCTCGGTACCCGGGATCGTGATGGGGGCGTTTGCGCCCTTACCGAGCGTGAGCGCCCCGGTCGCGAGCACGGCGAGCAGCAGCAGCCAAACGGCCAGAACAAGCCACTTCGCCCGAGCAGCCCAGCGCCCGAGGGCATAGAGTGCGGAAGACATGTGTTCCCCTCGGTACATCGATAGATACAGGAGTGTATCCGTTTCGATACAGTACTGTATTCGTAGTGGCTGTTGAAAATCTGTGAGGAGGCGATATGTCTGAACATGCTGCGGCCCCCGAGGCCGACCACGTGAGCGCACGTCGTCGTGAAACCCGCACGCGTCTGCTCGACGCTGCGGCTGAGGTCTTCGCCGAGTTTGGCATTCAGGGCGCGTCGGTCGAGCGAATCTGCGCTCGCGCAGACTTTTCTCGCGGCGCGTTCTACTCAAACTTCTCGTCGAAAGAAGAGCTGTTTCTTGCCCTACTCGGGCGCGAGTACGAGCAGCGGGCAGACCAGATAAGGCTTCGGGCCGCAGAACTCACGGCGTGCCTCGAAGAAGCCGCCGAGCCCCCGAGTCGCGAAGACGCGGCCGACTTTGTCACGGCGTTCCTGTCGCCCAGTGGCAGTGAGACCGGCTGGTTCACACTCGAAACCGAGTTCCTGCTGCTTGCGCTGCGACACCCCGAGGGCGAAATTCAGCATGTCGACTTCAACCTGCAGTTCCGTTCCGAGCTCAGCAACGTCGTCGAAAGCATCGTGCATGCCGCGGGCCGCCGGTTCATCATCCCCGTCGACCGCTCGCTGACGATCCTCGCGGGGGCGTACGAACGGGCGCTGCGGGTAAGCGCCGTGAGCGGCTTCGATGCACCCGAGGGCGTGAACGAGCTGGGAGACCGCTTCGCCGAGCTGCTGTTCACAATCACGGAGCCGGTGTAGGCGCCGGGTCTTCCTGACCCGCCGCCCTGGCACTGGCACTGGCGCCTTCCCTTCCCTTCCCTTGCCCTGGCCCTGGCCCTGGCCCTGGCCCGGACTCGGGCCATCCCTTGCCCGGCCCACACACCTTTCTCTTCCGCCCACATCTTGTTTGGGCTAAAGAGGATGTGTCCTTGCGAAGAACATGTGTTGGGGCTCTCACCTTCACCTGCGGGTAGGATTAAAGCGTGCTGCTTTCAGACCGCGATATCAATGCCGAGCTCGGCGCAGGCCGCATCAAGCTCACTCCGAGCGAACCCTCGATGGTTCAGCCGTCGAGCGTCGACGTGCGGTTCGACCGCTTCGTGCGCCTCTTCGACAACCACAAGTACGCGCTCATCGACCCGGCTGAAGACCAGCCCGAGCTGACCCGCATGGTCGAGGTCGACCCCGAAGAGGGCTTCATCCTGCACCCGGGTGAATTCGTGCTCGGTTCAACGTTCGAGCTCGTCGGGCTCCCCGACGATATCGCCGCACGCCTTGAGGGCAAGAGCTCCCTCGGCAGGCTCGGCCTGCTCACGCACTCGACAGCCGGCTTCATCGACCCCGGCTTCGAGGGGCACATCACGCTCGAGCTCTCGAACGTGTCGACGCTGCCGATCCGCCTCTGGCCAGGCATGAAGATCGGTCAGCTCTGCTTCTTCCGGCTGTCTTCGCCAGCGGAGCGCCCGTACGGTGCGGGCGCAACCTTCTCACGCTACCTCGGCCAGCGCGGCCCGACCGCCTCACGGTCGCACATGAACTTCCACCGCGCTGACGTGACGGGTACCGACGAGGGCAGCCGCGGGGCGTAGCGGCCGCGCCTTCCCTCCCAGGGCTGCGCGCAAGCCCAAGCCCAAGCCCAAGCCCAAGCCCAAGGTATGGGATTAGCACTGGATATGCCCAACCCCTGAAGGTGACGGCATACGGAGTGCAGTTCACATACGCAGGAGCCGCAGCTGTCGCCCCGAGGCTGCAGCCGGAGACTGTCACCCCGAAGCTTTACTCCGCGGCTAGCTCGGCCTCCGCGATGCGCAGCACGCCGTCAAGGAACATCTGCCAACCCTCAAGAGTCGCGGCCTTTTGCTCGTGCGGGAAGTCAGGTGTCTCTTGCGTCATCTGCAACGATGCCCCGCCGTCTGCCGGGGCGATTGCGACGGTCACGAGCGCCTCGGTGCCGCCCCCGCCGGGCTGGTCTGTCAGGGTGAAGTCGAAACGGCTTGGCCGCTCGACGCGCACAAACGTCCCGTGCCAGTCGATGGTGTTGCCGTCGGGCAGCACCATGGTTGCACGCCAGGTGTCACCCTCGACAGCGTTGAAGTCGAGGCTCTCCGCCGGCACATCGACGTCTTCGCCGCCGAACCAGCTCGCGAACGACGCCGCCTCACTGAGCGCCGCAAACACTGAGTCGGGCGACGCCGCGGTGGCACGGTCAATCACGATGCCTGTCTGTGTCACTCCGGTCATGATTGCCCCTCTCCACAGCTTCGGGCTCGCGCCCCTGGATTACGACACTACTGCGCGCTCGGGCTTCACCACCACCCAAACTCGGGCGCTCCAATAGGCACAGCACCCCGGGTACGGCGAAGGCCACGGCCCCCTGTCTGGGCGCCGTGGCCTGCGTCATGGTGCGGTCTCCGTCAGGCCGCAGCGATCGCCGTGAGTTCCACGAGCATTCCGGGCCGCGCGAGCGCGGCGGTCCCGACCGCGCAGCGTACCGGCCGCGGCCCCGGGAAGTGGGTCGCGTAAACCTCGTTGAAACCCGCGCGGTCGCGCGCGATGTCGGTGAGGTAGATCGTGATGTGCAGCACCCGATCAAGCGAGGATCCCGCGGCCTCAAGCACGCGCGCGAGTTCAACGAGGGCCGCCTCCGACTGCTCCTCAATCGTCTCCCCCGCGAGGTCGCCCTCTGCGTTCAGCGGGATCACGGTCGCGAAGGCCTGCCCGCCGTGCACCGTGACGTCGCTCGAGAGCGCACCGCCCGCCTCGGCCGGGTCTGGCAGTCGCACGATGTCGCTCATCGCGCGCCCCCGCCCCACGTGTTGCGGCGAATCTCAGGCCCGGCGAGCGCCGGGTCGGCGACGCCGCAGAAGCCCATCGCCTGCTCAAACTCTGAGGTGAGCTGAGCGATCAACTTCGAAACGGCTGCCTCGCCGCCGGCGGCGAGCGCGTACGCGACTGAACGCCCCAGCCCCACGGCAGTTGCGCCTGCGCTCATCATCGCAAGCGCGTCGTGCCCGCGCGTCACACCGCCATCGGCGTAGACCTCGGCGCGCCCGCCGACTGCCTCAACGACCTCTTCAATGACGCTCACCGTTGACGGTTGGCGGTCGAACTGGCGCCCGCCGTGGTTCGAAACGAAGATCGCGTCGACGCCGAGGTCGAGCGCCCGCTTCGCGTCTTCAGCGCACATGACACCTTTGAGCACGATCTTGCCCTGCCAGTTCTCGCGCGTCTTCGCGAGGTCGCGCCACGACACCGTCACGTCTTCATTCTCAGCCATCCACGGTTTCATCTGCGACATCTTGAGCGGCCGACCGTTGATCGTGTAGTTGCCGTAGGTGACCTTGCGGCCGAACAAAATGTTCGCGACCCAGGCTGGGCGCAGCGCGCACGAGATCATGTCCGGGATCGACAGGCGTGGCGGCAGGTTGTTCAGGCCGTGGTGCAGGTCTCGCTCGCGCTTGTCACCGAACACGCAGTCGCCGGGAAGCACGAGCACGTCGATTGCGTGCTTTCGAAGGTTCTCGAGGTGGCGCTCGGTGTGCTCGCGGTTCTTCCAGTAGTTCACCTGCCCCCACACGCGACCGGGCTCTGCCGCGGCAACGACCTCGTCAAGGGTGACGCCCGACCAGGCCGAGTGGATGAACGTGCCGCCCGCGCGCGTGATAGCGCGGGCGACGCCGACGTCGGCGTGGGGGTGCATCATGCCGAGCATGCCCATCGGTGAGACGAAGAACGGAATGTCAGACTGCCGCCCAAGCATGGAGACCGCCGTGTGCGAGCCCTCGAGTTCGGCGAGCGTGCGCTGCTTAAACTCGACGGCGCGAAGGTCGGCCGTGTTCCTTGCGACGGTGATCTCGTCAAGCACACCGCCCTCAAGAAAATCGAACACCATCTTGGGGAGGCGGCGCTTGGCGGCGCCCTTCATGTCTTCTGCGCTGACAACGCGTGAGGAGGTGGTCATGGAGCTTCTTTCAGTGTGAGGGTTGGGAAGTGCGGGCGCGCCGAATACACCCCGGGGCCGTGGCCCGGGGGAGGCAGCAAGCTCAGCTACAGGACTTTGCCGAGGAACGCTTTCGTGCGCGGGTGCTGGGGGTTGCCGAGTACCTCGCGGGGGTCGCCAGCCTCGACAACGACGCCGCCGTCCATAAAGACGAGCGTGTCGGCGACCTCGCGCGCGAAGCCCATCTCGTGGGTCACAACGACCATGGTCATGCCGCTCGCCGCGAGCTCCTTCATGACCTCAAGCACCTCACCAACGAGCTCGGGGTCGAGCGCGCTCGTGGGCTCGTCAAACAGCATGAGCTTCGGCTCCATCGCGAGCGCGCGGGCGATAGCGACGCGCTGCTGCTGGCCACCCGAGAGCTGCGAGGGGTAGAAGTCGGCTCGGTCGGCGAGCCCCACGCGGGCGAGGAGCTCGTGTGCCCTGGCACGGGCCTTGGTCTTCGAGACCCGAGCGACAAGCACGGGCGCTTCCATCACGTTCTCGAGCGCAGTCATGTGCGGGAAGAGGTTGAACTTTTGGAACACCATGCCGATGCTCCGCCGCTGCCTCGCGGCCTCGCGCGGGTGCAGCTCGTACAGCTTGCCGCCCTGCTCGCGGTAGCCGACCATCTCGCCGTCGACGAGCAGCCTGCCCGCGTTCACCTTTTCGAGGTGGTTGATGCAGCGAAGGAATGTGGACTTGCCAGACCCCGACGGGCCGACGAGGCAGAGCACCTCGCCGGGCATCACCGTCAGTGAGATGTCCCTGAGCACCTCGTTCGAGCCGTAGCTCTTCGAGACGCCGTCTGCGACGACCATTGGGGTCCGCTCGGTGGCGGTGTGCTGGCTCAACGGTCACGCTCCTCTGCGCTCATGAGGGTCACTGCTTCGGTGATGGGCCCGGGGTTCGGGGGCAGGCGCTTCGCTCGGCGCGAGCTCGGCGCCCCGTGAACGCCGCGGGCAAAGTGACGCTCAAGGAAGTGCTGGCCAACGCTGAGCACCGACACGACGACGAGGTACCAGAAGCACGCGACGACGAGCAGCGGAATCTGCTGGAAGTTCTGCGAGTAGATTGCCTGCACCGACGTGAGTAGCTCGGGCACCGCGATGACCGAGACGAGCGAGGTCGCCTTCAGCATGTTGATGACCTCGTTGCCCGTCGGCGGGATGATCACGCGAAGCGCCTGCGGCAGCACCACGCGGCGCAGGGTCTGCTGGTTGGTGAAACCGAGGGCGTGAGCGGCCTCGGCCTGCCCCCGGTCGACAGACGACATGCCGGCGCGGACGATCTCGGCCATGTACGCCGCTTCCGAGAGGCCGAGCGCGAGCAGCGCGGCGGTCGTCTGGGTGATGAGCGCGTTCGTATCGAACGCGAACAGCTCGGGCCCCCAGGGAACGCCGATGATGATCTGCGGCACGATTGCCGCGAGGAAGTACCAGACGAGAATCTGCACGAGCAGCGGGACGCCGCGGAACAGCCAGATGAAGAACCAGCTGATCGTCGCGAGGATCGGGTTGTCGGACTGCCGCATGACGGCGATGAGGATGCCGCCCACAACGCCAATCACCATTGCGACGACGGTGAGCCAGATCGTGGTGAAGAGGCCCTCAAGCACCGTCGGCGCGAACAGGTACTTCCCGACCGTAGGCCACTGCATCCGCTCGTTCGTGATCCACGCCTGCATGAGGAAGAACACGACGAAGGCGAGGATGCCCGCCGTCACCCACCGGCCGGGGCGGCGCAGCGGAACCGCTTGGATCGCGCCGCCCGCGCCGCCCGCAGCAGCGGGAGAGATATTCGCCTGGTGCGACATTACTTGCCGCCGTTAATCGTGGCCTCGGCGATCGAGCCGTCCTGGAGGCCGTACTTTGCGAGGATCTCGTCGTAGGTGCCGTCGTCCATGAGCTTCTGCAGCGCGCCCTGAACCGCCTCGGCAAGCTTTTCATCGCTCTTCGGGATGAGGATGCCGTACGGCTTGAGGTTCATCGGGGTGCCCGTCGCGACGAGGGCGCCGTCGGATTTGTCGGCCTGGAAGGCAATCGTCGGGGTGCCCCCGAGGAATGCCTGGGTGCGCCCGGTGACGACGGACTGCAGGCACGCGACGGTGTCGGGGAACTCGAGGACCGTGATCGCTGCCTTGCCGGAGTCGGTGCACTTCTGCGACTGCTCGGCCGCAATGTCGACCTGGCCGGTGCCAGACTCGACCGCGATCGACTCGCCGCAGAGCGTGTCGAGCTCAGTGAAAGTCTTCGCGTTCTCTGACTTCACGAGCATCGTCGTGCTCGTGTTGAAGTAGTCGACGAAGGTGACCTGCTCTTGGCGCTCTGCCGTGTCGAGCATGGCCTGGATGGCGATGTCGAAGCGGTCGGCCTGAATGCCGCTGATGAGGCTGTCGAACGCCACCTTGTTGAGCTCTGCCTTCACACCGAGCACCTCGCCAATGGCGGTGATGAGCTCGGGCTCTGCGCCCGTGATCGTCTTGTTGTCGTCCGCGAGCATCTCGAGCGGCGGGTAGTCATCGCTCGTCGCAACGCGAAGCGTGCCCGCGTCGCGGATGTCAGCGGGAAGCAGCGCAGCGAGCGCATCGTCCTTGACGACCGTCGAGGTCGCGCCGGCCTCTGGCTCCGCCGAGCTGCCGCACGCGGCGAGCCCCACGGTGAGCATTGCCGCTGCCGCCCCCGCCGCTGCGATGCGGCGGAAAGCGAGCTGGGGAGAGTGATTCGTGAGTGTCATGAAGCTGGATTCCCTTCGTTGGTATTCGCCTCTGCAGACCAGTGTGCGGCAGAGAATGCGAGATTCAAAGTTAGCCAGAATGCGCATTTATGCACACTTGCGTCAGTTTTCGTGATGCTCGTATTTGTGCCCTCCCATATGTACATTGGGCTTCTCTCTAGGCACACCCCATTCCCTCAGCGTTCGCACCGGCGGTCTCGCATATCTGCCATTGTGATGCTGTTCACACGCTGGCTAAGCTGAGGCGATGCTTACCCCAACGCAGCTCAAGGCCATTCGCGAGGTCGTCACGACCGGGTCGCTGCGCGCTGCGGCTGCCCGACTGGGCTACAGCCCGTCGGCTGTCTCGCAGCAGATCTCCTCGATCGAGCGACTCTGGGACGTGCCGCTGCTTGAGCGCACTGCGCGGAGCATTCGGCCGACGGCTGCCGGGGCCCAGCTCGCACGACAGGCCACCAGAATTCTTGCCGAGCTCGACGCCGTCGAAGACGAGATGCGCTCGTACGCCTCGGCAGACCTAGGGCGGCTACACGTCGGTAGCTTCTGGTCGGCGGGTTTCCGCCTCGTCCCTGCCGTGCTGCTCGAGCTGCTCCAGGGTCGACCTGATGTTGACATCCGCTACGAGGAGGGCGACTGGCAGACCACGCTGCCCGCCGTTGAGGAAGGGGAGCTCGACCTCGCAGTGGTTGCGCAGTACGGCACGGTGCCGCGCACGTACTCGCCCGACCTCTCAGCCGAACTCATCATGGAGGAACCGCTGTTTCTGCTGTTACCCGATGACCACAGGCTCGCTCGCCGGCACGAGATCAGGGTGAGCGACCTCGCCGACGAGCGGTGGATCTGCGCGGGCGAGGACACGGACGCGGCGGGCTCGCTGCACCACATTTGCGCCGCCGCGGGCTTCCGCCCAGAGATCATCTTCCGCACGGACGATTACAACCTGCCGATCGAGCTCGTCCGCAACGGCCTGGGCGTCGCGATCGTGCCGCAGCTCGCGACCGTCGACTCCATGCAGGTGCGCCGCATCCAGCTCGCGAACCCCGCGTATGTGCGCAAGGTCTACGCGGTGCACCGCGCGGTTGACGGCAATCCCCTCATCGATTCGGCGGTCACGGCGCTGCGCAACGCTGCCGCAGATATCGAGCAGCGTATCGAGACCGAACAGGTCACCGCGTTCGCGATGTGAGACTGCCGCGGAGCTATGCGCGCGGAGCCTGGCACCGGCGCTAGCCTGCGACGACCCGCACCTCGTCGACCCGCGCGTCGACGGCGCCCCGAACGTACCCAATCGGTGATGCAGCGACCGCGCGCAGAAACGCGAGCGCCTCCGCAGTGATCCGCTCGCCGGGCACGATGTTCGGGATCCCGGGCGGGTACGCCGCCAACGCATCCGCAGAGACGCGCCCATCTGCTTCCGCCCACGGCACGACCTCGGTGGGCGCGAAGTAGGCCTCGCGCGGCGTCATGGCACGCGCACCGGGCGCCGGTAGCTCCGGGACGGCGACCCCGGCCGCCGAGTCGCCGGCGGCGCCTGCCGCGGCTGCTTCGTCGAGCACACGCTCAATCGCGCGGAACAGACGCTCGACGTCGAGATCTTTGCCGGGCCCCAGGAAGGCGACGACGGCGGCCGCGGTCGCGATCTCGAGCAGGATCCCGTGATCCCGCGCGAGCGCAGCCCGCATCGCGTAACCCGAGACGCCGCTTCGCGAGAGGCCGATCGAGACGCGCAGCGGGTCGGCGCGAGCGACGCTCAGATAGCCGCCAAACTCGTCGCTCACGAGCGTCAGTCGCTCGTCAGTGCGCACGAGCTCACGGAGCCGCTCGGCAAGCTCGACGCTCTCACCGATCCTGTCTGCTCCGAGCACGAGGCTGCGGCGGGCGATGTCGAGCGACCCGAGCAGCAGCGAGCTCGCGCTCGTCGTCTGCGTGAGCGTGTACGCGCGTTCGAGCGCGGGTTCGAGGCTGCCTGAAAAGGGGCCATCCGCCATGAGTAGCATCGCTGACTGGCCGAGGCTGCCGCCCATCTTGTGCGTGCTCGTCACGATGACGTCAGCGCCCTCGCCCGCGGGGAACGGGGGCAAGTCTTCGTGGAACCCGAGGTGCGCGCCCCAGGCCGCGTCGACGATGAGCGGCGCTCCGAACTCGTGGGCGACGGCGGCGAGCCCGGGGATGTCAGACACCGCCCCGAAGTAGCTCGGCGAGATCACGTACGCTGCCCGCGGGGTCTCGCCGCGCGCAGCCGCACGCTCGAACCCAGCGCGAAGCGCGTCGGGCGTCAGCCCGTGGTTGATGCCGTGGAACGCGTCGAACTCGGGGAAGACCCACTCGGGCGAGAGGCCGGTGACGACAAGGCCGTCAAGAAAGCTCGAGTGCGCACTGCGCTGCGCAACGATGGTTCCGCCCGCGGTCGCAAGCCCGGGGGCCGCGGAGCCGTGCCCGGCGCTCCCCGCGGCGGCGGCGATGACCGCCATCCGGTTGCCCTGCGACGAGCCGTTCGCGAGGAACCAGGCCCGCCTTGCGCCCCACGCGTCGGCCGCGAGCTCGACTGCCTGATCAAGTGGGCTGTCATCGCCCGCGTCGATGCCGTCGACGAGTTGCGGGATATCGTGCCTGAGGGCCCGCTCCCCCGCGAAGTCGGCGAGCGGGCGCGACATCCCGCCCGCGGTCGCCGCGTGGCCGGGCACCATGAACATCAGCGGATCCTGCTCGGCATGGCGCGCGAGCGCCTCAGCGTATGGCGCGCGACCGTGGTCGCGCCGTGGATCCTGCGCCTGCGTCATTGCTTGCCCTGCCCCATTCGTTGGTGGTTACCGCCGCGCCTCGCGCGCCGCGTCGCGCTTGGCCTGCGCCGAGAGCATCGCGTTGTACGCTTCGAGCTCGGAGTCGCCCGAGCGCTCCTCGGCGCGGTCCTTACGCTTCTGCTCTTTCGTGTCGCTGCGCGACCACTGCACCGCGACAACGAGCGCAAGCGCGAGCGTCGGCAGCTCGCCGATGCCCCAGGCGATGCCGCCGCCCGTCGCCTGGTCTTCGAGCGGTGTCGCGCCCCACGTGCGGCCCATCGAGCCAAACCAGTCGGCGACAAAGAGCGAGTCGCCCGTCATCATCGTGACGCCGAAGAACGCGTGCGACGCCATCGTGGCGAACAGGATCACGAGGCGGATCGGGTAGGGCGCGCGGTTCGGGATCGGGTCGACACCGATCATCGTGAGGCTGAAGAGGTAGCCGGAGATGAGGAAGTGGATGATCATCCACTGGTGCCCGAGGTGCTCGGCCATCGCCCACCTGAGAATCGGCGAGAAGTAGAAGACCCAGAGCGAGCCGACGAACACCGCGGCCGCGACGACCGGGTTCGTGACGATCTTCGACCAGGGGGTCTGCAGCCCCCACATGATCCACTCGCGGGTGCCCCACGAGCCGTCGGTGCGCTTGTCGGTCGCGCGCAACGCGAGCGTTACCGGGGCGCCGAGCACGAGCACGAGCGGAATGAGCATCGTGAACATCATGTGCCCGAGCATGTGCACGCTGAAGAGGTACTGCTCGTACGCGTTGAAGGCGCCGTTCGTCGCGTAGAACAGGAAGAGCATGCCGGTGACCCACGCGATCGTGCGGCCAACGGGCCAGCTGTCGCCGCGCTTACGCAGCCGCATCACACCGGCGATGTAGAACACAATGCCGAAGAACGCGACGAGCCCCCACGCGAGGTCGAACTTCCACTCGGTGAAGTAACTCATCGGAGTGAGTTCCGGCGGCAACGGGTCACCGGTGAGGATCTCGGCGGGCGTCGCGCCGACGGACTCGCCGGCCGGTTCAAGCGGAACGGGGGTCGCCGTGCGGCCAAGGGCGCCGGCGATGCCGCTCGCGAGGCCCATGACCGCGAGCTCCGCGACGACGAACCAGGCGAACACGCGCATGCCGCGGTCGCTCTGCTCGATGCGCGGGATGAGGCGCTGGCGGTGCAGCGCGCCGAAGGCGCCGAGCACGACGAGCGCGACAACCTTCAGAATGATGAGCTGGCCGTACCCCGTGCCGAACAGGGCGTCAAAGTCACCGATGCGCAGCCACGCGCTCACGATGCCCGACGCGCTCACGGCGATAAACGCGAGCAGCGCGATCGAGGAGTAGCGGGAGACGAGCAGTGCGAGACGATCGCGCTTCACGGTCTTCGCGACGAAGATGAGTACGAGCAGCCCACCGAGCCACACCGCGGCGCCGACGAGGTGAACGAGCAGCGAGTTGACGGCCTGACTGTGCCCGGCGGCGCCCGCCGCGTGGCCCTGCTGCGCGAGCGGGAGCGTCGTGAGCAGGCCGAACACGAGCACGAGGAGCGTCATGCGCCGCCCGCGCACCGCGAACGCGAGCACCGTCACGACGGCGGCGATGAGCAGCTCCCACAACCACAGTTGGCCAATCTCAACCTCCGTGACGAACTGCGCGAGGCCCGCGCCGAACGCGGCCGAACCCGAGAACGGCATCGTCGTGATGTCGGAGTAGGTGAGGATGAGGGTCGCGCCCGACGCGACGGTGAGCACGGCGGCGGAGCCGGCGGCGACGTCCATCGCGATGCGATACTCAGGGCGGTCGACCGCGAACGCCCACACCGCCATCACGAGCGAGCCGACGAGGCCAGCGACCGCGACGTTTACGAGGGTGCGCAAGAGCGGCGAGCCGTAGCGCACGATGGCGCCCGGGTCAGCGAGCTCGCGGGCGTTCGCCGCCCCGCCGATCGAGAGCCCCCAGAACACGGCGGCAAACGTCGCAGCGAGCAGCACGGCAGGGGCGATCACACGAATGAAGCGGGGCACCCCTCTAGCCTACGCGGGCAGACCTGACTACCCGCACCTAAGCTGAGGGCATGCTGTTTCTTTTTATCGGCGCCGCGATTCTGAACGTCTACGCTGCGACGCTCGTGATCCTTCGCGCTGCCGTCTACCGCACCCGGCTCTACCGCCCGATGCTCTGGAACATCATGCTCTCGGCGCTGCCGATCCTGCTCCTTGCACTCGCGTTCATCGCACTCGTAGGGCTGTTGCCGGTGAACCGCGTGCTCGCGTTCGCGATCGTCACTGTCCTCGGCGTGGCCTGGCTGCTCATGCTGCCGAACGCGAGCTACCTCATCACCGAACTCAACCAGTCGCACCGCTCCGAGGGCGACCCGGTGCCGCTCTGGTACGACATCATCCTCGTCATCTCCCTCGCGATGAGCGGGGTAATCAACACGATCGTGAACGTGTTCGTGGCGCAGCTGCTCTACTCGGTCGTCATGTTCGACGATCGCGCTGTCTCGTTCTTCAGGCCCCGGTCGATGATCGCGCTCGCGGTCGTGCTGCTGCTCGTCGGCCTCGGCATGTACCTCGGACGCTACCTGCGGCTCAACAGCTGGGATGTGCGGCACCCCACCGCCCTCGTGCAGAAGGTCATCACTCACTTTAGGGAGCGCGGCAACGCGCTCGCGTGCTTCGGCTTCACGCTCACCTACGCGCTGTTCATCGGGATCCTGTACCTCACGATCGTCACCCCGATCGTCGTCGGAATGTACGAGCTCGAGCTCGCCCGCCAGTAACCCCGGCGGGCGAGCTCGAGCGTTCGCAGGGCTCGGCGGCTATCCGCGAGGCGCCTGCACCTCGACGCGGCCCGTGCGGCGGCGGATCTCGGCCGCGACCTCGCGCGCGTCGCCCTCGGGCGCCGTCGACTTACGGTCTGGGCGGGCGATGAAGAGGTAGAGCAGGCCCGACACCAGCACGACGGCGAGGCCGATGAGCACGACATAGTTCTGGAAGAACGTGCCGCCCGAATCGGGCTTCGCGAGCAGGATGATCGCGAACACCCCGTACGCGAGCGCGGCGATGTTCACCACGAGGCCGAGGCCGCCGAGGCTGAACGGCCCCGCGGGCTTCCAGCCCTTGAAACGCTGACGCAGCGCCGCGAGCACGACCATCTGGAAGGCGACGTAGATGCCGAGGATCGCGAACGACGTGACGGGCACGAGCAGGCCGTCGTTGAAGTAGATGAGTACGCAGATGAGCGCGGGGACGGTGCACGCGACGATGAGCGCGTTCGTCGGCACCTTGCTGCGCTCAGACACCTTCGACAACCAGGTGTGGCCGGGGAGCATGCCGTCGCGGGCGAACGAGTACAGCAGTCGCGAGGCCGCGGCCTGCAGGCTGAGCACGCACGACACGAACGCGAGCACCGTCACGACGAGGAAGACCTTCGCGCCGACTGTGCCGAGCGTTGATTCAAGGATTGCGGGGATCGGGTCAGTGATCTCGCCCGCCACGATGCCCTCGAGATCGGGGGCGGCGAGCACGTAGCCAGCGAACGAGAACAGCGCGGAGACCGCGCCGACGAGGATCGTCATCATCATCGCGCGCGGGATGCGCCGCGCGGGGTCTTCGACCTCCTCAGCGACGTCGCCGCAGGCCTCGAAGCCGTAGAAGAGGAACAGGCCGGCGAGCGCCGACGCGAGGAAGACAGGCAGGTACGAGCCGTCGCCCTCGGTGCCCATCGTGTCGAAGAAGACCGAGAACTCGTGCTTGCGCTGGAAGAGCAGCAGATAAAGGCCGAGCCCGATCACGCCGAGGAGTTCGGCGGCGAGGCCGATCCTGGCGATGCGCGCGAGCCACTTCGTGCCCGAGAAGTTGATCGCGAGCGCGAAGAGCAGCAGGCCGAGGCCCGTGAAGAGTGTCGTCTCGGGGGTGAGCTCGATGCCGAACAGGCTCGTGATGAACCCAGCCCCGAACTCGGCGACCGAAGTGATCGTCACGATCATCGCCCAGATGTACACCCAGGCAGCCATCCACGCGTAGCGGCGGCCCCAGAGCCTGCGCGCCCACGGGTAGACGCCGCCGTGGATCGGGTACTGCGAGACGACCTCGCCGAACACGAGCGAGACGAGTAGCTGCCCGCAGGCCACGATAACGATCCACCAGATCGAGGGCGGGCCGCCCGTCGAGAGGGCCATCGCGAGCAGCGAGTAGACGCCGACGAGGGGCGAGAGGTACGTGAAGCCGAGGGCGAAGTTGGCCCAGAGGCTCATCGAACGGTCGAACTTGCCTTCGTAGCCGAGAACGGAGAGGTGCTCGTCGTCGGCGAGACGGGCACTCGGTGGGGTTGCAGACATAGCGATGCCTTGCCTTTCTGATCTTCGTTGATCTGGGCTCTCCGAGCCCTGAGAGCAGCGTAGAGCCCAGGCCCCTGCGACGCTGCCGCGACTTCGCCTGGTACCAGGCGTGATGACTATGCAAGGAGTGCGCTGCGAAACTTCGCGAAGTGTGCTCTTTGCTGAGGCTAGGGCCGCTACCAGCGGTTGCGCACGTCCTCGGCCCAACCGGTAATGCCCTCGAAGCAGATCTCTTCACCCGTCGCGGTGCGAAAGGTGCCCGCCCACTCGCCGAAGCACTGATCGGTTCTACCTGCCAGTACGCCGAGGTTCGTGCGGCTACGTTTCACGTGAAAAGGTGTGAACACCGCGTCGAGCCCGCCGCCCCGCACACGCCAGGGTCGCCGCCAGTGGTCGAGGTCGTACTCCCAGGCTGTCTCGCCGTGAATCTTGTGCATCACCCCATCGACGAAGAACGCGTTCTCTGATACCCCCGTGCCCGCAGTCCAGCGCGCCCCGACCTGCACCCCGATGACTCTGCCGCACGCTCGGCCAGAGCCGGCGCCCCAGTTCCACGCGATGCTGTAGGGCCAGCGTCCGCGCCCGTGGTCGAGCACGGCCCAGCTCTCCCCCGCCGGCAGGTCGATCACGGCGCCGCCGACCGTGAGCGTGCCCGTCGCTGGCCGGGCAACGTCTTTCACCGTGTACTGAAAACGGCGCTCGCTCCAGGGCACCACGAGGGCGAGCCGTTCGTGCCCTTCGGGCAGCGACGCAACGACATCGAAGGAGGCCCCCTCGATCTCGGCGCGCACACGAGTCCCGCCGTGCACCTCGTCGATATCGATCGAAAGCCCCGGCGAGCGCATCCTTGAAGAACCCCGCTCGAGAGTCGGTGCGACCTCGACCCCGCGCGGCGGAATCACGGCGCCCGCCTTGCCCCACTCCTGCCCGGTTTCGCGATCAAACACCCACACCTCGGGCACGCAGGCATAGTCAATCGACGAAACCGTGGCCGCCAATATGTGGGTCGGGGTGACGACGTTCCAGTACTCCCACCGCTTGTTCCGGCCCCGGCCCGCGCCGAACCCGCTCGTGTCAATGATGGGCTGCGGCGCCCACCCAACCGCCGCGGGGTTGAGGGTGCCGTCGGGGCGCACGAGCACTGTCGGCCCTGCGATCCTCGGCTCGTCGCCTACCCGCTCAGCTGGGGCCGCGTGTATCGGGACTTCGTCGTCGCTCATGGAGCGAGTCTAGACCCGCCGGTACGCGTCCTCGCCACCCCCAAACGGGTGAGGCCCAACCGCGCTCGGCCAACCTGCGGGAGGCTGCGGAATACTTGAGCCTGCGGCGAGCGCACCCCTCGCGCGCGGAGAGGTCACGCATGAGCCGAGCACCGCACCACCCAGGCCGAAGTATGCGGACTGTATTCGCTGCGACTGCGGGGGCGGCTGCCCTCGCTATGGCCGCGATCCTTGTCGCCGCCGGGTGCTCGTCGCCTGGCCCGAGCCCGGCACACTCGGGCACTCCCGCGGAACGCCCCGCAGACTCCCGCATCACGCTCCCACCAGCGGGGGCAGTTCCCGACTACCAACTCGGTGGGGCCTACGACCCCGCCCCCGGGGTCGGCGTCCTCGGCCGGGATCGCACGGCGCAGCCCGCGCCCGGCGTGTACTCGATCTGCTACGTGAACGGCTTCCAGACCCAACCAGACGAGCTCAATGTGTGGCCCGACGAGACGCTGCTGCGGGGCGCCGACGGCGAACTGTTCTTCGACCCTGATTGGCCTGATGAGGTGCTGCTCGACACGTCGACCGCGAGCGCGCGCGACGCGATCCACGCGATCGTCTCGGAGTGGGTCGAGGGCTGCGCTCGCGACGGTTTCGACGCCGTCGAGTTCGACAACCTCGACTCGTACACCCGCGCCGACGGCGAGCTCACGCTCGAGGGGAATCTTGCGCTCGCGAGCGCGCTCGTCGACACGGCGCACCGGGCGGGGCTTGCGGCGGGTCAGAAGAACTCACCCGCCGAGGCCACCGCGCTGCGCCGCGACGCCGGGTTTGACTTCGCGGTGACCGAGGAGTGCAGCGTGTTTGGTGAGTGCGCCGACTACACGGAGGTTTACGGCGACCACGTCATCGATATCGAGTACACGGATGCGCTGCCGCGCCCCTTCGCCGAGATGTGCGCGGCCTCTGACGCGCCGGCCTCGATGGTGCTGCGTGACAAGCCGCTCAGCACACCGGGTGACCCGGGCTACGCGTTCGAGACCTGCCCCTCGGGTGGCTAGCGACTAGTTCGCCGCGAGCAGGTCGTCGGCGGTGGCGCCGGGGAGCGCGAGCGTGACCTGCGTGCCCCAGGGGTCAGCGACGACGATCGAGCGGCCGGTGTCGGCAAACTCGAGCCCGCGCCCTTTCAGCCGTGCGGCGAGCGCGTCGAGGTCTTCCCGCGCGGGCAGCGTGATGGCGACATCTGCGAGGCCCAGGCGAGCGGCGCGCGGGCCGGCGCCCTGACTGTTCCAGACGTTCATCGCGACGTGGTGGTGGTAGCCCCCGGCCGACGCGAACAGGGCCGTCGGAATTCCGGTTGCCGTCGCCTCGAACCCGAGCGCATCGACGTAGAAGTCGCGCGCCCGCGCGACGTTGCCGACCTGCAGGTGCACGTGACCGACACTGCCTGCCTGCCGCGCGGTCTCCGCGAGCACCCGCTCGTCGAGGTGCTTCTGCAGGTACGCGTTCGGATCGAGAAAGAGCGTGTCCATCAGGATCTCGCCGCGGTCATATCGCCACGCGGCGCGCGGGCGGTCGACGTAGAGCTCGATGCCGTTCCCCTCCGGGTCAGTGAAGTAGAACGCCTCGCTGACGAGGTGGTCGCTCGACCCGGCGAAGCGGCTTCTCGGATCCTGGGCCGCTCGATACACCGTCGCCGCGAGGCCTGGTGCGTCGTCGAAAAGGAAGGCGGTGTGGAAGAGGCCGGCGTCTCGCGGGTTGAGCTCAGGGAGGTCAGGGGTATGGATCAGGCGCACCATCGGCACGGCGCCGCGACCGAGCACCCGGTGGACCTCGCCTCCGACCACGCGTTCTTCGAGCGGCTCAAGCGCGAGGGCGCTCGCGTAGTAGTCGCCCATGAGTGCGAGGTCGCCGACCCGGAGGGTCACCGCGTCCATCGCGAGGCCCGCGGAGAGCGTGCGCTCTGGCACCGCTGCAGTGTCCTGTTCCATGATTTCCTTCCGCGGGGCGGAGCAAGCATTCCGCCCCGCCCGACTTGGGGTTGCCCCCTTGGTTTGCTAGTTGTTGAGCCCGAAGCCGCCGGCCCACGAGATCTTTTCGCTGGCTGCGAGCGTGAGCTGCAGGAAGCCGATCGACTCGAGCTCGTGTGCGCGCTTCAGCGATCCGGCATCGACGGCGGCGAGGCCACCCGCGGTGACCGCGGCTCCGAGTGCGCTCTTCGCTGCGGCGTCATCGCCAGCGATGAGGACCGTTGTCACGGTCTCGCTCGCCTCGCCAACCTTGCCCGACGCGAGCGTCGCTGCGAAGTTCGTGTTGAACGCCTTGAGTACCTTGGCCGTAGGGAGCGCGCGCTGCAGTTCGGCGGCGGCCGAGCTGCCCACGGGTACCACGAGCTCGTCGAAGGTCTCAAAGTTCAGCGGGTTCGTAATGTCGACGATCACCTTTTCTGCGAGCTGGTCGCCGTAGTTCGCAACGATCTCGGCGATTGCCGGGTACGGAACCGCGAGGATGACGGTTTCGCCCGAGATCGTCGCGGTGATGTCACCGCTCGACACGTGCGCGACCTCTGCGCCGCCCGCGGTGAGAACGCCGGCGATCGCGGTCGCCATGTTGCCCGTGCCGAAGATTGTGAATGAAGCCATGATGTTCTCCTCCTGTGATCGTCCGGTGCGCCGCGAATGTGCGGCTCCTGGGTCACCCACCCCATTTAGTTGTGGGTACAACCAATATGGTAACCACACTTTGGTTGTACATGCAACTAAATTGCTAGAATGGGGTCATGGCCTCTCTTTCTCGCCCCGAACGCGTCGCGATCGCGCGGCTGCACGCTCTCCTTGAGCTGCTCCCGACCGCCCTCGACAAGCGGCTCAGCGAGGCCGGGGTGACCGCGTTCGAGCACACGCTGCTCGCGGCCCTTACCGAGCGCGAGGGCAACCGCATGCGACTCAGCGAGTTAGCACGGAAGACGAACGCCACCCTCCCCCGCACCTCTCGCGTCGCGACGTCGCTCGAGAAGCGCGGGCTCATCGAGCGCTCCCCCTGCCCCGAAGACGGGCGGGCAACGAACGCGGTGCTCACCGCCTCCGGCGCCGAGGTCCACGAGCGCTCGCGCGAGCTCTACGCGGCCGCGGTGCGAGAACTCGTGCTCGAGGGGCTCACGTCTCTGCCGGGTGATGGCGTTGCGCAGCTCACCGATCTGACGCTGGCGGTGCTCACGAGCCTTGATCCTGACCATCCGCGCCACCCGCGCGCGACAAGCCCGGCGAGCGACGCCGCGGCCTGCGCGGCTGATCCGGTCTGCGCCGCCGATCCGGCCTGCGCCGCCGACCCCGAACTCGAAAGCCAACACGCATGAGCACTTCCGACTACCTTGCAGCGAACGAAGCGAACTGGGATGACAGGGCGCCGCTCCACGCCGCCCGCGACGGCTCGGGGTACGGGGTCGCCCGGTACATCGACGACCCGACCGCGCTCTCGGAGGTCGTAGAGTTCGACCGCCCGCTGCTCGGTGACATCGCGGGGCTCACCGCCGTACACCTGCAGTGCCACATCGGCACCGACACGATCTCACTCGCCCGACTCGGAGCGACCGTCACCGGGCTCGATTTCTCGGCTGAGTCAGTCACCGAGGCCCGCAAGCTCGCCGCAGACACGGGTGACGCGGTCGAGTTTGTGCGCTCCGACGTGCACCGCGCGCTCGACGTGCTGCCTGCCGCCGCGTTCGACCTCGTCTACACGGGCGTCGGGGCGCTCTGCTGGCTACCGCGCATCACAGACTGGGCCCGGGTTGTGGCCGGCCTAATCGCCCCGGGCGGAACGCTGCACTTGCGCGAGGCGCACCCGATCCTGTGGGCGATGGACGAGTCGGTAACCACCGACCTCGCGCTGCGCTACCCCTACTTCGAGCAGGTCGACCCGCTCGAGTGGGACGACGCGGAGACGTACGTGGAGACCTCAACCCCGCTGACCGCAACGAAGACGTACGAGTGGAACCACTCGCTCGGCGAGATCGTGACGGCCCTCATCGAGAGCGGGCTGCGCATCGAGGCCCTCGTTGAGCACCAGAGCGTGCCTTGGGAGGCGCTTCCCGGCCAGATGACGCTCGGCGATGGCGGCGAGTGGCGCCTGACGGAGCGCGCAGGCGTGGCGCCCCTGAGCTACACGCTGCGCGCGGTCAAGCCGGCGTAGACGTAGCCGGGGCAGGGGCGAGGGGCTCGCCTGGGCGCGCGCCTAGTCCCAGCTCGCGCCGGCGGTCGTGCGCTCACGCTGGTGACAGGCTGCGCAGACCGACTCGTACTCAACGGAGCCGTCGTCGATGGCGACCTGATCACCGTCGAACACGGGCGTACCCGCGACCTTGCGCAGGTTCATCGTCGCCTTGGAACCGCACCGGCACAGCGTTCGGATCTCTTCGATCTCATGCGCAACGCTCAGCAGCCTCGCGGCGCCGGGAAAGTTATCGCCGCGGAAGTCTGTGCGGAGTCCGTAGGCGATAACGGTGATACCCACGCGGACGGCGACGTCCAGAAGTTCATTCACCTGCCGGCTCGACAGGAACTGCGCCTCGTCAACGAGGATGACATCGAGCTTCGCCTTCTCAGCCGGCAGTCTCTCGCCGTCGACCCACAGAAAGTCGACGGGGCGCTCCACTCCCAGGCGCGACACGACCCGGTCTCCGCCCTTGGAATCCACGGCCGGCTTCACAATCAAAATCTGCTTTCCGAGCGACTCGTAGTTGTGTCCAACTTGGAGCAGCGCGACGCTCTTGCCCGCGTTCATCGCCGCGTACCGGAAATGCAGTTTTGCCATGCAGCGACTTTACCGCGCGGGGCGGGCGGGTGCCGCCGCGCCATAGCGCCCGGCGCATGAGCGGAGTGATCCCACTTCTTCCGATACGAACACCTGTTTCGAATTACAAAAATGTAATTTACGAATGCACGTTCTAGCCAGAAATAAAGCCCCCGCTCAGGCGCCAGTTTTCCACAGCCCCTTGTGGACAACATGTGGGTATCTCTCGAATTTAAGCTATGAGTTATTCACAATCTTGGGGATAACGTGTGGAAAGAGCCGCGCACCTCCAGCCGCCAGCCGAGCCGCCAATTCACCCAGTCGTGACCGATGTGCCCGCAAAACACACGGTTAAAGCGGGTGAACCGGTCACAACTGGGTACAGCGGGCAGCGCCCAACGGAGGGAGACGGGCCCGTGCAGCGGCCGGGGGCTGCCGAGGTGAGATGAGCTGCAGTGGCTCCGGGAATGCAAAATGCCCGGTCAGATTCTCATCTAACCGGGCATTTGCTTATGGTGGCGGGTGCGTGATTCGAACACGCGAAGCTTACGCGTCTGATTTACAGTCAGATCCCTTTGGCCGCTCGGGCAACCCGCCTTGGTCGCGTTACCACAACCAAGGAATAACACTACCGGCACATCCGCCCGAACGGAAATCGAAACGCCCCCAATTCTCATGCAAAGATCGATGCATGCCCACGCTGTCTCCTGAGTACACCGTCCACGCGGCCCGCGGCCTCGACCAGCTGCCCGTGCGCACGTTCCACGACATCGCGAAACTTCGGCAGGAGGTCTTCGTCGTTGAGCAAGACTGCGTCTACCTCGACCTCGATGGCCGCGACCTAGAGCCCACCACCGAGCAGTTCTGGGTGGCGTTCTCCCCGGGAGATGGCTCCGCTCAAAGCAGCAGCACGCCGGGCGAGGGCGCGAGGAACGGTAGCGACGTTGCCGCCACACTCCGCGTCCTCGACGAGAGCGCCTCAGAGCCCGGGCTCCGCGCGATCGGTCGCGTTGTCACGAGCCCAGAGCACCGCGGAAAAAGCCTGGCCGCCGCGCTCGTCGAAGCCGTCATTGCGGCGCACGGCGACGAGCCGCTCTACCTTGAGGCGCAGTCGCACCTGACGGGCTGGTACGCACGGTTCGGGTTCGAGGTTGCCGGCGAAGAGTTCATCGAAGACGGCATCCCGCACACGCCGATGCGCCGCGGCTAGGCCAAAGCCCAAGGCCCAAAGCCCAAAGCCCAAAGCCCAAAGCCCAAGGCCTAAAGCCCAGCCCGCCCCTACTTGTCGAGGCCCAGTTCGGCGAGCCTGTCGAGCCAGATGTCGGCGCTCGCGTTGTCGAAGGGGGCGCTCTGGGCCCGCACTCGCTCCTCAAGGTCAAGGGCCAGCGCCTCAAGCTGCCGCATCACACCCTCGGGGTAGCCAAAGAGCACTGCGTGCTCCGCCCACTCGTCGCGGTCGTCGACCCAGGTGCCGGTCTCGCCCTCGACGCGCACGACGTCGAGGTCCATGTCTACCCCGGTCACAAGCTCAGGGTTCTCAGACCAGCTGACATCCCAACCGAGATCGATATAGATCCGCATCCCGTCGGGCTCATCGCGGTTCACGGTGAGCGCGAAGTCTGGGCTACTGATGCCCGCCTGAGCAAACCCAGCTCCCTCACCGCGGGCGGGCACGAGCGTGACGTTTGGTGACTTTGCAACCCCGCTGCGGCCCGGCCGAACGCTCGACCAGCCCTTCGGCTGCCCTACCCAGTCACCCCACGAGTCAGAGCCGAGGTAGACGCACTCGTGGCGCCAGTGCGGCGAGCCGTCCCACTTTCGCCACTGGAAGACCATCGGGGTGCCTGGGGTTGGTCGCGACTTGTGCACAGGGCGAGTCTAGCGACGCGTGCCCTAGTCGAGCAGCGCGTCGAGCCCCGGGGCCCGCTCAGCGAGGCCGTGACGCTCTGCCCGCACCGAGATCGACTGCTCACGCAACAGGGTCAAGAGCTCGACGGGGCCCGCCATCGTCACGGGCTCAGCCCAGAGCGCGGCCCGGTCGAGGCCGCCCATCCACTCGGCGACGCGAACCCTGTCACCCCCGATCAGTCTGACACGCGCCGCCTCGGTGCCGCCCGGCCCGGTCGGCCCCTCGGCGGCGAGCCGTTCGAGCCACGCCTCGTCACGCTCGAGCGAGACCTCGATCCCTTGCGATGCGAGCAACTCCCCGACCGCGGGTGGCAGGACCGCGCCGCTCGACACTGTGATCGGCGCCCGCACCAGCAGCGCGGCCGCGAGCACCCTGGTGAGCGCGGCGAGCGCCCCATCTTCCGCGAGCCGAACGTGCACCGAGACCGGCGCCGTTCGCAGCGCGTTCCGCTCGATACCGAGACCGATGCCGTCGACGATAGCGCCGAGGTCGGTCTGCCAGGTGAGCTGGTCTGCGAGCGCCGCGCGCCGCAGCTCGTCGAACTCTTCGTAGGCGAGCGCAGGCTGTACACCCTCGATGAGTAGCGCGACCTCGGGTGCAAGGCCCCGTAGGTGCAGCGTGTCGCTCCGCTGCCCCGAGCGGCGCTCCCACGACCCCTGGGCGACAAGCCAGTGCGGGCCGCCGCCGAGCGCGGGGAGGCCCATGACCGCGTCGTTCCACCCGCCGAAGGGCTGCCGCTCGACGCGGGCGGCACTGCTCGGGCGGTTGACGGAGAGCGAGGCGGCCTCAACGCCCGCGAGCCACGAGCGCACCTCGCCGTCGTCCCACGACTGGATCCCGGCGACAGCCCCGCTCCCAGCAGAGTTCTGCTGCGCGACCGCGTCTCCGAGCAGCTGCGCCGAGCTGACCCCGATCACGGGGAGCCCGCGGGCGTCGTCCCAGAACGGCGACCCCGGGGAGACGCCGAGCCTGACGCCCGGACGCCACAGGAGCCCGTCCTCGTCGAGCTGTTCGGGTTTAACGAGCCACTCCTCACCCGACCCGAGCTCGGTGAGCGCCGCGCGGCCGGCCGCGCTCGGGGGCGCGGGGAGCGGGCCGATGTCGAAGGCGAGGGGGTCTTCGCCGAGTGGACGTGCGGAGTCGCCGACACGGAGCCGTTCGACGGCATCGGCGAGAGCCGACCGGAACCCGCGCGAGCGAGCCACGCTCGCGAGCAGCACGACCGACGTGGTCGTGCCCAGCGAGGTCTGCGTACCGCGGAACGCCGAATCGATGACATCGGAGATCGCCCGCTCACGCTCGGCCGAGGGCGTGACGAGCACCGAGCCGCGAGCCGTGAAGTGCCCCTCGACTCGCAGGTCGGGCCGGTGCCGCGCGAGCGCCCGCCCGAGCGCGCGATCACCGAGCACAACGGCGCGGTCTACGTGCGGGCTCGCGCCGAGCGCGGCAAAGGACTCATCGCCTGAGACGCTCACGGTTCCGACGGCCCCGGGGGTGAGGCCGCCGACTTCCCACTCCTCAACGCACGCGGTCGCGGCGCGGTGGGCGTCGGGAGTCACGGCCCAGAGGGCACCGGCGCCGCTTCCGAGCACCGCAAGCACGGCGGCAGCCTGTGCGGCGAGCGGCGCGGAGTGGTCACCCACGACGAGCACGAGCCTGTCAGGAACGAACGTCGCCCCACGCACAACTCTGAGCCCGTCGGCGAGCTGCCCGGCGTAGCGCGCCGAGTCGATGATGTGGTTCACGGCCGCGTCGAGCTCGGGGAACGGGGCCCCCGTTCCAGCCGCGAGCTCGGTGATGAGCCTGTCACGCGCCGCCGCCGTTGCGAGCGCGACCCGGCGAAGCCTCACCGCGCGGCCCTCGTGCCGCAGCTCCGCCCACCGCTCGCCTGCGTCACGGGCCGCCAGCACGGCGGCCTCCGGGTCAAGGTCGGCCTGACTCAACGCGATCGTCTCATCAAGCCGCTCACCGCTCAGCGCGATCTCACCGGCGCGGCGGAGCAGCCCCCGCGCCCACTCACGGTTCGCGGGGATGCTGCCGTCTGTGGGCGGTTCGTTCGCGAAGCCCGTGCTCGACACGACCGGGATCGGGCGCTCGGGCGACACCTCCTCAAGCACGACCTCGCCCGTCGCGTTTCGCGCGAGCCCGAGCACCGCGGCAGTGAGCCCGCCTGTGTCGTGGGTCGCCGGCTCGTCGGGGGCCCGGTAAAAGAGCGCGCTGTCGCGCTCCGTGGGATCCCACTCGCGTGCGCGCTGCTGCTGGCGGTGGCTCGCGGGGCCCGGCTCGCTCGCCAGCTCGACCGCGCGCGCGAACGTCTCGGCGGTGACCGCCGCCGGTTCAGCCGCGGCAGCCTCGGCGAGCACGCTCACGAGGTAACCGACGGCCTCGGCGTACTCCCGCTTCGGCGTGACCGGCAGTCGAAGCCGCACATCGGGCACCCCGTCGTCGACGAGCAACCTGGCCCCGAGCTCAGTCGCGAGCCCGCTGCGGAGCTGAAGGGCGAACAGCTTTCCGGATCCTAGTCGCTCTGCGGCGGCGATCGCGGCCGCGGCAACGAGCGGATCCTCCGTCGCGATGACGGGCCGCAGCACCGATGCGCGGCTCGGCTGCAGCGCGACCTCGGCGAGGCGGAGTAGCTGGGCGAGGCGCTCCGTCGCGTCCTCGATCACGGCGACGGGCAGCCCGCTGTGGATCGAGGCGACCCGCTCAGCGGCCGCGACTTCTCCGAGCCCAATGATGACTTCGACGGGCGCGCCGCCGTCGGCCACCCTGCGCCGCGCGAACCGGTGGATCGCGGCGTACGTGTCCCAGGCCTCGGGCAGCTCGGCAAAGAGCCGCACGGCGATCTCGAGCCTGTCGAGCTCCGCGCACGCGATTGCGCGCGTCAGCAGCTCGGCGAGCTGCTTCGCCCACACGGTGTCTCGCGGCTCAACGACGAGTCGCACCCCGTGCTCGAGCGCGGCCTCCAGCAGGGGGCGGATCCGCTCGACCACCAGCGCGAGGTCTGCCTCGATTGTCCACTCCGTCGCCCCGGGCACCAGGCGCGCCGGGTCGAAGGCGAGCTCCTTCACCGTCGGGTGAGCGACGAGCGCGAGCAGCCGGTCGAGCTCGGTGCGCGCGCCCCGCTCGCCGAACACGGCACCGCCGTGAAGCGCGAGCAGCACCGAGTAGCCCCGCTCACGCTCCTCCCGCAGTGTCTCGGTGAGCGCCGACATCTTGCCGCTGAGCTTCAGCTGGAGCAGCACGCCTGGCAGGCGCGCGAGAAGGTTCTTGCGCGCCGCCGGCCGCACCACCCACGGCAGCCCGAGCGACGCGACACCGCCCGCGCGCAGGAGCAGCCTGTCACGGGTCGGCATGCCCTCGGGCAGCTCGCCCTTGGACACCCCGCGCAACCCGACCGCTGCGGTGAACGCGTCGGATGTGCCAAAGAGTGAGTCGATGAGGTGGCGGGTGAAATCGAGGCTCTCGGGGCTCGCCGCGAGCTCACCGAGCAGCGTGCCGCGCGCGCCGCCCTCTGGGCGGGCCCCCTCAGTCTCGCTGCCGGCTGACGCCGCCTCCCAGGCGCGCACGCGCTGCTCTGCAGCCTCGGTGACAGACTCCCATACCGACGCGGCGTTCACCTGCTCGTCTCCCATGACCCCACTCTAGGGCGGCCTCCTCGCGAAACCCCGTGAACACGCGAGAGCCCCGCGCACCTCTCGGCGGGCGGGGCTCTCGGGCTGCGTTGCCGGAAGGGCTATTCGACCTTCTCGGCCTCTGAGAGGATCGCCTCGGGGATGGTTGCGCCCATCCGCTTCGCGGCGTCTTCGTTCACGACGTACGCGAACTCGTTCGAGACCTCGACGGGCATGGTCGCGGGGTCAGCACCCTCAAGCACCTTGAGTGCCATCTCGCCGGTCTGGTAGCCAAGCTTCGTGTAGTCGATGCCGAGCGTGATGACCGCGCCGCCCTCGACGGTACCGGCCTCGGCACCGATGACAGGGATCTGCTTGTCTTCAGCGACCTGCACGAGCGAGGCGATGCCCGCGACGACCATGTTGTCGGTCGGCACGTAGATCGCGTCGACGTCGCCGAGCGCCTCGGTCGCCGCAGCGATGTCGTTCGCGGTGGTGACGGTCTTCGTGACGACCTCGAGGCCGAGCGGGCCCGCAGCCTCGGTCACAGCATCGACCTGCACCTGCGAGTTGACCTCGCCCGAGGCGTAGACGATGCCGACCTTCTTCGCGCCCGGGGCGACCTCCTTGAGCAGCGCGAGCTGCTCGTCGAAGGGCGCGAGGTCGCTCGTGCCGGTGACGTTGCCGCCGGGCTTCTCGTTCGACTCAACGAGCTGGCCTTCGACAGCGTCGGTAACGGCGGTGAAGAGGATCGGCTTGTCGGTGATCGCCTGGGCCGCGGTCTGCGCTGCCGGCGTCGCGACGGCGAGCACGAGGTCGAGGTCAGAAGAGGCGAAGTTCTGAGCGATAGTGACGGCGGTTGCCTGGTCGCCGTTTGCGTTCTGGTCGTCCCACTCAACCTTCACGCCTGCGTCGTCAAACGCCTGCTTGAAGCCGGCGGTGGCTGCGTCGAGCGCGGGGTGCTGCACGAACTGGCTCACACCGATCTTGTACGAGGCCTTCGCCTCGTCTCCCGAGTCGGTTGCGGCGGGGCTGGAGCAGGCGCTCAGCGTGAGCGCTGCGGCGGCGAGGCCGGCGAGCGCGATGCCTGAGCGGCGGAACGAGGTCAGTCGCATAGTAAAACGGTCCTTCGTGAGTGTGCCGCTGCAACACCGCAACGGCAGGGGAAAACGGCGAGGGCTCCGCCGTTTCCAGCATCGTACCGCGACGGCCCCCGGCAACTCGGCCCACAGCTGCGCAACAGTTACGCAAACGAGACGGGGCCGGCGCGCCCCTACGCCAGCAGCGCCCGGTCGTCGAAGCTTGCGCCCTTAATCTTCGCGAACTCCGCGAGCAGCATCGGCACGGTGAGCTTCGCTTTCTCCTCGGCGCTTGCTTCGAACACGATCCGCCCCTCGTGCATCATGACGAGGCGGTTGCCGAGCTTGAGCGCCTGCTCCATGTTGTGCGTCACCATGAGCGTCGTGAGGTTCCCCTCCGCGACGATGCGCTCGGTGAGGTCGGTCACGAGCGCGGCGCGCTGCGGGTCGAGCGCGGCGGTGTGCTCGTCAAGCAGCAGGATGCGCGGCTGCGTGAACCCCGCCATGAGCAGCGACAGCGCCTGGCGCTGGCCGCCCGAGAGCAGACCCACCTTCGCGCTGAGACGGTTCTCGAGGCCAAGCTCGAGCGACTCGAGCTCGCGGGCAAACTCCGCCCGGCGCGCCTTCGTAATGCCCCGGCGCAGGCCGCGACGCTTGCCGCGCTGCAGAGCGAGCGCAAGGTTCTGCTCGATCGTCAGGTCGGGCGCGGTGCCCGCCATCGGGTCCTGGAACACACGGCCGACGAAGCGCGCCCGCTTGAATTCCTTCAGCTTCGACACCGGCGAGCCGTCGATGCTAATTGAGCCCGCGTCGGCGAAGTAGCGGCCCGAGATCGTGTTGAGCAGCGTCGACTTGCCGGCGCCATTCGAGCCGATCACGGTGACGAAGTCGCCCTCTGCGAGCTCGAGGTTCAGGTCCACGAGCGCGCGGCGTTCGTTGACGGTGCCCGCGAAGAACGTCTTTGAAATCTTGGAGATGCTCAGCACGATTATGCTCCCGTCGTGGTCGCCGCGGCGGGCTGGGGTGTCGGTTCGGGCCGCCTGTTGCCCCGGTTCTTGAACGACGGAATGCGCTTGAGGAAGCCCCAGCGCGGCAACAGCAGCGCCGCGATCACGAGGAGCGCCGTCATGAGCTTCATGTCATCTTGGTTAAACCCGATGCGCAGAGCGCCGAAGATGATGATGCGGTAGAGCACGGCGCCAACGACGACCGCGAGGGTGGCAAGCCAGATCCAGCGCTGGCCAAGGAGCGCCTGGCCGAGAATCACGGAGGCGAGGCCAACGAGGATCACGCCGATGCCCATGCTGATGTCTGCAACACCGTTGTACTGCGCGATGAGCGCCCCGGCGAGCCCGACGAGCCCGTTCGAGATCGACAGGGTCAGAATCTTCATGCCGTCGGTGTTCACGCCGAACGAACGGATCATCTGCTCGTTGTTGCCCGTCGCCTGGATCGCGAGGCCGAGGTCGGTCGACAGGAACCAGTCGACGAGCAGCTTGATCGCGAATACGACGACGAGGAAGATGAGCACGACGTACCAGGTCTTGCCCATCCAGCCAGCCTCGCGCAGCGGGCTGATGAGGGTCTCCTCGCGGAGGAACGGCAAATTCGACTTCCCCATGATGCGCAGGTTGATCGACCA
Source organism: Leucobacter sp. (assembly GCA_052094845.1). Lineage (GTDB taxonomy): Bacteria > Actinomycetota > Actinomycetes > Actinomycetales > Microbacteriaceae > Leucobacter. Next base: position 117,526 of record JBQDKK010000008.1, on the reverse strand, counting down.
CAGCGCAATCATGGTCAGGATCCCGGCAAGGAGCCCGTCGATCTTGCCCTTCGTGTGCAGGATCCCGGTGACCGCGCCCGCGATCATGCCCGTCACGCCGCCCGCGAGCGTCGCGAGCAGTGGGCTTTGCCCGGCGTGGATGAGCGCGGCCGCGGTCGCGGCGCCCGTCGTCAGGCTGCCGTCAACCGTGAGGTCGGGAAAGTTGAGCACGCGAAAGGTGAGGTACACCCCGAGGGCGAAAATGCCGTATAGAAGTCCAACTTCGATTGCGCCAATCAATTCGCGCCTCCTACTGTGTAGTGTTCATGCTCGTCTGCTCCGGCGTGAAAGCCGAGAGTAGCCCCTACAGCAGCGTTGCCGCAGCCGCAGAGACCTCGATCACCGCGTCATTCTCATGACGCGCACCGATGGAGATGCGAATCCCATCACCTGAGAAGCAGCGTACCGAAACTCCGCGCTTCGCGAAGACTTCTGCGATCGCGTCGCTCGCGGCGCCCGCGGGAATCCACACAAAGTTCGCCTGCGAGTCGAGCACGGGCAGCCCCGCCGCACGAAGCTCGGTCGTCATGCGCTCGCGCTCGGTGACGAGCACGTCGATGCGCTCCTGCAGCTCGTCTTCCGCGGCGAGGGAGGCGACTCCGCCAGCCTGCGCCAGGGCGCTGAGTGCGAACGGTACGGCCGCCTTACGCAGCGCGTCGGCGACCTCGGGCTGCGCGACGGCGTAACCAACGCGGAGCCCGGCGAGGCCGTACGCCTTCGAGAATGTGTGCAGCACGGCGACGTTCGGGTAGCGCTTGAAGAAGTCGAGGCCGACCGCCGAATCAGCGTCGACATTGAAGTGCACGTAAGCCTCGTCGAGCACGACGAGCACGTTCTCGGGGACCTGCTGCATGAACGCTTCGACGGCGGCCTGAGTGACGGTCGTGCCCGTCGGGTTGTTCGGGTTGCAGACGAAGATGAGCTTCGTGCGGTCGGTGATCGCATCGGCCATGGCGGGCAGGTCGTGGCCACCGTCGGCCGTGAGCGGCACCTGCACGGGCGTTGCGCCCGCGAGCTGAACGAGGATCGGGTACGCCTCAAACGACCGCCACGCGTACATCACCTCGTCGCCAGCCCCCGCGAGCGCGTGGATGAGCTGGGAAGCCACCTCGACCGAACCCGCGCCGAACGCGATGTTCTCGGGTGCCACGTCGAGTCTTGCCGCGAGTGCGGCCGTGAGCTCGGGGGCCGCGATGCTCGGGTAGCGGTTCACCGACGCCGGGAGGGCTGCGGCGAGCGCGTCGAGCACCGACGGCAGCGGGTCGTACGGGTTCTCGTTCGACGAGAGCTTCGCGCTCAGGCCGTCCGGGCCGAGCTGCGCGGGCTTTCCTGCGCGGTAGGAGGGGATGCTCTCGAACCCAGAACGGATCGACACTGACATGAGGGAACTCGCTTTCAAAGAGGCTGCGTCAATCCTACGCACCGCGGAGAGCCGCCCACCACCGCTTGCGCCACGCCTGCACCGCTTCTGTCGCAGATCAACGTTAGAAATGCCTCCCCGTCCGGTCTGCCGGCATAGCCAACGTCGATTGCATACCGAACGGGGGCGGCAGAACCCCGGCCTACCCGGGCAGGATCGCCCGCTTCTTCGTACCGATGATCCAGCCCACGATGAAGGCAACGAACGGGATGAACGCGAGCATCGTGCTCAACCCGACGCCGCTGCTCGTCACGAGCGTGAAGTTCGAGAGCACGAGAACCATCGCCCCGATGAGCCCGACGCAGGCGAGCGCGGGGAAGACCAGCGTGCGCCAGGTGCGGCCCCGACGGTGCTCGGGGTTGCGCGCAAAGTACACAATCACCGCGAGGGAGGTCGTAAACATCAGAATCGTCATGCCGACGGTCGCGACCCCCGCCATCGAGCCGAAGACCCCGACGAGTGGGTCGACGCCAAACAGCGCGAACACCGCAAGCACGGCGAGCGCCGTGCCAGACTGCACGAGCGACGAGGTCGAAGGTGACTCGTGCTTCGGGTGGATCTGCGCCAGGCGGGCCGGCAGGACCTTGAGGCCCGCAAGCACGAACTGGTACCGCGCGATGACGTTGTGGAACGAGAGCACGCAGGCAAAGAGACTCGTGAGCAGCAGCACGTTGACGATGTCGCGACCGATGCGGCCGAGGTAGTCGTTCGTCGTGTCGAGCAGCATGTTGCCCTCACCGGCGAGGGTGCGCTGGGCGACGTCAAGCACCGAGTCGGGCCCGATCGCCACGACGAACGCCCAGCAGGTGAAGGCGTAGAAGCCGCCGATAATGAGCACCGAGATGTACGTGGCCCTCGGCACAGTCCGTTCGGGGTTTCGCGCTTCGTCGCGGAACACCGCGGTCGACTCGAAGCCGATGAAGCCGGTGAGCGCAAACAGGATCGCGACGCTGATCGCCCCGTTGAGGAACGTGCTCGGCGCGAACGATTCGAAGGTGATGCCCGCGGGGCCGGGCTGGACGATGATCGCGAGGTCAAGGAGCACGACGATGCTGATCTCCGCCACGAGGGCGATGCCGAGCACCTTCGCGCTCAGGTTGATGTGCCGGTACCCCAGGAACGCAACGATGAGCAACGTCACGAGCGAGTACAGCGGCCACGGAATGCTGGGGCCGCCGTAGAACCTAATCGTGTCGTCGATAGCCCAGCCGATGTATCCGTAAATCCCTGCCTGGATGGCGGTGTAGGCGACGAGAGCGACGACCGCGATGCCCATCCCCGGCCGTTTGCCAAGTCCGAGCGTGACGTACGAGAAGAACGCGCCCGCCTGCTTCACGTGCGGAGTCATCGCGACAAACCCGATCGAGAACACCAACAGCAGCAGTGCCGCGATGAGGAACCCGACGGGCGCGCCCGCGCCGTTCCCGAGACCGATGCCGAGCGGCATGTTGCCACCGATGACGGTGAGTGGCGCGGCGGCCGCGACGACCATGAAAACGATCCCGGCTGTGCCGAGGCGTCCCTGCAGTCGTTGCGGTTGCTCTGGTTGCTTCGTGTGACTCATAGCGGCTCCTTTGTCGCTGGGAAGTGAATCGTTGGGTTAGTGGCCGTCTGCCAACGGCCCCGCGGACATGGCCCGCTTGAGCATGTCGTGGTCGACCGCATGGGCGGTGACCCCGAACGGGCCGGTGAGGGTGTTCGCGGCCACCATGCAGTTGAGGATCGCCTCCTCCGTCGCCTCAATAACCAGGTCAAAGAAGGCCGTCATGAGTTGCGGTGCCATCATCGAGACGTCGATCTTGGCGCGCTCGGTCGCCGCGTTCTCGTCCCAGGCGTACGGCGGGATACCGCGATTGCCCGTCGAGAATGCGATCATCAGGTCGCCGCTGTACTGCTCGCCGGCACCACCCATCTTGCCGACCCCAAGCGCGGCGCGCTGCGCGAGCCGGTCCAGCTGGTGAGGGAGGAACGGGGCGTCGGTCGCGACGACAACGACGATGGACCCTGATCCTGGTTCGTAGTGCCGCGGCGTCTCCGGCAGGGGCACCGCATCCGCGCCGATGATGGCGCCGACGGGCACGCCGTTCACGCTGAGCCGTTCGCGCCTGCCGTGGTTGGCCTGCACGAACACTCCCAGCGTGAAGGTACCCGCCGACGTCTCGATGGTCCGCGAGGACGTGCCGGAGCCTCCCTTGAACTCGTGGCAGATCATCCCCGTCCCGCCGCCGGTGTTGCCCTCAGCTGGGAGCTCCGACGTCGCGCTGCGGAGCGCCTCAAACAGGTGCTCCTCGGTCACGTGGTGACCGTTGATCTCGTTGAGCTGCCCGTCGTAGGTTTCGGCGACGACAGGGAGACACCAATAGCTGCCGGGGCCCCGCTTTGCTACCTGCTCTTTCACGAGCGCGTCGCGCACGACCCCGAGGCTGTGGGTGTTAGTGAGCGCGATTGGCGAGGTGAGTTCGCCAGACTCGCGCACCCACTCGAGCCCCGTCATCTCGCCGCTGCCGTTGAGGCGGTGGGTGCCCGCGAACACGGGCTCGTCCCAGATGACGTCATGCGGAACGATGACGGTGACTCCGGTGTTGACCGCTGACGGCTCCCCCGGCTGTTGTACGCCACCGAGCGTCACCATCCCAACCGTCACGCCCGGGACGTCAGTGATCGAGTTTCGTGGGCCGGTCGGGTTCTTCCCGATCGTGATGCCAAGGTCGCGTGCTCGCATGTACTCATCCTCAAGTTATTTGCACTATAGGAAAATAATGAGCCTTTGCGGGCAGAAACGCAAGGGGTAGCCGGAAACCGCCCCGCTTCTCGCTACGCTGGGGGCAACACTGTCGTCTGAATGGGAGGAGCCAGGTGGCGCGACCGAACACCCAGGCCCAACGCCGTGAAGACATCCATCAGGCGGCGATCACGCTCGTCGGGCGATCAGACCTGGCCCAGATCACCATTCCCGAGATTGCCGCGACTCTCGGGGTCACCGCGAACGCGGTCAGGTACTACTACCCCGACATCGAAACGCTCATCGCTGAGCTTGCGCAGCGCTCGGACAAGCGCTTCTATCACGACAGGCTCGCACTCCTTGCGGAGCACTCTGACCCCGCGGTGCGGCTCGAACAGCTCATCAGCGCGGGGCTACCGACCGGGCCAGAGGACGCCGAGTGGCGGGTCATCTGGATGGCTATTCTCGACGCTGGCTTCAACCTCCAGAACCGCTCCGACGTGCAGTCCATCTACCACCGCCAGGTCGGGCTCTACGCTTCGGTGCTCGCGGACGGCGAGGCACGCGGCGCGTTTCGGCTGCGGCAGGACGCGCACGAGATCGCGATGACTCTCATGTCGATGGAGGACTACCTGGGGTATCGAATCGTCGCGAGGGATCCGCAGATCAGCCGCGACATCGCGCTCAACCTCATGCGCGGCTACGCCGACTCGGTCACGAACCTGGGCGCGCCAGCCGCCTAGCTAAACAGGCCGGATGCAGTTCTGCAATTCTGCGCCCCATGCTCCCTGCGCCGAAGAACTGTGATCTGCAGTTCGAATGCCGCCCGCCTGTTTGGCGGGCATACCTTCTGCAGATCACAGATCTTGCGGCTGGAGCGAGACCGCAGGTGGCCACCCACTGAGCTGGCCGCGGTAAAGCCCCTACGCTGCGCCGCCGAACTCGCCCGTCGCGACGATGATCGCCCGGGCGAGCACCGCGTCGCGCATCATGAAGCCGAGCACGGCGGGCGTCGCCTGCGGGTCAATGTCGATGTGCTCGACGTCGAGCGCATGCACGACGAACCAGTAATGGTGCACTCCGGTGCCCTCGGGCGGCCCCGCCCCGACAAACGCGGGCTCGCGCTGCTCGTTCGGCATCGTGATCGCGCCCTCGGGAAGCAGCGCGCCGCCAGCGGCCCCGGCACCTGCGGGCAGGTCGGTGACACTCGCCGGGATGTTCGCGACCGCCCAGTGCCAGAAACCCGAGCCCGTGGGTGCGTCGGGGTCGAAGCAGGTCACGGCGAAGCTCTTGGTCTCGGCGGGGAAGCCCGACCAGCTCAGTTGAGGCGAGCGATTCGACCCGCCAGCGCCTTCGCCGTACAGCTCGGCGGGCAGCGGCTCGCCGTCCTGAATGTCGGTGCTTGCGAGGGTGAACCCTGGTTTCTCCGGCATCCCGGCGTACGGGTTCAGCGCGCCGCGACTCGGGTGACTTGTCATGCTCGCTACGCTACCCGGGAACACACGTTCTGGATAGCTGCCACCCGATAGACTGGGCTGAATATCAGCGACGCAGCAGTGATGCGGATTGGAGTGCAGCATGGCAGTCACGACCGGCTCCGAGCGCGCACGTGGTGCGCTCTCCTACCTTCGCCGCAAGATCTCGACAGGCGAGTGGGCGGTTGGCGAGCGAATCCCGATCGAGCCAGAGCTCGCCGACCAGATGGGCGTCGGCCGCTCGACAGTGCGCGAGGCAGTGCGCTCGCTCGCAAGCATGGGCATGCTCGAGACGGCCCCGGGCCGCGGCACCTTCGTGCGCTCCGCGTCGCCGACGAGCTCCCTGCTCGACGAATTTCTGGCTGACTTCTCCCTCGAAGAGATCCTGAGCTACCGACGCGCCCTCGAGATCGAGGCCGCCCAGCAGGCCGCCCTGCACCGCTCAGACGAAGACCTCGCCGCGCTCGAACAGGCAACGATCGAAGAGGTCGGCTGCTCGCGCTGCCCCGTGCTCAGTCTGACGGACTCCGGTGACGGCGCGTTCGACAGCCGCTTCCACCGGCTGATCTTCGACGCAGCGAAGAACAGGCTGCTCGCCGCGCTCTACGCCGGCATCAACGACCAGCTGCGCACCCCTCAGCACCGCGGTCGCCTCGCGAACGTCGCTACGGGAGCTGAGATGGAGCGCGACCACCAGCGCGTGCTCGAAGCGATCCGCAAGCGGGACTTCATCGACGCCGTCCACGCGATGGTCGATCACGTGGACCACGACGTTGTCATCGTGAACGAGCAGCAGGAGGTCGTGCCGCCGCTCGCACGCACCCCCGAGCAGCAGCAGCGCATCGACGACGTGCGAGACGGGCGACCCGCGACGGTCTAACCGGCTACTCAGCGCCGCCGGCACACACCTGCAGCGCGTCGCGCACGAGCGTCGCGCCAGCCACCCCGCCGTAGTTCGCGGCGAACCGTTCGTCGGCAACGTACATCTCCGCGAGCCCCCGAACGTACGGGAGGAACGCGTCGCTTGTCGGCGCGCCGGGCACCCCGCGAAGCCACTCGACGTGGCGGGCAGCAAGCTGCTGGGCCCGCTCAGAGGCTGGGTCCACGCCGTCGGCCGCCGCGGCGACCCAGTCGGCGTTGAGCGCCTGCACCCGCTCCTTCCAGACGCGCTGCCCCTCGTCGCCGAGCCCACGCCACCAGCGGTCGCTCTCTGCGTAGGCGTTCTCGCCCCAGCGCTCGATCACCTCGTCCTTGTGCTTGGTGTGGTCGAATCCGTCAAACATATTGGCTGCCATGAGCCCGTTCCCTTCGTGTTGTGTGGTGAGCGCAGCGATCGTTCGCCTAACGGCACCGATCTGGCGGTCGACCCGATCCCGCTCCTGCGTGAGCAGTTCGAGGTGGGCAGCAAGCACCCGGGCCTCTGCGATCTCGGGCGATCGCTCGCCCGACCCCGCGTCCTGCGCCGCGAGCACATCTGCTATTCGGTCGAGCCCGAGGCCCAGTTCCCGGAGCAGCAGCACGCGCTGCAACCGCACGAGCGCGCGGTCGTCGTAAAAGCGATATCCGTTGTGCCCAACGCGCGACGGCCTGACGAGCCCGAGCGCGTCGTAGTGCCGCAGCGTGCGCGAGGTCGTGCCCGCTGCGCGCGCGATCTCCTGGATCGAATACTCCACGACCGCTCCTTCCTGCGCCTGAGTCGCACACCCTGTGCGCTCGTACAACACGTTAAAAGTTGACGTTACGTCAAGGTCAAGCGATGTGCCAGAATCTGATCCTGCCCGCCGCGATCCCGCCCGGGCGCTGGGCCCCGAACCGGGCGTAGGCTGGGGCCATGGCAGCCATTCGTTTCGTCGCTATTGGAGACAGCTTCACCGAGGGCGTCGGCGACGAACAGCCAGACGGCAGCGTGCGCGGGTGGGCCGACCTCGTCGCGCAGGGCCTGGCAGACGCGACCGGCGAGCCCATCGAGTACGCGAACCTCGCGATCCGCGGCAGGCTCCTCGCGCCGATCCTTGCTGAGCAGCTCGAGCCCGCCATTGCGCTCGGCCCGACCCTCTTGAGCTTCAACGGCGGCGGCAACGACATGCTGCGGCCCGGCACCGATATGGCATCGATCATCGCCGCGACCGAGGGCGCGCTCTCGCGCATCCAGCAGGCAGGGATCGAGCCGCTGCTGCTCGCCGGCGCGAACCCGACCGGCGGGCTCCCCTCGGGCGGCAGCGTCAGCCGGAAGGGGAGCGAGCTCACGGAGGCGGCGGGAGCCGTCGCCGCCCGCCTCGGCGTCAGGTTCTCGAATAACTGGGGCGACACCGAACTCGCGGGAAGCCAGTATTGGTCCATCGATCGCCTCCACCTTGCCCCCGTCGGTCATCACCGGGTCGCCGCGAACGTGCTCGGCGCCCTCGGCTATGAGGCTCCCGCCGACTGGGTCACCACTGCCCCACCGAAGGCGGCGCCGACAGCGCGCGATCAGCTCCGGTACACCCGCGAGCACGTGCTGCCCTGGATCGGGCGGAGGCTGACCGGCCGCTCAAGCGGCGATGGTCGCACGGCGAAGTACCCGGAGTTCGTGACGATCGCTCCGCGCGGCTAGGGCAACAGGCAGACTCAGGCGCCCTGCCCCGCCGAGCACTCCGGGCACAGCCCGAACAGGTCGACAACGTGGCCGATCTCGGTGAAGCCGTGCTCGGCGCCGACGCGGCCCGCCCACTCTTCGACGACGGTCGCGGCAAGCTCGCGGGTCTCGCCGCAGCGGCGGCACACGAGGTGGTGGTGGTGGGCCGAGGTCTCGCACGACCTGAACAGGGTCTCGCCCTCGGGTGACTGCAGGGAATCGGCGTCACCGACCTCCGCGAGGTGCGCGAGCGCACGGTAGACGGTCGCGAGGCCGACAGTGGAGCCGCCCTCTTTGAGTCGCCTGTGGAGCTCTTGGGCGCTCACGAATCCGGGCGCGTCAACGAGTTCGACGCGCACCGCCTCGCGCTGCCAGGTATTTCGCTTCGGCTGCATCACTCACCTCCCGTGATCACTGCAGCAGGACTCTTCCTCTCTACGGTAGCGGAGAGCGGCTTCGAGCGTCGTCTGAGGAGCGCCGGAGCCACCAGCGCGAGCACGTAGATCGCGGCCGCGGCGAGGCCGATCGAGCCACCGGCAGCGATATTCCACTCGCGCGACGCCCACAGCCCGAGCAGCCCGCTCGCGACGCCGAGCGCAGCCGCGATCGGCGGCACCCACGCGATCGTCGGGGCGAGCAGCCGAGCCGCGGCGGCGGGGGCGATCAGGATCGCGACACCCAAGATCGCTCCCACCGCCGGCATCGAGACGACGACAGATGCCGCGATGATGCCAACGACGACGAACTCCACGGGGCCTGAGCGGAAGCCCGCTGCCGTGAACCCGGCAGGGTCAAACGTGTGGAAGAGGATCCGCCTGCCAAAAACCGCAAGCGCGACGAGCGAGGCGACGAGCACCGCGGCGGTCGCCGAGATGTCGACGAACGTCACGCTCAGCGGTGACCCGACGAGCAGGGCGTCGACAGGCACGCCAAGCCCGGGGTTCGCGCTCGACAGGAGCGCGCCAAGCGCGAACCCCAGCGCGAGCACTATCCCGCTCGAGACCTGGCCGCCCTGCCTCGGTACGCGAGACAGCCAGCCCATGAGCAGCACGAGTAGCGCGGCGAATAGCGCCTGCCCGATGAGCAGGTTCCACCCAGCGAGGGCAAAGATTACGCCGCCGGGGAATGTCGCGTGGCTCAGCGCGATCGCGAAGAACGAGCGGCCGCGGAACACAATGACCGTGCCGGCTACGCCCGCGAGCAGGCCAAGCAGCACGAGTTCGAGCGCCGCCATTGCAAAGTAGCTCATGGGCACACCCCCGCGTTCAGGTTCGGCACCGGGGGTGCGGCCGCCGCGATCCGACGAGCGCGGGCTCGCTTCGCACCGTGCACGGACACCGAGCCCGCGACTGCGACGCCGTAGAGCGCGACAAGCGCGAGCACGATGAGCGCGCCGGGCGACGCAGAGACGGAGCCGCGGAGTGACCACTCGAAGGAGCCCCACAGGCCCGCAATCCCAGCGGCAAGGGTCACGAGCGCCGCGACGGGAGCGAGCAGCCACAGCTTCCGGGTGACGAGCCTCGCAACTGCCACGGGAACGACGAGGATCGCGACAACCATGAGCACCCCCAGGGCCTGCACGCCGGCGACGACGAGCAGCGCAACGGCGACGTTCAGCGCAAGATCGGTGCGAAACGCGCTGAAGCCTGCGGCCTCGAAGCCAGCGGGGTCGAACGCCCGGTACAGTTGCGCGCGGCGCGTGACGAGCACGATCGCGATCGCGATGACCGCCACGACGGCGATCTGCGTGAGTTGCGCCTCGGTCACCGTGAGGATCCGCCCGAACAGGAGCTCCTGCAACTGCGAAACGTAGCTGTCACCCCGCGAGACAAGCACGATCCCGAGGCTGAACAGCCCGGTGAGCACAACCGCGATACCGGCGTCACGGGCGGCGATGTTGCCTGAGCTCCGGGACCCGGAGCGGCCGAGCAGCGTGAACAGCAGCGCGGCGGCGAGGGCCGCGCCGACGGCGCCGGGCAGCAGCCCGGCGGTGCCACCAACGACCGAGCCAATGACGAGGCCCGGGAAGACCGCATGCACGAGCCCATCGCTCACGAATTCGAGCTCTCGGAAGTTGATAAACACCCCGACGACCGCCGCAGCGATCGCGAGCACGGCGATCGCGATGAGCGCACGCTGCATGAAAGGGAGCGCGAAGATACTCGCGAGCCCCGGGGCTGCCTGCGCGAGCCACCCGCTCACGGCGCGTCGACCTCTCGCGTCGTCGTGACCGTGTGCTGATCGAGCTCAACAGTGGAGTCATGGAAGGCGTGCTGCACCGCATCGAGCGTCAGCGCATCCTCGAGTGTGCCGAACGCCGCCGGGTGGCCGGGCTCACCGGGCTCGTGCCCGCTGGCGAGCAGCAACACATGTGTGCAGGCTGCCTTGGCGATCTCGAGGTCGTGAGTCGACACGATGACCGTGCGGTGCTCTTCCCGCTGGCGTGCCACGAGGTCGAGCAGCATCTCGCGGTTCTCGCGGTCGAGGCCGTTGAACGGCTCGTCGAGCAGCAGGAGGCGCGGGTTCGAGACGAGTGCGCGCGCGAGGATTGCGCGCTGCTGCTGGCCCCCCGAAAGCTCGCCGAAGATGCGGCCGGCGAACGCCTCAAGCCCCACGAGGCGAATTGCGCTCGCGATTGCGTCGCGCCCGGCCTTGCCGATTCTGCCGAAGGCGCCGACCTCGCGGTACAGGCCCATGCTGACGACTGTGCGCACGGTAACGGGCAGGCTCGTATCTCGCGCGTCAGACTGCGGGAGCGTGCCGACGCTGCGGCGCGCCGCCTCGGGCGAGGAGCCGAGCACTCTCACGGAGCCAGCGGTCAGGTCTGCGAGACCGAGGATTCCGCGAAGCAGGGTCGATTTGCCCGACCCGTTGGGCCCGATGAGCGCGACGGCTGCTCCCGCGGGCACGCGGAGCGTCAGATCTTCGACGCGCGTCTCCCCGCCATAGCCGAAGGCGGCACCCGTGAGCTCGAGTGCGGTGTGTGCGTCGTCGCTCATGAGTTCTCTCCCAAGCCGTTCGGAACGGGGCCCGGCGTCACACCCCAAGCTTCGAGAATAACGCGCGTGTTGTGCAGCGTCGCATCAATGTAGGTTTCCGCGCCGCTGTCAGCCGTGCCGAGCGAATCGGCGTAGAGCGCGTCACCGTCGACGACCGTGATCCCGGTCTCGCGGGCGATCGTCTTCGCAAGCTTCGGGCTCATCGAAGACTCGACGAAGATCGCCTTCACACCGCGTTCCTTGATCTTCGCGCTGAGCGCATCGAGCTCGGCGGCGCTCGGTTCTGCGTTGTCTTCGAAGCTCGGCATGATCGCGCCCGCGTAGGCGATGTTGTAGTCGTGCAGGAAGTACCTGAGCGAGTCGTGCCCGCTCACAAGTACGCGATCGGCTGCCGGAACCCGTTCGAACTGCTCAGCCACCCAGCCGTCGAGGGTGTGCAACTGCTCCTCGTAGTCGGCTGCGCGCTTCTGGTAGTCGGCCGCGTGCGCGGGGTCGGCCTGCGCGAGGCCGCGAGCAACCTCGGCAGCCATGCCCTCGGCGTACCGGGGCGATGTCCAGATGTGCGGGTTCAGGTCGCCGTGGTCGTGGTCGTGCTCATCACCCTCGTGACCGTGGTCGTGGCCCTCGTGCTCCGCCTCTTCAGCCTGCGCAGCGGTGCTTTCGCCCTCGTGGTCATGATCGGCGTGGTCATGGTCGGCGTGGTCAGCGTGATCGTGACCCGCGTGATCTGGTGCCTCGCCCGTTTCGGCCTCAAGCTCGCCCTCGGCGGTGATCTCCTTTGCCTCGGCGAGGTCGATCCCATCAGCGGCGGTGATCAGCGTTCCCTTGAACCCCGACGCTTCGATTGCCGAGTCGATGAACCCCTCAAGCTCGGCACCGTTCATGATGAGCACGTCGGCCTGGCTCAGCGCGACGAGCTCTTTCGGTGACGGGTCGAAGTGGTGGGCTGAGGCCCCCGGCTGCAGCAGGCCGGTGAGCGAGATGTCGTCGCCACCGATCTGGTGCGCAAAGTCGGCGAGCTGCGTCGTGGTCGCAACCACGGTGAGCCCCTCACCGCTGTCGCTCCCACCGCTGCCTCCACTGCCAGCTGCGGGGCTGCAGGCGCTCAGGGCGAGCGCTGCGGCGAGCGCAGAGGCGGCGAGAGCGGAACGGCGGAGCGAGGGAGTACGTGACATGAGCATCTTTCTAAATGAGAACGGATCTCATTCTATGCGCATGTGAGAACGGTTCGCAACAAGGTTGCGCTTGACCCATCGCGGGAAACGGCCCCAGCACTCCACCCACCATCTACCACCCACCGCCCACCACCCGGCCGTCGCAGCGTATGTTTTCTGCACAAGACATGCGGCAGCCCGCGAGTATGGACATACCTTTGGTCGATCGCAGACGGAAGCGGCGGCCCCAAACGGAAGCGGCGGCCTATCCACCCCCAACCCCCGAGCACCCGGGCTACGATGGCCCTACCGCCACACAAAGGAGTGACAGTGTCGACACCTCAAGACGCCCGGCGCCGCATCGCCCCGGCAAGCACGATGGCCCTCGCGATCCTCGGCACGCTCGCGCTCCTCATCACCTTCGTCGTGCAGGTCGTCACGGCCGCACCCCCGAAGCTCGAGCCGGTCCCGGCCAACGTGCTCGCGCTCATCGAGCGGTCTTTCGCGCCACAAGAAGTGATTGAAGACGTCGGCGAACTCCGCCCCGAAACTGCGGTTGTGCTCGAGCGCGCAGACGACGGGGCTATCGCCTTCGGTTTCCGCACGACGAACGATTCTCTGGGAGCGGGCATCTTCGTGCCGCCAGGCGGCGGCACCACGGGCGTTGCCCCCGCCGACAAGACCCGGGTGTGGATGGACGCCATGATCCGGGTAGACGATACGCCCCACAACTACGAGCTGACGGTGCGGCGCACGGGCCCCACCTACGACCACACGTTCACAGCGAAGCAATGACTCAGCGCCCGGAGGCTCAGACGAGCCCCAGACCCCGGCGCCGCACTGGGCCGGCAACGGCAATGACCGCGGGGGTGCTTGGCGCACTCGCGCTTGCGGGCGGGCTCTCGATCCAGCTCGGCCACGACATCGCAACCCGGGCTGCCGCGGCCTCCATGGACACCGCGACCGAGACGCTCAAGGAACGCATCGAAGCTACGCCGGGCCTGCTCGCGGGCGTGCTCATGAACGACACCCCGAAACCCGACACCCTGCGCATCCTCGAGGTCACGGAAGACGAGGCCACCGTATACGCGCTTACGACTGAGGACGATGTGCTCATCGCAGGGATTGTGACACCGAAGGCAAACGTCGCGATTGCCTCGACCCCGGGCGACCTGCACACGGGTGTTGAGGCGACGCTCGAGGGGCCCGAGCACACGCGCCAGTACGCGCTGTCGGTGTGGCGCACCGAAACGGGCTACGAGTACCTCCTCACTGTCCGGTAGCCGCCCGTACGCGTACTATCAACTTCATGGGCATCGTCGCGACTTCCACCGGACCGTTCGCTTCCGCCGCCGCTCTGCGCGGCGCTCTGCGCGATGGCGAGGTGAGCGCCGTAGAAGCCGCAGAGCACTTCCTCGCCCGCATCGCCGACCGGGAAGACCTCGGCTCGTTCCTCACCGTGACCGCCGAAAGCGCGCTTGCGGAAGCCAGGGCCGCAGACGCGCGCCGGGCCAACGCTCAGAGCGACCCGAGCTCCCCACCCCTCCTCGGCATGCCCCTCGCGCACAAAGACATTGTCGATGTCGCGGGCACCGTCACCACGTTCGGCACACTCGCGCAGCCGCCACGCGTCGCCGATGCAGACCACCCCGTCGTCGCCGCGCTCCGCACCGCCGGCACCGTATCGCTCGGCAAGACCCAGGTGCCAGAGTTCGGCCTCAACTGCTACTCAGAGAATCTCCTCGCGCCCCCGGCCCGCAACCCGCTCGCCCCCGGGCGCACCCCCGGTGGGTCCAGCGGTGGATCCGCGGCGGCTGTCGCCGCCGGCCTGCTCCCCGTTGCGCCTGGCAGCGACGGCGGCGGCTCGATCCGCATCCCCGCGCTCGCCTGCGGCCTTATCGGCCTGAAGCCGGGCCTCGGCGCGGTACCTGGCGACGTCGTGAACGGCTACGAAGACAGCTTCGGTGCTCCGATCCTCACGGTCTCCGGGCCGCTCGCCCACACCCCGCTCGACGCCGCGATCCTCATGGACGCCATGACCGCGCCGGTCTCGGCCAGCACGCGGCCCACCGGCGATCACGAGCGCGCGGTACTCCGTGCCAGCGAGGTCGCAGGCCTCACGGTCGCCGCGAGCACCGCGTCGCCCTTCGAATCCGCGATAGACGTCACGCTCTCCCCCGACGCGCTGCGCGCATACGAACTTGCCGCCGAGCGCCTCGCGAGTCTCGGCCACCGCGTTGACGCCGCCGATTTCCGCTACGACCCCGAGTACTTCGACTTCTTTTCAAAGGGGTGGATCGCGAGCCTCTCACTCATTGAGATGACCGAGACCCAGGCCGAGAGGCTCGCACCGATCACCCGCGAGATGCGCGGGCGGGCGCTCGCACGAACGCTCCCCCAGCACCGCGAGAGCGCGGCGCGCCTGCGCGGCTTCGGGAGGGAAGCGCGAGAGATGTGGGGGCAGACCGACATCGTGTTGACCCCGGGGCTCGCGGCCGCGCCGCCCCTTATCGGCGCGTTCAGCTCACTTGCTCCGGCCGAGGATTACGCGGCCCAGTGCCAATTCACGCCGTTCACGTCGATGGTGAACGTCGCGGGCCTCCCGGCAATCGCCGTTCCCATCACGACCGACGCCGCCGGCCTGCCCCACGGCGTGCAGCTCATCGGCAGGCCGGGCAGCGAGGCCCAGCTCCTCGCGCTCGCCGAACAGCTCACCCGCTAGCCCGCTCGGCTGCTCCCGGTTCGTCGATAGGGTTGGGCGCATGACCTCGCCCGCATTTGAGCTTGCCGCCCACTCCTGGGTGCTGCTGCTTCTCGCGGCAATGCTCGTCGGCGTCTCGAAGACGGCGCTACCGGGCATCAACACGATCTCGATCGCCATCTTCGCGGCGGTGCTGCCCGCGAAGGCGTCGACCGGCGCGCTCCTCCTGCTGCTCATGGTCGGCGACGTGTTCGCGCTCGTGAGCTACCGCCGCCACGCCGACTGGCGCGCGCTCCTGAAACTCATCCCGTTTGCCGCCCTCGGCCTCGGTTTCGGTGCGCTCTTTCTCGCGCTCGCCCACGACGCGTCCGTGCGCAGGGTGATCGGCGCGATCCTGCTCGTACTGATCGGCGTCACGCTGTGGCAGAACTGGCGCCGGCGGGCGGGGCAGGGCGGGGCCGCAGTTCATGGCCCCTCCACCGCCGTTGCCGCGTCACCTGCGCAGTTCGCGGCGCGCGCCGGGTTCGGCACGCTCGGTGGCTTTACGACGATGGTGGCGAATGCGGGCGGCCCGGTGATGTCACTGTATTTCCTGTCGGCCCGCCTGCCGGTGAAAACGTTCCTCGGAACGGCGGCATGGTTCTTCGCGGCGATCAACCTCACGAAGCTGCCGATCTCGATTGGGCTCGGCCTCATCACCCCGGAGACCCTCGAACTCGACATGTTGCTGGTGCCCGGGGTTGTCGCGGGTGCCGTGCTTGGGCGTTGGGTCGCGTCTCGAATCCGCCAGCAGACCTTCGAGTGGGCGGTCATTGTGGGCACGGCGCTCGGCGCGCTGTACCTGCTCATCGCTTGACCGGGCCCACCTCTGCCGCGTTGCCCACTTACCCCCTCGGGGTATAGCGTTGACCTATGCACACGACCGATTTCGCCGTCACCGGAATGACCTGCGGCAACTGCGAGAACCACGTCCGTGAGGAGGTCAGCGCTGTCGCCGGTGTGAAAGGCCTCGAAGTCAGCGCGGCGTCGGGCGCGCTACGTGTCGAGTCCGAGGGGCCCATCGACGTGGCTGCGGTCATCGCGGCCGTCGACGAGGCAGGATACGCCGCAGCCACTGCGTAGCGCGCGGGCGACCACCACGTTCCCGTACACTGCTCGGAGGCACACCGACGGGCGGTCCAATGAATAAGCTACGCGTGGCGACCATCGTCTTTGGCGCCATCACGCTCTTTGGGCTCGTCGGCCCGTTCATGTTCTCGGGCTCGTCAGGGTCACCTACCTCCGAGGCATACCGCGGCCTCTTCTTCGTCATCGTCGGCTGGCTCTTCGTGGCGCCGCTCGCTGGGCTCGTCGCCCTGCTACTCGGCGTCGCACTCTCGTTCCGCGCACTTCGAGTAACAGAAGCGACCAGCGCAACCCGCTTTCGCGTCATCGCATGGTGGGCGTGCCTCTTCGCTGTGGCGACGCTGTTCTGGCTGCTCATTCAATCTGGCCCCCTCGGCGGCACCCCCATTGCAGGCATCGGGGCAGTGTTCGCCGTTGTAACCGGCGTCGCCCTCGTGGGCGTCTGGATCGCGAGCTACTGGACGCCGCGAAAGGGCGACGAGGCTCCCACGAGCCGCAGCACCCCGACTCGGCGTACCCGGATCGCGCTCATATCGCTCGGGGCCGCGGGAGTTCTCGCTGCCGGATTCTTCGCGCACAAGCTCTCGCTGCTCTCTGAGTACAACCGCACCGCAGACTACGCGGTTCGCGCGGAGACACAGCTCCAGGAGTGGCAGCAGGAGGCAGAGCTCAACCTCGCGAGCGCGTGCTTCATGCTGCCCGACGCCAGGCAGGCGGTCGAGCAGGCCCCGCTGCTTGAAAGCGCCCGCCCTCCGGCGCTACCCGCCGAGCTTGCCGACCGGCTGCATCGGCGAACGGCTGAAGCGGCCGAAGGGTTTACAACATTTGACCCGAGCGTGTGCGAGCAGGCGGCCGCGAGGGTCGAGGCAGCGGTTGTCGCAAACGGTCACACCCTCGCCGGCATCGACTGGCGCGATAACTTTGCGCAGCGCGAGCTGACCGAGCGCCTCCCGCCCATGGCACGGCCTGAGCCTGACACGCCGTCGCTCTGGTTCATTTCCGCCGCAGACGTTCGGCATATTACGGAGCGCAATAGCGTCGCAAATGACAGGTTCATCGAAGTCCGCGACGGCGAAGCAGAAATTGGCCACGCAGCAGAGAGAATCGTTCGCGCCCCACTTTCACTCATCGGAGGCGACATGCGAAGCGCTGCCCCCGAGGGCGCGGAAGCCGTAATCCGTGAGGCCGGCACCGAGGGCAGCCCCGCTGCAGCAGCGCTTCGAGAGGCGGCGGCTGCCTCACTTGCCGACGATGCACCCCACCCCGCGCAAGCTCAGGCGTACATCGAGTATCTCCGCCAGGCGATGGCGATGCTTGGCGGGTAACATGCCAAGCATGGACGAGCCAAATTGCGCACCGGAGTTTAGCCCCGGCCACCCGCCCGCCTCCAAGGGCAGCGGCGAGAGCCACGCCGGCCACTCGCACGGCCTCGAGGGGGCAGCGACGGCGACGGGGAAGCACCGGAAGCGCCTGATCCTCGTTCTCGCGATCACGCTCAGCGTGTTCCTCGTGCAGATCGTCGGCGCGTTCATCTCGAAGTCGCTCTCGCTCCTTGCCGACTCCGGGCATATGCTCACCGATGCGACCGGAGTCGCAATCGCGCTGCTCGCGAGCATCATCGCGACGTTGCCCGCGAACTCCAAGCGCACTTACGGTTACCTGCGGGTCGAGGTGCTTGCGGCCCTCGCGAACGGCATCGTGCTCGGTGTGATCGCCGTCGTCATCTTTGTGCAGGCGATCTCGCGCTTCGGCTCTGAGGTCGAAGTGCAGTCGACGCCGATGCTCATCGCCGCGGTCATCGGTGCGGCGGCGAACCTGGTCTCGCTGCTCATCCTCCGCTCTGGCCAGGAGGAGAGCCTGAACGTTCGCGGCGCTTACCTCGAGGTGCTCGGCGACCTCCTCGGCTCGCTCGCGGTGATCGTCGCCGGCATCATCATCGCGCTCACGGGTTGGATGGTTGTCGACCAGATCGCCTCAATCGCGATCGCGCTGCTCATCGCGCCGCGCGCCTACAGCCTGCTCCGCGACGTGGTCTTGGTGCTGCTCGAGGCGACCCCGAAAGACTTCGACGTCGACGCAGCGCGCGAGCACATGCTCGCCGTGCCCGGGGTTATCGAGGTGCACGACGTGCACGCCTGGACGATCACCTCGGGGGTGCCTGCGTTCTCCGCTCACGTCACGATCACCGACGACTCTTGGAGCGAGCGCGGCTACCACGACGTGCTCGACGAGCTTAAGGCGTGCCTCGTACAGCACTTCAACGTCGGGCACTCAACCCTGCAGATTGAACCCGAGAGCCACGATATTCCGAGCTT
Organism: Leucobacter sp.; assembly: GCA_052094845.1. Classification (GTDB taxonomy): domain Bacteria; phylum Actinomycetota; class Actinomycetes; order Actinomycetales; family Microbacteriaceae; genus Leucobacter. Next base: position 98,962 of record JBQDKK010000008.1, on the reverse strand, counting down.
GCGCACGCACGACTAGAGCGGCGGCCGCCACGCCTGTTAGAGGTGGGCCACGCCAGTGCTCATGACGCGCGCGTAGTGCATGTCACTCTGCGCGAGCGCTGACACCCGCGACACGATCGGCAGGTTCTCCCAGCCGCCCGTCCACGAGAGCTTGCTCGCGAGCTGCCATACCGTGAGACCGGGCACCTCAGCCAGCTGCTCTGCGGCCTGCCGCGTGCGGGCCTCGTGGTGCTCACGAATTTCCGCGCAACGGGTGCCGAGCGGCGCGAACCGGAAGCCGTGGCCGGGCAGCGCCTCTGCGTCGGCGTATGGTGCGAGCTTCTCAAGCGAACCGTAGTACTCCCCCAGCGGGTCGGCGGTGCGCTTGCCCCCGAGGGCGACCCCGGGGTTGATGAGCGGGAGCACGTGGTCGCCGGTGAAGACCGCGCCCACAGCCGGGATCGCGAGGCAAATGTGCCCGGTAGTGTGACCCGGGGTGTGGATCACCGTCGCCCGGTACGAGCCAAAGTCGAGCTCGTCACCGTCGACGACCTCCTCGTCGATGATGACCGCAGACCCGAAGTCAGCCCGCATGTTCGCGATAGCCAGAAGCTGGTCACGCCACTCCTCGGGTACTCCCCACTCGCCAAGCATGTCGCCGACGTCGTGGCCGGCGGAGAACTGCAGCCCCTCGCGGATTGCGGCGGCCTCGTCACGGTGCATTCGCACCGTCGCACCCGAGGCCTCTCGGATGCGGTTCGCGAGGCCGGTGTGGTCGAAGTGCAGGTGCGTGAGTGTCACCGACACGATATCCGTGAGCTCACGCCCGAGACCCGCGATCGCCGTGCCGAACGCGGCCCAGTTCTCGTCGGTGTCGAGCCCGGCATCAACGATGTGAACTGCCCGCGAGTCACCGCCCACAAGGATCGCGTAGCTGTAGGCGTAGGGCGGCTGCATGCCTGGCATGTCGAGGGCAATGGCGTGGATCCCGGGGCGGATCTCCTCCGTTTCGGGGAGCGTTCCTGCCCGCAGCGCCTCGCGCTGGCTATCACTTGTTGTGCGAACGGGATCCACTGCCGTGCCTCCTGATGTGGTGTGGTGCGCGCGCTTCCAAGCGCGCGGGCTACTAGCGGTTGCTGACCTTGCCGAACAGGTTCGCGATCGGGGCCACGAGCAGCGGGCGGGTCAGGAACCAGGCGACCGCGATCGCACCGAGGCCCGCCGTGAACATCCAGAACCCAAACCACCCAGTGCCGTCGTTGCCGGCGTACATGTGGTTGAGGTTTCGGAGTGCGCCAGTGGTCATCACGAGGAACACGTGGATGATCACGAAGATCACGAAGAACAGCATCGTCGGGTAGTGCAGCGCCCGCGCGAGCGGGGCCGGGAACACCCTGTCGAGATTCTCGTTGTTCTTCGGCCACCACTCGCTCATGCGCAGACCCGTGATCGCTGCGACCGGGGCCGCAATGAAGACGATGATGAAGTACATGAGCTGCTGGAGCGCGTTGTAGTTCACCCAGCCGTTCTCAACCGGCCAATCGAGCGTGAGGTACTGCAGCATCGCCGAGGCCGCGTTCGGGAACACTTCCCAGCTCGTCGGCACAATGCGCGCCCAGTGGCCAGTCACGAAGAGCAGCACGACGAAGATCACACCGTTAGCGAGCCAGAGCAGGTCAATGCTCGTGTGCAGCCACAGGTGGATGGAGATCTTCTTCCCACCCTTCTTCGGGGTGTAGAAAGCGTCGGGCTTCTGCTGGTGCCGCACCGTGAGCCCGGTGCGCACGATGAGCACCATGAAGAACAGGTTCAGGTAGTGCGTCCAGCGAGCCCAGGCGGGGAAGCCCTCGTCGGGTTCAACGGCCGGGTGGTACTCGCCCGGGTAACGCTCGACGAACTCGGGCACCCCTGGCAGGGTTGTCACGCCGCGGGCGGCGAGCACAATGACGCCGGCGAGCACGATGAGGCCGACGACGCCAAGCGACCCGAGCTTCACCCACTGCGAGAGTGAGCGCGAGCCAATCATCCTCGGCTCGCGGGCTGGCTTCGCCGGAGCCGCGGGCGTCGCAGCCGCTGCGGGGGAACTTGCCGGAGCGGCAGGCGTCGCGGCAACGGCTGCCTGCGCGGCAGCGGAAACCTGCGCGGCCTGTGCCTGCGCGGCAGCGGGAGCCTGCGCGGCCTGCGCCTGCGCTGGCGCCTGTGCAGCGGGCGCCGCGGCCGCTGACGCCGCAGGAACCGCGGAAGCGGGAGCCGGAGCCGGCTCTGCAACCGCGGCCGGTACTGCAGCAGCGGGAGCAGAGGGAGCCACTGCACGCTCGGGCGCAAGGCCCTCCGGCGGCCACGGATCTCCGCCTGCCACCCGTGGCAGGCCCCGACGAAGCGGGGTCGTGCCAAACACAACCGGCGCGGCCACGGAGGCTGCTGCCGGAGCGGGAGCAGCCGCAGGCGTCTCGGCGCTCGCAGGAGTAACGGGGGTCGCAGCCTGAACACCGGTCGCCTGAACAGCCACGGCGGACTGCGTTGCCTCAGCGACACCCGACACAGCAGCAGCGGAAGTAGCGGTGCCGGCGGGCGCAAAGCCCTCGGGCGGCCACGGGTCTCCCCCGGCGACGCGGGGCAGGCCACGTCGAAGCGGCACGGAGCTCAGCTCCGCGGTGGCCCCGGCGACAGTAGCAGCGGCGGCGGCCTCAGCGGGCTGAGCTGCCTCAGCAGCTGCAGCAGCAGGAGCAGGCTCAGTAGCCTGGGCGACTGGGGCCTCCACGGGGGCCTGCGCCGGTGCGGGCTGCGCCGGCGCGGCCGAGGGCTCGGGCGCTACCGCCGGCGCGCCAGCCAGAGTCCCTGCGGGCGGCCACGGCTCACCTCCCGGAACGCGGGGCAACCCGCTTCGAATCGACTGGGAGTAGCTCGCCATTGCCGCTACTGCCTAGCTTCAAGCGCGGCGAGCAGCTGCGGCACCACGGTGAACACGTCGCCGACAACTCCAAAGTCGGCGACGTCGAAGATCGGAGCGTCGCCATCCTTGTTGATCGCGACAATGTTCTTCGCGGTCTGCATGCCTGCGCGGTGCTGAATCGCGCCGGAGATGCCGAGCGCGATGTAGAGCTGCGGAGAGACCGAGACGCCCGTCTGGCCGACCTGGTACGAGCTCGGCACGAAGCCGGCGTCGACGGCCGCTCGCGAGGCGCCGATTGCCGCGCCAAGCGCGTCAGCGAGCTGCTCGACGAGGGCGAACTGCTCCTTCGACCCGAGGCCGCGCCCGCCCGACACAACGCGGGCGGCCCCGCGAAGCTCGGGGCGCGAGGAGACCTCGGTGACCGCCTCGAACGAGTCGATGCGGCCCGCCGGTGCGCCGGTGTCGGTAACGGTGAGCGCCTCGGCCGGAGTCGTCTGCGCCTCTGCGCGCGCGTCGACCGCGCCCTGGCGCAGCGTGACGACCGGTGCGCCAAAGGTGGGGGCCGACGTGACGTTGTACGCGCCGCCGTAGACGGAGTGCTGTGCAACGACGCCAAGGTCATCGCGCGCGACACCGATCGCGTCGACAGCGAGCGCAGACTTCGAGCGCGCGGCGTAGCGGGCAGCGGTGTCGCGGCCGTTTGGTGAGTTCGAGACGAGCACCGCGTCGGGCGCGACGAGGGCCGCGGCCGACTCGAGCGCGTCGACGGCGAACGTGCCGAGCGCCGCGGAATCGGTGGGGGTCGCAACGAGCACCCGGGTCGCGCCAAGCGCGGCGGCGTCGGCGGCGAGCGCCTCCGGGCCGATCACGAGCGCAACGGGGGTGCCTGCCTGCGAGGCCGCACCGAGCAGCCCGGCAGCTGCGTCCTCAAGCGCGCCGGAAGCCTGTGGTTCAAGGACGACAAGGATCGAGTCCTGTGCAAATTCAGCCATGATCTGTTTCCCCTCGCCCCTATACCAGTCGGTTCTCAATGAGGTAGTTCGCGAGCTGAGTGCCCGCGTCGCCCTCGTCAACGATCTTTACGCCCGCGGCGCGCGCCGGCTTCTCAGCGACAGCGGTCATGATCGACCGCGCCGCCGCCGGATCCTCAGCGTCGACACCGAGATCTGCGAGCGAGACCACCTCGAGTGGCTTCTTCTTCGCCGCCATGATGCCCTTGAAGTTCGCGAAGCGCGCCTCGGGCAGCGCCTCGGTGATCGAGATGACCGCGGGCAGGTCGGCCGAAACCTTCTGCACGCCACCATCGACCGGGCGAACACCCGAGACGCCGGCTGCCGAGATCTCAACTTCGCTGAGCCCCGTGAGGCCGGGAACCCGCAGGTGTTCCGCGAGCATGGCGGGCACCGCGCCGCCCGATCCATCGGTCGAGGCGTTGCCCGCAATGACGAGGTCGAAGCCAGCGCGGGTGATCGCCTTCGCGAGCACCTCGGCGGTAAGGCCGAGGTCTGCGCCGAGGAGCCCCTCGTCGACGACGTGCACTGCGGAGTGGGCACCCATACCGAGCGCCTTGCGAATGGAGCCGCTCGCGCTCTCGGGAGCGAGCGTCAGGACGACAACTTCGGTGCCGTCGTTCGCGTCAGCGTACGACAGAGCTGCCTCGAGCGCGCGCTCGCCGATCTCGTCGAGCACGGTGTCAGAGGCCGCGCGGTCTGCGATTCCTGTCTCAAGGTTCAGTTTGCGATCCCCGTACGTATCGGGAACCTCCTTGACCAGCACGACAATCTTCATCGATTCTCCTTCATTCGGCCTCGCGGCCTGGGATCTCGTTCGGGCTGCAGTGCCGCCCTGCGCCCCGGCGGAACGCTTGTTTTCCTCGTAAACGCATCATACGGGAGGGAATGCCTCAAAGTGGAAATTGTTGCGCGACCCACCTGAAACCTTTCCAGAACAGCGTGTTGGGCTGTCGTGTTTGGCTAGCCCCGCTCCTCCGGGCGCTCGGCCGCGGCGAGCGCTTCGGCGTCGGGCACGTACCCTTCAATGTGGCGCTCGTCGACGCCGTTGTATGCCGAGAGCGGGCGGATCAGCGCGTTCGACGCGGTCTGCTCCATCACGTGCGCTGTCCATCCCGTCACGCGCGAGGCGATAAACAGGGGCGTGAACGTGAGAGTGTCGAACCCGATGAGGTTGTACGCCGGGCCTGACGGGTAGTCGAGGTTGGGGTAGATGCCCTTACGCGACACGAACTCGCTCTCGAGCGCGTCGTAGAGCGCCGCAATGTCAGGCCTGTCGTAGTGCTCGACGAGGGTGTCGAGCGCAGCCTTCATCGTCGGCACACGCGAGTCACCGCGCTTGTAGACGCGGTGGCCAAAGCCCATGATCTTCCGCTTTTCGGCGAGCGCCTCGTCGAGCCAGGTGACGACCTTCTCGGCCTCACCGATCTCGTCGAAGATGTGCATGACGGCCTCGTTGGCGCCGCCGTGGAGCGGCCCCTTAAGGGCGCCAATCGCACCGACGACGGCCGAGTAGAGGTCTGACAGCGTTGACGTGATGACGCGGGCCGTGAACGTCGAGGCGTTAAACGAGTGCTCGGCGTAGAGGGTCATCGAGCGGTTGAACGCGTCGACGACGACCTGGTCAGCCTCTTCACCGAACGTCATCCACAGGAAGTTGGCCGCGTAGTCGAGGTCGTCGCGCGGCTCCACGATCCCCTCGCCGCGCCGGCGGCGCTGGCCGTAGGCAACGATCGCTGGCAGCGCGGCGTACAGCCTGACGCTCCGCGCCAGGTTCTCCTCGGGGCTGCCTGCGGCGTCGAGCACCGATCCTGACCCCGACACGTCGGATGCGCCGATCACGCTGACCGCGGTGCGCACCTCGTCCATCGGGTGGGCGGTGAGCGGGAGCAGGTCGATCGCCGCCTTCACGTTCGCGGCGAGTGCGCGATGCTTCCGCTCCTCAGCCCGAAGCTCGGCGAGCTGCTCGGTAGTCGGCAGCTCGCCGTTCCACAGGAGGTACGCGACAGCTTCAAAGGGCTGCGTCGCGGCGAGCTCCTGCACCGGGTAGCCCCGATACAAGAGGCTGTTCGTCTCAGGGTTGACCTTTGAGATCGCCGTGTTGTCTGCGACAACGCCCGCGAGGCCCTTGTGAATTTCAGTCACGATAGCTCCTTCGCTACTTATTTGAATGGGGTGGGCGGGGTTACCGCTCAACCTCGAAATTGAACACGCTCGTGTCGAAGTGGTTGTAGCCCTCGTAGTCGACGAGCTCGTACAGGTCGGCACGGTGCTGCATCTCGTCAAGCTTTGAGGTGAGCGTACCCTGCTCGATAATGGTGTCGAGCGCGCGGCCCGTCGCCCCCATCGAGATGCGAAGCATTGAGACCGGCCAGATGACGATGTTCATGCCAACGTCTGCGAGCTGCTGCGTGGTGAACAGCTCGCTCTTGCCGAACTCGGTCATGTTTGCGAGCAACGGCACATCGACTGCGCTGCGGATCGCCTCGAACTCTTCGAGCGTACGCATCGCTTCTGGGAAGATCGCGTCAGCGCCGGCATCGACGAGCGCTTTCGCGCGATCCTTCGCGAGTTCGAGCCCGTGAGGGCCGTCTGCTGTGGCACGGATATCGGTGCGGGCCATGATGAGGAAGTTCTCATCTCGACGCGCGTCGCGGGCCGCACGGATGCGCTTGGTCGCAGTCGACTCGTCAACAACTGCTTTACCGTCGAGGTGGCCGCAGCGCTTCGGGTTGATCTGGTCTTCGATGTGGGCGCCCGCGATGCCAGCGTCCTCGAGCTCCTGGATTGTGCGCGCAACGTTCATCGGCTCACCGAAACCAGTGTCGGCGTCGATGATCGTTGGAAGGTCGGTCATGCGAGCGATCTGCTTGCCACGACCGGCGACCTCGGTGAGGGTTGTCAGGCCGATGTCGGGCAGCCCCAGGTCGGCCGCGAGTACGGCGCCCGAGATGTACACGCCCTCGAAGCCCTTCTGCTCGATCATGCGAGCAGACAACGGGTTGAACGCGCCGGGGAAGCGCAGCAGCTCCCCCGTTGCCAGCCGCTCACGGAACAGCCGACGCTTGTCGGCGGGGGTCACCTTCGAGTACAGCATTAGAAGAGTCCCTTCGGAGCTGCCGCGAGGTCGATGACGCCCGCCTTCGCGACGATGTTCAGCTCGCGCACCTCGTCTGCCGAGAGCTCGGGGAGGCGCTGCACGAGCTCGAGGAAGCGCTCGATCTCAGCTGGCTCGAGCACGGGCTCGGCCAGCAGGCGGAACTTGGCGATGTAGTTGTCGCGCGCGAACGGTCGCGCGCCGAGTGGGTGCGCGTCGGCGACTGCGATCTCGTCGACGATCTTCGTACCGTCGGTGAGCTCAATCTCGACGCGGCCGCCGAAGGCCTTCTCGTCGGGGTCTTCCGAGTGGTAGCGGCGAGTCCACTCCGCGTCCTCGGCGGTCGTGATCTTGTGCCACAGATCGACGGTGTCAGCGCGGCCGGCGCGCTCCGGGGTGTACGAGTCGACGTGGTGCCAGCCGCCATCCTGCAGCGCGACCGCGAAGATGTACGGGATCGAGTGGTCGAGTGTTTCACGTGAAGCATTGGGGTCGTACTTCTGCGGGTCGTTCGCGCCCGAGCCGATCACGTAGTGCGTGTGGTGGCTCGTGTGCAGCACGATGCTCTTCACGTTCGCCGGGTCGACGAGCTCTGGGTGCTCACCGTTTAGCTTGCGCGCGAGGTCGATCCAGGCCTGTGCCTGGTACTCGGCCGAGTGCTCCTTCGTGTAGCTGTCAAGGATCGCACGCTTGGGCTCGCCCTTCGCGGGCAGCGGCACCTGGTACTTCGCGTCGGGGCCGTCGAGCATCCACGCAATGACACCGTCTTCGCCTTCGTAGATCGGGCTCGGCGAGGTCTGCCCGCGCATCGCGCGGTCGACGGCTTCGACTGCCATCTTGCCGGCGAACGCTGGCGCGTGCGCCTTCCAGGTCGAGATCTCGCCCTTGCGCGACTGGCGGGTTGCCGTCGTCGTGTGCAGCCCCTGGCCGACGGCCTGGTAGATCGTCTCGGTATCGAGGCCGAGCAGCGTGCCGATGCCTGCCGCGGCCGACGGGCCGATGTGGGCGACGTGATCGATCTTGTGCTTGTGGAGGCAGATCGCACGCACGAGGTCCATCTGGATCTCGTAGCCGGTGGCGATCGCGCGCACGAGGGCGCGGCCATCCTTGCCAACGTGCTGAGCGACCGCGAGGATCGGCGGGATGTTGTCTCCGGGGTGCGAGTACTCGGCCGCGAGGAAGGTGTCGTGGTAGTCGAGCTCGCGAACCGCGACGCCGTTGGTCCAGGCCGCCCATTCCGGGCTCGTGCGCTCAGCGTCGAGACCGAAGATTGACGCACCCTTGCCGCCCGTCGAGACGGGGTGCGAGAGCGCCTGCGCGCGGGAGGCGACGATCGGGCCGCGGGTGAGCGACGCTGCCGCAACCGAGGCGTTATCGATGATGCGGTTGATGATCATGTCGAGAACATCGGCGTCGACCTCGACGGGGTCGGTCGCGACCTCGGCGATCTTCCACGCGAGCTGCTCCTCACGCGGGAGCGTTTCTTCGCTCTTGTACACGCGAACGTTGTGAATGACAGTCATGGTGTTGTCCCTTCTGACGGTGATGCTGTGCTGTGGTGGTCGCCGCTCGCGCCAGAGGTGGCGAGCGACGCAAGAATCGAAGCGAGCGCGTTGTGCAGGTGCACGTGGGTCGCGTGGGCGGCGAGCTCGCCGTCGCCGGCTGCGATGGCCTGGGCGATGAGCGTGTGCTCGGCGACCGAGGCGTGCAGCCGCGCACGGTTGTCGCGGGCGAGCCGACGAGCCCGCGCGAGGTGCGTGCGGATCGTGCGCAGCGCACTCGTGAAGTACTGGTTGCCAACCGCGGCGTCGAGCGCCTCGTCGAAGCGGGCGATGAGGTCGTAGTACGAATCGGCCGCCACTTCCCCACTCTCGGGGTGGGCCGCCGCGAACGCCTCAGCGAGCCCGGAGAAGACGACCTGGTCGCCCTTCGCCGCAGCAAGCCTCGCGGTGCTCTCCTCAAGCGCGCGCCTGACCTCGAAGAGCGCCCGGATGTCGTCGGCCTGAAAGTCGGAGACGACGGTGACGCGCGGCGACAACTGGGCGGCAAGCCCGTTCGAGATGAGCCTGCCGATTGCCTCGCGGGCCGGCGTGCGGCTTACGCCGAGGCGTGCCGCCTGCTCGACCTCGCCGAGCACCGTTCCGGGCGCGAGTTCGCCGCGCTGGATCTCTTCGAGGAGGGTCGCATACGCCCGATCGCTTGCCCGCACGACGCACCCCCGATCTCGACGCCTCAGTGTCGCCTACGATCCAGCGTATACACTCCGGCGCTCAATTGCCACCAACACTGCTGAATGATTCGTAGAATGCATACATTCTTCGAGTCGCAGTCACCCACTGGTCACCTGCGCGTGGCTTGGCCTCCTGCCCCACCCCTGACCCCCGACTCCCGGCTCCCGGCATCGCTGCGACGCTCGTGCAGCAACTCTCTCTGCGTTTAGACGTAGTTCAGGGCACCGCAACTACGTCAAAACGCAGACAAAGTCTGGACTCGGGGAACCGGACCCCGAGGAATCGGGCCTCGGGGAACCGGCGGCTCGGGGAATCGGCGGCTCGGGGAACCGGCGGCTCGGGGACTCCGGAAGCGGGGCGACGCCGCACCGGAGCGAGGGCAGCGCCGACCGAGGCCCATATCCGGCTCAGCCCACCAGCCCCTTCTCCTTCAACCACGCCGCAGCAATCTTCGATGCCGGCGCCTGATCAGACACCGACTGCGCGCCGAGCTGCTGCAGGTCCTCAGCTGTCAGCGCCGCAGAAACCCCATCAATGATCGCTGCCGCCTCTGTGTCGACCCGGTCGGAGACAACCGGCACCACGTGCGAGGCGAGGAACAGCCCCTTCGGGTCCGAGAGCACCACGAGGTCGCCATCCGCGAACACCGGGTCGGCCGAGTACAGGTCAACGAGCTGCACCTGGCCATCACGCAGCGCCTTCACTGTGAGCGGCCCGCCCGAATCCTCGATCGGGGTGAATGCCACGTCAACGCCATAGACCTGCTTGAGCCCGTCGGGGCCGTAGGGGCGCTTCTCGAGTTCGGAGTTGCCGCCGAGCGTGAGGCCCTCGACTCCCGCAAGGTCGCCGATCTCGGTGAGGCCGTGCTGCTTCGCAAAGTCGCTCGTAACGACGTACGAATCCTGGTCGGAGGCCTCAGACTGCGCGAGGACCCGAAGCCCCTGTGGCAGCGCCGCCTCAAGGGCACTGTAGACGTCGTCACTCGACGTCGCGTCAGCATCCGAGTCGAGGTACTGCAGCAGGTTGCCCGTGTACTCGGGAAACACGTCGATCGAGCCCGACTCGATCTCAGGCATATAAACCTCGCGCTGGCCGATACGCAGCTGGCGGTCGACGGTGAACCCGCCGTCTTCGAGCGCCTGGGCGTAGAGCTCTGCGACTATCTCGTTCGAGTAGTAGTCCTGCGACCCAACGACGAGCGTCTGAGACTCACCTGAGCCGCCGTCGCCGCCCGCACCGCCCGAGCCGTCGCCGAGCGGGTCAGCCGACGCGCACGCGGAGAGCAACGTCACCCCCGCGAGCGCTGCGAGCCCGAGGGCCGCGAGCGCGCCGATCCGTCGTGGTGTGCGTGATGATCGTGTGTGCATCTTCGTCTCCAATCAGGTTGTTGCGGTGGTGTGTGAGGGCTCAGGTGCCGCGGGCGCGGTCAAGCGCGCCGCGGCCGCTCGCTGCAGCAGCGCGAGCCCGACTTCGATCAGCAGGGCGAGCGCAATGACCAAGATCGCGGCCCCGAGCATCTGCCCGTAGTCGCGGGTCTTCAGCCCGGTGAAGAGGTACCTGCCAAGCCCGAGGTCTGCGGTGTAGGCGGCGAGGGTCGCCGTCGCGACGACCTGCAGCACCGCCGCGCGCACCCCGCCAACGATGACGGGCAGCGCGAGCGGCACCTCGACCTGCCAGACGACCTGTGCCGGGCGCATCCCGATCGCGCGTGCGGCCTGGGACGTCTCGCGTGGCACAGCCTGCACGCCCGAGTAAGCCCCGGCGAGGAGCGACGGGATCGCGAGCACGACGAGCGCGACGAGTGGAGCCGCGAGCCCGATGCCGAGCCACAGGGCGCACACCGTCAGGACGCCGAGGGTCGGAAGCGCTCGCGCGGCGCCCGTGAGCGCCCCGATCGCCCCAACCCCGCGGCGGGTGTGGCCAATCAGCACGCCAGCTGGCAACGCGATCACCGCCGCGATCGCGACCGCAAGGAAAGAGACCCACAGGTGCTCGCCGATGCGCGCGGGGATACCGCCGGCACCGGCCCAGTTCGCGCCGTCTGAGAGCCAGGCGAAGGCCTCCGCGAAAAGGTTCATGCTGTGACTCTCCGCCAGGGCGTGAGCGCGCGGCCGAGCAGCAGAAGCAGCCCGTCGAGCACGAGCGCGAGCACGATCGTCGCGACGATCCCGGTGAGCACCTCACCGAAGATGCCGCGCTGGAACCCGTCGGTGAGCAGCGTGCCGAGGCTCGACACCCCGATGAGCGCACCTACCGTCACCAGGCTGATCGTCGACACCGCCACGACCCGCACCCCCGCGAGAATGACCGGAAGCGCGAGCGGCAGGTCGACGCGCCAGAACACCGACCTGCTTGAGAAGCCGATCGCGAGCGAGGCATCGCGCACCCTCGTATCGACCGACGCGAAGCCGTCTGCCGCGCTGCGCACGAGCAGGGCAACGCCGTAGAGCGTGAGCGCGATCACCATGTTCGCGTCGGAGCGCAGGGGCACGCCGACGACCGCCGGGATGATGATGAGCAGCGGGAGCGCGGGAATCGCGTAGAGCAGCGTTGCGGCGCTCGTGAGCGCGCCGCCCAGTCTGCCGTAGCGGAACGAGAGCCGCCCAATCGGGATCGCAATGAGTGTTGCGAGGAGGATCGCCGGGAGGCTCAGCTGCAGGTGGGCCCAGGCGAGTTCGATCACCTGCGACCAGTTCTGCGTGAGCCACTTCACGGCTCGATCACTCCAAGGGGCCTGCCCGTACTGTCGAACACGATCCGCTGCCCGTCGACATCTCGCGTCGTGAGCTTGCGGGCCTCGTGGTCGCCTCCGGCCGCGTCAGCACCGATGAAGTGTCGCACGAAGTCGTCGGCGGGGTTCGCGAGGATGTCGGAAGGTGTGCCCCGCTGCGCGATCTCGCCGCCGGTGCGCAGCACGACGACCTCGTCGCCAAGCCTGAATGCCTCATCGATGTCGTGGGTCACGAAGAGAATCGTCTTGCCGAGCTCGCGCTGCAGCCTGCCGAGCTCGTTCTGAAGTTCGCGCCGCACGATCGGGTCGACCGCGCCAAAGGGCTCGTCCATGAGCAGAATATTCGGGTCGGGAACGAGCGCGCGCGCAACGCCAACGCGTTGCTGCTGCCCACCGGAAAGCTGGGCGGGGAACCGCCGCCCGAGGTCGGCGCTCAGGCCGACGCGCTCGAGCATCTCGCTCGCGAGCGCGCGGGCGCGGGCCTTCGGAGTGCCGTTCAGGATTGCGACCGTTGCGACGTTGTCGAGTACGGTGCGGTGCGGAAGCAGGCCGCCCTGCTGCAGAACGTAGCCGATCGAGCGGCGCAGCTGCACCGGGTCGGCCGTCGAGACGTCTTGGTCGTCGATCCAGACGCTGCCGCTCGTGGGTTCGACCATGCGGTTGACCATGCGCAGGAGCGTCGTCTTGCCGCTGCCGGAGGAGCCGACGAACACTGTCGCGTGACGCGACGGGATCGTGAGAGAGAACTCCCCCACCGCCCGGGTGCCGTCGGCGTAGGTTTTGGTGACGGCGTCGAATCGAATCATTCGCTACCACCCCCAAGGTCTGTCGGGTGCAGGCGCACCCCGGTCGGAACTGTGCCCAAACCTAGCATCTGCCCCCGACAAACCGAGCGAGAGTTCCGAGAAACCTACTTCGGCCCCATGCGCAGAGCGCCGTCCATGCGGATAGTTTCGCCGTTCAGGTAGTCATGCTCGGCGATCATCGTGACGAGTTGCGCGAACTCATCGGGGCGCGCGAGGCGCGCGGGGAACGGCACCGAGGCAGACAGCGAGGCGTTCACCTCGGGGCCGAGTGCTTCAAGCAGCGGCGTGGCGACAATGCCAGGGGCGATCGTGTTCACCCGGATCCCGTTGCGAGCAAGGTCGCGCGCGGCCGTGATACCCATACCGACAACGCCACCCTTCGAGGCAGCGTAGGCGATCTGGCCGATCTGGCCCTCGTAGGCGGCGACCGAGGCCGTGTTGACGATGAGGCCGCGCTGACCCGACTCGTCGACGGGCTCCTGCTCAGCCATGACCTCCGCCGCGAGGCGGAGCACGTTGAACGTACCGACGAGGTTGATGTTCAGGGTGCGCTGGAACGTCTCAAGGTCATGTACGCCCTTGCCCGAGAGCACGCGCTTCGCGGGCGCGATGCCTGCGCAGTTCACAACGAGGCGAATCGGGGGCTCACCGTCGTTCAGCTTCAGCGCTGCGGCAACCTGCTCCTCACTCGTCACATCGGCGGCGATGTAGCGGATGCCCGCCGCGGGCTCTCCTGCCTTGTCGATCGAAGCCTGAAGGTCGAGCCCGAGCACCGTCGCTCCGCGCTCAGCGAGCAGCGCCGCTGTTGCCGCGCCGAGCCCCGAGGCCGCGCCAGTGACAAGCGCCGTGGTCCCTGCAATCTGCATCCTGCGTTCCTTTCGTCGTGTGGGCCGGGCGGGGAGCGCTCCGGCCACCAGGCAATCGTTGCATATCTCCCGGCCCGCCCACACAGCGCGTCTCTGGGCGCGGGCGCCCAAAGGCGCGCTAGAACACGAGCACGGGCTTGATCGTCGCGCCCGATTCTGAGTCAGCGAAAGCCGTGTTGATCTCGGAGAACTCGTACTGCTTCACAAGCTTGTCGAACGGGAACAGGCCGCGCTCGTAGAGCGAAATGAGCCGGGGAATGAACTCGCGCGGCACCGAGTCGCCCTCGACAACCATCGAGATGTTGATGCCGCTCGTGAGGAGCGTTCCGATATCGAACGCCGCTTCGGTGCCGAGCTTCGCAGCGCCGACGAGCGCGCCATGCCCGCGAATTGCAAGCGACTTGGTCATCTGCGCGAACACCTGCGGCACCCCGGTCGTGTCAAGCGCGAACTGCACCCCGCGCCCGCCCGTAATCTCGCGGATCTGCTCGACGGGGTCAACCTCGCGCGAGTTCACGACGTGCGTCGCCCCGAGCTCCTTCGCGAACTCGAGGCGCTCGGGCACGATGTCAACCATGATGATTGTCGTGGCGCCCGCGGCGACAGCGGCGAGCATGCCGGCAAGCCCGACCGCGCCCGTCCCAAAGATGGCGATCGACTCACCCGGGGCCGGGCGAAGCACGTTGAGCACGGCGCCAGATCCCGTCATGATGCCGCAGCCGAGCGGCCCGAGCAGTTCGAGCGGCGCATCGTCTGCCACCTTCACGGCATTCCGCGCTCGCGCGTTCGTGAACGTCGCAAACGACGACTGCCCGAAGAAGTTCGACGAAATCCGCTCGCCGCCCGCTGAGAGCGAGCTTGAGCCGTCGGTACGACTGCCACCGAAGTTCAGTGCGTAGAAGTCCACGCAGTACTGCGGGTGGCCCGTGATGCACTGCTCACACACACCGCACGACGCGGGGGCGAGCACGACCTTGTCGCCAACGGCGAGATCGGTGACGCCCGCACCGACCGCGGTCACCACGCCCGAGCCCTCGTGGCCGAGCACGGCGGGTAGGGGCACGGGGTACCACTGGTCGCGAACGATCGCGTCGGTGTGGCACACGCCGCTCGCGACGAGGCGAACGGTCACCTCGTCTGCGCGCGGCTCGTCGAGCTCAAGCTCGCGAATTTCGAGCGGTGTGCTCGGAGCTGTGGCGACTGCTGCTTGGATTTTCACGACATCCTGCTTCCTCCGCCTGATCTCGGCGGCGTCAACGCACGCAGCCGCGCCGCGACATCGTCAGCCGGGGAGGACTGCGAGCAGATCTGTCCCTCCAGCGTATGCCTCGGCTGCGAGCTTCGCCCGAGAAGGCACGGATCGCTCAGGCGGCGCCCAGCTAGTCGAGCAGCAGCGCAGGCTCCTCAAGTACCGAGGCGACGTCGGCAACGAAACGCGAGATCACGTCGCCGTCAACGACGCGGTGATCGAACGAGCCGCCGACGGTCGTGACCATGCGCGGGCGCACCTGGCCATCGACAACCCACGGCTTCTCCTTGATCGTGCCCATAGCCATGATCGCGACCTCACCCGGGTTCAGAATCGGCGTGCCGAAATCCATCCCGAACACACCGATGTTCGTCAGCGTGATCGTGCCGCGCTGCATTTCCTCGGGCGGTGTGCGGCCCTCGCGCGCGGTGATGGTGAGCTGCTCGATCGCCTGCGCGAGCTCGCGGAGGCTGAGCTCCTGCGCCTCCTTGATGTTCGGCACAATGAGCCCGCGCGGGGTCGCCGCGGCGATCCCGAGGTTCACAAAGTGGTGGCGAATGATCTCGGTCTCGGTGAACGTCGAGTTGATCTCGGGGTTGCGGCGAATCGCCCACAGCATCGCCTTCGCGAAGATGAGCAGCGGCGACACCTTGATCCCGGCGAAGTCGGTCGAGGTCTTCAACCGCTTCACGAACTCCATCGTGCGGGTCGCGTCGACGTCGACGAAGACGCCGACGTGCGGCGCCTCAAACGCGCTCGTGACCATCGCCTTCGCGATCTGCTTGCGCATGCCCTTGAGCGGGATCCGCTCCTCACGGACGGCGGGCACCTCGGGCGTGGAGATGTTGCGGAAGAGACTCGCCTGCGAGCCGTGACGCACGACGTCGTCACGCAGGATCTCGCCGCCGATGCCGGTGCCGGCAACCTGGGCGAGGTCGACCCCGAGATCCTTCGCGAGCTTCCGAATCGGTGGCTTCGCGATCACGGGCGACGCCGCAGCGACCGGGATCGGAGGCGCCGAGAGCAGCGGCTCTCCCCCGCTGCGACGGCGCGACCGTACCTTGCCGGCGGCGCCGTAGCCCACGAGCACCGCGCCGCCCTCGTCGTCCGCGGCGTCGGAGCCGGCGGCACCGGTGGCGCTAGCGGGCTCAGCGGGAGCCGTGGCGGGCGGGGCCGCCGCGTCGGCCGGTGCGTCAGCGGCGGGATCCTGCTCCACCGTGCCCTCGGGCCGCACCCGCATGATCGGCTGGCCGACGGGCACGGTCTCCCCCACCTCGGCAAGCAGCTCGGTGACGACGCCCGTGAACGGCGACGGGAGCTCGACGAGCGACTTCGCCGTCTCGATCTCGCAGATCACCTGGTTGAGCGCGACAGTGTCGCCAGGCGCGACCTGCCACGCGACAATCTCTGCCTCGGTCAGGCCCTCGCCGACATCGGGGAGGGGGAACGTCATGTCGCTCATCGAAGGCTCCTTCGGGGTGCTTCGGTTGGGTGTGAGTATTCGGCCCCGGCGTGCGCGGGGCGAGACGGGCGGCTCGGCCGACCCGTCAGTAGTGCATCGTGCGGTCGACTGCTTCGAGGATACGGTCTGCGTCGGGCAGGAACATGCCCTCGAGGCGCGCGGGCGGGAACGGCACGTCGTAGCCCGAGACGCGAAGCACGGGGGCCTGCAGCGAATAGAACGCGTGCTCGGCGACGTGCGCCGCGAGCTCGCTGCCCAGGCTGACGTTGCCCGACGCCTCCTGCGCGACGACGAGGCGGCCCGTCTTGCGCACGGACTCGAGCAGCGGGCCGTAGTCGACGGGAGAAACACTGCGCAGGTCGACGACCTCGATGCTCGTGCCCTCGGCGCGCGCGACCTCGGCCGCTTCGAGGGCAGCAGTCACCATCGCGCCGAACGCGACGATCGTGCAGTCGGTGCCCGCGCGCGCGACGCGGCTGCCGTGGAGGGGCGCCGCCGCCGCGGTCGGGTCGACCTCGCCCTTCATCCAGTACTTCGCCTTCGGTTCGAAGAACAGGACCGGATCCTGCGATTGGATCGCCTGCTGAATCATCCAGTAGGCGTCATTCGGCGTCGACGGCGCGACGACCCGGAGCCCCGGGGTGTGCGCGAAGTAGGCTTCGGGGCTCTCCTGGTGGTGCTCGACAGCCCCAATATGCCCGCCGTAGGGCACGCGAATGACGATGGGCATCGGCACCTTGCCGTCATGCCTGTTCGTGATCTTCGCGAGCTGCGTCACGATCTGGTTGAACGCCGGGAAGATGAAGCCCTCAAACTGAATCTCAAGAACAGGACGGTACCCGCGCATCGCGAGCCCAATCGCGTGCCCGACGATGCCGGCCTCTGCGAGCGGCGTATCGAGCACCCGCGCCGAACCGAAGTCGGCCTGCAGCTTGTCAGTCACGCGGAAGACGCCGCCGAGCGGGCCGATGTCTTCGCCCATGAGCAGTACCTTCTCGTCGGCGGCCATCGCAGCGCGAAGCCCCTCGTTGATGGCGCGAGCGAGCGGCAGTTCTGTGCGCTCGGTGAGCGTCGCCACTGGCTGTGCCGTGGCCTGAGCTGTGGGGGCTGAACCGGTCATGCTGTGATCTCCTCGTCAGCCTCGAACGACGACTCGTAGCGCTCGAGCCAGGTGCGCTGCTCCTCGATACGCGGGTGCGCCTCCGTGTAGACGTGCGCGAACATCGAATCCGCGTCGGGCGGTGGCAGCTGCAGAATCGCGTCGCGCACCCGCTTCGCCTCGCGGTCGGCCTCTTCCGCAACCTCAGTGAAGAACGCGTCGTCAACGCCCAACTCGCGCAGGTACGCTTCCATCCGCTCGACGGGGTCGCGTTCGCGCCACGCTTCGAGCTCCGCCTTCTCGCGGTAGCGGGTCGGGTCATCGCTCGTGGTGTGCGCACCAATCCGGTAGGTCAGCGCCTCGATGTAGCCGGGGCCCCCACCCTCGCGGGCGAGGCGCATAAACCGGCGTCCGACTGCGAACGCGGCGAGCGGGTCGTTGCCGTCGATCTGCACGGCGCGCATCCCGAAGCCGAGCGCTCGACGGTAGAGCGGGGTGCGGCTCTGGCGCTCGAACGGCACCGAGATAGCCCAGCCGTTGTTCTGCACGACGAAGACGGAGGGAGTCTGGTAGCTCGCGGCGAAGATCAGCGCCTCGTTCGCGTCACCCTGGCTCGACGTGCCGTCGCCATAGAACGCCATCGTGGCCTCGCCCGTGGCAATCCCCTGTTCACCGGCGTCGAGCGCGCTCGATCCCGCACGCAGCTTCGCGTCGAGCAGCTGCCCGAGTGCGTAGCCGTTCGCGTGCTGGGCCTGCGCGGCGAGCACGAGTGTGTAGAGGTGGAAGTTTCCGTTCGCGGGGTCTGTCACGTCCCAGCCACCGTGCGTGAAGCCGCGGAACAGCTTCAGCAGCTCGACAAAGCTCACACCGCGCACCTTCGCGACCGTGTGCTCGCGGTAGGCAGGGAAGATGTGATCCTGCGGCTCCGTCGCGTGCGCGAGGCCGACCTGGCAGCCCTCCTGACCGATGCTCGGCACCCACAGCGCGAGCTGGCCCTGACGCTGCAGGTGAGTCGCCTCGGTGTCGAACGCGCGAGTCTCAACCATGTCGCGGTACCACTGTTGAAACTCTTCGATACCAACGCCATCAAGCTCCGCTGCGTAGTCGGCTGCGGAGCTTGATGGGGAGTACCGACCTTCGGCGTCGAGGAAACGAATCGGATCAGGATCCACCATGTCAACGGCGAGCTTTGGGGTCTGGCTCATGGTTCTCAAGTGTAGTGAGAGGGGTCATTCCGATTCGGATATATCGGCCTGACCGCTAGTGGCCAGCGCACAGTGATTGCTGCAAGAATTGGGGCATGCGGTCAATCATGCGAGTACTTGTCAGCACGTTCGCGCTGTGGCTCACGACGCTCATCGTCGGCGGGTCGGGGCCGCGCGGCTTCTGGATCGAGCCGATTAACGACGACCCGTACTCGCCACTCATCACAATGCTGCTCGTCGCGCTCGTGTTCGGGCTCGTGAACGGTACCCTCGGCAAGCTCGTGCGCTTCGTCTCGATTCCGCTCTACATCATCACGCTCGGCCTGTTCGGGCTCATCGTGAACGGCATCCTTATCTCGGTCATCGCGTGGCTGTCAGACCT
The DNA here is from genome assembly GCA_052094845.1 of Leucobacter sp. Lineage (GTDB taxonomy): Bacteria > Actinomycetota > Actinomycetes > Actinomycetales > Microbacteriaceae > Leucobacter. The sequence continues at coordinate 79,952 of JBQDKK010000008.1, read as the reverse complement.
AGCCGGCTTCGGCCTGAACGTCGACGGGTTCTGGTGGGGCGTGCTCGGCGCAGTCGTCATGTCGGTGCTCGCGAGCATCATGAACGCCCTGCTCGGTACCAACCGCAAGAAGAAGCGCTAGCCCGCCGGCTTTTCGCCCCTGTCGGCCTTGTCGCCCTTCTCGGCCCTCCCAGGGGGTCAGACCAGCTCGTAGGTGACGTCGAGCAGCGCGTAGCTCGGATGCGCTCCCCCACTCCATCCAGCCCGGCAACGCGCCGCCTCGGCGCGTGAAAGAATGGAGGTTGGAACGCGATCCACCACGACACAACGGAGATCTCATGACGAGCCTGCCCCCGCAGCCCATTAGCCCCCTCGACGGACGCTACCGGAAGGCGGTCGAAGGGCTCGGCGATACGCTCTCCGAGGCCGGCCTGAACAAGGCTCGCGTACACGTTGAGGTCGAATGGCTCGCCTACCTGACGTCGCACTCGCTGCTCGGTGGCACCCCGATGGGTGACGACCAGCTCGCCTCGCTGCGCGATTGGGCCCAGAACTTCGGGCAAGCCCAGATCGACGAACTCGCCGAGACCGAGAAGACCACCCAGCACGACGTGAAGGCTGTCGAGTACCTCGTGCGCGCCCGCCTCGAGGCGCAGGGCCTCGGCCACCTCGCCGAGCTCACGCACGTGTGCTGCACGAGCGAAGACATCAACAACCTCTCGTACGCCCTCACCGTGAAACAGGCCGTCGCGGATGTCTGGCGCCCGAAGTTCGTGGCCGTCATCGACGAGCTCGAGCGCCAGGCGCAGGGCTACCGCGACCTCGCGATGATGAGCCGCACCCACGGCCAGCCCGCGACTCCGACGACGCTCGGCAAGGAGATCGCCGTCTTCGTGCACCGCCTGCGCCGCCAGCTGCGCCAGATCGACCAGGTCGAGTACCTCGGCAAGTTCTCGGGCGCGACGGGCACGTTCGCCGCGCACCTCGCTGCAGACCCGAGCGCTGACTGGGAGACGATCTCGCGCGAGTTCGTCGAGGGCCTCGGCCTCACCTGGAACCCGCTCACAACGCAGATCGAGTCGCACGACTGGCAGGCCGAGCTCTACTCGCGGATGGCGCACGCAAACCGCATCCTCCACAACCTCGCAACCGATGTGTGGAGCTACATCTCGATCGGCTACTTCCGGCAGACCCCCGTGGCCGGCGCTACCGGCTCATCGACGATGCCGCACAAGGTCAACCCGATCCGCTTCGAGAACGCCGAGGCGAACCTCGAACTGTCGAACGCGCTCCTCGACTCGCTCGCCGAGACGCTCGTGACGAGCCGCTGGCAGCGCGACCTGACCGACTCGTCGGCGCAGCGTAACATCGGCGTCGCGTTCGGCCACTCGGTGCTGGCGCTCGACAACATCCTCAAGGGGCTCGGGCAAATTGACGCCGCCCCCGAGGTGCTCGCCGCAGACCTCGATTCGAACTGGGAGGTGCTCGGCGAGGCGATCCAGACCGTGATTCGCGCTGAGGTCACCGCAGGCCGCTCGACGATCACCGACCCGTACGCCGCTCTCAAGGAGCTCACCCGGGGCCGCCGTATCGGCCAGGCTGAGCTCGTCGAGTTCGTCGAGGGCCTCGAGATCGGCGAGGAGGCGAAGCAGCGCCTCCTCGCGCTCACGCCCGCCGGTTACGTCGGCAGCGCTGCGAAACTTCTCAGCTACCTCTGACCCTTCCGGGCTTGCTGGGGCCCTCCCGCTGCGCCAGGGTTGAAGTATGACTCAGGCAGCACGGTTCCAGCGCGAACGCACGATGTATCGGTTCACCGCCCGAGAGGTGTCGGTGAAGGCCGTCTCGCGGCCGGTTCCGACCATCGCCAGGGTGACACTCGCTGGGCCCGACCTGTACGACTTCGAGTCAACCGGGCCCGGCGATCACGCCAAGATCTTCTTCCCGCACCCATTCACGGGCGCGCTGCTGGCGCCCACCGCGGTTGGCCCCGGCGAGGACGGGATCGTGCGCCCCGATGGCCAGACCTTTGGGCGCGATTTCACCCCGTTGAACGTGCGTGATGAAGGCGGCGGGCGCGTGTTCGATCTCGACTTCTTCCTGCACGATGACCCCGGCCCCGCATCAGCCTGGGCAGAGAAGGCCGCTGTTGGCGACAAGATCGTCGTCGTCGGCCCGCGAGGCACCCAGAGTATCCCCACCGGCATTACGTCGCTCCTGTGCCTTGTGGACCCGACAGCGCTCCCGGCGACCGTCCGATGGATCAACGGGCTTCCCGAGACCACGGAGATTGAGGTCATCGCCGACGTCGATTACGACGCGCTCGACTGGGTCGAGGAGTACCTCAGGGAGGGAACTGGGCGCGAGATCCTCGTCCGCGAACCCCTCGGCGGGCTCGACCAGGCGCTGCTCGACAGTGAGGTCACCGATGAGACGTTCGTGTTCGCCGCGGGCGACGCGAACCGCCTCATCCCGCTACGGCGCGTGATTCGCGACGAGCTCGGGCTTCCCCGCTCGCAGTACCAGATCAGCGGGTACTGGCGTCGGGGTGAAGCGAACTTCGACCATCACGGGCCGATTGACCCGAACGACCCCGAGTCAGTCGAGGACTAGGCGGGGCGGCTCTCCCTAGCCGCACCAGCTGCTGGCCTAGTGCCAGTCGCCCTCGGGCTTCTTGAGGTCCTTGCGCGCCTCGAGATCTTCCTCGCTCGGCTTCCCGCCGAGCCCAAGGAGCGCGACGAACACGAGCGACACGATGAACGCGATCGCCGTGAAGATGAGCGCGAGCACAATCGAGCGCGACGCCATGAGCACAGTAAGGCCAGCGAACACCCCGAGCACTCCCGCGAAACCGAGGAGCTCAAGGGGCTTCAACCGCTCGCGACGCGACGGCGTGATCGGGTCGTGGGGTGTCTGGTCAGAGGGGTTCGTCATCGGTCGCTTTCTACGATTCGGCTGGTGAGTGCGGCGGCGCTACGGCGCTCGCCTAAGCGTTGGCTGCGGCGTTCTGGCCGAGCGTCTGCGGTTCCGCCGCAGCGCGGGAGTCGAGCGCCGCGATGCCGAGGAAGACACCGGTGAGCACGGCGTAGGCACCGAAGAAGCCGACCACGGCGACCATGTCGGCGCGGGCGAGCAGCACGGTGATCGCGAGGAGGATCCCGGCGGCCCCGACAAGGGCCGCGTCCTGGCGGCTGCGCGGCAGGGTAACCATGCCGACGAACTCGAGCAGCGCCGCAACGAGCGCCCACGCCGCGACCACGACGGCGAACGCGAGCTCGCTATTAAACGTGGCGAGGAGGGCTGCGGCAGCCAGCGAGGCTATACCGAGCGCTGCCGCGACTCCGACACCACCGCGGCCGCGGCGGTGCCACGCCTCCGTGAGGTGCACGACACCGAGAGCGGCAAGCGCGAGCGCGACGAGCGCGAGGTCGAACGCGAAGCGCTCGTGGAAGGTAGCGCTGAAGGTGACAACCAATCCGACGACGAGAAGCAGCGCGCTCCGCAGCAGGCGAACCCACTTCGGGGGAAGGATCGAGGGGTCAACACTTCGTTCCACGGATCCTGTGGCCATTGACATCGTGTCCCCTTCCTGCCCCGAGGATTGTATCTCTTCTCGCTGCGAAAGCGCGGGGCGCACAGCGCCTACATGCCCTGCGGCATGTCCTGGAAGCGCGAGTAGTGGCCCTGGAACGCCACGGTGACCGTTCCCGTCGGGCCGTTACGCTGCTTGGCGAGGATAAAGTCTGCTTCGCCGGCTCGCGGGTGGTCGCGATCGCTCGCGGCTTCGCGGTGCAGCAGGATGACCATATCCGCGTCTTGCTCAAGCGAGCCCGACTCGCGGAGGTCGCTGATGGCGGGCATCTTGTCGGCGCGCTGCTCCGAGGCACGGTTCAGCTGTGACAGCGCAATCACGGGCACGTCGAGCTCTTTCGACAGCAGCTTCAGGGCACGCGAGAACTCGCTCACCTCTTGCTGACGGCTTTCGACTTTCTTACCGCTGGAGAGCAGCTGCAGGTAGTCAATGACCACCATCTTGAGCCCGTGCTGCTGCTTCAGTCGGCGGCACTTCGCGCGGATCTCAACGAGCGTGAGGTTCGGGCTGTCGTCGATGTAGAGCGGCGACTCTGAGATGCGCGCCTGCGTTGCGGCAAGCTTCTGGAAGTCGCGGCTATCGAGCGCGCCCTTTCTGAGCGTCTGCATCGGGATCGAGGCCTCAGCCGCGAGCAAACGCATCGCGATCTCGGCGCGGCCCATCTCGAGCGAGAAGAACACTGTCGGAGCGAGCGCGTGCACCGAGGCGTGCCGGGCGACGTCGAGCGCGAGGGTCGACTTACCCATTGCCGGTCGCGCGGCGATGATGATCATCTGGCCGCCCGCGAACCCGTTCGTCATCGCGTCGAGCTCGCTAAAGCCCGTTGGCACGCCGAGCATGCCGTCGGGCTGCGAGGTCGCCTTGTGAATCTCTTCCATTGCGGCGTCAACGGCGAGCGAGAGCGGCACGTAGTCTTCGCTCTGCGATTCGCCCGTGACACCGTAGATTTCGGACTGGGCTACGTTGACGAGGTCGAGCGCCTCGCCCTCACCGGCGTAGCCCATCTGCACGATGCGCGTGCCAGCCTCGACGAGGCGGCGCAGCAGCGCCTTCTCGCCAACGATGTCGGCGTAGAAGCCAGCGTTCGCGGCAGTCGGCACAATGCTCGTGAGTGTGTGGAGGTATTCGGCGCCGCCAGCACGTTGGAGGTCACCCGCCTTCGAGAGCGCGTCGGTGACGGTGATGACATCGGTTGGTTCACCCTGCGAGTACAGCGACAGCACTGCCTCGTAGATCACCTCGTGCTTGGGCACGTAGAAGTCTGAGCCGCGCAGCACACCGGTTACGTCCGCAACCGCGTCCTTTGAGAGCAGCATGCCACCGATAGCGCTCTGCTCAGCGAGCAGGTCGTACGGGGGCGTTCGTTCGTAGTCGGTCCCCCGCTGCTCTTCCTCGGGTGACGCGATGCCTAGGTGCGCGATCGACAAGGTGTATAGCTCCTTCAGTGAGGTCTCGCCTCGTTACCTGTTGATGACATACCAGACCTCAGACATTCACCGTAGGTGCAGTCTCCACAGCACCCAAACGAGCGAGTTCTTCACCTGTGGATAACTATGTGGACAAGCACCGCGGAAAAGCCACAACTTGTCCACACGAGTGGGGATAACTTGTGGATAGAAACTTGACTTGCTCGCAGACATGCCGTGTGACCTGGGGTTTTCACTATCCACATCTTCAAAGTTATTCAACCTTCAAGTACAAGTTGAATGTTGAGTAAAACCCGGGCGTGTGGACAACTCTTGCGCAAACGCGCGCATAAGGGCCATTGCCGGGGGCGCACCGCAGAACCCCCTGTTCATCGGCCATTCAGTAACCGCGCAGTGCCTGAACGCCCACGTGACGCACTGAGTGCACACACCACCGACAAACACACGGGGGAGCACCAAACTCGCTCTGAGCGGGCCTGTGGAGAATCCCACGCCGAAGCGGCCGCGGGGTGGGCGCAGTGGCGCGTGTTCCGGCCCCACACACCCGGCAGAGCACCCCGGAAACGCAAAAGGCGGGGCCGGTTCTCGAAAGAACCAGCCCCGCCTCAAAGCGGTACTCGCTTAGCGCAGCGTGATGACCTGCAGCGTGACCTCTGCGTCGACACCCTCGTGAAGGTGAATCGTCGCGGGGTACTCGCCGGTCGACTTGATCGACGGCAGCGAGATCTTACGCTTGTCGACCTCGCCGAGGCCAGCCTCGGAGACGGCAGCTGCAACAGCAGCCGGCTTGATCGCGCCGAAGAGACGCCCGCCAACCCCAGCCTTGGAGTGCAGACGGATCTTGTTAGCCTCGAGCGAAGCCTTGAGCGCCTGTGCGTCCTCAACCGAAGCGAGAGCGCGTGCCTCGCGAGCAGCCTGGAGCTGTGCAACCTGAGCCGCGCCACCGCGGGTCCAGTGCACCGCGTAGCCCTGCGGAACGAGGTAGTTACGTGCGTAGCCGTTCTTGACCTCGACTACGTCACCTGCGGAACCGAGGCCACGGACCTCGTGCGTGAGAATTACTTTCGCCATGATGCTCTCTCCTTAGCGGCCGGAACCGGCGTAGGGGAGGAGAGCCATCTCGCGGGCATTCTTCACTGCCTTCGCGATCAAACGCTGCTCCTGAACGGATACGCCGGTAATACGGCGGGCGCGGATCTTTCCACGCTCTGAAATGAACTTGCGAAGCGTCTGGACGTCCTTGTAATCAATGACGCCAACGGTCTGCTTCTTCGCGGGTGCTGCCGCCTTCGCGTTCTTGCCGCGAGCCGGCTTGCGGCCTGCGCCGCTTGACTTGCCTGCCATGTTGGTCTCTTTTCCTAAAGCGCCCCGGTCACGACCGGAACAAAATTGCTGTCTTAGAAGGGCTGCTCGTCATCGAAGCCGCCACCGAAGTCGGAGGAAGCGTTCGATGCGGGTCCGGCCTGGCCCGAGTTGGTCCAGGGGTTGTCCTGCTGCTGCGGCTGTGCCCAGCCCGACTGGCCCTGGGGCTGACCGCCACCAGCGCCGCCGAAGCCGCCAACCTGCCCGCGTGCTGCGCCGCGCGTCACCTGTGCGGTGGCGAAACGGAGCGACGGCCCGACCTCTTCGACCTCAAGGTCGAGTGAGGTGCGCTGCTGGCCCTGGTTGTCGGTGTAGCTGCGCTGGGTCAGACGACCCTGCACAATAACTCGCATGCCCTTCGTGAGCGACGCCGCGATGTTATCGGCGTACTCACCGTAAGCGCGGCAGCCAAGCCACAGCGCTTCGCCGTCCGACCAGTCGCCGGACTGACGATCGCGCACGCGCGGGGTCGAGGCGATACGGAAGGTCACCCACGACTTACCGGCCTGGCTCACGCGAGGCTCGGGATCGGCAACAAGGTTGCCGACGACAGTGATCAGCGGCTCTCCGGCCATGAGTTATGCACTCGCCTTCGCAGCAGCGCGAGCTGCCTTAGCCTGGTCACGCTTCGACTGCGCTGCGCGCTGAGCGATGAGCTCGTCTGCACGGAGCACCTTCGTGCGGAGGACAGCCTCAGAGATACCCAGCTGACGATCAAGCTCAGCGGTTGCCTCGGGGGTCGCGGTGAAGTTCACCACGACGTAGATGCCCTCGGCGTTCTTGTTGATCTCGTAAGCAAGACGGCGCTTGCCCCAGATGTCGACGTTCTCGATCTCGCCATTCGCGTTGGTAATGACGGAGAGGAACTTCTCCATGCTGGGAGCCACGGTGCGCTCGTCGATACCGGGATCGAGGATCACCATGAGTTCGTAAGGATGCATTACTGACCCACCTCCTTCGGACTTCACGGCCACAGGATTTCTGTGGCAGGAGGGTGTTTTTGCATCGTGCCCGGGCACCAAACAGAGTGTTCGACGCACAGACAACCTAAGTAGCCTACCATCTTCAGCCCTAGAGTGGAGCCATGAGAATCGCGCTGGTCTCGTTGCACACCTCGCCGTCGGCTATTCCCGGCTCTGGCGACGCCGGCGGCATGAACGTCGTGGTGGCCGAGGCGGCCCGTGCGCTGAACGATCGCGGGCACGAGGTGATCGTCGTCACGAGGGCAAACACGGAGGTCGCGGCGGGGGAGTGGGCGCTGCGCCGTCCACAGGCTAATGGTCAGGACCGGCAGGGCGATCCTGCTGGATCGTCGCCCCGCCTGATCGCGCTCGCTGCCGGCGATCCCGCGCTCGCAAAGGGTGAGCTGCCCGCGATCGTCCCCGAGTTCGCGCGCGGGCTGCGGGAGCTTGGGCCATTCGATGCCGTCCACGCGCACTACTGGTTGAGTGGCCTCGCGGCGGTGGGGGCGTTCGGTGGCGAGGGATCCGGTATCGCGACGACATTCCATACCCTCGCCGCGCAGAAAAACTCGCGACTGGCCCCGGGCGACTGGCCCGAGCCCGAGGTGCGGGTGTTAGCGGAGCGGTCGCTCGCCGAGACAACGTTCGTGGTCGCGGGAAGCCGCAGCGAGCTCGCGGGCGTCGAGGAATTCTGCGGGCACCCGCGGGTCGGAAGCACCGTCGTGCACCCCGGCGTCGACACACGCCTTTTCGCACCGCGCCCCACTGTGCCCGCTGTGCGCGCTGCGCCCGCTGCATCGTCGTCGGGGGCATCCTCGGGGGCGCGGCGGCTTCTGCGCGTCACCGTGCTCGGCCGGGTGCAGCCGCTCAAGGGGCAAGATCTCGCGCTGCGAGCGGCCGTGGAGCTCGCCGCGCAGGATCCTGACCTGTTTGCGCGCACCGAATGGGTGATTGCGGGGGAGCCAACCCCCGGCGCCGAGGGGTTCGCAGCAGGGCTCCGCGAGCTCGCGGCAACGGCCGGTATTGCGGATCGCGTGCGCTTCCTCCCCGCGCAGTCACGTGCGCAAGCGGCCGCGCTGCTCGCCTCGAGCGACCTCGTGCTCGTGCCGTCTCACTCGGAGACGTTCGGTCTCACGGCGCTTGAGGCGGGTGCGAGCAAGGTTCCCGTGATCGCGGCTGGGCATACGGGCCTTGTGGAGGCCGTTCCCGAGGGGGTCGCTGGGCTACACATGCCCGATCGCGATCCCGTGGCGTGGGCCCGGGCGATCTCGGAGCTCCTGAGCGACGAACCGCGCAGGGTGCGGCTTGGCGAATCCGCCCGCCGGCACGCGGAGCAGCACGACTGGGCTGCTCACGCCGCCGCGCTCGAGCGCATTTACGAGGGCATCGCCCGCTGACGGGGGCGCCGCGGGCCGCGGGCGCGGGCCCTGCCCGTCTCGGGCGCTTCGCTTCGCGGGCGCTGCTCTTCGCTGACTCGGAGCGCCGCAGGCCCCGCGCGTCTCGCTGCTCCCGGCTCGGGCTGCCTCTTCCACCCGACCATTCCCACCGATTACCACTCAATTTCTCGGGTGGCCCTCAAATTCGGCCTGAATTTGGGGTCCACTAGAGAATTTGGGGTGCAAGGTGCGGGGGCACCGGGCGCGAGGCGCCGGGGCTGCGGGGGCGCGGGGAGCGGAGCACGGGTTGCGCGGGGAGCGGCTCGCGACGATCCTGCGCCTTCCCGTTCGGTTCCCGGGCTGTGCCGCTTCCAATCCCAGTCAAATTCTCGTGTGAGCCCCAAATCCCTTGGAAATTTGAGGGCGAACCGAATAATTGGGGTGAAGGGGAGAGCGGGCGGGAAGGGGCGGTGACCGGCGCCCGGCCCGCAGAAACGCCAATGCCCCCGGAGTCGTGTTCCGGGGGCATTGCGAGCGTGTGGCGCTAGGCTCCTGCGATAAACGCCTCGAGCTCCGCGCGCGCCTCCTCGTCAGGCTTCTGCACGGGCGGCGACTTCATGAAGTACGCCGAAGCCGCCTCAACGGGGCCGCCGTGGCCGCGGTCGAGCGCGACCTTCGCGGTACGGATCGCGTCGATCATCGTGCCGGCCGAGTTCGGTGAATCCCACACCTCAAGCTTGTACTCGAGCATCATGGGAACGTCGCCGAAGCCGCGGCCCTCAAGACGCACGAACGCGAACTTGCGATCTTCAAGCCACGGCACGTGATCGCTCGGGCCGACGTGGACGTCTTCAGCCGGGAGATCCGCCGAGATGTTCGACGTGACTGCCTGGGTCTTCGAGATCTTCTTCGAGTGCAGGCGGCTGCGCTCAAGCATGTTCTTGAAGTCCATGTTGCCGCCGACGTTGAGCTGGTACGTGTGGTCGAGCGCGATACCCCGGCTCTCGAGCAGTCGGGCGAGCACGCGGTGGGTGATCGTCGCGCCGACCTGGCTCTTGATGTCGTCGCCGACGATGGGGAGGCCTGCCTCAGTGAACTTCGCGGCCCACTCGGGATCGCTCGCAACGAAGACCGGGATCGCGTTCACGAACGCGACGCCTGCCTCAAGCGCAGCCTGAGCGTAGAACTTCACGGCCTCTTCGCTGCCGACGGGCAGGTAGCAGGCGAGCACCTCGGCGCCCGAGTCGCGCAGCGCCTGAGCGACGTCGACCGGGGTGGCCGTCGACTCAACGACCTCGTCGCGGTAATACATGCCGAGTCCGTCGTACGTCGGCGCGCGCAGTACCTCCAGGCCGATGTGCGGCACATCTGAGAACTTGATGGTGTTGTTGCGCCCGGCCCAGATCGCCTCGGAGAGGTCCCTTCCGACCTTCTCGGCGTCAACGTCGAACGCCGCGACGAACTCAAGGTCCGACACGTGGTACCCGCCGAGGCGGACGTGCATGAGGCCGGGAACCTCCGCGTCATCCGCGGCGTCGCGGTAGTACTCGACTCCCTGCACGAGCGAGCTCACGCAGTTTCCAATTCCCGCGAGGGCGACCTTCACACTCATCGAAACCCCATATTTCTCTCTTCGGCGGGCAATAGGCCCAACCGTCTACTGTAATCGCCCAGGCTGGGCGTTGCTTCGAAGCAGCTAGCTTGCCGGGCGGAGGCGGAACGATTCGACCGCCGAAATCGGCTGCCGCTGCCCGCCAACGTGCACGATGTCGTCGCCGTCAACCGTGAGCTGCGTGGCGTACGCGCGCAGCGCCACAACCTTGCGGCCGAGCCACGGCGTGACATCGTGCGATTCGACGACCACATCGGAATCATCGGAATCGTCGGAGCCACCAGCATCACCAGCATCACCCGGCTCACCAGCATCACCCACGATCTCCCAGAACGGCAGGTCAAGCGCGACCGCCACCGCGCGGGCGATGCGATGCGCATGCACGTGGTCCGGGTGCCCGTACCCACCACCATCGTCATAGCTCACAATCGCGCCAGCGCCAGCCTCGTTCGCGGCGGCGAACAGGTCGTTGAGAGACTCGACCGCGGGCACGACGGTGAGCGCGTCAGCACCCGCGTCAGGGCTCGGGCCCGCGAGGCCGTCAGCCTGCCACTCCATCCCGGAGTCCTCGTAAATGGTTGGCGGGAGCCCCTCGGCCCGCGCCGGCTCCACCCCGAGGAAGGCGTGGCGCTCGACCCCGAGCATCGCCAGCGCTGCGGCAAGCTCGGCCTGCCTGTGCGGGGCGAGCCCGTCAGTTCCGGCAAGGTGGGAGAAGGGGCCCGACACGACCTCACCCTGCTCCCCGCGAGTGAGCGTCACCACGAGCGGTTCGCGGCCCGCTTCAGACAGCGCCGCGAGGGTGCCGCCCGTCGTAATCGTCTCGTCGTCGGGGTGCGCGTGCACAAACATCACGCGCGTCGCGCCCGAAAACCAGCTTGCTGCATCTGTCATCACAGTAGGCCTAACTCTCCGTGCCGGCTGTCTGTTCCCGGTACCACGCAAGAAGTCGCTCGGTCGCGGCCTCCTCACCGATCACGCCCTCGTCGAGCCTGACCTCGAGGAGGTACGAATAGGCGCGACCGACGAGTGGCCCCGGTGCGATGTCGAGCAGCCGCATGATCGCTGCGCCATCAAGCTCGGGTCGCACCGCAGCGAGTTCTTCTTGCTCCGCGAGCTCGGCGATGCGGCGCTCGATGTCGTCGTAGGCGTGCTCGAGGCGCTCGGCCTTGCGCCGGTTCCGCGTCGTGACATCGGCCCGCGTGAGAACATGCAGTTGCTCGAGCTCCCCGCCCGCATCTCTGACATACCTGCGCACCGCCGAATCCGTCCACTGCTGGTCGCTGTACCCGAAGAACCGCAGGTGCAGCTCAACCAGCCGCGCAACGCGCTTCACTGTGGTGTTGTCGAAGCGGAGCTCGCGCAGCCGCTTCTTCGTGAGCTTTGCCCCAACCATGTCGTGGTGGTGGAAGGTGACCCCGCCGCCCTCGAACCGCCGAGTCGCGGGCTTGCCGATGTCATGCAGCAGCGCGGCGAGGCGCAGCACAAGGTCGGGGGAGAACTCCGCGGGGTCGCCGGTGTACCGCGAGGTCTCGAGCTCGATGGCCTGGCGCAGCACGGTGAGGCTGTGCTCGTAGACGTCTTTGTGCCTGCCGTGATCGTCCTGGGTGGTCACGAGCGCGACGACCTCGGGAAGGAATCGCTCGGCCAGCCCGGTGTCGACGAGCAGCCGGATCCCGGGGATCGGGTCAGCGGTAAGCAGCAGCTTCGTCAGCTCGTCACGGATTCGCTCTGCCGAGATGATGTCGAGCCTGTCGGCGAACCGAACCATTGCTGCCTCGGTCGACTCCTCAACCTCAAACCCCAGCTGCGACGCGAAGCGAGCCGCCCGCAGCATGCGCAGCGGGTCGTCGGTGAACGAGACTTCGGGGGAGTCCGGCGTGACAATCCGCCCCGCGATGAGGTCTTCAACGCCGCCCGACACGTCGACGAGCTTGAGCGCGGGAAGCATCAGCGCGAGGGCGTTGATGGTGAAGTCGCGGCGCACCAGGTCGCCATCGATCGTGTCGCCGAACTGCACCTCGGGCTTGCGTGAATCGTCACGGTAGGTGTCGGCCCGGTATGTCGTGATCTCAACCTGCTCGCCGTCAATCTGCGCGGCAATCGTTCCGAAGTCGCGCCCAACGTCCCAGATGTTCTTGGTGAGCGTCTCAAGGACGGCGCGGGTCTCGTCCGGCCGAGCCGAGGTCGTGAAGTCGAGGTCAGTTACCGAGCGGCCGAGCATCGCGTCGCGGACGGGGCCGCCGACAAGTGCGAACTCGTGACCCGCGTCTGCAAACGCCGCCGCGAGGGTCGCCACCGGCTTGGACTCCGCGATTCGCCGGAGCTCGATCATCGATTCTGCAAGAGAAAGCACCCACTCAGGGTACCGGTGCCCAGACATCTCTACACTTACACACATGCGAGTACTCCGGCGACCGAGAGCATTGGCGGCAGCTTTGATCGTGAGCGCGCTCGTCGCTGCGGGCGCTCTCCCGCTCGTCTCGGGCGCGAATGCGCACGCCACGCAAACGCCGACAGCGGGCGGGGATGACGCCGAGACCGCGGAGGAGACGCTCGAACTATTTGTCGCTCCCGACGCCGCGGTCACCACCGACGACGCGACCGAGCTCAAGTTTTCGGTACTGCTGCGAAACTCGGGCGAGCTCAGCGCGCCAGAGGGTTCGGTCGAACTCGCGATCGGCGAGCGGCTCACGGGAACGAGCGCGACGCCGCGCGCGGAGGATCTCGCCACCGACCCAGCCGAGGATCCCGCCGACGCGTCAGCGCCACCGGCGCGCACGGTCATCGCGACCACAAGCGTCGACACGGTCCCCGGCGGGAAATCGCAGCACGCCACCGTCACCGTGCCCATCAAGGATGCCGGGCTCACCCCGAGCGCGCACGGTGTCTACCCGATCTACGCGACGTACCGCGCGAGTGACGCGGATGCGGCATCGAGCCTCACCGCGTTCAGCCCGCTCGTGTGGGGCGGCCCTGCGGAGGCTTCAGCAACGGTCGACCTCACCTCGATCGTTCCGCTCACCCTTTCAACCAAGATCCTCTCGCTTCCGACCCGCGCGCAACTCGGCCAGGAGGCCGGCCGGCTCACGGCGCTCATGGACTACGCCGTGCAGACGCAGTCGATCGTCGCGATCGACCCGCGGTTCATTGTCGCGGCTCGCGGGTACGGCCTTGAGGCGCCGCAGGCGGCCCGTGATCTCCTCGCGAGGCTCGAGTCGGCGACTATCCCGACGTTCCTCCTCCAGTTTGGGGATGCCGACCCGGCCGCGCAGGCCGCGCTAGGCGCAAGCGAGCTGCTGCAGCCGGCGGGCTTCGACTTCGTCACCCGCTTTGGAGCGTGGGAGCAGCCAGATCCAGCTGCAACCAGCGAGGGCGACGCCACTGAGGCCGCTGATCCGGCGCATCCCGCGAGCACCAAGAGCTCCGCGAACTCACAACCGGCGGATCCGGCAGATCCAGCGGACCCCGCTGAGCCCGCCGATCCGACAGAACCGTCCGACCCCACCGAGGGCGAAGTCACCCCTCCCTCCGATGAGCAGCTCACGGAGTGGCAGCACGGAGTCGCCGCGGCCTGGCCCGCGCCCGGCCAGGTGGGGCCGCGCACGCTCGGTCTGCTGCGCTCCGCCGAGCTCGACACGACGGTGCTCCGCTCCGACAACGTGTCGCTCACGGGCGGGCCCCGCGCATCGCTGGGCGACGCGAGCGCAATCGTCACGGACGCCGAGCTCGATGCCGGCGTGCAACTCGCCCTTTCAGGCGCAAGCGAGACTGAGCGGGCCCTCGGAGGAGCTCAGGCCGCCGCTCGCCTCGCGCTCACCGCGGGGTCCGACACGAAGGGCCTCGTTCTCGGAGTCGATCGCGGTGGATCGGCCGACGCCGAACACCCCGAGCAGATCTTGAGCGAACTGACCGCGCAGCGCTGGATCAAGCCGATCGCGCTCGGCGCGCAGCAGGAGGGCACTGCGCAACTCGCCGCGGCCATACCCGATGAGGATCGGCTCGAGCTGCTCGACGCCGCAACCGAGAACGAGGCGACCGTGCTCGAGGCCCGCGCAATGCTCGTGAACCCCGAATACCTCGACGGCTACCAGCGCCTCCGCCTCCTCACGCTGTTCGCAACACGCAACGCCGCGCCCGATGCTGATTTCTCGGCGACGGCCAAGCAGTTCGCGAAACGCGACCGCGAGCTACACGACGGCGTGCGGCTCGTCGGCACGAAGCGCGCACAGCTCGTCGGCGGGTCGACCAAGATCCCGATCCAACTGCGCAATTCGCTCCCGTTCGACGCGATCGTGACCCTCGAGGTCGCCCCGACCTCGGCGGCGCTGCGAGTGCCCGAGCGCACCTTCCCCGAGATCGTGCTGCCGGAGGATTCGAGCGAGCGCGTGCTCGTTCCGACGACGAGCCGCGTTTCCTCGGGCGACTCGGGGCTGCTGCTCTCAATTACGAGCGTCGACGGCGAGTACACCGCTTCGTCGGGCAAGCTCGAGATCACGATCTCGAGCGCCGTCGAGACCGTCGCGATCGCGGTGCTCGCATCAGCCGCGGCTCTCCTAATCGGCTTCGGAATCTGGCGAAGCGTGCGGCGGCGGCGGACACACAGCCCCCGGGAATAGCGCGGCTTTAGGATGGGTTGTACCGCCTATCGGCCATCCGGCAAAGCATAAGGAGAATCATGCGCGAGGTCATCATCATCGGCTCGGGCCCTGCGGGCTTCACCGCCGCAATTTACGCCGCACGAGCTGAGCTCTCGCCGCTGCTGTTTGCGAGCCAGGTCAGCATGGGCGGCGAGCTCATGAACACCACCGACGTCGAGAACTTCCCCGGGTTCCCCGAGGGCATCCAGGGGCCTGACCTCATGCAGAAGATGCAGGAGCAGGCTGAGCGGTTCGGCACGGAGGTCGTCTACGACGACATCACCGACGTCGACTTTTCAGGCGAGATCAAGCGCGTCACCGACACCACCGGCACCGTCCACGAGGCACGCTCGGTCATCTTCGCGACCGGCTCGGCCTACCGCAAGCTCGGCGTTGAGGGCGAGGAACGACTTTCGGGGCACGGCGTCTCGTGGTGCGCGACCTGCGACGGCTTCTTCTTCCGCGACAAGACGATCGCCGTCGTTGGCGGCGGCGACTCCGCGATGGAGGAGGCGACCTTCCTCACCCGCTTCGCGAAGAAGGTCTACGTTATCCACCGCCGCGACTCGCTCAAGGCGTCGAAGATCATGCAGCAGCGCGCCTTCGACAACGAGAAGATCGAGTTCATCTGGAACTCTGAGGTAGCCGAGATTCACGGCGAGGCCGCAGCTGATCGCCTGACCCTCCGCAACACCCTTGACGGCTCGACGAGCGAGCTCGCCATCGAAGGCCTCTTCGTCGCCGTTGGCAATGACCCACGCACGCACCTCGTGCACGGCAAGCTCGACATCACGGAGGAGGGCACCATCGCTGTTGAGGGCCGCTCGTCGCTCACCTCCGCCCCGGGCGTCTTCGCCGCTGGCGATGTCATCGACCCGAGCTACCGCCAGGCGGTCACGGCCGCCGCGTCGGGCACCGTTGCCGCCCTTGACGCCGAGCGCTACCTCGCCGCGGTTGAGGACGCGCTGGTCGCCGCTCCGGCCGCAGGCTAACGCGTAATTAGCAGAACAGGAGAACAATCATGAATGAGCCAATCAACGTAGACGAGCAGACCTTCGAGAAGGTCGTACTGCAGAGCGAGATTCCCGTTCTCGTCGATTTCTGGGCCGCCTGGTGCGGGCCGTGCCGCGCCGTAGCCCCTGTGCTCGCGGAGATCGCGCAGGAGCAGGAGGGCAAGATCTTGATCGCGAAGCTGAACGTGGATGAGAACCCCACGCTCGCGGCGCAGTACCGCATCACGTCCATCCCCGCCATGAAGGTGTTCCAGGGGGGCAAGGAAGTCCACGAGATCATTGGCGCCATGCCGAAGCAGATGATCGAGAACGAGCTCACCGGAATTATCTAACCCCGGGTAAACGAACAAGGCCCCGAACCGCTGCTGCGGTTCGGGGCCTTGTTCGTCAGAGCGAGTATCAGGCGTCGGCCTCGGCAAGAGCGGCGAGCCTGTCGAGCGACGCGCGGAGTGTCTCGGGCGTATTCGCGCGGGCGCGCTCAAACCGGGCCGGGTCAGTGAGCTCGCTCCAGTCGTAGCTGTGCCGAACGAACGTGCCGCCCGTCGTCGGCTCGAGCTCCCATCGCCACAGGTGGCCCGGAGCCGGTTCGCCAACGGGGGAGGGCCGCCATGCGATTCGTTTACCCTCGGTGAACTCAACGATGTGGTTCTCGCGGACACGGTCGCCGACGTTCGTCATCACAAACACATCACCAACCGCGCGCACGCGCTGGCCCGGGGCAGCGCTCGAGAGGTTGTTATTACCGTCCCACCTCGGCTGCTGTGCGGGGTCTGCGATGAGCTCAAACAGCTCGTCCGCAGGTGCCGCGATAAACCTGGTTGCCGAAATGCTGCGCTCGGTGTCTTCCATTGCCCCAGTCAAACATTGCTGCCTGCATAGAAGCTCAGTGTCGAGACACCAACCACGGCCAGGCCAGGTTTAGGACTGGTTAGGGCTGGTTAGGTCTGGCTCGGGGTCAGTTGAAGCCGGGATCACCGAGTTCGTCGAGGATCCGTTTGAGGTCGGCAATCGTCGCGAACTCGATAGCGATCTGGCCCTTCTTCGCCCCAAGCTTGACGGAAACTCGGGTATCGAAGCGATCGCCGAGCCGGTCAGCGATCTCGCTGAGCTGCGCCTGCACACCGCCGGGGCGAGCCTTCGGGGTCCGCTGTTTCGGCGCCTCGCTCGCAATCGCCTCGGCCGCGCGGACAGACAGGCCCTCGTTCACGATGCGATCCGACAGCGACTGCATCGCCTGGACGTTCCCGTCGAGCGCGAGGATCGCGCGGGCGTGCCCCGCGGTGAGCACGCCGGCCGCGACGCGGGTCTGCACGGGCTCCGGCAGCTTGAGGAGGCGAATCGTGTTTGAAATCTGCGGGCGCGAGCGACCAATGCGCTCGGCAAGCTGCTCCTGCGTGATGCCGAAGTCTGCGAGGAGCTGCTGGTAGGCGGACGCCTCTTCAAGCGGGTTAAGCTGCGCACGGTGCAGGTTCTCAAGGAGCGCATCTCGGAGCATGTGCTCGTCGGCGGTGGATCGCACGATCGCCGGGATCGTGTCGCGGCCCGCTCGCTTCGAGGCGCGCAGACGGCGCTCGCCCATGATGAGTTCGTAGTGCGGCCCCAACTTTGGTTTGGGGGTAATCTCGCGGACGACGATGGGTTGGAACACGCCAAACTCACGCACCGAGTGAGTGAGCTCGTCGAGCGCTTCCTCATCGAACTCGGTTCGCGGCTGAGACTTGTTCGGGACGATGTCGCTCACGTTCAGCGAGCGCAGTTCGGCGCCAGGAACTGTCACAAGATCCTCATCCTTCTGCTCGGCTACCGCGTTCGCTGCCGCGGCGGCCGCGGCTCCGGAAGCCGGGAAGAAGACATCGACGGGGCGCTCCCCGTCTGACGGCGACTGCGGGATGAGCGCGCCGATGCCACGGCCAAGACCGCTACGCTTCTTCGTTGTCATCCCTGATCTCCCTCGTCTGTGTTCGTCGTTGGCGCGCCGCGCTCGGCGACCTCGGCCGCGGCCTCAAGATAGGCAAGCGCCCCGATCGAGCTGCTGTCGTACTCGTGGACCGTCTGGCCGTAGCTTGGCGCCTCCGAAATACGCACCGACCGAGGAATCACAGCGTCGAGGACCTCGGCGGGGAAGTGCTGGCGCACCTCGTTCGCGACCTCTTGAGCGAGGTTGGTGCGCGCGTCGTACATGGTGAGCAGAATCGTCGATACGCGCAGCCCAGGGTTGAGGTGTTTCTGGATGAGCTGAATATTGCCGAGCAGCTGGCTCAGTCCCTCAAGCGCATAGTACTCGCACTGGATCGGGATGAGCACCTCGCCGCCGGCAACGAAAGCGTTCACGGTGAGCAGCCCGAGCGATGGCGGGCAGTCGATGAAGACGTAGTGGTACGGCCTGTCTGAGCTCTTGAGGAACGCGTCGAGCGCGGTCCGTAGCCGCTGCTCACGAGCGACGAGTGAGACGAGTTCGATCTCGGCGCCGGCGAGGTTGATCGTCGACGGAACACACATGAGGTTCTCGTGGTCGCTCGAGACCTGAATCGCTTCCTCTACCGATGCGTCACCGAGGAGCACCTCGTACACGCTCGTGATCTCGGGGCGGTGAGGGACTCCGAGCGCCGTCGACGCGTTGCCCTGCGGGTCAAGGTCGATGACGAGCACGTTGGCGCCGCGCCTGGCAAGCGCCGAGGCGAGGTTCACTGTCGTCGTCGTCTTGCCGACGCCGCCCTTCTGGTTCGAAACCGTGATGATGCGGGTCTCTTCGGGCAGGGGAGAGGGCGTGTTCGCGAGCCGCTTGCGGCGCTTAATCTTGTCCTCGAGGTGGTCGGCGACGAGTGGTTTCTCAGCCATGAGTACCTACTTTAGCGCGGAACACGCGGGTGCTCTCGGAAAGCAGGTCTGCGCCGAGTTCGATCACCTCAATATCGCGAACCTTGTGCTTCTTCAGCGTCTTCTGCGCGGCCTCGATCTCGGCATCGATCGAGGTGCCCTTGAGGAAGAGGAGTTCACCGCCCT
Source organism: Leucobacter sp. (assembly GCA_052094845.1). Taxonomy (GTDB): domain Bacteria; phylum Actinomycetota; class Actinomycetes; order Actinomycetales; family Microbacteriaceae; genus Leucobacter. The sequence goes on along the minus strand of JBQDKK010000008.1, from coordinate 60,992 downwards.
CACGGAGCAGCGGCACGGTGAGGGGCACGAGCTTCTTCAGGGCAGTGACTGCTCGCGCCGTGATCTGGTCTGCCTCAAATGCGCCGTGGAATTCCTCGGCCCTGCCGCGCTTCACGTGGGTGTTTGTAAGACCCAGGCGTTCGATCTGCTCGTTGAGCCAGAGGCAACGGCGCTCCATCGGCTCGACAAGGAAGAACTCAACGTCAGGGCGCAGGATGCCGAGCACCAGCCCGGGCATCCCGCCTCCGGTGCCGATGTCGGCAACGCGGCCGCCTTCACGGAGCAGGGGAGCAAGCACTGCGCTGTTCAGCAGGTGCCGAGTCCACAGGCGTGGAAGCTCAAGTGGGCCGATCAGGCCGAGTTCCTCACCGCGGGCGGCAAGGTCGGTCGCGAACTCCTGCAGGGTATCGATGCGGTCGCCCGCCATCACCGCCGCGGCGGCCGGCTCGAGTTCGAGCGTGGCCTCCTGGCCTCGATCTTCCTGTTTCACGTGAAACCTATCTAGGCTGCGCGGATGACGAGGCGACGGCCCTTGCCCTCGCCCTGCGACTCTGAGTGGTACCCGCGCTCAGCTACCTGGTCGTGCACGAGCTTGCGCTCATACGAAGACATGGGCTCGAGGCGAACCTCTTCGCGACCCGCGGCGATCTGCGCGATCGCCGCGTCGACCATGCCCGTGAGCTGCTCTTCACGAGCTACGCGTGAGCCGGCAACATCGATGATGAGCCGCGAGAAGCGTCCGGTCTTCGCCTGCACGGCGAGCCTGGTGAGATCCTGCAGCGCCTGCACGGTATCGGGGTTCGCAATCTTGTCGATGCTCACGCCACCGCCCGTGACTGAAACATAGGCGCGGCCGTTCTCAACGGTGATGTCGAGGTCGCCGTCAAGGTCGGCAATATCGAGCAGCCCTTCGAGGTAGTCGGCGGCAAGGTCGCCGTCGGCCTCGAGGGTTTCGAGGGTCAGCTCCTCGGACTCTACGACTTCGCGCTCTTCAGTCACGGCCGTCCTCACTTCTTCTTCTTTGCGCGCTTGGCGCTAATGGGCTGCTGGCGCTGGCCCTGCTGCTGCGGTGCGTCGTTGCCTGCCTCGGGTGCGTCCTCAGTCAGCTTACCCTTTGCCTTGAGTCGAGCCTGGCGCGCGCGCCACGCCTCAGAGCCCGGGTTCGGCATGGTGTTGATGACGATGCCCTGCTGTGCCATGGTCCAGATATTCGAGGTCATCCAGTAGATGTTGAGCGCGAGCGGGAAGGTGACGCCCGAGAACAGGAACGCGAACGGGATGATGTAGAGCAAGATCTTCTGCTGGCGGTACATCGGCGAGCTCTTCGTCTCATCCGAAACGTTCTTCGACATGATCTGCAGCTGCGTGAAGAACTGCGATGCGATCATGAGCACCACGATCGAGCCGAGCAGGCCGACGACGACCCAGTTCTGCGACTCCCAGCCCTGGGTGAAGTTCATCTTCAGGGGAGCGCCGAAGATCTCTGCCTGGTTGAAGCTATCGGTGAGCTCGCGGTCCATGAGCCCGATGCCGACGGTGTTCTCTGACGCCTTACGGAGCACGTAGAAGAGCGAGAAGAAGACGGGCATCTGGATGAGGATCGGCAGGCACGAGGAGAACGGGTTGGTTCCGTGCTTCTTGTAGAGCGCCATGGTCTCGCGGCTCATCGCCTCACGCGAGAACTGGTCGTTCTTGCCCTTGTACTTCGCCTGGATCTTCTTCATCTCAGGCTGAATGTCCATCATTCGCCGCTGCGACTTGATCTGACGGACGGTCACCGGAATCAGTGCGGAGCGGACAACAACCACGAGGCCGATAATCGAGAGCACCCACGTCAGGCCGCTCTCGGCACTCATACCGAGGGTGGTGAAGAGTTGATGCCAGAGCACGAGGACGACCTCAACCAGCCACCTCAGTGGCCAGAGAATTGTCTCAAAGAAGTTCACTGGATCAGGCCTTTCGGATGCGGGGGCGGACGAAGCCGCTGGAATTTATGTCAAAGTACGTGGCTCTGCTCGGCGGTACGTCGTCGATGCCGCCGGCGCTGAACGGATTGCAGCGAAGAAGTCGCCAGATCGTGAGTACGAGTCCGAAGAGAAATCCGCGCTGCTGATACGCCTCCATAGAGTATCGGGAACACGATGGATAATACCTGCAGACATCGCCATACAGCGGTGAAATCACGCGCCGATAGAGTTTCATGATTGCAACCGCGGCATTCCGGGGCAGCAACCAGATTTCGAGCAGGATCCGGCGCATCAGGCCACGCGGATTTTGCGGACAGCCCGGCGCATTTCGCGCTGGAGCTCATCAAAGGAGGCGGTTGCCGACTTAGGAAGTGCCCGAAACACGAGGTCGACCCCTGAGATGCCCTCATTGATGAGTTCGTCCGTGACGGTCTTCATGCGCCGGCGAATGAGATTTCGCGTGACCGCGTTCCCAACCGCCTTCGAGATGATGAAGCCGAACCGCGCTGGCTGCTGGGCCTCGCCCTGCTCGGGGGAGTCGCCGACAGAACGAGGAACCGCGTAGGTAATGCACAATGCACCACCTACGCGGTTCCCTGTTCTGACAACTCGGCGATAGTCCTCGCCACGAGTCACCCGATGATGCCTAGCCGGCATGATGACTCGGAGGCCAGAAACTACGCGGAAAGCTTCGCGCGGCCCTTGCCACGGCGCGCGGTGATGATCGCGCGGCCTGCACGGGTGCGCATGCGGGCACGGAAACCGTGGACCTTTGCGCGGCGGCGGTTGTTGGGCTGGAAGGTACGCTTGCTCATAGTTCAGGACTCCGTGACTTTATGGTATGAATCCCCAGGGTTACGACCCAGGGAAAGTCGGCTTTTGGGCAAGCGAGAAACGAGCTGCTGCCCATACAAGGTACTTACTTTACGCCCATATTCGCGGCGCGTCAAAGTCTGGTGTATCGGGAGTTACTTACAGGCAGTTCGAAACCTGTGGATAATGTGCGGGTGAGCGCATAGAATTCGCGCCAATGGTTACACTTAGCTGTGGATAACCCCGCCCGATTTGTACCCCTGAAGCACCAAGAAGAAGCAGATGTCTGACGAAGAACTCACCGAACTCTGGGAAGAGATTAAGCGTCATGTCAACGCTGATCTCTCCGTTGGACCCGTTTACGGGGCGCAGTTACTGCTCGCGACTCCCCGGGGGGTTGCGGCGGGCACGCTCTATCTCGCGGTGCAGACCGACTTCACGCTAAAGCTGCTCGATGGCAGGCTGCGCCCGCCGATCATGGGCGCACTCGCCGGGCTTGAGACGGCGGAGAGCATCGACAACTTCGTGGTCATCGTTGATGAAGACGCGGTTCCCGCGCCCGAGCCCGAAGCGATCGAGCGGAACGATTTCCAGGTGCCGGCCCCCGCACCGACACGCCCCGAGCGCCCGATTCAGGAGCCGCGCAGCCGCCATGCGGCGGCGGTCCGCTACGAGGATCCGCATCTCAACGAGAAGTATGACTTCGATTCGTTCGTCATCGGCCAGTCAAACCGATTGGCTCACGCTGCTGCGCTCGCGGTGTCGGAATCGCCAGCCCAGTCATACAACCCCCTATTCATTTATGGGGATTCGGGGTTGGGGAAGACTCACCTGCTCCACGCCATCGGCCACTACTCTCGCGAGCTTTTCCCTGAAATTCGCGTCCGATACGTGAGTTCTGAGGATTTCACGAACGACTTCATCAACTCGATCGCGAACAACCAGGGCGCTCAGTTCCAAGATCGATACCGGAACGTCGACGTGCTGCTCGTCGATGACATCCAATTCCTTGAGGGCAAGGCAGAGACACAGGAGGCGTTCTTCCACACCTTCAACACGCTGCACAGCCACAACAAGCAGGTGGTCATCACCAGCGATGTGCAGCCGAAGCAGCTGCGGGGCTTCGAGGAGCGCATTACTTCACGCTTCGAGTGGGGCCTGCTCACTGACATCCAGGCGCCCGACCTCGAGACGCGTATCGCGATCCTGCGCAAGAAGGCGCAGCGTGAGCACCTCGACGTCGACGACGCAATTCTCGAATTCATTGCTTCAAAGTTCTCCTCGAACATCCGCGAGCTCGAGGGCACCCTTATTCGCGTGACCGCGTACGCGAACCTGAACCGTCAGCGCATCGACATGCCGCTCGTAAAGACGGTGCTGAAGGATCTCATCTCGATCGACAACGACAATGAGGTCCAGCCGACTGACATCATCAGTCGCACCGCTGAGTACTTCGACCTGGCCGTCGACGACCTATACGGGCCGTCTCGCGCGCAGCAGATCGCCCTCGCGAGACAAATCGCGATGTACCTGTGCCGCGAACTCACGCAACTCTCGCTTCCGAAGATTGGTCAGCTCTTCGGCGGCCGCGATCACACGACCGTGATGTACGCCCACAAGAAGATCGCTCAGCTCATTACAGAGCGCCGCTCCGTCTACAACCAGGTCTCGGAACTCACCACGAGAGTAAGGCAGCACGGCCGATAACCGTCCACAACCCACAGCTGCCTGTGGATAACTGTGGATAACTTCTTAAAAATGTGGAGGATGGAGGTTCGCCTGTGAATTACAAGTTTTTTGTCACTTCGCCGTCACCATGCGGATCTGCCGCTATCCACGGCTTACAAACAAGTCACAACGGTGTAGTTATCAGGCCCCGTATGGGATCCGCCGAGTTATCCACAGTTTCCACAGGACTTATTACTATTACAAGTTTTCAAATTCTTGTAAGCGACTCAATCACGCTCCGCTCCGCGCCACCCGGTTTCTCCGAACACCAAGGTGTGCAAAGATTGTGGGGCTGGCGCCCGGTGCGCCTGGAAGGGAAAACAAATGCGATTCACCGTCAACCGAGACGTGTTCAGCGACGCTGTGTCGTTCGCGGTGAAGTTGCTCCCTCAGCGCCCAACACAGCCGCTGCTGAGTGGAGTACTACTTCACGCAGAGGACGCAGAACTTACGATTTCGTCGTTTGACTACGAGGTCTCTGCTCGTACGGGCGTCGTTGCGGATGTCACTGAGGCTGGGCGCGCACTTGTCTCCGGTCGTCTCCTCGGTGAGATTGCTCAGCGCCTTCCTCACGCAGACGTGCAGATCTCCCTACTTGAAAGCCGAGTTGAAGTTCGCTGCGGCAGCGCTTCTTTCAGCCTCCCCGCAATGCCGGTAGAGGAATACCCGCAGGTTCCCGTCGTAGACACCGTGTCTGGCGCCGTTCCAGCACAGGACTTCGCTGATGCTGTCGCGCAGGTATCACTCGCTGCTTCCAAGGACGACGTCACTCCCGTGATCACGGGTGTGCAGTTCGAGGTTTCCGAGAATTCTTTGACACTCACTGCGACCGACCGTTACCGCGTCGCGACGCGCGGGCTTGATTGGGAAGACCGTGGCGCGGGAGAGAACCTCAGCGCCCTTGTTCCCTCCAAGATCGTCACAGAGGTCGGAAAGACATTCTCGAACGACGGAGAAGTTCGTATCACCATCATCAAGGACGGAGAGCGCGAGCTCATTGCCTTCACTGGTGGTAGCAAGACGGTGACGTCACTGCTGATTAAGGGTAATTACCCTCCGGTTGGCCGACTCTTCCCTGAGAACGTCGATAACTATGCCGTGGTGAATACCGCCGAGCTCGTCGAGGCCGTAGGTCGTGTTGGGCTCGTACTTGAGCGTGAGGCCGCACTTCGGTTCTCGTTCGCCGAGGGCGCAGTTATGCTCGAAGCCGCTGGTACTGAGTCGGCCCAGGCCGTTGAGAGCGTTGACGTTCATCTTCAGGGCGACGAGATGATTGTCTCGCTGAAGCCACAGTTCTTGCTCGATGGACTGCGCTCGACGCACTCTGAGTTCGCGAGAATTGCGTTCACGCGCACGGACAACCCAGGTAAGCCTGGCCCGGTTCTGATTACGAGCCAGCGCAGCAAGGATGAGGCCGACGACGCGAGCTTCCGCTACCTGCTGCAGCCGAACCTGCTGCTCAGGTAGTCCATGCGGGTCGCTCATCTTTCGCTCAGCGACTTTCGCAACTACAGTGCCGCAGAGCTAGAGCTTCACCCAGGCCCCAACCTGATTGTCGGGAAGAACGGCCAGGGGAAGACAAACCTTGCCGAGGCCATTTCCTATTTCGCGACGCTCCGCTCACACAGAGTCTCGACCGATTCGGCGATGATCCGAGCGGGACAGGCCGCCGCTATCATTCGGATGCGTGTCGCCGCGGGCGAACGTGATGTTGTGCTCGAAGCTCAGATCAATCGTTCAGGCCCCAATAGGGCCCAGGTCAACGGGAACTCGGTCCGCGCCCGCGAGCTCACTCGGTGGTTCACCTCAATTATGTTTGCCCCAGAGGATCTCAGTATCGTTCGCGGTGAGCCCGCCGGTAGGCGGCGATTCATGGACGATGCGCTGATCGCTCGGCTTCCCGTTGCCACAGGGGTGCTTGCCGACTACGAGCGGGTCGTTCGCCAGCGCACCTCGCTTTTGAAGTCCGCGCGAGGGATGGGGAAAGGGGGAGCGGCACTCCAATCCACCCTTGAAATTTGGGACGAGCAGCTCATTGAGCACGGGTTGAAGATCATGCTGGCTCGCCGTGAGCTCGTCGAGGACCTTGGCGCCCCACTTCGGCTTGCGTACACTGACCTAGTGGAAGCCGACCATGCCCCCTCCATTTCTCTAAGTGAGTCGGTCTACGAGACCGCCGGCCACTCCGACGTTTCACGTGAAACACGCGAGTCGAACACGGTGACCGACATCGACGTTTCACGTGAAACCCTCGAAGCCGACTTTCGCCGCGCACTTCAGGCAGTTCGGGGGAAAGAGCTCGAGCGGGGAGTGACGCTCGTTGGGCCCCACCGTGACGACCTTTCGCTCTCGCTGAACGACCTTCCCGTGCGTGGATACGCCAGCCACGGCGAGTCGTGGTCATTCGCCCTTGCGCTCAAGATTGCGCTGGCTTCCGTCATCCGGGACGAATCGCCGGCGGGGGATCCGGTGATCATTCTCGACGACGTCTTCGCGGAGCTCGATCGCGGACGTCGCGAACGGCTAATGTCCGTCGTGAGCGAGTTTGAGCAGGTGATCGTTACGGCTGCCGTTGAATCGGACGTCCCTGAAGGCCTGGACTGGCACCGGACCGAGGTCGTCGCCGGGACCCTTCGTGAGCGGGATACCGTTGAGTAGCTCACTGGAGAGTTTCTCAACTGCCGCCTATTTGCGCGCGAAGGGCGTGTGGCGCGGGAAGATCCAGCGTAGAAAGCCGCGTCGGGCGGGTGATGACCCGCTATCTCGACCATTCGGGGGCGGGCGTGACCCAAAAGCGCTCGGATCTGTACTGGAAACTGTTGTCGTCGACATGGGCTGGTCGAGCGAGCTTGAGCAAGCCAGGATTATTGAGGAGTGGCCCGCTTTTGTAGGCGAGGCCACCGCTGAGCACACAACTGTCACCGGAATACGAGATGGCATTCTTGAGATTCAGTGCGATTCCACGACCTGGGCGACCGAGCTTCGTCGGCTCCGGGCTGAGATGCTTACTCGGCTTCTTAATGAGTACCCGGACTCGGAGATTCGAGACCTTCGATTCAGAGCTCCGGGGGCACCGTCGTGGCGTCACGGACCGCGAGTGGTTCCTGGCCGTGGCCCTCGAGACACCTACGGATAGCCTTCGCGTCATCATTCGACGAGTTGGAGGCATTTTTCGGGGACGATCCTTCGGAAAAAACGCCTGTGAGCGGCACGGGAAAGCCGTTTTGCGGGCCGATTCTTGATAGACTTGGGATGAAGTGTGCCTCAGGCCAAGAATGGCCCGTGGTTATCCGGGAGAGTGTGCATCAGAATATGACTTTAGAACAAACTGCGGCTGAGGAATACGGCGCTGGAGAGATCCAGGTCCTCGAGGGACTCGACGCCGTTCGCAAGCGGCCCGGAATGTACATCGGCTCGACCGGGCCCCGTGGTCTCCACCACTTGGTGTACGAGATCGTGGACAACTCCGTCGACGAGGCGCTCGCTGGCTACTGCGACACGATCAACGTGACGATTCTCCCGGATGGGGGAGTGAGGGTCATCGACAATGGTCGTGGCATTCCCGTTGACATGCACCCGACTGAGGGGCGCTCGACCGTTGAGGTTGTGCTTACCGTTCTCCACGCCGGCGGTAAGTTCGGCGGCGCCGGTTATGCGGTGTCTGGCGGCTTGCACGGCGTCGGTTCTTCTGTCGTGAACGCGCTCTCGACAAAGTTCGCCGTCTCGGTGAAGCGTCAAGGTTTCACGTGGAACATGTCATTTACGAACTCCGTGCCGGACGCGCCCCTCGCTCAGGGCGAGCCAACGGACGACACAGGCACCACCATTACGTTCTGGCCGAGCGCAGACATCTTCGAGACAATCGAGTTCGACTACCAGACGCTGCGCACTCGCTTCCAGCAGATGGCCTTCCTGAACAAGGGCCTGAAGATTACGCTCACCGATGAGCGTCCGCAGGAGCCCGTAGAGAACGAGAGCGGCGAGCTCGTACAGCCGGCCGCTCCTTCTGACGAGTTCATGTACGAGCGCGGTATTGAGGACTACGTTCAGCACCTCAACACCGCAAAGCGTGCTGAGCTCGTGAACGAGGAGATCATCTCCTTCGAGCTTGAGGATACGGAGCGCAAGATCTCGGCCGAGATCGCGATGCAGTGGACGACCTCGTATTCCGAGAGCGTTCACACGTACGCAAACACGATCAACACCCATGAGGGGGGAACGCACGAAGAGGGGTTCCGCGCTGCGCTGACGACGCTCGTGAACCGCTACGCGCGCGAGAAGAACATTCTTCGAGAAAAGGATGACAACCTTTCCGGTGAAGACGTACGCGAGGGGCTTACGGCTGTCGTTTCGGTGAAGCTCGGGGAACCGCAGTTCGAGGGGCAGACGAAGACCAAGCTCGGAAACACCGAAGCAAAGGCATTCGTTCAGAAGGTTGTTGGCGATCAGCTTGGCGACTGGTTTGAGCGAAACCCTGGCCCCGCGAAAGACATCATTCGGAAGTCGATCCAGGCAGCAACCGCCCGTCTCGCCGCGCGCAAAGCGCGCGAGACCGCGCGACGCAAGGGGCTCCTCGAATCCGGCGGAATGCCCGGCAAGCTGTCGGACTGCACGAGCAAAGACCCGACGGTCTCAGAGATCTTCATCGTCGAGGGTGACTCCGCAGGTGGGTCCGCAAAGACCGGCCGCAACCCCGAGACCCAGGCAATTCTCCCGCTCAGGGGCAAGATTCTCAATGTCGAAAAGGCACGTCTCGATCGCGCACTCGGCAACGCCGAGGTCCAGGCGATGATCACCGCGTTCGGTGCGGGCATCGGCGAAGAGTTCGACCCGGAGAAGGTCAGGTACCACAAGATCGTGCTCATGGCCGACGCCGATGTCGACGGTCAGCACATCACCACGCTGCTGCTCACGCTGCTGTTCCGCTACATGCGACCGCTCATCGACCTCGGGTATGTCTACCTCGCGCAGCCTCCGCTGTACCGAATCAAGTGGACGAATGCCGAGCATGAGTACGTGTACAGCGACGCCGAGCGCGATGATCGCCTCGAAGCCGGTGCCGCAGCCGGCCGCCGTCTCCAAAAGGAGAGCGGCGTTCAGCGCTACAAGGGCCTCGGCGAGATGAACCACGAGGAGCTGTGGGACACCACGATGAACCCGGACACCCGCACACTTCTGCAGGTAACCATGGACGATGCGGCGATTGCCGATGAGGTCTTCTCCACGCTGATGGGCGAGGACGTAGAGGCACGCCGCAGCTTTATTCAGCAGAACGCGAAGGACGTGCGCTTCCTTGACATCTGAAAACACCACACCAGAAGACGTGACCGAGGAGACCGAGGGCGGGCCTCAGATCGAGGCCAATCACGGCCGCATCGACCAGGTCGAGCTCAACGTCGAGATGCAGCGCTCGTACCTCGACTACGCGATGAGCGTGATCGTCGGGCGCGCTCTGCCAGACGTTCGTGACGGGCTGAAGCCGGTTCACCGGCGCGTGATTTACACGATGTACGACGGGGGATACCGCCCTGACAAGGCGTTCTCGAAGTGCACCCGTGTCATCGGTGACGTCATGGGCCAGTTCCACCCGCACGGCGATACCGCCGTGTACGACTCGCTCGTGAGGCTCGTGCAGCCCTGGTCGCTGCGCTACCCGCTGGCGCTCGGGCAGGGAAACTTCGGTTCCCCCGGCAACGACGGTGCCGCTGCTCACCGTTACACCGAGACCAAGATGTCGCCGCTCGCCATGGAGATGGTGAGGGATATCGACGAAGACACCGTCGATTTCCAGGACAACTACGACGGTCGTACCCAGGAACCGACGGTTCTGACCTCGCGGTTCCCGAACCTGCTCGTCAACGGCTCCGTCGGTATCGCCGTCGGTATGGCAACAAACATTCCCCCGCACAACCTTCGTGAGGTTGCCGCGGGGGCAAAGTGGCACCTTGAGAACCCCGACGCGAGTCGTGAGGAGCTGTTTGACGCCCTCATGGAGCGCATCTCAGGCCCCGATTTCCCGACGGGCGCGCAAATTCTCGGTACGAGCGGCATTAAAGACGCCTACCGGACGGGCCGCGGTTCGATCAAGATGCGCGCCGTTGTCAACATCGAAGAGATCCAGGGGCGCACCTGCCTCGTTGTGACGGAGCTGCCCTACCAGGTCAACCCCGACAACCTCGCGGTGAAGATCGCCGACCTTGTCAAGGAAGGCAAGATTCAGGGCATCGCCGACATTCGCGACGAGACGAGTGGTCGCACCGGCCAGCGCCTCGTCATTGTCATGAAGCGCGATGCCATCCCGAAGGTCGTGCTGAACAACCTCTACAAGCACACGCAGCTTCAGGAGAACTTCGGCGCGAATATGCTCGCGATCGTCGACGGCGTCCCGCGGACACTTGCGATCGACGGGTTCATCACCTACTGGGTGAAGCACCAGGTTGAGGTCATCGTCCGTCGCACGCAGTTCAGGCTGCAGAAGGCCGAGGCCGAGGCCCACATTCAGCGCGGTTACTTGAAGGCGCTCGATGCACTCGACGAGGTTATTGCCCTGATCAGGCGTTCTTCGACCGTTGACGATGCTCGTGAGGGCCTCATCACGCTGCTCGATGTCGACCAGATTCAGGCCGATGCGATCCTCGCCATGCAGCTGCGTCGCCTTGCCGCGCTCGAGCGGCAAAAGATCCTTGACCTCGCGGCCAAGCTCGAGGCGCTCATTAAGGAGTACGAGGGCATTCTCGCCTCGCCTGAGCAGCAGCGCGGGATCATTGTTGAGGAGCTCGACGAGCTCGTCACCCGCTACGGCGATGACCGCCGCACCACGATCCTGCACGGCTACGACGGTGACATGTCGATGGAAGACCTGATTCCTGAAGAGGAAATGGTCATCACCGTCACCCGCGGTGGCTACGTCAAGCGCACGCGCATTGACAACTACCGCTCGCAGCACCGCGGAGGCAAGGGCGTGCGCGGTGCTCAGCTGCGCGCGGACGACATTGTCGAGCACTTCTTCGTTACCACCACGCACCACTGGCTCTTGTTCTTCACGAACACTGGGCGCGTGTACCGTGCGAAGGCATACGAGGTCGCAGAGGGCGGCCGTGACGCCAAGGGACAGCACCTCGCAAACCTGCTTGCGCTGGCTCCCGACGAGCAAGTCACACAGATTCTCGACCTGCGCCACTACGACGACGCGAGCTACCTGCTGCTCGCGACGCGCGACGGCCTGGTGAAGAAGACCCCGCTCACCGAGTACGACACGAACCGTACCGGCGGCATCATCGCGATCAAGTTGCGCGAGGGCGATGAGCTCGTTCAGGCGCTCGTCGCGAGCGCCGAAGACGACATTTTGCTCATCTCACGACAGGGCATGTCCGTTCGATTTACCGCAACTGATCAGGCACTTCGCCCGATGGGTCGCTCGACCAGCGGCGTACGAGGCATGAACTTCCGTGACGGAGACGCACTGCTCGCGGCCTCGCGCCTCAGCGACGATGAGGGCTACGTGTTCGTCGTTACTGAGGGCGGCTACGCGAAGCGCACTGCGGTCAGCGAGTACCGCGTGCAGCAGCGCGGCGGCTACGGCATCAAGGTTGCGAAGCTTGATGAGACCCGCGGCGATCTTGCCGGCGGCTTCATCGTCGATGAGGGCGATGAGGTTCTCGTTGTGCTTGCGAGCGGTAAGGTAGTTCGATCCGGCGTAGCTGAGGTGCCGGCGAAGGGACGAAACACCATGGGAGTGGTGTTCGCTCGCTTCCCAGAAGGGGATCGTATTATTGGGATCGCCCGAAACGCCGAGCGCGCCATTGACGAAGGGGACTCGGGGGAGTCCGACGCGGAGAACTCCGTAGACAAGGAAGACGTGAATGAGTAACACAGTCGCAGACCGGCTTGCGAAGAAGACTCGCAAGAAAGCCCCGGCGAAACAGGTACGCCTGAAGCTCGTCTACGTTGACTTCTGGTCGGCCGTGAAGTTCTCCTTCCTCGTGTCGATCTGTCTCGCCATCGTTGGTATCGTGACGGCGATTCTGGTCTACGTTGTGCTGCAGACGACGGGTGTCTTCGGTCGCGTCGACGCGCTCTTCATGGACATTGTTGGTGAAGACAACAGCTTGATGAAGTTCATCGGCTTCCCGCAGGTCGCGTTCTTCTCGGTCGTGGTCGGTGTGCTCAACACCATCGTTGGCACCGCTCTCGGGGCGATCGGCTCGCTCGTGTACAACCTGCTGGTCCGCGTTCTCGGCGGCTTCCAGCTCGGTTTCTCGAGCAATTAGACCAAAAGTGGCAACTCGATTTCGCATTCTTGCTCGGAACCGGTAATGTTGTCTCTTGGTCAAGGGGCTATAGCTCAGGTGGTTAGAGCGCTTCACTGATAATGAAGAGGTCCCAGGTTCAAGTCCTGGTAGCCCCACTGAATTTCACAAAATCCGTGAAAACCGGTAGTGTTATTCACAACGGGTCCTTAACTCAGTTGGTAGAGTGCCTGCTTTGCAAGCAGGATGTCGGGAGTTCGATTCTCCCAGGATCCACAACAAAATACACGAAATGCCTCGCCTCACGGCGGGGCATTTTTGTTTCTTCAAACAGATCCGGCTGCGCAGGGGATCCCCGGATTCGGTGGCGCTCAGAACGCCCGCGACACGCCCGACCAGACACTCTTCGCGCAAAACAATGCGAGAGGGCTTCGAAGCCTTGAGCGCGTCAAGCGCTTTGAGCGCTTCGAGAGCGATGGGGTCCACTCCGATGTACCCCAAACTTGCCGATGCACCCGAAACTAGCGCACAAATTGCGGGTGACTCGGTAATTTCGGGTGCATCCGCGGCAGGCGCCGAGGAAAGGGGCCCCTGAAACCAGATCAACCTCCGTCAGACGGCCCCAGAACGCGCTTTGACCCAAATACCCAAGGATCAACCGCTTGGAAGGCCATACGTGGGCCGTAGAGGGGCACAAGCGGGCTCAGTGCCCACCGGAAACGCAAGGGCGCTGCGCCTACGCCTCCCATCGGCGCAGCAGCGCCGCGAGGGCCTGGCCACCGCCGATGCACATCGAAACGATCGCGTGATCGTGGCCCCGGCGTCTGAAATCAAGCGCCGCTCGTAGGGTCAGGATCGCGCCCGTCGCGCCGACCGGATGGCCGAGCGCGATGGCGCCCCCGAAGGGGTTGGTGCGCTCAGGGTCGAGGCCTGCGTCGCGAATCACGGCGAGCGCCTGCGAGGCGAAAGCCTCGTTGAGTTCGGTGTGGCCGATGTCGTCGGGCGTGAGCCCGGTCTGCGCGAAGAGCTTTGCGAGGGCATCGGTGGGCGCGTACCCCATGATGTCTGGGTCAACGCCCGCGGTCGTGACGGCCTCGAGAGTTGCGAGCGGGGTAAGCCCACGCGCTCGCGCGTCAGACTCCCGCATCAGCACTACCGCGGCGGCGCCATCGTTGATTCCCGAGGAGTTCCCTGCGGTCACTGATCCGCCCTCCGCGAAGGCTGGTCTGAGGCCCGCGAGCACCTCGAGCGTCGTGCCCGGCTTCGGGTGCTCGTCGACTGAGACCGTCACGGGGTTTCGCCCCGAGGTCGTGACGGGCACGATCTCTTCGGCGAAGGCCGCCTGAGCTGCGGGGAGCGCGGCCCGGCGCTGGCTCTCGACGGCGAACGCGTCCTGCTGCTCCCGTGAGACACCGAAACGGCTCGCGACATTCTCAGCTGTGACGCCCATGTGTATCCCGGTGAATGGGTCGCTCAGCATCTGCAGGGTGCCGTCAACGAGTGTGCGGTTTCCGAGCCTGTCGTTGAACCGGGCGTTGTAGTCGTAGAACGGAAGCCGCGTCATGTTTTCATCACCGCCAGCGACGACGACGTCGACGCCTCCCCAGAGCAACTGCTGGGCGCCCGACCAGATGGCTTGAAGGCCCGATCCACAGAGCCGGTTGACCGTGAATGCAGGCACGCTCGTCGGCATGCCGGCCCCGATTGAGACTCGCCGAGCGTTGTAAGCGTCGGCGCCGACCTGGCCGATGTTGCCCATGACGACCTCGCCGACTTCCTCAGGGGCGATCCCGGCGCGGACGAGCGCCTCGCGCACCGCGACCGCTCCAAGCTCGTGTGCGGCGGTGCCCCGGAACGCCTTCCCGAAGCTCCCGATGGGGGTGCGGGCGCCCGCAATGATTGCAACTCGTTCGGGTGTGTGCATGCCTGAATGCTCCTTGCCTTGGGAGGAGCGGCCAGCGGTTCAGATCGCTCCATTGCGTGACTCACTTACCCATCAAGCATTGCATAACATCGCCGTGTGGGGCTGGCCCAGTGGGCGGCGGCCGGCGCGGTAGTGTGTTGGCGTGACTAGCGTCGATGAGAAAAACACCGAGAAGCGGAGCGCCCGCGGCCGCGCCCGTGGCGAAGACTCCCGCGCCTCGGTCGTTGCAGCCGCGCTCAAAAGTTTCGCCGCTCGCGGGTACTTTGGAGCTTCGATGCGTGATATCGCGGCGGAGGCCCAGATCGGGCTCGCCGGGATCTACCACCACTTCGCGAGCAAACAAGAGCTGCTGCAAGCGGTCATGACGGTGACGCTGCGTGACGTGCTCGCGAGCACGCGAGCGCGGGTCGATGCCGCGCCCGAAGACGACTCTGCGGCCCAGCTCGATGGTCTCGTGCGGGCGTGGGTCGAGTTCCACACGGTCAGGCAGGAGGACGCACGGGTTGGCGCCTCGGAGGTGCACTGCCTTGAGGGGGAGGGGCGCGAGCGGGTGATTGCGCTGCGCGACGAGCAGGAGGCCCTGTTCGTTGATGTCATCGAGCGCGGCGTCGAGCGCGGCGCGTTCTTGACGCCGTATCCGCGCGAGGCCGCCCGCGCGATCATCAACATGGGGATCGCGGTCGCCACCTGGTATCGCCTTGATGGCGACATCACGCCGCACGGGCTCGCCGAGCGGTACGCGGCACTATCGCTCGATATGGTCGGGGCGCGCGGTCAGGATCGCGGGGACTCACCCGAGTAGGCCTTTGCAGGGACACGCCAGCTCGCGACGGTTGCGGTAGAACGATCGTTCGTTTACGCTCGAACCAACCGGGGAGCGATCCACAAGAGCGCCCCCGAGTGTCGTACGTCTACTGGCCCGAAGGAGCGCCCAATGGCTGCTGTCGCACACCCACCCCATCCCGGTGAAGCGCGAGTACTCACCCACTACATCGGTGGCACACACGTTGAGGGAGGCTCGGGTAGATTCAGCGATGTCTACGACCCGAGTGTCGGCGCGGTGCAGGCGCAGGTGCCGCTCGCGAGCACCGCCGAGGTGACCGCCGCCATCGATAACGCTGCCGAGGCTCAGCTCGAGTGGGCTGCGTACAACCCGCAGCGCCGGGCCCGCGTGCTCATGCGCTTCCTCGACCTCATTGGGCGCGATACCCCCGAACTCGCGCGGATGCTCTCGCGAGAGCACGGCAAGACCGTGGCGGATGCCGTTGGCGATATCCAGCGCGGCGTCGAGGTCGTCGAGTTCGCCCTTGGCGGGCCGCATCTCTTGAAGGGCGAGTACTCGACTGGCGTCGGAACTGGTGTCGATGTTTACTCGATGCGGCAGCCGCTCGGGGTGGTTGCGGGCATTACGCCGTTTAACTTCCCCGCGATGATTCCGCTCTGGAAGGCCGGCCCGGCCCTCGCCGCCGGCAACTCCTTCATTTTGAAGCCGTCTGAGCGCGACCCCTCCGTGCCGCTGCGCATCGCAGAGCTCCTCACCGAGGCAGGCCTGCCTGCTGGTGTGTTCAACGTCGTGAATGGCGACAAGGAAGCCGTTGACGCGCTGCTCCACGACGACCGCGTGCGCGCGATCGGGTTTGTCGGCTCGACCCCCATCGCGCAGTACATCTACGAGACCGCTGCCGCGCAGGGCAAGCGAGCCCAGTGCTTCGGCGGGGCGAAGAACCACATGATTGTGATGCCAGACGCAGACCTCGACCAGGTTGCCGACGCGCTCATCGGCGCGGGCTATGGCTCGGCAGGCGAACGTTGCATGGCAATCTCTGTCGCCGTTCCAGTCGGCAAGGAGACGGCTGACGCGCTCGCGGCGAAGCTGCTCGAGCGTCTCGGCGATCTGAAGATCGGGCCGGCACTCGACGAGACGGCAGATTACGGGCCCCTCGTCTCTGCCGACGCCAAGGCTCGCGTCGAGCATTACATCCAGCTCGGCGTTGACGAAGGCGCGACGCTGCTTGCCGACGGGCGCGGTCACGTCGTGCCGGGCTACGAGAACGGGTACTACCTTGGCCCGACGCTCTTCGACAACGTCACCCCGAGCATGAAGATCTACCTCGAGGAGATCTTTGGGCCCGTGCTCGTGATCACGAGGGCGGAAACGTACGAAGAAGCGCTCGCGCTCGCGAGCGACCACGAGTACGGCAACGGAGTCGCGATCTTCACGCGAGACGGCGACACCGCTCGCGACTTCACCACGCGCGTGAACGTCGGCATGGTCGGCGTGAACGTGCCGATTCCGGTGCCGATTGCGTACCACACGTTCGGTGGCTGGAAGCGTTCGGGCTTTGGTGACCTGAACCAGCACGGCCCTGACTCCTTCCGCTTCTACACGAAAACGAAGACCGTCACGAGCCGCTGGCCCTCCGGCACCAAAGAGGGCGCCAGCTTCGTCATCCCGACGATGCAGTGAGCGCCATGACAGACGCAGCAACTGAAGAGCGTGAGGCGCTCGTCGAAGCCGTCCGCGATTTCGCGGACGCGCAGCTCGCCCCGTTTGCGGCCGAGCGTGATGCGAAGAAGATCTTTCCGATCGACGCGCTTGAAGCAGCGGGTGAACTCGGGCTCGGCGGCATCTACGTACGCGAGGACTACGGCTCAGGGCTGTCGCGCCTGGATGCCGTGGCGATCTTCGAGGAGCTCGCCAAGGGCGACGTAACGATCGCCGCGTACATCTCGATCCACAACATGGCGGCGTGGATGATCGACACGTTCGGCGATGATGCTCAGCGCCAGCGCTGGCTTCCCGGGATGGTCGCGATGCGCCAGCTCGGGGCCTATTGCCTCACTGAGCCAGGTGCAGGCTCAGACGCCGCAGCCATTACGACGAGCGCGCGCCGTGAGGGGGACGAGTACGTCTTGAACGGCACGAAGCAGTTCATCTCGGGTGCCGGTGCGGCCGCGGTGTACGTCGTTATGGCCCGCACGGGCGGCCCCGGTGCGGGTGGAATCAGCACGATCGTCGTCGAGCAAGATACACCCGGGCTCAGCTTCGGCCCGAACGAGCACAAGATGGGGTGGAACGCGCAGCCGACCCGCCAGGTGATCTTCGAGGACGTCCGCGTTCCTGTCACGAACCGCTTGAGCGACGAGGGCGACGGGTTCAGAATCGCGATGCGCGGGCTGAACGGTGGCCGCGTGAACATCGGGGCTTGCGCGATCGGCGGCGCGCAGTGGGCGCTCGACCGTGCGGTCGCCTACGTGCAGGAGCGACACGCGTTCGGCGCACCGCTCGCCGCGAACCAGTCGATCGTGTTCTCGCTCGCCGACATTGAGACCGACCTGCAGGCGGGTCGCGCGCTGCTCGAGCGGGCTGCGGCGAAGATGGACTCCGGCGCGAGTGACACCGCGGTAGCGTGCGCGCTTGCCAAGCGCTTCGCTACGGATGCGGCGTTCGACGCGGCGAACAAGGCCCTCCAACTGCACGGCGGTTATGGCTACCTGCAGGAGTACGGCATCGAGCGCGTGGTGCGCGACCTCAGGGTGCACCAAATCCTCGAGGGCACGAACGAGATCATGCGAACAATCATTGGGCGCGAGCTGCTTCGTGGCGGTAAACGATAGGTCGCGAGGGCGACAACAACGGCAGGCGAAGGAGAGAACATGACAACGATTGCGTTTGTTGGGCTTGGGCACATGGGGCGGCCGATGGCGGCGAACCTCGTGAGCGCCGGGTTCACCGTCCGCGGCTTCGACCTTGTGCCCGAGCTGTGTGAGGCCGCCCGGGCGGCCGGGGTAGAGATCGCAGACTCCGCGGCCAGCGCCGCGAGCGAGGCTGACATCGTCGTGACGATGCTGCCGGCGGGGAAGCACGTGCTTGCCGCCTACGAGGGCGGCGACGGGCCGGGCCTCCTGGCCGCGGCGCGCCGGGGCACCCTCTTCCTCGACTGCTCGACGATCGCGGTGGATGAGGCGAGGGCGGCGGCGCAGCTCGCCGTCGCCGCGGGGCACCGCCCGCTTGACGCCCCGGTATCGGGTGGCGTCGTGGGCGCAGAGAAGGGCACGCTCGCGTTCATGGTCGGTGGCGAGACCGCCGATTTTGAAGCGGCGATGCCGGCCCTCGAAGCGATGGGAGGCAGGATCGTGCACTGCGGCGGGGCAGGCCTCGGCCAGGCGGCGAAGGTGTGTAACAACATGATTCTCGGCATCTCGCAGATCGCGGTTGCGGAGGCCTTCGTGCTCGGCGAACGCCTCGGGCTGTCGCACCAGGCGCTTTTCGACGTCGCGAGCAACGCGTCGGGCCAGTGCTGGGCGCTGACGACGAACTGCCCCGTTCCCGGGCCGGTGCCGACGAGCCCGGCGAACAACGAGTACGAGCCGGGGTTCGCGGGCGCGCTGATGGCGAAGGATCTCGGGCTCGCGGAGCAGATGATCGCGCTGACGGGCGTGGATGCGCAGCTTGGGCTGCTCGCGCAGCGCCTCTACGCCGACTTCGCGGCGGGCGAGGGCGCGGGGAAGGATTTCTCTGGGATCATCAACTCCATTCGCGCCGAGAGCACGCCTGCGTAGGGCAACGCAGGAGAAGCGCGCGCAGCGGTCAGCCTCGCGCGTAGAGGCGCGTCGTCAGTTCGACGAGCGCCTCGAGCCCGCCCGGGGCCTCATCGCGCCACCAGACGAGGCGCACAGCGATGCGGGGCGCGTCGGTGATCGGGATGTATCTGATGCCGGGCCGCGCATGATGGACTGAGGTGGCTTCCGCCGAGATGCCGACCGCCTCGCCGACGGAGAGCGTGTTCAGCCAATCTTCGGTGTCGGCGACGGCGATGAACTCGGCGGGCGCGGGCCCGCCGTCCCAGAGCTCCCGCTTCGTGGTGCCCGACCTGGCCTCGGCGGCGACGGTGCGGCCGGCGAACTCGCGCATGCGCAGGGTGCGGCGTCTCGCCCAGAGCGGATCGTCGGCGGAGAACACCGCAAACCGGCGTTCGAGACCGATGACCGCGCTTGAGAACTTTGTGGGGTCGGGTGGGCTCCGCATAATGGCGACGTCGCACCGCCCCTCGGCGAGCCCGGAGGTTGGGGTGCCGTGCTGCTCGAAGTGCAGGTCGATGCCCGGCTGCTCCGAGCGCCACTCGCGCAGCAGCGTGGTCGTGTGGCGACCGAGTGCCGACCAGGCGTAGCCGAGCCGCACCTTGCCGTGCGCGCGGTCAGCGAGCGTATTTACGGCGTCGGCCTGCGCCAGGAGTCGCCTGGCCTGGGGGAGGAGCGCCTCACCGAACGCGGTCGGCTCGCAGCCGTGGCGCCCGCGCCGGAGCACCCGCTGCCCAAGCGCCGCCTCGAGGCTGGCGATCGCACGCGACGCTGAGGCCTGCGAGATGTGCAGTTCGGCCGCCGCGTCGGTGATCGTGCCGAAGGTCGCTGCCGTCACAAAGCAGCGCATTTCCCGCAGTGACCATTCCATGCATAAAGCGTATGCATGCCGCGTAACTTGCACAATGCGAATCATTGAATCGGGCCTATTGTGGATCCGTGACGACCCAGAGTATTCCAGTGCAGGGCGGGCTCCAGCGCCCCGCCAGCGGCAGTGCGCTCGGCCGCGGCGTCGGCCTCACTCAGGTGGCCTCGCTCGGCAACCAGCTCGGTGCCGCGACCGGCGCCCTCGCCTTCCCCGCGATCGGACCGATCGGTGTCGTAGCGATCAGGCAGCTCGTTGCCGCCGCAGTGCTCGTTCCCGCCGGGCGGCCGAACTTCCGCGCAATGCGGCGGGCCGACTGGCTGACAGTGACGGCGCTTGCGCTCGTGTTCAGCATCATGAATACGACGGTCTACATCGCGATTGACAGGTTGGGGCTCGGGCTGGCCATCACGCTCGAGTTTCTCGGGCCGCTGGCGCTCGTGATCCTGAGCGCGCGCCGCGCCATCGATCTCATCGGCGGCCTTGTCGCGGTCACGGGCGTCGTGATCCTCGTGAACCCGGGCCCAACTTCTGACCTCCTTGGCGTCGCGATCGGGCTCGTGTCTGCTGCGGCCTGGGCAGCGTACATCCTGCTCAACCGGCGCATCGGGCAGACGATGCCGGGTATGCAGGGGACCGCGACGGCGAGCCTGATCTCTGGGGTCATCTGGATTCCGATCGCGGTTGCCTGGTTCGCTGCGCACCCGCCCCCGCTGTGGGCGATCGGCCTCGCCGTGGTGTGCGCGCTCGCGTCGTCGGTGCTGCCGTTCACGATCGACGTCATCGCGCTGCGCATGCTCCCCGCTGGCCTGTTCAGCACGCTGCAGAGCATGCACCCGGTGTGGGCGGCGCTCGTCGGCCTCGTCATCCTGGGTCAGCAGCTCACGCCCCACGAGCTCCTCGGGATTGGCCTTGTCGTCGCGAGCAATGTGCTCGTTACTTCGACGAATGCGGTGCGGGCGCGGCGCTCATAGACTGTCAGCATGATTCAATGGCGACCCGACGTGCTCGGCGAGGGCTTTGAACAGCTCACCTTCGAGCTCGGGGCCGACGACGACCCGGCGTTCTCTCGTGCGGGCGATGGCGACGGCGAGCGAGTCGGCGGGGGAGAACGCCCCGTGCGGCCACTTGTCGCGACCCTCGTCCGGTCGCTGCCGGCTACCCTCAGCGTCTGGGAGCGCCTTACGCGGCGGCGCAGAGACTTCGAAGACGTTGACGTGCTCTACGTTCATGGCTGGTCCGACTACTTCTTCCAGACTGACCTGGCAAGTTACTGGACCTCGAAGGGGGCGCGCTTTTTCGCTCTCGACCTGCGCCGCTACGGCAGGAGCCTGCGCCCCGGCCAGACGGCGGGGTACATTTCAAGCCTCGACCAGTACGACGCGGAGATCGAGTTCGCGCTTGCCGAAATGCGCGCATCCCGGCCTCACAGCCAGGAGCCGCGCAAGCTGCTGCTGCTCGGCCACTCGACGGGAGGGCTCGTGCTGAGCCTGTGGGCGAGTAGAAACCCCGGTATCGCCGATGCGCTCGTGCTCAACAGCCCGTGGCTCGAACTGCAGCTCTCGACGCGCGGCCGGCAGGTGATCGCGCCGATTGTGAACCTTGGCGCAAAGTTCAGCCCGCTCGAGGGCATCCCGCAGCTTGACTACGGGTTCTATATGCGCGCGGTCAGAGAGGTTGGGCCGAAGGGCGAGGTCGCTGGGATTAATCCCGAGTGGAAGCCGGAGCAGAGCCACCCGGTGTACGCGGGGTGGCTGAGGGCGATCCTCGCAGGCCACGATCTCGTCTACCGGGGGCTGAAGATCGACGCACCCATCTGTGTCTTGCTCTCGTGCCGCACCGCACTGCCGAGTAGGTGGAGCGAGGAGCTCACGCGCGCCGACACCGTGCTCGACGTCGACGACATTGCCCGCGCCGCGTTGCGTCTGGGCCCCTCGGTGACCGTTGAGCGCATCGACGGGGCGCTCCACGACGTCTTTGTATCGGCGGAGAAGCCACGAAGCGACGCCTACGCGCGGCTTGACCGCTTCAGCAGGGGGTGGCGGCGGGCGCTCGACTGAGCGTCAGGGTAGGCTCACTGTATGGATCTACGGGTAGCGGCCTACGCGGTCATTGAGCGCCGCGGCAAGATCCTGCTCACGCACTGGCGCCGCGGGCACCTGCACGGGTGGACACTGCCGGGCGGCGGCATCGAAGACGGGGAAGACCCGAAGGAAACCGTTGTGCGGGAGGTCTTCGAGGAGACGGGTCTGCAGGCGCGGACCGGGCGGCTTCTGGGCGTCGATTCGCGCGTGATGGTGCGCGAGGAGGTACCTGAGGGTACTGACCCAGAGATGCACACGATACGCATCGTGTATCGCGCGACGGTGCAGGACGGGCCGCTGCGCAACGAGGTTGACGGCTCTTCTGATGAGGCGCGCTGGGTCGCGCTCAAAGACATCAGCTCGCTGAAGACGCTGTCGCTCGTGCAGACGGGTCTCCGCATGGCGGGCATCTCCAGGAAGGGCGGCGGCCAGAACAAGGGCGGTCAGGGCCGCGGCGGATCCGCGAAGTCTGGTGGCGCGAAGTCTGGCGGCGGCAAGGCTGGCCAGGGCAAGCAGAGTGCTGGCAAGCAGGGAGCTCCGAAGCAGGCCACAGCAAAGGGTGAGACAGCAAAGGCTAGCGCCGCGCGACCGAGCGCGGGGCGCTCAAAGTCTCGCGGACGCTAGCCCGTCGGGCGAAAGCCCGGAAAGCTCTAGCTTTCCGGGGCCACCCAGAGCTCGTCGTCGGTGCGGAACGCTTGCCACAGTGCGTAGCCAACCCCGACCGCGGCGGCAGCGCCGAGGGTGATCGCGATGATCCCTGAGACGTTGCGCTTCTTCTTCACTGGTTCGAGGTAGCCGGTGCGCACACCGAAGTCGCGTACCTGAGCGGCCGCCTTCGGGTTCTCGATCTCGTCGAGCGTGCGGATCGTCGAGGCGAGCGCGCTCGCGACGGCCGGCGCGGTTGCGCGGCGCACGGTTCGCGCGGCGTTTCGTGCCGAGGCCACACCGCGATCCACAACCGGGCGAACGCGGTCAACTGCCTGATCGACACGGGGTGCGACGTGCTCGTCGCTGAGCAGGCGAGCCTGGTGACCCGCGTGCTTGATGACAGTGCCCGCGTTGCCGAGGACCTCAAGCTGCTGGTCGAGTAGCGTCTGGGCGTCAGAGCGCAGTTCGCGGAGCTCGCGACGGCGCTTACGTGAGAGTTTCATTCGGATCCTCCTTCAAGTAGAAGCGGGACGCGTCCACTTGGCTTCCCACGCTACACCGTACACTTGTGACATGACCATTCACACCGCAGTAGCGACTATCCACACCAACCACGGCGACATCGTGATCAACCTGTTTGGTGATCACGCACCCAAGACGGTGAAGAACTTCGTTGACCTTGCAGAGAAGGGCTTCTACGACGGTGTGATCTTCCACCGCATCATCCCGAACTTCATGATCCAGGGCGGCGACCCCACGGGCACCGGCACCGGCGGCCCGGGCTACAACTTCGACGACGAGATTCACCCCGAGCTCGGCTTCACGAAGCCCTACCAGCTTGCGATGGCGAACGCGGGCAAGCGCCCGGACATGACCGGCCGCCTCGCCGGCACGAACGGCTCGCAGTTCTTCATCACGACGATCGCGCCGGACTGGCTCAACGGCAAGCACACCATCTTCGGTGAGGTCGCTGACGACGAGTCGAAGGCCGTCGTCGACGTCATCTCGGCTGTTCAGACCGGCGCGATGGATCGCCCCGTCGAGGATGTCGTGATGACCGGTGTCGATATCGTCGCGGTCTAACCTTGACGACCGGTGGCCCGAGCTACGGGGAGCGGGCGGAGTACGGCGAGACCGATGTCTGCTACCGGCACCCCGGGCGCCAGAGCTTCACGCTCTGCCAGCGCTGCGGGCGAACGATCTGCCCCGAGTGCCAGATCGCTTCGCCCGTTGGCGTGCTGTGCCGTGACTGCGTAAAGCAGACGGCCGCGGGGCCCAAGGGCGCCGCGCGGGTGCGGCGCTCAGCTCGGGTCGCGGGGCGCCGTTTCGCGGCGCTCGAATACCCGGTGACTACGTCGATCATCGCGCTTAACGTCGTCATCTTCGCGCTGCAGCTGATCAGCCACTACTTCGGCAGTGACGGCATCACCCGCTCGCTCTGGTACGTGCCGACCTATTCGCTCGCCGACGGTGTGCATCAGGTCGCGCCAGGTGCGCTCGACGGGTACCCCGATGGCGCGTACCTCAACGCCGAGTTCCAACCGTGGCGCATGCTGACGGTGATGTTCACCCACTCCGTCGGGTTCATCCCGCACATCCTGTTCAACATGCTGGCGCTCTACATGTTCGGTCGCAACCTTGAGCAGCTCATCGGCAAGTGGCGCTTCCTGGCGCTCTACCTGCTCGCTGGCATTGGCGGTTCACTCGGCGTCATGCTGTGGGGCTACGCCGATACGTCGGGGTTGTTCACGCCAACCGTTGGCGCCTCGGGCGCAATCTTCGGTGTGCTCGCGGCGACTGTTGTCGCGTTCCGCTCGATGAACGCGAATGTGTCGTCGCTCGTCGTGCTGCTCGCGATCAACTTCGGAATCGGCTTCATGCCGGGCGCGAACATCTCGTGGCAGGCACACCTCGGCGGCATGGTCGTCGGTGCGCTCGCGATGTGGATCATTGTGCAGACCCGCGGGCCGAGGCTTCGGACACGGCAGATCGTCGGCCTCGTGGCCCTGGGCGCCCTGCTCGTCGCGCTCGCCTGCGCGTACTTCGTGGTGTCGCCGCTGTAGGCCGCTCACGCGCCTGCGCGAAGCAGGTACACAGACGAAAGCGGCTCGGTTGGAATTCCAACCGAGCCGCTTTCGTGTTTCACCAGCTTGTGGATAACTGGGGAGTAATGCACTGCCGGGGGCTTGGGAAAGACCCGCAAGCACAGGTCAGGCGTGGCCGCCACGTTTTCCACAGTTTGAAAACTTGTGAAAAGTTATCCACAGGGTTCTCCCCACCTGGGGAGAATTACATCGCTGTAGTTCAGTGGAACCTTGGGATTACTTCCACCACGGGGTCATGAGGAACCCGATGAGCACGAAGCCGAAGCCGACGAAGATGTTCGCCTGCCCGAGCTGCGGGATCGGGAGCTGCAAGTTCGAGCTCGTGATGTAAAAGAGAACGATCCAGATGAGCCCAAGGAGCATGAAACCGAACATCACGGGCTTGAACCACACCGGGTTCGGTGCGTCCCGTCGTGCGGCTTCCTTTTGCTCGCGTCGTGCCGCGACCTCTGCCGCGTTGCGCTTGCTCACTTCTTTACCAGCTGCTGCCATGGTGACAGTCTACCCAGTTCGTGGTGTCTGCCCAGTGTGCTCGGCTTAGAATGGCTACAAATGAACGATGCAACCCCACGCAGAGGCCGCCGGCGCCGCGCTCGGCTGAGCCCGCTGACAGTGATCGGTGAGCTGCTCATTGTGAGCGGGCTCGCTGTGTTCGGCTACATCGTTTGGCAGCCGTGGCACACGGGCCTCGTGGTGACGGGCAAGCAGCTCGAGCTTTCCCAGACGACGTCGGCTGAGTGGGACGCGGCGGCGGCAGAGCGCCCGCCCTACGACGGCGTGGTTCCCGTTCCCGAGGTCGCAGGTTCTGGCGAAGTGTTTGGGCAGCTCCACGTCCCAGCCTTCGGCACGACGTTCGTGAACAACGTCGCTGAGGGCACTGACCCGTGGCAGACCCTCAATCTCGAAGACAAGGGCATCGGGCACTACACCAACAGCGCCCTTCCCGGCGAGGCAGGGAACTTCGCGATCGCCGCGCACCGCTCAGGCGGCTACATCACCCCGTTCAAAGAGGTCATGAACCTCCGGGTCGGCGACCCGCTGTTCTTTGAGACTCAGGACGGCTGGTACACGTACCGGTTCCGCTCGCTCGAGTACGTCTGGCCGACCGAGGGTGAAGTGCTCAACGCATTCCCCCGGATGGACGGCTTTGATCCGACTGACGAGATCATGACGCTCACCACGTGCCACCCGAAGAACTGGGGCACCGATGAGCGCGCGATCGCCTACTCGGTCTTCGAGAGCTTCCAGCCGCGCTCCGACGGCCCGCCCGCGGAGCTCATCGAGCTCAACCCCGCGATCACGGAAGGCAAGGCATAGTGTTCTCACTCCTCTGGCGATTCTTCCCAGGCCCCGCCTGGTTCCGCGTGATCGTGCTCATTGGCGCGGCCGCCGCGCTCGTGTGGGCGCTCATCACCTACGTGTATCCCTGGGCGCTTGAGATGCTGCCCGAACAAGAATCGACGGTGGCCTCATGACCCGCGTACTCGTTATCGATAACTACGACAGCTTCGTCTACACCCTGAACGGCTATCTCCGGCAGCTCGGCGCCGATACGCATGTGATCCGCAACGACGACGTGACGGTTGGCGAGCTTGAGCAGCTCGTGCAGGGCTACGATGGCGTGCTCATTTCGCCCGGCCCGGGTACGCCCGCGGCAGCGGGCGTCTCGATCCCGATGGTGGGAATCGCGCTGCGCACCGGCATCCCGCTGCTCGGTGTGTGCCTCGGCCACCAGGCGATCGCGGAGGCGCTCGGCGCGACCGTGACCCACGCCGAGGAGCTCATGCACGGGAAGGTCTCGCGCGTCACGCACTCGAGCGACGAGTTCTTCACCGGGGTGCCGACGGAGTTCGACGCGACCCGCTACCACTCGCTCGCTGTCGTTCGCAGCACCGTGCCCGAGGCCCTCGTGGTTACCGCTGAGACCGCCGGCGGCGTGGTGATGGCGCTGCGGCACCGGGAGCTTCCGATGTTCGGCGTGCAGTACCACCCCGAGTCGGTACTCACGGAGGGCGGCTACAGGCAGCTCGGAAACTGGCTGCGGGTCGTCGGCCTCGAGAACGCCGCGGAGATCGCGGCGACCCTCTCGCCGCTTATCGCTACTGACTGAGCGGCGAGAGCGCCCGGGCCGCGGTTAGCCCGCGCAGTAGCTCAGGGTGATCTGCGAGCCCTGGGGGCTTGAGCCGACCACCGTCTGGCCCGTGATGAGCAGCTGCGGGTTGTATGCACAGCCCGTCGAGGCGGCCATCTGCGCGTCGATCGTGAGGTCGAGGCCCAGCCCGCTGAGCGCGTTCTGCGCGGTCTCGAGTGACTGATTCATGACGTTCGGGATGTCGACCTTGCCGGTCGCAACGGTGAGGTCGACGGCCTGGCCAGACTCGAGCTTCGCCCCAACCTCGGGCGAGATGCCGAGCACGCGGCCGGAGGGCTCGACGGGATCATCGGTTGATGTCACCTTGCCGACAGTGAGACCGAGGTCTTGCAGCATTGTGCTGAACTGCTCCTGCGACTTGCCCGCGAAGTCGGGAACGACAGCCTGCACGGGGCCAGTTGAGATGAGCAGCGTGACCTCGTCGCCGATGTTCACCGTCGTACCGGCCTCGGGGTCGGTCGAGATGATGTGGTCGGCGGGCACCTTGTCGTCGGTCTGCTCAATCTGAATGACCTCGAGGTCGAGCGACTTCAGCTTCTCGATTGCCTCGGAGCGCGTGAGGTTCGTGACGTCGGGAACCTCACGGACGTTCTGGGGTGAGATCTCGTTCGGCACAAGGTTCACGAGCCAGAAGACAACGGCGATGACGATTGCCGCGATCGTGAGGATCGCGGCCCACGTCCACATAACCGGGGGCCGGCTCTGGGTGCGGCTGCCGCCGCCCTCGGAGAGCTGGCGCAGCGCAAGGTCAGACTCTGAGACCTCTTCACCCGCAGAGAACAGCACGGTGTTTTGAGTGTCGTGCCGGGGCAGATCGGGCATCTTGCCGTTCGTGGCGACGCTGAGCGCGTCCCGGAACTCTGCGGCGGTCTGGAAGCGGCGCGCGCGATCTTTCCCGAGGCCGTAGAGGACGACCCTGTCGAGCTCGGGGGTGACCTCGGGGTTGCGCTCGCTCGGTGGCTGCGGGCGCTCGCTCACGTGCTGATACGCGACCGCAACGGCGGTGTCGCCCCGGAAAGGGACGTCGCGCGCGAGGAGTTCGTACAGCAGTACCGCGGTCGAGTAGAGGTCGGTGCGGGCGTCAACGGATTCGCCCTTTGCCTGCTCGGGAGAAAAGTACGCGGCGGTGCCGAGGATCGCGGTGGTCTGCTGCAGCGTCGACGACGTGTCGGAGACCGCTCGGGCGATGCCGAAGTCCATGACCTTGACCTGGCCCGACTTCGTGATCATGATGTTCGCCGGCTTGATGTCGCGGTGCACGATGCCGGCACGGTGCGAGTATTCGAGCGCCGTGAGCACCGACTGCACGATACGCGACGCTTCGGTGAGCGAAAGCTCGTTCTCCTCGATGAACTGCCTGAGGTTCGTGCCCTCGACATACTCCATGACGATAAACGGGAGTCGCTTGGCGCCCTCAGCGGTCTGGATCAGGTCGTCGCCAGCGTCGAAGACGCGCACGATCGTCGGGTGCGCCATGCGCGACGCAGACTGCGCCTCCTGCCGAAACCGCGAGCGGAACTGCTCGTCGCCCGAAAGCTCAGACTTCATCACCTTGATGGCGACCTGGCGGCCAAGCTTGATGTCGGTGCCACGGTAGACCGTGGACATGCCACCCTGACCGATGAACTCGCCGATCGCGTAGCGCCCCGCAAGAACTCGCGAGTTTCCCCCGCCAGCGGTTTCCGACATGCTCACCTCTTCCGCACTCTTCGACATAACTGAACCAAAGTCTATTGCTTGGTTCCCTGACCAAAAGCTCTACTGGCTAGCTTTCCTTGTCATCGGGGTTGTCTTGTGGCTGAATCGTAATCGTGAGCGGTGCGGAGACGCCGGACTCGCGCTGCTGCGGCCCTTCGCAACGGTAGCTGTAGGTGACGTTCAGGGTGCCTGCTGCGGTTGCGCGGAGCGTCGCCCCGCTTGCCGACGCGTTGCTCGTGACCTGCGCGAGCGACTCGTCAGAGAGCTGCACCTCGTAGGCGCCAAGCTGCAGGCCAGCCGGGCATGAGGACGCGAAGCCCTGCAGCACGATTGGGTCGCCCACCTTGACGGTCGAGTTCGGCGTTCCCGGCGCGCCGGGGGCGTTCACCGTGCCGAAGGCCACGTTGACGGTGAGGGTGATGAGCTCGTTGAACTCAGCCTTACCGGTCGGTGAGACGTCGGACACGAGGCCAACCTGGTCGTCGGGCACGGCCGAGCCGTTCTTCGAGGTAATGTTCGTGAAACCGAGGCCTTCGAGGTAACCATAGGCCTCGTCGTACGTCTTGCCAACGATCTGACTTGCATCAATCGTCGCACTCGTCACCGGTGGCGGGGTCGTCTTCGTCGGGGTCGTCGGAGGCTTCGTCGTCTTGGTGCTCGTCGGCTTGGTCTCGGTCGGCTTCGTCTCGCCGCCGTTGTTCAGCAACGCGATCGCGGTGCCGCCGCCGATGAGTAGCAGGAGGGCGAGCAGCGTGATGAGCGGCCACGTCCAGCGGCTCTTCTTCTTCTCGGGCTCCTCCTCGAGCTCTTCAACGCCCTCCGCGAGCGCGACGGTCGGGTCCATGACCTGCGTGCGCGGCAGCGCCGTCGTCGCGGCGTCAGCGCCCGGCTGCTGCGGCATAACTACCGTCGCTGTCGGGTCGTTTTGCTCGCCGAGGATCTGGGGGACGTAGCTCGCGGCGAGCTCGATGTTGCCGCGGTGGAGGGCCGCGGCCGCCTGAGCGAGCTTCGCGGCAGACTCGGGCCGATTCGCCGCGTCCTTCGACAGGCACGACATCACGAGGTTCCGCACGGGCTCGGGCACATCTGCCGGGAGCTCGGGCGGGGTGTCGTTGATCTGCGCCATCGCGATCGCGACCTGCGACTCACCCGTGAACGGGCGCTTCCCCGCGAGGCATTCGTACGCGACGATGCCGAGCGAGTAGATGTCGGTCGATGGCGTCGCCGCGTGGCCGCTCGCCTGCTCGGGCGCGAGGTACTGCACCGTTCCCATCACCTGGCCGGTCGCGGTGAGCGGCACCTGGTCGGCGATGCGCGCGATGCCGAAGTCAGTGATCTTGACGCGGCCCTCGGGCGTGATGAGCAGGTTGCCAGGCTTGATGTCGCGATGCACGAGGCCAGCGTCGTGCGCCGCCTGCAACGAAGTCGCGGTCTGCGCGACGATGCCGAGCACGCGGTTTGCTGGCAGGCGCCCCTCGCGATCGACGATTGCGGAGAGCGGTTCGCCCGGCACGAGCTCCATGACGATGTACGCGGAGCCCTGCTCTTCGCCGTAATCGAAGACGTTCGCGATGCCCTCATGGTTCACGAGGGCGGCGTGCCTGGCCTCCGCGCGGAAACGCTCGAGGAAGCCCGGGTCGCCCATGTACTCGTCTTTAAGGATCTTGATGGCGACGGTGCGGCCGATGATCGAGTCGCTCGCCTTCCAGACCTCGCCCATACCGCCGACTGCGATACGGGAGCTCAACTCGTAGCGCCCGCCGAATGTGATCCCTGCTGCTGGTCTCATCCGTTCAACACCGCTTCCATCACTCGTTTTCCAACTGCTGTCGGGAGTTCGTACGAACCACCCTGAAAATCAAAGCTCGATCCGCCCCCGTTGGCGATCACGACAGCGACGGCGACCTTGGGGTCGTCGACTGGCGCAAAGCCCGTATACCAAAGGGTATAGGGAAGATCGTTCCCGTTGGCGTCTATACCGTTTTGTGCCGTACCTGTTTTTCCTGCAACACGCACGCCGTCGATCGCGGAGAGGTGCGCAAAACCGGTCGAATCGGAGACGCCCTTCTCCATCATTCCAGTGATGGCCTGAGCGGTCTCTGGTGAAATTGGCTGGTTCAGCTCTTCGGGCTGCGTCTCGCTCTCGACACGGAGGTCGGGCGCGATGACACGGTCAACAAGCTGCGGCGACATAAGTTTACCGCCGTTCGCAATCGCCGCCGAGACCATTGCGACCTGCAAGGGCGTCGCACGCACGTCGAGCTGGCCGATGGACGACAGCGCGACCTGGGCCTGGTCGAGGGGGGCCGGCGCGACGCTCGGGGTGACCTCAAGCGGAATCGTGAGATCTTCACCGAAACCGAACTCGCGCGCCATCTTCGGCACCTCGTTCTTGTCCATGTCCATCGCCATCTCAGCGATCGGAATGTTGCACGAGTAAATGATCGCGGTCTCGAGCGAGGCCTTCGAACCGCCGCCGCAGGTCTGCTGGTCGGAGTTGCGCATGACCGCGCTCGACTGCGGCAGCGTGAGGCTCGCGGGGTTCGCGTACTCGGTCGACGGCTTCGCCGCACCGCTCTCGATCGCCGCGGCTGCTGTGACGAGCTTGTAGACGGAGCCGGGATGGTAGAGGTCTCCGGCGATCGCGCGGTTCACGAGCGGCTGGAACTCCTCGGCGCTGAGCGCTTCGTAGTTCGCGATGATCTGACTGTCGTCGTTCATCGAGAGCATGTTCGGGTCGTAGGTCGGCGTTGAGACGAGCGCGAGAATCCGACCCGTCTTTGGCTCGATCGCGACGACCGCGCCCTCGAACTGGAACTCCTGCATCGCCTCGTAGGCGGCCTGCTGCGCCTTCGCGTTGATCGTCGTGTCGATCGAGCTGCCCTGGGGCTTCACACCGTTTAGCGTGTTCTGGATGCGGGTGAAGAACTGGCCGTCGGCGTTACCCGACAGCTCCTTGTTCATCGCTGCCTCGAGACCCGTCATGCCCTGCTGGCGCGAGTAGTGCCCCGTAACGGGGGCGTAGAGCGCGCCGGGGTCGTAGCCGCGGAGGTATCGGTACGTGTCGTTCGTGGGGCTCGAGAACGCGACGGGTTCGCCGTCGACGATGATTGAGCCGCGCTCGACCTTATAACCGTTCTTGATGGTGCGCTGGTTGAGCGGGTTGCCGCGCAGGTCGTCAGCGTTCACGAACTGGATCATCGTGACCGAGAAGAACAGCACGATGAACATCGCGAACACCGCGCGTGAGAGGAACTTCAGCTGCTTGTTCATGAGCGGATCACCAACTTGGGTCGGTTACGTACCGAGTTCGAGAGCAACAGGAGCAGTACGACAATGATCCAGTTCGACACGAGCGACGAACCGCCCGCGGCGAGGAACGGCGCGGTGAGGCCGGTGAGCGGGATCACGCGGGTGACGCCGCCAACGACGACGAAAACCTGGAGCGCGATTGCGAAGCCGAAGCCGGCGGCGAGGAGCTTGCCGAAGTCGTCTTGCCCAGCGAACCCGATGCGGAGCGCGCGGCCGACGAGCAGCAGGTACGCGGCAAGGATCACGAAGAGGCCGATCAGGCCGAGCTCTTCGCCGAGGCTCGCAAAAATGTAGTCGCTCTCGGCGACGGGGGTATCTGCCGGGTAGCCCTGGCCGAGCCCGGTTCCCGTCATGCCGCCGTTGGCCATGCCGAACAGGCCCTGCACCATTTGCAGGCCAGCGTCGTACGGGTCAGCGAACGGGTCGAGCCAGTTCGCGAAGCGCCGCTGCACGTAGGGGAGCGTCTGGCTGGCGGTGATGCCGCCGACGAGGAACAGCCCGACGCCAAGGATGACCCAGCCGATGCGCCCCGTCGCGAGGTACAGCATCGACAGGAACAGGCCGAAGTAGAGGAGCGACGTGCCGAGGTCGCGCTGGAACACGAGCACCGACATCGCGACGAGCCAGAACGCGAGCAGCGGGCCGAGGTCGCGGCCGCGCGGGAAGCGGATCCCGGCGAACTTCTTACCGACCATCGACAGCGCGTCGCGGTTTCGCACGAGGTAGCCGGCGAAGAAGATCGCGAGGAAAATCTTTGCGATCTCACCGGGCTGGAAGGAGAACGAACCGACCTTGATCCAGACGCGCGCGCCCCACTCCTCGTGACCGATGAAGGGCAGCATGGGGAGCAGAAGCATGACGAGCGCGCCAAGGCCAAACAGGTACGTGTAGCGGTACAGCACGAGGTGGTTCTTTATGACGAAGAGCACGATGCCCGCGAGCACAATCGCGATCGTTGACCACAGCAGCTGGCGCACGCTCGTCGCGTCCCAGCCCGTGAGGCCGCGCGCGAGGTCGATGCGGTAGATCATGGCGACGCCGATCGAGTTCAGCATTACCGCGAGCGGCATGATGAGCGGGTCGGCGTCGGGAGCGATGCGGCGAACGAGCAGGTGCAGGCCAAACACGGCGAGGATGTACGGGATTCCGGTCGCGAGCAGCGCCGGCGTCACATCCTCGTGCAGCGTGAGATCGATCGTGATGACCGCGGCGACGCCGATCGCGAGCGCGAAGATGAGCAGCGCAGTTTCGAGCGTGCGGAGCTTCCGAGGCGCGCGGATCGCCGTGATCCGCTGCAGCACCGTCTCGCTGGTTCGGGTCTTCTCGAAGCTCCGTGGTTCTGCGTTCTTCGCGCGGTTAGGCATCTGGGAGATCCCCCAACCGGTCGACGATGCTGCGCGCGTCCTCCAGCGAGCCCGCCGCGAGCGTGCGCTCGATCGTGCGGCGCTCGAGGCCGTCGAGGGCCTCAAGCGGGATCCCGGTGTCTTCGGCGACCGAGTAGAGCGACAGCGAACCAATATCCTGGTGCACGCCCTGGTAGATGATCACGTTCGAGCCGTCGGTGCCGACGAAGTAGCGCGTCTGAGTCCACTGGTAGCCGACGAGCAGCGCGCCGCCGATAGCGGCGAGCACGGCGACAACCGCGAGAAGCCACATCGCGCGCCGGCGCCGGTTGCTTCTCCGCGTCTCGGCGAGCAGCTCCGCCAGGTACTCGTCGGCGCGTGCCTCGAAGTGGCTCTCCTCAACAGCGGGAAGGCGTCGCATGCGCCTGCGGCTTGCGAGGCGGGTGCGCGCGGTGTTCGTCGTTCCGTCGCGCAGGAGCGGCGCGTTCGCGGCGGAGCCGACGAAACGCGGATTGCGCGGGCCGGGCTGCTCGCCCGAGCCGTCGATGGGCGCCGGAAGCGGATCCTCATCCTCGAACAGGCGGCCACCGATTTCGAGGGTGTCGCCCGGGCGCTGGGCCGAGTCGGGAGCGATGACCTCGAGCTCCTCGGCCTCCTCAGCTGTGGTCGTCTCGACGAGCACAACGGTGACGTTGTCAGGTGCGCCGTGAGAGAGGCTCTTGTCGATGAGGTCGTCAACGCCGCCCTGGAGCGAGCGGCGCCTGCGCAGAATCTTTTCGATGTCGTCGTCAGAGACGTACCCGCAGAGGCCATCCGAGCAGAGCAGCCAGATGTCGTCGGGGCGGGTGTCGAGCACCATCGTGTCGACCTCGGGGGCCGACTCGACGTCGCCGAGCACACGCATCAGCACGGAGCGACGCGGGTGGTACTGCGCCTCCTCCTCCGTGATGCGCCCGCTGTCGACGAGGCGCTGCACGAACGTGTGATCTTTCGTGATCTGCTGCAGCACGCCGTCACGGAAGAGATAGAGGCGCGAGTCGCCGATGTGGGCGAGCGCGAGCTGGTTGCCGACGGTGATGAAGCCAACGAAGGTGGTGCCGAGGCCCGCAAGCTCGTGGTGTTCCTTCACCGTGTCGCGCAGCATCGTGTTCGCGACGAGCAGCGACTTCCGCAACCGCTCGGCAGACTCCTCGGGGGTGCCCGTTGGTGGTTCGTCGAGCTTCGCGACGTCGCGGGTGACGAGCGCCGAGGCGACGTCGCCGCCTGCGTGGCCGCCCATGCCGTCTGCGACGAGGAACAGGTTGTCTCCGGCGTAGCCCGAATCCTGGTTGTTCGCGCGGACCATACCAACGTGCGAGGCGACTGCGCTCGCGTACCCGTATGCCACGGCTATGGCCTCAGCTCAAAGGTTGTCTTCCCGATGGTGACCGGGGTAAAAGTGGGGAGCGTCACCGAGTTGCGCACCTTCTCGCCGTTGAGGAGTGTGCCGTTGGTGGAGTCAAGGTCTGTGAGTACCCAGGTGTCGCCCGAGCGGGCGAGGCGAGCGTGGTACGTCGAGGTGTACTCGTCGACGATGACGAGGGTTGAGTCTGAGCTGCGGCCGATCGATACGAAGTCTTCGTCGAGTGGGATCGAGGTGCCTGTTGCGACGCCCGAGGTGATGACGAGCGAGCGGGCCGGGCCCGAGGTGCCCGCCGAAGGGAGCGCGCCCCCTGACGGGGTGATGACGGGGGCCGGGCCTGCCGTCTGAGCTGGGCGGGGCGATGGAGCGGCCGCGTGTTGCAGTTGCGGCGCGGGGGCCGCGGCCTGCGGAACTGGGGCTGGGCCGTCGCCCTTCATTTTTCGGGCCGGAGCGCCGAACAGGTCACTCCGCAGCGCATACACAATCGAAAAGATGAAAAACCAGAGCAGCAGCAGGAAGCCGATGCGCATGATGAGCAACGTGAGTTCGCTCACTTGGCCCCCCAGAAATCTTGGTCGACGCTGGCCGAGCCGCGCGTTGAAGAACCCGCTTGGAAGCTCTGCCTCGGTGCCGTGGTTCGCCCAGGCACCAGTTGGAAGCGTAGCGCAGTCTGGCCAATCATAATCACGGTGCCGGTCTGGAGTCGCGCTTCGCGGAACCGCTGGCCCTCGATTTTCGACCCGTTCGTCGAGCCGAGATCACGCGCGAGGCCCGTCGAGCCGTCCCAGATGATCTCAAGGTGCTTGCGCGATGCGGCGCTGTCGGTAATGCGGATATCGCAGTCTGAGCCGCGGCCGACGACGGTGGTGCCGCGGCGAAGCTCGTAGCGCTGGCCAGACACGTCGATCGCGGCCACCCAGTTGACCGAGCCCTCGACTTGCGTCGCGTCGACCTGCAGGATGCCGCCCGTGAGTGAATCGTCTGCCACGATCTCGACGTCGGGTTCGCCGAGGAACTGGTAGTTCTGGCGCGCGGCGTGCTTCCTGACGATCTCGCGGAGCTCGCTCTCAAGGGTGTCGCCGAGCCTGAGCAGGCGATCCGCGTCCTGTGGCGAGACGCGCACGACGAAGCGGTTTGGCGTCAGTACGCGGTCGCGGTCGACGACAACGGCACCGATGTCGAGTTCGCGCTTCAGCGCAGCACCGATTTCAACGGGCTGCACACCAGAGCGAAACGTGCGGGCAAAGGCGCCATTGACGGCGCGCTCGAGAGAGCGTTCGACGCTGTCAAGAAATCCCATGTCACGCTCCTTTCGTTTCTGCCGTGCGGGCAGGGCCCGCGAACACGCGTGGCGGAGGGTATCCGCCACGCGGGTAATTCTGGATAAGTGTACTCACTTTGTCTTGGATTGCTGTGTGCTGCTAAGCTGTACGAGTTGTCCGCGCAGCTGATGCGCAGGCGGCAAACTCGCGCAAGTGGCGGAATTGGTAGACGCGCTGGCTTCAGGTGCCAGTGCCCGCAAGGGCGTGGGGGTTCAAGTCCCCCCTTGCGCACGAGTGAATAACAGCGGTTGGGGTTTCACGCCCCGGCCGCTGTTTTGTTTCCCTGAACTTTTTGTCTCTTCCCCAACCAATCCCATTGCGGACTATGGATAGAGAATCCGATGCAGCGTCTGATGGTGCAGTCGAAACGCTGATGTCTTCAGCCACAACGCGAACCCGCAGGATAGGTTTGTGGGGTGAAACGGCTGGTCTAACGGCGGGTCACGACGAACACCCGAGACGAGAGATCACCGAATGACAGCTGTTGACGTGGAACGCGGACTGAGTCGCGCCGAGGCCGAGAAGCGCATGCGCGATGGCCAGGGGAACGCGGCGCCCGATGGGTCGAGCCGCTCACTTGGCGAGATCCTCGCGGCGAACGTGTTCACCGTGTTCAACGGCATTGTGTTCGCAGGGTTCGGGATCCTGCTCGTACTCGGCCGCTGGCAAGACGCGCTCTTCGGCCTCCCCGCACTGTTTAATACAGTGATTGGCGTCGTGCAGGAGTTCAACGCGAAGCGCACGCTCGACCGCCTTGCGGTCATGAACGCGCCCTCCGCACGCGTCTTGCGCGACGGCGAGGAGCACGAGATCGCGCCGGAGGGCGTCGTGCTCGGCGACCTTCTCGTGCTGCGGCCAGGCGACCAGGTCACCGCTGACGCCCGCGTGCTGCGCACGGACGTCGGCGGCCCGCGTGGGCTCGAGGTCGACGAGTCGATGCTCACGGGCGAGTCAGACGCCATTCGCAAGGCGATCGGCGACGAGGTGCTCTCTGGCTCGAACGTCGTCGGCGGAACCGCGGTCGCCGAGGTCGTGCAGGTCGGCGCCGACTCGTACGCGGCGAAGCTCACCGTTGAGGCCCGCCAGTTCTCGCTCGTGCGCTCGGAGCTGCGCGGCAGCATCGACAAGCTTCTGCGCTGGATCTCGTGGGCCCTGCTGCCCCTGATCCTCATCGTCGTGAATGGTCAGATGCAGGCGTTTGGCGGCTGGGAGGCCGCGATCCAGTCTGGCGCGTGGCGCGATGCCGTCGTCGGGGCGGTTGCCGCGGTGATTGCGATGGTGCCGCTCGGTCTCGTGCTCATCACGAGCATCGCTTTCGCCGTGAGCGGCCTGAAGCTCGCGCAAGATAACGTGCTGATCCAGGAGCTGCCCGCCGTCGAGGGGCTCGCCCGCGTCGACGCGCTGTGCCTCGACAAGACGGGCACAGTGACGACCGGCGAGATGGTCTTCAACCACGCGGCCGAACTCACGGAGCGCGCCGGGTGGCAGGCGGTTCTCGGCCACCTTGGCACGGCGCCCGACGCGAATGGAACTGCGCAGTGCCTTGCGGAGCCCTACGGAGCCAACCCGAAGCTCGACGTTGCGGCCGAGGTGCCGTTCGACTCGGCTCGGAAGTGGAGCGCGCTTGTGCTCTGCGACGCCGATGGCTGCGAGCCAGGCAGCTGGGTGTTTGGCGCGCCCGAGTTCGTGCTCGCCGGCACCGAGACCGCCGAAGCCCACGAGGCGCTCGCGCAGGCCGGGGCGATCGCCGAGTCGGGGCTTCGCACGCTGCTGCTCGCGCACGCTGTCGACGCGATCGCCGAGGGCGAGCACCCCGAGCTGCCTGGCGGCCTCGTTCCCGTCGCTATCCTCAGTTTCCGCGAGGAGGTGCGCGATGATGCGCACGAGACGATGGCGTTCTTCGCCAAGCAGGGCGTCGATGTACGAATTATCTCGGGCGATGACCCGCGCACCGTCTCCGCGGTCGCTCGCGAGGTCGGGATCGAGCACGCTGCGGGCGTTGATGCGCGAACGCTGCCCGACGACATCGAGGAGCTCGCCGACGTGCTCGAGCGCGAGCACGTGTTCGGCCGGGTCACGCCGCAGCAGAAGCGGGCCATGGTGCACGCGCTGCAGAGCCGCGGTCACGTCGTCGCGATGACCGGCGACGGCGTGAACGACGCGCTCGCGATCAAGGACGCGGATCTCGGGATCGCGATGGACACCGCAACGCCGGCGACGAAGGCCGTGGCGCGGCTCGTACTGCTCGACGGCCGGTTCGATCGCATGCCGGGCGTCGTCGCTGAGGGCCGCCGCGTCATCGCGAACATTGAGCGGGTCTCGAAGCTCTTCCTCACGAAGACGACTTACGCGCTCATGATTGGTGTCGTGTTTGGGCTCATGGCCTGGGCGTTCCCGTTCCTGCCTCGCCAGCTTTCGATCACGGACGGGCTGACGATCGGGATCCCGGCGTTCTTCCTTGCCCTGATGCCGAACGCGGCGCGCTACCGCCCCGGGTTCCTCAAACGCTCGCTGACCTTCTCGATTCCGGCAGGGTTGATCATCACGGCCGCGATTCTCGCCCTGCACCTTGCCGCGCCGAGCGTGGGCGAGTTCACGACGACTGAGATGCAGTCTGCGGCAACACTGACGCTCGCGGGGATAGCGCTCTGGGTGCTCGCGGTGCTCGCGCGCCCACCGCACCCCTTCCG
Source organism: Leucobacter sp. (assembly GCA_052094845.1). Lineage (GTDB taxonomy): Bacteria > Actinomycetota > Actinomycetes > Actinomycetales > Microbacteriaceae > Leucobacter. The sequence goes on along the minus strand of JBQDKK010000008.1, from coordinate 22,109 downwards.
TGTGCTCATCGTGCTCGCGATGTACGCGGGGCTCGGGCTCGTGTGGGTGATCCCGTTCACGCGCGACTTCTTCGCGGTGACCTGGCTGCCGAACTCGCTCGGTCTGCTCGTGATCGTGATTGTCGCTGTCGGTTTGGTGCTTGTCGAGGTGCTTCGAGCCTGGCATAAGCACCGTATCGAGCTGCGTGAGGAAGCAACGAGTTAACACGCGTTTCTGGTTGGTATTGGTGGAGCCCGGTCGATGAGATGGCGGGGGCGAGCGATAGAGATCGGCCTGCCCTTCAGGCGAGCCACGCGCTGTGAATTCTAAGTAACTTTGCCGAGCGCGAATCGTCGGGAAGCTGATTGGCGCCGCGCGACGCTCGCCCGATAGGATCTCCCACGGGGGATTCAGACCTGTTTGGGCAGGTCGAACCAATTTCTGGGGCCGCTATTGCGGCCCTTTCGCAGGGACGCGTGTGCTTACTAACGCGTCCCTCTTTTTTGTTTCTGGGGGGAAGCGACGATGTCTGAGTACATCGCGCCGCGTTCGCGCGCGCGCATTTTCATTAATTGGTTAGCGGGGGCGCTCGTCGCGTTGCTCGTCGTCGGTGGCTTTAGCGCACCGGCGATGGCGGCGGGCGGCAAGGTCACTGTCTTCCCGGCGAGTTCGAACGGGCAAGACCACAACGGCGTGCCGGTCATGCCGGGTGGCGACACCTTCAACTTCCAGCTGGGCTACGGCTCGATGGATGATGGGGCCGTCTCGATCGTCACGCTGCCTGCGGGAGTCAAGATTCCCGCTGAAGCGCTCGTAGTTCCCGCGGGGAACACGGCTGTGAAGTCGCTTGAGATGAATGCTGCTGGCCAGCTGGTCATCACCTTCGCTGCAGAGTTCCCGAGCGATGTGAACCAGGGCGTGCTCGATCTGAAGTTCACTGTTGAGAAGGTCGATCACTCTGACGTGCGCGAGCTGAACTGGGACGTCGATGGCGTTCCGACCTCGCAGACGATCATTGTGACGAAGCCGGGTGACAAGCCAAGCTCGACGAACGATAGCGCTGAGAAGAGCGTCCAAAACCCGAACATCAAGCACGCCATCGTCGACGGCAAGGTCGTCATCGACGAGAGCGTACTCGGAACTACGATTCCCTACACCGTGACGGTCAAGAGCAAGCAGGCTCGCGACGTTGTGCTGACCGACACACTCGGAAAGCACCTGGCCCTCGTTGAGGGTTCGCTCAAGGGTTCGAAGGTCGTGCGCGACGAGAACGATCTCAACCCGGTCACCACCTCGCTCGAGGCGCTTCCCAACATCTCGGGTGAGAGCTTCACACACGAGTTCTCGGCTGAGGCCAACTCGGTGTACACCTTCACCTACGAAGCGACCATCGCTGATGCTGCGGCGCTCGCGGCTGTGCGCGACGAGCTCCAGGCTGCCTACGACGCGGTTGCCAAGAAGGAAGATGGCGGCGATTACTCCATCAAGCTCACCAATGGTGCTGATGTCTCGGGGACCGAGGTTAAAGCAAACGTTTGGATCACGGGCAAGGTAGCCCCGGAGGAACGCCCTGGCGTTGGCGAAGCGTTCACCAAGTCGGTCGAACCGAAGAACGTCGACCTCAAGGAACAGCTCAAGGGCGGCGATACCCTTGCGGAGCCGATTGATCTGACCTACACGCTGGTTGCGGACCTCACGAAGTTTGCGGACTTCTCGAATAACGAGAAGTACAAGCTCAAGAACAACGTCGTCATCAAGGACACGCTCCCTGAGACGGTGGCCTGGGACATCAGCGGGAAGGGTGCATTCCTCACGCTGACCGATGCTGCCGGTGACGAGATCAAGCTGACACCGGCTGATGCTCTCAAGGGCGACGTCGAGAACCTCATTGCCAGCGACGACTACAAATTCCATTACGTTGTCGACGGGCAGAACCTCTTTGTCAACGTCGGAAAAGACGTGAAAGAGAAGTACACCCTCACCGTCAAATCGACGCTCACGCAGTTGCCTGCCGACGCGTTCGACAAGAACGGGATCTATATCGACCGCTACCTCGCGCGTAACACTGCGAACTTCGTGTATGGCGACAGAAAGTACCACGGTACGCACGCGGACACTGTCGTAACGACTCCGAAGGATCTCAGCGACGGGGTTGACGACAAGGATAAGTTCAAGAAGTCCGCGACCGGCGGCACGCTGACCGCTGTTGCTGGCACCTCGGTCGAGGTCCCGTACCAGTTCAATGTCGGCGCCGGTGTGGGCAACGCACTCACCTCTCGCATCATCGACGCGGTTGATCACAGCATCTTCAATGTAACCGAAGAGACGCTGCCTCAGATCAAGGCTTCGATTACTGGTACGTACGACTGGAACTACCCGCTCGACGGAGACACCTTCGATCTCTCGATCGACAAGGAAGGCAACCTCGTCATCGCTCCCAACTCCGCCTTCCCGAAGGATGCACGCTGGGGGGCGGCCGAGACTCCGATGAACAAGGCCTGGGAGATCGAATTCAAGCTCCCCACCCACGTGCTGAAGGGCAAGCAGACGCTCGACATCAAGAACGCTGCGAGCTACGAAGGAACTGACCTCGAGTACACCTTCACGTCGAGCTCACAGACCAAGGCGACGAGTTTCGGTAACGAGATGGAGGTGCAGAAGCGCGTTTACGACGCGAAGAATGATGCCTTCACCACGAACCTGCGCGCAGAGACCGATGAGAGCGGCAAGCTGCTCAAGGATACGTTTGTCTACCGTGTCGAGCTCATGCCACACGGCACCTTCTCCAACATGGTTGAGCCGGTTACCGACGTACTGCCTGAGGGCGTTGAGTTCGTCGGGTTCGTGGCGCCCGAGGACGTGAAGGGTGATCGGGTCGACTCGAACTCGAGCTACCGTGTGCCTGGTTCGAACCTCACCGCGACCTTCGATGCCACCGCGAACACGGTGACGCTCGAGAAGGGCAAGCTCGAGAGCGGCAAGACCGTGAGCCTGTTCTTCAAGGTCAAGCTCGTCGGCGCCAAGGAGAACATCGGTGTCACGAACCTCATCGGCACGTCAGGCGCGACAATCACCCCGACGAACGATTACCCGCTGAGCCTGCTGAAGCGCGACAGCACAGACGCTACCAAGCTCATCACCGATAAGGGAGCGGTGTTCTCCGTTCTCGCAGCTGACAAGAAGACCGTCGTGCTGACCGACCTTCGGGTTGAGAACGGCAAGATTGTGACGGCTGCCGGCGGTACCCCCGTTGTGAAGCAGCCCGGAACCTACTGGCTCCGCGAAGACGTCGCACCCAGCGGCTACAAGCAGTCGGATGAGCTGCTGGAGATCGGGTTCAAGGCCGACGACAGCGCGAAGGAGGTCGTGCTCTTCAACGACCGCCAGAACTACGCCATCGGCGACTTCACCTGGATCGACACTAACCGTGACGGGATTCAGGACAAGGGCGAGTCCGTGCTTCCCGGCGTGACTGTCGAGCTCATCCAGGGCGGTAAGGTCATCGCGACGACGAAGACCAACGCCGACGGACGCTACCTCTTCGACGAGCTGCCTGCGGGTGAGTATCAGGTCAAGTTCACGCTGACGGAAGATCAGCAGAAGCTGTACACCTTCACGACGCAGAACTCGGGCAAGGATGGCGCAGCCGACTCCGATGCTGATCGTAAGACGGGTCTCACGACCAAGATCGTTCTTGGGGAGGCCAATAAGAACCTCACCAAGAGCTATGAGCACGGCAAGGTGAAGGCAACCGAGGGCATTGACCCGACGTGGGACGCCGGCGTCGTGCTGAAGAGCTACGCGATCGGTGACTACACCTGGATCGATGAGAACAACAACGGCGTGCAAGACGAGGGCGAAGAGATTCTCCCCGGCGTCACCGTTGAGCTCATCAAGGATGGCAAGGTCATCGATTCGACGGTCACGGACAAGAACGGCCTGTACCGGTTCGACGACCTGCTTGCTGGCGAGTACCAGGTGAAGTTCACTCTCACGAAGGAGCAGCAGAAGGAGTTCCGCTTCACCGAGCAGACCGCGGGATCGGACGACGTGCTCGACTCGAACGCGAACCCCGAGACCGGACTCACCACGACCATCGTGCTCGGCGACTCGAACAAGAACCTGACGAAGGATCCGAAGTTCGGCGAGCTGAAGGCGACCGAGGGCATCGACCCCACGTGGGATGCGGGCGTGATTCGCAAGACCTACGCGATCGGTGACTACACCTGGATCGACGCGAACCGCGACGGCATTCAGGGCGATGATGAGGAGATCCTCGCTGGTGTGACCGTCGAGCTCATGAAGGACGGGGAAGTCATCAAGACGACCACGACCGACGAGAACGGCCGCTACGTCTTCGACGGACTCAAGGCTGGCGAGTACCAGGTGAAGTTCACGCTCACCGAGGACCAGCAGAAGATTTACACCTTCACCGACCTCGCAGCCGGCGAGGACGATGGGGCGGACTCGAACGCTGAGCGCGGAACGGGCCTCACGACCACGATCGTGCTCGGCGACGAGAACGCGAACCTCACCAAGAAGTACGACTACGCAGAGCTCGACGCGACCGAGGGCATCGATCCCACCTGGGACGCCGGCGTCGTGTTGAAGACCTACGCGATCGGTGACTTCACGTGGATCGACGCGAATCGTGACGGTATCCAGGACGCTAATGAGGAGATTCTCGCTGGCGTGACCGTTGAGCTCATGAAGGACGGGGAAGTCATCAAGACGACCACGACCGACGAGACCGGACACTATATGTTCGACAACCTCTTCGCAGGTGAGTACGAGGTGAAGTTCACGCTGACCGACGAGCAGAAGAAGGTATACACCTTCACTAGCCACGTGATCGGTGAGAATGGTGCTGTCGACTCGAACGCCGATCGGAAGACCGGCCTCACGACGAAGATCGTGCTCGACGACTCGAACCCGAGCCTGACGAAGGACTACCCCTTCGGCACTGTCCAGGCGACTGAGGGCATCGACCCGACGTGGGACGCCGGTGTGGTTGTGAAGACCTACGCCGTCGGCGACGTCGTCTGGATTGACGCGAACAAGAACGGCGTCCAGGACGGCTCCGAGAAGGTACTTCCTGGCGTCACCGTGGAGCTCTTCCGGGACGGGAAGGTCATCGCGACGACCTCGACCGACAAGAACGGTCGCTACAAGTTCGACGACCTGAACGCTGGTGAGTACCAGGTGAAGTTCACGCTCACCAAGGAACAGCAGAAGATCTACAAGTTCACGAAGCCGACCGTCGGCTCGAATGGCGCCGTGGATTCGAACGCTCACCCCGAGACTGGCTTCACCGCCACGATCGTGCTCGGCGACGACAACTCGGATCTCACGACTGAGTATGAGTTCGGCGAGGTCAACGCGACCGAGGGCATCGACCCGACGTGGGACGCCGGTGTTGTTGTGATCGACATCCCCGCGACCGAGGTTCCGGGCGCTGAGAACCCCGGCACCCCGGGCGTGAATGAGCTGCCGAACACCGGTGGGTCGCTCCCACTCCTCGTCGGCGGCTTCGCTTCCCTGCTGCTGCTTGCGGGTGCTTCGCTCATGATCTGGCGTCGCCGGACCGCGTAATCACCTAGCGCGCTGCACTCAAGGGGCCCAACCTGGCACTCGCCGGGTTGGGCCCCTTGTCGTTGGGCGCGCAGGCCGCTGGCACGCGCGCCCTGCGGGTGGGCCTCCCGTGTCGGACCCGGGGAATAGTGTGGGGGCATGGCAAGACGACAGGCAGCAGACACTCCCCGAATCGAGCAGCTCGTGCTTCGCGACCTTACCCCTGGTGACGCGACAGGGCTGACCGCCGGCGCTGACCTTGATGGGCTGAGGTTCGATGGCGCGCGCATCGATGGTCCACTCGGTGGCGCGACGTTTCTTGAGTGCGAGCTGATCGAGTTCGCGGGGGATCGCGTGCAGCTTCGCGGCGCCAGCGTGCTTGAGTCGCGGGTGCTGCGACTTGCCGCCCCGGTCGTATCGGCTCCCGGGAGTTCGTGGCGCGACGCCGAGCTCATCGAATCGCGCGTCGGGGCGCTCGATATGAGCAATGCCGAAGTGCGACGGCTCGTCGTAGAGGGGTCAAAGATCGGGTGGATCAACCTGCGCGGCTCGGTCGTGCAAGACGTGGTCTTTCGGCACTGCGCGTTTGAAGAGGTAGACCTCGGCATGGCGAAGACCGCGCGGGTCGCCTTCGAAGACTGTACGACAGACAAGCTCACACTCACGCAGCGAACGGGGGCGGCGCTCGACCTGCGCGGGCTCGAGTTTCGGGCGATTGAAGGGTTCGAAGGGCTCCGGGGCGCGATTCTGTCCCCTGAGCAGGTCGCCCTCATGGCCGAGACCTTCGCGGGGCACTTTGGGGTGAGCGTGCGCGAGTAAGAGACAGGGGGGTAGCCAGCTGCAGAAGTCGGGAATAGCCTCAATGCAACATTGGTTGTGGTCAAATGATACCCCCTGGGGGTATCGTGAATAGTGACCCAGATGCAGTGCGAGGGGAACCCCACCATGAACAACCACGGAAACCACGGCGCGCACGACCGGCCCGCTGACCAGAACGCCCACGAAGATCACGGAGGTGGGCACGAGGGCCACGAAGGCCATCAGGGCCACGGAGGCCATGAGGGCCATGTCGCCGAGTACCGGCGCATGTTCTGGATCATGCTGGTGCTCGCGATCCCGACGGTGCTGCTCTCCGGCATGTTCTCGTCGATCGTCGGCTACCAGCTCCCCGACGTGCCCTGGTTGAAATGGGTCTCGCCCGTCCTCGGCACGGTCATGTACGTCTGGGGCGGCCGGCCCTTCCTCGTCGGCGCCGTAGACGAGATCAAGGCACGCAAGCCGGGCATGATGCTGCTGATCGCGCTCGCGATCACCGTGGCGTTCCTGGCCTCCTGGGCCGCGAGCCTCGGCCTCGTGCACCACGAGCTCGACTTCTGGTGGGAGCTCGCCCTCCTCGTCGTGATCATGCTGCTTGGGCACTGGATCGAGATGCGATCGCTCGCCCAGACCACATCGGCGCTCGACTCCCTGGCCGCGCTGCTGCCAGACGAGGCCGAGCGAGTCGAAGGCGGCGAGATCGTGAGGGTCTCGCCGAGCGCCCTCCGCGTCGGAGACGTCGTTGTTGTGCGGCCCGGCGGCAGTGTCCCCGCAGACGGTCGTGTTGTCGACGGCCGCGCATCTTTCGACGAGTCGATGGTGACGGGCGAATCTCGCACGGTTGGTCGCGGGGTCGGCGAGTCAGTCTCGGCCGGCACCGTTGCGACTGACTCTGGGGTGCGCATCGAGGTCACGGCGATCGGTGACGATACGGCCCTCGCAGGCATTCAGCGCCTCGTCACAGAAGCCCAGAACTCGTCTTCGCGCGCGCAGCGCCTCGCTGATACCGCGGCGGGCTGGCTCTTCTGGTTCGCGCTCGCGGCCGCCGTCGTGACGGCGATCGTGTGGACGCTCGTTGGAAACCCCGACGACGCCGTCGTGCGCACGATCACGGTGCTCGTGATTGCCTGCCCCCACGCGCTCGGCCTCGCGATCCCGCTCGTCGTCTCGATCGCCACTGAGCGGTCTGCGCGCGCCGGGATTCTCGTGAAGGATCGTCTCGCGCTCGAGAGCATGCGCCTCGTCGACGCCGTGCTGTTCGACAAGACCGGCACGCTCACGAAGGGCGAGCCGACGGTAACCCACGTTGAGGCGGTCGGTGACCTCACAGATGACCAGGTGCTCGCGTTCGCGGCGGCCGCCGAGCAAGACAGCGAGCACCCGCTCGCGCAGGCTATTGTTCGCGCCGCGAGTGAGCGCCGCCTTGAGGTGCCCGCGGCGGCCGACTTCGCATCGTCGCCCGCGGTCGGCGTCACGGCCAAGGTCGAGGGCGCAACGGTTCGTGTCGGCGGGCCATACATGCTCGCGGAGGAGGGGGCGACAGAGCTCGCGGTCTCGTCAGACTGGCGAGACCGCGGCGCCATCATCCTGCACGTGCTGCGCGACGGAGTGGTGATCGGCGCCCTCGCACTGAGTGACGAGATCCGCCCCGAGTCGCGCGACGCGGTGCGGGCGCTGCACAGGCTGGGCGTTGAAGTTGTCATGATCACGGGTGATGCCGAGGCGGTCGCGAAGACTGTCGCGACCGAGCTTGGCATCGACCGCGTGCTCGCGGGCGTGCGGCCCGAGGACAAGGCCGCCGAGGTGCTGAAGCTCCAGCAGGGCGGTCGTCGGGTCGCAATGGTCGGAGATGGCGTGAACGACGCGCCGGCGCTCGCGCAGGCAGACGTTGGGCTCGCGATTGGCGCGGGCACCGACGTTGCGATCGCCTCGGCGGGGGTGATCCTCGCGAGCGATGACCCGCGCTCGGTGGTCTCCGTAATTGAGCTGTCGAAGGCGACCTACCGGAAGATGCGTCAGAACCTGTGGTGGGCCGCCGGCTACAACCTCATCTCGGTGCCGCTCGCCGCCGGTGTGCTCGCGCCAATCGGGTTTGTGCTGCCGATGTCGGTCGGCGCGATCCTGATGTCGCTCTCGACCGTGGTTGTCGCGCTGAACGCGCAGCTGCTCCGTCGGCTTGACCTGCGGCCCGAGGTGACGACGCGCAACGTGCTCCAGGGCTGACAAGCGCATGTGCCACCGGGTAGTCTCGGTGGCACATGTGCTCAGCGCGTTCGAGAGGATGGGGGTCCTCCGAATGCGCGTCACAGAAGGGGGAGAGCTGCAGTGGGTGTCGGAGATGGCGGGCAGCGTGTCGGGGTGTCCGACAGGCTCACGTTTCAGTTGTACGCGGCGTCGCGCGCGATGGTTGGGGCGTATCGGCGCGAGCTGCAGGCGTTCAACCTTACCTATACGCAGTACCTAACGCTGCAGGCCATCTGGGGTGGCAATGGCAGGCCGGTCACCGAGCTCTGCGCGCAGCTCGAACTCGACTCAGGCACAATCTCGCCGCTGCTCGCGCGGCTTGAGCAGGGCGGCTTCATCTCGCGTGAGCGCGCCGGGGCCGACGGGCGGCAGGTGCGCGTCTTCTGCACCGATCAGGGGTGGGATCTGCGCGACCGTCTCGCCGGCTTGCCGGGCGGAGCCCGCGGGGTCGACGGCTTGAGCGACGACGAGCTCCAGAACCTGAGTTCCCTCCTCGACACACTGCGCGCCGCGGTCCGCTCGGGATCCTGACGCGGCGGGACCGCTCCTCTCGTTACCGCTCGGGCGCGTGCTCGTTCTTCGGGAGCGGAATGAGGCCGGTGACCGACTGCTCATCGGCCCACTGCTCGACGCCAGGAACCTCGGGGAGTCTGTCTCGAGTGAAGACCGGATCGCGGCCGAGCCTCCGCTGGGCCGTGTAGTCGCGTAGCAGCTTGAAAGCTACGCCCGACAGGAGCGCGATCGCGACGAGGTTGATGAGTGCCATGATGCCCATAATGCCGTCGGCGAGGTTCCAGACAATGTCGGCGGAGACCACCGAGCCGGCAAACACGGCGAGCACGGCGACAATGCGATACCCGGCAAGCACCCGCTTGCCGGTGCTCAGGAACTCGATGTTCGATTCGCCGTAATAGTAGTTCCCGAGGATGGACGAGAACGCGAGCAGAAAGATGATGATCGTGAGGAGCACGTTTGCCCACGGGCCGAGCGAGCTTGAGATCGCGCTTTGGGTGAGGGCGATGCCCTTGGCCGCACCAGTGAGGTCTGGCGCCGCCACGAGCACAATGAACGCGGTGATCGAGCAGATGAGAAACGTGTCGAAGTAGACGCCGAGCGTCTGCACGAGGCCCTGCTTCACCGGGTGGGTGACAGCGGCCGAAGCCCCGGCGTTCGGGGCCGACCCGAGCCCCGCCTCGTTCGAGAACATCCCGCGTTTGATGCCCGTGAGAATCACGTATCCGAGCGCCGCCCCGGTGACCTGCTGCGCGCCGAACGCCGACGAGAAGATCGTTGCGAACACGGCGGGTAGTTCGGTGATGTTGAGGGCGACGATCACGAGCCCAATGAGCAAGTACAGCAGCGCCATGAGGGGGACGAGGGTCTGCGTGACCGAGGCGATGCGGCGCACGCCGCCGAAGATCACGGCAGCCATGAGTGCGGCAAGCACGCAGCCCGTGGCGATCGGTAGCCAGTCTGGCGTGCCCCCGGTGAGGCTCCCCGCGAGCGTGGCCTGGATCGTGTTGGCCTGCAACGAAGAGAACGCGATGGGGAAGCAGACGATGAGCACCGCGGAGAACGCGACGCCGAGCCAGCGCGCGCCGAGCCCGCGCTCCATGTAGTAGGCAGGGCCGCCGCGAAACCCCGACGCGTCCTTAGTCTTGTAGAGCTGCGCGAGCGACGACTCCACGAACGAGGAGGCGCCTCCGATGAACGCCATGAGCCACATCCAAAAGATGGCACCGGGGCCGCCGACGGCGATCGCGGTGCCGACGCCGGCGATGTTGCCGACGCCGACGCGGGAGGCCGCTGAGATCGTGAAGGCTTGGAAGGCGGAGACCGACTGCGGGGCGCCGTGCTCGTCGCGCGGCGTCTTGTCTGTCAGGGTGCGGAACATGTCTGGGAGGAGGCGAAACTGGACGACGCCCGAGCGAACGGTCAGGTAGAGGCCGAGCGCTACGACGACGGGCAGCACGAGCCACGTCCAGAACGCGTCGCCCCACTGAGCAAGGAGATTGCTGATCGCTTCCATGGGACGAGCATAGGTGAGGTGTGCGGCGCTGGGTAGCACCTCTTGGGGTGTCGTGGCTTACGCCCCGGCCTCGTCTTCGGCCACGTAGAACCATTTGCCGCCCTCACGCACAAAGGCGCTGCGTTCGTGCTGCTCGAAGCGACCCCCTGGGGCGCGGCCGATTGCGGTGAACGTGACGGTCCCGGCATCGTCGAATGGCCCGCCTCGCTCGCTCGCCTCGATGATGAGGCGGAGCCACCGGGTGTCGCCGTCGAGCTCCAGCTCGTGCGGCCGAGTGCTCGAGTGCCAGCTGCGCAGCAGGTAGGCGGCGTCGCCAATTGCGAAGGCACTGTATCTGGATCGCATGAGCTGCGTCGCGGTCGGCGCCGGACTGCCGTCATGAACCGGGCCGCAGCACGCGCCGTATGGGTTGCCAAGGCCGCAGGGACAGGGAGCTGAGCGATCGAACGAGGTCACTAGACCACGGTATCGGCATCTCCGGTTGCAATCTGTATCACTGTCGTAATACAGTGGTACATGGCGGGTGCTAGCCCCGTCGAAGGAAGGACACACATGCAGCTCGACGATTCCCGGCCCATCTGGGCACAACTCGTCGAGGAGTTTAGGCGCCGCATCGCCTCGGGGGAGTGGCCGGCGGGCCTCAAGGTACCCTCCGTGCGCGAGCTCGCACTCGAGCTCGGAGTCAACCCGAACACCGTGCAGAAGGCGCTCGGTGAGGTCGACCGCCTGGGGCTCACGCTCCCCGAGCGCACCGCAGGCCGGTTCGTGACGCGAGACGAGAGCGCCATCGCCGAGGCGCGCACCGCGCTCGCCGCGGCACAGGCCGACGCGCTCGCGGCGACGGCACACGGCCTCGGCATGACCCTTCCCGAGACCGCGCTACTGCTTGAACGACGCTGGGGGGCCATGCCCGCCCCAGCACCAACCGAAAGGACACCCGATGAGTGAGCAGCACCTGCCACCGTCACCACCCGCGATTGAGGTGCGGGGCCTGACAAAGACCTACCGGGGGCGCCCCGCGCTCGCCGGCCTCGACCTTGCCCTGCAGCCCGGCCAGATCGTCGGGCTCATGGGCGACAACGGCTCTGGCAAGACGACGCTCTTAAAGATTCTCGCCGGCGTACTCGCCGAGTGGGAGGGCGGGGTAACGGTCGCGGGCCACGCGCCCGGGGCCGAGTCGAAGGCGCTCGTCTCGTTCCTCCCCGACGCCTCCTTCCTGCCCGACGCGCACAAGCCCCAGGACTCGATCGCGCAGTACGCAAGGTTCTTCGCTAACTTTGACGCCGCGAAGGCGCGCGAAATGGTCGACTTCTTCGGTCTTCCGTGGGACCGCAGCCTCAAGGAAATGTCGAAGGGCATGCGCGAGAAGCTGCAGATCTCGCTCGCCATGAGCCGCCGCGCCAGCGTGTACCTGCTCGACGAGCCGATCTCGGGCGTCGACCCCGCCTCGCGCGACGTGATCCTGCGCGGGATCCTCTCGAACTTCGCTGATGACGCGCTGATGCTCGTCTCCACCCACCTCATCCAAGACGTCGAGTCAATCGTCGACTCAGTCGTGTTCTTGCGCGCAGGGCGCGTGCTCCTGCAGGGCGGCGCTGACGACCTCCGCGAGGAGCACGGCGTGAGCCTCGACGCTCTCTTCAGAAAGGTGTACGCAGCATGATCGCCAAGCTGATGAGCCAGGAGTTCATTTCGACGCGCAAGTCGCTCTTTACGACCGTCGGAATCATGCTCGTCGTGATCCTGATGGGCTACGCCCTCGCGATCCTCCGCGTGCCGATCCTCGACGGGCTTGGGCTTGGCGCAGGCATCGCTGGGACGATCGCGCTCACCCCCGTTGTGCTCGCCGTGCTCGCAGCGCACTACTGGCGCACGATGTATGGCGCGCAGGGCTATTTCACGATGACGATTCCGGTGCGTGGGCGCACGATCTTCTCGGCGAAGGTGCTCTACGGCATCGCCGCTTCCCTCGCCGCCGCCGTGGTGACGGTCGCGCTTCTCGCGCTTGCCGCGATCGCGTTTGCAGTCTCGAAGGGCGTCGCGCCCCTCGACTTCCTACGCGAGGGGCTCACCGTGCTCGACCCGGGGCTCGGCTGGTTCATTGCCCTCGCGCTCACCATCCAGCTCGTGTTCTGGGTCATCGCGGGCGCCGCGCTCATGTCGATCGGTGCGGAAGGCCGTTTCAACCACCTCGGCTTCGGTGCGCCCGTCATCGGTGCGGTCGCGCTTTACTTCGTGATGCAGTTGCTCGGCCTCGTGGCGATGCTGTTCGTGCCCCTCGGCATCCGCATCGGCGGGCCCGACGCCGGAACATTCGTCGCGCAGGGCATGTTCCAGGACTTCCTCGCGGCGCTGAAGCCGGGCGACCCGGCTGCGGCCGAGCCAAGCGTGCTCGGCATTGGGGTGTTCTTCGTGTCGCTCGTCGCCGGCGTCGTGTTCGCGTGGTGGGGCGCCCGCTCGGTCGACCGCCGCACCTCGCTCCGCTAGCGGGCGAGCTGCAGCTCGGGCTGCAATCCGTGCTGGTGCTCGTGCTGAACGGCGCCTCTGATCTCCGTGAACAGGGGCGCCGTTCCCGCATGCTCGACGCCGTACACGGGCGGCACGGCCAGCGAGTTGTAGTGGAATGGGTTGCTCGCGTAGTACGCGCCCGTGTCGAGCAGCGCGACGAGATCGCCCTGCTCAAGCAGCGGCAGCTCCCGCCCGCGCGCGACGAGGTCGCCCGCGAAGCAGCAGGGGCCAGCGACGTCGTGGATCGCGGTGGTGTCGGCCTGCTTCGGCGCACCGGTCGCCTCGAAGCCCTCGACCCGCAGCGGCCAGGCCTCGGGCATGAACACCGTGCGCGTCGCGACCTGCGCGCCCGCATGGGTGATCGCCACACGGCGACCGCCCACCTCTTTCGTGTACTCGACGTAGGTCGCGATAAAGCCGTGCTTCGCGAGGATGCTCCTGCCGAACTCGGTGACGATCTCGTAGTCTCCCGAGAAGAGGCGAGGAGCGCCCTCGGAGAGCGCGGCGACGTAGTCGTCAAACGCCGAGATCGGGTTGTCGGTGGCGAAGTCGACGGGCAGGCCGCCGCCGATGTCGAGGGTGCGGATCTGCGCGAAGCCCACCCGAGCATTCACCTCGTCGGCGAAGCGCACGAGTTCGTTCACGCCCTCGGCGATGAGGGGGAGCGGGCAGCCCTGCGAACCGACGTGGGTGTGCGCTCGCCGCAGCCACGGCGAGGCGAGGTACGCCTCGATGAGCTGCTCACGCATGCCCGCGTCGCGCATCGGCACACCGAACTTCGAGTGCGCGCTCGCGGTGCTCATCGCCGCAATCGAACCGGCACCGACCTGGGGGTTCAGGCGGATCCCGATCTCTGAATCCGACCCGCTCTCATCGATGATCGAGCGGACGCGGGCGAGCTCCTGGAAATTGTCGACGTTGAGGGCGGCGCCCAGGCCAAGGGCCCGGCGCAACTCGCCCCACGACTTCGCGGGGGAGTCGAAGACGAGCCTGTCAGGAGTGATGCCAGCCGCAAGCGCGGCGCTCAGCTCGCCGTCGCTTGCGACCTCGGCGCCCATGCCGAGCTCGCCGAGCCGCTTGAGCACAGGCACGAGCGGGTTCGCTTTCACCGCGAACGCGTGGAGCACGGGGATATCAGCGGGGAACGCGCGGAGCAGGTGCTCAACGTTCAACTGCACCCGCTCCCAGTCAAGGAATGAGACGAGGGGCGAGCGCTCCTCATGGAGGAGGCCCTGGCCGAGGGCTTCGGTGAGGATCTGTGATCGGCGTGCTGAATCGCTCATGATGATGTGGCTCTGCGCTCTCGTGGTCGTGTTGGGTGTGGGGCCGCGCCCAGGCGATTTCTGCCCCGCCACTCAGGCTACGAACGAGAGCGCTGCAGCGGATCCGTCCAACAGGATGAATTCCTTCGCCAATTTCGGCCCTGGCGGATGAACACGGCCGGCGACCGGTCTCATAGTGTGAAACGAATGCCACAGGGCGACCTGGCGTGTGCCGTGTGCCGTGTGCCTTGTGCTGTGTGCCCTGTGCTTGGGATTGGGAGGGGAAAAGACGTGTTTAAGATCGTGCTCGTCGAAGACCACCCGATAGTGCGTCTCGGTCTTTCGACGGTGCTCGGCGCGCATGACGACTTCAGGGTGGTGGCCGAGGCAGCGGACTCAGTGGGCGCGCTCGCCGCAGTCTCTGAGAGGGCGCCTGACCTCGTGATTCTGCCGTTTCGGCTTGGCGGGGTGCGCGACGGGCTCGAGCTCTGCCGCGAGATCAAGGCGATCGAGCGCGGCCCCCGGGTCATGATGTACACGTCGTACACCAGTCAGTCAGACGCGACGCTCGCGTTCCTGGCGGGCGCTGACAGCTTCCTCACGAAAGACCACCCCGAGGGCAGGCTCGTTGAGACCGTGCGTGCGACAGCACGGGGGAGCAGAGTGTGGAACGTCACAGCGGACACCAGGGCGAGCGCTCGCAACATCGAGGAGCGCGTACAGAGTTCGGCGCTCACGGCTCGCGAGCAGGAAGTGCTCGGATTCATGCTGCAGCGCTACACGAACGCCGAGATCTCCCGTGAGCTCTTCGTTGGGGTGCCGACTGTGAAGACGCACGTCTCGAACGTGTTGCAGAAGCTCGGCATCGGCAGCCGAAAGGCGCTGTTCGGCTGATTTCGGGGTCTTCCAGGGCTTTCCGGGGCTGGATGGCAACCCTTTCGCCTGTGATCTGCAAACGCAATGCCCAGGGCACGCGAAACCTGCATGCGAATTGCAGATTACATACGCTGGGCTGAGGTCGGAGAGCTGGGTGGGGTGGGCCTGGGGCTGGTTGGGCTATGCCTGGCTGGGAGTGGGGGCTCAGGCTGTGCGCTGAGCCCCCGCAGCCCGCTACTCTGCGCGGCTGAAGACCGCGAGCGACTCGAAGTGGTGCGTGTGCGGGAAGATGTCGAACGCGCGCAGCTCAAGCAGGTCGTAGCCCGAGTCAAGCAGCGACTTTGTATCGCGGGAGAGCGCGACGGGGTCGCAGGCGACGTAGACGATGTTCGCGGGTGCGAGCTCTGCGAGTTGCGCGGTGACGTCGCCGCCGGCGCCCGAACGCGGCGGGTCGAGCACAATGGTGCCGCGGCGCAGGCGGTCGCGCACCGGCGCCGCAGCGTCCAGCAGCTCGGAAAGGTACTTGTCGACGCGAGCGGTCAGAGCACGGGCGCCGACAATCTCGGAGAGGTTCTCAGCGGCGTTGTCAGTCGCGTCGGGGTCTGATTCGACCGAGGTGATCTTCAGCCCCGGCCCGGCGGCCTCGGCGACAGCTGCCGCGAGCAGCCCTGCCCCGCCGTAGAGGTCAAGGTTGCCGGCTGCCGGGTCGAACTGGCCCGCCTCGATGAGGTCAGAGATCGCGTCGTGCACGGCGCCGAAGAGCATCGCGGGCGCCTCACGGTGCACCTGCCAGAAGCCGCCTGCACGGACAATGAATCCGCGATCCTCAACGAGCTCGGCGACGAGATCCTTCTCACCGCGGCGCTCCTTCTGGCCGATCTCGGTGATGAGCATGCGCGGGTCGTCGTTCGCGGGGTCGATGAGGTCGATCGTCTGCAGGCCCTGCATCGCTTCGGCGAGCGGGGCGATCTGGTTGACTCCATCGGTCGCGAGCGGCAGCGACGACACGGGTACGACAGTGCGGCTGCGCGCGGCGTAGGGGCCGACAGCTCCGGTCTCGGGGTCGACGTGCAGGCGAACGCGCGTGCGGTAGCCGAGACCGTTCGCCTCGTCGTCGCCGTCAGCGGCCTCGACGAGTTCTGCGAGGGTCTCGGAGAAATCTTCGCCCTCCTCGCCCGCGAGCTCGATGTCGCCGAAGCGGGCCATTGAGTCGACAAGCACCTCGGCCTTGAGCACGCGCTGACGCGCGAGATCGATGTGGCCGAACTCGGCTCCACCCGCGCGCTCGGCAGGGTCGCGCTCGAGCGAGGCTTCCGCCCAGACATGCTCGCGGCGGTCGTCCGAGGCGTCGAGCACGCGCGTGACTGCGGCGCGTGCGAACGACTTCTTCTTCTGATCGGTGACGCGGGCGAGCACGCGCTCACCAGGGATCGCGTCGGCGACGAACACCACGCGCCCCTCGTGACGAGCGACGCTCACGCCGCCGTGGGCAATACCGGTGATTTCGAGCTCGATCTCGGAGCCGATTTCGAGGGGCGTGCTTGCGCGCTGTTCAGACATGAACCCTATTCTCCCACGCGAACTTCCGAGTCATCGCCTGCGGATAGGAACCGGCCGGCCAAGCCTCAGCGCAGTCGGGGTCGTGCAGCGCGGTGACGACGGGCGCATGGCACGCGACGCATGTGCGTTGAGTGAGGCACAACATTTGGTGTCTGCTGGATGTTAGCGCTTATGTCACAGGCCCCATCGTTCTCGTGGACCGCAGGAATAGTCGCCGACTCGCCGTGTGGCCTGCATGTATTTGACTGCGATCGCCTTCCCGGCTGCTTCTCGTGGCGCTGCCCCAGAATCCGACGTTTCAGTACCCCTTACGCGTAGTTCAAGGGGGCCGCGCACGTGGAAAGTTGATGCACCGCGCCGGGGATCCGTTCCGTGCGTATACGCGCGAGGGAATCGCAGAAATCTGGTGAACGGCAGCGAGAAAGAACGAGTGAAACTTCAGCATTTTAACGTGTAAAGTTTGTGCGGTCTCGGCATGTCTGCCGCGAACATTCCTCATGCCTGCAGATTGGGATCGTTAGGCAGGGGTTTCTGACGCACGTGCGTTTAACTGAGTGAGGAAGTGTGTGAATCATGCGGCAACATCGTTTGCGCCGTATCACGGCAGCTGGAGCTGCTGCGTTGATCGGGATAGTAGGACTGGACGCAGGCATTGCCCCTGCGTTCGCCGAGGCTGAGGTCCCGGCAGAGACCCAAGCAGAGGCGGCTCCTGAGACTCTTGCCTCAGCGCCCCGCCTGCAGGGAAAGTGGATCCTTGAGAGCCCAGCGCAAGTGGGGAAGCACTACAGTGCACTCCAGGACGGGCCAGAGGGGCTGGCTCAGGCGCCCATGGGAAGCCTTGCTGATGTGACAAAGCTCACGGATTCGTTCTCGTATCCCCCTGCGAACAACCAGGCGGGCCCGATTATCGCTGAATCCGGGCTGTGCCTCAGTATCCTTCCCTCCTCGACCATCGTTAACCTCATGCCATGCGACGGCGGCGTGCTGCAGATGTGGCAGATCAGCCCCGCGGGTATCGTGACCGCGCCGAACGGGAAGGGCTTGGGTTGGCGCGGGCGTCACCCCGATTCTTGGCTCGATGCTCGAGACGACAAGGCCGTAAACGCTCTGAGGATGAGTGAGCTTTCGCCCGAGGTCGCACCGAATGCTTTCTCCGCACGCGTGGACTCAAAGGATGACAGTGCTCGATCTGCAGTTATCAAGGGCAGCGGAACTCCTGGCGCTACGGTGACCGTCAATGGCGCAGGGCCAACGCAGGTCACCGCACAGGGCGAATGGAGCATTAATGTCACTGGCCTGAATATCGGGACGAACAGCCTCTTCGTTGAGCAGCGACTGAACGGCGCTGTGACAGGGGCGACCAATCTGGTGGTTGAGTTTGGGGTGACTCAGCTCAGCGCGAGCGTAGCGTTCGAGGCGGATCTCTCCAGGCGTGCCACAGTATCGGGCACGGCTGAGCGAGGCGCGACCGTTGAACTGTGGCAGGGAAACACCCGCCACAAGACGACAGTTGCGAACGCGTCGACTGGAGCGTACGCGATCGCGATTGACGCTCCGAATGCTGGCGGTGTGCAGAACTACACCGTGAAGCAGGTCGTTAGCGGCTCCACCGCTGCTGGGTCGGTCAACGTGGAGGCTGACTACGGTGCAGCGGTGTCGATCATCGCTCCTGCCCCCGGTCAGACGCATAACGGTGGCACCTTGCGGTTTGAGGGCCGCGGCGTCCCCGGTGGAAGCGTCGTAGTGTCTGAGCAAGGAACTACGGGTGTACTTGGTACAGCAATCGTCGCGTCGAACGGGATCTGGTCGGTTAGCGTTGCGAACGTTGCAAAGAAGAACCTGAGGTTTGATGCGACCCAGACCGGTCGCGGGTCGAACGTCACAGTGGCTTCGGTTGAGATCAACCCCGGTGTCACGGACGAGGCGCTGCAAGTGCTCACCCCCGCTGAGGGGGCGAAGCTTCAGCCGGGCACGGTGACCTTCACAGGTACGGCGAATGCTGGCGCGAAGATCGAACTGCGCTCGAATGTTTCGGGTGGTCTGCTGGGTTCGGGTACCGCGTCTGCGAGTGGTGCGTGGACGGTTGACGTGAATCGTCAGCTCGGTGCTGGCGAGTACACGATCGTGGTGAAGAGCGGCACCCTTGAGGTTGCCCGCTCGTTCACCGTTGGTGAGAACCCGCTGACGGCGCCCCTGACTGTAACTAGCCCTGCCAACGGTGCCACGCTGGCGCCCGGCACTGTTACCTTTGCCGGCACCGCCGGAGCTGGCGCGGAAATCGAGATCCGGTCACGGACCACGGGCTCGCTGCTCGGAATCGGAACGGCAAACACGAGCGGGAACTGGACGGTACCGGTGAACCGGCAGCTCGGCGTCGACACATACTATTTCCAGGTGAAGTCGGGCAACCAGACCGTGGACCGTCAGTTCACGATCGCCGAGAAGCAAGTCGGAACTGTCCTGAACGTACTCACTCCGTCAGAAGGGGCAACCGTTCCAAGCGGCCGTGTCACGTTCACGGGTATTGCCGACCCCGGAGTCACTGTCGAGCTTCGCTCAAACGTGAGCGGCTCGCTGCTCGGCCAGGGAATCGCGAATGGGGCAGGTTCATGGACCGCGACTACAACCAATGCGCTCGGTGAGGGCACGTATCGAGTCGTTGTGAAGAACGGTGGAATCACCGTCGACCGTGGATTCCGCGTCAAGGACACCCCCGCTGTGGGACACCTCACAGTTGTGACACCGGCGCAGGGCGCGACGGTGAACCCCGGCCCGGTCACGTTTACGGGAATTGCGGAACCGCACGCGAAGGTTGTGCTGCGTTCGAACGTGTCGGGCCTTGAGCTCGGCTCGGGTACGGCGAACGCTGTTGGGAACTGGTCGGCAACGACAAATACTCAGCTCGGTGTCGGCGCGTACACGATTCTCGTGCAGAGCGAGAACAACGAGATCGCGAGGAGCTTCCAGATTCGCTAACGGCGGGTACGGGCTCCTGGACGCACACACAGCGGGGGTGAGGCGGACTTCCGCCTCACCCCCGCTTTGCTTGTTGAGCGGGTTAGCCCTGGAGCGCCGAGGCGTCCGCGATCTGATCTTTCGCGGGAGCCTCGATCTTTACGGGAATGCGAAGTCAGGCGCTCTGCGCCAGCGTTCCGAGGACGGTTGGTCAGCGCGGTCGCCCTAGCTCGTGTCGGCGTGTCTGAACTGTTATGTCGTTGAGTTGAACGCGTCGGGTTGAACCCTTGACTGTACGTGGTAGGCGCGTTTTTGCCAAGTGAATGCGGGGATATCGCGTAGGCCCGTACGGAGAGCCGCTGACTCGGGGGAATGACCGTGCTGAGGGCCTGGAACCTCCCACGGAGGGTGCACAGGAGTCGCGGGATTCGGAGCTGGGGGCAAAAGGAGCTGTGTTAAATATCAGTATTTTGAAGTGTTAACTTTGTATTGTTCCGGCGTGTCCGCCGTGAACTTTTGACCTAGCTGTCAGGTGAGTTTGTGTTGCAGAAGATCCTGGCGCGTGCGTATTGATTCAAGAAGGAAGTGTGTATGTTGCAGCATCATCGTTTGCGCCGCTTCGTGACGGCCGGGGCTGCCACTCTGATTGCGGCCACGGGTGTTGGCCTCGGCTCCGCCCCTGCCTTTGCCGCAGAAGTGGCCCCCACAGAGGCGTCTGCCGAGACGGAAGCACAGGCTGCGCCTGAGGCGTTCGCGTCGAGCCAGCGCCTCAAAGGAAAGTGGCTGCTATCACTGCCAAGCCACTATGGCGCTCTCGCCGACGGGCCCGACGGGCAGGTCTACGCGCCGTTCGGCACCTATACGGAGGCGAAGGCCCTCACCGCTACGCTCACCTACCCTGCGCTGGGCGAGTACGGGCCAATCAAGACTGAGTCAGGCCGCTGTCTCGGTATTACGCCTTCATCCACAACTGTCCAAATTCAACCCTGCCACGGGGGAGGGCTCCAGGCCTGGCTCATCGATCAAGATGGCGTGCTCACTGCCCCGAATGGCAAGGGTCTCAACCTGTATTACCTCGGGACGATGCGCAAGTACGAAGCCAATGTCACAACACCGAGAAGTCCACTCATGCTGAGTGAGCTCGAGCCCGAGAAGGTGGAGCAGGACTTCAGCGCGTGGGTCGAAAGGCGCGACGAGGCCGCTCGGTCAGCGCTCGTAATCGGTCATGGCACGCCCGACGCGACGGTAACGATTAACGGGGTGCACTCCACATACGTCAGGGAGCTCGGCGGCTGGAGCATCAATGTGACGGGCCTTAAGCTCGGCGTGAACACCCTGAATATTGAGCATCGTGTAAACGGTGTCGTGACGGGCTCGACCACGCTCACCGTGCAGTTCGGGCCCGACCAGCTCGAAGCAAACGTGTCATTCCCAGCAAACGTCTCCGAGCGTGCCATCGTCTCCGGCACGGCCGAGCCGGGCGCGGAAGTGAGTGTGTGGCAGGGCAACACGCTTGTCGCGACCGCGTCTGCTGATAGGGCGACCGGTGCATACTCGACCGAGCTGCCCTCCCCGAACCGGGGCGGGGCGCAAGACTACTCGCTGAC
Source organism: Leucobacter sp. (assembly GCA_052094845.1). Lineage (GTDB taxonomy): Bacteria > Actinomycetota > Actinomycetes > Actinomycetales > Microbacteriaceae > Leucobacter. The sequence continues at coordinate 701 of JBQDKK010000008.1, read as the reverse complement.
GCAGTCGGTGAATAACCAGGAAGTGCCTGGCGCTGTCTCGGTCCGTGCTGATTACGGCAGTGCCGTGTCGATCGAAACGCCGGTGAACGAGATCATCCACAACGGTGGTGAGCTGCGCTTCCAGGGCCGCGGTGTTCCCGGAGGCAGGGTTGTGCTGCGCGAGAGTGGCCGCCCGGGCGTGCTCGGCGCGGCGACGGTCGCATCGAACGGGATCTGGACGGTCACGGTCGCGGATGTCGCGAAGAAGAACCTGAAGTTCACGGCCGAGCAGACCGGTCGCGGCGCGAACGTCACATCGGCGTCTGTCGAGATCAACCCTGGCGTCACTGACGAGGCCCTGCAGGTTATTACCCCGGGCGAGGGCGCGAAGCTGCAGCCGGGCACCGTCACGTTCACGGGCACCGCGAACGCGGGTGCAACGGTTGAACTGCGCTCGAACCTCACAGGGAGCCTGCTGGGGTCTGGCGTTGCGAACGCGAATGGCGCGTGGACCGCGTCGGTGAACCGCCAGCTGGGCGCTGGTAACTACACGATCCTCGTGAAGAACGGCGCGCGTGAGGTCGCGCGTTCGTTCGTGATCGAGGCGCCCGCGCCGCAGCTGAAGCTTGACGTGGTGAACCCAGTCGCGGGCTCGAAGCTGCAGCCTGGCACCGTCACGTTCACGGGCACCGCGAACGCGGGAGCGAAGATTGAGCTGCGCT
>JBQDKK010000007.1:0-195174 GCA_052094845.1 Leucobacter sp. | reverse complement strand
TGCTGGTGCTGGTGCTGGTGCTGGTGCTGGGCGTGCGCCGGCTCGCGGCGGGTGGGCCGCGGTGCGCGATGTCGGGCTCGACCTGCTCAGCCTGCTCTGGCCGTCCGCCTGCGTCGGGTGCGGTGCGCCTGACCGAGAGCTCTGCGCTGCGTGCGTACGTGCGCTTCGCCTCGGTGCTGAGGAGCCCCCACTGCGCTTGCCCGGGCTTGGGATCCCCGGGTTCGCAGCCGGGCGCTACGAGGGCGTGCTGCGCGCGGTGTTGCTCGCTTACAAGAACCGCGGGGCGTACAGGTACGAACGCCACCTGGGGCGCCGATTGGCAGTGCCGCTTCTGCACTTGCTTGAAGCTGAGTGCTGGCCCGACGCGCGGCGGCCCCGCGTCGCACTTGTGCCCCTGCCCTCGCGGCGGCGGAGCGAGCTCGATCGAGGGTTTCGCCACGTGGAGGTGATTGCTCGTCGCGCCCTACGCACGCTCGGCGCACAGGGCTCAGTGCTGTTGGCACTCAGAGCTACGCGTGGCCGCACGGGGCAGGTCGGCCTCGATCCCCGCGAGCGGGAACGCAACGCGAGGCGAGTTCGAGTGCGCCGCGAGGCAATCGCCGTTCTGACGCGGGTACCCGTGATTCTCGTGGATGACGTGTCGACGACCGGCGCCACGCTGCGCGCAGCAACCGAGGTCCTAGAGGCCAGCGGAGTGCGTGTCATCGGCGCGTTGACGCTGTGCCTCGCGGAGCGGCGCGACGCGCCACAAAATCTAGAGTGGAACCTCACAGGCGAAAGGGGGTAATGTTCGAGAAAGGCGTAGTGGTGCGCCACACCGGCCCACCCGCCTGAGTCACCTGGGAGGTCGTCATGGACGTCAGCATCCACGGACGAAATGTCGAGATTACTGATCGCTTCGAGCAGTATGTCGAGTCAAAAACCGAGAAGGTAGCAGGGTTGCTCCCGAAGGCACAGGCCTTCGAGGTGCGCGTTTCCCGCCTCAGTGACAAGAGCCCGAAACACGGCGACCGCGTTGAGATTACTCTCATCGGCCCGGGTCCCGTTATTCGCGCGGAGTCGGTCGGCCCCGACAAGTACTCGGCCTACGACATTGCCTACGGCCGCGTGCTTGAGCGCATCCGCCGTTCCAAGGACAAGGCGCACGACCGTCGGGGTCGCGGTCGCACCTCGCTCGGCGACGCTGCGGCAAACGACTTCGCGGTTGTCGACCTGCAGCCGGCCTCGGCCGAGGTTATCGACGCCGTATCGACAGGCAACATCCCGGTCGTAGCCGAGACAGACGAGGCCTACAGCCCCGTCGTGATCCGCTCGAAGGAGTTCCCGGCCGAGCGCCTGCCCGTCGAGGATGCGGTCGACCAGATGGAGCTCGTGGGCCACGACTTCTTCCTGTTCATCGACGCAGAGACTGACAAGCCAAGCGTCGTGTACCGCCGCAAGGGCTGGAACTACGGCGTGCTCTCACTCTCCGAGAGCTAGACCACGCACAGCGGCGGCCGTCCCCAATCCGGGGGCGGCCGTCGCCGTTTATGGGATCGGCCTTTGCAATGCCCGACACGCCTGGGGTGAGGCATACACACTGCAGATTGCATAACTTGGGCGTGATGGGGGTCAGCTGGGTGAACCTGCAGAGTGAGTGCGTAGGGAAACCTCACTGTGGGCGACCGCAAGCTCTAAGGGCGGCGCGGGGCCCGCGCGCTGTCGCGGCCGAACCTGAGCTCAATGCCCCAGCGAAGCACGTTGCTAAACGCCTCCCACATGATCGACAGCGACATCTTTGACCTGCCAGTGGTTCGTTCAACGAAGGTGATCGGAACCTCAGCGACAGGGCATCCGAGGCGCTCAAGGCGCCACGCGGTTTCCACTTGGAACGCATACCCCTCTGACACGATCGTCGAGAGGTCGAGCTGTTCCATGCACCGGCGTGAGAGCACGCGGTACCCGCTCGTGAGATCCCGAAGGCCCGAGCGAAGTGCGAGCCTCGCGAACCCGGTTCCCCCGCGCGAGATCAGTCGGCGGTGACGCGGCCAGTTCACGATCGCGCCCCCGGGCATCCACCGGGTTCCGATTGCCAGCCCGGCTCCAGCGCGAGCCGCAGCGAGCAGACTGGGCAGCTCTTCGGGCAGGTGCGAACCGTCTGAGTCCATCTCGATAGCGAAGGCGTAGCCGCGCTCGAGAGCGAGGCGAAACCCCGCGATATAGGCGGTGCCGAGCCCGAGCTTGCCGGCGCGGTGCAGCACGGTCACCCGGGGTTCACGGCTCGAAAGGTCGTCTGCGATGTCGCCAGTGCCATCGGGGCTCGCGTCGTCGATGATGAGCACGTCGATGTCGTCAGCGGCTTGGAGCACCCCAGTGACGATGCGGCCGAGCGATTCGCGCTCGTTGTACGTCGGAAGCACGACGAGCGCTCGCGAGCTGACCTGCCTGTCTGACGCCTCGGGTTGCTGCACGCGCTAATCCTTTCAGAAGCTCCCGTGAATACAGACGGGGCCGGATACCAGCTGGGATGCTGGTATCCGGCCCCTCACCTGTGGCTAGGCCTGTGCCTAGGCCGCGTAGTTCGCGCGCAGGAGTGCGCCGAGCTCTGCGTCGACATTCGTCCAGTACTGGAAGAATGCCTCGCGTATGCGGTCAACGGTGATTGCCTGTGCCTGGCCGCCGAGGACCTCGTGGAAGCGTGCCTTCTCCTCTGCCGAGAAGACGTCGCGGTAGAGGGTGCCTGCCTGACCGAAGTCGTCGTCGTCGGCGCGCAGTGTGTGGGCCGAGCGAACGAGCGTGCCGTCAGCCTCCCAGCTTGCCTCGACACCAGCGATCGGGTCGGCTACCGGGCCGCCTGCCTGGCCGTACGAGTTCGGCGAGTAGGTGCGGTGCTCTGCGCTGTTGAAGTGGTAGCGCATGTTGCCCTCGTGCTGGTAGTTGTTCACCTCGCCGGCGTGCGGCTGGTTGACCGGCAGCTGGTTGAAGTTTGCACCGATGCGGTGGCGGTGCGCGTCAGCGTACGAGAACACGCGAGCCATGAGCATCTTGTCGGGCGAGATGCCGGTGCCGGGTACCTGGTTGCCGGGCGTGAACGCCGCCTGCTCGATCTGAGCGAAGAAGTTCTCCGGGTTGCGGTTCAGCGTGAACGTGCCGACCTTGATACGCGGGTAGTCAGCCTTCGGCCAGGTCTTCGTGAGGTCGAACGGGTTGAAGCGGTAGGTCTTCGCCTCCTCGTACGGCATGATCTGCACGTACACATCCCACGACGGGAACTCGCCGCGCTCGATCGACTCGAACAGGTCGCGACGGTAGTAGTCGGCGTCCGAGCCGGCGAGCTTCTCTGCCTCTTCGGGAGAGAGGCGCTCGACGCCCTGCTGCGAGATGAAGTGGTACTTCACCCAGAAGCGCTCGCCCTCAGCGTTGATCCACTGGTAGGTGTGCGAGCCGTAGCCGTTCAGGTGGCGCCAGCTCTTCGAGAGGCCGCGGTCACCCATGAGGTAGGTCACCTGGTGAGCCGACTCGGGCGACAGGGTCCAGAAGTCCCACTGCATGTCTGCGTCACGCAGGCCCGAGGCGCCGAGGCGCTTCTGCGAGTGGATGAAGTCGGGGAACTTGATGCCGTCACGGATGAAGAAGGTCGGCGTGTTGTTGCCCACGATGTCGAGGTTGCCCTCGGGGGTGTAGAAACGCAGCGAGAAACCGCGCACGTCGCGCCAGGTGTCGGGCGAGCCCTGCTCACCGGCAACCGACGAGAAACGGATCAGGGTCTCTGCCTTGGCGCCGGGCTGAAAGACAGCCGCGCGGGTGTACTTCGAGACATCCTCGGTCACTACGAACTCGCCGAACGCGCCGCCACCCTTCGCGTGCGGGTTACGCTCGGGCACACGCTCGCGGTTGAAGGACGCAAGCTTCTCGAGCAGGTAGTGATCGTGCAGCACGGTGGGGCCGTCGGGCCCAACGGTGAGCGAGTGCTCGTTGTTGGCGACGGGGGTGCCCGTCTGCGTGGTCAGGATCTTGTTCTCAGCCATGATGCCTCATTTCGTGGGGGTTGAGTCGGATGGGAGTCTTGAAACAAAGGAAAGTGTCGGGCTACCGCGTAGCCGCGCAGTTGCTGCACAGGCCGTGGAACGTGACTTCGGCGGCCTCGATCTCGAAGCCGTGGTCATCCGACGGCGTGAGGCAGGGGGCCGCGCCAACGGCGCACGGCACGTCTTCAAGGCGACCGCACGACCGGCAAAGCAGGTGGTGGTGGTTATCGCCAACGCGGGCCTCGTACCTCGCTGACCCCCCAGCGGGGGTCACCCTGCGCACGAGGTTCGCCTCCACAAGCGCCGTGAGTACGCCGTAAATTGCCTGGAGGGAAGTGCCGGGGAGGTCGCCGCGAAGGCGCTCGTAGAGCTCACTTGCGTCGAGGTGCCCACCCGGCTGCAGCGCATCAAGAACGGCGCGGCGAGGCGCTGTTGAGCGCAGGCCGGCGGCATTCAGTCGGGCCGCCGATTCGGTGGCGTGGTGCGTGGTGGGCATGATTCCATTGTACCCCTTATTTTGAATGATTCAAATTAAGGGAGGAATTCCCAGCGCAACGTACACAGCCGTTGCTAAGCTGAGGAGTTGTCACAATTAGGCAACGACGATGCCTCTGCTCCGCAGTTCATCGCGCACTACCGTACAGGAGACACAACGTGGCGACAGTCCTCGAGAAGATCCTTCGCGTCGGCGAAGGACGCACGCTCAAGAAGCTCGAGCGGTTGGCCAAGACGGTCAATGACCTTGAGCCCACTTTTGAGGCCCTCAGTGACGAGGAGCTGCGCGAGGAGACAACCGAGTTTAAGAAGCGGCTTGAAGCGGGCGAGACCCTCGACGACCTGCTTCCCGAAGCGTTCGCGGCTGTCCGCGAGGCTTCGAAGCGCACCATCGGCCTGCGCCCGTTCGACGTGCAGGTCATGGGTGGCGCGAACCTCCACCTCGGTAACATCTCCGAGATGAAGACCGGTGAGGGTAAGACTCTTGTCGCGACCATGCCGTCGTACCTCAACGCTCTCGCGGGCAAGGGTGTGCACGTCGTGACGGTCAACGACTACCTCGCGAGCTACCAGTCCGAGCTCATGGGCCGCGTGTTCCGCGCGCTCGGCATGACGACCGGCTGCATCATCTCCGGTCAGGATCCGGTGGAGCGCCGCAAGCAGTACGACGCAGACATCACGTACGGTACGAACAACGAGTTCGGCTTCGACTACCTCCGCGACAACATGGCGAGCACCGCGGCTGAGCGCGTGCAGCGCGGTCACTTCTTCGCGATCATCGATGAGGTCGACTCGATCCTGATCGATGAGGCGCGTACCCCGCTCATCATCTCGGGCCCTTCCTCGGGTGAGGGCAACCGCTGGTTTGGCGAGTTCGCGCGCATCGCGAAGACCCTCGAAGCTGGCGTCGACTACGAGGTCGACGAGAAGAAGCGCACCGTTGGCGTGCTTGAGCCCGGCATCGAGAAGGTCGAAGACCACCTCGGCATTACGAACCTCTACGAGTCGGTGAACACGCCGCTCATCTCGTTCCTCAACAACTCGATCAAGGCGAAGGCCCTGTTCACCCGCGACAAGGATTACGTCGTGCTGAACGGCGAGGTGCTCATCGTCGATGAGCACACCGGCCGTATCCTCGCCGGGCGTCGCTACAACGAGGGCATGCACCAGGCCATCGAGGCGAAGGAAGGGGTGCAGGTCAAGGCTGAGAACCAGATGCTCGCTACGGTCACCCTGCAGAACTTCTTCCGCCTCTACGACAAGCTCTCGGGCATGACCGGTACTGCCGAGACCGAGGCCGGCGAGTTCATGTCGACCTACAAGCTCGGCGTCGTGCCGATCCCGACGAACAAGAAGATGCAGCGCATCGACCAGCCCGACCTCGTCTACAAGAACGAGGAGGCCAAGTTTGCCGCCGTTGTCGAAGACATCGCCGAGCGCCACGAGAAGGGCCAGCCCGTTCTCGTCGGCACCACGAGTGTTGAGAAGAGCGAGTACCTGTCGCGCCAGCTCGCGAAGAAGGGCGTTCGCCACGAGGTCTTGAACGCGAAGAACCACGCGCGCGAGGCCGCGATCATCGCGCAGGCGGGCCGCTTCGGCGCCGTCACCGTCGCCACCAACATGGCCGGCCGCGGTACTGACATCATGCTCGGCGGCAACGCCGAGTTCCTCGCCGTGCAGGAGATGACGGCGCGCGGATTCTCCACAGAAGAGGATCCTGAAGCGTACGAGGCAGCGTGGGACGAGGTATTCGACGCCGTGAAGGAAGCCGTCTCGGGCGAAGCCGAGAAGGTGCTCACTGCTGGCGGCCTCTACGTTCTTGGTACCGAGCGCCACGAGTCGCGTCGCATCGACAACCAGCTCCGCGGCCGTTCCGGTCGTCAGGGAGATCCCGGCGAGAGTCGCTTCTACCTGTCACTCGCCGACGACCTCATGCGTCTCTTCAACTCGGGCGCGGCCGCCGCGCTCATGAACCGCGACGGGTTCCCCGATGACCTCGCGATCGAATCGAAGATGGTGACCCGCTCGATCCAGAGCGCGCAGAGCCAGGTCGAGGCGCGCAACGCCGAGATCCGTAAGAACGTCTTGAAGTATGACGACGTCTTGAATCGTCAGCGTCAGGCGATCTACAGCGACCGCGCCCAGATCCTCGACGGCGAAGCCATCGAAGAGCGCGTGATCGCGTTCCGCGAGCAGACGATCGACGCGATCCTTGATTCGCACGGTGCCGATGAGAATTGGGACTTCGATGCGCTCTGGTCCGACCTCAAGCAGCTCTACCCGGTCGCCCTGACAGTCGATGAGGTCGTTGCCGAGGCTCCGAACGGGCGCGTCGACAAGGCGTTCCTGCGCCGCGAGATCCTCTCTGACGCTGAGGTCGCCTACTCGGCTCGCGAAGAGTCGCTCGGGGAAGAAGCGATGCGCGAGCTCGAGCGCCGCGTCGTGCTGACAACTATCGACCGCCGCTGGCGCGATCACCTCTACGAGATGGACTACCTCAAGGAGGGCATCGGCCTCCGCGCGATGGCGCAGCGTGACCCGCTCGTCGAGTACCAGCGCGAGGGCTTCACGATGTTCGAGGGCATGATGGGCCAGATCAAGGAGGAGTCCGTCGGGCTGCTCTACAACCTCGAGGTACAGGTGCGCTCGAACGAGCCGGGCCATGAGGGGCACGTGCACCTCGAGGGCGGCGGACTCGACGAGACGACTAAGCCCGACGAGGCGCAGCTCAGCTACAGCGCCCCGGACGAGGACGGTACGCCCGAGGTGAGCGGTGCGGGTGCGAAGCCGTCGCAGGCGAAGCAGGCGACCACGCGCGGCGCATTCGGCCAGCAGGTGCCCGCCGACGAGGCTGGGGCCAGCAACCGCGCCCAGCGCCGAGCTAAGAAGAAGTAGCGAGCGCGCCGACGCGCAGCACCCAACCCCGCATCGAACCCCGATGACTCTCTGGAGGAGACCTACCCATGTCGAATGACACCACGTCGCGACTGTCGAAGAATGAGCGTCGCGCTCAGGCCCGTGAGCAGGCGCGAGTCGCTCGCGAGGCCGAGAAGAAGCGCGAAAAGCGCCGTCGCCTGTACATCCAGGGCGGCGTCGTGCTTGGCGTCGTCGCGATCCTCGCGATCGTCGGCCTCGTGCTCACGCAGTCGCTGAAGCCGGCTGGCCCCGGCCCGAAGAACATGGTCTCGGGTGCTGCGGTGTTCACGAAAGACCTGAAGGTTGTCCCGTCGGCGGCCCTGCAGGACCCGAAGGCTGACCGCGTCGCCCCCGAGACGAACCGCGAAGAGCTGCCGCTCGACGTCACCGTGTACGTCGACTACATGTGCCCCGCCTGTGGCAACTTCGAGGCCCAGAACGGCGTCATGCTCGAGAACTACGTCGGCTCGGGTGACGCAAACCTCGCGGTCTACCCGATCAACTTCCTTGACGGGCAGTCGCTCGGCACGAAGTACTCGACACGCGCGGCGAACGCGTTTGGTTGCCTCGTTGAGCAGCAGCCTGACGTTGCATTCGAGTTCCACAAGCGCCTCCTCAGCCCCGAGGTCCAGCCGGGCGAGGGCACCCCTGGTCTCGACGACAAGGAGCTGCTGAAGCAGGCCGAGGCAGCTGGCGCGAAGGCTACGCCTGAGCTCAAGAGCTGCATCCAGGATCGCCCGTTCAGCGCGTTCTTTAGCGAGAACTACAACGCGGCAAGCCAGGGTATTTCGGGTCTTGCCGAGGGCCAGCGTCTGCTCATGCCGCAGAGCGCGACCGAGCTGCAGCCCGAGGGCAAGCCGCAGCGCCTCGTCTCCACGCCGCTCGTTCTCGTGAACGGCCAGCAGTGGAACGAGGGCCGCGACGGCTCGCTCGAGACCTTCATGCTGAAGATCAAGGGTGAGATCGAACAGGCCGGCGCCGCCGAGGCGGCAACGGACTGACTTATTTCCGACTAAGATCGGAGGGGCGGCTTCGGTCGCCCCAGTGCCTCCTTAGCTCATCTGGTAGAGCAGCAGCCTTGTAAACTGCAGGTGATCGGTTCGAGTCCGATAGGGGGCTCCACTGAATGGCCCCGCTTCGGCGGGGCCATTTGCGTTGGTGGCGGTGCTGGTGCTTCAAGGCCGTCGGCACGCTGTACGCGCACCCAGCCCCCGCCACCGCACACCAAATTGACCAGAACACATCAAATTCTTAGGGAAATGGATGTGTTCTGGTGAATTCCACGTGTTGGGGTCAAGATCTCGGCAGTGGCTAGATCCCACAGCACCAGCAAGGTCGTCCCTCTGCGCCCCTGAAACGTCTGCAGGCGCGAGTACAATGGGGAAAATGGCTCGTTCCAAGTATCAGCTCATAGCAGCTCTCGTCGGTTCTGGCCTTGCGGGTATGCTCGTCGCCCTCCAATCGCGCATCAACGGCGGTTTCGCCCAAGAGATCGGCAGCGGCTATCTTGCCGCAGCGATCTCCTTCGGCGGCGGGCTCGTGCTGATTTGCCTCGTGCTGCTCGTCTCACGCCGGGGTCGCCTCGGCATCGTGAAGATGCGAAATGAGGTAACTTCCGGTCGCCTGCCCATTTGGGCGCTGTTTGGAGGCGTTGGGGGAGCGGCCTTTGTGCTCACACAGGGCCTCATTGCTCCGCTCACGGGCGTCGCCTTGTTCACGGTCGGTATCGTCGCGGGTCAGGTCTCCGGAGGCCTGCTCATGGACCGCCTGGGGCTTGGCCCTGGCGGGCGCATCAATGCGACTCCGACGCGGCTCATTGGCACGGGTCTCGCGATCCTCGCCGTCATCGTAACCGTGGCCGCGAGCCTTGACGGTGGCCTTGTGCTGCTTGTGCTCGTGCCGGTGATCGTCGGCGCGGGCATGGCCGCACAGTCGATGGTGAACGGGCTCGTGCGAGCGGCAGCCGAGAGCGCGGTGACCGCGACCTTTATGAACTTCGTTGTGGGCACCGCGGTACTCGGTACGGTGGCGCTCGTTTCCGTGCTCATCAACGGCTGGCCGACGAACTGGCCGACCGAGTTCTGGATGTACTGCGGTGGCGTGGTCGGTGTGATCTTCATCGCCGTAGCCGCGATGCTCGTGCGTCAGGCGGGGGTGCTGCTGCTCAGTATGTCGAACGTCGCCGGTCAGCTTATCGCCGCAATGCTCTTCGAGATTGGCTTCCCGCTCGCGGGTGGCCTGACCCCTGCCCTCGTCGTTGGCACGGCGATCGCCTTTGTGGCGGTGATCGTTGCGGCGTTGCCGAGTAAGCCGCTCGGCCGGAGTTAGGCGATCTGGCGGGTCGAGGCGGAGCTAGCGGTTGATCACCAGTCTTGGCGTGGCGAGCGGCGCCTCGGGGGTGACGTCAAAAAGGTAGGCGATCCCGTCGCTCATGAAGTTCGCCGCGCTCACCGACTGACCCGACACGGAGGTGAGCGGATCGCGGCCGGCGGGGGAATCCGCGACGGCAGCGGCTGGGTCACTCACGGTGATCCAGTTGTCCAGCTGAAGGAGTAGTTGTCGGGGCAACTGCGGCTCGTTGCTCGGGCCCTGGCCCGTCCAGTACGGGGCGCCGCCGGCTTTCGTGAGGTGTTCTGACGCGAACCCGTGGGCGAAGCTCACGCTCTCGGGGACATCCCAGAAGCGATCAGGATCGGTGAGCTGATCCGCCACCTCTGCAGAGATGCCGTCCACGCTCGGCTCCCACTCGTAGACCCAAAGCTGCGGTAGCACTCGAGACGGCTCCGTGCCCGTCACCGTTGGTGCTGCGGTGTAACCCGAGGCCTCGGAGACCGGAAGAAGCATGCACCGGTTCGCGACCTCGTCTGGCTCCCAGAAATCGCACACGTCATCGCTCTCGCACTTGAACACAAGCAGCGCTTGCTCCGCGGGAATGCGGGGCAGCCATGGGCCGGCTGAGAGCTGCAGCAACAGCGTCATCGGGGTATCGCACTCGCCACACTGAGGCCAATCGCTGGCCGGAAGACCTGTTGGGAGTCCGCCGAAGTAGCTGGATCGGGCTATCGGGCGCTCAGGGCGAGTGAGAGTCCAGCGCGGCTTCCATATCTGCATGGTGCCAGCCTAAAGCTCGTGCGGGCGAGCGCCACCGACGGCGCGAATGACTCTAGGCTGACGGCCCCTCGAAACCGAGGGCGAGCGAGTTCATGCAGAACCGGTTGCCGGTGGGGGTACCGAAGCCGTCTGGGAAGACGTGGCCGAGGTGCGAGCCACAGTTTGCGCAGCGCACCTCTGTTCGGACCTGCCCGAGAGTCGTGTCTTCGAGCATCTCGACGGCATCTGGGTTGATGCTCTCGTAGAAGCTGGGCCAGCCGCAGTGTGACTCGAACTTCGTGCCGCTCTTGAAGAGCTCGGCGCCGCAGCCGCGGCACGAGTACAGTCCATCGCCCCACTGACCGAGGAGCTCGCCGGTGCCGGCGCGCTCGGTCGCGGCTTCGCGGAGGATCGCGTACTCGTCTGGAGTGAGACGCTCGCGCCACTCGCTCTCGCTGAGCTGGAACGGGTAGTTGCCCTCGCCGATGACAGACATGGTGACCTCCGAAGATCGTTGCGTGTTTCAAGCATACGCAACGAGTTCTGTGCGCGATCTCCACGAAAACCTGACCAGGTCTGACCTGCAGCTTGCATCATCTGACGATATTCGTCAGACTATTCTACGGAGATTGATCTTAGGAGACCCTTAGTTCGATCCGATGTATTACGCATCGGCGTTTGCCATGTCGCAAATTCTGAACAAGGAGTGCTTACGCATGAATGTCACTGAGCGCCGAAAGGGTAGGTCGCTTGTCGCGACGTTGACCTCGGCTCTGCTCGTTGCGAGTGGCCTTGCTCTTGCACCGTCGGCGGCGCTTGCAGCCCCGGCGGCAGGAGAAGGAACCGTCGCCGGCGCAACCCTCGAATGGGGTGTGAAGGAGTCGTTCCGCAAGTACATTGGCGGCGTGATCGCCAAGGGGAAGATCACGATGCTCGGCGGGGCCCAGCAGAAGAGCTCGGGCACCTTCGCCTGGGCCGGCGGGTCGGGTACGGCTGCAGTCGATGGCACCGCGGCAGATGTTGCGTTCGCCGCAGGCGACGGAGTGCACTTCCAGGGCCACAGCATGCAGATCGATGGCGAGACCAAGTACGTTCTCGACGGGTCGTTCTCCGCCCCGCGTATCGTCGTGACCTCCGCCACCACCGCAGAACTGCGTATGGACGTTGCGGGCTACGAGTTCAAGAGCACGAGCGAGATCGGCGAGCCCTACAGCCTCACGGACGCACCGGTCGCGACTCTGCAGCTGCCCACTTCGACCGTCGCGGGCGACGTACGCACTTGGACCAATGCTCCTGCGACGCTCACCACCGAAGGTGCAATTGCATTTGGCGGCGGCGCGTTCTACCAGGCCGGAGACGCGCTCGACCCCGTGACGTTCTCCCTCCCCGTGACTGTGCAGGTGCCGGCCGTCGAGACCACCACCGGACTCACTGCTTCGGCATCTTCGATCACCGAAGGCGACACTGTGAAGCTGACTGCGACAGTCGCTCCCGCTACCGCTGCCGGCACGGTGGCATTCGCCGCGAACGGTACGCAGCTCGCGAATCCGATCACCGTTTCCAACGGCGTTGCGACGCTTGATGCCGCGCAGCTCCCTGTCGGGACGGCCAAGCTGGCGGCGACGTTTACCCCCGCCGACGCTGATGCATTCACGGGCTCCGTCTCCTCGGAGGTCACCGTTGACGTCAAGGCGAAGCGCGACCCGATCACGGTAACCGTCTCCAAGACGACTGGCATCGATCCGGATGGCGAGACCGTCACCGTGACCGGTACCGGCTTCCTGCCCGACGCCCCGGCTACGAACGGGACGCGTCCGCCGCTTGCGGGTAAATTTGCAGGCACGTACGTCGTCTTCGGCTCGTTCGCGGAGAACTGGCAGCCCTCGAAGGACGCTCCCGCTGGGGCACGCGCTACGCTCGACACCAAGTGGGCAGTCCACGCCGCTGATATCGCGACGATTGGTGGGGCCGCCCGAGGCGGCATCGAGGTGAAGCCTGACGGGACCTTCTCGACGACGCTCAACCTCACGAAGGATGAAGCCAAGGAGATCGAAGGCGGACGCTACGGCATCTACACGTACGCGGGCGGCGGAGTGAAGTACGCGCCGTTCGAGTCGTACACCGAGATCACCTTCGCCGTGCCCGCTCAGGACACCACGGTTGAGGTTGCGGCGTCGGCGGATTCGCTGGTGTCGGGCGATCAGGTTACGTTGACGGCTGCGGTGTCGAAGGGCGTCGCTGGTTCGGTGCAGTTTAAGAGCAACGGCAAGGCGCTTGGTGAGCCCGTCGAGGTTCAGAATGATGAGGCAGTGCTGAAGACCAACGATCTCGTTGAGGTCGGTGCGAACGATGTGACTGCTGATTTCACTCCTGCGAACACCGATGCGTACAACGCGTCGACGTCTGCTGCGGTGTCTGTTGCAGTGACTGAGCGTCCCACGCCGAAGGTGACAGTCACGAAGAAGTCTGGGATTGACCCTGCTGGCGAGACCGTTACTGTGACCGGTACCGGGTTCCTGCCGAAGGCTCCCGTGACGAACGGTCAGTACCCGCCTTTCGCTGGCAAGTTCAGCGGCGTGTACGTGGTGTTTGGTTCGTTTGCTGATCAGTGGGCTCCGTCGACGAACGCTCCGTCCTCGGCGCGTAAGACGTTTGACACGAAGTGGGCAGTTCAGGCTGCTGAACTTCCGGCGATCGCTGCGATGGGTGGCGTGGAGCTGAAGGCTGATGGTTCGTTTGAGACGACGCTGAAGCTGAGCAAGGATAGCGCGAAGGCGCTCGCTGATGGAACGTATGGTGTGTACACGTACGCCGGTGGCGGCGTGAAGTACGCTCCGTTCGAGACGAAGACTGTTATCGAGTTTGCCCCGGCTCACGAGACAACCGTTGCAGTCGATGCATCCAAGACGGCAATCTACGCTGGAGACGAAGTTGAGCTCACCGCAACGGTGACCGACGATGTTGCAGGTTCCGTTCAGTTCCAGAACAACGGCAAGCCACTTGGCGAACCCGTTGAAGTAGCACAGGGATCTGCCGCACTGAAGACAAGCGCTCTGGCCCTTGGCATGAGCGAAGTTACTGCTCAGTTCATCCCGGCAAACTCTGACGTGTTTGCTACCTCGGTTTCCGCAGCGGTCACTGTCGCAGTAGCGCCTCAACCAACGCTGCTGATCAATGGCAAGCCTGCTGACAAGCTCAAGCTGACGGCCGGCGATAGGGTCGACATTAAGGTGGGCCCGTTTGCTGCTGGTACAGGCTTTAGCGTCGAGATTCACTCCGAGGTAGTTGAACTGCCCGGGCTGATCGAACCCGATGTTGACGGTTTTGTCAACGCCACGTGGACTGTTCCTGCGGACTTCGAGCTTGGACAGCACGACGTCGTCGTGACAGAGACCGACTCGGGTCGCGCCTTCGCCTTCAAGAACGCATTTACTGTTGTCAAGAAAGCCGTGGTGGATGGCGGAACAGACGGTGAGAACACCGGCAAGACACCTGTCACCACCAACTCAGGCAGCGGCCAGAACAGCGGAAAGGGTCTCGCTAACAGCGGGTCTGCTCCGGCAACGGCAGCCTTCGCTGTAGCAGGCGCCATGCTTCTGCTCGGAGCAGGTACCGTCCTGCTCCGCCGTCGCCAGGGTGCAAACGCCGAGTAAAGTACTCGCGTTGACCGAGCAGGCGTGTGGTCCTTTTTCTCCCTTAGGGAGGAAGGGGCCACACGCCTGTGGCGCGGAGCAGGATGCCCGCGCCGTTTCAAAGTTTTATCCGCCAATGCATCGGGCTGTGCCAAAGAACTGCGTCGCTGAGAGCGCCCATCTGTTCTTCGCCTGGAGGGGCTAATCGTGTTCACTCAGAACTTCGTTTCAGGTATATCAAGCCGCACCGTTCGCGCTCGCGTACGTCAAATGCTTGGGAGCACGCTCGTGGGGGCGCTTTTGCTTGGGGCCGTGCTTTCATCGTCCGCACCCGTTGCAGCGCAGGCCGCTGACACAGCTGGGACAGTCGCGGGCGCAACCCTCGAGTGGGGCGTCAAAGAGTCTTTCCGTGCCTACATCGGTGGCAATATTGCGAAGGGGAGCGCGACTCCGCTGGGTAGCGTATCGGCAACCGAAACAGGCACCTACGTGTGGAGCAATGGAGCTGGCGAAGTCGCCATCGACGGGTCTGCGGGAAGCATTGGATTCGGCGCGGAGGACGGGGTTCGTTTCCAGGGACATTCCATGGAGATAGACGGGCAGGAAATCTCGGTTCTGGACGCGACGTTCACTAGCCCCCGGATCGTCATTACGTCTCCGACGTCCGGCGAACTCAGAATGAACGTTGCCGGCTACGCATTTGAAAGCACGACGGAACTCGGTGAGCCCTTTTCACTAACGGATGCGCCAATTGCGTCCCTAGTGCTCCCGGCTCCGACAACCGACGGCACGACGTTGACCTGGGCAAACGTTCCGGCCTCCCTTACCGAGCAGGGAGCACTTGCATTCGGTGGGGGTGCTTTTTACAGCGCTGGTGCGGCACTCGATCCTGTTTCCTTCTCGCTGCCTTTGGAAACGTCGACTGTACCCGGCGGCGAGAATCCCGGCGGCGAGACTCCGGCAGCTGTCAGCACTGCCGTCACTATTGAGGGGCAGAGCACAGTCACAATAGCGTCAGGCAAGCCCGCGACCTTTATTGCAGACCTGAGTCCCGTAAACGCCTCCGGCGTAATTCAATTTGCCGCAAACGGTCAGCCCTTGGGCGCCCCCATCGCGCCACATAATGGCCGTGCGACGCTCACGACAAACGAGCTTAAGGTAGGAACACACAGCATTACCGCTCACTTTGTCCCGACGGATCCGGCTGCCTTCGCTGTTTCCGAATCTCGCGCACACACTATTAATGTCACCCCAGCCTCGGGTGGAACGAGCAAAGTCGAGAATGCAACGCTCGAGTGGGGTGTTCGCGAGTCGTTCCGAAAGTACATCTATGATTTCACTGCGTTCAAAGGGCGGGCCCAACTCCTGGGGACGACCAAGCAACCACAGCCAAAGGGATCGTACCTGTGGACTGGGGGCGTAGGCACCGCGGCTAACGACGGTACCCGTGCGAATGTCGGCTTTGGTCCGGGAAACGGAGTGCATTTTCAGTCCCATCCAATGACGGTCGGCGGCAAGAGCGTCTACGCTCTCGACCTGAAGTTCACAAACCCACGTATCGAGATTCTTTCTCCCACCGCTGGTCTGTTGCACATGGACGTCGACGGTTACACCTTTGAAGGTATGGAGAGCGTTGGCAAGAAGTTCACGCTGCGGGACACCCCAATGGCGCAGCTTTCGTTGACTGTGCCTGAGATCGATGAGAACTCTTCTCTGCTGTCCTGGTCGAATGTGGGTGCCCGCCTGACAGCCGAGGGTGAAGTCGCATTCGGTGGCTTCTACGAGAAGGGATCGGAACTTGACCCGCTGAGCTTCTCGCTACCAGGACACTTCGCGATCGTGGAACGGCAACCCACGAGTGTCAAACTAACTGCCACGCCAACCTCCGCAAAGGCTGGCGCCTCGGTAGCCTTCACTGCAACGGTGACTCCGCGAATCGATGGAGAGGTGACGTTCAGCTACGGCACGACGCAGCTTGGCCAACCAGTCACCGTCACAAACGGAGTCGCAAAGTTCTCCACGACCAAACTGCCGGAGGGCGTGTACACGGCGCAGGCCCTCTTTGAACCGGCAGACAGCGAAACCTTTTCGCATTCGACTTCCAACTCAGTCAAGATGACTATCGACTCCGCAACGACTCCTGTGGCCCCGAAGCCAACAGCCCCATCTACTGGACCCGGTGCTGGTTCGTTGAAATGGGGCATTTCCTCCCAGTTCGCCGGCTACACGACAGCAAAATCCAATACTGCCGCCTGTCCCACGGCGGGGAAGCACTGCGCCGGAGGCGAGATCGCAACGAGTGGAGTTGGGTCGGGGTACCTCTTCCCGCAGTCTGGGAGCACCTGGAACGCCAAGACACAAACTGGCACCGTGAACTACTCAGGATCCGTGTCGTTCAAGGGCTACGGCACGACAATGTTCCAGGTAGTAAACCCCACGATCACCGTCACGGGACCGACAACAGCCACGCTGACAACCGGGTACTCCGGTTCCTATGGGCCCAGCTCCGTCCAGCTCGATTTGTCCGGGGCCGCGAAGTCAGTCGGGCCAGGTGGGGAGGTCACCTGGAACAACGTTCCTGTCTTGGGCAGCCTCATGGGTCTCTCTGCGAGCCAGTCGATTGCGTTCGACAGGCTGTCCTTCACCGTTGGAGCGGCGAGCAAGGTGAGCTACGGTTCGACCGTCGCAGGCAAAGATGCGAAGGAGAAGCGAGTTGCGGCCGCGACGCCTCCGGCAACCGAAGGCCTGACAATCGTCTCCGATAAGGACAAGTTGGTGCCCGGCGCCCGGATCGAGATTCAGGCCGCGGGCTTCGACCCCGGCGACGAGGGCGTACTCGTCGTGCTCTATTCTGAGCCGATCGTGCTTGACGAGGAAGCGACGGCAGACAAATTCGGCGTGGTCCATTGGACAGGTAAGTTGCCTGATGACATCGAGCTTGGATC
Organism: Leucobacter sp.; assembly: GCA_052094845.1. Classification (GTDB taxonomy): domain Bacteria; phylum Actinomycetota; class Actinomycetes; order Actinomycetales; family Microbacteriaceae; genus Leucobacter. Next base: position 178,089 of record JBQDKK010000007.1, on the reverse strand, counting down.
GCACGTCCTAACGCTTCAGGGCAGCGCAGATGTGGGCGCGAAGTTCACGATCCTGCCGAAGGAGAAGAAGGCCAAGAAGGCGGCAGACGAGCAGCTCGAGGTCACTGCCCTGCCACTCGCTGTGGCTACCGGCGCGGGCCCGGCGCTCGGCGTCGGGGGATCCGGAATGGCCCTGTGGGAATGGTGGGTTGTCGCGCTCTCGCTCGTCGCGATCGCGGGATGCACCACGACTCTCGCTGTCCGGCAGCGCGCAACCAACCGCTAGCGCGAGCCGCTGGCAATGATGTGGTGCGGTCGCGCGAACGCGGCCCCCGACGAAGGAGACACACAGTGAAATCACGCGGAGCCACGCGATTCGGCGCGACCCTGTCGGGCGCGGTTGTCGCCGCAGCCATGCTCGTCGCACCGGCCGCAGCAAGCGCTGTTTCGCCAGCGAACGTGGCGGAGTCTACGACAGGGCCAGCGAGTACCGGTGCCTGCGAGATCACCGGCGGCACCCTGAAGTGGGGCGTTAAAGAGAGCTTCCGGTCGTACATTAGCGGCTCGATCGCGAACGGCTCGTGGGAGACGGGCGAGGGGGTGACCTACGAGACCCCCGAGTTCACCTGGACGGGAGCGACCGGCGAGATCGACCCTGCAACCGGAACCGGCGCGGTATCGTTCACGGGGTCGGTGCACTTCACCGGACATGATGGGGTGCTTGACCTCACTCTCGCCAACCCGACCGTCGAGTTCGAGGGCGACGGCAAGGCTGCGCTCATGCTCGATGCGAAGAGCACCGATATGGAGGGCAAGGTTACAGTCGATACGGCGCAGGAGTGGGTCGGCGAGGTCGTTGCCCCGGCCTCGATAGCGCCTCAGAGTGGAAAGCTTGACCTCAGCGCAATGAAGACCACGCTGACGAACTCAGGCGCTGCCGCGTTCGCGGGCTTCTATGAAGCCGGGGCCGGGCTCGACGCGGTGACGCTCAACCTCGAGACGACCGGATGCGAAGGGGCCAGCGCCACAACTGCGGAGCCCACGACCGAGACTTCTTCCGAGCGGCCCGCTGAGGAGGCGGCGCCCGCGGAGGCTCGCGTCCCATGGTTGCCGATCATCGTCGGCGGCGCCGCACTCGTGGTGATCGCGCTCACCACCGGGATGCTCATCGGCGGGCGCAAGAAGAAGCCGCAGGCGGACAGCGAAGGATCCGCGGGGGCGCAGACCAACAGCGACGTCTAGTGGCGAAGTGTAGCCGCCACAGCGACGGCACCGAGTGAGCGGGTGAGGCGAGGCAGTCAAGTCGCGCCTCGCCCGCTTGCCGCTTCCGAACCATGCAGGGGGCTGCTGCTACTCTCGTTCCAGGCTGCGCACGCGGCCCGCAACACTAGGAGTATCCCGTGACCCGACGCATCGCCCGCCGAACGCTCTCTGCCGGAGCGGCTGCCGGACTTCTCGGGAGCGCCCTCGTCGCTGTGTTCCCCCTGCAGGCGTTTGCTGCGCCCGCGCCTTCTAACGCGCTGCCGGCGACGGCATCGAACGGGCAGGAGTGCACGACCGACGGGGCAGAGCTACGCTGGGGCGTCAAAGAGCGTTTCCGCAACTACATCAGCGGTTCTATCGCGAACGGCGAGTGGATCACTGAGGGCGGCGTGACCTACGAGACCCCGCTGTTCACCTGGCCGAGCGGCGCCGGGTCGGTGCGTGAGGATCTTTCTGGTGGTGCTGTCACCTTCCCAGGCAAGATTCACTTCACCGGTCACAGTGGGCTCATGCAGCTCGATCTCAAGGACCCGCAGATCGTGTTCACGGGCCCAGAGACCGCTGAACTCGTGATCGAAATGGCGGCCTCCGATGTTGAGGGTGGTGAGCTCGTGTTCGAGCCGGTAGTCGCCGCGAACATAGATATCGCTGGGGCGGACACTGGCGACGGCTCAAGCTACTCGATTGAGGCGGCTCCCGTGCATCTCACGGAGGCCGGTGCCGCAGCGTTCAACAACAAGTACGGCGACTACTCTCCGGGCGAATCGTTCGATACTCTCTCGGTTTCACTGACACTTCCGGGATGCTCAATTACGGTGTCGACGGGCACCGCGGCGCCGCCCGAGACAGAGGAGCTCCCCGGGGGCCCAGATCAGGTGGCTCCCGAGATTCCGTGGGCAATCGTCGCGCTCGGCGGAGTCGCTGTCTTGGGAATCGGCGTGACCACCGTGCTGCTGCTCGCCGGGCGAAAGAACAAGCCCTCGACGGACTGACCGAGGCAGGCCGAGAAGCGGGGTTCGACGCCCCGGGCGTCGCGGCGTCGCGCCAGGTGACGATGTGCCGGCGGATGTACCCGCTTGGCACCGATGTACCCGCTTGAGACGCCCGAAATCTGGGTACAACGGTGCCAACTGGGTACATTGGCGCGCCGGGGCCGGGGCCGGGGCCGCAAGCCGGGGCCGGGCCAGCCCGGGGCCGCAAGCCGGGGCCGCGCGTCGGAGCCGCAAGCCGGCCCCGGAAACAGCACAGGGGCCGGGCCGCACCCGAAGGTACGACCCGGCCCCTGTGACCAGTGGCTAGCGGGACTTAGAAGTCCATACCTGCACCCGGGTCGGCTGCCATGGGAGCAGCGGGCTCGGGCTTGTCAGCGACAACTGCCTCGGTGGTGAGGAAGAGGCCTGCAATCGACGCTGCGTTCTGCAGGGCCGAGCGGGTGACCTTCACCGGGTCGTTGATGCCAGCAGCGAGCATGTCGACGTACTCGCCGGTCGCTGCGTTGAGGCCCTGGCCCACGGGGAGCTCCGAAACCTTGTGCGCGACGACGCCGGGCTCGAGGCCAGCGTTGAGGGCGATCTGCTTCAGCGGTGCCTCGATAGCGACCTGCACGATTGCCGCGCCGGTAGCCTCTTCGCCGGTGAGCTCGAGGTTAGCGAACGCCTTCGCGCCAGCCTGGATGAGTGCGACGCCGCCGCCGGGGACGATGCCCTCCTCAACAGCTGCCTTCGCGTTACGGACTGCGTCCTCGATGCGGTGCTTGCGCTCCTTGAGCTCAACCTCGGTCGCTGCGCCAGCCTTGATGACTGCGACGCCACCAGCGAGCTTCGCGAGGCGCTCCTGGAGCTTCTCGCGGTCGTAGTCGCTGTCGGTGTTGTCGATCTCGCGGCGGATCTGCTGCACGCGGCCCTCGACTGCTTCCTTCTCGCCGCCACCCTGAACGATGGTGGTCTCATCCTTGGTGATGATGACCTTGCGAGCGGTGCCGAGCATGTCGAGCGTTGCGTTCTCAAGCTTCAGGCCGACCTCTTCCGAGATGACCTGGCCGCCGGTGAGGATAGCGATGTCCTGCAGCATTGCCTTGCGGCGATCGCCGAAGCCCGGAGCCTTGACGGCTGCCGACTTGAAGATGCCGCGGATCTTGTTGAGCACGAGCGTAGCGAGCGCTTCGCCCTCGACGTCCTCGGCAATGATGAGGAGCTGCTTGCCCGACTGGATAACCGGATCGACGACGGGGAGCAGATCCTTGATGTTCGAGACCTTGCTGTTGACGACGAGGATGTAGGGGTCCTCGAAGACGACTTCCTGGCGGTCAGCGTCGGTGACGAAGTACGCCGAGAGGTAGCCCTTGTCGAAGCGCATGCCCTCGGTGAGCTCGAGCTCGGTGCCGAAGGTGTTCGACTCCTCAACGGTGACGACGCCCTCCTTGCCGACCTTGTCGATAGCCTCTGCGATCAGTGCGCCGATCTGCTCGTCAGCTGCGGAGATCGAAGCGGTTGCTGCGATCTCGGCGGTGGTCTCGATCTCCTTCGAGTTTGCGTGCAGCTCGGTGATGACCGCTGCAACAGCCTTCTCGATGCCCTTCTTCAGAGCGATGGGGTCGCTGCCAGCAGCAACGTTGCGGAGGCCCTCGCGCACGAGCGCCTGAGCGAGCACGGTTGCGGTGGTGGTGCCGTCGCCAGCGACGTCGTCGGTCTTCTTCGCGACCTCCTTGACAAGCTCAGCGCCGATCTTCTCGTACGGATCGTCGAGCTCGATCTCCTTGGCGATCGAAACGCCATCGTTGGTGATCGTCGGGGCGCCCCACTTCTTCTCAAGGACGACGTTGCGGCCGCGCGGGCCCAGCGTCACCTTGACAGTGTCAGCGAGGATGTTGAGACCCCGCTCAAGGCCGCGACGTGCCTCTTCGTCAAACGCAATCATCTTTGCCATGTAATTCGCCCCTCCCGGACGTCTAGGGAAAGCGGCAGACACCACAGGTGTACTGCGCCAGGTTTAGCACTCAGTCGATCCGACTGCTAACTCCAATTTTGGCACTCAGGTGCTGAGAGTGCAAGGAGAGGCGCTCGCCCGCAGCGAACGGCAAAGCGAACGGCAAAGCGAAGCGGAGCAGGATCCGCTTGGGCTACTTGCCCGGGCCGGCGTAGTCGGCGCCGATGAGCACGACAAGGTCGGCCTCGCCCTCGGCGTAGTCGGCATTCAGGTACGTTGACACGCCGCCGAGTTTCTCCGCGAGGCCGAGTGCGGCGGCTTCGTTCTCGGCGTCTGTGTAAAACACCGCTGAGATCGTTACATCGGTGGTCGCTGCGGGGACCGCGAGGATGATGGAGCCCCACTTCTCGTCGGTGATGACCGTCGCAAGGCTCTGCGCCATCGTGCCCTCCGCTGGCGTGCCGTCGAGTACCGCAACGGCAGCCTCGGGGTCGAGCTTCGGCTTCACCTTCGCCTCTGCCGTCGACGGTCCCTGCGTTGAGGGGAGGGGGAGTGTGCCCGCGGAACCCGCAATGGTGACGCCAACGATGCCGATCGTCGTGAGGAGCGCGGCGCCGATCAGGCCGCCGAGCACGAAGTGCCAGGTGACGCGAGGCTGGGCGGTTACTCGGTGAGCGCCGACGCGGCCGTTTGACGTCGCCTCGTCGAAGCGGTCGGCGGGGTACTCGGAAGCGGCAGCGCGTCGCGAACGTACGCCGTGCGCAGCTTCGTGTTCCTTCGTCACCCGTGATCCCCGTACTTCAGTTGCAAGCGCCTCGAGTGGGCGCGTTAGGTTACCCGACCAAGAATACAGCGCGGGCGCGCTACATCCTGAAAGGGCTCGGAGTAGCTTACAAGGCCCCGAGCCCAGTTTGGCTGGCTAGAGCGAATCCGGCGCGTAGATCGCGCGGGCGAGTGCATCGATAACGTCGGGGGTGCGACCTGCGCTCGCGAAGAGCATGGAGTCGTTGATGTCAATGATCCTGCGCTTCTTGCCCGCGGTCGTGAGCGCGATGCTCGGCTGCGCCTCGATGAGCCCGTCGATGCCATCCGTGCTCGTGAGGCCCTTCGACATGACGAGAATGATGTCGGGGTCCATCTTGACGAGCGCCTCGTCGGTCATGGGGCGCTCACCCTTCCACCCCGCCTCCTCGGCCACGTCGATCACTCCGATCGACTTGAGCAGGGTATCGACGCCGCTGCCTTCGCCGAAGAGGTAGTAGATGCCCGCTCCGCCGCGCACGTAGAGGAACGCGACGCGCGGCCGCTTTGCCTCGTCGGCCGGGATCAGGCGCGCGACCTCCTTCTCCTTCGCGGTGATGGCGTCGGCGACCTTCTGATTGAGTTCGGTCGCGGCGTCGGGGACGCCAAGGCCCGCGGCGAGCTGCTCGGTCGCCTCAGCGGAAGACGCCGGATCAACGGACCGCTTCACGACGATCACGGGTACGCCGGCGTTGCGCATGACGTTCACGAAGTCGATTCCGCCAACGCTGAGGTCGGTGAAGATGACGCTCGGTTCGAGGCCGAGCACGGACTCCGCCTCAATGTCGTGGCCGCCGGTGACGACGAGGGGGAGCTTCTCGGAACCGGGGAACACAGTCGTCGCGTCGCGGCCGATGAGCTGATCGCCGAGGCCGAGGTTGTAGACGATGTCGGAGAGCGTGCCCGTGAGTGAGATCGCGAGCACGCGCGACGTGTCGGTGACCTCGACGGGAACGTCTCCGCTGCGGTCGTGCGACTGAACCGTCACGGGAAGCTTCGCCTGCGGCTTCTCAGCGAGCGGCGTCACTGAGGGGGCGCCGACAATGGCCGTCGTTGGCCCCTCGTAGTTCAGGGGGTTCTCGAGCGGGGTGAGGGAGTCGAGCGGCGGGAGCTCGACGGTCTCAACACTGCCAGTCGTGTCGCCGGGCCCGGCGGTCTGGCAGCCCGTCAGGGCAACGGCGAGGCCGAGCGCGAGAGCGACGGCAGCCCGGGTGCGAGAAGTGCGAGCCTTGAGCATCGATCCCCTTTTCATATGTATGACCTGAGCAAGCTTAACCTCACGAAGATATGATGAAGTGTGAGTTCTTTCAGAAGGCTCGCACGTACACGGCGCCCCGCGCGCCCGGATCTCCTAGAAAGCGTCTCGCGCGAGCATGAATAGCACAGGCCGCACATCGCCTACACGACGGAGCAGTCGCGCACCCATCCTCTTCGCAGTGCTTGCTGTGCTGCTGCTTCTCAGCGTGCTCGTGTCTGCCGGCACCGGCCAGCTCGCGATCCCGCCGCAGGAGGTGCTCGGCTCGATCCTGCATCGCGTTGGTATTGACTGGCTGCCGCTGCCGACCGTGCCCGCGGGCGATGAGGCGCTGTGGGCGATCCGCTTCCCGCGCGTCGCGATGGCCGTGCTCATCGGTATCGGCCTTTCGGTCTCCGGCCTCATCATGCAGGCGATTTTCGGCAACCCGCTCGCCGAGCCCGGCGTCATCGGTATCTCGTCAGGCGCCGCGGTTGGCGCGGGCATCTCGATTGTGTTCGGCCTCACGGTCTTCGGCCAGTGGACGACGGCGATCCTTGCGTTCATCACGGGCCTCATCGCGACGCTCATCGTCTACTCGATGAGCCGGGCCGACGGCCGCACCGAGGTCGTCACGCTCGTGCTCACCGGTATCGCAGTCAACGCGATCGGCGGGGCCGCGATTGCGGCGCTCACCTTCATGGGCGACACTCAGTCGCGCGAGGCGATTGTCTTCTGGCAGCTCGGCAGCCTCAAGGGGATGAGCTGGTCGCAGGTGCTCGTCGTCACGCCGATCATCGCGATCGGCCTCATCGCCGCCTACGTGTCGTCGCGGAAGCTGGATCTCCTCGCGCTCGGAGAGCGCAACGCGCGCCACCTTGGAGTGAACGTTGAGCTGTTGCGGATCGGCATGATCCTCGTTGTCTCGCTGCTCGTCGGCGCGGCGGTCGCGTTCGCGGGCATCATCTCGTTCGTTGGGCTCGTGATCCCGCACCTCATGCGCATGATCCTCGGCCCCGCGCACCTGCCGCTCGTGACCGCGACCGCGCTTGCGGGCGCGCTGCTCATGACGCTCGCCGACCTCGCGGCGCGCACGCTCGTGCCGATGGCCGAGCTACCGATCGGCATTCTCACCGCGCTCGTCGGTGGCCCGTTCTTCTTCTGGCTGCTCAGGCGAACCCGCAAGCGCTCGGGAGGGTGGGGATAATGAACGCACGACACATCGCACTCCCGACGGTCGCCGAGCGTGGGACCGTCGTCTGCGCCGCAGACGCCGTCACGATTGAGCGCGGCCGCAAGAAGCTGCTCGACAGCGTCTCGCTCGATGTTCGCGCCGGCGAGGTGCTCTCGTTGCTCGGGCCGAACGGCGCTGGGAAGTCAACGCTCTTGAGCCTGCTCTCGGGCGACGTCGAGCCCGACGCCGGCAGCGTTCAGTTTGGCGGCAAGGCGCTCGACGACTGGTCGCTCGTTGACCTCTCGCGCCGCCGCTCCGTGCTGCTGCAGGAGAACCAGCTGCTATTCCCGTTCACCGTGCACCAGGTCGTCGAGATGGGGCGAGCGCCGTGGCGCCGCACGCCGCTCGAGGACGACGACAACGAGGCGATCGGTGAGGCCATCGCGGCGACCGACATCGGTCACCTTGGGCACCGCAGGGTCCCGTCGCTCTCAGGCGGGGAGCGGGCCCGCACCGCCTTCGCCCGCGTTATCGCTGGCCGCACTGGCGTGCTCATGCTCGATGAGCCGACTGCAGCGCTCGACCTTGGGCATCAGGAAGCCGTGCTCACGCTCGCGCGCGAGCGGGCTGCCGCCGGCGACGCGGTGCTCATCGTGCTGCACGACCTGAACCTTGCGAGCGCCTACTCCGACCGGATCGCGCTGCTGCGGCAGGGCAAGATCGTCGCGAACGGCGCACCCGACGAGGTGCTCGAGGCCGACGTGCTCACCGATGTGTACCGCACGCCTGTCGAGGTCATCCGCCACCCGGTGACGGGGCAGCGGATCGTGCTGCCAAACCGCGCCGCGTAACCGGTCGGCCTCTTGGGCTCGGGCTCTTGGGCTCGGGTTCTTGGGCTCTCTACTTCTCGACCTCTCTGCTGCGGCGGCAGTTTTCCGCGCGCCGAATTTTACGCGTGCGACCCCGCGCTGGTAAAGTGGTTCGCTGTACGGGCGTGAAGCTCGCACGGGTCCTTAGCTCAGTTGGTAGAGCGCGTCGTTCGCAATGACGAGGTCAGGGGTTCAATTCCCCTAGGATCCACCACTCTTTCGTTCCGATCGCACATGAGCTCGCTGTGCCTGTGTAGTGCGCCGCGGTTGTGCTGCCTGCCCACGCTCGCCTCTGCACGCCCTCCCCGAACATGCAGTTCCCCTCCTAAGAGGTACTTGCCGACTGTTGGGAAGGGGGTGTGCTGCTGGGAAGGGTCCAAGTGGCGGGTGCTGGGTGCCGGGTGGCGCGGCCCACCCGCCTACGCCCCCGCGAGTTCCAGCCGCAGCAGCGTCACGCGAGTTGCTGCCTCGCGCAGCCGATCCTCCGAGAGCGCACCCGACGCGACCGCGGCCGTCACGCCATCGACAAGTGCCGTCACACCCGCGGCATCCATACCGATCACAGTGAGCGCGAGGTCTGCGCCCGCGGAGAGCGCGGCGAGGGTAGTGGCGACGGGATCCTGGTACTCGGGGAGGCCGCTCGAGCGGAGCATGCCGAGGTCATCGGTGACGGTGACGCCCTCGAAGCCGAGCTCATCGCGCGCGATCGAGTACCACTCGGGCGAGAGCGATGCCGGTGCGGGGGAGACCGTTGTGTAGGCGAGGTGGCCGAACATGAGCAGTTCGGCCCCGGCCTCGATGCCCGCCGAGAACGGTGCAGCCGTGTCGGAGCGCCAGTCGGTGAGTGTTAGCCCCGCCTGCGGAATCGCCGTGTGCGAGTCAGCCGCGGTGACTCCGTGCCCGGGGAAGTGCTTGAGCGTTGTCGCGACGCGCCCCCGCTCGCCCTCGACGGCGGCTGCGACGCGCGGCGCGGCGTCGGCACCCGTGTTTCCGAGCGAGCGCGGGAAGATGAAGCTGAACTCGTCGCCGGTCACGTCGGCGACGACCCCGAAGTTGACGTTGATGCCGGCGGCGCTCAGCAGGTCGGCGCGACTACGAAACGCGTCGGCCGTCGACTGGGCGGGTTCGTCCCGCAGCGTGTCGGCGCCCGGGAGCGCGTCCCAGGGTAGGCGGGTCACGAGCCCGCCCTCCTCGTCGATGGCGACGAGTGGTGGGAGCGCTTGGTCGGTCGTGAGCTGCGCGGTGAGGGCACCGAGCTCTTCGGGCGTGCTCGGAACGTTTGCGCCCATGATGATGAACCCGCCGATGCCAGAGTCGAGCATGAGCTGGTGCAGTTGCATCGGGTCGGTCGTCGGGATCGAGGCCATGATTACGCTGCCGGCCAGCTCCCGGGTTGAGGCTGCCGCGACCCAGTCGCGCGCGGCGGCGGCGCGCAGCTCTTCGGGCGTGGGCGGCGGCGGAGTGGCGGGCGCGGTCGATGTCGGAGCGGGCGGTGCCGGCCCTGGCTCGGGCGCGCACCCGATCAGGCCCGCGGCCAGAGCGACGCCGGCGGCGAGGAGCGTGGCGGCGCGGCGCGGCAGAGCGCGGGGGAGGGGTCGCATACCCAGATTCTACGGCCGTCAGAGGCGGGGCGGAGCCTTCCCACAGTCAAGGCATGCCCTCTGGGCCGTGCGGAAAGTGGTCTATCGCAACACGCTTGAAGTGGGTCTTGAGGTAAACCAAAATGCTCGAGAGGGTGGTGGATATGAACGAACAGACACAGCCCACATCCGCCTTCCAGCCGCACAACCCCGCCCACGCCGCGCTCACAGACCGCTTCCGCGGCGGCGTCATCATGGACGTGGTGACGGCCGAGCAGGCGCGAGTCGCTGAGCAGGCGGGCGCGGTCGCCGTGATGGCGCTCGAGCGAGTGCCCGCTGACATTCGCGCGCAGGGAGGCGTCGCCCGCATGAGCGACCCGGACCTCATCGACGGGATTCGGGCGGCGGTCTCGATCCCTGTCATGGCGAAGGCCCGCATCGGCCACTTCGTCGAGGCACAGGTGCTCGCGGCGCTCGGAGTTGACTACGTCGATGAGAGCGAGGTGCTCTCGCCAGCGGACTACGTGCACCACATCAACAAGCGCGAGTTCGACGTGCCGTTCGTGTGTGGCGCGACGAACCTGGGCGAGGCGCTGCGGCGGGTCGCCGAGGGCGCCGCGATGATCCGGTCGAAGGGCGAAGCGGGAACGGGCGACGTCTCTGAGGCGACGCGGCACATTCGCACCATCAGGGCGGAAATTGCGAGGCTCAGCGCGCTGGGCCCGGACGAACTCTTCGTCGCGGCGAAGGAGCTCCAGGCGCCGCTCGACCTTGTCACCCAGGTCGCGCGTGACGGGCGCCTACCCGTGCCGCTCTTCACGGCCGGAGGCATCGCGACGCCCGCAGACGCCGCCATGATGATGCAGCTCGGAGCCGACGGCGTGTTTGTGGGCTCGGGCATCTTCAAGTCGCACGACCCCGAGCGCCGGGCGGTGGCGGTCGTGCGGGCGACGCAGAACTTTAGCGACGCGGGCGTGATCGCCGAGGTCTCGCGCGGTCTCGGCGAGGCGATGGTCGGCATCAACGTCGCTGACCTGCCGGCACCGCACAGGCTCGCCGAGCGCGGCTGGTAGGCAATGGCGCGACCCCGACCAGAACTACACTGGTCGGGTGTCGTTCTCCCTCTGGATCTCGCTGCTGACCGCGTGCATCGTTATTAGTTTCACGCCTGGAGCCGGCGCGATCAACACGATGTCGAACGCGCTCGCGAGCGGCTGGCGGCGGTCGATCTGGGGCATCATCGGGCAGGTCGTCGCCCTCATTGTGCACATTGTGATCGTCGCCGCTGGCGTCGGGGTGTTCGTCGCGAAGTCGCCAGCTCTATTCGCGGGCATCCGGTACGCCGGCGCGGCCTACCTCATCTACCTCGGCGTGCGGATGGCGCTGACGAGGCCCGCACCCGCGAACACCGGCGAAGTCATGGTCGTGCCGCACGTGACGAACCGGGCGATGCTGCTGCGCGGCCTGTGGGTCAACCTGCTGAACCCCAAGGCGATCGTGTTCTTCCTCGCCTTCATCCCGCAGTTCGTGCGCCTCGATCAGCCGCAGCTGCCGCAGTACGTCATTCTCGGGGCCACGGCGGTCGTCGTCGATGTGCTCGTGATGTGGTTCTTCTACGCCGCCGCGGCGAAGCCGTTCGGCCGCTTCGCGTCAACCGTGCGCGGGCAGCGGATACTGAACGCGGTGTTCGGGGCGCTCTTCGTGCTCGTCGCCGCCCTGTTGTTGTTCATGCACTGAACCCGTCTACCCCCGAATCTTCCCCTGTCACGGAACGACAGAATATGGGTAAACAATGGGTTTTGCTTGTGTTCTAAAGCTTTCACGTAGCAGATCCACAGGGGAACCTTCCGCCACGATGGTTGGTGGCACGAGGCTCAGCGGCATCGCTTCCCCACACCTTGCCTCGCTCGCGGTATCCCAGCGTAGTCACCAGGGACGTTGTCTGACATAGAGCCCGCAACAACAACGAGAACCTCCGGGCAGAGGGGAGCTGCTACCACTCCCACCATCGCCAAGGAGGTTCTCGAGTCCAACGCCAACGGAGCTCTGACTCTGCGCCAACGACTCCGCACCGCGAAACTCATCGTCGACGACGGCCGGGCCATCGCTCATGCTGATCACTACTTCCATGTGTCATGGCCAACCGCCGCGAAATGGGCACGCAGATATGCCGAGCTCAGATAAATCGGCATGCTCGATCGTTCCTCACGTCCGCACACCCACCCGAACTAGACCCCGCCCGCTGGTGCGAAAGATCATTGATCTTCGAACCACGAAAACGCCCAGCCCTGTCGAGATCGCGGGCCCTGTCGAGATCGCAGGCCTTGCCGTGACGCTGTGCTCAACAGTCCACGCCGTTCCGGTCCGCGGACGCTTGAACAGGCTCTCACACGTCGACCGTCACGCGGGAGACCCCACGAGGCGGTACGAGTAGGAGTACGAGTGTCCCGGGTCTCTCAACGACGTTGATGTGAAAAACTCGGCAATTTCCCTGATGGTGGCGGGTGGCGTGTGGCGGGTGGCGGGTGGCGGACCGTTCGCCGGTCACAAGGGTTGAAGAACCGATCTGCGACAGGAAGCAAAGCCCGCGGCACACCGCAGGGTGTTCGTGCGGCATGCGTACGTGCCCACCGTGATCGATGCTCACTCCCGAGCCGCATACGCAGAGAGGCATGACGACGAGCGCGCCGAGACCGCGATCGCGGGCCTAAAGTAGCCCTCGCTTAGCTGCCTGTTGGAGCGCCTCGGCCCGTGATGCAGCATCAAGCTTTCGATAAATCGATCTCACTTGGGTTTTGAGCGTGTTCGGGGAGACGTGGAGCGTTTCAGCTATTAATACGCGATCGTAACCGAGTGATAGAAGATTCAGTACGGTCATCTCCCGCTCAGTCAACTGTTCTTCCCTGCGTGGAAGACGCTCGAAGTACCCAGCTGGTTGATCTGCCGGAGTAGGCCACCACGTGAAGGAGTTCGAGGCAAGCTCGTTTATGGCTTGTGTAAAAAAGCTCACCTCCCCTGCTCGCAGCGGCTGAAACAGGTTCTCGAGTTCCCTCAGGGCGTTTTGCGCTCCGGCCGAGTCGCCTTTGACGAGATAGCCCTGTGCACACAGCGACACCCTCCAAAGCTCTGCACGTCGAAGCTCAACAGTCTCTCTTCTGACTTCATACATGAGTTTTGTAGCATTGCCTGGGTCACCGGAGTGGAGGTCGACCATCGCGGTCACGAGTTTTGTGAGCAGGAAGTCTTGGTCCGCTTGCTTTAGGAACGCTCTAGCTTTCAAAGCGTTTCCTGAGTACAAGTAGTGCGACGCTTGAGCCAAGGGCAGCACGCTACCAGGGAATCCCTCACCTGATTTGCTGGCGAAGGGGAGCGACGCGAACTTACCTAAACGCAGGCCGATACGCGCGTGAGCCTGGACTCGATCGTGAACTATGTAGTCGGCAAACACATAAAACGGCCACATTTCTCCTATGTCAGCCAGATTGACCTGTGCCAGCATTCGCCCGGCAAGTTGGGCATCAGACTCCAACAGGACGAGAACCAATTTGGTATGGGATTCCAGCGGGGGTTCGACCCAACTTGATGTCCGCGGAAGACTCTGGGCACGGTCTAAGTGGATTCTTGCAGCCTGACTGTTTCCGAACGCTGCTTCTATTAGCGCGGATCGCACGAGTGCGCTCCGCGCTATCATCTCCATCCCTGGGGAAACTCGACGGGCGAGGGTCTCTGCGAAGTAATTCAACGCTTGCTGGAAGTCGCCGACGAGCAATGCGGTTATTCCGGCTTGCAGCGATAGGAACTGGGGCCAGCTGTTGCGCTGATCAGCAAGAGCGTGAATTGAGTCAAGGTCAGCGCGGATGCGCTCAAACAGTGCGAGCGCCTCTACAGACTTACCTCGAAGCCTGAGGTCCATTGCGTAACCGAATTTCATTATCAACCCGGCCGACTTTGACGGGCTGGACATCTGGCGGGTCACATCTGGGGCGAAATACCGGCCCTCGCCCGACGAGGCGAGGAAAACCTGGAACCCCGCAGCCTCGTCTTGAGCTGCGGGGCTGCTTGACAAGATTTCGTCCAAGATTCTGCCGAGGTCGGCGGGTGGAATCATGAACCAAAGCACCACCGGGCTCTGGTTGAAGAGCTCACGAGCGCCGCGCACATCCTTACTCTCGTGGAGCGCCAGGAACTGTCGAACTACGGGTGGGCTGCTGTCTTGATCCACCGAGGGAGTTTGGCTATCGAATCTCATTCTCACTGACCCTAGAGGCTACGACACAAGTTCACGGTCACCGTGTCTGAACATGTTATGTCATCAGCGCCTGAGCCATTGCCTTGAGCAGTACACCGCGCGTCCACATCCAGAACCGGTTTCTGCTCGGGGTGAGGAGCAGGGGTGAATTATCGCCTAGCGGAGTCTCCATATGGAATTTCAGGCCAGATAATTCCGTAGGGCTACGCGAGTTTTGGTGGCTTTCTCACGTCTGGGTTTCACACTCGGAAAGGAATATCGTGTCTCAAAAGTCACGCAAGGTCGGTTGGCTCTCGAAGCTAGCCGTTTTCGCTGGAGCATCGCTCCTGGTGGTTTCGGGCTCCCAGGCGGCTGCCGCGGTCGACCCGTCCGGTCTGGCAAGCACCATCGAGCCGGATCGCCAGGGCGTATTGAACGTCCATAAGTTCGAGCAGCCAGAACAGCTCGGCGAGCACGGCAATGGTACTGAGCAAGATACTTCTGGCCTGACACCGATCGAAGGTATTGGGTTCACCGTCAAGCTGATTGACCGCTCTAAGGTCGATTTGACCACGAACCAGGGTTGGCTTGATGTGGCTGCGCTCGAAGGCGACGTGGAGAAGGCGACCGCGCTCGGGTTTGACGGTACCCAGCCTGCGCCTTCTGAGCTGTTGACGGATGCTCAGGGCCTTGCGAAGTTCGAAAACCTGCCCGTTGGTTTGTACCTTGTAACTGAGACGAACAGTAAGGGTTACACGCCGGCGGTTCCGTTCTTGGTGACGGTGCCGATCACTGATCCGGTGAATAAGACTGATTGGTTGTACGACGTTCATGTCTACCCTAAGAACAGCAAGGGCAACAACAAGTCTGTCGAAGACTCAACTGCGGTCGCAATGCGAGACAGTGTCGTTTGGAGCATTCTTGGTGATATTCCTCGTGGCGGCGCTCTGAGCGGGTACCAGATTGCGGACTCCCTGGACTCGCGTCTGGAGTATGTCCCGACGGCGAAGGTGTCGTTGACCAACGCGGACAGTGTTGCCCTTGAAGCGGGGGACTACCAGATCGACTTCGTGGATTCGGAGCAGCACCCGAAGTTCGTAGCGGGTAAGTATCCTGTGAACACTGTGCTGGTTACTTTCACGGCGACGGGTCTCAAGAAGCTTGAAGCGGCTGGTGGCGCATCGGGTATCTCGCAGGTCAAGGTCGAAATCGAAACCGTTGTAACGTCGCTTGGCGGAGACGGGGAGATTTCGAACACCGCTGTTATCTACCCAGATAAGCCCTCAGTCGACTGGAAGCCTGGGAACCCTGAGGACCCGGAAAACCCCGGAACCGTGACTCCGCCTGCTGTTACCAAGTGGGGCAACATCGTCTTCAAGAAGACCGATGGTGAGGGCAACGCCCTCGCCGGTGCCGAGTTCCAGGTCTTCCTGAGCGAGGCAGACGCGCTTGCTAAGAAGAATCCGATCGCTGTTGTGCGCGACTCCGATGGCACGAAGATCGACCCGCCCCGGAGCACCTTTGTGAGCGGCTCCGATGGTCAGGTGAAGATTCCCGGCCTGCGCTGGTCGACCTGGGCTAACAACGCAGAGGTACAGGAGGGCGACAAGGGATACCAGGCTTACTGGCTGGTGGAGACCAAGTCGCCCGAGGGCTTCACTTTGCTTGCTGAGCCGATCAAGGTTGAGGTGAATAGCACCGAGAATCCTGTTGTCGTTTCGGGTGCCACCGGAAACGGCGATAACAAGCTAGAGACGGTTGTGAACGTGCCCGATAATGGTGGCTTCGAGCTTCCCAAGACCGGTGGATTCGGCACTTGGATGCTGGGGCTTGGCAGCTTGCTGCTTGCTGCTGGCGCGGTTGCCATGATTGTCCGTCGCTCCCAGAACCGGACCCACCAGGGCTAGTCCCTGGTGCAACAACGAGGCCCCGGGCGCAACTCTCGCTCGGGGCTTCCGCCCGTCTTTCAACCCAACAAGAAATTGGATCGCCATGAGCCAGTCACTGTCAGAAACGCGGGGGAGAATTTCCCCACCTGTCGAGTCGAAAGCTCGTTTTGCTGCCAGGAAGATGCGTGACGCGATCATTATCCAGGTTCTTGTTACCTCGTCCCTCACTTTGGGCCTGTATTCCACCGCCGCTGACTGGTTTTCCACTAAGAACCACAACGCCGAGCTCTCGGGGTATCTAGATGCTGTCCAGTCTTCCTCAGATGAGAGGCTCTCCGAAGCACGAAGGCATGCCGAGGCATACAACGCGGTAATGCCTCAAGGGCCTCTTCGGGACCCCTTCTCTGATCGGAACGGTTCTGCACCTGACGTGGCTGGATACGCTGCATATGAGGCTCTGCTCCAAGTAGCCCCTAGCGAGACGATTGGACGCGTCAGGTATCCAGAGATCGGTTTGTCTCTGCCGGTCTACCATGGCACCAGCGAGGAGGTGCTACGAAAAGGTGCAGGACACTTGTATGGCTCGTCCCTCCCCATCGGCGGTCCGGGGACACACACCGTTCTGACAGCTCACTCCGGACTCGTCCATGCAAGCCTCTTCACGCCAGTGCTGAAGGCTGCCATTGGAGATGAGTTTTCAGTGGAAGTGCTCGGTGAAGCCCAATGGTACCGAGTGGATAGCATCGAGACGGTTCTTCCAAATGAGACCGGAGCTCTACGAATTGTGCCGGGCTCAGATTACGTAACTTTGATCACCTGCACGCCCTTGGCGGTCAACACTCACAGGCTCTTGGTGAGGGGCGAACGAATCGAAGCGCCCGCGGACTCTTTTGACCCAGCGGTTGGCGGCGACGGTATCGAAGAAGGTTTTCCGTGGTGGCTTATTGGCGTTGCAGGGGGATCAATGCTCAGCTTGTGGTACTTGTATGCAACACGAAGTGCGGCTTCATCTCGAGAAAGCGCATAGCCCTCTTGCTTGAGATTGCATTCGCCTTGGACTCGTGGGCTAAACCGTCTGCTCTCAGCCGCAAGGCCTTGACTGTGTAACAAACGTTCGATCACCGGGTGCACCCCCTTTTGGGTCGACGCGTTCCTCCCCGGAGAGCCATTTCGACGCCCGTTTCACGATCTCGAGTTCCTGCTCGAGCTGTCTGATCCGGCCTCGTGCTGCTCGCAGCTCCGTGTCTTCGCTTGTAGGTCTACCGGGCCTGCGGCCATAATCTATATCGTCTGGACGGAGCCAGGAATGTAGCGTGACCTCGTGGACGCGAGGGACTGCAGCGGTTTGCCTGACCTGTCAGACCTCGCGGACGAGCCCGATCGCAAGTGCACGGAACTCTGGTGGGTAGGGGCGTGGCATGGGGGTGAGCCTTTCACCAAGGCCATCGACTAGCTACCCCGAGTGGAAACCAAACAGTAGGTCAGGCCAAAAGTCACCTAAACGTGCATCAGACCCAATGGTATTCTCGTTGGTCAGCGTACTCCTATTGGCTCCGGGCGCCGTCGCGGCAGTCGTTAGTCGCGCTCGCAAGGCCAGGCCCAACCCAGCCACTGCATGAAATTTCTGAGGGGTGGGGAGCGAAGATATCCCACCTGTCACAGTGGGAGTTCGCCGCGCAGCGACGTAGTTCTCAAGCCGGACATCCCACCTCCAGGCCTGTTCCAGAACACGGGAGCGGCCACGGCGGCGACCGAAAGGGATCGACTGAAGGCCGACACTCTTACCGTGTCAACGGACTGGGGCCTCAGACGTGTAGCATTGGAGGCTGATGCCCCTATAGCTCAGCGGTAGAGCTACGGACTTTTAATCCGCAGGTCGTAGGTTCGATCCCTACTGGGGGCACAACGCAAAAAGGCCGGCCTGGTCGAGAGAGTTTTCTCGACCAGGCCGGCCTTGTGTTTCTTGGGCTAATCTTTTCGGCGCCCGGTGAGGAGGCCCCACAGGAGTAGCACCACGAGGGCACCGCCGATAGCGAGCGCCCAGGTCTGCAGCGACCAGAAGTTCTCGAGCGGAGCGTCGAACAGCAGCGAGCCGAGCCAGCCGCCAACGACGGCTCCGACGACCCCGAGTATCAGCGTTGCAAACCACCCCCCGCCGCTCTTGCCTGGCATGATCGCCTTCGCGATTGCTCCGGCAATGAGCCCGAGGACGATGAAAGCTAAGAATCCCATGAGTTTCTCCTTTCGCTTAGAACACCAATTATTCTCCGTTAGCCATGACAGTCAAGGGTGTTTGCGACTTTCACAGCAAGGGTTTACCTTGTGAGATTGCGCCCAAAGCGCACTCCATCGCTGTCCACAGGCGCCCGCGTTTACAGTTGAGGTAGCAGCGCGAGACTTCAGCACAGGCGCGCGGCCGAAGGGACACGACATGACTTGGGAACTCATCCCAGAGGGATCGCGGCCGGGGCGTCAGCCGTCGCGGAACTTTCCGTGGGGCATCCCGCTCGCCGTCGGCATCATCACGCTCCTGCTCGGCCTGAGCCTGCTCGTGTGGCCCTTCTTCGCCGCAAGCAGGATCCTCGCCTTCCTCATCGGCGCCGCCCTCATCGGTAACGGCATCGCCACGCTCGTCGGTTCCAGGGCCCGCGGCCTCGGCACACCAGCGGCGATCCTGTTCATCGTGCTTGGCGTCGTCGCGCTTGCCTTCCCCGAAGTCACGGTGAGCTTGCTCGTCGGCTTCGTCGCGGCAATGATGCTCTTCGTCGGTACGGTCTGGTTGGCCATCGCGGTCCGTATGCGTCAGGGGTTGCACTGGATATTCATTGCACTCCCCGCGCTGCTCATCGCCCTCGGTGTTGCTGCGCTCGTGTGGCCCTCGCTGGCGCTGATCCTCGCGGCGTTCGCGGCCGGGCTCGTCACGACGCTCATCGGTGGGTCGCTGATCTGGGCTGCGGTCGCGCTGCGGCGGGGAAACGCGTAACCTGGCTCCCCGTATGACACGAGAACACCAGCGCCCAGTCCTTCAACCATCAGCAGCCTTCGACGGCATCATCGGGTCAGACGACCCAGAGGCCGCGCACAGACTCGCACAGGAAACGTCCTGGGCCCTGCTGCACCGCGTGCGCCAGGTCGCGGACCCCGAGATCGTGCAGCGCGTCGTCGAGGTTGCCGCGGGCGACGGGATCAACGACATCGCCGAGCTCTGGGCACGGGAGAGCCCGCACTCGCTCGCAGGCGTGCTGTGGCGGCTCTACCTGCTGCGCCGCATCACCATCGCTGACCCGGAGGGAACCGCCGATCTCTTCGCTCGCGGATCACGCAGGATCGGGACCATCGACCCCATCGTCGTCGGGGCGGCGGAACCCGCCACGCCCGAATCGATTGCTGAGCTGTGCGACAGGATCCTTCGCGGCGCGTTCGTGGGGGATCTCGGCGTGACGCTCGACCGCGCCGCGGCCTACGCGCGCGTCATGGCGGCGGGCGCTGCCGAACTGGCTGATGACCGGGATGTTCACGACGAGGCTCATGGAACCGAGCTCACGACGCGGGCGTTCCGCTACGCGACGATCGCTCGCGAGCTCGACGGGGCCGCCAGACGCTGGCGCGACGGCACGCTCGGCTAGCCCTTGGCTCCCGGCCAACTCCGGGTACAATTGATGTTGCCGGGCCGCAGTTCCCCGGGCTCCAAAATTCGCCGCTTCGAGCGGCCTTCCGCCGAGAGGCGTTCTGCGGCCTGGTCTTTTTATGCCCGCACCCCGCGAACTGCGGCTCACGTCGGCGCACCGTATGCGATCGACGTTTCGTATGCCCCTGGGGTGCAATGTAGCGATATCTTGTGCTGTTTACAGGCGGTGGTACCGGTGGGGCCGGGAGGCCTCGAACGCCCCACCAACGCAAAAGCGCCCGCCCGCAGAACGCGGACGAGCGCCAAAGCCAAAGCCAAAGCCAAAGCCAGAGCCCAGGCCCCAACCCCTACCCGAAGCGGCCCGAAACGTAGTCCTCGGTCGCCTGGACCGTTGGCGCGCCGAAGATCGTCGCAGTGTCGTTGTACTCGATGAGCTTGCCGGGCTTGCCCGTGCCAGCGATGTTGAAGAAGGCGGTGCGGTCGGAGACGCGCGAGGCCTGCTGCATGTTGTGGGTCACGATGACGATCGTGTACTCCTGCTTAAGCTCTGCGATGAGATCCTCGATCGCGAGGGTCGAGATCGGGTCGAGGGCCGAGCAGGGCTCGTCCATCAGCAGCACCTCGGGGGAGACTGCGATCGCGCGCGCGATGCAGAGGCGCTGCTGCTGGCCGCCCGAGAGTCCTGCGCCGGGCTTCTCCAGGCGATCCTTCACCTCGTTCCAGAGGTTCGCGCCACGCAGACTCTTCTCGACGAGATCGTCGGCGTCGCCCTTCGAGATGCGCTTGTTGTTGAGTTTCACACCCGCGAGCACGTTGTCTCGGATCGACATTGTCGGGAACGGGTTCGGCCGCTGGAAGACCATGCCGACCTGGCGGCGGACGAGCACGGGGTCGATGCCGGGCGCGTAGAGGTCTTCGCTGTCGAGCAGCACCTCGCCCTCGACGCGCGCGCCGGGGATGGTCTCGTGCATCCGGTTGAGGGTGCGGAGGAAGGTGGACTTGCCGCAACCCGACGGGCCAATGAACGCGGTGACCGAGCGGGGCTCGATGGTGAGCGAGACATCCTCAACTGCAAGGAACTTCGAGTAGTAGACGTTGAGGTCCCGGACTTCGATGCGCTTCGACATGAGCTGCTTTCTGTGGGTGTGGTCTGTGATCAGCGGGCGACGGCTGAGAACCGGCGCGCGATGAGGCGGGCAACGAGGTTGAGCGCCATAACGATGAGGATGAGAAGGAGGGCGGCTGCCCAGGCGCGCTCGATGAACGCCGACGCCGGGTTGCCCTGGTTCGCGAACTGCGTGTAGACGTACACGGGGAGTGACTGCATGCGGTCGCTGAACAGGTTGTAGTTCATGCTCGCGGTGAAGCCCGCCGTGATGAGCAGTGGCGCTGTCTCGCCGATGACGCGAGCGATCGCGAGCATCACGCCCGTCATGATGCCGGCCATCGAGGTGGGAAGCACCACCTTCAGGATGGTGCGCCACTTCGGTACGCCGAGCGCGTATGACGCCTCGCGCAGCTCGCCGGGCACGAGCCTGAGCATTTCCTCGCTTGAGCGAACCACGACGGGGATCATGAGCACCGAGAGCGCCACGGCCCCGATGATGCCCATGCGCACGCCGGGCCCGAAGATCATCACGAACGCCGCGTAGGCGAACAGGCCGGCGACGATCGACGGGATGCCCGTCATGACGTCGACGAGGAAGGTGATCGTCTTCGCGAGGCGGCCGCGGCCGTATTCGACGAGGTAGATCGAGGTCATGAGGCCGAGCGGAACCGAGATGACGGTTGCCGCGAGCGTGATGAGGAGCGTGCCGATCATCGCGTGCAGGGCGCCGCCGCCCTCGCCGGTGACGTTGCGCATCGAGGAAGAGAAGAACTCGATGTCGAAGCGGGCGATGCCGTTTGAGACGACGGTGATCGCGAGCGAAATGAGCGGGATGAGCGCGATAAGGAACGCCGCCATGACGAGCACGGTCACGAAGCGGTCGGTGAGCTTGCGGCGCTTGGTTGCCGCTGTCGATGCTGCAGAGAGAGACATGATTACGCTCCGATCCGTGCGGTCTGGCGGCTCACGATCCACCGCGCGAGCGCGTTCACAAGGAAGGTGACGATGAAGAGGATGAGGCCCGTCGCGATGAGCACGTTCACGTTCTCGCCGTACGCCTCAGGGAAGGTGAGCGCGATGTTCGCGGCGATTGTCGAGGGGTTGTCTGCCGTGAGCAGCTTGAACGACACAATGCCACTCGCCGAGAGCACCATCGCGACGGCCATGGTCTCGCCGAGCGCGCGGCCGAGGCCGAGCATCGCGCCCGAGATGATGCCGGGCTTCGCGAACGGCAGCACCGAGAGGCGGATCATCTCCCAGCGGGTCGCGCCGAGCGCGAGTGCCGCTTCCTCGTTGAGTTTCGGGGCCTGGAGGAAGACCTCGCGGGAGATCGCGGTCATCACTGGGAGGATCATCACTGCGAGCACAATGGCCGCGGTCAGGATCGTGCGCCCGGTGCCGCTGGCGGTGCCGCCGAAGAGCGGGATCCAACTCGCGTGATCGTTGAGCCAGACGTAGAAGGGGCGAACAGCCGGTGCGAGCACGAGAATGCCCCACAGGCCGTACACGACGCTCGGCACGGCCGACAGGAGGTCGATGAGGTAGCCGAGAACATTCGAGAGCTTGCGGGGCGCGTAGTGCGAGATGAAGAGCGCGATGCCGATCGAGAGCGGGAGCGCGATGATGAGTGCGAGCACCGCCGCCCAGACGGTGCCGAACACGAGGGGACCGACGTAGTCCCAGAAGTTTGTGGTGAGCACCGACGCCGACTCGCTCGTGGCGACGAAGGCGGGGAGGCTCTGCACGATGAGGAAGATCGCGACGGCGGCGAGGATGACCAGAATCATGCTGCCAGAGGCGATGGCCGTGCGCGAGAACACTCGGTCGCCGCGGCTGAGGACTTGACGCGGCGAAGCCGTGGATGCAGTCACTTGGGGAGTGCCTTCCGGTGGGAGAGGTGAGAGCTCGGAGAGGGTGCCTGGTGGATCCGGCGCGTGTGAGCGGAAGCCGGATCCACCAGAAGGGGGTTAGCTGATCGAAGCGACCGCTGCGTTTGCCTTCTCGCGGAGCGTGTCCGAGATCGGTGCCGAGCCCGCAGCCTCGGCAGCGACATCCTGGCCCTCAGCGCTGACGATGTACTCGAAGTAGCTCTTCACGAGCTCGGCGTTTGCCGGGTCCGCGTACTTCTCGCAGCCGACGAGGTAGCTCACGAGCACGAGCGGGTAGACGCCGGCCTCGGTGCTGGTGCGGTCGAGCGCGATCGCGAGGTCGTGGTCGGTGCGGCCCTCTTCGAGCGGTGATGCGTCGACGATAGCTGCGGCTGCCTCGGGGGTGAACGGAACGTACTTGTCGCCGACCTTCACCGAGACGGTGCCGAGGTCGCCAGCCTTCGACGCATCGGCGTAGCCGATGGTGCCGACGCCGCCCTTGACGGCCTCAACGACGCCCGAGGTGCCCTGGGCTGCCTCGCCGCCGGTGATCTCAGCGGGCCACTCCTCGACCGAGCCTGCGCTCCATACCGAGGGAGCAGCTGCCGCGAGGTAGTCGGTGAAGTTGCCGGTGGTGCCCGACTTGTCGGAGCGGTGCACGGGCACGATTGCCTGGTCCGGGAGCGTCACGTCAGCGTTGGCCGCGGCGATCGCCCGGTCGTTCCACTTCGTGATCTCGCCGGTGAAGATCTTCGCGATGGTGTCTGCGTCAAGGTTCAGGTTGTCGACGCCGTCGACGTTGAACACCAGCGCGATGGGGGAGATGTACGCGGGGATCTCGACGATGTCGGTCGTGGAGCACGCGTCGAAGGGGCCAGCGGTGATCTCGTCAGCCTTGAACGCGCGGTCCGAGCCAGCGAACGCGACTGCGCCCTTCTGGAACGACTCGCGGCCAGCACCCGAGCCCGAGGGATCGTAATTGATGGTGACATCGGCGTTGGCGGTCTGGAAGCCAGCGATCCAGCCCTGCTGCTGCGCCGCATCCTGCGAGGAAGCGCCAGCGCCAGAGAGGGTGCCGGAGAGCGACGAAGGAGTGGTCTCCCCGCCGGTTTCGGGTGCGGCCTCGTTGGTAGCGCAGCCGGTGAGGATAAGCAGGGCGGCGCCGCCGACAGCGGCTGCCTTCATCGTGGATGAGAACTTCACGAGTGTCGTGTCCATTCTGATGTGGTGTGATCCTGAATGCCGGGCGAGTGCCTGACGCTGTCCACGCTAAGGAGCGGGTGTGACCGGGAGCCGACCTAAAGGTAAACATGAGGTGAACTTGAGATGAGTGCCGGGCGAAGTTCGCTGACGGCCCCGAAGAGCCCCGCGCGCTGGCGGCGCGGCACCTGGAATCTGGCTTCGGCGTAGACTCGCGTCATGGCCTCTTTGGGAAGCGGCGCTGCGATGTCGCGCGTCGGTCGCAGCCTCACCGCAACGCTGCTCGCCGCGCTGTGCGCGCTCGGGGCTGCGGGGCTCGCCGGGTGCGCGCCGGAGCCGGGGGACGCAACGGCCGAGGAGACGGCGCCGACAGTGACGCCGACGCCAACGCAGGATCCGGATCCCGAGCCACCGCCCGCGCCGCGCCCCGGCGCCGGGCCACCCTGCCCCACCGATCACTGCGTGAGCGTTGCGTTCGCGGGCGACTTCCTCTTCCACCCGGGCCTCTGGCGCCCGTTTGAGGTGCCGCTCACGGAGGCGGGCGAGCGCTTCGATTTTGCGCCGTTGTTCGCCGGAGCACGCGCGTACCTCGACCGCGCCGACCTCGCGATCTACCAGCAGGAGACCCCGCTCGCCGAAGCCGACGGGAAGTACAGCGGGTACCCACTGTTTAACACGCCCCGGGAGGTCGCCGGTGCCGCGAAGGGCGTCGGGTTTGACGTGGCGACGACAGCGTCAAACCACAGCGTCGACATGGGCTCCGAGGGCGTTGTGCGCACGCTCGACGCCCTTGACGAGGCGGGCCTCGCTCACACCGGCACATACCGGGCTGAGGGGGAGCGCGACGTGCCGCTCATCGTCGACGCAAACGGCGCGAAGGTCGCGATCATCACCTCGACGTACGGCCTCAACGGAAACTTCAACGAGTTCGACTGGCAGGTGGACTTCAGCGGCACCGACTTTGACCTCGATATCGACAGGGCCATCGCGAAGGCGCGGAAGGCGCGCGAGCTCGGGGCCGACCTTGTGATTGGCGTTCAGCACAACGGGGTCGAGTACTGGTCCGAGCCGTCGGACTCGCAGGTCGCCGATGCGCACGCGCTCATGGACTCCGGCGAGTTCGACTTCATGTACTCGCACCACTCGCACTCGATCCAACCGTTTGAGTTCTACGACGGCCACTGGATCAATTACGGAACAGGCAACTTCATCAGCGAATCGGCCCCGAAAGAGCGCCGCGTGAACAACGAGTTCTTGCTGTCGCGCGTGCAGTTCGCCGAGCAGCCTGACGGCAGCTGGGACGCGACCGACCTCGCGTGGGCGGCGGCCACAAACACGCAGGCTGGGGAGTACAGGTGGTGCTCGGTCGCGAGCGACGGGCCGCAGGGCGAGTGCCAATGGGCGGAGTTTGACGCCGACGTGCGTGAGCGCACGCGAGCGACGGTCGAGTCAATGGGGGCCGCCGAGCACGGGCTCCACGAGTGGTTGGTCTCGGAAGAGTAGGCCGCCCGCCGCGCCCCAAGCCCCGCCCCGCCACGAGTACCCCTCAAATAATCTTGTCGGCCTCAAATACCCCCGGCATTTGAGGGCGTACGGAAAAATTGGGGTGGAATGGGTGGTTGAGCGGCGTCCGCGCCGCCAGCCGCGCCGGCCGCGCCGGCCACGCCGACCGCGCCGGCCCGCCCCGGCCCGCCCCCCGCGCGACACCAGCCCTACGCGAGGAAACGCAGCGCGCCCGGAGCCACCCGCACCTCGAAGGGGCCCGTGCCGACCAGCTCACCGTCGGAGTAGGCGATCTCGTCACCGGCCTCGATGCGCACCCGCTCAACCCTGGTGATCGTCACCTCGGGGAGGTTCTCGTGCCGAGCCCGCGCGAGTAGCCCGAGCACGCTCAAGAGCCGAAGCTTCGTCCCGTCCGTCACCTCCACGAGGTCGAGCATGCCGTCGTGTACGGAGGCGCGCGGCGCGAGCGGGATTCCGCCGCCGATCGCGCGGGTGTTCATGACGGTGGAGAGGATTCCAGTGAAGGACCGCTCGGACGAGCCCACCCGTACCCGGAAGCGCCGCTGCTTGAGGGTAAGGATCTCGGCGACAAGCGCGATGTGGTATCGGAACGGCCCGAGCGGCAGCCGCAACGCGTTCGCGCGGCGGTTGATTGCCGCGTCGAGCCCGATCGACAGCCCGCCGGCGAACCAGTGTTCGGCGGCGCCTGGCCGCTCGACCACGCCAAGGTCGACGGAGAGCGGGGCGTGCTCAGCAGCGAGGATCCGGGCGACGGCGGCAGCAGGGGCATGCTCGAGCGCGAACTGGCGGGCGAAGTCGTTGCCGCTTCCGGCAGGAACGAGCCCGATCGGCAACTCCCGAGCCTCGGCGACCTGCAGCACGAGCCCGAGCAGGCCGTCGCCACCGACGAGCACGAGGCCTCGCAGCCCACCCCGGCTGGCGGCGCGCACCCGCGCCTGGCAGTCAGCAGCATCAGAACCCGAGATCTCAATGGCGTGCACCCCGGCTGCCTCAAACGCGGCGAGCACGCGCGTCGCGACTCGGGCGCCGCGGCCAAGCGCAGAGCTCGGGTTGACCACGACACCAAAAGGCGCTTCATCGCGCATTGGATACTCCTGGCTAGTGCTTCAGCGGATATGTTTCGACCCCGAGAATCCCGGCGCCTGGCCGGGAACGCGAGAAGTGAAAGACGGAAAACCCAGCGGGTGGGAGCCGCGCGGCGTCTTCAACGTACTCGCCCGGCAGGCTACCACTCGCCAACATGAGCTCGCGCGCGAGGTCAGGCAGTACCGGCAGGTGGCTGCAGACGACGGCTGAGCGGCCCCGCGTCACGATCTTGCCGATCAGCCTGCGGGTCTGGGTGAGGTCGCCCTCATCCCAAAAATCCTGGCTCAGGCTCTCGCGCTCGCGCACGTCCTTCTTGATGAGTTCGGCGAGCGGCGCAACGGTCGCGAGGCAGCGAGTCGCCGTCGACGAGTAGATGCGCTTCGGCGCGAACGAGCGAAGGATCGGAGCGAGTGTGTGCGCTTGCCGTTCACCGCCCTGGGTGAGGGGTCGCAGGTGGTCGACCGGAAACTCTTCGCCGCGGGCCTGGGCCTTCGCGTGACGCAGCAGCGTGATGGAGAACGTGTCGAGTAGCCCGGGCTCGGCAAAACGCATGAACACGTCGAAGAGCTCGCGGTCTGCCTCGTAGCTCAGCAGATCGCGCGCGGCGCTCGCCGGCACCCACTCGAGCGCCTGCACCTCGGAGTTCGGCTTGAACGTCGAGGCGAGTGCGGTCTTCGCGGTGACCTCTGCGGCCCAGTACTGCACAATCTTCGTGCCGCCGCCCGGCAGTTCGTAGTGGATGGTGCCGAGGGTCGCGCCGAGAGAGATGCGTAGACCCGTCTCCTCGCGGGTCTCGCGCACGGCGGCCTGCGGCATGCTCTCACCCGGGTCAAGCTTGCCCTTTGGGAAGGACACGTCGCGCTGCTTGCGACGGTGGATGAGGAGCACCATGAGCGCGTCCTTCCCCGACGAGGTGCGGACACGCCGCCACGGGATCGTGCCCGCCGCGAAGACCTGTTTCGTCACGACGCTACCGCGCTCTCCTCGCCTGGGTTCGGTCTATCATCACGAGATCTTGCAGATCAGGGAGGGGCTCGCCCTCCTCGCTGATGACGCGCCGTTGCCAGGTGCCGTCGGGCAGCATGCGCCACGATGAGACGTCGTCGCTGAACGCGAAGCCGAAGAACCGGTCAATGCGCGCGAGGTGGTCGCGCTCGACGATGCTTACAAGAACTTCGATGCGGCGGTCGAGGTTGCGGTGCATAAGGTCGGCGCTGCCGATGAAGACGTCGCGCTCGCCGCCGTTCTCGAACCAGTAAATGCGTGAGTGCTCGAGGTAGCGCCCGAGCACGGATCGTACGCGGATGTTCTCGGAGAGCCCGGGCACGCCGGCGCGGATCGAGCAGATGCCGCGCACCCACACGTCGACCGGAACGCCGGCCTGGCTCGCGCGGTACAAGGCGTCGATGATGGCCTCGTCAACCATCGAGTTCGCTTTGAGCCTGATACCGCTCGGGCGCCCGGCGCGCGCGTGCTCGGCCTCGCGCTCGATGCGCTCGAGGAGGCCGGAGCGCAGTTGCAGCGGGGCGACGAGCAGCCTGTCGTAGTCGGTCTCGATCGCGTAGCCCGAGAGCACGTTGAAGAGCTTGGTCGCGTCGCGGCCGATCTCGGGCGACGTCGTGAAGAGCCCAAAGTCTTCGTAGATGCGGCTCGTCTTCGGGTTGTAATTGCCCGTGCCGATGTGGCAGTAGTGGGTGAGCTTGCCGCCCTCTTCGCGGATGACCTGCACGAGCTTGCAGTGCGTTTTGAGCCCCACGATGCCGTAGACGACGTGCACGCCGGCCTGCTCAAGCTTGCGGGCCCAGGTGATGTTTGCCTCTTCGTCGAAGCGCGCTTTCACCTCGACGAGCGCGAGCACCTGCTTGCCCGCCTCGGCGGCCTTGATGAGCGCCGCGACGATAGGGCTGTCGCCCGATGTGCGGTACAGCGTCTGCTTGATCGCGAGCACGTCGGGGTCGGTCGCCGCCTGCTCGATGAACGCCTGCACGCTCGTCGCGAACGACTCGTACGGGTGGTGCACGAGCACTTCCCGGCGCGCGATCGCCGCGAACAGGTCAGGCTTATCGCTCGGCGAGCTCGTGCGGAACGCCGGGTGCGTGACGGGGATGTGCGGCTGGAACTTCAGGTCGGGCCTGCGCAGCCCCGAGAGCGCGAACAGCCCGGAGAGATCGAGCGGCGCGGGCAGCGTGTAGACCTGCTCCTCGTCGATGTCGAACTCGCGCACGAGCAGCTCGAGCGTCGCCTCATCGAGGTCGTCGGAGATCTCGAGGCGGATGGGTGGGCCGAAGCGTCGCCGCAGCAGCTCCTTCTCGAGCGCCTGGATGAGGTTTTCGGTCTCATCCTCCTCAATCTCCACGTCCTCGTTGCGCGTGACCCGGAAGACGTGGTCGTCGATGACCTTCATGCCGGGGAAGAGGCCGTCGAGCTGGTTCGCGATGAGCTCTTCGAGCGCGATGAAGCGCACGTTGTCGTCGCTCTCGCGGCGGTCGACGCGCACGTACCGCGGGATCATCTGCGGCACCTTCAAGCGCGCGAACTCGACCTTGTCTGTGTTCGGGTTGTGCACGCGAATCGACAGGTTCAGCGCCCTGCCAGAGATGTAGGGGAACGGGTGCGCGGGATCCACCGCGAGCGGCATGAGTACCGGGTAGATGCGCTGCTCGTAGTACTCGGTGAGAATTTCGCGGTCAGCGTCGTCGAGTGTCTCCCACTCGACGATGTGCACGCCAGCCTCGGCGAGCTGCGGCTTCACCTGCTCGGCGAAGCAGCGGGCATGCCTTCGTTGCAATTCATACGCGATCCGGTTGATCTCGGCAAGCACGTCGGTCGGGGCCGTGCCCACATTCGTCGGCACGGCGAGGCCGGTGAGAATGCGGCGCTTCAACCCCGCGACGCGAACCATGAAGAACTCGTCGAGGTTCGTCGCGAAGATCGCGAGGAAGTTCGCGCGCTCAAGCAGCGGCACCGTCTCGTCTTCCGCGAGCTCAAGCACGCGCTGGTTGAACGCGAGCCAACTCAGCTCGCGGTCGATGTAGCGATCGGCGGGCAGCGCCCCGTCATCGATGAGGGGGATCTCGCGGGTCTCTTCGCTCATGCGTCTATTCTGACACCTGCGGGCCGCGCCACTGGGTGCTTCGTGAATCAATGGTGAACCCCGCAGCCTCGTACATGCGAACGGCGCGCGTGTTGTCGCCATCCACATACAGCGTCACTCGGTTCGGCCGGTGCTGTGCCATGCGGGCCAGGGTGACCGCGAGGAGCGCTCTGCCGAGCCCGGCGCCCGCGAAGTCGGGGTCGACGCCGATGACGTAGAGCTCAGTCTCGGGCGCGGCGCCGTCCCGGAGCGTCTTTACCCAGGTGAATCCGGCGGTGTGCCCCGTGTCGGTCGCTCGAAGCAGGAAGAGGTCGGCGGGGTCGAACCACGGCTCGGCGCGCATGAGCGCGAAGTCTTCGAGGGTCACGCGCCCCTGCTCCGGGTGCGACGCGAAGGCGCGTGCGTTCACCTGCACCCAGGCGCGAGCGTCGTCGGTCGCGGCCGCGTCGAAAGTGCGCAGCTCAAAGCCCGCGGGGAGGGGCGCGGCGAACGGGTCGGCTGGCAGCTCGGGGAGCAGCGCTGGGTCGAGAGCCATCCTGTAGAGCGAGCGAACGGCTCCAAAGCCCGCGCCGCGCAGGAGCGCCTCGGCGGCAGGGTTGTCGCCGTGCGCCCAGGCGAGCGGGCCGGTCGAGCCCCCGGGAGCGGGCTCGCGGGCGGCGGGCGTCTCGAGCAGGATCCGTAGTGCAGCAGTGCCAAGCCCCCTGCCGCGGGCCTCCGGGTCTACGACGAGGTCGAGCTCACCCTGACCGACGATGCCGACGGCGACCGGGGTGGCCCCGTCCGTCTCCGTGAACAGGAGTAGCGCGCGTTGGCCTTGGCCCGCGGCGAGCAGCGCCTGATCTGACACCGGTGGGTTCCCGTCGGCGAGCTCGGCACGGTCGAGGATCGGGCGGGCGAGCCCGGCGGTCCCCTCACTCACAGAAAGATTTACTGCCTGCATCCGATGCTCCTTAGCTACCCTTGGCGCCCTCGCGCGAAACCATACCCGACGCCCCGGACAGTGCTGATCAGCCACTCGTGCTCGCCGAGCTTGGCGCGGAGCCGTCGGACATGCACGTCGACAGTGCGGGCGCCGCCAAAGTAGTCGGTGCCCCAGACCTCAGAGAGCAGCTGCTCGCGCGTGAAGACGCGCGCCGGGTGCAGCGCCAGGAAGTGCAGCAGCTCGAACTCCTTGTACGTGAGGTCGAGCTTGCGGCCGTGCACGGTCGCGACGAAGTTCGACTCGTCGATCACCACACCCGAGGCCTCGACGGCCGTTCCCGCACCGTGATCCGGCTCCTCCGCGGAGGCGGCCGCGAGCAGCCGCAACCTGGCCTCGATCTCGGCCGGGCTCGCCTCGGGGGTGAGAAAGTCGGCGACGTCCCACTCGGCGGAGAGCGCGGCGAGAGCGGCGTCGCGTATGATCGCGAGGCGTGGGAGGCGCGTGCGCCCCGCGAGCGAGAGCGCCGCGGCTCTGGCCGCGCGCGGATCCGTCGTCCCGTCGAGCAGGATCGCGCTGACGCGGTGGGGGGCGTTCTCGTACCCGAGCGCGGCCTGCAGCGGCGCAGCGATGTTCGCGACAGCGACGGCGTGTGGCAGCAGCTCGAGCGCCGGCAGCGGCGCCTGGCCTTGGTTTTCGACCGTGGTGAGTAGGAGCAGTTCCATGACTGACCTCCCACGTTTCGGTTCGTGAATAATCCTAGCCCGACCTTTCGGGCACCAGTGTGGGAAGATGTGGGAATGAGCACGAGCGAAACGGAACAGGCGCAGCCGGTGTCGTGGCACGTGCCGCGCCTCCTCATCGCGTGGGCGGTCGCAGCGGTGTTCGGCATCCTCGTCACGGTCTTCGTTGATGGCAACCGGTTCCAGTGGCTCGCGCTCGCTGTCGGGGTCTCGACGCTCGTGACCTTCGCCCTCCAACTCGGTACCGCGCAGCGCGAGGGGTTCATCAGCCGCCTCGCGTTCAGCATCGCCGGCTCGGTCGTCGTGATCGCCGTGATCGACATCGTCAACTTGCTGATCGAGTAGAGCGCGCCGCAACTTGCTAGACTGGTGTCATGCTTATGGCGCTTGAACTCTTCTTCCTCGGCCTTCTGGGCCTCGCAGGTGTCGCGATCGCTTGGGTCTCCGGCACGGTTATCTACAACCTCTTCAAGGGTCAGCGCTAGGCGCAACCCTCATGACGAGCCCGTTCCTCTCACTTCCGGGGGCGGTCGGCTCGCCGGTCGCGCAGCACTATGGCGCCCCGGTGGCCGAACAGCGCGCGCTTGACGCAGGCGACGCGGCGGTCGATCTTTCGCACCGAGGCGTCATTACCGTCGCTGGGCCCGACAGGCTGAGCTGGCTGAACTCAATGACGAGCCAGCAGTTGCTCGGCCTCGCCCCGGGCGTAAGCACCGAAACACTGCTCCTCGACCCGAATGGGCGCATCGAGCACGCGATCCGCGTCGTCGACGATGGCGAACGGGCGTGGCTGCTCGTGGATGAGGGCTCGGCCGAGCCTCTCGCCGCGTTCCTGAACCGCATGCGGTTCGCCCTGCGAGTCGAGGTGGCCGACGTATCTGCCGACTTCGCCGCCGTTCTCGCCTTTGCTGGCGGCACCGCGCTTGCCGCGCTCCGAGAACTCGGCCCCGTCGTTGAGTGGGCCGACCCCTGGGCGGAGGTTGCTCGCGGCGGCACCCAGTACGCGAACGGCGAGCACGCTGGCGCCGAGTGGAGCGCCGTGCAGCTTGTCTTCCCCGCCGAGAGGCTTGGCGCGGTCGCCAGCGCGGTCGCCCCCGCGGGGCTCATGGCACTCGACGCGCTTGAGATCCGCGCCTGGCGCCCCTCGCGGGTCGCCGACGTCGACGAACGCGCTATCCCGCACGAGTTCGACTGGCTGCGCAGCGCCGTCCACCTCACGAAGGGTTGCTACCGCGGTCAAGAGACCGTCGCGAAGGTCCACAACCTCGGTCACCCGCCGAGGCGCCTCGTCATGCTGCACCTCGACGGCTCCGAGGGCGAGCTGCCCGTCGCGGGCGCGCTCGTCTTCCGCGAGGGCGAAGCGAGCGACCCCGACGCCAGGCCGGTCGGTCGCATCACCCGAGCCGCGCTCCACCACGAGTGGGGCGGCATCGCGCTCGCGCTGCTCAAGCGCTCGGTTCCCGCGGATGTCACGCTCGCGGTGCGGGCCGGCGCTGAAGCGGCTGACCCGAAGGCGCCCGTTGAAGGGGTCATCGCAGCCGCTCAGGAGATGATCGTGCCGACGGACGCGGGGGCGACCCGCACGATCCCAAAGCTCAAGCGACTGTAGCAAGCCGCCAAGGACCACGCGCTCGGGGCGAACCTCGCTAAGCTGGAAGTATGACCAACACGTTGATCCTGCTCCGTCACGGCCAGAGCGAATGGAACGAAAAGAACCTGTTCACCGGATGGGTCGATGTTCGACTCACTGAGCGCGGGCGCGGCGAGGCGGCCGCGGCCGGCAAGCTGCTCGCCGAGTCAGGGATGCTTCCCGACGTGCTCTTCACGTCGCTCCTGAGCCGCGCGATCCAGACCTCGAACCTCGCGCTTGAGGCCGCCGATCGCATGTGGATTCCGGTCGAGCGCTCGTGGCGCCTGAACGAGCGCCACTACGGCGCACTCCAGGGCCTCGACAAGGCAGAGACACTGCAGAAGTACGGCGAAGAGCAGTTCATGGAGTGGCGCCGCTCGTACAACACCCCGCCGCCCGTGCTCGACGACTCGAACGAGTGGTCGCAGGCGAACGACCCGCGGTACGCGGGCATCGACGGCGAAGCGCCCCGCACCGAGTGCCTCTCTGACGTGGTCGCGCGGCTCGTGCCCTACTGGGAGGGCAGCATCCTTCCCGAGCTGAACTCGGGCAAGACCGTGCTCATCACCGCCCACGGCAACTCGCTCCGCGCGCTCGTCAAGCACCTCGAGGGTATCTCTGACGACGACATCGCTGCGCTGAACATCCCGACGGGCATGCCGCTCGTCTACGAGATCAACGAAGACGGCACGCCGACGGGCGCTGGCCGCTACCTCGATCCCGAGGCTGCAGCAGCCGGTGCCGCGGCAGTCGCCGCCCAAGGCAAGTAGACCTACGCGAAAGGTTCTGGCCGCCTCACTACCGTGAGGCGGCCAGAACCAGCAAGCTGTGAGAGCCGGGCGGACGGCTACTTGTCGTCGTCGTCCGAATCTTCGTCGTCGACGTTGTACTTGTCGGCTAGATCCGCCCACCTATCCTCTTCGGAGAGGTGACCCGAAGCGAGCTCTCGCTCAAGCTCCGAGTAGTTGGTGGCCGGGCTGAAATACTTCAGTTCCCGAGCGACCTTAGTGTGTTTTGCCTTCTGACGGCCGCGCCCCATGCGTGACCCCCTTACACATTTCGGGCCTCGCGGGTGTTTCTCCCACGAGGCAGTACTCAATCAATCATGGACGTATGGGCATGATCTTAGCACGTTGGGAAGAGCGCTTCGCGGCGCTAACATGAGGGCATGACCTCGCCCGCACCGCGCCGTTCGGTAAAGCGCATCGTACTCATCTCAGTTCTCGCGCTGTTTCTCGTCATTCTTGGCGTCGTTGCGGCGATCCTCATCCCCATCCTGACGCATTCGAGCGCGGGAAGCTCGGGTCAGACGATTCCGAGCGCGTTCGAATCAGAGTCGAGCGCGAAGGGCGCGGACGGGCGCACCCGGGCGATTTCGGTCACCACGACAGACGGGAAGCCGGCAGATCTTTCCGCGCTCACCCCGGGCGAGGAGATCATCGTCACGGGTGAGGGGTTCGATGCCGGTCTCGGCATATACGTTGGCTTCTGTGCGGTTCCGCCCTCTGCTGACGTGAAGCCTGGCCCGTGCCTGGGCGGTATCCCCGAAGGGGCAGAAGAGGGCGCGGCCGCGGCGAAAGAGGCGCTGTCGAGCGCCTGGATCACCGACGACTGGGCCTGGAAGGCATTCGCCACCCAGGGGTACGACGATCCGAAGCGGGGCGTGTTCGAGGTTCGGCTCACCGTGCCCGCGCCAACGGTCGAGGGGCTCGACTGCACGGTCTCGCGCTGCGCGGTGTCGACGCGGAGCGATCACACGGCAGTGCGCGACCGCGTACAGGACATGCTGCTGCCCTTCGCCTACAAGAAGTAGCGCCTGAGCCGTGTCCGCCGGGGGCTAGTGGCCCGCGAGCGGGGCGATGATAAGTTCGGCGATCGTGAAGATGCCGAGGCCCGCGAGCGAGCCGATGACTGTGCCGTTGATGCGAATGAACTGCAGGTCTTTGCCGACCTGCAGCTCGATCTTCTCGGCGGCCTCCTTCGCGTCCCACCGCTGCACGGTATCGGAGACGACCTGCGCGAGGTCGTGGCGGTAGGTGCGCACGAGGTACTCGACGACCTTCATCACCCACACGTCGATCTTGTACTGCAGCGTCGCGTCTTCCTCAAGCTTGCGCCCAAAGTCGCAGATCGCGGCTGTGATGCGGCTGCGCAGCTCGCTCTCGGGGTCTTCGAGCATGTCGACGATCGCGGCTCGCGCCGTCTGCCAGGTGCTCGCAGCGAGGTCGCGGATGCGCGGGCTGTCGAACACCTCGCGCTTGAACGACTCGAGCTGCGCCTGCAGCGACTCCTGCTCCTGGAGATCGCGCGAGAGGTCGTGCAGAAACTTCGTGATCGCGGCGCGCGCCGGGTGGTTCGCGTCGGCCGAGACGTTCTGCAAGAACTTCACGGCCTCGGCATGCAGCCGCTGGTCGACGAACTTGTCGACGATGCTCGGAACCCACTGGGGGAGTCTGGATGAGATGACCTTGTCGAACGCCTGCGGGTGCTGCACGAGCCACAGCTCGAGGCGGTTCGCGGCGAGGTCGACGAGCGACTCGTGATGGCCGCCCGTAACGAACGACTCCGTCGCGCGCCCGAGTAGCGGCCCCCACTCGGGGTCGACGATGTGGCGCCGCACGAGCGACTCGACCAGGTCTTGAACGTCGCGGTCGTCGAGCACGGTGAGAGCGCCGAGCCCGACGCTCGCCGCCATGTCGCTCACGCGCCTCGCGTTCCCCGTCTCGCGTAGCCAGGCACCGGCCATCCGCGCGCCGCTGATCTGGGAGAGCTTGTCGTGAACCACCTCGTCGGCGAGGAAGTTCTCTTCGATGAAGGAGCCGAGCCCCTCGCCGATCTCGTCCTTCTTGTTCGCGATGAGGTTTGTGTGGGGGATCGGCACGCCAAGCGGGTGCCGGAACAGCGCGGTCACTGCGAACCAATCGGCGAGCGCGCCGACCATTCCGCCCTCGCTCGCGGCCCGCACGTACCCGAGCCACGGGATCCGCTCCTGCAGCGCGAAGGCGAACACGAAGACGACGGCCATGAAGATGAGCAGCCCGACCGCGATTCCCTGCATGCGTCTAAGCGCGTGCAATCGGTCGAAATCAGCGGGGGTAACGGCTCCGAGCGTAGACCGGTTCAACAGTGGCACATGACCATTATGCGCTGCGTACCGACCCCGTGCGCTATCAGTGAGCCATGGGATAATTCACCTCATGCAGTTTCTTACAGTGCTCAGCCTCAAAAACCGGGCACTCATTGCGCTCGTCACCATTGTTGCGGCCGTCTTCGGCTTCCTCGGGATGTCGTCACTCAAGCAGGAGCTCATGCCCTCGGTCGAGTTCCCGGCGATCGCCGTCATTACGAGCTACCCGGGTGCTTCACCCGACGTCGTGAACAACGACGTCTCGGGCCCCATCGAGACAGCGCTGCGCGGCGTACCGAAGCTCGAGAGCACGACGGCGACGTCGAGCACGGGCACCTCGGTTGTGCTCGCGCAGTTCACCTACGGCGTTGACATCGCGGCGACCGAACAGAAGGTGGAGCGCGCGGTCAGCCGCATTTCGAAGATGCTGCCCGACACCGTCGACACCCAGGTCGTCGCGGGAAGCGTTGACGACCTACCCGTGATTCAGATCGCCGTGACGCCGCCGAACGGCGACGACCCCGAGGAAACCGCGAAGCTCATCGAGCGCGTCGTGGTCCCCGAGATCGCTGACCTCGACGGCGTGCGCGAGGCCCAACTCTCGGGCGCACGTGGCGACCGCGTCACGATCGTGCCAAACAGCGAAAAGCTTGCCTCGGCCGGCATGAGTCAGCAGCGCATCACTGACGCGCTCCAGCAAAGCGGAGTGCTTATCGCGGGCGGCACCGTCGACGATGAGAAAAACACGCTTGCGGTGCAGCTCGGCTCCGAGCTCAATTCCGCGGAAGACATCGCGGCGATCCCTGTTCCCCGCAGCACCGACGACTTCATGGCCTACCAGCAGGCACTGCAGGGTCAGCAGCAGGCGGCTGCACAGGCCGCGCAGGCCCAGGCCGTTCCCGGCGGCGCGCAGCTACCACAGTCCGTAACGCCAGGGGCCGACGCCCCGCAGGCGGCCGAGGCGCCGTCACTGCCCGACGTCGTGACGATCGGCGACGTCGCCGACGTCACCCTCGAGCCAAACCCCGTGACGAGCATCTCGCGCATCAACGGCGAGCCCGCGCTCACCATCGCGGTCACGAAGATGTCGCAGGCGAACACCGTCGAGGTTTCGCACGTCGTACAGGAGAAGCTCGACGAGCTTGCCACGCAGCTCGGCGATGTGAAACTCACCGTCGTGTTCGACCAGGCGCCGTACGTCGAGCAGTCGATCGAGTCACTCACGACCGAGGGCCTCCTCGGCCTCGTGTTTGCGGTGCTCGTGATCCTCGTCTTCCTGATGTCGGTGCGCGCGACGCTCGTCACTGCGATCTCCATCCCGACGTCGGTGCTGCTCGCATTCGTCGGGCTGAACTTCGCCGACTACACGCTGAACATGCTGACGCTCGGCGCGCTCACGATCTCGATCGGCCGTGTCGTTGACGACTCGATCGTCGTGATTGAAAACATCAAGAGGCACCTGGTGGAGGGGGAAGACCGGGCGTCCGCGATCCTGCGCGCCGTCCGCGAGGTTGCCGGAGCGATTACCGCCGCGACAATCACCACTGTCGCTGTGTTCCTGCCGATGGCGTTCGTGAGCGGCATGGTCGGCGAGCTGTTCAGGCCGTTCGCTTTCACGGTGACGATTGCGCTCGCAGCATCGCTGCTCGTCTCACTCACCATCGTGCCGGTGCTCGCATACTGGTTCTTGAAGCCCGAAGCGCGGCCCGCCGCGGTGGAGGGCGCTGCCGCAGCGCATCCAACCGAGAACGAGCACCGCGGCAACTGGCTGGCGCGCGGCTACAAGCCGATCATCGAGTGGACGCTCGGCAAGCCGGGAATCACCCTGATCCTGTCGGTGCTCGTGCTCGCGGGCACCGTGCTTGCGACGCCGCTCATGAAGACCACGTTTATGAGCGAGGACGAGCAGAACTCGGTCGGGCTGACGCAGACGCTCGCCCCGGGGGCGAGCCTCGACGAGCAGCTCGCGCAGGCCGAGCGGGTAGAAGACGCCCTCTCGGGGCTTGACCAGGTCGAGACCGTGCAGGTAACGATCGGTTCCTCAGGCGGCATGATGGCGATGTTCGGCGGCGGTGGCGATGGCGCGATCAACTACTCGCTCACGCTCGACCCCGACGCTGACCAGGCAAAGGCTAAGGACGACATTCGGGCCGCGGTTGACAAGATCTCCGACGCGGGCGACTTCTCGATCGGGCAGTCGGGCGGCGGCATGTCGATGTCGAGCGCTATCCAGGTCAACGTGACGGCGCCCGACCAGGAGACGCTCGCCGAAGCGAGCGACGACATCGTCGCCGCGCTGAAGAAGCAGTCTGGCCTGCAGCAGGTCGAGAGCGACCTCGCGATGTCACGACCATATGTGCGCGTCGCCGTGGATCGCCAGAAGGCCGCTGAGGCCGGCCTTAGCGAGGCCGCTGTCGGTGGCATGGCCGCGAAGACCATGCAGCCCAGCCAGGTCGGCCGCATCACGATCGATGACTCGACGGTCAACGTGTTCCTCGACCTTGGCGATGCGCCCACCGACGTGGAGGGCGTGAAAGCCCTGAAGCTGCAGACAGGCGTTGGCGAGAAGCGCCTCGACGAGCTCGCGACGGTTGAGGTCGCCGACGGCCCCGTGACCGTGCGCACCGAGAACAACGCGCGCATGGTGACGGTCTCGGCGCTCCCGAAGGGTGATGACCTCGGCGCAGCCGGCACTCAGGTAACCGCCGCGCTCGACAGCGTTGACCTGCCGACGGGGGCCTCGGCGAGCATTGGCGGCGTCATGTCGCAGCAGGAAGAGGCCTTCCAGCAGCTTGGCATTGCGCTGCTCGCCGCGATCCTCATCGTGTACGTCGTGATGGTCGCGACGTTCCGCAGCCTGCTGCAGCCGCTGCTACTGCTCGTGTCGGTGCCGTTCGCGGCGACGGGCGCGATTCTGCTGCTCATCGCGACCGGCATCCCGCTCGGCGTCGCCTCGCTCATCGGCGTGCTCATGCTCGTCGGTATCGTCGTGACGAACGCTATCGTGCTCATCGACCTGGTGAACCAGTACCGAGATCGGGGCGATAGCCTGCGCGACGCGGTGCTGCACGGCTCGCTGCAGCGTCTCAGGCCGATCGTGATGACCGCGCTCGCGACGATCCTCGCGCTGACCCCGATGGCACTGGGCATCACGGGCAAGGGCGGGTTTATCTCGCAGCCGCTTGCCGTCGTAGTCATCGGCGGCCTGCTCTCGTCGACCGTGCTCACGCTTGTCGTGTTGCCGACGCTCTACTACCTGGTTGAGCGCAAGCGCGAGGAGGCACGTGACCGCAGGGCGGCGAAGCGCCAGGCGAAGGCAGCTGGCGCTGGCGCAGCGCTCACTGGTGCCGCTGAGGTTGCCGTTGTGGCCGGTGCGGGTGCTCACGGTGGGGCGGTTGACACCGAACCAGCTGATTCACTTGGCGAGGCCGCGGTACCCGAGCATGCGGCGCCCGGGGCCGAGGTTGAGGCCGAGCCTGAACCGGACACCACATTTGATGGCGGACCCTCTGCCAACACCGAAGAACGGAACAGCTAACTCATGGCGCAGAAGAAGCGGCGCGGGTTCAAAGCCCCGGCAAACTACGACCCGAACCGTAGCAGGGCCCCAAAGCGCAAGTACGGTGGGGCCGCCACCGGGCAGGGCAGCCAAGGCAGCCCCGGCGGCAAGGGTGGCTCTGATAGCTCTGGCGGCTCTGGCAGGGCCCGCCGTGGAGCGCAGGGTCTGGGATCTGCAGAAGATATGTCGAATTCGAGGGGTTCGGGCATTGATAGGGCAGATCGCAGGTCTACGGCCGGCGGCAAGCCGGAAACCAGAGGGAGCAGGCCGGAAGCCCGGGGTAGCAAGTCGGAAGACAGGGGCAGTCGTGACGACCGCACCCAGAGGCCGGGCGGGGCAGAGCGCGGCGCGAAGCGGCTGCGCCCGGCGGGGGAGACCCTGCAGAACTACACGCCCAAGGTGTGGCGAGCTGAGGACGCGTCCGGGCGAAGCTTCGGCGATCTCGGGCTCGGCCAGAACCTCGTGCGCACGCTGGGGGAGCTCGGCGCAGACTCACCCTTCCCGATTCAGGTTGCGACGATCCCTGACGCAATTGCGGGTCGCGACGTGCTCGGCCGGGCCGAGACCGGCTCTGGCAAGACCATCGCTTTTGGCGCCGCACTCGTTGAGCGCATGCTCATCCTCAAGGCAGACGGCCGGTTCGGCGAGCCCGCAGCGAAGAAACCGAAGCAGGCCAAGCGGGGCGAACGCGTCTCGCGTGGCTCGGCCGCGGCGACGAGAAAGCCCAAGGCGCTGATCCTCGCCCCCACGCGCGAGCTCGCGCTGCAGATCGATCGCACGGTGCAGCCGCTCGCGCGCTCAGTCGGGTTCTACACCGCCCAGCTCGTTGGCGGCGTGCCGAGCGAGCCTCAGGTGCACGCTCTCGAGCGCGGCGTCGACATCGTCATCGGCACTCCGGGGCGCATCCGCGACCTCGTCGAACGGCGCAAGCTCGACTTGCGCGAGGTGCAGGTCTCAATCGTCGACGAGGCTGATCACCTCTGCGAGCTCGGCTTCCTTGAGGAGACACAGTGGACCCTGCGGCAGACAGCGAGGGGCGGCCAGCGACTGCTCTTCTCGGCGACGCTCGACCGCGACGTTGAAGAGCTCGTGAGCGAGTTTCTCGTCGACCCCGCTGCCCACGAGATCGAGCGCACAAAGTCGACCGTGCCGCACCGCGTGTACATGGTGATGCGCGAGGACAAAGACGCGGCGGTGCTCGAATTCGCGAAGACTCCGGGGCGTGTCATGCTCTTCTCTCGGACCCGCGCCGCGGCCGAGCGCATCACCGAGCAGTTGCTCGACGCCGGCGTATCGGCGACGTCGCTGCACGGTAACCTCAGCCAGGCCCGCCGCGAGATCAACCTCAAGCAGTTCGCCACCGGCAAGGCGCGCGTGCTCGTCGCGACCGACGTTGCGGCCCGCGGCATCCACATTGATGACGTCGACGCCGTCGTTCAGCTCGATCCGCCGCAGGAGGCGAAGACCTTTGTGCACCGTTCGGGTCGCACCGGCCGAGCCGGGCGGGGTGGCCAGGTGGTGACGCTGATCCCGCGCACCTGGCAGAAGCGCACTCGCGAGATGCTCGACGAGGCCGGCATTGAGCCGCTCGTGTTCGAGGCGTATGAGCCGGGCAAGCAGCCGCGAGCGCAGCGGCGCAAGTAGGGTTCGATAGAGAAACTGTACAGGTTCCGCTCGCCAGACTTGTAGGTTTTTGACAAGGCGCAGGGAGGGGTGCCCGACCGTGGTTGTCGAGTGGCCCGCGAACGGTTGAGGGTTTCTCGACGTCGACATACTCTGGCTCCATATTCAGGGCAGAGAGAGCTGTGCCGCCAGCCCGGTGGCCCGAGCGGCTCTGCCTCCGCCGTCAGGTCGAATTGGAGATATCGATGGCCGACAACGCCCCTCGCATCAACGTCCAGCAGGTGAGCGACGCGCTCCTCGGGAAGTGGAAGACCGAGCGCCTCGAAGCCAGAGAGCTCGTGCGTTCGAACCCGAGCCTGCACACGATCCCTGGACAGCCGATGGACGAGCACCGCATCCGGGTGCTTAGCCAGCTGCACGAGCTCGTTGCGGCGGGCGCAATTCAGCGCGCCTACCCGAAGTACGTCGGCGGCGGCGACAATCACGGCGGCAATGTCGCGGCGTTCCAGGAACTCGTGCTCGCTGACCCCTCGATGCAGATCAAGGGCGGCGTGCAGTGGGGGCTGTTTGGCTCCGCGATCCTGCACCTCGGCAACAAAGCGCATCACGAGAAGTGGCTGCCAGACGTGATCAGCCTGAAGCTTCCCGGCGCGTTCGCGATGACCGAGATCGGGCACGGCTCTGACGTCGCGTCGATCGGCACGACCGCGACCTACGACCCTGACACCGAAGAGTTCGAGATCCACACCCCGTTCAAGGGCGCGTGGAAGGAGTTCCTCGGCAACGCCGCGCTGCACGGCCAGGCCGCGGTGGTCTTCGCCCAGCTCATCACCCGCGGGGTGAACCACGGCGTGCACGCGTTCTTCGTGCCGATTCGCACCCCCGAGGGCAAGCTGCTGCCGGGCGTCGGCAGCGAGGATGACGGGGTGAAGGGCGGCCTGAACGGCATCGACAATGGCCGGCTGCACTTCACGAACGTCAGGATCCCGCGCGAGAACCTCCTCAACCGTTACGGCGACGTCGCGGCCGACGGCACCTACTCGTCGCACATCGAGAGCCCCGGGCGGCGCTTCTTCACGATGATCGGCACACTCGTGCAGGGCCGCGTCTCGCTCGACGGCTCGGCCGTGCGCGCGATGCAGGCGGCCCTCACCATCGCTATCCGCTACGGCACGCAGCGCAGGCAGTTCCCGGGCGCATCGGGCCGCGAGACCGTGCTTATGGACTACGGCCAGCACCAGCGGCGCCTGCTGCCACGGCTCGCTGAGACGTACGCAATGGCGTTTGCGCACGAGCGGCTGCTCACGGTGTTTGACGAGGTGTTCTCGGGGGTGAAGGACACCGACGAGAATCGGGAAGATCTTGAGACCCTCGCTGCTGGCCTCAAGTCGCTCTCGACGTGGGCCGCGCTTGACACCCTGCAGGAGGCGCGCGAGGCCTGCGGCGGCGCGGGGTTCATTGCGAAGAACCGACTGACCGGCCTGCGCGCCGACCTCGACATATACGTCACGTTCGAGGGCGACAACACGGTGCTGCTGCAGCTTGTCGGCAAGCGCCTGCTTACCGACTACGCAGCGCAGTTCAAGGACGGCGATAAGGCCGCCCTCGCGCGCGCTGCGGCGAGCCAGATCGGCGACCGTGTCAGCCGCTTCGGGCTCCGCCAGCTCGGCCAGAGCATTGCTGACTTTGGGCAGACCGCCCGCTCGGTCGAGAGCTTCCGCAGCCCCGAGTCGCAGCGCGAGCTGCTCACCGACCGCGTCGAGACTATGGTTGCCGAGGTCGCGGGCGCGCTGCGCGACGCGACGAAGGACGTGCCGAAGGCCGAGCGCGCCGCACGCAGCGAGGATGCGTTCAACGCCCAGCAGCACAAGCTCATTGAGGCGGCACGCGCGCACGCCGAACTGCTGCAGTGGGAGGCTTTCACCGAAGAGGTCGACAAGCTCACCGACCCGGGCACGAAGCAGGTCATGACCTGGCTGCGCGACCTGTTCGGCCTCACCGTGATCGAGCGCAACATGACCTGGTACCTCGTGCATGGCCGCATGTCGGGCAAGCGCGCCGAGTCGGTCACCGCGTACATCGACAGGCTGCTCGGCCGCCTCCGCGAGCACGCGCTCGACCTCGTCGACGCGTTTGGGCTCGACGACGCTCTGCTGCGCGCGGAGATCGCGACGGGCATCGAGGAAGAGCGCCAGCAGGAGGCGCAGAATTACGTCGACGAGCAGCGCGCCGCCGGCCTCTGGCCCGTGCACGAGAAGGAGCTTCGCGCTCAGGCCAAGGCGGCAGCAAAGGTCGCGGAGAAGGCCGCCGCCACCGCGAGCTGAGTCGCGCACGGCACAGCGAAGACAGCGCGCCCCGAAACCGGTGAGGTTGCGGGGCGCGCTGTCGTTTGGGGCGCGGAGAGTGGCTACCTGATTTTTCGACGATAGATCAGGATCGCAGCGCCGTATGCGACTCCGAGGATGCCTACGAGCCAGGCGAGGGCGACCCAGAGCTCGCTCCCGACAGGGGCGCCAGCGAACAGATTGCGGATCGAATCAACGATCGCCGTAACGGGCTGGTGTTCGGCGAACCACGCGACCGGGCCGGGCATGCTCGCCGTCGGCACGAACGCCGAGCTGATGAACGGCAGGAAGATGAGCGGGTAGCTGAACGCGCTCGCGCCGGCGACGGTCTTCGCCGAGAGCCCGGCGATGACAGCCACCCAGGTGAGGGCGAGCGTGAACAGGGCGAGGATCCCGATGATCGCGAACCATGCGCCGGGCGACGCGCTCGTGCGGAAGCCGAGGAGCAGTGCGACCGCGATGACGAGCCCGATCGACACGAGGTTCGCCGCGAGCGACGTGAGCACGTGCGCCCAGAGCACGCTCGAGCGCGCGATTGGCATGGACTGGAACCTCTCGAAGATGCCGCCTTGCATGTCGAGGAACAGTCGGTACGCGGTGTACGCGATCCCTGATGCGATCGTGATGAGTAGGATGCCGGGCAGCATGTAGTTGATGTACGAGTCGCTGGATCCCGTGTTGATCGCGCCGCCGAGCACGAACACAAAGAGCAGCATGAGCGCGACCGGGGTGACCGCGGTCGTGATGATCGTGTCGGGGCTGCGGAGGATGTGCCGGAGCGAGCGCGCGGTGAGCGCGCCGGTGTCTGAGAGTGCGTGAGTGCTCATCGTTCCCCCACCAGCGTGAGAAATACGTCCTCGAGCGACGGCTGCTTCTCGACGTACTCAACCTGCGCAGCCGGGAGCAGCGCCTTGAGTTCCGCGAGCGTGCGGTTCTGGATGATCGTGCCCTCGTGCAGGATCGCGATCTGGTCGGCGAGCTGTTCGGCCTCGTCGAGGTACTGGGTGGTGAGCATCACCGTCGTGCCGCCGCGGGCGAGCTGCCGAATCGTCTCCCAGACCTCGATGCGAGACTGCGGGTCGAGACCCGTCGTCGGCTCGTCGAGAAAGATCACCTGCGGGTCACCGATCAGGCTCATCGCGATATCGAGCCTGCGGCGCATCCCGCCCGAGTACGTGCCCGCCCGGCGGCCCCCAGCCTCGGTCAGTGCGAACCTGTCGAGCATCGCGTCGGCGATCTCGCCGGGGCGGTCAAGGTGGCGCAGCCGCGCGAGAAGCGCGAGGTTTTCGCGGCCGGTGAGGATCTCGTCGACCGCTGCGAACTGGCCGGTCAGGCTGATCGCTCGGCGCACCTCAGCCGGGGCCTCGGCGACGTCGTGGCCCGCGACTGTGGCGCTGCCCGCGTCAGCAGAAGTGAGCGTCGAGAGGATGCGAACGAGCGTGGTCTTGCCGGCGCCGTTCGAGCCGAGGAGCGCGAAGATGCTTCCCGGGATCACCTCGAAGTCGACGCCGCGGAGCACGGCGAGCTCGCCGAACGCCTTCGTAATTCCCGCGACCCGGATGGCGGGTTCGGGCT
The DNA here is from genome assembly GCA_052094845.1 of Leucobacter sp. Classification (GTDB taxonomy): domain Bacteria; phylum Actinomycetota; class Actinomycetes; order Actinomycetales; family Microbacteriaceae; genus Leucobacter. The sequence goes on along the minus strand of JBQDKK010000007.1, from coordinate 133,118 downwards.
GGTGCGAGCCGGTCATGATTCCTGCCCGCCCTGCTGTTTCGCCTCGGCGGCGGCGATCGCCTGGGTGAGGCGGTTCCGCTCGCGGTCGATCCACTGCTTGCCCGCGTAGGCCTTAGCGAACTCCTCCGCGAACTCGACGGGGTTGTCGCCCACGATTGCTCGGACGGGGGTGCCGTCGACCGCCGCGCGCTCCCAGAGATCGACGTGATCGCCGATCATCGTGACGAGGGTGTCACCGTCTTCCGCGGCGCCCGCGTAGGTGAGGTAGCGTTGCACGGCTTTTGCCGCCTCGCCGTATGGCGCGGGGAGGGCGTCGAGGCGGGCCATGTGCTCTCGGTACTGCTTCTTCTGTTCGAGCGAACCGGTGAGCATTTCAATCCATTTTGCGGCCATGATGTTCTCCTTGGATAGGTGTGTGTCTGTTCGTGTGTGGTGGTGGGCTACGCGGTGGGGCGGAGCCGTTCGATGCGGCCGGCGAGGAAGTTCCACGTCTGCCAGAACTCCGCGAGCTGTGCGCGCCCGGCCTCGTTGATGGAGTAGACCTTGCGGGGCGGCCCTTTTTCGGACGGAACCTTCGCGACGTCGACGAGCCCCCGCTGCTCGATGCGCACAAGGAGTGCGTAGACCGTGCCCTCGGCGATGTCCTCGAACCCCTCGTCGCGCAGGCGCGTGGTGATCTCGTACCCGTATGCCGGGTCTTCGGTGAGAAATGCGAGGACGATCCCCTCGAGGGTGCCCTTGAGCATTTCGGTGAGTTGGTTTGCCAACCCCAACCTCCTCTACTTAGCGTGAGTGACTACTGCTATAAAGTAACACTAAGTACCGCTACTTAGCAAGACCAAGTACCGCCCGAGTTGCGCGCGGCGTTCTAGAGTGGGGGAATGACTGAACTGCGCACCCTGTACCCGCCCATCGAGCCGTACGACCAGGGGATGCTCCCGGTCGGCGACGGTCACGAGGTCTACTGGGAGGTCTGTGGAAACCCGGAGGGGAAGCCCGCGGTCTTCCTGCACGGTGGCCCCGGCGGCGTGCTCTCGGCCGACTACCGCCGCTACTTCGACCCCGAGCGCTACCGCATCGTGCTGCTGCAGCAGCGCGGTAGCGGGCGCTCGACGCCGCACGTGAGCGCGCCCGACGCCGACATGTCGGCGATCACCACCTGGCACTTCGTCGCCGACATTGAGCGCCTGCGCGAGCACCTCGGCATCGACCAGTGGCTCGTGTTCGGCGGCTCCTGGGGGTCGACGCTCTCGCTCGCATACGCCCAGACGCACCCTGAGCGGGTCACCGAACTCGTCGTGCGCGGTATCTTCACGCTGCGCAAGAGCGAGATTGACTGGTTCTATCAAGACGGCGCCTCGCACCTCTTCCCCGACTTCTGGGAGGAGTACCTGGCGGCGATTCCCGAGGCGGAGCACGGTGACCTCGTCGCGGCCTACCGCCGCAGGCTCACCGATCCTGACCGCGCGGTGCACGTGCCGGCCGGGGTCGCCTGGACGGTCTGGGAGAACGCGACCGTGCGCCTGATCCCCGACGCCGCGGTCATCGCGGAGGCGCGTGCCGACGTCGCGGGCGCGGTCGCGTTCGCGCGCATCGAAAACCACTTCTTCTCGAATGGCGGATGGTTTGAAGACGGGCAGCTTATCGCGAACGCGGGCAAGCTCGCCGGCATCCCCGGCGCGATCGTGCAGGGTCGCTACGACGTCTGCACACCGGCGCGCACCGCGTGGGACCTGCATCGCGCGTGGCCCGAGGCCTCGATCGACATGGTCGCCGACGCCGGGCATGCCGCGAGCGAGCCGGGCATCGTCGACGCCCTTGTGCGGGCGACGGATCGCTTCGTGAAAAACCTGGCTTGAGCAGGGTAATTTCGATAAACTTGTCTCACTATGACGAGTGATCTGCAGGGCGTGCTTGACGAGGTGTACGAGGCCGTTCGGCCGATCATCGGCGGCGGGAGCGTAGCCGACTACATCCCGCGTCTCGCGGCGGTGAACCCAGACCAGTTCGGCATCGCCGTCATGACGACGGACGGCGAACGGTTCGCCGCCGGCGACGCAGCAGTCGATTTCTCGATCCAGAGTATTTCGAAGGTGTTCTCGCTCGCCCTTGTCATGGCCGAGGACGGCGATGAGATCTGGCAGCGCGTGAACCGAGAGCCGTCGGGCGCCGCGTTTAATTCGCTCGCGCAGCTCGAGTACAAGCGCGGCATTCCCCGCAACCCGTTCATGAACGCGGGTGCACTCGTTGTTGCCGATCACCTGCTGAGCTTGACGCCCGACGAACAGTCGCCCGTGCTCGAGTTCGTCCGTGCCGAGTCGGGCAACCCTGGTGTCTCCGTTGATGCCCTCACCGCGGCGTCCGAGCTCAGCCACTCCGACAGAAACTCGTCGATCGCGCACCTGCTGCGCAGCTTCGGCAACCTCACGAACGACGTCGAGGCTGTGCTCGCACGCTACGTTGACCAGTGCGCGATCGCGATGACTTGCGAGGATATGGCGGCTGCCGGCGCGTTCCTCGCTCGGCGCGGGGTGCGCGCGGACGGCACCCGGCTGCTGAGCTCGAACCAGGCCCGCCGCGTGAACGCCGTGATGCTCACCTCAGGGTTTTACGACGCCGCAGGCGAGTTCGCCTACCGGGTCGGCCTGCCCGGGAAGTCTGGCGTCGGCGGCGGTATCCTCGCGATCGTGCCCGACGTGTGCTCGATCTGTGTCTGGGGGCCGGGCCTCGATGGTTCCGGTAACTCGCTGACGGGTATGGCGGCGCTTGCCGAGCTCACGGCCCGCACCGACTGGTCGATCTTCTAACTCAGAGCAGCCGCGGGTCGGGCGGGCGGGATCGCTGCGAGCAGCGACCGCGTGTACTCGTGTTGGGGCGCCCCGTAGAGCGTCTCGCTCGGGCCCGCCTCCACGATCTCACCACGGCGCATCACCATGACCTCGTGGCTCATCTCGTGTACGACGGCGAGGTCGTGCGCGATGAAGAGATAGGCCAACCCGAGCTCGCGCTGGAGCCGCTTGAGCAGCGCCATGACATCGGCCTGGATCGAAACATCGAGCGACGCGGTCGACTCGTCGAGGATCAGGACGTCAGGCTCGCAGGCGAGCGCGCGCGCGATGCAGACCCGCTGTCGCTGGCCGCCAGACATCTCGTGTGGGTAGCGCGACGCAAACTCTGCCGGCAGATTGACCTGTTCGAGGAGCTCCGCGACGCGCGCAGCGCGGGCGTGTTTGCCGTCGCGCAGCCCGTGCACAATGAGCGGCTCGGAAATCGCCTCGGATACTGTCGTGCGTGGGTTCAGCGCAGAGAAGGGGTCCTGGAAAACCATCGCCAGCCTCCGGCGGATCCCGCGCAGTTCGCCCCCTCGGGCGGCGAGCACGTTGGAGCCCGCGAGGGAGACCGAGCCGCTCTCGGGCGACACCTGGCCGGTGAGCGCGCCAGCAATGGTTGACTTGCCCGACCCTGACTCGCCAACGAGCCCAAGCGTCGTCCCTCGGGTGATGGTGAAGCTCACGTCTCTCACCGCGTGCACCCAGGTGGTGCCAGTCTTGGACTTCACCGGGAACCTGACGTTGAGGTCAGACACCTCGAGCACGGGCGCTGCGTCGGCGGGCGCGGGCTCGGGCGGCGGACTCGACAGCGAGGGCCGGCTGGCGAGGAGTCGCTTCGTGTAGTCGTGCTCAGGCCGGTCGAAGAGGTCGAGCACCGGCCGCTGCTCGACGGCGTCGCCCCGGTACAGCACGGTGACGTCGGTCGCGACCTGACCAATCACGCCAAGATCGTGGCTGATCCACACAACTGCCATGCCACGCTCGCGCTGCATCTCTCGGACGAGGTCGATGATCTGCGCCTGCGTCGTGACATCAAGCGCCGTGGTCGGCTCATCGGCGATAAGCAGCGACGGGTCGCAGGCGAGTGCGATCGCGATCATCACGCGCTGGCGCTGGCCGCCTGAGAGCTGATGCGGGTAGGCCTGCAGCCGGCGCTCAGGGTCCGGGAGCCCGACGGCCTCCAACAGCTCGATCGCCCGCGTGCGGGCCGCGCGGTGGCTGAGCCTGAGGTGCGTCTCGGGCCCCTCAGTCAGCTGCCGTTCAAGCGTGAGGAGCGGGTTCAGCGACGTGCTGGGATCCTGGAAAACGAACCCGACCTCCGGCCCGTGCACCCGCCTGAGCTTCGCTTTGGGCGCGGTGACGAGGTCATCGCCGCGGAGCAGTGACCGCCCGGTCACCCGCTGGTGCGGGAGGTCGAGCAGGCGGGTCGCGCTGAGCACGCTCAGCGACTTGCCGGAGCCGGACTCACCGACAATGCCGACGGTCTGCCCGTCGTGGACGTCGAACGAGACGCCGTGCACGAGCTCGGTTGCTCCGATGGTGACGCGCAGATCCTGCACGGAGAGAACGGGGGTGTCTGTGTGGCTCATCGGCGAGCGCTCCTTGATTCGATAACGCTGCGCTGCTTGGGATCGAGGACGTCACGGAGGCCGTCGCCGACGAGGTTGCAGGACAGTACGGTGAGAAAGATCGCGAGCCCCGGGAAGACCGCGAGCCACCAGGCAGTGCCCAGAAACGATTGCGCTTCGAAGAGCATCCGACCCCACGACGGCTGCGGCGGCTGCACGCCGAGCCCCAGGAACGAGAGCGCGGCCTCGGACAGGATCGCGAATGCAAGGGAGAGCGAGGTCTGCACGATGATCGGGCCCGAAATGTTGGGGAGGATGTGCTTTACGAGAATCCTGCCAGTGCCCGTCCCCATGGTCTGTGACGCTCGGACGAAGGGTTCCGAGCGCACGCTGAGCGTGCTGGCTCTGGCAACGCGAGCGAAGATCGGCACGTAGACGACGCCGATAGCGATGGTCGCGGTGTTTGCGCCGGGGCCGAGCACCGCGACAATCGCGAGCGCGAGGATAAGCATCGGGAACGCAAACATCACGTCAACGATTCGCATGAGAATCCCGTCAGCCCAGCCGCCCGCATAGCCGGAGACGATGCCGAGGAGCACCCCCAACACGAGTGCGATGGCGACGCTGATGACGGCGACGCGCAGCGATACTTGCGCGGCGATGACGACGCGCGAGAACACGTCTCGGCCGAGGTCATCTGTCCCGAACCAGTGCTCGGCGCTCGGTGCCTTGAGCGCGCCAGCGATATCAGTCTCGTTTACGCCGTAGGGCGCGAGCGCCGGCCCGACGAGCGCTGCGGCGATCATTACGAGGAGCACGAGGCTGCCGACGACGCTCACGGGGCTTCGAAGGAACAGCCGGAAGGCCGACGGGCGGCTGCCATCAGCGAGTGTGGGTGCGGTCGCGATTGCGACGGTGTCTGGAGCGGTCATGACAGTCGAATCCTCGGGTCGATGAGGGCATACAGTGCGTCGACAACGAGGTTGACGAGGAGGAACGCGATGGCGATGAGCAGCACCGCACCCTGCACGACCGGGTAGTCGCGGGAGGCGACCGAGTCGTAGACGAGCCGGCCGAGCCCCGGCCACGCGAACACGACCTCGACGACGAGCACGCCGCCGAGCATCGTCGCCAGCTGGATGCCGGTGATTGTGAGGATCGGAATGAACGCGTTCCGGGCGATGTGCACACCCGTCACGACCGCGGGCCGCAGCCCCTTCGAGCGTGCCGTGCGGACGTACGCTGCCTCAGCGACCTCAAGCACCGCACCGCGCACGTAGCGCGTCATGATCGAGCCGGCGACGAGGCCGACGGTCAGGGCAGGGGTGAAAACGCGCCGGAGCCATTCTCCCGGATCCTCGCCGAACGCGACGTACCCTGACGGCGGTAGCCAGCCCAGAATCGTCGAGAACAGTGTGATGAGCAGCATGCCCATCCAGAAATCTGGGATCGAGACGCCGAACTGGCTGAACACTCGGACGATGCCGTCGCCGACAGTGCCCTCCTTGAGCGCCGAGAACGTTCCGGCTGGAATCGAGATGAGTAGCGCGATGAGCATGCCGACGCCAGCGAGCGACAGGGTCGCAGGGAGCCGCTCGAGCAGGATCTCGGTGACCGGCTGGCCATTCCTAAAGCTGACGCCGAGATCGCCCGTGAGCGCGTGGCCGACGTAGGCGAAGAACTGCTCGATCAGTGGCCGGTCGAGCCCTGAGGCGGCCCGCAGTGCGTCATACGATTCCTGGGTGTATCGCGTGCCGAGCGCAATACGGACCGGGTCGCCCGGCACCAGGTGGATGAGCGTGAACACGAGCACGAGCACACCGAGGAGCACGACGACCGTGTGGAGGAGCCGCTTCCCGAGGAATCGCAGGGTTGCCGAGCCGGTGACTCGGCTTGTCAGCGTGGACGTCATTCGGCGAGACTCACATCCTTGAAGCGGACAGCCCGGTCGCTTCGCACCTCGTACCCCTTGACGCTAGGGAGCCAGGCCTGAACGACCGAGGGGTTGTAGAGGTAGATGTAGCTGGCTTCCTGGGCAATGAGGGTCGCAGCCTCGTCGTAGAGCTTCTTGCGGGCGTCGACGTCGGTCTCGGTGCGGCCAGCGTCGAGCAGCTCGTCGACCTTGGGGTTGCTGTACCCCTGCGCATTGCTTGCGCCCTTCGAGTGGTGCTGTGCGTAGTAGAAGTCGTCAGGGTCAATGTTGCCGAGCCAGGCCATCATGAGCATGTCGAAGTTGCCGCTGTTCTGCTCGTCGAGCCAGGTGGCGAAATCGGGCTGCCGGATCGAGACATCGATACCGAGCGGCGCGAGGTTATCGGCGATCACCTGCGCGGCGGTGACGGTCTCCGGGTAGTCCGACGACGCGAGCAGGTCGAGCGTGAGCGTCGAACCGTCGACTCCTGCCTCAGCGAGCAGCTTCTTGGACTTGTCGACATTCGTGCTGAACTCGTCGAACTCGGTGTACCAGGCGCTCTGCTTGGGGATCGCGAGCTGGTTCGTCGCGGCGGTCCCGTAGCTCGTGACCTGGGCGATCGCCTCCCGATCGATGGCGTAGGCGATTGCCTGCCGCACGCGGACGTCACCGTATGGCTCGTGCTGTTCATTCAGTGCGAGATACCAGTAGTCCGTGCTTGGTTCGACGCCGATTTCGAGGGCGGAATCGCCGCCAAGCTGCTCGATCTGCTGGGCAGGAATCGAGTCGGTCCAGTCGATCTCCTCGCTCTTCAGCGCGGCGATCGCAGTGTTCCCCTCGGAGAGGAAGGAGAAGTTCACGCCGCCGACCTGGGGTGCCCCATCCCAGTAGTTCGGGTTCGCTGCGAGCTTGATGCTGTCGCCCTGAGTGTAGCTCGTGAGTGAGAAGGGGCCGGTGCCTATCGGCTTTGTGGTGATGTCGCCGCTTTCGACGTTCTCGCGCTGCACAATCGCCATGCCCTTGAACCCGCCGAGACTCGACAGCAGGTTCGGGGTAGGTTGCGCGACTGAGATGACAACGGTCATGTCGTCTGGCGTCTCGATCCCGGTGATTGCGCTGAGGCGCCAGGCGTTGGCGAGCTCGTCGTCGATGATTCGGTTGAGCGAGTACGCGACGTCCGCGGAGGTGAACGGTGAGCCGTCGTGGAACGTCACGCCCTCACGCAGGTGGAACGTCCAGGTGAGCTGGTCGTCGCTCAGGTCCCAGCTCTCTGCGAGCGCCGGCTGCATTTCGAGGTTTTCGTCTGGCTGCACGAGCGTGTCAAAGACATTCTCGAGCACCTCAAACGAGAAGTAGGCGGTGGTTTTGTGCGGGTCGAGCTGGTCCGGCTCGCCAGCGATGGCCGCCGTCAGCACGGCGCCGGAGGCTCCGCCGGTGCCACCGCCGTCGAGGTCAACGGCGGTGCCTGTCGAGCAGCCTGCGAGAACGAGGGCGCCCAGCAGGGCGACTCCTGGGAGTAGTGTGCGTGACTTCATCGGCACTGATCCTCTGCGTGAGTGGGCGGAAATATCATTTTTATGATGGAATCATCATTATTGCGATAGTCAACATCGAAAACGGGCTCGCGTCAACCCGAGGAAGCAGCGACATGACATTTACCATCCTGGCGAGCGATCCAACGAGGGGCCTACTCGCCGCGGCGACTGCGAGTCGCTCACTCGCGGTTGGCGCGGGCGTGCCTGCCCTGCGAGTCGGCGTCGGGGCCGCAGCAAGCCAGGCCTACACGAACCGATCGCTGCGAGGGTTGCTGCTCGACGCGGTCGCCTCGGGAGCGTCACCGTCGACGGCAATTGCGCGCATCCCCGACTGGGATTCTGGCGCGGCGTGGCGGCAGGCCGCCGTGGTGACGGCGGACGGCGCCGTCTCCGCGCACACCGGAGACGCCTGCACGGCGTGGGCAGGAAGCAAAGCGGGGGACGGGTTCGTCGTGCTCGGCAACCTTCTGCCCGGACCCGGGGTGCTCGCCGCGATGGTCGCTGCGTTCGAGGGCACACCCGACGAAGGCGTCGTGGAGGGTGAACGGGCCCTCGCAGGGTTCTCGCGCCGCGTAGTCGCCGCGCTCGCCGCAGGTGACGCTGCGGGCGGAGATCTTCGCGGCAGGCAGTCGGCTGCGTTGCTTGTCGGGATCGCCCCACCCCCTGAGCGTGTATCGGCGGACGTACCGACTCCTCGCGACGCGCCCCTCGCGATCGATCTGCGCGCGGACGACCACGTGCGGCCGATCGACGAACTCGCAAGGCTGCTCGATCTCGCCCTTGACGAACGGCGGGCGGCTGGGTGATGAGCCGCCTGCCAGGGTTACTGCTCGAACGGGGTCACGGCTCCGAGCACGACGCACGGCTCCGTGGTCGTGTTCGCCCACCAGTGTGGGACAGAGCACGGATAGGTGATGGCGTCGCCGGGCTCAAGTTCAACTCGACGCTCGCCATGCACGACGGTGAGCGTGCCGGACTCGACGACGACGCATTCGGTTCCCAGATGACGGAACGCCTTGCCCTCGTTTGTGAAGCCAGGCGGCAGCGTGCTGCGAATCACCTGCAGCGACGACCTCCGGCCGGGCGTGAGGAGCTCACGCACGACGAGCTGGCTTTCGGGCTCGCTCTCAAGGACGGGAAGCAGAGTGCGCTCGTCGGCGCGCACGACAAGGTCGTCGCGGTCTGCGCCGCCCTCAAGAAAACGCGAGATCGGGATCCCGAGCGCCTCGGCGAGCCGCTTCAGTGCGAGGAACGAGGGGTTGCCAAGCCCGCGTTCAAGCTGGCTGATCAGACCGAAGCTGACGCCCGAGCGCTGGCTCAACGCATTCAGGCTCAATCCCTGTCGCTGGCGCTCGTCGCGCAGCTCGCGACCCAGCGCGGCGACCTCGGCGTTCGGGGCGTCTCGTTCCTTGCTCACACCCACAGACTAATCTCCCAGCCCAGCGGCTCCCACACCGGGGGCCCAGAAAGGTGACCGCACCATGAGCCCTCAGCAGCAACTCGGAGCGATCTCCGGCTCTCGGCAGCCCACGGCCATCGACGCTATCGCCGAGCGCTGGCTTGACACCGAGGTCGCGCTCGACCCGGTGCTCGGCACCAAGCTCGGGCGACCCGAATCGGCGACGACCTTCGGCGACTACTCGCCGGACGGGGCGGCCCAGGCCGCCGCTGAAGCTCGTGCGGTGCGCTCGGAACTGGAGCGCGCGGCCCCCGCAGACGAGACCGATGACGTCACGGTGCGCGAACTGCGCGATCGTCTCGACACTCAGGTTGCCCGCGTCGAGGCGGGCCTCGCGCTGCGAGACCTGACGGTGCTTGAAACGCCCGCGCAACTCATTCGCCAGGCGTTTGACCTCATGCCGCGAGCGACGGAGGGCGACTGGGGGTCGATTTCTCGGCGGCTGGCGGCGGTCCCCGCGGCACTTTCTGGGTACGTGCAGTCCCTGGAACTTGGCGCCTCGCGCGGCAACGGACCCGCGCAGCGGCAGGCGCTCGCGGTCGCAGCTCAAGCCGACCGGTTCGCTGCCGAGTACTTCCCACGGCTCGGTGATGCCGCCAGCGACGCGTCCAAGACCTGGACTTCGTCCGGCCGCGCCCTGGTGGCTGAGGTGGGTGAGGGAGCCGCTGGCGCTGCCCGCGCATACGCGGCGTTCGCTCGATACCTGCGTGAGCAGCTCGCGCCGATGACCCACGCCGACGACGCCGTTGGTCGCGACCATTACGCGCTTGCCGCCCGTGACTTCCTCGGCACCGACATCGACGCCGATGAGACCTACGAGTGGGCGCTCGCCGAGATCGACAGCATCGCCGCCGAACAGCGGTCGGCCGCCGAAGCCATCGCGCCGGGCGCGTCACCCGGGGAGGCGATCGCTCTGCTCGACCAGGATCCCCGAAGAATCATCCACGGGGAGGAAGCCCTCCAGCGGTGGCTGCAGGAAAGGAGCGACGAGGCCATCGAAACGCTCGACGGGACGGTCTTTGCGATCCCGAGCGAGCTCCGCAGGCTGGATTGCCGCATCGCGCCGACCCGTGAGGGCGGGATTTACTACACGGCCCCGAGCGACGACTTCGCCAGGCCCGGCAGCATGTGGTGGACCGTGCCCGACGGCGTAACCGAGTTTCGAACCTGGCGCGAGCTCACCACGGTCTACCACGAGGGAGTACCCGGCCATCACCTACAGCTTGGCGGGGCCGTCGCACGACGAGGCGAATTGAACGCATGGCGGCGCACCCGGGCAGGATCGTCGGGGCACCTCGAGGGGTGGGCGCTCTACGCTGAGCGCCTCATGGTCGAGCTCGGGTTCCTTGAGGACCCCGGGGCCCGCCTCGGCATGCTCGACGCGCAGCGGATGCGGGCCGCCCGAGTGGTCGTTGACATCGGCTTGCATCTCGGCAAGCGTGCCCCCGACGGGGGAGCGTGGACGGCCGAGCGAGTCTATGACTTCATGGCGAGCAACGTGACCATGCGCCCCGAAGCGCTCCGTTTTGAGGTGCTCCGCTACCTCGGTTGGCCAGGTCAGGCGAGCTCCTACAAAGTGGGGGAGCGTCAATGGCTCGGGCTTCGGGCAGAGGCGGAAAGTGAGCCCGGATTCACGCTGGCATCGTTCCACGATCGTGCGCTTGCGCTTGGCACGCTCGGGCTCGACACTCTGCAGTGGGCGATGCGCCGCCGACGGGATAATATTCGAGCATGACATTCAACGAGAACGTTCGCATCGACACGAGTCAGGTGCAGAAGCGCAGTGGCGGCGGGCGCCGCACAGGCTTGGCCGTTGGTGGCGGCGGCATCGGGCTCATGCTCGTGCTGTTTCTCGGCTCGCAGCTTCTCGGCGTTGACCTCACGGGCCTCGCGCCGGCGCTGAGCTCAGGCGGCGGCGGGTCGTCGAGCGAGCAGGTCGTCGCGGTCGAGAACTGTAAGACGGGCGCTGACGCGAACGCAAACGTCGAGTGCCGTATGACCGCAACGAGCGATTCGCTCAACCGCTACTGGAGCACCCAGGTCGGCAACTACCGCGGCCCGCAGCCGGTCGCCCTCTTCAGTGGCCAGACCCAGTCGCAGTGCGGCACGGCATCGGCAGCGACCGGGCCGTTCTACTGCCCGCCGGAGGAGCGGATCTACGTCGATACCGCGTTCTTCAACACGCTGCGCTCTGACTATGGCGCGTCGGGCGGGCCGCTGGCCGAGATGTACGTGCTCGCGCACGAGTGGGGCCACCACATCTCAAACATCACCGGCTCGCTGAACCAGGCCGGCCGTGACTCGGGCGCGACCTCGGGCTCGGTGCGGCTCGAGCTGCAGGCCGACTGCTTCGCGGGGGCGTGGGTGGGCGCGGCCCAGACCGTCACCGACGACAGCGGCGTGCCGTTCCTGAAGCCCGTCACGCAGTCTGAGATCAACGACGCGCTGAGCGCCGCGGCCGCCGTTGGCGATGACCACATCATGCAGTCCTCGGGCATGCGCGTCGACCCCGAGCGCTTCACCCACGGCACCTCTGAACAGCGTCAGCGCTGGTTCATGGTGGGCTACGAGCAGGGGCCGACCTCGTGCGGCACCTTCGACGTGCCCGCGAGCCAGCTCTAGCGCCTTGCTTCGCCCGCGCTGACCAAGCGATCCATCGCGGTGCGGAGCGCCGTCACCGTTACCTGAACGGAGCGGCGGTGCAGGGTCTCGGGGCGTGTAAGCAGGTCGATCGCGCGGGTCGCGTTCACTCCCTGGAGCGGGCGGAGCACGAGCCCTGCGAGGGCCGAGCCGACCGTGTAGCGCGGCACCATGCCGATCGCGTCGCCCGTCGCCACGATCGACGCGACTGAGCCGTAGTCGTTGATGCGGTGCACCACCTTGACCGAGCGATCGGCGACCGCTGCGATGGCGCCGAGGAGGTCGTCAGGGGAGTAGCCAGCCCGGCTCGTCACCCACGCCTCACCGGCGACGTCGGACGGCGTGAGGTGATCCCTATCCGTGAGCGGGTGGCCCACCGGGAGCGCGATGTCGAGCGGCTCTTGCGCGAGCCGGATCACCCGAAGCCCGGCTTCGGGCCACGGCGGGCTGTGCTCAAGCCTGTGGGCGATGACGAGGTCGTAGCTCGCGGTGAGGAGCGGAAACTCCTCCTGCGCCACGTCCTCGTCAGACAGTCTGAGATCGGGCGCGGCTTCAACACCCCGCAGCTCTCCGAGCAGCCCGCCGAAGATCGCCTGGGAGGCGCTGTGGAACCCGCTGACGGTGACGATGCCCGCGGGCTCCTGCTCGAAGGCCTCAACCGCGCCGGCCGCCGCCGCCATCGCCTCGATGACGCCGGTTCCTGCCCTGGCGAGTGCGTGGCCTGCCTCGGTGAGCACGAGCGTGCGCCCGTCTCGGCGGGTGAGGGGCGCGCGGAAGCCGCGCTGCAGGGCGGACAGCTGCTGTGAGACCGCCGAGGGCGTCACGCGCAGGCTCTCGGCGACGGCGGTGACGCTTCCCAGTGTGCCGAGCTCGCGCAGAATCTCGAGCTGGTAGATCTCCATGCCGCCGCCTTTCTTTAGCTCTAGCTTAATAAAAACTAAAGAAAGAGCATCTTGTTCTGAAGTGTGTTCCGTGGCGAAATAGCTCTATGCGAGCACTCACGAAACCGGAGGCGGGGCCAGGCCTCGTCCTCACCGACGTCCCCGATCCCGAATGCGGCCCCGACGATGTCGTCATCCGCGTCCTTCGCACCGGCATCTGCGGCACCGACCTGCACATCTTGGAGTGGGACGCCTGGGCCGCGAATAACATCGCCGCCCCGCTGATTCCCGGGCACGAGTTCTACGGTGAGGTCATCGAGATTGGCGCTGGCGTGCGCGACGTGCGCGTCGGCGACCGCGTCTCGGGCGAGGGCCATATCGTTTGCGGCACCTGCCGTAACTGCCGGGCGGGCCGCCGCCAAATGTGTATCCGCACGAAGGGGCTCGGCCTGCACCGCGACGGTGCGTTCGCCGAATACCTGTCGCTGCCCGCGAGTAACGTCTGGGTACACTCCGACACGATCTCGCCCGAGCTCGGTGCGATCTTCGACCCGCTCGGCAACGCGGTGCACACGGCGCTCGCGTTCCCGCTCGTCGGAGAGGATGTGCTCGTGAGCGGCTGCGGTCCGATCGGGCTCATGTCTGTCGCCGTCGCCCGCCACGTCGGCGCGCGCTACGTCGTTGCTACCGACATCAGTGACGCCCGGCTTGAGCTCGCACGTGGCCTGGGCGCTCACGCGACGGTCAACGTCGCGAGCGAATCGATCCGTGACGCGCAGACGCAGCTCGGTATGCGCGAGGGCTTCGATATTGGGTTCGAGATGAGCGGCGCGAGCCCCGCTCTGCCCGGCATGCTCGAGAACATGAACCACGGTGGCAGGATCGCGATGCTCGGGCTGCCAACGGAAGAGTTCGCGATCGACTGGGCGAAGGTCGTGACCCACATGATCACGCTGAAGGGCATCTACGGGCGCGAGATGTTCGAGACCTGGAACGCGATGGCGGCGATGCTCGAGACGAGTGAGCAGCTGCGCGAGCGCATCTCGTCGGTGATCGCCGACACCATCCCCGCGCGTGACTGGCAGCGGGGCTTTGACGCCGCGCGCTCAGCGACGACCGGAAAAATCATCCTCGACTGGACGGAACTGTAATGTACGGAGCATTCAAAGCACACCTGAACGCGGAGCTCGCAGAGATCGAGGGCGCAGGGCTGTTCAAACGCGAGCGCGGCATCGCTGGCCCGCAGGGCCCCGAGATCACCGTGGGCGACACGCAGGTGCTGAACTTCTGCGCGAACAACTACCTCGGCCTCGCTGACCACCCGGCAATCGTCGCCGCGGCGCACACCGCGCTCGACGAGTGGGGGTACGGCCTCGCGAGCGTGCGGTTCATCTGCGGTACGCAGGATCAACACCTCGAACTTGAGTCGCGGCTCTCGAGCTTCCTTGGGACCGAGGAGACGATCCTGTTCGCCTCGTGCTTCGACGCGAACGGCGGCGTCTTCGAGACACTCTTCGGCGCGGAGGACGCGATCATTTCGGACGCGCTCAACCACGCGTCGCTCATCGACGGCATCAGGCTGTCGAAGGCCCGCCGCTACCGGTACGCGAACTGTGACATGGAAGAGCTTGAGGCCCGCCTGCAGGAGGCCGCAGACGCCCGGTTCCGGGTGATCGTCACCGATGGCGTGTTCTCGATGGACGGCTTCGTCGCCCCGCTTGAGGCGATCTGCGACCTGGCCGATAAGTACGACGCGCTCGTGCTTGTCGACGATTCGCACGCGGTCGGCTTCATGGGGGAGACCGGCGCCGGTACCCCCGAGCTCTGCGGAGTCGCGGACCGCGTCGACATTCTCACTGGCACGCTCGGCAAGGCCCTCGGCGGGGCCTCAGGTGGTTACGTGTCGGGCCACGGCGAGATTGTACAGCTGCTCCGCCAGCGCGCGCGGCCGTACCTCTTCTCGAACACCCTCGCCCCGGCGATCGTCGCCGGCTCGCTCGCGGCACTCGATCTCGTCGAGGGGGCTGGCGACGCGCGGGTGCGGCTGCAGCAGAACGCTGAGCTCTTCCGGTCGCTGATGGCGGAGGCCGGCTTCGAACTGCTCCCGGGCAACCACCCGATCGTGCCGGTGATGTTCGGAGACGCCGCCGTGACGGCCCAGGTTGCCGCCGAGTTGCAGCGCCGCGGGGTGTTCGTGACGGCCTTCAGCTTCCCCGTCGTTCCACGCGGCGAGGCGCGAATTCGCGTGCAGCTGTCTGCGGCCCACACGGAGGAACAGATTCGCGCCTGCGTGACGGCGTTCGTTGAGGCGACCCGCGAGGTGCAGTCGGCGTAGGGGTGAGCGTGTCCGCGAACGCGCGCTCCGTGCGTGCCAACTTTGTCTGCGTTTTGACGTAGTTTGAGGTCGGTGAACTACGTCAAAACCGAGAGAAAGTCCTCGGGGCGGGGCGGGGCGGGGCGGGGCAGCGCGGAACGCCTCAGCTCCGCAGCAGCGCCTCTGCGAGCCCGCGCGCCGTCTGGACCCACGCGTCGGTGCCCTCGAGCCCCGACTTCGCCATCGACCCCTCGAGCAGCAAGGAGAGGTGTGCCGCCAACGGGGCGGGGGTCTCGGTGATCTCGGCGAGGTGCTCTCTGAGTAGCCCCTCGACCTCGTCCTTGTGTGCCCGCACCGCTGCCCGCCCCGGGTGCCCGACGGGAAGCTCGGCGGCCGCGTTGAGTAGCCCGCAGCCCCGCCAGCCGTCGCGGTAGTCGAAGTGCACGTGGTCTGCGTACGCATCGAACACCGCGAGGACGCGTTCGGCCGGAGTCGCAGCCTTGGCAAGGCGGGCCTCGAAGAGGGCGAGCCACTCGCGGTGGCGCTCCTCAAGGTAGGCAGCGACGAGCGCGTCCTTCGAGTCGAAGTTGTTGTACAGGCTCTTCTTCGCGACGCCGGCGGTCGCAATAATCGTGTCGATGCCCGTTCCCGTGACCCCGGAGGCGTAGAACTCCTCAGAGGCTGCCTGAAGTAGCCGATCGCGGGCAGGCCTGCGCTTCGTGGCGGTGGAAGCCGCGGAGACGGTGGACGCGGCGGATGTCGCAGAAGCGGACGCGGTGTTCACGGGGCCCTCCCTGGTGTGAGACGCTGCCCCCAAGTGTAGCAAGGTAGACCGATCTGTCTACTATGCTGGGGTGATGTCATCCGCTTCATCTGTGCGCCCAGGGCTCGGCGTTCTCCTCGTTCTCCTCGCATCCCTCCTGTGGGGCACTACGGGCACTGCCGCGACGTTCGCACCCGAGGTCGGCCCGCTCGCGATCGGGGCGGTCGCGCTCGGTGTCGGCGGGCTGCTCCAGGCCGTCGTCGCTGGGCGAGGGCTGGTGCGGGCCCTGCCGAACCTGCGCGCGAGGTGGGGTCTCGTGCTGTTCGGCGGACTCGGCGTCTTCACCTACCCGCTCGCGTTCTACAGCAGCATGCACACCGCGGGGGTCACGATCGGCACGGTCGTCTCACTCGGGTCTGCCCCGGTGTTCGCAGCGCTGCTTGACTGGGCGATCGACCGCAAGCGTCCCGCCCGAAGGTGGCTCCTCGCGGCTGCTCTGGGTCTTTCCGGGATGGCGGTGCTCAGCCTCTTCGGCGGGCACGCGGCGACGGGCGGCACCGGGCAGGTCGGCCTCGGCGTCGGGCTCGGCCTCATTGCGGGCTTAAGCTACGCCGGGTACGCTTGGGCGGCCCACCGGCTCATCGGGCCCGGCGTCGATTCACGCGTCGCGATGGGGGCCGTGTTCGGCCTCGGCGGTCTCCTGCTCATGCCCGTGCTTATCGCGACGGGCGGCCCGCTGCTGAGCTCGTGGCGCACCTTCGGGGTCGGTGCATACATGGCGCTCGTGCCGATGTTTCTCGGTTACGTGCTGTTCGGGCTCGCGCTGCGCCACGTCGACGCGACCACGGCGACCGTACTGACGCTGTCGGAGCCGGTCATCGCCGCCGGGTTCGCTGCGCTGATCGTCGGAGAGCGACTTGCTGGCGGTGGGATTGTGGGCGTCTGCCTGATCGGGGCAAGCCTCGTGCTGTTCGCCCTGCCCTCGGGGAGAGCGAAGCCCTAGGGCCAAAGCGGCAGGCACGACAGCGGCAAGCGCAACCGCGGCAGGCGCGGCGAGACCCGCTACTTCCGCTTGGCCTTACGGCGGGCAGCCTTCTCACGCTCGCGTTTCTCGGTCGCCGCCTGCAGCTGAGCGCCGCGCGAGTTCGGCTTCAGCTTCGACTTCGCTTTCGCGGGCTGCGCCTGCCGGTTCCCGGTCTTCGCCGCCTTCTCAGCCTTCGAGGGGCGCCCGCTCGCAGACCCACCCGATGCGTCGTCTGCCGAGCCTCGCGACGAACGGGCGGTGCGGCCACGCATGACGCCCGCGAGGTGCTGCATATCGGGAGCGTCGCGCTCAACCCGCCAGCTCGCCCAGACGGTGCCGCCGACGATCGGTTCGGCGAGGCGGATCGCGATGTGCGCGCGCTTGTCGATGATGTGGCGAGCGAGCGGGGCCGGCATCAGGATCCCGCCGAGGCCGGTCGCCACGATCGCGAGCGCGGCGTGAACGTCCGAGGGCATCCATGCGGGGTCTGCCCACGGCTCAGCGGCCGGCCAGTCGGGCGCGTGGTCGGGGTGGTCGAGGATCCGCACGTCGGCAATGTCAGCCAGAGACACGCTCTCGCTCCCCTTCAGCTCGTGGCCTTTGGGGAGGACGAGCGCGAGCGCCTCGTCGTAGAGGCGGAGCGCGTGGTGGGTTCGGGATCCCTCGCTCGCGGAGCCCACGGGTGCGCTGCCAGGTGCGGTCCGCTCGAGCGTCATATCGAACTCGTCGGCGCCCTCGGGGCGACCGTAAGGGGCCGGGAACGGCACGATCGTGAGGGGGTGGTCGGGCGAGATCGCGTTCCACCTACGCTCCCACTTTGAGGGGGCGACGCCGCGAGTGAACCCGAGAAGGATCTTCGCCGGGGCCGTGGTCTGGTCGTCTGCTGGTGACTCGTTCACAGCTGTACCTCTGCGTAGATTTCGTGGGTGTAGGGCAGCCGGGCGGCTGAGAGTGCGATGCGGTAGTCATCGGGAGACGCGACCGACCGAAGCGGGGTGCCCTCTTCGCGGTAGCGCGGGAGCGCATCGCGTGCGTGCCCCTGAGGTGGCAGTCCGCTCGCCGGGACGACACGCCACCAGGTCACCGCGTGGCCGAACAGCGCCATCACGCGGCCGACCGCGCGGGGTGCGTTCGAGCCGACTGCGAGGGCGACGTCGCCGTACGTCATGACGCGGCCCGCTGGGATCTCCCCAACGACCGCGAGCACGGCTTCGGTGAATTCGGCGTCTGGCACGGAGTTAAGCCTACGCCCGCCGGGCGCCGTGCGGGCGTTGGCCGCGGCCGTAGAAGCCTGCTAAATGTTGGAGACCCCGAGGAGCATGCCGATCGTGTAGGTCGCGGTGACGGCGATGCCGCCGAAGAGCAGCTGTCGGGCAGCGCCCGCGAGCCAGTTGCGCTTCGTGGTGGTCGCGGCCAGCGCGCCGGCAAGGAGGAGGCCTGCGCCGCCGAAGGCGAGCCCGACCCAGAGGTTTCCGAAGCCGAACACGAACGGGATGATCGGAATGAACGCGCCGACACCAAACGAGAGGAGTGACGAGAACGCCGCGACCCACGGCGACGGGCGGTCATCGAGGCTCAGGCCGAGCTCGTGCGCCAGGTGGACGCGCACGGCGCTCTCGCTGTTCGCGTGTACCTGCGAGGCGGCCTCGTCGGCGGTGTGCTGCTCCATCCCGAGCTTCGCGAAGAGCGCCGAAAGCTCGGCCTGCTCGCCAACGGGGTTGCGCGTGTGCGCCTGCCGCTCGGTGATGACTTCGGCGTCGAGCTGTTCGTTTGCGGTGCGAACTGAGGTGTATTCGCCGAGTGCCATCGAGATTGCGCCAGCGATGAGCCCCGAGATGCCGGTGATGGCGACGATAGTGTTCGAAGCGCCTGCGGCCGCGATGCCGGCGATGAGGCCGATGTTCGACACGAGCCCATCCATCGCGCCAAACACGGTCGCGCGCAGCCAACCCGACGAGACATCGGCGTGCCGGTGGTCGTAGTCGTGGGGGCGGGAAATGTCGCTGGGTTGCGCGGGGAGACTCACGGTCGCCTTTCTGAAATGTACTGCGTGTTGTGCGGCCCCGGGAGGGCCAAAGGGCAACGGTAACAGGGATTTTGCGTGAGGGAATAGCCCCTGTGAGACCTCGGAATATCGTGTTTTTGGAGTTCGATATAGCGAACTCGGAGTGCCGGCTACAGCACCGGCTACAGCACCGGCTACAGCACGGTGATCGAGGTCGCCTGCCACCTGCCCCTGATCGCCTCAAACCTGAGAGCGACGGCCCGCGAACGGCTCGGCGTTGAGAGCACGACGGCGGCCTCGGTCACGTCGTCGCTTGGGCGCGTCGCGCGGACGCGCAGGATCGTGGCCACGACGCGGCGGTTATCGCGGTAGAGGGATCGTCGCTCGACGTTGAGGCTGCGCAACTCAGAGAGCTGTGCGGCGACCGTCTCGGTGACCCACCTGCCAAGCTGCGCGACCTGGCGCGCGCCCTCAACGGCCTCGAAGGCGAACACCGCAATCGCGCCGACGACGCGCGGTTCGAGCGCGGGGAGCGGCGGGGGCAGCGATGCCTGGGCGGGAGCCTCCGAATCCGAAGGTGTTTCTGCCTCGACCGCGCGGAGCCGTCGGTGCCGTGTCGGGCGAGGGGCATCGAAATAGGCAGGCGAAGAAAGCGGCGCACTCATGGTGAGGACTCCCTCTGTCGGGCTATACGACCCGCACCCCACCGCGGTTTGACTGGAAGACTCACATTACGATGCCTGGCTCAACGCTGGTCAAGCGCACTTTTCGCCCGGGTGGCCTGGCGCGTGGGCGCGGGCCGCAGCGTCGCAAAGCGGGCCACGTACTCTAGGCTATGACCGTGGCAACCCTTCGAAATCTTGCAACGAAGTACTCCGATCTCACTGAAGACGAGCTCGAGTGGCTTGAGCTGCTCGCCCTTGATCTTCCGCTGCTCGCCGACGTCGCGCTGAGCGACATCGTGCTGTGGGTTCCGTCAGAGAACGGCGACTATCTCGCCGTCGCACACAGTCGGCCAGCCGGGTACATCACGCTGTTCTACCGCGACGTCATCGGCGACTTCCTGCGGCCCGAGTGGCGCGAGGTCGTCGAGCAGGCGCTCGAGACCGGCAAGCCGGCGGCGTCGACGTCGCCCGCCTGGTACGAAGAGAACCCGATGAAGCTGACCGCCTACTCGATCAGCAGGCGTGACAGCCAGGGGAAGGTCTTCGGCCCCTTCGCAGTCGCCACCGTCCACACGAGTGCTCACGACACGCAGCATGCTTCGCGCATCGCCGCGGCGTTCCGCGAGGTCGCGAGCGACCTGCTCGGGATGATTCAGACCGGCGCATTCCCGAACCCGGGTGGTGTCGGCGGCCAGCAGGGCGCGCCTCGCGCGACCGACGGGCTCGTGCGAGTGAACCTCGACGGCATCGCGACGTTCGTGAGCCCGAACACGCAGACGACGTTCACGATGCTCGGCTACCGCGACGAGATAGAAGACCAGAACTTCTCGGAGGTGCTCGCCGAGGTGCTGAAGGGCCAGTTCGACACGAACGAGTCGCTGCCCCTCATCAGCCAGGGCAAGGTCGCTCGGCGCACGGAGATCTTTGCCCGCGGGCTCTCGGTCGCGATGCGCTCGATCCCGGTCTTCCGCGACGGCGAACGGATCGGTGGCGTCGTGCTGACGCGCGACGTGAGCGAGCTGCGCCAGCAGGCGCAGGAGCTCATTACCAAGGACGCGACGATCCGCGAGATCCACCACCGCGTGAAGAACAACCTGCAGACAGTCGCATCGCTGCTGCGCGTGCAGGCCCGCCGCGCTCGCAGCGAGGAAGCGAAGCAGGTGCTCGGCCAGGCGATGCGGCGCGTTGCCGCGATCGCGGTCGTCCACGACACGTTGTCGACCGGCCTCGCCCAGATCGTCGACTTCGACGTGGTCTTCGAGCGGGTGCTTGGCCTCGCGGCCGAGGTCGCGAGCCTGCACGGTACGACGGTGCACCCGCGCAAGGAGGGCGAGTTCGGTGAGCTGCCCTCCGAGTACGCGACGCCGTTGGCGCTTGCGCTGACCGAGATCGTGACGAACGCGGTAGAGCACGGCCTCGCCGGGCGCGAGGGCGAGGTGTTCATCCGTGCCGATCGTACGCCCGAGAAGCTTGCCGTCGAGGTCATCGACACGGGCACGGGCCTCCCCGGCGGCACCGTCGGCGATGGGCTCGGCACCCAGATTGTGCGCACCCTCATCGAGGGCGAGCTCGGCGGGACAATTCAGTGGGGAGCCGACGTTGGCGGTGGCACCCGGGTTGCGATCGATATCCCGCTCCACTGGCTCGCAGCGCAGACCCGGCCCATTCCGAAGGTCGAACGCTAGCGAACCAGCGGGCGGAGGATCGCGGGGGTCGACGCTAGCGCCGATCCCCCGAACTTCGCACGAGCACCGCGACGCCGACGACGAGTAGGAGCGCTCCGAGGCCGAGGATCGTCGTGATGAGCCACGCGGTCACATCGATCGAGCCGCCTGCCGCGCGCACGGCAACGTACGCGCAGAACACGAGGATCAGCGCACCCCACACAATCGGGCTCGTGCGTGGGCGAGGGCGCTTTTGCGTGGCCGGGGCCGGAACAGGAGTCGGGCCGCTCACTGTGTGAGCGGTCGGTGCTGCCTGTTCCCCGAGCGGGGTCGTTGCCGCGGTCGCCGGGTGGGGAGCGTACGCGCCCGGTGCCGCCTGCTGGGCCGGGGGCAGCGGGGGCAGCGGCGGGGACGGAGCCATCGGGACTGTCGGGGGCATCGGCGCTGTCTCGACGGCCTCTGCAACCTCCGCTGCGTCAACCGCATCAGTCACCTCGGCATCGCCGACGGGCTGGTCTGCGGGGTTCTGCTCGGTGCTCATCGTGCGAGCTCCTTCTCTAGCTTTGCGATCTCGTCGCGGGTGAAGTCAAGCGTATTCTCCAACCGCTCTTGTCGCACCTCGCCGAGCCCGGGGGCATCGAGCTCGTGCTCGAGCTGGCCCTCCTCCTCTCGGAGGTCGGAGAGTTCCTCGCGCAGGTCGGCCCGATTCTCAGACGTGCCTGACCCGGCGCTCGCGGTCGGCCGGGCGCCTGAACGACCGGCTTCGTTCACGTGAACGCTGCCCGCAAGGAGGTACACGGTCACCTGCGACGCTTCGTCGGAGACGTCGTCGCGGGTGTCGATGGTGCGCGACAGGAACGGGCCTGCAGCGGTTGAAGCGCCCGAGCTGAGATTGGAGGCATCGATCGTGCCCGCGAGCACGCGCACGGTGAGCTTCACGTCTTCGCGCGAGGGGAGCGTGATCGTTGAGCGGCCAGCGACCTGCCAGATGTCGATGTTTCGCCAACCGGGAGCACTGTCGAGGGTCGTGAGGTCGATGTCGGTGTTTCCGCCGATGAGCACCGCGCCCGTGTCATCTGCGGTGACCTGCACATTGCCGAAGGGCTGGAACCTCGTGCCCTGGGGTAGCACAGCCGTGAAGAGCAGTGCGATGACGCCGCACGCAG
This sequence comes from Leucobacter sp., assembly GCA_052094845.1. Classification (GTDB taxonomy): domain Bacteria; phylum Actinomycetota; class Actinomycetes; order Actinomycetales; family Microbacteriaceae; genus Leucobacter. The sequence continues at coordinate 110,691 of JBQDKK010000007.1, read as the reverse complement.
CCAAGAACCCGACCCAGCCGGTCTGTCGGCCGCGGATGCCTGCCACGATCAGCGAAACGGCGAGCACACCTGTCGCACCGAGAAGAGCGGCTGTGACCATGAGGCTCGAGTCCAGCTGCATGTCGAACGCGATGTACGAGGCACCGCCAGCGGCGAGCAGCGCGAGTGCGAGCGTGATGACGACGTGCGCGGCGCCGAGCTTCATCATGTCGTGCTGCGCTGCGTATCGGGCGCTCCACTCGTCGGCCTGTTTGCCGACGTCTTCGCTCCAGCGGGCGGCCCGCTCGGAGGCCCGATCGGCCTTCTCCGTGAAGCGCGTTGCCCAGTCCTGTTCCCCACCGGGGGTTGCTGCGGCGGCAGATGCGTCAGGGGCTGGCCACGAGCCAGAGGGTGCCGCGGCGAAGGCCTGGGGCGCCTGCGGGGCATACGTCTGCTGCGGAGCTTGCGCCGTCGGCGCGCCCGAAGGGTCAGCCGTCGGGGCACCGGGGTGCTCAGTCGCGGGCGCGTCGTAGCTGGCCTGCTGCCCCTCGTCGCGCACCTTGCGGCCGTGCTGCAGTACGAGCCTGCTCACGAGGTAGCCCGCGACCGCGATCACGGCGATCCATACGAGCACGGAGATCGTGGACGTGAGCCAGTGGGGCATACCGAAGGCGTTCCAGATGCTCCAGCCGCCGATGGTCGTCACCCCGAGAATGCGGAACAGCGTCGGGAAGACGACAAAGACGCCGACCGCGACGGTGGCCACTACCGCCGCGGTCCCCGCTCGCCCCCGGAAGACCTCCTCCAGGTGAATGCGCCCGCCCTGGTCGGGTAGCAGCAGCCAGCCGAGCAGGTAGAGCACGATGCCCGGGCCGCCGAGGACAGCGAGCACGATGAAGAGCCCGCGCACGATGATTGGATCGATCCCGGCGCGCATCGCGATACCGCCAGCGACGCCCGCAAACCAGCGGTCGCCGCCGCGGCCGATACCGAGGCCACGGATCCATGCGAAGAAGCCGGCGCCGAAGGGCGCGGTCGGGGGAGTGCCCTCTGGGGTGCCGCCTGTTGCGGGAGGAGTGTGGTTCATGCTTCGAGTTTGCCCGGAACAGGCTACCGGGGCTATGGGGGTTCCCCCTGATCGAACCCTGGTTCGTGCCCCTGAGGGGTGTGAACCCCAACCACGGGTGCTTTGATAGTGACATGAGTTACAGCACCCCGCCCAAGCGCATGCTCGTGCGCTCGGAGTCTGACCGCCTTCTCGCGGGTGTCTGCGGCGGGCTTGCTGAGCACCTTGGCGTACCGGTGATGGCCGTGCGAGTCGGCATGCTGATACTCACCCTCGCGGGCGGGGCTGGCGCGATCTTCTATCTGTGGCTGTGGGGCACGGTACCCCTCGGTGGCGACGCGGATACCGTGGCGCCGATGCGCCGCGCGCTCACCCGCGACGCGGCGACACTCGGAAAGGCGGGCGCGCCGGAATCGCGCTCGCCGCAGGCAGCACCCGCGAGTCAGCCCCAGCCGGCGCAGGCGCCTTCGCCGGCGCATGCCGCACCGGCGAAGGAAGCCGTGCCTGCGTCGGTCGCGGCAGCGATACCCACTCCCACGACGGCTGAGCAACCCGCTCGATCGCTCACGAGGTGGCCCATCGCTGAGCTTTTGCTCGGCGCCTGCCTCCTGGTCGTGGGGGCGCTGCTCGTCGTACAGCGGATGGGTGTTGAGCTGCAGCTCTCCCTGATCCTCCCCGGCCTTGCCGTGCTCGTTGGCGTCGGGCTGACCTGGTGGCAGATCGCTGACCGCAACCGGCCTGAGTCGAACCCCGTGCCGCGCGTACTCGGTGCGCTATCGCTCGTGGCGGTCGGCGTGCTCATGTTCTTCGTCACCTCTGAATCCCCGAACGTCTGGACGGTGATGGCGGCTGCGCTCGCCGCACTGGCTGGTGTTGCGCTCGCGATCGCTCCCTGGTTGCTGCGGCTCAACCGCGAGCTCATCGCAGAGCGCGCGGGGCGTGAGCGCGAGGCCGAGCGGTCGGAGATCGCGGCCCACCTGCACGACTCCGTGCTGCAGACGCTCGCGCTGATTCAGCAGCGCTCGGCGCCGGGCAGCGAGGTCGCGCGGATCGCCCGTGGCCAGGAGCGCGAGCTGCGTGAGTGGCTGTTCCGGGCGGCGGACGGAGGCGTGAGTGCGCCGAAGGAGACTGCGCTTGAAGAGCTCCGAGCCCACGCGGCTGGCCTCGAGGACGCGCACGCCGTGCGGTTCGAGATCGTCGGCGTCGGTGCCGAGGTCGTGGTGCCCGAGCCGATTGTCGCCGCCGCTCGCGAGGCGATGCTGAACGCAGCCCAGCACGCGGGGGGTGAGGTAACCGTGTACGCGGAGGTCTCGCCGACCCGTGTGTCGATCGACGTTACCGACCGGGGCCCCGGCCTCGACCCCGAGCACTTGCCGGAGGGGCGGATGGGGGTTCGCGACTCGATCCTCGGCCGCATGGCGCGCGCAGGCGGAACTGCGAAGATTGTGCCGGGCCCGGGCGGAAATGGCACCTCGGTGCGGCTCGAGATGCCGCGCGAGAACAGAACGGACACTGCGGCTGACGCAGGGACAGGAGCCACCTCATGAGTGAGGCATCGCAGGCTGCGGCCACCATTCGCGTGGTCATCGTTGACGACCACCAGATCTTCCGCACGGGGCTCCGCGCCGAGCTCGGCCCCGAGATCGAGGTTGTCGGCGAGGCCGCAACTGTCGATGAAGCCGTGGCGCTGATCCCCGGCCTCGCCCCCGACGTTGTGCTGCTTGACGTGCACCTTCCGGGCGGCTCCGGCGGCGGTGGTGCTGAGGTGCTTCAGCGCCTCGCCGGCGTGACTGGTGAGACGCGATTCCTGGCGCTGAGCGTCTCGGATGCCGCCGACGACGTTGTGAGCGTGATTCGAGCGGGCGCTCGCGGGTACCTCACTAAGACCGCGTCGGGAGCCGAGGTGACCGCCGCCGCTCTTCGCGTACGCGGTGGCGACGCGGTGTTCTCGCCGCGCCTCGCAGGGTTCGTGCTCGACGCCTTCGGCACGGGCCTCGGTGAAACCGCGGCGGCCGACGACGAGCTCGACCGGCTCACGGCCCGGGAGCAGGAGGTCATGCGCATGATCGCGCGCGGCTACGCCTACAAAGAAGTTGCCGCTGAGCTATTCCTATCGGTGAAGACCGTCGAGACACACGTGTCGAGTGTGCTGCGCAAACTCCAGCTGTCGAACAGACACGAACTCACCGCCTGGGCGCTCTCGAAGCGACTCCTGTAACACCGAACTGAGTCATCTTTGCCATTTCAGGGAGTTGTGAGTGGCAATCTCCTCGGGTTACAGTGAGACCGAGCGAGTGATCGGTAAGGTCCGATGGGCGCCTGCGATCCTCCCCGAACGATGGAGTTTGACATGACTGACAGCAAGAACCTGCCGCTCGCGGGAAAGACCGCGATTGTGACGGGGGCGAGCCGTGGAATCGGCCTCGCGATCGCAGCGAGGCTCGCCGCAGACGGGGCGAAAGTCTGCATCACGGCCCGCACGGAAGACGCGCTGCGCGAGGCCGCGGCGACGCTTCCCGCCGGGCAGGTCATTGCCGTCCCTGGCAAGGCCGACGACCCCGAGCACCGCGCCGAGGTGATGGACCGGGTCGCTGCCGAGTGGGGGCGCCTCGACATCCTCGTGAACAACGCGGGCATCAACCCGATCTATGGGAAGCTCATCGATGTCGACCTCGCGGCGGCCCGAAAGATCATCGAGGTCAACATTGTCTCGACGCTCGCCTGGTCGCAGGCGGCCTATCACCACCCGGGGCTCGGCTTCACCGAGCACGGCGGCTCGATCGTGAATCTCTCGTCGGTGACGGGCTACATCCCCTCGCCAGGTATCGGCATGTACGGGGTCACCAAGGCCGCAGTCTGCCACCTGACCACGACGCTCGCCGCCGAGCTCGGCCCCGAGGTGCGCGTGAACGCGGTCGCGCCGGCCGTCGTTAAAACCGACTTCGCGAAGGCGCTCTACGAGGGGCGCGAAGCCGATGTTGCCGCTGGGTACCCGCTCAAGCGACTCGGCACCCCCGAAGACATCGCGGGCGCCGTCTCGTACCTCGTCTCACCCGACGCCTCGTGGGTCTCGGGCCAGACGCTCGTGCTCGATGGCGGCTTGCTTACCGTCGGGGGTGCGGCATGACCGCGGCGCTCCCAGAGCCCTACGATGCGCTGCGCCTGCGCACGCGCGAGTTCATCCGTGACGTCGTCATTCCTGCCGAGCCCAAGCCCGGTACGACGCTTTCGCACGAGAACCGGCTTCGACTCATGGAGCAGGCGAAGGCGGCCGGTGTCTTCGCGCCGCACCTCGCCGAGGAGTACGGCGGCCAGGGCGTGCCGCTCGAGCACTGGCCAGCGATCTTTATCGAGGCGGGCTACTCGCCGATCGGGCCTGCGGTGCTCAACTGCATGGCCCCCGACGAGGGCAACATGCACATGCTCGAGCTCATCGCGACCGACGCCCAGAAGGAGCGCTACCTTCGGCCCCTCGGCGAGGGCAGGGTGCGGTCGTGTTTCGGCATGACGGAGCCTCACCCCGGCGCTGGGTCTGACCCGTTGGCCCTGCGGTCCTCGGCCGAGCGCGTCGACGGCGGCTGGAAGATCAACGCGCACAAGCGCTTCATCAGCGGCGCCGAGGGCGCTGCGTACTGCATCCTCATGGTGCGCACGCCCGCCGTCCCCGCAGAGGGGTTCCCAGAGGGAGCGACGATGTTTCTCGTCGATATGGACCACCCGGGCGTGCGCGTCGGCAACCCCATCAACGCGATCGACACGGCGATCGCCGGCGGGCACCCGCACCTCTACTTCGAAGACTGCCTCGTGCCAGACGATGCGGTGCTCGGCGCTCCGGGGGAGGGATTCGCGTACGCCCAGGTGCGCCTCGGCCCCGCCCGCCTGACGCACTGCATGCGCTGGCTCGGCCTCGCGAAGCGAGCGCAAGACATTGCGCTGGATCGGGCCGCGAGCCGCGAGCTGTTCGGCTCACCCCTGCGGAGCCTCGGTGTCGCCCAAGACATGCTCGCGCAGTCGGAGATCGACATCGCGACGTCAGAAGCAATCATTCACAGCACGGCGGCCCTACTCGAGCGGGATCCAAAGGCCGGCGCCGCGCTCTCGGGCGTCGCGAAGGTGCACTGCTCTGACGCGATCGGGCGGGTCATCGACCGCGCGATCCAGCTCTGTGGCGGCGACGGGGTGACCGACGCGCTGCCGCTCGCCTCCTACGCGAACGAGGTGCGACCCTTCCGCATCTATGACGGCTCGAACGAGACGCACAAGTGGGCGATCGCAAAGCGTGCCTCGTCGCGCAGGCGGCGCGAGGTCGAGGCCGGTGCGCCCCGCCTCGACCTCGTAGACGAGCACGGCGCCGACACGTGGGGCACGCTGTGAGCGGCGGGACCGCGGCCACTCACAACGCTGAGGTCGTCGCGACGGCCGCCGACGCGGCCGGGCTCGCAATGCCACCGCTGTTGATCTTGGATCGGGTCGCCGCGTTCCTCGATGCCCACGGTATCGGTGAGGGGGAGATCGCGTGGCGAAGGATCGGGGACGGGCAATCGAACATCACCTTCCTCCTCAAGCGCGGCGAGACCCGCGTGGTGTTGCGGCGCGGCCCGCGCCCGCCACTGCCGCGGTCAACACACGACATGATCAGGGAGGCCACCGTGCAGCAGGGGCTGGGGCGCGTCGGGATCCCGGTTCCGCGTATCCTCGCGGTGTGCTCAGACGCCGAGGTGCTCGGCGTCCCCTTCTACGTGATGGAGTACCTCGACGGCGTGATCCTGCTCGACGAGACACCTCTCGCGTTCGACGGGAGTGATGGGCGGCGCCTCGCCTCTGAGGCGCTCGTCGACACCCTCGTCGCGCTCCACAGCGTCGACCTCGACCGGGCTGACCTCAGGGGCTTCGGCCGCCCCGACGGGTACCTCGAGCGGCAGCTGAAGACCTTCACTGGCCTCGCGGGCCAGGTCTCGCGGCGCGAGCTACCGCTCGTCTCGGAGCTGGGGGCGAGGCTCGCGAAGACGATGCCCGTGTCGCAGAGCGCCTCGCTCGTGCACGGCGACTACCGGTTTGGCAACGTGATGTTCAGGGAGTCGTCGCCGCCAAGCGTGCTCGCGGTGCTCGACTGGGAGATGGCGACGCTCGGCGACCCGCTCGCCGACCTGGGGTACCTCACAGCGACCTACTCAGACGCAACGTCGCCGCGCACAGTGATGGAGCTCACGAGCGCGACCCGTGAGCCCGGCTACCTCACGCGCGATCAGCTCGCCGAGCGGTACGCGCGCGGCATGGGCCTCGACGTGAGCGACCTGCGCTGGTACCAGGCGCTCGCGCTGTGGAAATCGTCGGTGTTTCTCGAAGCGATCTACACGAGGTGGCTGGCGGGGGAGCGCCCGGACGATGACTTCGCGCACACCCTGGAGCACGCCGTGCCCGAGGTGCTTGAGCGGGCGCAGGAGCTCGCCCGATAGACGACTGGCGCCGTCGGCACATGATTCTCTGGACGCCACATCCTATTGGTCATCATTAGGGTGTGGCGGCCAGAAGACGATGTGTTGGCGCGGCGGCGCGCTGCCGCGGCATCGCTTCAGCGAACGAAGCGCGCGGTGTCGCGGCAGATTCCCGTGTAGATCTCGACGATCTCTGCGACAGAGTTCGCGCCGCCCGGGCGGTACCACTGTGCGACACCCAGACAGATGTGCGTGATGGCGCGTGCGACGTGGCGCGGCTCGTCTGCCGCGAATACGTCCTCGGCGATGCCCTCGGTGACCGCGTCGATGACGTACTGCTCGACGCGCCGGCGCGCCTCGATGTGCGCCTCGCGGGGTTCGGGCTGGAGCGAGCGGATCTCGCTGTAAGTGACGAACGCGACGGGCCCGTAGGCCGCGTGGAATTCGAGGAGGCAGGCGACGATGCTGTCGAAGCGGTCGAGCGCGCTCGTCGCGCTATCGCGAGCCTTCGTGAGCGCCCCGTGGAGCTCCTCCATCGACACCTCGCAGAGCCGCTCAAGCAGCGCCGCTTTCGACGGGTAGTGGTGGTAGAGGCCCGGCACTGATAAGCCCGCAGCGCTCGCGATCTGGCGGATCGACGTGCCGTGGAAGCCGTTCTGCTCAAAGCACCGAAGCGCGGCGCTTAGGCAAGCGTCGAAGACGATTGCCTGCGGGAAATTGGGGCCGGTCATGGGTGTCAGACTTCCACGCTCACCGCCTCGGCGCAACTGCGATCGGTCACGCATTCAACCTGTCACGCAGCGCGCCCTACGCCCAGCCCGGTAACCACACGTGCCAGCGCCAGAACCCCTCGGCGATTGGTGCGCCAGACCAGACTGGGAAGAAGAGGAGCGACAGCGCGACGGCGGCGACCACGAATATGCCAACCGCGATCCTTCGCCCCGACACCTCCTCGGAGGATCCGCGGCGCCTCAGAATCACCCCAATGACGAGGGCGAGCGCGATCGCCGAGAACGGCGTGAGCGCGACGGCGTAGAACTGGAACACCGCCGAGCGCGAGAACGTGAGCACCCAGGGCAGCCAGCCGGAGAGGTAACCGGTCACGACGAAGGCGGCCGCGAAGGCGCCCTGGCCGGCCAGCGGGCTCAGCCGCACGGGGCCCGCGGGGCGCCTGAGCGAGCGCGCAACCCACCAGGTGAGCATGACGAGTGCTGCAACGCCGCCCCAGGTGATGAGCGCGTTCGGGATCGGCGAGATCCCAGCAACCCTGCCGTCAGCAAGCGTCTCGAAGTACATCGCGGTTGGCCGCAGCGCGAACGGCCAGGTGAGCGGGTGTGCCTGGTACGGGTGCGGCGCGGAGAGCGTTGAGTGCCACGCGAACATGTCGACGTGGTACTTCCACAGCCCCGCGGCCCAACCCGCATCGCGCCCCCAGCCGCCCGAGGTTCCGATCCACCCAGCCCAGCTCGCGACGTAGACGGCACACGCTGTCGGAAGCGCGACGAGGCCGGTCGCGGCGGCCTGCACGAGCGAGCTGCCTGCAGCCACCGCGTAGTTCGCGTGTCGGTGAGCCCCGACGTCTGCCGTGAGCCCGAGCGTTCTTCGCGCCTCACGCGCGACCGTGAACCGCACGACGGCGTCGCGCGCCGCGGTCAGTACCAGGAAGGCGGCGAGCGGGTAGAGCCCCGACCACTTCACGGACGCTGCGCAGCCGAACGCGGCGGCGGCCGCAACCAGCCACGGCCGGGCCCACAAGATCGCGGGGCCCTGCCGAGTGAGGCGACTGCGCGCCATCACCCACTCGTGATCGCGCCACATGAGAAGCGCGCCGAGCGCGACAAAGAATGTCAGGATCCCATCGAGCAGCCCCACACGAGTGAGGACGACGTGCACACCATCGATCGCGAGGAAGAGGCCTGCGAAGAGCGCGACGCCGAGGCTTCGGCTGATCCGCCATCCGAGGCGCATCGTGACGGCGACCGTCGCGACTCCCGTGAGCGCGACCGCCGAGCGCCATCCCCACCCGGAAGCGTCACCGAAGACTGCGATCCCGAGCGCGATAACCCACTTGCCCAGCGGCGGGTGCACGGCGAATGAGGGCTCGTCGGTGAACGGCACCGCCATGGCCGGGTCGTCGTCGGGCCATGAGGTCGGGAACCCGTGCGCGAGCTGCGTGATGGCGTCGCGTACGTAGTAGAGCTCGTCGAATACGAGCACCCCCGGTCGGCCGAGCGCCCAGAACCTAAAGACCGCCGCGAGCGTGAGCACGGCGAAGACGCCGAGGGCGGCGAACATGCGTGGACGCCTGCGCAAACTGACGGGCATATCCTCAGCCTAGGGCTAGCATGGGAGAGTGATCACACGGCTCAGCTCATACTTTCTCAAGACTCTGCGCGAAGACCCCTCTGACGAGGAAGCGCGGAGCCACAAACTGCTGCTGCGCGCGGGGTACATCCGCCGCCAGTCACCGGGCGTGTTCGCGTGGCTGCCGCTCGGCCTCCGGGTGAAGGCGAAGATCGAGCAGATCGTTCGCGAGGAGATGGCAGCAGCTGGCGCTCACGAGGTGCACTTCCCGGCAATGCTGCCGCGGGAGCCGTACGAGCAGACCGGTCGCTGGGAAGAGTACGGCGACAACATGTTCCGCCTGAAGGATCGGCACGGTGCCGACCACCTGCTCGCGCCCACACACGAAGAAGCCTTTACGCTGCTCGTGAAGGACATCGTGACGTCGTATAAGGATCTGCCGCTGCAGCTCTTCCAGATCCAGGACAAGTACCGCGACGAGGCGCGCCCCCGCGCGGGCCTGCTGCGCGGCCGCGAGTTCACGATGAAGGACGCGTACTCGTTCGATGTTTCCGATGAGGGCCTGAACGCGGCCTACCAGAAGCAGCGCGACGCCTACGAGCGCATCTTCACCAGGCTCGGCCTCGAATACGTCATCGTGTCGGCGGATGCCGGGGCGATGGGCGGCTCGCGCTCCGAGGAGTTCCTGCTGCCGATCGCGATCGGTGAAGACACGTTCGTGCGGTCGGCCGGCGGCTACGCGGCCAACGTGGAGGCGTACGAGACCCCGGTCCCTGAGGCGCTGCCGATCGAGGGCCAGCCCGCCGCCGCCGTCTTCGACTCACCGAACACCCCGACCATCGAGACGCTTGTCGCGCACGTCAATGCGACGATGCCGCGCGAGGACGGTCGCGAGTGGACCGCGGCCGACACACTGAAGAACGTCGTGCTCGCCGTGACCGACCTTGAGGGCGAGCGCTCGCTCGTCGTCGTCGGCATCCCCGGCGACCGTGACGCAGACATGAAGCGTGTCGAGGTCGCCTTCCCGAACTGCGAGGTCGAGCCCGCTACGCCGGCGGACTTCGCGAAGCACCCCGGCCTCGTGAAGGGCTACATCGGGCCCGGCTTTGCCGACGCCCCCGTGCTCGGCCTGGAAGGCTCGAGCGGCGTGAAGTACCTGCTCGACCCCCGCATCGTTCCCGGCACCTCCTGGGTCACGGGCGCAAACGAAGACGAGAAGCACGTCGCGCACCTGGTTGCCGGCCGCGACTTCACAGCCGACGGCGTCGCAGAGATCGCGACCGTGCGCGAGGGCGACCCCGCCCCCGATGGCTCGGGCCCGATCGAGACCGCGCGCGGCATGGAGATCGGCCACGTCTTCCAGCTCGGCCGCAAGTACGCTGAGGCGCTTGGTCTGAAGGTGCTCGACGAGAATGGCAAGCTCGTTACCGTCACGATGGGCTCTTACGGCATCGGCGTCACCCGCATCATGGCCGCGCTCGCTGAGCTCAACAATGACGAGCGCGGGCTCGTGTGGCCGCGGGCGATCGCGCCCTTCGATGTGCATGTTGTCGCGACGGGCAAGGACCCGGAGGTGCTCGCAATCGCTGAGGACCTCGTCGCGACGCTCTCGGACGCGCGCGTCGACGTGATGTTTGATGACCGCCCGAAGGTTTCGCCCGGCGTGAAGTTCGGCGATGCCGAGCTGCTCGGGGTACCCCGCGTGGTCGTGGTGGGCCGTGACGCGGCTGAGGGCTTCGCCGAGGTGTGGGATCGGGCAGCTGGAACCAAGGAGAAGGTCGCGCTCGCGGAGGTCCCCGGCCTGTTCGCGTAGGCCGAGGGGCGCCGGCCTCGGCTAGGTTCGGCCACACCACTTGAGATCTGCAGACCCAATGCCTTTTCGGGGAGAAACGGACATTGGGTCTGCAGATCTCGGGGATTGCGGCTGAACCACAGCCCGAACCACAAGATAGGCCCCGCAACAAAAACTGGCCCCGGCTGTGTAAGCCGGGGCCAGTTCACGCGCGCAGCGCGAAATCTCACTAGGAGGCGAGAACCTCGTCGAGGATCGCGCCAGCCTTCTCCTCGTCAGTCTTCTCGGCGAGCGCGAGCTCGGACACGAGGATCTGACGGGCCTTGGCAAGCATGCGCTTCTCGCCGGCAGACAGCGAACGCACTTCCTGGTCGCGACGCCACAGGTCGCGAACAACCTCAGACACCTTAATGACGTCGCCGGAGGCGAGCTTCTCGGTGTTTGCTTTGAACCGGCGTGACCAGTTCGTTGGCTCCTCGGTGAAGGGGGTGCGCAGCACCTCGAAGACCTCCTTGAGGCCCTCCTGATCGATCACGTCGCGGACGCCGACGAGGTCGCAGTTCTCAGCGGGGACCTCAATGGTCAGGTCGCCCTGGTCGACCTGAAGCTTCAGGAACAGCTTTTCTTCGCCACCGAGCTTGCGCTTCTTCACCTCGATGATCTTGGCTGCGCCGTGGTGGGGGTAGACGACGGTCTCTCCGACCTCAAATTGCATCGAGTTGCTCCTTGGTGTAAATCCAACCACTAGAATACCACAGCTTGCCCTCTGGAAGCTGGTGTATCTTGCGACTCGTCGTGCGCCGGGTCGCAAGCGGCCCGCGCGAGGGATAGTATTGAGACAGGTCTGCGTGCTTCGGGCGCGCACGTTTCAGTTCATACACGGCTCGGAGGCCCTCTTGAAGAATCGGATCGCCGCTTCACTCGCACTTGCGGGAGCGCTCACGCTTGGCATGAGTGGTTGCAGCCTGATCGCCCACAACGCGACTACCGTTGAGTACGCTCCCAGCGATGGCGTGCAGGTCACCTCGGAGGGCGTTGCGCTGCGCAACATCATGCTCGTCGCTGACGAGTCGGGCGAGAACTTTAACCTCGTGCTCACCGCCGTCAACCAGACCGAGAACCCCGCGAAGGTCTCGCTCAGCATGAAGAGCGACACCGCCGACGCGACCATCGACTTCGTCGCCCCCGTGGGCACGACCTCGTTCGGCGACCCCGAGAGCGACGACGAGCTGCTCGTCACCCCGCTCGAGGGCCTGCAGGCCGGTCAGACCGTCAAGACCTACTTCACGATCAACGGCAAGGGTGACCTCACCGAGTTCGTTCCGCTGCTCGACGGCACGCTCAAGGAGTACCAGGCGTACGTGCTGCCCGAGGGCGCTGGCGCCGAGGCTCCGCTCACCGTCGCTGACCTCGCGAAGATGACCGAGGCAGAGGTTGCTGCTGCGGCGAAGGAAGCTGGCGAGACCGTTGAGGCTTTCACCGCACGCGTTGCACCCGTGGCCGCCGCGCCGCGCCCCCCCACGGCGGGCCATCCCCCCCCCCGCCCGCCCGCCCCACCCCCCCCGCCCCCCCGCGAGAATCCGCGGGGCGCCTCTCTGTTACCAGCAGTAGCCGCTACCCGAAGCGGTAGCCAACTCCGCGCACCGTCGAGATGAGCTTGGGCTGCGCCGGCTCCTCTTCGATACGCGAGCGCACGCGCTTCACGTGCACATCGAGCGTCTTCGTGTCGCCGTAGTAGTCGCTGCCCCACACCCGGTCGATGAGCTGGCCGCGGGTGAGAACGCGGCCGCTGTGGCGCATGAGCAGTTCGAGTAGCTCGAACTCGCGCAGCGGCATCGCGATCTCTGAGCCGCGCACGGTGACGGTGTGACGGTCGGTGTCGAGCCTGATCCCGTGCGACTCGAGCGCGCCCCCGTCTTCGTCGAGGTCGGCCTCCTCGGCGGGCACAGCACGCCGCAGCGCGGCGCGCACGCGCGCGAGCAGCTCGCGGGTCGAGTAGGGCTTCGTGACGTAATCGTCGGCGCCAAGCTCGAGACCCACGACGATATCGATTTCGCTGTCTTTCGCGGTGAGCATGATGATCGGCACTTGAGAGCGTGACCGAATCTCGCGGCAGACCTCCGTGCCCGGCAGGCCCGGCAGCATGAGGTCGAGCAGCACCAGGTCTGCGCCGTCGGAGGCAAAGGCGCGAACCGCGTCGTTACCGTCGGCGACGACAGTCACCCGGTAACCCTCGCGCTCGAGCAGAAACGCAAGGGGCTTCGAGATGGACTCTTCGTCTTCGACGAGGAGGATGCTTGGGGACACTACACGCGTCCTTTCGTGTCTGTGAGCTGCTTGAGTGCTTTGCGCGTGCGTTTGACACGCTTTGCGCGTTTCTTCTTCGGGATGTCGTTGAGTGGGAAGGACAGTGTGAAGCGGGCTCCCTCGCCCGGCTTGGACCTGACGGTGACGTCGCCGCCGTGCGCGCGGAGCGAGTGACGGGCGATGCTCAGCCCAAGCCCCGTGCCGCCATCCTCGCGGCTGCGGGCGCCGTCGACGCGGTAGAACCGTTCGAAGATGCGCTCGAGGTGTTCCTCGGCGATCCCGGGCCCCGAATCCGTGATTGTCACGGTGAAGTGCCGCTTCTTGTGTGCGATCCTGATCCTGACCGACGCGCCCTCTGGGGAGTGGCGGATCGCGTTGCTGAGAATGTTCGCCACCGCGCTCTCGATCGCGCTCTTGCGGCCCTGGATCGCCGACGTGCGCTTCGGGTTCGAGCTATCGATGAAGAACAGGTCAACGCCCCGGCGCCCGGCGAAGCTCTCGTGCGCGTCGATCTCTTCGTCGACGACCGCTCGCAGATCCACGTAGTCGAGCAGCTCCGGGCTCAGCGTCGATTGCGCCTCGGAAAGCTGGATGATGTCGCGCGACAGGTCGGCGAGCCGCTTCGACTCCTTGACGAGGCTCGCCGCGAACTCGCGCACGAGCTCTGGCTCGCCTGCGGCCTCCAAGACGGCCTCCGCAAGGAGGCCGACCGCGGCGATCGGCGTCTTCAGCTCGTGGGAGACGTTCGCAATGAAGTCGCGCCGCATTGCGGTGAGCCGCTGCTCCTCAGCGAGATCCTCCGCGATCACCACGAGGAAATCGTTTTCGATCGGGATCACGTGCGTGCGAACGGGCGCACCCGGGTCGCTCGGCTTCGGGTCGCGGTGGGAGGGGGATCCCGATGCGAGGGCCGCCTGCGCGCGCTTTCGGAACTCGCTCGTGCGGAGCAGCCCGAGCTCGGTCGGCGTCTCGCTGCGGCGGGCCACCTCGTTTGCGTAGACCGCGGTGAGTGAGCTGTCGAGAATGACAGCGAACACGTCGAGCCCGTCGAGGATTGCGGTTGCAGTCTCGGGGAGGCCATGGCTCGCGGGGAGCTCGGCAAGGTGGAGCATGTCTTCATCGTAAACGGGAGCGAACCATCCGCGCACCGGGTAGTGAAGAGTTCGCCCACTGTTTACCTTGCGGTGACGGACAGTTCACCGTGAGAAGCGAAAGTAAGAACGCAAGAGATTGCCCACGAAAGGACATCATGCGCGCAGTATTTCAGCAGTCGCTGAGCGAGTTGCAAGAGCGACTCGCAGTTATGGCGGAGCTCGTCGAGGCTTCGATCGGTGAGGCAACGACAGCCTTTGGCGATTCGGATGCCGAGCTTGCCGAAAACGTCATCGAGCGGTCGGAGGAGGTCAACGCGCTCGCGCTCGCGCTCGACGAGCTCGCGTTCGACATCCTGCTCCGCCAGTCGCCTGTCGCCTCCGACCTGCGCCTCGTCGTCGCGTCGCTGCGCATGAGCTCCGAGCTCGAGCGCATGTCTGACCTCGCGGAGCACATCGCGGAGCTCGCGCGCTACCGGTATCCGGACAGCGCGATCCCGAAGGGCCTGCGCAAAGTCTTCACCCGCATGGGCGCGCTTGACGTCGAGATGGCCGAGGCCGTTGTTCGGTTGCTGCGCGAGCAGGATCCGGCGACGATCCTCGAGATCCGTGACCTCGAAGACGACCTCGACAAGCTCCACGCGAAGGTCTTCTCGAAGATGCTCAGCGACAAGGTGAACGCCGACGCGCTCGGCCTCGTCGACGCGACGCTCGCAAGCCGCTACCACGAGCGCTTCGGCGACCACGCGGTTGGCGTCGCGAAGCAGATGCAGTTCTTCTTCTCGGGTGAGATTTCGAACGACCTCTCGTAGCAGCCGGACGGCTGAAACATTCCCCGGCCACCGGGGCGGCAAACGGTAGGCTTGGAGCGTGACACAACGCATCTACGACACGCACAAGCAGGCAATTGTTGACTTCGTTCCGCAGCAGGCGGGCAAAGTTGGCATCTACGTCTGTGGGCCCACCGTGCAGTCGGCGCCGCACATCGGCCACCTGCGCAGCGTGCTCGTCTATGACCAGATGCGCAGGTGGTTCCGTGCGACGGGCCACGACGTCACCCTCATTCGGAACGTCACGGACATCGATGACAAGATTCTTGACAACGCTCGGGCGGCGCAGGAATCGGGCGGCACCGAGGAGTGGTGGGCGCTCGCGTACCGTGTCGAGCGCGAGTTCACGGCGGCGTACGATGCGCTCGGCGTGCTCGCACCGACCTACGAGCCGCGAGCGACCGCGAACATTCGCGAGATGGTCGCACTGATCGGCGAACTCATCGAGCGCGGGCACGCCTACCAGGCGAACGATGGTTCGGCGAGCGTCTACTTCGATACGGGCAGCTGGGCCGACTACGGCTCGCTTACCAGGCAGCGACGCGACCAGATGGAGGACGCAGCCGACTCCGAGCCCGTCGGCAAGCGAGATCCGCGGGACTTTGCGCTGTGGAAAGCGCACCGCGACACCGAGCCCGAGACCGCGTCGTGGCCGTCGCCCTGGGGTGACGGTCGGCCCGGTTGGCACATCGAGTGCTCGGCGATGGCCCAGCGCTACCTCGGCGACGCCTTCGACATCCACGGCGGCGGGCTCGACCTGCGCTTCCCGCACCACGAGAACGAGCTCGCGCAGTCACGCGCCGCGGGGCAGGGCTTCGCGAACCACTGGGTGCACAACGGGCTCGTGAACACGGGCGGCCAGAAGATGTCAAAGTCGCTCGGCAACTCGCTCTTCGCTGAAGACCTGCTCGCGCAGGCCCGCCCCGTCGTGCTCCGCTACTTCCTGGGAGCCGCGCACTACCGTTCGACGCTCGAGTACTCGGCGGGTTCGCTCGCCGAGGCGGCCGCGGCGTTTGACCGCATCGAGGGCTTCCTTGAGCGCGCAGAGGAGTACATCGTCGGTGCCGCTGAGGATCAGGCTGCCGGTGAGGCCGCCGCGGCTCTCTACCTGGCGCCGCTCGGGGGGAAAGCGACGACCGAATCGCTCCCCGCCGAGTTCACCGCGGCGATGCTCGACGACTTCGCCATTCCGCAGGCGCTTGCCGCGCTCCACGAGGCGATTCGCGCCGGAAATTCGGCGATCGACGCGGGCGACGGCGACACCCTGCTGCACCGCGCGATCGAGGTCGTCGCGATGCTCGATGTGCTTGGACTCGATCCACGCGATAGTCTGTGGGGCGCGGCTTCTGGGAACGCCGCTGCCGACACGGCGCTCGACGCGCTCGTAGTTGGCCTCATCGAACAGCGTGCCGAGGCGCGCGCGAACAAAGACTTCGCCACCAGTGACGCGATCAGGGATCGTCTTGCCGGGGCCGGAATCATCCTTGAAGACAGTCCGACCGGAACCCGCTGGAGTCACGCATGACCAATAAGAAGGGGCGCACAGGCGCCGTACGCAAGAAGGGGCTCGGCAAGGGCGTCGGATCTGGTGGCCAGGGCCGCCAGGCGCTCGAGGGCCGCGGGCCCACGCCGAAGGCAACCGACCGCGAGTACCATCCTGCCGCGAAGGCCAAGGCTGCTCGCGAGCGCTACGAGGCCGCGAAGGCGCGCCACCAGCGCGGCGGCGCCGGGGCAGGCGGAGGCCAAGGGCAGAGTAAGCGCAAGACCGACGAGTCTGAGCTTGTCACCGGCCGCAATGCCGTGCTTGAGGCGCTGCGCACGAAGATCCCCGCAACCACGCTCTACATCGCCGCGCGCGTTGAGATGGACGACCGGATGCGCGAGATCATGCGCATCGCGACGAACCGCGGTGTCGCCGTGCTCGAAGTGATGCGCCAAGAGCTCGACCGGATGACCGACCGCGACACCGTCCACCAGGGCGTGGTGCTCAAGGTCCCGCCGATGGAGTACGCGCACCCGATGGACCTCCTTGAAGAGGTGCTCGACCGCGACGAAACCCCGCTGTTCGTAGCGCTCGACGGTGTGACCGACCCCCGCAACCTCGGCGCGATCATCCGCTCCGTCGGCGCGTTCGGCGGCCAGGGCGTCATCGTGCCGCAGCGTCGCACCGCGAGCCTGAACTCGGCCTCGTGGAAGACCTCGGCAGGCGCCGCGGCGCGCATCCCTGTCGCGCGCGCATCGAACCTCACGCAGACGCTGAAAGAGCTGAAGAAGCAGGGGCTCTTCGTCGTCGGCCTCGACGGTGACGGCGACGTCAGCCTGCCGGGCCTCGATCTTGCGGGCCGTCCGCTCGTGATCGTCGTCGGCAGCGAGGGCAAAGGGCTGTCGCGTCTCGTGACCGAAACCTGCGACGCGATCGTCTCTATCCCGATCTCCGCGGTCACCGAGTCTCTCAACGCTGGCATCGCCGCGTCGGTGGCGCTCTACGAGGTGTCGAAGCTCCGCGCGGCTGACGCCGCGTCGGCTGCCGCCGAGTAGCCGCTCGGCGGGCCTTGGCCCGCTGCTTGGGCCGCCCGCGGACGAACAGCAAGAAAGCCCCCGCCTCGGCGGGGGCTTTCTTGTACGGCGGGAGGGCGCCCAGCGCGGCGGGGCCGGCTAGAGGCGCTCGAGGATGTAGTCGATCGCGCCGGTCAGCGTGCGCACGTCGTCGGGCTCGATCGCCGTGAACGTCGCGATGCGCAGCTGGTTGCGGCCGAGCTTTCGGTAGGGCTCGGTGTCGACGATTCCGTTCTCGCGGAGCGCCTTCGAGATCGCCGAGGCGTCGATCGAATCGTCGAAGTCGATGGTCGCGACGACCTGCGAGCGGTGGGCGGGGTCGGTCACGAATGGCGTCGCGACCTCAGACTGCTCGGCCCACTCGTAGAGCACGCCCGACGACTCGGCGGTGCGCGCCGAGGCCCAGGTCAAGCCGCCGTTCTCGTTGATCCAACGCACCTGCTCGTCCATGAGGGCGAGCGTCGCGAGCGCCGGGGTGTTGAGTGTCTGGTTCAGGCGCGAGTTCGAGAGCGCGCCCGCGAGGTTCAGCGTCTCGGGGATGTAGCGGTCGCCGTTGGTCTGCTGCTCGATGCGCTCGATTGCGGCGGGGGAGACGAGCGCGAACCACAGCCCGCCGTCTGAGGCGAAGTTCTTCTGCGGTGAGAAGTAGTAAACGTCGGTCTCTGCCGCGTCGAAGTCGATGCCGCCTGCCGCGCTGGTCGCGTCGACGACGGTGAGGGCACCGGGATCCATGCCAGGGCCTGCCGCTCGGCGGACCTCAGCCATGACGCCGGTCGAGGTCTCGTTGTGCGGGTAGGCGTACACGTCGACGCCGGCCTGGACGAGCAGCTCCGAGCGCGAGCCCGCGTCTGCCTTGCGGATGATCGGCTCCTCCAGGAAGGGGGCGGCCGCCGCGGCGGCGCCGAACTTCGCGCCGAACTCACCGAAGGTGAGGTGCTGGCTGCGGCGCGAGATCAGCGAGTGAACCGCCGAATCCCAGAACGTGGTTGCGCCGCCGTTCGCGAGCAGGATCTCGTAGCCCTCTGGCGCGCGGAACATTGACGCGAGCCCCTCGCGCAGCGAACCGACGAGGTTCTTCACCGGTGCCTGGCGGTGCGAGGTGCCGATAACGGTCGGCTGCAGGCTTGCGAGGAAGGCGAGCTGTTCGTCGCGAACCTTCGACGGTCCGCAACCGAAACGACCGTCTGCGGGAATGAGTGAGGAGGGAAGTTCAATCGCGGGCATGCCTTAATTCTACGGACTAACTCGCGCCAGGTTGGCATTTACGGGGCCGTGCGAGGATTCCGTTGGCCGAATACTGTGCACCCGTGGCCGAAGTCTTGCGTGAGCCGCGCAGCAAGATGTCGTAAGCTGGGGCTACGCAGACGGCTGGTGGGGTATATACATTGACGGATCTGATTGATACTACCGAGATGTACCTTCGAACAATTCTCGAACTCGAGGAAGAAGGTATTGTTCCGCTGCGCGCGCGGATTTCCGAGCGCCTGGGGCACTCTGGGCCGACGGTTTCGCAGACGGTAGCTCGCATGGAGCGCCTGGGGCTCGTCGTCGTAACTGACGATCGCCAGCTGGCGTTCACCGAGGAGGGGCACGCCCGCGCGATCCGCGTTATGCGTAAGCACCGCCTTGCGGAGCGGCTGCTCGCCGACGTTATCGGGCTCGAGTGGGAGTTCGTGCACGAAGAGGCCTGCCGCTGGGAACACGTGATGAGTGAGCAGGTCGAGCGGAAGTTGCTCGGCATCCTCGACCGGCCGACGGTGTCGCCATACGGCAACCGCATTCCCGGGCTTGAGGAGTTGGGTGCGAGCCCTGCTCCCGCCGCAAGCATGAGTGAATTGAGCCTGCTCGACTGGCTCGCCGAACCGCACAACCCCACTGAGGCGACGATCCGCCGCCTCGCGGAGCCCGCGCAGTACGAGCCCGAGCTGCTGGCGCAGCTCTCTTCGGCGAGCGTGCTGCCCGGCAATAAAGCTTCTTTCACCCGCACAGGCGACTTCGTGCGCGTTGAGGTGGAAGGAAACAGTGAGGCCATCGACATTCCCGTGGAGGTGGCGGCACACATTTTCGTCTCATAGATGAGGCGGCGCCTACGTCCATGGAGTTTCGTAGGCGTTCGATATCGCCTTATTTGGCGAGCCCATGAACAATGGAGCTGATACCCCGAGGAGACAGCATTGTCACTTCCAACGTCGGAGGCGCACCTTAGCGCTGTTCTAGAAGCTGTCGAGGGTCGGAACGCCGGAGAGCCAGAGTTTCTCCAGGCCGTCCGTGAGGTGCTCGAAACCCTGGGTCCCGTGCTCAACGAGCACCCCGAATACATTGAGAGCGGCATTCTCGAACGCCTCGTCGAGCCCGAGCGGCAGCTCGCCTTCCGCGTGCCGTGGGTAGACGACGCGGGCAAGGTGCAGGTGAACCGCGGGTACCGCGTGCAGTTCAACGCGGCGCTCGGCCCCTACAAGGGCGGGCTGCGGTTCCACCCGAGCGTCAACCTCTCCGTCGTGAAGTTCCTCGGGTTCGAGCAGGTCTTCAAGAACGCGCTCACATCGCAGCGCATTGGCGGCGGCAAGGGCGGCTCAGACTTCGACCCGGCAGGCAAGAGTGACGCAGAGGTGATGCGGTTCTGCCAGGCCTACATGACGGAGCTTGTTCACTACATCGGCGAGCACACCGATGTTCCCGCGGGTGATATCGGTGTTGGTGCGCGCGAGATTGGCTACCTCTTCGGCCAGTACCGCCGCCTGACACACCGCTACGAGTCTGGCGTGCTCACCGGTAAGGGCAAGGGCTGGGGTGGCGCAGAGGTGCGCACCGAGGCTACGGGCTACGGCGCCGTGTTCTTCGCGGAAGAGATGCTCGCGCGCTCGGGTGACGGGGTCGCTGGCCGCCGCGCAATCGTTTCGGGGTCGGGCAACGTCGCGATCTACGTCATCGAGAAGATTCAGCAGCTTGGCGGCCGCGCCGTGACGGCCTCTGACTCGAGCGGCTACATCGTCGACGAAGCGGGCATTGACGTCGAACTGCTCAAGCAGGTCAAGGAGAACGAGCGGGCACGAATCTCCGAGTACGCTGAACGGCGGCCCGGCGCGCACTACGTCGAGGGTGGCAGTGTTTGGGATGTGCGTGGCGAACTCGCGTTCCCGTGCGCGACCCAGAACGAGCTGGGAGAGGGCGCCGCCCGCGCTCTCCTGAAGAACGGCGTGCGCGCGGTCGCAGAGGGCGCAAACATGCCCACCACTCCTGAGGCCATTGAGCTGCTGCAGGGCGCCGGCGTACTCTTCGCACCGGGCA
Organism: Leucobacter sp.; assembly: GCA_052094845.1. GTDB lineage: Bacteria > Actinomycetota > Actinomycetes > Actinomycetales > Microbacteriaceae > Leucobacter. The sequence continues at coordinate 90,043 of JBQDKK010000007.1, read as the reverse complement.
AGGCGGCAAACGCCGGTGGCGTTGCTACGTCTGCCCTCGAGATGAGTCAGAACGCCGCTCGCTCGCGCTGGGACTTCGACAAGAGTGAGAACCGTCTGCACGAGATCATGCGCGACGTGCACGAGCTCTGCTACTCGGCCTCCGAGCGCTACGGAAAGCCGGGCGACTACGTGCTCGGTGCCAACTCGGCGGGCTTCGTGACGGTGGCTCAGGCAATGCTCGAACAGGGCGTGATTTGAGCCCTGTTTTGGCTTCGTAATCCAAGCGTGACAATTTCGTGATGTTCGGTTAGGCTTGGTCAAGTCTTGGCTTCAACGGTCACAAGCTGACCGCCATTAAGCACCAACGTAAGGTAGATATTTCGTGAATTCACAGCCCAGCACTGAGGTCGTAGCTGCGACCGCACCCGCAGCTTCGTCCAAGGCGAAGGTCAAGAAGATCGCACGAGTGGGCGGCGCCGCCGTTTTCACTTTCGCCATGTTCGGCACGCTCGCGCTGCCGGCCTACGCGTTCAACGACAAAGAAGAGCCCGTCGCAGCAGTCGCCGAATCGCAGACGATTAAGGTCACCGCTGGCCCCGCTCTCACCAAGATCGACGACATCCCGCTCGAGGTCGACACGACCGTCGCCGAGCAGGAGCAGCGCGAGAAGCTCGTAGCAGAGGCTGAGAAGCGCGCTGCCGAGCTTGCCGCTAATAAGGACAACAAGACCACCTCGGGCGCATCGGCTACCCCAGCTGCTGCAGAAATCCCTGCTGGTTCGGGCGCAAGCGGCCTCGTCGCCGCTGCACTCGCGCAGGTCGGCATTTCGCAGGACTGCACCGACCTCGCGCAGAACGCGCTCGCAGCGATCGGCCTGACCGAGCGCCGCGACCAGGGCGGGTACGACCACGGCGTGAGCGACTTCTTCCGCTACGGTGCTTCGGTTGACTACGTGCACGGCACCACGGCGCTCGCACCCGGTGACCTCCTCATGTGGCCCGGTGCTCCCCACGTTGCTGTCTACATCGGTGGTGGCCAGGCCGTTCACGGTGGCTGGACTGGCGGCACCACGGTCGTCGCTGGCCTCAGCACCTACGCTGGTCTGCCGACTCAGGTTGTGCGCATGAGCTAATTGCTCGTTTGCGAGTAGGGGCGTGGCTTTCGAGCCGCGCCCTTTCTGCATTTTTGGGGCTTCGGTTTTCTAGGGCTTGGATTTCCGGGGCTCGGGTTTTCCGGCGCGGCGGCTCGGTGCGCTAGACTCGTTGCTTGGCGCCCTGTGGCGCTTCCCGCCTTGGTAGCTCAGTGGATAGAGCACTTCTCTCCTAAAGAAGGTGTCGGAGGTTCGATTCCTCTCCAGGGCACAACACGGGCCTTGTGGCGCGTTTGTCTTTAGCCGTCCAGCGGCTCTGGAAGCCGGTGAGGGATTGTCAGTCCCGTTGCGAATCCGGTCCCCGTGAGGATGTGCCCGTAGTGCTTGACTGACCCGATCACGAGGGAGCGGTCGAGCACCACCAAGTCCGGTATGCGCGTCGACACCATCACCTCGAATCTCTGTGCGTCGGCGAGCGTGCGCAGCCACGCCGAGATCATGATGTTGCTCTCGCCAAGCGTGAGTAGCACGGAACGTACCTCCTCCACATTGGTGAGGGCCTCCGCGACCGCGGTCGCGCGTTCCGCAGGCACCCGGAACGAATACCAGACGTAGTGCGGCCAGGCAGTCAGCGTGCGAGCGACATCAACTCTGACGGAGAGCAGCCCTGCACTCTGGAGCCCTGCGATCGCGTCGTGCACGCGCTTCTGGCTGAAACCGGTACGTCGTGCGATCGTCGCAATCGGTGCCCTACCGTCGTGGTTCAGCTGCGCGATCACAGCGCGCTCGACGTCCAGTGGCTGGCGCCGCGCGTTCATTGGTATAGCAGGCTGCAGCGCGGCCACCTTGGCCTGCTCGGCGGGCGAGAGCGCTCGCGGTGTCCACGGGCGGGCGTCGGTCATCATTGACGTCACAACTGTGGTGCGCACCGACGTCGCATCTTCGAGCCCGCCCATGTCACGAAGCACATACATCGAGAGCGCCTCGAGGTCTGGTGCGGCCACGGTGACAAGGATGTCTCGGGCGCCGGCGGTGAGATTAATAGTCAGGGCCTCGCTATCCTGTGCGAGCTGTCTCGCTACCTCATGAGCTCGGCCCGGTTTGCACTGTACCTCGGCGACGGCGACGGTGAAGGGTGTGCCGAGCGTGCCGTAGCCGGTCACATACACCTGCCCGCGCTCGGTGAGCTTTGCCCAGCGCCTCGCGAGAGTCGCTGCGTCAACCCCAATGACGGGCGCTAGTGCGCTCCATGCGGCGCGCGGTGCAAGCTTTACGGCGTGGATAAGTCGCAGATCTAGGTCGTCTAAGGAGTTTTCTGGCGACATTGCTCCATAATATGCATAAATCCTGCGATGTGCTCCATGCCTTCGGACGGTTTCTATGCTGTGTTCTGCTCAACACCCTCGCGCGGAAACCGCAACATTTTCGAAGGAGAAAACATGTCAGAGGACACAGCCCAGCGCACGGACGCGCCGGTCAAGGAAAAGCGCGCGCCGCTGCCGCGTTCCGTGAAGTTCACCGTCGCGATCCTGTTCGCCGCGTGGATCGTGGACTACATCGACCGGCTCGTGATCACGATCGTGCTCCCGCTCATCGGCGCAGACCTCGAACTCAACAACACCCAACTCGGCTTGCTCGCCTCCGGGTTCTTCTTCGCCTACGCGTTCGCGCAGGTCCCGGGCGGCATGCTCACTGATAGGTTCGGGGGTCGCCCGATCGCAGGCGTTGCGATGCTCACCTGGTCGGTTTTCACCGCCCTGTCAGGTCTCGTCAGTAGCTTCGGCGTGCTATTTACCATTCGTGTGCTGTTCGGCGCCGCGCAGGCCCCGTTCCCGAGCGCCGCGGCGAAGATCCTCGCAGAGCGCACCACACCGAATCAGCGGATGACAGCGCAGGGCATCGTCTCAGCCTCGAACGGCATCGGGTCCCTCGTCGGCTACCTCGTGATTCCGCCCGTCGTCGTGCTGCTCGGATGGCGGGGCACGTTCATCGCGATGGCGGGTCTCGGAGTGCTCAGCTTCTTCCTCCTTTTCCTGCTCCCGAAGTTGAACATCGAAGTCCCCAAGCCGTCCGCTGAGAGCGCGGCGGCACGGGCAGAGCAGTGGCGCCAGGTCCGCGCGCTCGTTCGGAACCCGACCATGATGATCTTTGCCGCGATGTTCTTCGGCAGCAACCTCATCACCTGGGGCGTCGTGACCTGGATGCCGTCGTATCTGCAGCAGGTCCGTGGTATCGACGTGGGCAGCTCAAGCCTGTTGCTTGCTCTGCCCGCGCTTTGCATCGCGATCGGCATTTATGTTGGCGGCCGCCTCACAGATAAGCTCGGCGGAGCGAGCGCGAAGATCGTTGCTCCGGCGATGGCCGTGAGTCTCGTCGCGGTCATTCTCATGGCCACCTCGGAGTCGCTGACGATGTTTATCGTCTTCGAGTGCATCGCGATCTTCGGCTGCGGGCTTTGCAATGTTCCAGTCGTGTCAGTGCCGCTCAAGGCACTGTCGACGCAGCTCTCGGGAAGCGCGTTCTCCATCGTGAACTTCGGTGGCCAGCTCGCGGGCATTGTCGCACCGCTCGCCATGGGGATCCTGCTCGACAGCTACGGCTACACGTCGGCATTCCTCTTCCTCGGCATCGGAGCCGTGCTCGCCATCGTGATGGCGATCATTGCTCCCCAGTCCGTTGACGCATTCGCCAGGCGCACGAGGCTCGTTGGCCAGGAGGCACAGCGGTGACATTGCCCACACCACTGCAGAACCTGAGACGCGAACTGCACAGGCACCCGGAAGTCGGGCTGCATCTGCCTGACACCCGCGACCGAATCGAGCGCGAGCTTGCCCCGCTCGGCATTGAGCTTGGTTTTTCCGAACAGCTGAGCTCTATTGTCGGGGTGCTTCGGGGCAAACCGACAGGTCGCTCCGTGCTGCTCCGCGCAGACATGGACGCGCTGCCCGTCGCCGAGCCCGCCGGGCTCGAGTACGCTTCGCAACGCCCGGGCGCGATGCACGCCTGCGGCCACGACCTGCATATGGCGGGCCTCGTCGGGGCTGCGCGACTGCTCTCGGCCCGGCGCACCGAGCTCGAGGGCGACGTCGTGTTCATGTTTCAGCCGGGCGAGGAGCGCCTCGGCGGTGCGCGGATTATGCTCGCTGAGGGCGTGCTCGACGCCGCCGGCCCCAGGGTGGGGGCGGCCTTCGCCGTGCACGTGAGCCCGGGGCCGCGCGGTACGTTTCTCACGCGCTCTGGCCCCACGCTCGCGGGAAGCAACGAGCTGCGGGTCAAGATCGTCGGCCAGGGCGGGCACGGCTCTCAGCCGCACACCGCCCGAAACCCGATACCGGTTGCCGCCGAGGCAGTCGGCATCATGCAGTCATTCATGGCGCGGCGGCTCGACCCCTTCGACCCCGCGATCATCACGCCGACCGTCATTCGGGCGGGCGAAGCGATCAACGTCATCCCAGAGAGCGTCGAAGTCGCGGCGACAGTGCGCAACTTCTCGGCGCGAACGCTCGCGAGCGTAGGATCCGGTCTTGTCGAGGAACTCGAGGGTCTGGCTCGCGCTCACGGTATGACCGCGGACGTGTCGTTGCACGTCGACTATCCTGTCACCGTCAACGACGAAGCCGCGACAGGCTGGGCCGTCGCCGAGCTCGCCGGGCTGCTCGGCACCGAACGGGTCGCCGAGCTCCCACAACCGGTCATGGGGTCGGAAGACTTCGCCTACGTGGCAGAGCTCGTGCCAAGCACGATATTCATGCTCGGCGCGTCTCCCGACGGGGTCGAGTCGAGTGCAGCAGCACCGAACCACTCGCCTCGAGTCTTGTTTGATGACTCTGTTCTCGACGATCAGGCCGCCGCGCTTGCGGCTCTCGCGGCTGGCTGGCTTGCTAGGGGATGGCGCTCGCTCGGGGGCGGGGCTGAGGGGGCGGCATGACGGCGTTGGAACGAATCGCCGAGTGGGTGACGTCGAACCCCCCGATCACAGCAGCGCGACGTGCGGCGGCGACCGACGCCTTCGTTGACACGCTCGCCTGCATGGTCGCGGGCGCCTCGGACGTGTCAACGCTCGGCGCAATTGCGGTCGCGTCACAGGCAGATCCGCGGGAATCTGCGATGTGCGTCGACGGCGCGATGCGGGCCCCGGGCTCGGCCGCTCTCATCAACGGCACGGCCGCACACGCGCTCGACCTTGACGACAACTTCATCGGCGCCGCGACTCACGCCAGCGCCGTCCTTGTGCCCGCCCTGCTCGCCGCCGCGCGGCAGGCGGGCGCCGACGGTGCGTCGCTGCTCGAGGCCTATCTCGTCGGGCTCCAGGTGCAGCGCGAGATCGGGCGCGAGGTCGCCGCGAAGCACTACACCGCGGGCTGGCACGCGACGTCAACGATCGGGCAGGTCGGGGGTGCCGCTGCGGTGGCGCACCTGCTCGGGCTCGACGCCACACAAACCGTCGCAGCAATGAGCGTCGCGGTGAGTACGGCGAGTGGGCTGAAACGGCAGTTCGGTACGCCAGTAAAGCCCGTTCACGCTGGGTTCGCCGCGCGCAGTTCGGTCGAGGCTGCGCTCTTTGCCCAAGCCGGGGTTGCCGGGCGCTCAGACATCCTCGAAGGCGAGCGCGGATTCGCTGCCCTCTATGGAGCCCCCCACGCAGGCTGGCCGACGGCACCGATCGACACCTCCGCCGTGCATGCGATCGAGCAACCTGGGCTCTTTCCGAAACTGTACCCGTGCTGCGGGTCGACGCACCTCGCGATCGACGCAGTGCTCGACCTGCTCCGCGAGCACAGCTTCGCCGCAGCCGACGTCGCCGAGATCGTGGTGACCGTGCTACGGCCAAACGCCGCGAACCTTCCGTACACCCATCCCGAGAATCCGACCCAGGCGAGGTTTTCGATGCAGTACGCGCTCACGTCGGCGCTCGAGGGCGGCTCAGTGACGATGACAGACTTTGAGCCAGCGACGGTGCGTGAGCGGCGCACGCACCCCCTGCTCGATAGGATCTCGGTTCGCACCTGGTCGGAGCAAGCTGAGCGAATCATGCTCGACCAAGGCCGCACCCCGCACCGGGTGGAGCTTACCCTCACCGACGGCCGGAAGCTCGACCGCCAACGCGAGGTCGCTCGCGGGGCGGTGAGTGAGCCGTTCGCGCCGTGGGAGAAGCGCCGCAAGTTCACGTCGCTCTCTGGTCTTAGTGACGCGCACTATGACGCTGTGCTGCGGCTTGCAGAGTCGCCTAACATCGATGCAATCGAACGGCTGCTGGGGGCGGCCATCAGACTGAGAAACGGAGCAGGCGAGTGACGAGGCTATCCAGGCTGCCGAACGTGGCCGTCATCGGGTTGGGAGGGACCATCGCGAGTTCAACGCTCGTGCCAGACGACCTGATTACTTACGGAGCCCCGGGGTTTCACGTTGATGAACTGCTCGAGTATCTCCGCCCCGAGTTGCTGAACGTCGCCGAACTTGACGGCGAGCAAGTGCTTGCGAGCGGGTCAAGCGCACTCGGTGTCGCAGACCTGGTGCGGGTGTCGCACGCTGTGAATGACGCCCTTACCACGGCCGACGCGGTAGTGGTGACGAGCGGAAGCGACGCGCTCGAGGAGATCGCCTACTGGCTGGACCTCACCGTCCCAGCTGACCGCCCGGTCATCGTCACGGGATCGATGCGGCCGTTCGCTGTTCGGGATCCTGAGCGGCCGGCACCGCCGACCCGTCTCGTGCACGGTACGGACGGACCCGCGAACCTCTTGGCGGCGATCAGAGTCGCAGCGAGCGGTGTCACTGCCGGGCAGGGTGTTGTCGTCGTGTTTGGAGATCTACTGCATGCCGCGCGCGACGTCGTGAAACGCCATTCGACGCTTCCGGACCCTTTCGAAAGCCCGGCTTCGGGGCCCATCGGCTACGTTTTCGGTGGCTCGGTTGTGCTGCATCGCCACGTCCGCCGCCCGCCAGGGGAGACAGCCAAGCCCTTCATCGACATCGCAGATCGTGACGCGGAAGATGAGCTGCCCAGGGTAGAGATCCTCATCTCTTATCCTGGCGGTGGGGGAGAAGCAGTCGACGCGTATGTCGGCGCGGGGGTGCGCGGGCTAGTGATCGCAGGGATGGGGTTTGGATCCATTTCGACTGGGCTCGCCGCAGCGGCGGGCCGGGCCGCGCAAGACGGGCTCCCGGTGGTGTGTGTCTCCCGCACCGGAGCCGGGAGTGCTGTCGCCAAGCTGGGATGGGAAATCCTTGTCGGGGACCTCGCCCCGACGAAAGCGAGGCTGCTACTGATTCTTGCGCTGCTCGTCGAACAATCGTCGGCTCGGCTCGCAGAAACGATTCTCCGCCTGGCGATGCCTGCAGCCCCCGGGAAGCGCGACGCTACCTGAGTCAATTCGATCGGGGCTCTACTGCCGCTCGGGCAGCCAATGTACCCACTTCGCGCGGATTCACCCGGAAAATGCGTGTCTTTTCTGGGTGAAACGGTTCAAAGCGGGTGAATTGGGTGCCGTCGGAGCGTTGGTGAGGCGGGCACGCGGGGCGCTGGCGAGGTGCTGGCGGAGCGGGGGCTGGGGGCGGACGGGGCGGGCCGGGCGCATCAGGCCCCGCGCCCAACACTTGCCCAAGTGCTTAGTTGCGCAAGTTGTTGAATGTTGTTAGGCTGGCAACGCGCTTCGTTCGGTGAGGCTCTTGCGTGAACATAGGCCACTGATCTGACGACATCGAGAGATGCCCAAGGTTAAGACAGGCGCCCTCGGCTTAAGGGGGTGCCCAAAGTGGCTGCACTGCGACTACGTCACGCAATGCCGAAGCTCTGACATGGAAGCGCGCTTCCCAAGCCCAAGGGCTTATTTGGTGTGCCCTGAGAGGAACAACCGGTATGCGCACAGCACTCGTCGAGCCGACAACCCAGACCCCACCCGTGCCCGCGGCACAGCAGGCAGCGGCGGTGGCCACCTCCCACACGGAAGTGATGCCCACGGGCGGCCCCGTCCGGTGGCGGAGCCAATTCTTCAGCGAGCCCAACCCGAACCGGGCCGCCAAGCGGCGCCCGACGCGGTACGAGCGCTTCACGACTCGCATGGTGCTCGTGAGCAGCATCATCATGCTCGGCGTGACCGCCTGCCTGCATGTCTTCAACTACGGGCTCGAGACGAAGACCTCATCGACGTCGGGCACGCACGGCAGCTTCTACAAAGAGAACGAGTAGGGCTCGGGCGCAGCCTGAACGGGCGGCACTGCCGCACCCACACAGAAAGTGAAACACATGAACACAGAGCACGGAACGGCGACCCTCGCAGGGGGCGAGGAGTCGCTTCTCGGGGGCCGCTGGCTGCGGATCCGAGGCGCAGACCGGCAGACCTATGCCGCGCTGCGAGACGAGTACGGGGTAGACGTCGAGCACGCGAGTGCCGCATCGTTCAGTGCGGAGAACGGCTTCAGCTACGTACCCGTCTCGTACGTCGCGACGGCGGGCAGCTCCTACAGCATGACCCGCGTGATGATCGCGGTGAGCGCCGACCTCGTTGTCACGATCGAGCCGGGCGGCTCGGCCGAGGCGCTCGACCTGGCGCTCGCACGCATGGCGCGTGACGGGCGCGAGGACGACAGCGCGGTGGATATCGTGGGCAGCATTCTGCAGGCGATCGCCGACACCACCGACGAACTGGTGAGCGCAATGAGCCTCGGCACTGAGCGGATGATGATGGAGACGAGCGCGATCCTCCAGAGCCTTGAAGCGAAGAAGTCGCGTGAGTTTGGCGTCTCAGACGTCACGTACACCCAGCAGGAGCTCGCAGACATGGAGTCGCTCCTCTCGCACTGCATGGAGAGCCAGCTCGCGCTCGCCGAGGCAGCGCGCCATCTCAGGGCAAAGCTCTGGGGCCTCGGCGTCGAAGCGCGCGGTGATCTTGCGCGCCTCATCGACGATATCGAGGCGATCGAACCGCACATTGATTTCGTGCACGACAGGGTTCGCCTCTTGCAGCAGACGAACAACCTGGCGCTGAACGTGAAGCAGAACCAGATCATCAAGGTGTTCTCCGTCGTCACCGCGGTGTTCTTGCCAGTCATGCTGCTGTCGACGTACTACAGCATGAACTTCGAGAACATGCCCATCCTCGCCTGGCAGTACGCGGAGCCGATGATCATCGTGCTGAGCTTCGTGTTCGCGCTCGCCCCGCTCGTCTACGTTCGCCAGCGCGGCTGGCTGCGCTAGGCCCCACGCATCACCCAGACCACTATCGAAGGAACTGACATGTCCAACAACACCCTCACCGATTCCCGCGCGACCGAGACGGCGAAGCCCGTCGCCTGGAGTTCGCGGATCGACGTGCACCACCTCGCCGGCGACATCTCAGCCGACCAGCGCCCAGCCCAGGCCGGGTCTGAAAAGCAGGGCAGCTCGAAGATTGAGCGCGAGATCATCTGGGCCGTCGTCGTGCTCTACGCGGGCCTGATTGCGTGCTTCGCAGGGCTCCACCTGTTCGGCCTCACCCTCGGGTAGGCCATCCAGCAGTCTTCCAGGTCGCCCCACTTGGCGGGTGACCGCACATCGAAAGTTTGAATATGCAAGAGAACACCGTCATGAGTGCGCAGCTTGATGCGCAGCAACTTCCGCGGCAGGGATGGCTCCGAGTCCGAGCCTCGGACCGGGTCATGCTTGACGCTATCTTCCGGCAGTACGGCCTCGCGCTGGGCCGGCCGATCAAGCACGCGGTCGAGGAGCACGGCTTCGTGCTGCTGCCGCTCGACCTCCCCCTGCCCGACCGCGAGCCAGAGGCGGCCGAGGGCGCATCGTTCTCGTCCGCTCAGATCCTCATCGCTTTCACCTCCGACCTGCTCATCACCGTCGAGCCGGATCACCCGATCGAGGCACTGCGCCGCGCCCAGAACCGCTTCGGCGCGACCGGCGAGGTTCCCGAGAGCCGGGATGCGCTGATCGTGATCTTGGAGGAGCTCAACGACGCGATGCAAGAAACGGTCGCGCAAATCTCGCAGGTGCTGACCAACCTCGCCGATCAGGCGGTCGACAGCAGTGGCGGCTTCAAGATGGAGGGCCGCCAGGTCGGCGTCGCGGATATCGCGCAAACGGCGATCCTGCTCGGGGGTGCGGAGGAGCTTATCGCCCGGACAGTCCAGGGGCAGCTGATGCTCGAGCGCGCGGCCCGCTGGGTTCGGCGAAGCGGGGGAGACCTCACGCTCGACTATTCGACGGCCCTCTCAGATATCCAGGGCGGCCGCCGTCACGCGCGTTTCCAGCACGCGAAGGTGCGCAACATCCAGCAGTCGCTGATGACGACGCTCGACCTCAAGCAGAACCAGATCATCAAGGTGTTCACGGTCGTGACGGCCGTCTTCACCCCGCCGACGCTCATCGCGGCGTACTACGGCCAGAACTTCGCGAACATGCCGGAGCTCGCGCTGCCGTGGGGCGAGTGGTTCGTCATGGGCACGACGGCGCTCTTCGCACTCGTGCCGCTCGCCTACATCAAGCGGAAGGGGTGGCTGCGGTGAGCGTGCGAAGTGTTACGCGCGACACCTGGACGCGGGTGTTTGTCGACACGTCAGAGGACTTCGCGACGGCGGATCGGGTGCTCCTCAACCGGCTTGGCGGCGACGGCGAACAGCGCGGGCGCAGGCTTCAGGTGAGCTTCGTCGTGGCCGCGGGTGGATCCGCGCAGGTCTACGAGTTCGCGGTCGTCGCGCTGCCCGAGCAGCTCGTCACGGTCGAGCCCGGGAAGGGGGTTCCGCTGCTGCAAGACGTCGAGGCGCGACTGCAGTGGGCCGGGGCCGCCGAGGGGAGGCCGCACGAGGCCTGGTTCGCGATCGCGCAGACGGGCCTGCTCTCGAGCGTTGCGGCGCTCGAATACATGGAGGCCGACATCAACACGGTTCGTGCGCCGATGGCGGCGGCCGCGAGCGCCGAGTCGTCGCGGAGCATGGCCGTGAGCGACCTGCCGCGGGTGAGCGAGCTTCTCGTCGACATCGACCACGCGCTGTCGTACGTCGCCGCGTCGGTCGCGTCACTCACGCAGCTCGCGCGGCTGCTCCGCCGTGAGAGCATCGCCGCGAGCGATGTCATGCCGCGCCAGGAGATCGACGCGCTCATTCAGCAGGGCGAAGCGCTCACGCGGCGGGTCGAGTTCATGGTGGATCGCCACAGGTTCCTATCCCAGGGCGTGTCCCAGCAGATCTCGACGAGCGACCTGAACATCGTGAAGATCTTCACGGTGCTCTGGGCCATTCTCATCCCGGGAACGACGCTCATCAATTGGTACGGGCAGAACTTCGAGGTCATGCCAGAGCTCAGCTGGGATGCGTCGGCCTGGGTGCAGATTCTCGGCGTGTTCTTCCTCGCCGTGATCCCGATCTATACGGTGAAGCGCGCGGGCCAGCTGCGGTAGCTGGCGTTGCGGCGTGGGCCCGGGCGCTTCGCGTGCCCGGGCCCACGCACGTTTGTGCGGGATACCGGGATTTCTCGAACTGGTCACCGCGCGGGGTCGCGCTTGCATCCCGCTGTGCGAAAGAATGGGCGAGAGCGCTCGGAACCGCCGGGCCGAGCGAGAGGCGAAACTCATGGGAGCTTGGGGCAGCGCGCCGTGGCACAACGACGGGGCGGCCGATTGGTTTGCCGAGGTGTTTGAGGGAATCGACATCGACGCGCACATCAGCAGCGCATTCGAGTACGACGACGACTACGACAGGATCCGGGCCGCGGGTTACCTGCTCGCCGTTCTTGGCCACAGCACGGTCTGGCCAGGCGACCTAGAGCGTCTCGACGACCACCTTGAGCGCGGTATTGAGCTCATGACGGAGATGGTTGAGGAAGACTCAGAGTTCCTTGAGCTCTGGGAAGACGAGCCCGAGGTCGTCGACGCGGTGCGCGCTGAGATCGCCGCACTTCAGGCGCGCCTCGATGGTGAGGACGACGACGAAGACGACGACGAGTAGCCCGAACGCGTGAGGGGCCTGGGTCGGCTGTCTGCCGGCCCAGGCCCCTTGCTCGTGGGTGCGCGGGCTACGCCGAGCGTTCCCGGGTCATCGCGAGTGTGACGACAATCGCGATGGCGACGCAAACCCCTGCGAGGCCGAACGGTACCGACGCGTGGCCGTCTACTACGAACGCTGCAACGAGCTCGATGAGCGAAGCGAGAAAGAGCAGCATTGCCACGAACGCGAGCAGTGAGCGGACCCAGAGGCGCGTCGTTCGCTTCGGAGCCAGCGAGGGGTCGTGATCGGGCGCCTGGCCGGTGAGCCCGGCCGTGCCGGTTGGGGTTCCCATTCCTGCCTGTGTGAACCAGATTGAGTGGCGCATAGTGGCCTCCGCTGTCGTTGGTGGCGGTGTGCTCGGCGCTCGTGGCCGGGCACGGGGTCACCATCAACCTTATCTTACTTGCGCAATTGCGCAAGTAAGAGGTGGTGTCACAGCACCTTGGGCTAGCCCGCCGGGCCTTCTCCGTCGGGGTCGAGTAGCTCGGCGAGGCCGGCCGCAACCTCCGAAAGCACGAGCTCGTCGGTGTCGGCGTCGAAGTCGAACAGCTCGCCGTAGCGGCCCCAGTCGATTGCGAGGGACAGCTGCCGCTCGGCGTCGCGCTCGTTAAACCCGCGCCTGAGAAGGTCGCGGAAGAAATCGGCTCGCAGCGTGCCGGTATCGCTGTTCTCGAGTGCCCTCACGATCGTGCGCACGAGTGGCGCGCGTGTGACCGCGAGTTCGGCGAACCGCGACTTGCTCTCTTGGATACCCGCCCAGTGCCAGGCGTAGCCCCCGTCGGTGATGAAGGCCTGGGCCCCGTCGACGGTGAGAAGGCCGAGCATGCTCCCTGCGTCGACGAGTGGGAGCAAGTCGTCGATGTCGAACGAGAGCTCGTCGGCAAGGTCGGGGAGATCGGTCTGGCCACCGTGCGCCACAACGATCTCGACGAGGCCCGCAAGCCCGCCGCTCGTTGCCGCAGGCAGCGGGTGGGTGAGTGGGCTCGGTGCGCTGCTCTGGGGGCCGGTCGCAGACTTGCCCGTGAGCAGTGCGTACAGGCTGTCGACGGCAGCCTCAAACGTTGGGCTGCGCTTGTCACGCGGCCGCGGAATGTGAATCGGGATCTCTGCCTGAATCGCCCCCGGAGTGCCACCGAGAATGAGCACTCGGTCGGCGAGCTGCACGGCCTCCTCGATGCTGTGCGTCACGATACAGATGCTCTGCCCAGCAAGCTCACGCTCCTGCCAGACCGACATGAGCTCACTCCTGAGGTTCTCGCCGGTGAGCGCATCGAGCGCCGAGAACGGCTCGTCCATCAGTAGAAGGTCTGGGCGCTGCACGAACGCGCGGGCGAACCCAACGCGCTGGGCCATGCCGCCCGAGAGCTCCCGAGGGTACGCGGCCTCGAAGCCGTCGAGCCCGATCTGGTCGATGGCCTCGAGCGCGCGCCTTCTGCGTTCGTCGCGGGGCACGTGAGAGGCGCGCAGCCCGAGCTCGACGTTCTCCACGACGCTCAACCAGGGCATCAGCGCGAACGACTGGAACACCATCGCGACGGCCGGGGTAGCCTCCTCGATCGGCACGCCTCCGTAGCGCACGTCGCCGCTCGACGGGGGAATGAGGCCCGCGAGGATCCGCAGCAGCGTCGACTTACCCGACCCCGACCGCCCGAGCAGCGCGACGACCTCGCCCTCCCTGATCGACAGGCTCACCCGGTCGAGCACGTCAAGGCTGCCCCCGTCGGCCGAGGGGAACGTCTTCGAGACGCCCTCGGCGCTCACGAGCACGGTGCCCGGTGGCTGAGTGTTGTAGATGCGGGTCATAGCGGCCAATCCTTCACGCCATCATGCCAGGGAAAAACGGGTCTGCGCGAGCCGATAGAGTCGCCGCCAGAAGAGTCTGTTCACCGCGACGACGAGCACGCTCATCACGGCGACACCAACGAGTACGCGCCCAGTGTCGCCTGCGGCGGTCGCCTCTGCGATGTAGGCGCCGAGCCCGGTCGCCGTGAGCGTGGTGTCGCCGTAGCTCACAATCTCCGAGACGATCGAGGCGTTCCACGCGCCGCCTGCGGCCGCGAGCGCTCCCGTCACCCAGCTGCCGAAGACCGCAGGGGCGTAGAGGGTGCGCCAGGTGAGCGCGCGGCCGAGGCGCAGGCTGCGCGCTGACTCGCGCAGGTCGATTGGGATAGCCGCAGCGCCTGCGATCACGTTGAACAGGATGTACCACTGCGACCCGAGCGCCATGAGCAGGATGCCGCCAACGTCGAGGCTGACACCCGTCGAGATGAGCGCGAGGGCGAAGAGCGGAAACAGGAAGTTGGCGGGAAAGCTTGCGAGCACCTGCACGATGGGCTGGGCTACCCGCGTGACCCGGGGATTCAGTCCAATCCACACGCCGATCGGCACCCAGACGAGCGAGCCAACGGTGACGACCACGATCACGCGAGCGAGGGTCACGAGCCCGAGCCCCGTCGCGGTGAGAAACTCGCTGAGGCCCACCTCGGACGCCACGAACGCGAGCGCCGCGACAACCCCCGCTGCCAGCACGGCGAGGGCGATCGAGGCTGCGGCGATCCTCATCGAAACGGTGCGGTGCGAGCGGACGCGCGTGGCCCGTGCCCGTTCCACGGCGGGTCGGCGGCCCGTCGTGCCGAGCGCCCTCATCGCCGCCTCCGCTCCATCGCTGAGCGGCCGCATCATGCGCGCAAGGGCCCGAGGGATCGCCGAGCGGCGCAGCAGGTCGTAGACGGTGCTCGTCTGCGGCTCTGAGGTATCGGTGTCGCCGAGGCGGAAGCGCTCGGCCCAGGCCGTCAGCGGGCGCCAAAACACGACGTTGACGCCGACCACGAGCAACACCATGACTGCCGCGGCGAGGAGCAAAAGGTCGATGCGTGACTCGCGCGATGCCGCCGCGGCGAACGAGCCGATGCCGGGGAGCGCCTGCTCGCTGCGGCCCACGGTAAAGACCTCGGAGGCGATGAGGAAGAACCATCCGCCGCCAAAGCTCATCATTCCGTTCCACACGAGCGGGAACGCGCCCGACGGGGCATCGAGCTTCCAGAACCGTTGCCACCGGCTGAGCCCCATCGCGCGGGCGGCCTCGTCAAGCTCACGGGGTTGGGAGATGAGCGATTGGTAGAAGCCGAACGTCATGTTCCAGACCTGGCTCGTGAAGATCGCGAACACCGCGGCGCACTCGAGGCCGAAGACGGTGCCTGGGAAGAGGGCGAGCCAGAGCGGAAGCGTTACGGCGAGAAACCCCAGCACCGGCACGGATTGCAGCACGTCGAGGATCGGGATCATGAACCGCTCAGCGCCCCGCACCCGCGCCGCGATTGTCGCGTACACGAACGAGAACGCGACCGAGCACGCAAGGGCGGCGAACATCCGCAGTAGCGAGCGCGCGGCGTAGTGCGGGAGCTGGGCCGGGTCAAGCGCAACGGAGAGCGTAGAGGTGTCGCGGTCGAACGGTTGGGAGAACTCGGGGGCGAGCACGGTGAGGCCCCAAAACGCTACGAAGACCCCGGCCAGGATGACGATGTCCGCGAGGCGGCCCCTCCGCGGGTTGGTGGAGTTGCGGCTGGGGTTGTGGCCAGCTGGGTGGCCGGCTGGGTGGCCAGCTGGGTGGCCGGCTCTGTGGCCGCCGCTGCCGCCGGAAGTGGCGCCACCGCGCTGAGGAGTTGCTATCGGTTCGATGGCCGACTCCTGTCTGTCGTCTGGCGGCCCCGGGTGCAAGACAAGCCTACGACATGCAATGACTTGCGCAAATCCGAGAATGATGGATTATTGAAGGATGGACGATCACCATTTAGCCGACATCACCGACGCCCAACTGCAGGCGGCCGCGGGCACTTTCGACATGCTGTCGACTCCAACGAGGCTGCACCTCGTGTGGCTGCTCGCCGCGGGGGAGTACGACGTCTCGACCCTCGCCGAGCAGGCCGGGGCCAACGTGCCAGCGATCAGTCAGCACCTCGCGAAGCTCCGTGCGGCGGGCATCGTTGCCTCGCGCCGGGACGGGCGGCGGCAGCTGTACCGGGTGGAAGATCCGCACATTATTGCGGTCGTCGCCCAGATGTTCAGCCACATCGCGCCCGACGGCACGCTTGCAGCCGACCCCGACGAGCGTCGCGCTCCTCGTGCGCCGCGCTTTGCGGTCGCGACCCAGCCCGCCGGGTAAGAGAGGCCGCAGCGCTCCGTTTCTTGCGCCAATCATCAGCAGTCCGTATGTGATCTGCAGCTCGTATGCCTCAACTCTTGGCGGTTGGGCATAGATACGGCCGATCACATTTGTAAGGGCTGATGGGGTGGGCTTTGAAGCCTCATCGGCCAGACCCTGAAGTCTGGTGGGCGGGCGCCACAGGCTGAGAGCCGAACGGGTGCCTAGCTTGCGCCCTGCGGCGGGTTCGCGAGCAGGTCAGCACGCTCGCGCAGGTAGGCCGACAGCGTGGGCGCGCCAGCAAGCGGGGCTCCGACGCGCCAGCGCACCCTGAGCTCGCCGTCCGCAAACCCGATCGGCAGCTCGGGGGAGAGCGAGCCGAGCGTCGCCTCATCGAGCCCGATCTGCAGGGCGTCATAGTTCACCGGCGTGCCCTCGGGGAAGCCACCGTGGAGCGCGGCTGCAGCGACGTCGCGCCGTTCCTCACGCGAGACCGACTGGTTGCCAGGGTGGAGCCGTGTCGCGGCCCGCGTGGCCCGCCCCACAACGAAGAGCGCCGGTGGGGCTGCGAGGTCTGCGCCGACCATGAGCGACCCAAGGCGCCACACGGTACCGAGCGGGAGCATCGTCGCCCTGCGCCGAATAAGCAGCTTGCGGCGCTCTGGCACGAACTCCGCGAGCGCCTCCGGAACGACGCCGGCGGTGCGCAGCTGCTCGCCAGTTTCGCGCACGGCATCCGACACGGCATTCACGAGGTCACTCACGAAGCTAAGTGTAGGCACCCGGCGGGGATTAAGCTTGGGAGGATGCAGACTCAGCCGAACAGATCCGCGACGATCCGGGCCATGCTCCTCGTGCTCATGGGCTCGATCGGCATGCAGATCGGTGCGGCGATCTCCCTGTCACTCTTTGCCGACCTCGGCGCAGCCGGCACCAGCGGCCTGAGGATGATGATCGCCGCGGCAATCATGCTCGTGCTCTTTCGGCCGAAGCTCAGGGGCCGGTCGCGTGACGAATGGCTCGGCATCGTGCTGTACGGCGTCGCAATGGCGGCCATGAACCTCTTCCTGTACCAGGCGATCGAGCGCATCCCGCTCGGCGTCGCGACGACACTCGACTTCCTCGGCCCCTGCATGGTCGCGTTTCTCGCGTCACGGCGGCTGCGCGAGGGGCTGCTCGCGATCGCCGCATTCGCTGGGGTCGTGCTGCTCGCTGGCTTCGGCGGTCCGTTCGACACCGTCGGGTTGCTCTGGGGCGCACTCGCGGGTGTGAGCTTCGCGGGCTACACGCTGCTCGCACCGCGCATCGGGAAGTCTGAGGGTGGCCTGCAATCAGTCGCGCTGTCGATCACCGTTGCCGCGATCCTCACCACGCCGTTCTCGCTGCCCGTCGTCACGCAGGTGCAGCCACAGCAGTGGGGCTTGCTCGCGCTTTCGGCGCTTGTCGGGACGGCGCTCGCGTTCTCCGTCGACACGATCGCGGGAAGGCTTACTTCCGCGAGGATTCTCGGAGTGTTTTTCGCCTTCGACCCCGTGATGGGAACCCTCGTCGGGGTGCTGTTCCTCGGCGATGTGTTCACCCCGGCAGCACTCGCAGGGATCCTGCTCGTGGTGCTCGCGGGCGCGGGCATTGTCTGGTCGGCCGGCCAGCGCCGCGCGCCAGACGGCGAGACGCCAGTGCCGGCCGTGGGCGCCGCGACGGAATCGCTCGAGATCGAGCGCAAGTACGAGGTGCCAGCCGAGACCACGATTCCTGCGGAGGCGGCGTTCCGTGCCGCAGGCCTTGGGGTCGGTGCCGCAGAGCTCCACCAGCTTCGCGCGCGCTACTTCGACACGGCCGACGGGGCACTCGCAGCCCAGGGCCTCGCGATGCGGGTGCGCGAGGGCGGCAGCGATGAGGGCTGGCACATCAAAGCGAAGACCCCCGGTGGCACGCGCGAGCTGCACTGGCCCCTCGCAGACACTATGCCGGCGGGGCTCGTGAGCGAGCTCAGGGAGCGGATCGGCGACGCGGCCACCGATGTGCGCCCGATTGCCGAGCTCAACACTGAGCGGCGAACCGTTCGCCTCACTGACGCTGCGGGCGCGGAGGTCGTTGAACTCGCGGACGACCGGGTGCGCGCGACCGAACTCCGCGGCGACCAGCCAGTCGCCCGGGCCTGGCGAGAGTGGGAGGCCGAGCTGCTGCCCGGCGCCGACGAGCGCTGGCTCGACGCCGCCGGGAGCGTGCTCGAGTCGGCGGGCGCCGCTCCGTCGCTGAGCACCGCAAAGATCGCCCGTGCGCTGGGAGCGCTCGTGGAGGTCGCGATGGCGAAGGGGGCGACTCCCGAAACGATCGCCCAGTTGCAGGAGATGGACAGAATCGATCGGGCGACCGCGCGTAGGCTGGACTCATGAGCAAGTCATCACGCCCGGGCAAGGACTCAAAAGGCAAGGGCCAGGGGCCCACGCCGGAGCAGCGGCGCAAGCAGATCTTCCTCGGCCTCGCGGTTGGCGCGGTCATGGGCCTCGTGCTCGGGTTCTTTACGCAGTTCTGGCTGTGGCTGCCCGCCGGCCTCGCAATGGGGCTGGCCACCGGCGCCATCATGAAGCCGCCCGCGAACTAGCGTTCCACGCCTCACCGGGAATACTCACGGTGAAAAACGCCGCGGCATTCGCGCGCTGGCGGGAGGATCTGGGGAGTGGAAGTTCCACGCAACCAGGAGGCAGAAATGTCGATGCAATTGTCCCCCAGCTCAGCAGCCACGGTCGCGGCAACGGCGGAGGTCGTCGCGGCTCACGCGGACGAGATCACGCGCACGTTCTACCCGGCAATGTTCGCCGCTCACCCCGAACTCAACAACGTGTTCAACTCTGCCAACCAGGCGATTGGGGAGCAGCCGAAGGCGCTCGCCGCATCGGTCGTCGCATTCGCGGTGCAACTCATCGACCCTGACGCCCCGGACTTCACCCCGGTGATGCAGCGGATCGCCCACAAGCACGTCTCGCTTGGGATCAAGGCGAGCGAGTACACGATCGTCGGACATTACCTGCTCGCTGCCGTGGGAACGGTGCTCGGCGATGCGGTGACCCCCGCGGTCGCCGAGGCCTGGGACGAGGTGTACTGGCTGTTCGCAACGGCGCTCATCGCAGAGGAAGCGAAGCTGTACGCGCTCGGCGGGACCGACCCGGAGGAGCCGTGGCGAAAGTACCGCGTCGCGGAGCGGGTCGAGGAGAGCGCCGATGTGTTCTCCCTCTTGCTCGCCCCGGTCACGGGGACGGTGCCGGAGCACCGGACAGGGCAGTATGTCGCGATCGCCGTTGACCTCCCCGACGGTGACCGGCAACCCCGCCAGTACACGGTTTCGTCGGGGCCGCGTGGAGATTCGCTGCGGGTCACCATCAAGCGGGTACGCGGCGAGGGCGGTGCGCCTGCAGGCCGGGTCTCGGGGTGGTTGCACGAGCACGCGGTGCCGGGCGCGGTGCTCGACGTGTCGCAGCCAGCTGGTGACGTCGTGCTTGACGACAGCGATGCGCCGCTCGTGCTCGTGTCTGCTGGGATAGGGATCACGCCGGTAGCCGCGATCCTGGAAGACGTGTCGCGCCGGCAACCCGACCGCACCGTGCGAATGTTCCACGCCGACCGCTCGCACGCCGAGCACGCGCTCTACGCGGGGCTGCGCAGGCAGGTGCAGTCGATGGGCGACGCGCGGGCGCAGAACTGGTACGAGGAGGGCGCCGAGGCGGCGCCGACTCTGGTGCCCGCGAAGAGCGGCTACATGGACCTGAGTGGCGCAGACCTCCCGGCGGGCGCTCGGGTGTTCATGTGCGGGCCGCTGCCGTTCATGCAGGCGGCGCGGAGCTCTCTCATCGGGCAAGGAATCCCGGCGACGCACATTCAGTACGAGGTGTTCGGGCCCGACATGTGGGCGCAGAACCCCGCGTAGCGGCGCAGGGCTGGATCACGCGGGACAGGATCGCGCGGGGCAGGATCGCGCGGGGCACGATCGGGGCGGGCGCGGTGGCTAGCTGGTGGCCGCCGCACCCGCACCCGCGCCGGGGTCTGGTGCGGCGCCCGGGGTCGCAGGGCCCTGGGCACACACCTCGAGCGCGATCTCGCAGCGCGTCGGTGTCACGAACGGCTTCACGCTGCGCAGCCGAATCGGCCCGGGAACCTGCTGGAGCTGTTGCTTGAGCAACTGGATGTGCACGGAGCACACCAGCGCCCGCTCGGTCTTGATCGCGAACGCGTACCGGCACGGCGCCACGTCGACCCTGAGCTGGGAGTCATCCGGTTTCGGCTCGAGGCCGATGTCTTCCAAGTGCTCGTAGAGCGCATCGAGTTGCGCCACTGCGGCGTCGCCGAGCTCGTCGCTCCGGTCGAGGTCGGGCTCGAGTCGGCGCAGGATCTTGCCGCGCTCGGTGGCGCCCTCGGCGCGCTCGCGGGCGGCAGCGTTGTCATCCAGGTCAGTGACGGGGTGGAACGCGACGGGCGGGCGGCCGCGCACCCCGGTGACTAGGGTGAGGCTCTGCACGAGCCCCTCGGCTTCGAGCACCGCGAGGTGCTCGCGGGTCGTGTTGAGGT
Source organism: Leucobacter sp. (assembly GCA_052094845.1). GTDB lineage: Bacteria > Actinomycetota > Actinomycetes > Actinomycetales > Microbacteriaceae > Leucobacter. The sequence continues at coordinate 69,297 of JBQDKK010000007.1, read as the reverse complement.
GGAGGTCGACCTCCGCAGCGATTTCGGCCAGCCTTCGGCCCGGACGGCGGTGCACGGCGTGGAGGATGCGCAGGCGGCTCACGCGCGTCAGCCCGCGATAATCTTCGACCCGTCGAGGCATAACCTCACCCTAGCAGCGGAATTTGAGTGCGAGATTTGCTCGCCGCGCACACTGTTGCCACTTGTTTTGCGCCCGGTACACTCCCCATAAGACACCTTGACGACGAGGACTCGGAGCCAGCATGGAACAGACCGTATTTGAGACGCATCGCCCCGCGGCACGGATCGTCGACGAGGCGCTCGCCGACACCCGGCTCGGAGTGTTCTGGCTGGACGACGTCGCAGACAGCGCCACGACGTACCCCAAACTCGACGCTGACCTGATGGTCGACGACGCGGTGGTCGGCGGCGGCTACGCGGGCCTCTGGACAGCGATCAAGCTGAAGCAGGCACACCCCGAACACCGCGTCGTGCTGCTCGAAGCGGTCAAGGTGGGGTGGGCTGCGTCGGGCCGCAACGGTGGGTTCTGCGAGGCGAGCATCACTCACGGGGAACCGAACGCTGAGGCCCGCTGGCCGGACGAGACGGGCACGCTTCGCCGCCTCGGGTACGAGAACCTCGACGCGATGGAGCGCTTCATCACCGAGCATGAGCTCGACGTCGACTGGGAGCGCACCGGGCAGCTCTCAGTCGCGAACAACCCCTACCAGGTCGAGTGGGTGGCGGAGAGCCCTGACCCGCACGTCGTCACGCTCGGCGCCGACGCGGTGCGGGAGCGGGTGAACTCACCGACGTTCCTAGCGGGCGAATTCTCGCCGCGCGAGAACGCGAACCTGCACCCGGCGAAGCTCGCCCAGGAGCTCGCGAGGTTCGCGACCAAGATCGGGGTTGAGATCTACGAGGGCACGCCGGTTGACAGGCTTGGCGGGCGTGACGACGAACCGATCGTGCTCGAGACGAAGCGCGGTTCGGTCGCGGCCGCCCGCGTCGCGCTCTGCACGAACGTCTTCCCGTCGCTGCTGAAGCGCTACCGCTTCCACACCGTTCCCGTCTACGACTACGTGCTCATGACCGAGCCGCTCACGGATGAGCAGCTCGCGTCGATCGGGTGGGAGGGGCGCGAGGGGCTCGCCGACATGGCGAATCAGTTCCACTACTCGCGGCTCACGGCAGACAACAGGATCCTGTGGGGCGGTTACGATGCCGTCTATCACGCGGGCGGGCGCATTAAGCGCGAATATGAGGATCGGATGGAGAGCCACCGTCGACTCGCGAGCCACTTCTTCACGACATTCCCGCAACTCGCTGGGCTGAAATTCTCGCACCGCTGGGCAGGCGTCATCGATACGTCGACGCGCTTCTGCGCGTTCTTCGGGCAGGCGCACGGCGGGCGTGTGCAGTACGTCGCTGGGTTCACCGGCCTCGGCGTTGGCGCGACCCACTTCGCGGCCGACGTGCTCGTCGACAGGCTCGAGGGCCGGGTGACCGAGCGCACTGAACTCGAGATGGTGAAGAGCGTGCCCCTTCCGTTCCCGCCCGAGCCGGCCGCCTCGATCGGCATTAACCTCACGCGCTGGGCGCTCGACCGGGCCGACCACAATCGTGGCAAGCGCAACGTGCTCTTGAAAACGCTGGATGCGCTGGGGCTCGGGTTCGACTCGTAACACAGAAGTTTTCCCGGCGTTCACCAAACTGTCACCCCGGGCGCGTAGGTTCGTACCCACTATTCTCGCTTTCTGACGATTGGGGTACGGATGAGGCGGATGCGCCCTGTTGCGCTGGCGGCTGCCGCGGCACTGGTTCTGGGCGGGGGTGTGGCCCTCGTCGGCCCAGCGCCCGGCGCTGAAGCCGTGGCGAGCGACACGGTGGCGGCAGGCGACGCTGTTGCGGAAGACGCTGTCGCGAGCGCCCAGGCCCTGTTCGAGGTGAGCCCCGCGCAGCTCACCGCAACCACGGCGGTCGGGGCCGAAGAGACGCACACCGCGACTCTCGTCGCGAACCGCACGATGGTGCTGACGGGCACGTCGCACGGCGAGAACACCGACAGCGAGACGACGACGAGTTTTTCAGGCGTCTGCCCGGCTGGCTGGTTCGGCAGCGTTACCATGCAGGCCGGTGACACGTGCCAGCTCACCTGGACGACGCACCCGACCCGGATGCAGTCGACGTCTCAGTCGGCGAGCTTCACGGCGCAGGCGGTTGATGGGAAGGGGCAGCCGGTGGGCGAGCCCGTGCTCTCGTCGTTTAGCCTCGAACTCACCTCAACGGTGTTGGAGTTCGAACGTGACTACAGCTTCGGCGAGGTGTCGATGGGACGCGACGGCTTGCAGACGCTGCGGATCACGAACCGTGCGTCGACTGACGCGCTCGTCTCGCTCTCGAACGTCGACGCCCCGTTTGCGGTCGACGAGCGCCTGCTCGTCGAGGAGCTGAGGGTGCCGGCGCTCGCAAGCGTTGAGGTGCCGCTCTACTTCCGCCCCACCGCGGCCGGGCCTGCGAACGGTTACGGCGATTGGAGCTACAGGCTCGACGACGGCACGGGCGACCGGCGGAGCGGGTACCTGCGGCTCTCTGGCCTGGGCAACACGGAGCAACCGCCCATCGACGTGTCTGCCACGGGCGTCGACTTCGGTAAGGTTCGCGTCGGCGACACCGTCGAACGGACAATCACCCTCACGAATTCGAGCACCGATGCCGTCGCGATTGATGCGCTGAACCCCGTCGACCTCGGGCTGCTTGGTCTGTCGCTCGGAGAGCTGCCAGAGTACGGCTTTGTGCCAGCGGGCGAGAGCATCACCGTGACGATTTCGTGGAAGCCGACGAAGGCTGGGGCGCTCTCTCGGCAGGCACTGTTTGCCGCCTCGCGCCTGCTCCCAGCGCGAGCCGCGTCGGCGACCGACCCCGATCTCGTTGAGTTTGCCGCTGCCCTCGCGGGAACTGCGGTCGCAGACGGCCCGACCACGGACGGCGGCGGGGGCGGCACAACCGAACCGCCGACGAAGCCGGAGCCGGTGAAGCCGAAACCCACTCAGCCGAAGCCCGAGGCGCCGACGGGGGCGGGAAGCCTCTCCGGGACGGGTGGGCCCGAGCTCGCCTGGGGCCTCGGGATCGCGCTCGCGCTCGCCGCAGCCGGGGGAGTCGCGCTGCTCCGCTCACCGCGCCGCCGCTAGCGGACCAGTCCGCGCGCGTTCCTGAGTGTTCGCTGTATGCTTGACTTTTGGTCGAGCGCCTGAAGGGGTGGACGCACGGCACGCGAGTACCGATCGCCCCGAAGGAGCCACCTATGGCGCTGCCCTGGAAGCTGCACGGTGACGGGAAATCCGTCGCGCAGGACGCGATTGTTCTCCCTGAAGAGCGGCTGAGCTGGCCGCGCACCATCGGCTTCGGTGCGCAGCACGTTGTCGCGATGTTCGGTGCGACCTTCCTCGTGCCGCTCATCACGGGCTTCCCGCCCACCGCGACGCTCTTCTTCTCGGGCCTCGGAACGATGCTGTTCCTCCTCCTCACCGGCAACCGCCTGCCGAGCTACCTCGGCTCGTCGTTCGCGTTCCTCGCTCCGATCGCCGTCGCGACCGCAGGGTACGACTACGGTGACGTCGCTGGCCTCGCCCGCGCCTCGTTCGCGATCATCGCAATGGGTGTGCTCGTCTCGCTCGTCGGCATCATTGTGCAGCGCTTCGGTATCGGCTGGGTCAACGCCCTCATGCCGCCCGTCGTTATGGGCTCGGTCGTCGCCCTCATCGGCTTCAACCTCGCGCCCGCGGTGAAGAACAACTGGTTCGGCAACCCGGCCTCAAACCCCGACGTGAACCAGGGCCTGCACTCGACCGCTGCGCTCATCACAATCGGCTCGATCCTGCTCATTACGGTGCTCTTCCGCGGCCTCATCGGCCGCCTGTCGATCGTGCTTGGCATGGTCGTTGGGTACATCGCCGCCGCGCTCATGGGCATCGTCGATTTCGAGGCCGTGAAGTCAGCAGCCTGGGTCGGCCTTCCCGAGTTCCACCTCCCCGCGAACCCGTTCGCCGATCCTTCGCTGTGGGGGCTCCTGCCCGCGTTCCTCCCCGTCGTGCTCGTGCTCATCGCCGAGAACGTCGGTCATGTGAAGAGCGTCGGCCTCATGATCAACCGCGACCTCGACCCCGTGACCGGCCGCGCGCTGCTCGCCGACGGCGTCTCCACGATTCTCGCCGGCTTCGGAGGCGGCTCCGCGACGACCACCTACGGCGAGAACATCGGCGTGATGGCAGCGACGCGCGTCTACTCGACCGCCGCGTACTGGGTTGCCGGCATCATCGCGATGCTGCTGAGCTTCTCGCCCAAGGTTGGCGCGCTCATCTTCTCCGTTCCCGCCGGCGTCCTCGGCGGCGTGACGGTCGCGCTCTACGGCCTCATCGGCCTCATCGGCGTGAAGATCTGGATCGACAACAAGGTCGACTTCTCGAAGCCGATCAACCAGTTCACGGCCGCAATCGCACTCATCGTCGGTATCGCCGACTTCAGCATGCAGCTCGGCGATGTCATGTTCAACGGCATCGCGCTCGGCACGATCGCCGCGGTCGTCGTCTACCACCTCATGCGCTTGGTCGCCCGCGCCCGCGGCACGGCGACCGACACGGCGATCATCAGGTAACCGCAACTCGCGCCCCTGGGCTTCGCCGTGTCGGGCACCTCGACCGGCGAAGTCACAGGAGCTGCGCGAGAAGAAACACCGCAATAATGCCGCGTTTTCTGAGGTCAACACCTTAGGGTGGCGGTGTGTGGAGTGTGGACCGACTGAGGCGACCCGAGTCAAAGGGCAACGCCGCCGAAGCACCGGACGTCGCAGAAGCGACAGCGCCGGTGGCTGACAGCGTGCCCACGGAAGGCGCGGAGGCTGAATTCGCGCGCCAGGACCTCGGTGGCCCCGTCGCCGTTGTCGACCCATTTGCTGACGAGCACGCCGCGTGGCTGCGCGAGCTCCAGGCGATCGGCGGGAAGAACCCGCTGCTGCATTTTGAGGATCATCCGGCGAACCGCATCGAGCTCTCCTCGACGCACCCCGGGGGTCTGCCGCAGTTCATCTCGGGCAACAAGATCTTGCTTTCGGCGCTGATTCGCGACGACCTCGCGCTGCGCCACGCGCGCGCCGCCGCCGCCCGGGTCACCGACAAGGCCGTCGAGATGCGCACGATGCGAGGGCTCGAGACGGTGAACCTCGCGGTGGGGCTCGCGAAGTGGACGTTTGAGGGCGATGAGTTCTCGGCGCCCGTGCTGCTGCGGCCGCTCGCGATCCGCCGCTACGGGCGCGACTTCGAGCTGAAGCTCAAGAACTTCCCCGTCGTGAACTCGGAGCTGATCAGGGCGCTGCGCGACCAGTTTGGCATCACGATCGATGCCCGCTCGCTCATCGAGCTGTCGCAGTCGGAGGGCGTGTTCAAGCCGCAGCCTGTCATCGACAGGCTGCGACAGATGGTTGCCGGCGTGCCCGACTTCCTCGTGCAGCCGCGCCTCGTGGTCTCGTCGTTCCACAACATCTCACAGGGCATGACGGCCGACGCCGTGCGGCTCGACACCCCTATCCTCCAGGCGATCTGCGGGAGCGAACCGGCGAAGCGCGCGCTTGCCGAGAGCTACCACCCGGTGAACCCGGTGTCGCCCGACCACGTGGCGCCCGAGACCGACAGGTGCCTCTACGACTCTGACCCCGAGCAAGACGACGTGCTCGCGCAGATCGACGCCGGCCAGTCCATCGTCGTGCGGCAGCTGCCGGGCACCGGCGGTACTCAGACCGTCGTGAACGCGATCGGCAACCTCGTGCGCGACGGCAAGCACGTGCTCGTCGTGACGCCGCGCCGCTCAACGATCGACGGCATCACGCACAGGCTGACCCGCGCCGGCCTGCCCGGCCTCGCCGTGACCCCGCGAAGGCTGCGCCGCAACCTCGTCGAGTCGATCAGCCGCAACGAGAACGCCTCCTCAGAACAGATGCGCGACGTTGACGAAGCGCTCGTGCGGCTCCGCGGCGTGCTGCTCGACTACCGTGACGCGCTCTCGAAGCCCGACGAGCGCTACTCGGTGACGCCGCTGCAGGCGCTCAGGCAGCTCACCAACCTGTCGCTCGGCGAGAACCCACCGTCGACGACCGTGCGACTCGACGACCAGGCTCTCGGGCAGCTCACGATCGACCGCTCGTCGGTCGCCGATGACCTCACCGAGGTCGCGCGTCTCGGGCAGTTCCAGTACGGACCCGAAGATTCGCCGTGGTACGGCGTCGATTTCTCGACGACCGAAGAGGCGCGCGCCGCCTACGGCATCGCCGTCGACCTCGCAGAGTCGCAGCTGCCGCGCCTCATCTCGATGGCGAACGAGGTCGTCGAGCAGACGTCGATGCGCCCCTTCGAATCGATCTCAGAGCTCGGCGTCTACCTGCGCCTGCTCATGGGGGTGCGCGACACCCTCGACCGCTTCACGCCCGAGGTGTACGACCGGTCGCTCGCGGAGGTCATTTCGGCGCACGCGCCGCGCGGCAGCGACGACGACATGTCGGCCTCGAACAAGCGCCGACTGAAGAAGCTCGCGCAGGAGTACGTGCGACCGGGCGTGAGCATCACCGACATGTACGCGCGGCTCGTGCAGATCCAGCAGCAGCGCGTGCTCTGGCAGAGGTACACGACGGTCGTCGGCACTCGCCCGGAGGTGCCGCTCGGCATCGCAGACGTCGTTGTCGCCTTCCAGTCTGCGTACCAAGATCTCGACAAGCTCGACGCGGTGCTCGGCACGACTGTCGAGCCCGACCGGCTGAAGAACCTCACCCTGCACGAGCTCGCGGCGCGCGTCTCCGAGCTTGCGAAGGAGTCGGAGGTGCTGCAGAACATCCAGGAGCGCACGACGATCGTCGAGCGCCTGCGCAGCGCGCGCCTCGGCCCGCTGCTTGACGACCTCTCCGCGCGCCACGTTCCGGCCGACGAAGTCGCGGCCGAGCTCGAACTCGCCTGGTGGCAGTCGGTGCTTGAGCGGATGCTGCAGACGAACCCGGCGCTGCTCAGCGCGAACACCAGCGTCATCGAGCGGCTGGAGGCCGACTTCCGCCTCGTCGACGACGCGCACGCCGGCGCGAACGGCACGCTGCTCGCGTCGAAGCTCGCGGACTCGTGGCGGGTCGCCGTGCTCGACAATAAGCAGGAGGCGCTCGCGCTGCGCGGGCTGCTCCGCAGCGGCTACGCGACGATCGCCGCACTCGCGCAGGATTCGCCGGTGCTGTTCTCGACGCTCGCGCCCGTACTCGCGATGTCGCCGTACGAGGTGTCACAGCTGCCCGAGACGGCGCGCTTCGATACCGTGCTGCTCGTCGATGCGGGCGCGACAACGCTCGCCGAGAACCTGGGCGCGATTCGTCGCGCCGAGCAGGTCGTCGTGTTCGGCGATGACACGACGCAGACCCCCAGCCGGTTCGAGATCGGTGTACACGTGCCCGACGCAGAGTCGGCCGATGCCGAGACGCAGCTCCGTTCGGCGCTGTCTGAACTCTCCGAGGTGCTCCCGACGCTCAAGCTCACCCGCAGCTACCGCGCGGGCGGTGAAGACCTCACGAACCTGGTGAACTCACGGTTCTACGGCGGCGAGATCAACTCGCTTCCCTGGGCCGGTAGCTTCCTCGGCCACTCGAGCCTCACCTACGACTTCGTGCCGGCAGGCCAGGGCCTGCCCGACCAGCAGACGGGTGCCGTTGAGAGCACCGAAGCCGAGGTCGACCGCGTCGTGCAGATGGTGCTGCAGCACGCTGACGAGCGGCCGAACGAGTCTCTCATGGTCATTACCGCGAGCGAGAAGCACGCCGTGCGGGTGTACCGCGAGGTGCTTCAGGCGTTCTCGAAGTTCCCGCAGTACCGCGACTTCCTGCTCGGCGAGCGCGCGGAGCCGTTCGCGGTGCTCACCCTCGAGCAGGCGACCGCGCAGAGCCGCGACCGCGTGATCTTCTCGATCGGGTACGGCCGCACGCCGCACGGGCGCGTGCTCTCGAACTTCGGTGCGCTCGGGCGCCCGGGTGGCGAGCACCTCCTCGCGGTGGCGATGACTCGCGCACGCCGCGCGATGACGATCGTGTCGTGCTTCAAGCCCGAAGATCTTGACTCGTCGCGCCTGAAGCACGGCGTCGTCGAGCTCGCGGAGCTGCTCGCCTTCGAGCACCCGGAGCCGGAGCCGCTGTCGCTCCCGGCCGAGACCGACCCGCTCATTCGCGAGTTCTCGGACAGGCTCGAGGGCTACGGGATAACGGTCGCGCTTGACTACCGCGGCGAGATCCCGATCGCGGCATCGTTCGGTGACCGTGCGATCGCGATCGATATCGACTTGGGGACCGCGAGCGACGGCGGTGTGAGCCTCCGCGAGGCGCTGCGCCTCAGACCAGCGGTGCTGCGCAGGCTCGGGTGGCACTATCACCGCGTGCAGAGTTTTGACCTGTTCGCCGACCCCGAGGGCGCGGCCGCTCGGATCGCGCGCGTGCTCGGCGTCAGCGAGGATTCCTCGCCCGCGGGCACGAAGTAGTTTCGGCCAGAGCGAATGGAACACAGACCGGGCTCGGGGCCCGCGGGTGAGCCCGAGAGCGGCGGCGACCCGGTGATTCGGCGCGTGCGCGGGTCCCGGCGTGCGCAGCGACCCGCTCCGCGCGGCGTGGATCCTACGCCGAACGACCACGCGCTCTCGGCGCGCGCGGCGGAAGACACAGCTCAGGGCTGGGGCGGTGCGCCCGCGAACCGGCCGAAGGAGTCGGGTGAGAACGACAGTCGGCTCCGCGCCGACAAGCCACCCCACTGGGGATAGGAAGCGCTGCGTGGGGCCTGAGGGCCCCTCGGAACGAGCCTAGGTAGCTGAGGAGTTAGCCTAGGATCCGCTTGAGGATCCCGATCCGGACCCTGAGGAACCGCTGGAGCCCGAGCCGCCCGATCCCGATGCGCGGGAATCGGTGCGGTAAAAACCGGAGCCGTTGAAGGTGACGCCGAGCGAGCCAAAGACCTTGCGGAGGTCGCCGCCGCACTCGGGGCACTCGGTCAGCGTCGCGTCTGAGAAACTCTGGTAGATGTCAAAGCTGTGCCCGCAATCGGCGCAGCGGTAAGCATAGGTAGGCACAAACGATGAGCCTACCCGAAGTGGCGGATTCTTTCCTCGGTGACGACTCCGTCGACGGGGGCGTCGTGTGCCTCGCGGGGCACCGCAGCCAAAACCTCGGCCTCCCACACGACCGCGAAGACCGCCGGTCGGGGCCTGCCACCCCGCGCGGCCGCGGCTTGGGCTTGGGTATTGCCGAGCGCGGCGAGCTCGCGGTCGTAGAAGCCGCGTCCCCACCCGAGCCGCCAGCCGCCCTCATCAACGGCGGCGGCCGGGATGACCAAGAGGTCCGCGGTCGCAGCCGCCCCCGAGGGAAGGGCCGGGCCGGTCGGCTCGGGGATCCCGAACGCGCCCGGAGCGAGCGCGCCGCGCTCGTGCAAGGCCCACTCGAGCGTGTCGTCGGAGAGGGATCGCGGGAGCATGATTTCAACGCCGTGGTCGAGGGCCCACTTTATGTAGCCCGCCGTGTCTGGTTCGCCGCGGTGGCCGACGAAGCACGCGACTCGCTGCGCCCCCAGGGCTTGGGTGAGCCGCGTGAGCTGATCGGTGAAGGATGCCGCATGCGCTCGTGACACGGCTTCGGCGCTGGTGGATACCCGTTCGGCCCGTGCGTCTAGGATGCGCTTCCGCAGGCGCTGCTTGTCGTCCACGACCCCACTCTAACCGGGCCGCTATGGCCCTCGCCGCCGGAATTCAGGGAAGGGCGGGCCTCCGGGATAGGCTTACCCCTATGACTGAAAACCGACCGAACGTCGTGAAAGCGGTAATCCCGGCGGCAGGCCTTGGCACCCGCTTCCTCCCCGCTACCAAGGCGATGCCCAAGGAAATGCTGCCGATTGTCGACAAGCCGGCGATCCAGTACGTCGTCGAGGAGGCCGCTGACGCGGGCCTGAACGACGTTCTCATCATTACCGGGCGCAACAAGGACAACCTGGTCAACCACTTCGACGGTGTGCCCGAGCTCGAGTACACACTGCAGAACAAGGGCGACGACAACAAGCTCGGTAAGGTTCACCAGGCGAGCGAGCTTGCCGAGGTCCACTTCCTCCGCCAGGGCCAGCCCCTCGGCCTCGGCCACGCTGTAGGCCGCGCCCGCATGCACGTCGGTGACGAGTCGTTCGCCGTGCTGCTCGGCGACGACCTCATCGACGCCCGCGACCCGCTGCTCGAGCGCATGGTCGATGTGCACAACACCCGTGAGGCGACCGTCGTCGCGCTCATGGAGGTGCCGATGGAGTCGATCCATCTCTACGGTTGCGCGCAGGTCGAGGCAACTGAGGACACCGACGTCGTGCGGATCACGGAGCTCGTCGAGAAGCCGAGCCGTGAAGAAGCGCCGTCGAACCTTGCGATCATCGGGCGCTACGTGCTGCGCCCCGAGATCTTCGACATCATCGACGACCTCGAGCCGGGCCGCGGTGGCGAGTACCAGCTCACCGACGCGCTCAACGTGATCGCAGCCGGCGAGGGCGAGGCACCCGTCTACGGCGTGATCTTCAAGGGTCGCCGCTACGACACCGGCGACCGTGCCGATTGGATCAAGGCGAACGTGCTGCTCGGCGTCGACCACGCAGAGCTCGGCGACGAGATCCGCGATTGGGTCATCGGCTTCGCGGATAAGCTGCGCGGCGAGTAGTCCCGACGCTAGAGTCGGAACATGTTTAGCGCTGCAGGGGGAGAGCTCCCGAGCTCTCTGGGCGCGGGGCGGATTGGGATCAGGCTGATCCACCGCCGCGACGCCCGCACCCTGGAGCGCCTGCTGCGCGAGAACCGGGCCTGGCTTTCACCGTGGGAGGCCACACACCCGGGCGGCTTCAGCGCCGTGCCGGGGGAGGTCTCGCTGAAGCCCGGGATCAAGCGCATGCTGCAGCAGTTTCGCGAGGGGCGAGGCGTGCCGTTCGTCATTACCTATGACGGAAACGTCGTCGGGCAGCTGAGCGCCTCCGATATCTCTCGCGGTGCGCTCTGGTCGGCGAGCATCGGGTACTGGATCGATAGCGCTTACGCGGGGAAGAACATCACCCCGACCGCCGTCGCGCTCGCGATCGACTACCTGTTCGTGACGCAGGGGCTGCACAGGGTCGAGATTTGCATCCGCCCAGAGAATGCAGCGTCTTTGCGCATCGTCGAGAAGCTCGGGCTGCGTTACGAGGGCCGCAGGCTCCGCTACATCCACATAGACGGCGCCTGGCGCGACCACGACAGCTTCGCGGTGACGCGTGACGAGGTGCCGGGCTCGGTGCTGGATCGGCTACGGGGCCCTGTTGCAGAGGCCGCGGCTGAGGTTACGCCCGGGCACTGAGGCCCCCTCAAACGCTGGGAACCCTGTTGTTTGCGGCGTGCCGACGGTGCGGCCGGAGCCCACGCTGGCTACAGTTGCCACATGAGTACTGGAGGGCTTGGCGGAGGGATGATGTTCATCGTCATCGCGCTCCTTTGGGCTGTCGTGCTCGTGCCCGCGTGGTTTCGCCGGCGCGAGTTCAACGCCGCCGAGCGCAATGCACTCAGGCTGCAGCGCACGCTCCGGGTTCTCGCTGAGACGGCAGAGGTGCCTCACGAGGTGCGGGTCGAGGCGACGGCGCGCGAGGCACTCGCCCACGAGCGGCTGCTAAAGACCGCACAGAAGCGTCAGGAAGCCGAGCGCGAGGCCGAGCTCGCGAACGCCCGCGCTGAGCAGGTGCGGGCAGAGATCAGGGCGCAGCAGATGCACAGAAAGCAGGTAGCGATGAACCGGGCAGCGAAGCTTCGGAAGCCGATCGTGCGGCGGGTGCGCTCGCTCGCGGCGCTCACAGGGCTCCTCGGCATCGTTGGGTCGCTCGTTGGCCTGGGAATGCTCATCGCCGGAATCGGCCCTGGTGTGCTGCTCGGGTCGCTGCTCGCGTTCACCGTTGGCCTCGGTACGCTCGTGCTGCTCGCGCCGGGCCGCGCGAAGCTCGCTCCGATCGCCGCCGAGCAGGTCGTCGCCGACGTTGCCCCGCAGACGCAGGCGTTTGACGAGGCAGTCGCGACGGGAGAGACTCACGATTCCGCTGCGGCACACATGGCTGCGCAGCGCGCGGCTGCCGAGCGAATCGAGCGGGCGCGCGCTATGGCCCGCGCGCGCGAGGCGAGGGCCTACGCCCCGCGTGAGAACCAGCCGGATTCGATGCTGCTGCGCGAGGTTCGTGACCAGGTTGCGCGTGAGCGCGGCCAGGGCGAGCCAGCTGCTGCTTCCGAGCCTTCTCAGGCGCCTAGGCCGCAGCCCCAGCGTGCCCCGCGAAACACCGTCGCAGGGTCACCGCTGAGCGAGCTCGGCGTCGTCGGCGACACGACCGAGGGAATGCCGAACCTCGACCAGGTGATGCGCCGCCGCCGCAACGCGGGCTAACATCTCGGAGAGTGGCTGGGGCCGTCTCACTGAGAGGGTGTCTGCAGTGACCCCCGCGGTCTTGGAAGCTCAGCCAGCGCATCGCTCCTTGTGCCTGGGAACGGCCGTCCCTATCCCGGAAACGCCTCAATGGGGCAGACCCTGTGCAGATCCCAGACGGTAGTCGTGAGACGACGTGGGAGCTTGCGGGTCCTGCCCGCGCCAGCCTGGCTGTCACACCTGAGGTCTGGGAAAGGCCGAAGATAGCACTGGAACACCGAAACATGGCAGATATTGCGCAGATCCCAGATGTTGGGGTTGGGACTGGTGCTTGCTGCTGGAGTTTGAGGCTGGGACTGGAGTTTGAGGCTGGGGTTGTGCAGACCAGAGCCAGGCACAGCCCCAGGTTAGGTGAGAGCCACGCTAGGAAGCCGCAGTGGGCTGAGGGGCCGCCGCCGGCAGGTCAACCCTGAAGGTCGCCCCGCCGCCCGGGGTATCGTGCACCGAGACGGTGCCGTGGTGCGCCTCGACAATAGACTTCACGATCGCGAGCCCCAGGCCCGAGCCGCCGGTCTCCCGGTTGCGCGAGCTGTCGGCCCGCCAGAACCTGCCGAAGATCTTGTCGCGCACCTGGTCGGGGATACCCTCGCCGTGGTCGACGATCTCAAACCGAGTCATCGCCTGCGGCTGTACGGTCTTGATCACGCCGGTGCTGCCGGTCGCGGGCGAAGAACCACCATTGCGCCTCGAAGGCGCGGCCTCAGAGGGGGGCACCTCAATCGGCGCTGCCGGGGCGGGGAGCGCGCTCACAACGATCTCGATCGGGCTGCCCTCGGGCGTGTGCTGCTTGGCATTGCCGATGAGGTTCGTGATGAGCTGGCGAATCTTGTTCTCGTCGCCGAGTGCCTGCGGGTTGTTCGGGTCTTCGACCACGCTGATCTCGCGGTCGGGTGCACCCGCACGCGCGTCGAGCGCGGCGTCTCGCGCGAGCTGGTTGAGGGGGAGCGGTGCGAGCTCAAGCGGCCTGCGTTCGTCGAGGCGTGCGAGCGCCAGGAGATCCTCAACGAGCGAGGTCATGCGGATGGCCTCTTTCTCGATGCGCTCCATGGCCTGACCCACCTGCTCGGGAGTTTGCAGCGCCCCCATCCGGTAGAGTTCGGCGTAACCGCGCACCGAGACCAGGGGAGTGCGCAGCTCGTGGCTCGCGTCGCCGACGAAGCGGCGCATGCGCTCGATCGTGCGCTCGCGGTCTTCCAAGGAGCCGTCGAGCCTGTCGAGCATCACGTTCAGTGAGTCGCCGAGGTGGCCGACCTCCGTGTGCGGGCTCGCGACGAGGATGCGCTTGGAGAAGTCGCCGCGAGAGATCTCGAGCGCCGTCTGCTCGACCTCGGCGAGCGGCAGAAGTGTCGTCGTGATGAGGATGCGCGTGAGCGCAGCGCCGAGCAGAATCACGGCGATGCCGAAGCCCGTGAACACGATCACGTACTGCGCGACGAGCTGGTTGATGATCGTCGTCGAGTCGGCGATGAGTAGCGCGCCCGAGGCGTGCTTCCCACCCTGGCCGTCGACGACGTAGAGAATCGTGACGACCGATCGCCAGAGCGTGCCGTCGGCGCTGCGAATGTCCTCGGGCGTCGACGAGGCCTTCTCGTGTGCCGCGGCGGCCTGCAGCGTGAAGCCGAGGCGCTCAACTTCGGGCAGCGAACCGGGCCGACGGTCGCGCGAGTTGTCGAAACGGACCTCGCCGTTCGCGTCGAGCACGGCGACGTAGTAGCGGCCGTTCGCCGCGACCACGTCGTCCTGCGTCAGCTGTTGCGTGTCCGCGCCCGGAGCAAGCACGAGCGTCGGGTCGTTGCGGATCTGCGAGAGCTCAGCGCTCTGCTGGTTAATGAGGATGGGGCGGAGCACCGAGAAGGTGCCCACCCCCGCGACAATGAGCCCCAGGAACAGAATGAACACCGTGACGATGGTGATCTTCGTTCGGAGTGAAACGTCTGCCCAGTGGCTCCCGAAGTCGCGCAGCTGTGTCACTAGACTCCGTCAGCCTTCAGCATGTACCCGAAGCCACGCTTCGTCTGGATGAGCGACTCGTCCGTAAGCGGGTCGAGCTTGCGGCGAAGGTACGAGATGTACGACTCCACGATGCCCGCGTCGCCGTTGAAGTCGTACTCCCAGACGTGGTCGAGGATCTGCGCCTTCGACAGCACGCGGTTCGCGTTCTGCATGAGGTAGCGCAGCAGCTTGAACTCGGTCGGGGAGAGCTCTACGGAGGTGCCGGAGACTGTGACCTCGTGCGTATCCTGGTCGAGGCTGATCGGCCCGACCTCAAGCATCGTCTCCTCGTCCTCCTGGATCGTGCGGCGAAGCACCGCGTTGATCCTGGCGATGATCTCGTCAAGGCTGAATGGCTTGGTGACGTAGTCGTCTCCACCGACGTTGAGGCCCTCCACCTTGTCTTCGGTGTCATCCTTCGCGGTGAGGAAGATGATCGGGGCGGTGTAGCCCGCCGAGCGCAGCCGCTTGGTCACGCTAAACCCGTTCATATCGGGGAGCATGACGTCGAGGATGATGAGATCGGGCTCTTCCTCAAGGACTGCGGAGATTGTCTGAGCGCCGTTTCCTACCGACCTGACGCCGAAGCCTGCGAACCGAAGGCTGGTGCTGAGCAGCTCGCGAATGTTTGGCTCATCATCGACGATGAGGATCCTGGGGCCTTTTCGTTCAATGTTCATGACCCCAGTCTCTGATGATTTGCTATGAACTGGCTGGAAGCTCGCCCACCGTGTCGACGATTCGCCTCACCTCGCGCGGCTTCCCCCAAGCCCGCCAGAGAGGCCCATCCCTGCAAGAGAGACCCCTGCCGGCAGTAGGTTTGGGGCACTTTGGAGGGGAAGGGGCAGTCCGGCGGCAGTGGGCGGTGCCGGCTAGCGCACCGCGGCGAGGTCCTCCGCATCAAGGATCGTGTACGCGTACCCCTGCTCAGCGAGGAAGCGCTGGCGGTTCTGCGCGAAATCCTGGTCGACGGTGTCGCGCGCGATGAGCGTGTAGAACGATGCCTTCACGTCGGTCTGCTTCGGGCGCAGCAGTCGGCCGAGGCGCTGCGCCTCTTCCTGGCGTGACCCGAACGAGCCCGAGATCTGGATTGCGACCGAAGCGTCGGGGAGATCGACCGAGAAGTTTGCGACCTTTGACACGACGAGAATCTTCTCCTCGCCGCTGCGGAACGCGTTGAAGAGGTCTTCGCGGTCATTCACGGGGGTCTGCCCGGTGATGAGGGGCGCGTCGAGCGCCTCAGCCATTGACTCGAGCTGGTCGATGTACTGACCGATGACGAGGATGCTCTCGCCCTCGTGCCTCTCGATGATCTCGCGGGCCACACGCTCTTTTTGAGCGGTGGAGGAGGCGATGCGGTAGCGATCCTGATCTTCCGCGATCGCGTACTCGAGCCGCTCGCTCTCGGGGAGATCGATGCGGATCTCGAAGCACTCCGCTGGCGCGATGAAGCCCTGCGCCTCGATGTCTTTCCAGGCCGCGTCGTAGCGCTTCGGGCCGATGAGGCTGAAGACGTCGCCCTCGCGGCCGTCCTCGCGCACGAGCGTCGCGGTGAGACCGAGGCGGCGGCGTGCCTGCAACTCGGCGGTGAGCTTGAACACGGGCGCGGGGAGCAGGTGCACCTCGTCGTAGACGATGACGCCCCAATCCTGGGCGTCGAGAAGCGAGAGGTGTGCGTACTCGCCCTTCCGCTTGCTCGTAAGAATCTGGTAGGTCGCGATCGTGACCGGCTTTACCTCTTTGACCTGACCGGAGTACTCGCCAATCTCATCTTCGGTGAGGTTCGTGCGCTTGAGGAGCTCGTCTCGCCACTGGCGTGCTGAGACCGCATTGGTGACGAGGATCAGCGTCTTCGCACCGACCGCGGCCATCGAGGCGGCGCCAACGAGGGTCTTGCCCGCGCCACAGGGGAGTACGACGACACCGGACCCGCCACGCTGGAACGCTTCGACGGCCTTCGCCTGGTAGTCGCGGAGCTCCCAGTCGCCCTCCTCGAGCGAGATGTCGTATGGCTCGCCGGGTCGATACCCCGCGAGGTCTTCCGCGGGCCAGCCCCGGGCGACGAGCTGCTGTTTGAGCTCGCCGCGAGCCCACGTCTCGACGGGCGCGGTGAGGTCATCGATCTTGTTGCCGAGCAGCGGCGCGATCTTCTTCGCCGACGATACCTCGCGCATAATTGCGGCGTCGTCGGAGCGGAGGATGAGCTGCCCCTCGGCGTCGCGTTCGATGGTGAGCCGGCCATACCGGCGCATCGTGTCGGCGATCTCTGAGGCGACGCCGCTCGGCACGGGGAACTTCGCGTGCCGGTGCAGGGTGTCAAGGATCTCCTCGGCGGTGTGCCCGGCGGCGCGCGCGTTCCACAGCCCAAGCCGCGTCACGCGGTACGTGTGGATGTGCTCGGGGGCGCGCTCGAGCTCAGCGAAGACGGCGAGCTCGTGCCGCGCATCCTCTGCGTCGGGGTGCGCAACCTCGAGCAGCACTGTGTGGTCGCTCTGAACGATGAGGGGGCCGAGAGTCATAACTGGCCATTCTACCCCGGTTCGCTGCGCATTGGTGGTGTGCGACGGCGTTACCGAATGCCCAGGTAGAACCTATTGCCATCGCTGCGGTGCAGCGCGTGGTAGCGCTCAAACGGAACGCCCTGCGCATCCCAGGCGATCGAATCAATGGCGAGGATCGGGTCCTCCGGGCGCAGCTGCAGGAGCGCGGCGTCTTCGGGGGAGGGGTTCACGGCGCTGATCCAACGGTCGGCGCCGGAAGGGTGCACCCCGTAGTGCCTGCGCAGGTGATCGTAGAGCGATTGGTTCTCGAGGTTTGCGCGGGCGAGGTTCGGGAAGCGCTGCGCCGGGAGTACCGTGTCGACGAGCAGCCAGGGCGCGGTGTCCACGAAACGCAAACGGCGGAGCCGGAGGACGGGCTCGCCGACTGAGATCTGCAGCTCTTCGGCAAGCTTCGCGTCGGCAACATCGTTCTCGAAGTTGATGACCCTGGTCGTGATGATGCGGCCGGTCGCTTCGAGGTCGGCCGAGGAGCCCATCATCGAGCCCACGAACTTCAGCTCGGGTCGGCGCGGTGAGACAAACGAACCGCGCGCCCGCACTTTGTAGATGAGGCCCGCCCGCACGAGGTCTGCGAGCGCTTCCCTCACCACGGTGCGTGAGACCCCGTAGCGGTTGATGAGCTCAGACTCCGAGGGCAGCGCCTGATCGGGGAGGAGGCGACCCTCATCGATCTCTTCTCTGAGGGCGCTTGAGAGCTGTTGCCACAGGGGGGCGTCCGCGTAGCGGTCGAGTGACCCTGGTGCGGCTGAACTCTGCATTGCTGGCCTTCCTGACTGAGCGATGGTCTCGCCCGAGCATAACGGTTTGCGGGTGGTGCACGCTTCGGAATTGACAGCGGTATGACTTCAACCTAATCTAGTCACGACCAACTCGTCATTACCAGTTGGTTATTACAAGGTGATGAAGATCTTGTGGCACGGAAAAGAATTTCGAGCCGCGCAACGGAGCGACCAGGAGACAACAATGAAGTTCAAGATCAACCGCCGCCTGATCGGCGGAATCGCGGCCGCGAGTGCGGCAGCGCTGCTGCTCGCCGGCTGCTCCGGCGCGGCGAAGCCCGCAGATGACGGCCAGGCAGGAGGCGACCCGAAGGGGCTGAAGATCGCCCTGTCCAACGGGTTCGTGAACGGCTGGCGCCTCACCCTCATCGACAAGTTTGAGAAGGAAGCCGAGAAGCTCAAGGGCGAGGGAATCGTCTCCGAGTACTCGGTCGTGAACGCTCCCGGCGAGAACAGCGCGACCGAGCAGGCTTCGCAGATCCGCAGCCTCATGCTCCAGAACCCTGACGTGCTCATGGTGATCCCCGCATCGTCGACGGCCCTCGTGCCCGTCGTGGAAGAGGCCTGCACCGCCGGCATCAACGTCGTCATCCTTGACGCTGACATGGATACCAGCTGCGGCACCGTCGTGCGCAACGACTACGGCCAGTGGGGTGCTGACTCGCTCGAGCCCGCGCTTGAGGCCATCGGTGGCAAGGGCAACGTCATCGTCAACCGTGGCGTCATCGGCTCGCAGCCGGAGGAAGAGTTCAACGCGCGCCAGCAGGAAATCCTCGCGAAGCACCCCGATGTGAAGGTCGCGGCTGAGGTCAACGGTTTCTGCGACGCGGCAACGGCGCAGAAGGAGATCGTCGCGATTCTCGGCTCGATGCCCGAGATCGCCGCTGTTCCCGGCTGCATCGGCGGCATGGGCGTCGTCCAGGCATTCGAGTCGGCCAACCGCGAGGCCCCCGTCGTCGTGTTCGACACCGACGGCAAGTCGCTGAGCTTCTGGAAAGACAAGGGCATCGACAACGGTTCGTTCGCCGCCCTCACCGACCCCGGCCAGGTCATCGCCGCGATCTACGTCGCGCTCGCAAAGGAGCGCGGCGAAGAGGTACCCGACCAGGTCGTGCTGCCGCTCGTGCAGGTCACAAAGGACAGCCTCGACTACTGGGTAGACGCTCTCGGCGCCGACGAGTACGCCGCCAACCAGTGGGATGAGGCCTCGACCGAGGCGGCCATCAAGGCGCTCCTCGCAGGCGACGACGTCCAGGCTCCGGCCCAGAAGTAACCCCCGGCCGACCAGCTCACAAGGAGAACCCGATGACGACCCAGACGGAGAGCACCCGCGTGGCGGGGGCGCAGCCCGGGCACGACCTGCTGCGAGCAACAGCGGTGTCGAAGCGATACGGGAATACGCTCGCGCTCGCGGGAATCGATATCACGGTCGCAGCGGGGGAGATCCTCGGGCTGGTCGGCCACAACGGCGCAGGCAAGAGCACCCTCATGCGGGTGCTCGCAGGCCGCGAATCCACTGACACCGGGTCGGTGGACTGGCACGAGGGCGGCGCGTGGGATCAGCGCGCCGCCGCTCGCGCCGGAGTCCGCATGATCTACCAGGAGCTCGCGCTGTGCCCCGACCTCACGGTCGCCGAGAACATCGCGCTGTCGAGTGAATCTGCCCGCGGGTGGAGCTGGAAGAAGCGCGCCGAGCGCCAGGTCACCGAGACCCTCGACCGGGTATTCCCCGGCCACGGGATCAGCATTGTGCGGCGCACCAGCTCGCTCTCCATGCCCCAGCGCCAAATGGTCGAGATTGCCCGGGCAATGTGCACCCCGAAGCTCTCCATGCTCATCCTCGACGAGCCCACCGAGTCGCTGAGCATGGACGCGACGAAGCAGATGTACGCGGCGCTCGGCGAGCTCGCGGAGCGCGGCGTCGGCATGGTGCTCATCTCGCATCGCATGCAGGAGGTGCTCGCGAACGCCGATCGCATCGCAGTCATGAAAGACGGCAAAGTCGTTGAGATCCTGCCCGCGAGCGAGACTGACGAAGACGAGCTGCTGTCGATCATGGGTGGCGGCGTTCACGCCGACACCGCCGTGATGCAGAACGTCGAAGTGATCGACGAAGCGCCGGTCGCGGCTGCTGGCGAGACCGTCGCGCTGATCGCTGCCGGTGATACCCCGTTTACCGTGCGTAGCGGCGAGATCGTCGGCCTTGCCGGCCTCGCGGGGCACGGCCAGGAGCAGCTGCTGCAGCGCCTCTGGTCAGGATCGCGTGGGGTCGACGTGCGTGGCCGCAGGGCATACGTGCCCGGCGACCGCCAGACGAGCGGCATCTTCCCGCTCTGGTCTGTCGCTGAGAACCTCACGGTCTCCGCCGCGCGCCAGCTCTCCGTCGGCGGCGTGATCTCGGCCGCGCGCGAGCGCGTGCTCGCCGCGGACTGGGTGCAGCGCCTGAACGTGAAGGGCGGCGCGAAAGCACCCATCACGTCGCTGTCTGGCGGCAACCAGCAGAAGGTGCTCGTCGCGCGCGCCTTCGCAACCGATGCGCCCCTCGTGCTGCTCGACGACCCGTTCCGCGGCGTCGACGTCAAGACGAAGAACGAGCTGTACGCGCTCATGCGCATCGAGGCCTCCCGCGGCCGCTCAATCGTCTGGTATTCGACGGAGAACAGCGAGATGGCGCACTGCGACCGCGTGTACGTCTTCCGCTCCGGCCGAATCGTGAGTGAGCTTGCGAACGAAGAAATTTCCGAGGATCGGATCATCGCCGACTCCTTCGGCGTAGACCCCCGGCTGACCGAGGAGAACTGATGAGCACGACCATTTCGTCTGCGCCGAGCGCCCGCGAGCGTTTGCGCGCCGGGGCCCAGAACGGCTCGCCAGCGCTGCTGTCGTTCGTCGCCCTCACCGTGATCTTTGCGATCACCGCGTCGCTCCAACCCGGGATCCTGAGTGTCCCCGGCCTCACCCTCATGCTCATGTCGTCGGTGCCGCTCGTGCTTGCTGCCCAGGCCCAGATGATCATGATGAGCGTTGGCGACATTGACCTGAGCGTCGGCTACCTTGTCGGGCTCGTCACCGTGATCGCTGCCAGGCTCCTCGCCGATTCGCCGCTCATGGCCGTGCTGCTCATCGCTGGCATTCTTGCGGTGTACGCGGTGCTCGCGTACGTCGTGCAGCGGCACGGGGTGCCGTCGATCATCGTGACGCTCGGCATGTCGTTTGTCTGGCTCGGGATCGGCCTGCAGATCAGCCCGACGCCCGGCGGCGAGACACCGGCCTGGCTCTCCGCGATTTCGCAGTGGCGGCCGACCGGCTTCCCGGCCCCGATCGTGCTCATCGCGCTCGCCACGCTGCTCGGCTGGTTCATCTCTCGTCGCGCAAAGGTCGGCATGCGCATCCGCGCACTTGGCTCGCAGGCACCCACGCTTGAGAAGGCCGGCGTCTCACTCATTGGCACGCGCGTCAGCGCTTACGTCATCGCGGCCGGAATGCTGGTGCTCGCGGGCCTCCTGCTCGCGTCGCAGACCTGGTCGGGCGACATCAACTCGGCGAGTGAGTTCACGCTGATGACTATTGCGGCGGTGATCCTCGGCGGCGGCACGTTCTCCGGCGGCCGCGCGCTGCCCGTCGGCGTGACGATTGGCGCCGTCACGCTCGGTCTCATCACCGTGCTTTTGAGCCTCATCAACCTGCCTTCGAGCCTGCAGTCTGCGGCGCAGGGCATCATCGTGCTCGCCGTGCTCGCGGGTCGAATCATCACGGAGAGGATTGCGCGATGAACACGCAGCTACACTCTGACCGCGCCCCGCGTCGGGGCTTCGTCTGGCCCGCCTGGGGCTGGTCACTCGTCGGCGTGCTCGTCGTCTGGGGCATCATCATCTCAGTGCGCCCAGGGGCCCCGTTCGACCCGCTCTCGCAGGCGCTCTCGCTCGCTCCGTTCCTCGTGCTCGTCGCGCTCGGGCAGATGCTCGTCATCACCCTCGGGCCGGGCAACATCGACGTCTCCGTCGGCACGATCATCTCGATGTCCTCGTACGTGTCGGTGCTCGTCGCGTCCTCGGCGGGCCCATTTGTCGGTGTGCTTGCGGGCATCACCGCGGGCCTGGCCGCCGGGCTCGTGAGCACCGCCGCGATCCTCTTCTTACGCGTTCCTCCCATCATCGCGACGCTCGCGACGAGCCTTATCGTGACGAGCGCGACCCTGCTGCTCGCGGGGTCGGCCCGCGGGAGCGCCCCGCAGTCGCTCCGCGAGCTCGTGAACGCGAAGGTGCTCGGCATCCCGGCGATCGCCCTTTTCGTGCTCGTTGTCACCGTCGTGATCTGGTTCGTGCTGCGTCGCACCCGATTCGGGCACTCGGTGATCGCTGTCGGCCAGAGCGCGAAGGCGGCGGAGCGGGCGGGCCTCCCCGTCACGCTCGTCACCGCCTCCGCCTACATTCTCTGCGCTGGCTTTGCCGGCCTGGTTGGTGCCTTGCTCGCGGCGTTCATCTCGCCGAGCACCGTGCTCGGCACTTCATACATGCTCGACTCGATCGCGGTCGTCGTCATTGGCGGCACGCTTATCTCGGGTGGCCGCCCAGTGCCGATCGGCGCGTGGACCGGCGCACTCTTCTTCGTGCTGCTCTCGGGCCTCTTGAACCTCGTCGGGTGGTCCGTGGGCGCGCAGAACGTGCTCAAGGGCGTGCTCGTCGTGCTCGTTGTGATCGTCGCGTCGCTCGCGACGGGCACCGGCCGCTCGAACCTTTCCCGGTTCAAGGCATCGGTCTCACCGGCGCCCGCCGCAGCGGCGACAGCAGCACCAGCGGCCGCAGCGGCACCCGATTCCCCCGCTTCCGTTTCACAACAAAAGGAGAACACCAATGGCTGACCTCGACGACCTCCGCGAAGGTACCGACTTCACCGGCGGCACCGCCGCGCGTGAGGGCTTCCACCTCAAGGGCCAGGCCGGCCAGGACTGGGGAATGAAGGCTCGCCTGTCGCGCATCTTCGACCCCCGTGACGGCAACACCGTCATGCTGGCGTTTGACCACGGCTACTTCCAGGGCCCGACCTCGGGCCTCGAGCGCCTCGACCGCTCAATCGTGCCGCTCGTGCCGCAGGCCGACGCACTCATGTGTACTCGCGGCGCGCTGCGCACGACGATTCCCGCTGACAACGGCAAGGGCATCGTGCTTCGCGCCTCGGGCGGGCCGAGCGTGCTGACCGACCTCTCGAACGAGGAAATCGCCGTTTCGATCGACGACGCGGTTCGCCTTGACGCCGCGGCGCTCGCAGTGCAGGTGTTCGTCGGAGCCGAGAACGAGACGAAGTCGATCAAGAACATGACGACGCTCGTCGACCAGGGGCAGGCGGCCGGTATCCCCGTGCTCGCCGTCACCGCCGTCGGCAAGGACATGGTGCGCGACGCCCGCTACTTCCGCCTCGCGACGCGCATGAGCGCAGAGCTCGGCGCAGCGTTCGTGAAGACCTACTACGTCGAAGAGGGTTTCGAAACCATCACCAGCGCGTGCCCGGTTCCGATCGTCATCGCCGGCGGCAAGAAGGTGTCGGAGCCCGAGGCGTTGCGCGTCGCGTACCGCGCGATGCAGGAGGGCGCTGCGGGCGTCGACATGGGGCGCAATGTGTTCCAGTCGGAGCACCCGGCGGCCATGCTCTCCGCCGTGCGCGGCGTCGTCCACGACGGCCTCACCCCCGAAGAGGCATTCGACCTCTACCAGACACTCGCGAACTGATACCACCTCGATGGGCGCCCACCGGGCGCCCATCGGTCTGAAGGGACCCCTGCATTGCCTACCCTCCGTACCTACGCTGAACCGAGCGCTGCCGACGTCGTCGTCATCGGCGCCGGAATCAACGGCCTTGCGATCACCCGCGAGGCGGCTCGGCGCGGCCTGAACGTCGTGATGATTGACCAGGACGACCTCGCCGCACGTACCTCGGCGATCTCCTCCCGCCTCATTCACGGCGGCCTGAAGTACCTTGAGCGTTTCGAGATCCCGCTCGTCTTCGAGTCGATCCGGGAGCGCAACATCTTGCTGCGCACGGCGCCGCACCTCGTGCACCCGTACCCGATGCTCATTCCGTTCACGAAAGACGGCTCACGGCCTGGCTGGCTGCTGTCGTGCGGCCTCATCTTCCATGACGTGCTCTCGGTCGGGAAGAAGCTGCCGTTCAACCGCATCGTCTTCTCGCGCGGGCTGAAGCGCGACTTCCCGGGCATCGCGGCAGGCGGGGTGAAGTGGGGCGGCCTGTTCCAAGACGCGCACGTGCCGGTCACCGAGCGGTTCGCGGTGGAGATTGCGATCGACGCCGCGCGCAACGGTGCGACGATCCTGACCCACACACCGGTGCTCTCGCTCATCCACGAGGGCGGCCGCGTCGCCGGCGTCGTGTACCGCGACCGCGAGTCGGGCGAGCAGCGGTCGCTGCGCGCACCCGTCGTGATCAACGCTGCGGGCCCCTGGGTCGATTCGGTGCTCGACCTCGACGGCGAGCACGAGCGAAAGATCGGGCCGACAAAGGGCAGCCACCTTGTCGTTGACGCGTTCCCCACCGCACCCGACAAGTGCATCTTCTTTGAATCGCCCGACGACAACAGGCCGATGTTCGTTTTGCCGTGGCACAACGGGAAATACATGCTTGGCACGACAGATCTGCCGTACACCGAGTCCATCGACGAGATCATCGCCGACGGAGACGAGACCGACTACCTCCTGCGGGCGGTCAACACGATCCTGCCCGGCGCGAAGCTCACGAGCGACGACGTGCTGTGGTCGTACTCCGGCGTTCGCCCGCTCCCGTACGTCGCCGACCTCACCGACCCCTCGTCGGTCACGCGCGACAGCGAGATCGTCGCCCACGACGGCGACGCGCGGGGGCTCTTCACACTTATCGGCGGGAAGTACACGACGCACCGCGCGCTCGGCGTGCAGGCGCTGAAAGTGATCGAGAAGGCGCTCGGCGTGCCACACCGGCGCTCGCAGACCGACAGGCTGCCGTTCCCCGGCGCGCCCGCTGTCGACGTCGACGAGTTCCGCGCCAGGTTCGTTGCGGCGAGCACGCTCCCGCGGCGCACCGCCGAGCGACTCGCGGCGGTCTACGGCGAGCTCGCGTGGGAGGTCGCGGCGTTCGCGGCTGAGGATCCCACGCTCGCGGAGATCATCGATGACGAGACCGGCGCGATCGCGGCCGAGCTTGTCTACGCCGTGCGCGAGGAGGGGGCGGTCACGCTCGAGGACGTGTTGCTTCGACGCACGACTATCGCGTTGAATAGCGATGTTGGGCTCACCGTGGCGCCTCGGGCCGCCGCGGTGCTCACGCAGCACGTGGGGTGGACGCAAGAGCTCGCGGATGAGGAACTTGCGCGCTACCGGCATGCCGTGCGACGGTTCGCACCGCGCGCGCTGCGTGTGGAACAGGGTTAGGGAGAACGATGAAGACCTGTGTCATCGGAATTGACGTCGGGCTCACGAGCGCGAAGGCGGCAGCCTTCGACGAAGCGGGCCGCGAGATCGCGACGGTGTCGGCGCCGAACCCCCGCGTCGCCGTTTCGCGGGAGCGTCAGGAAATCGACATGCGCGCGCTCTGGGATGTCGTCGCGGGCGTGCTGCGCGAACTGCAGGGCGGGCTTGCTCGCGACGGCTGGCTCGTGCGCGGCATCGGTGCCACTGGCCACGGCAACGGGCTCTACCTGGTGGACGAGCAGCTCGCGCCGGTGCGCACCGCGATCGCGTCGACCGACAGCCGCGCGGAGCGGATCGTCGCCGGGCTCGACCCTGAGTGTGTCGAGTCGGTGCGTCAGATCAGCGGTTCGATGCCGTGGGCCGCGCAGCCGGGGGTGTTGCTGCGGTGGCTGCACGACAACGAGCCTGAGACGCTCGACGCAGCCGCGTGGGCGCTCACCTGCAAAGACTGGATCACCGTCTGCCTCACCGGCGCGCCAAGCGCCGACCTGTCTGACTCGTCGGGGTGTGGGCTCGTGAACCTCCGCACCCGCGAGTACGAACCGGCCGTCTTCGACATGCTCGGGGTGCCGCGAGACCTCATGCGGTTGCTGCCCGAGCTGCACCCGTCTGACACGGTTGTCGGTGCTGTGACTGCCGAAGCCGCCGCGCTGACGGGCCTGCCTGAGGGCGTGCCCGTCGTCGCCGGCTGCATGGACTGCGTGGCGAGCCCGCTCGGCGCAGGATCGACCGAGAGCGGTGACGTCACGGTCATCGTCGGTACGTGGGCGATTAACAGCGTCGTCGTGCCGGCGAACGCCGAGCCACCGCGAGTGACCATCAACGCACTACTTCCCGACCCGCGCTTCATGCTCGCGATGGAGGTCGCGCCGACGTCGGCTGCGAGCATTGAATGGGCCGCGAACGTGCTTGGTGATCGTGCGGCTGGCCCCGTCACCCCGCGAGAGCTCCTTGAAGCGGCGGGCAACGTACCGCCGCTCGCCGACGGGCTGATCTTTCTCCCGTTCATCCACGGCGCCCCCGAGCACCTCGGTGCGTCGGGCACGCTGCTCGGAATCAAGGGTAGCCACGGGTACGCGCACGTCGCGCGCGCGGTTGCCGAGGGCATCACGCAGTACCACCGCGTGCAGATAGAGAAGGTGACGAGCAGCGAGGCCGAACTCAGCGAGGAGCCCTGGACCCTCGCAGGTGGCGGCGCGAAAAACCCCGAGTGGGCGCAGATGTTTGCCGATGTTGTCGGGCACCCGATGCGCAGGCAGCTGGGCACCGAACTCGGCGCGCGCGGGGTGGCCTCGCTCGCGGCGACCGGTATCGGCTGCGACATGGCTGCGTGGCGGGTCGAGCCCGACCCCGAGCTCGTCGTCGAGCCCGGCCCCGAACAAGAACAGTACGCCGCACAGGCCGCGATGTTCGACCGCATCATCACCGCAATGGGACCCGTCTGGGAGGAATACAAGTGACAACCGAACTGCAGCGCGACCTCGACGACATCGTCCGTGTCAGCCGAGAGCTCGGCGGCGACCCGTCGCTCGTGCTCCACGGCGGTGGCAACACGTCGATCAAGACCACGGGCACCGACATCACCGGAGCACCCGTCGACCTTGTGCTCGTAAAGGGCAGTGGGTGGGATCTCGGCACGATCGAGGCGCCGGGCTTCGCCCCGCTTCGCCGCGACAGGCTCGCGGAACTCCTTACTCTCGCCGAGCTCGACGACGTCACCATGGTGAACGAGCTGCGTCAGGCCTCACTCGACGCGGCCGCCCCGACGGCCTCGATCGAAGCGCTGCTCCACGCCTACCTCCCGGGGAAGGCCGTACTGCACTCGCACGCGAACGCGATCGTCACGCTGACAAACAGCGGTCTCACTGACGCTGAGATTGTCGCCGTGCTGGGGGAGCGCGTGCTCGTGCTGCCCTACGTCATGCCCGGATTTCCACTCGCGCGGCTCATCGCCGACAGCGACGTGTCAGGCGTCGACGCGGTGGTGCTGCGAAACCACGGGCTCTTCACCTTCGCCGACGACGCAGACACGGCGCTCGCGCGGCATCGCGAGCTCGTGGCGTTCGCCGAGGCGCGCCTCGGTATCGGCACGTGGGGCGACCCCGGAACGCGGGCGCCAGCCTTCGGCTCCGTCACAGAGCTCGCGACGCTTCGCAGGGACGTGTCTCGGGCGGCCGGAGCCCCCATGCTCGTGCGGCAGACCCGTTCCGCGCGCGGCGCGGAGTTCGCGGCCCGCCCCGAGGCCCACGAGCTCACGAGCCGTGGAACCGCGACCCCTGAGCACGTTATCCACACGAAGCGCACCCCTTTGATCGGCCGGGACGTCGAGGCATACGCGGCAGACTACCGCGCCTACTTCGAGCGGCACGCCGGGCGGGCGAACCCGAGCGTTTCGCCGCTTCACCCCGCTCCGCGCGTTGTGCTCGACCCAGAGCTCGGGCTGCTGGTGACCGGCGCGACGACCAAAGAGCTCAAGGTCGCCGGTGACATCGCGCTGCACACGCTCGATGTGATCGACGCGGCCGACGCGATCGGCACGTACGGGTCGATCTCGGAGGCGGACTCGTTCGATATTGAGTACTGGACGCTCGAACAGCTGAAGCTCGCCGGAAAGGAAGCAAAGCCGCTTGGCGGAGAGGTCGCTCTCGTCACAGGTGCTGCGTCGGGCATCGGCCGAGCTATCGCCGAGCTGCTGCTCGCACAGGGCGCCGCGGTCGTCGGGGTCGACCTGAACGCCGAGGTCGCCACGCTCAGCGACAGTGATTCGTGGCGCGGCGTCACGGGCGACGTGAGCGCGGCCGAGACCATCGATGAGGCGATCGAGACCGCGGTTCGCGAGTTCGGTGGCGTCGACATGGTCGTCGTCGCAGCGGGTATCTTCCCGCCGAGCCAGGTGCTTGCGGAGCTCGATGACGAGGTGTGGGATCGCGCGTTCCGCGTCAACGTCACCGCTGTCGCACGGCTCTTTCGCGCGGTGCACCCCGTGCTCGCCCTTGCGCCCAGTGGGGGCCGCGTCGTGCTCGTGTCGACGAAGAACGTCGCCGCCCCCGGCCCCGGCGTCGCCGCGTATTCGGCGAGCAAGACCGCGGCAGCGCAGCTCGCTCGCGTCGCGGCGCTCGAGTGGGCCGCCGACGGTATCAGGGTGAACCAGGTCGAGCCCGACGCCGTCTTCGACACGGCGATCTGGACGCCTGAGCTGCTCGCGGCGCGCGCCGCGAACTACGGCCTGAGCGTGGAGGAGTACCGCACACGCAACCTGCTGCGGACCGAGGTACGCAGCACCACGGTCGCCGAGGCGGTCGTCGCCTTCTGTGAGCGGTTCCCGGCAACGACCGGCGCACACCTGAGCGTCGACGGCGGCAACGACCGCGTGATCTAGCCGCGGGTGCAGCGCGGGGGACGCCGCGGAAAACGGCGCCCCCGCTACGCGAGCTGACTGATCTCGGTGATCGCGTCGAGCGGCAGTGTCCGTTCGACGCCAGCGGTCTCGTCGAGCGCACGCATGCGGCCGCCAGCGAGCGACACAGGCACGACGGCGAACGTGCGCGTTTCCCCGCGGATCTCGACCGTCACGCTGAGCCGAGTGCGGTCGCGGATCGCGAGTGTAATGAGCCTGCTCGTGTCGGTGGGGCCGTCGCTCGCCGAGTCGAGTACCCGCTCGATGAGCTCTTCGGCAGCCGTGGCCTGGCGCTCGGTAGGGCCCGGAGCCTCGGCCGCCCGGCGGGCACCACTTGTGTGAAGCGCAGACGTCGGAGCCTCGGGATCCTGCTGGGCTACGAGGCCGTCTGCGCCGCGCGCGGGGTAGCGCGCATCGAGCAGGGCCGCGAGCACGTGGTCGGCGCGCAGCCGCGAGAGGAGTGAGGGCGCCGCGAGATCTGCAGGGTCGTCGGTGGGGTCTATCCCAGAGTCTGCTGCCGGCCCGGGCTCGTGCAACTGCAGGTGTGCGAGCCTCCTGTCGACGAGCACTGTCGAGCGGAGCTCGGGGCGGGCGAAGGTGACGCGGCTGCGCCACTGCTCGCTGAGGAAGGGACGAACCACGATGCTGCCGGCTCGCTCGCTCAGGGCGGTGATGAGGTAGTCGACGGGCTGCGGGATGCCGGTGAGGGCGAGCTCGCTAATGAGCTCCCGAATATCGTCGCCGCTCAGGCCCCTGTGGAACGCCTCGGAGAGCGTCGCCTCCGAAATGCGCAGCGTCGAAGCGACCCCGAGCTGCTCGGGAAGCGCGATCGCCGCGAGCGCCGCCTCGTCGGCAGCGCCGAGCGGGCCAGGGACGATGACCGAGAGGTCGGGCTGAATGTAGATCCCAGCGGCGGGTTCGGGGAACCCGAGCGCTATGCCCACAACGCCATCGTCAGAGTCAGCGGAGGAGCTGGCATCAGAGTCAGTGGCGGCGGGCAGTCGCGACAGCTCGCTGAGGATCACGGCGGCCCCGACTTCGCTCACCGACCCTGCGACGGTCAGGCCGATCCGCTCCCAGAGCGCGGCGGTGTGCTCGATCGCGGTGAACGTCGGCTCCGTCGCAAGCGGAAAGCGCGCAGGGAAGCGCCCGATGACGGGCGGGATCGCGGCTCCCGGCCGCAGCCCAGCGAGCATCTCAAGCAGTTGCACGGGCATGAGTGAGACAGCGGCGCGGGCGAGCAGGAGCCAGCGTTCCTCGTGCTCGGCTCGGAGCCAGCCAGCGCCTGCGGAGACGCACACCCCGTCCGCCGGAAACGCGAGGTCTGCGGCGCGCACGAGCGTAACGAGGTCTGCGGGGTGCGGGATCGCGAGCCGATCCTCAACCGCGCGCAGCCAGGCCGAGGCAACGTCGCCGTTCCGGTTCAGCTTCGCCGGTGACCGCTCGAGTTCGCGGAGAATCCACGCAGTCTGGCCCGTTGCAGTGAGCGCGGCGGCGAACCAGGAGGAGGTGTCTGACCCCACCGGGCCTGTCTGGCAGCCCTCTCCCGGGTCGCCTGCAAGGACGTCGCGCGGTGTGAGCCCGCGCGCCGCAAGCAGCGACTCGAGCGCCGCGCTCACCTCGGGGAGCGCCGCGTCGCCCGCGCCGAGCAGGCCTCGCCCGCGCAGCCGCTCGGCGGCGAGGGATCCGGACACGTTCGCGCCCCCGCCCTCTTCCGCGTTGATCAGCCGCGCGAGATCCTCCCACGGCAGTAGCGTGAGCGCCTGCGAGATTGACTCTGGCTTGAGCAGTTCGGCGGCGAGGTCAAGCGGATCGTGCACCGACCCGGGCGCGGCCACGCGCCGCGAGCGCACGAGCGACGTCAGCCCCGCCCGATCGAACGAGGCGATGAGCGAGGAAAGCGCGAGTGTGCCGTTCAAAGGCGAACCCCGCTAGTTAGTTCCGCGGCGAGCGTCTCGGCTGCGCCGGCGCTGCGCGAGCACCAGCAAAATGATGAGGAGGACGAAGCCAGCGGGGAGGGCGAACAGCGAGATGCCGTAGACGACAGGCCAGAAGCCCTCTGCGACGGCCTGGCGGTTGCTCATGCCGACGATGAGCGTCGCTAAGAAGGAACCGAGGGCGACAACAATGATGGAGACTGTTGCCCACGCGAGGATCCGCTCGAAGAGCGACGGGTTGCTGGTTTCTTCGGTGCTCATTCCACCGAGTTTAGCGCTCGCCGGTGTGTGACAGCCCAGCTCTGTGATTTCGCACAGTCTCAGAGGGCAGAACGGCTAGACTGCTAGTCAACGCGTGGCGAGACGGCCGCGCTCACATACTTCGGCCAGTGGGCCGCTGCGGCGCGAGCCGCGAAGGGAAAGGGCGAGACATGCCGAACGGCAAGGTCAGGTTCTACGACGAGGACAAGGGCTTCGGGTTCATCCAGGGCGAGGACGGTCAGCAGGTGTACCTGCACGCCTCGGTGATTCCCGATGGCGTCGAGGTGCGGGCAGGTAGCCGGCTCGAGTACAGCGTGGGCGAGGGCCGGCGTGGTCCCCAGGCGCTGTCCGTCCGCGTGATCGATACGCCGCTCCTCGCGAAGCGCAGCCGAAAGTCTGCCGACGAGATGGCGCTGATCATTGAAGATCTCATGAAGCTCCTCGACGGTGTTGGTGGCAAGCTCAAAGGCGGCCAGTACCCCGAACGGCAGGCGTCACGCCAGGTCGCCACGATGCTGCGCCGAGTTGCGGATGACTTCGATGTCTGAGTCGAACATCGATCCAGAACTCCCCGAGGTAGGGGTGGAGGTTGAGGTCGAGGAGGCCGTGTCCGAGGCGGCAGAGTCCGCTCCCGCGACCGCCGACCCGATGCTCTTGACCGCTGAATCGCGGGCGCAAGCGAAGGCCGCGCTTGAGGAGATCACTGATCCGAAGACCATCGGCGGCGACGCCGGCTTCGAGGTGCACGACGAGCGCACCGTGACGCTGTACTTCGAGAGCATGCTCGCGGGGTACCCGGGATGGCGTTGGGCCGCAGCCCTCGCCCGCGTCGACCAGGATGCTCCGGTGACCGTGCTCGAGGTCGAGCTGCTGCCAGGCGAGGGCGCGATGCTCGCGCCCGAGTGGGTGCCGTGGTCGGAGCGCCTGGCACAGTACCGTGACGCACAGTCGCGCCAGTCGCGGGAAGCCGCAGCGGAGCGCGCGGCCGCGGAGGAAGCAGCAGAAGAGCTCGCCGACCTCGACGAGGCTGAAGATGACGTGCTCGAAAACGACTACGCGGACTTCGACGACACCCTTGACGGCGTCGACCTTGACGAGGATGAGCTCGACGAGGACGATCTCGACGACTCGGACGATGACTCTGAAGATGACGACGACCATGACTCGGACTCTGATGACGAAGACGCTGACGACGACTAACTCCTGAGGACCTTGCACTATGGCTGACGACCGCGGCGTCGCCGAGTTCTGGAAACGCTGTCGGGCGAACGTCTCGGGCCTCCCGATCGCGCTCCCTGAGGCGTGGGCATTCGGCGCGACTGTTGAGCACGCCGACAGCCTTCTTCGGCTCGTACTTGACGGCACCAAGACCGGAACTGCCTCGTCAGCGTGGGACTATGAGGCGACGGGAGACCCGCTGCCCAAGGTCGGCGAGCTCAGCATCATCCTTGACGGTGCCCAGCGCCCCCGAGCCCTGATTGAGACGACGCGTGTTGAGACCGTGCCCTTCGACGAAGTGTCTGAGGCGCACGCTCGCGCCGAGGGCGAAGGCGACCGCACCCTGGCATCGTGGCGCGTGATTCACGAGCGGTACTGGCGCTCGCACTCAGAGGGCCCTAAAGGCTTCGAACCCCAGATGCCCGTGCTCTGCGAACGGTTTCGGCTGGTCTACGCCGGCTGACCGAGTCGGTCGGGTTAGGCGGGCGGGAGCTCGCCCTCACGCACGACCGACTTCGTCTCTGGGGTCCACGTGAATGTTGATCGCGCCTCGCCCGCATGCCACCGGTAGTCGGTACGCAGCGCGTACTTTGAAACCCGGGTGACCGTCACGGTGCCCTCAAACTCGATGTCAGAGTCCGTACCCACGAAGTCGCCGTAGTGAAAAAGGAGAACCCGGGCGGCTGTCGATTCACGGTCCGCTGCCGCAGGCAGAAGCGCCCACGACAGAGGCATGCACGCGTCGAACGTGTGCTCCGCAAGGTCGATGGCGCGTTTGATATCGTGACCGTGATCTCCATGTGCTGCAAGCTGTGCGGTCGCCTGCTCGATTGCTGGCTTCGCTGTGTGGTCGACGCACGACGTCGTCACGGTGCGCGCGAGGGCCGGGTTCGCCGTGAGGATCGCATCGACGGCCGATTGCTCGTAGGAGTTCGCCGCGTTCTCGATGAGAACGATCCAGACGTCGCCCACAAACGAATGGGAAACGCCGATCGCGCCACGCATATCGCCCGTCGCGATGGTCTTCGTGAAGACCGTGGCGGGGCCGCGAGTGGACTCGGCGAAGTCTGCCCCGCGGAGGTCGTCGATGAGTGGCTGCATCGCAGACTGCGGTAGCTCAGCGGTGAGCTGGTACAGGTACACGCTGTCGAGGTAGATCACCCAATTGCAGCTGCGTTCTTGCACAACCGATTTCACCGCCGTGAGAGCGC
Source organism: Leucobacter sp. (assembly GCA_052094845.1). GTDB lineage: Bacteria > Actinomycetota > Actinomycetes > Actinomycetales > Microbacteriaceae > Leucobacter. Next base: position 35,991 of record JBQDKK010000007.1, on the reverse strand, counting down.
CGGGTGTTGCGAACTCGTTGAACAGGGCCCTGTCGGTCTCGCCGAATTTCGCAGTGATGCGCTCGCGCCCAAACGACGTGAGAAAGTCGGTCTGCTCGGCCTCGGCGGCCGGGTTCACGGCGTCGCACTGCGGGAGAGTGATCGCGGGCTTCTCGCCGGTGCCGACTTTCGTGTCGACGAGCCCGGGCGGCGTGGGGGGCGTCCCAGTCTGTTCCCGTTCCTCGGGCTGCGATTGGCAGGCGGCGAGGAATGGGGTGAGCGCGATGAGGAGGGCGCCCAGGGCGGCAGCGACCCACGCACTCGCGTGTCGCTGTCTCATGCCGATACCCCACCCGCCCGGCGGACGCCGGAGCATTGGGTTCCACGCTAGGGGATTTCTACGAGAAAACCAGGTGAATCGAAACAATCCGAACGTTTCTGGTCACCGAACGCGGGCCCCGTCGGGCATTCTGGGAGCCCGTGTGAGGCAGGCCCGATGATTGCTGCTCACTCCCGACCGGTCGTCGGGTGTCAGCGTAACCTGTGGCCTGCCGCCCGCGATAGCCATTCCCGCACCAGCGCCCCCACGGCTTCGGGCTGCTCGATGTGTACGTTGTGGCCCGCACTATCGAGCACCGCGAAGGTTCCGCGTGGGTAGTGGTCGACCGCGGCGAGCCCGTCGGTGAACCCGACGACATGGTCCTGCCTGCCGAAGACGTGCAGCGTTGGCGCGGTGAACGGTGCCGGGTGCTCCAGCTCGGGAACGTAGGCGTCGGTATAGGTCGCGTTGAGCCGGGCGAGCACCCGCAGCTTTGTACCGCGAATGCCGGGCAACACGAATCGTTCGAACCCACGCAGCGCAGCCTCGGTGTGCAGCACAGCCATCTCCTCGAACTCAGCGCGTGTCTCACCGGCGAGCTCAAGGATCCGCTGATCGTGGATCAGGATCTCGCGCGGCGGGAGTTCACGCAGGGCACGGTCGAGCTCGAAGGCGCCGGCGAGGGTCGCGAGCCCCAGGCACTGCGGCGCGAGGGAGTGCGCGACATGGCGCGCCACCATCGCGCCAAACGAGTTCCCGATGATTGCGAACGGCCCATCGCCGACCGTCTCACGCACCTCGGAGAGCACGGTGTCAGCGACTTCCTTTGGGGTTGCCGCTCCAGTATCGGTTGCCCTCTCAGCCCAGGGGAGGTCGATGTAGACGCGCCGCCACCCAGCGTCTCCGATCATCTCCTCGAGCGGCAGCATGATGCGGTGGTCGACACCGAATCCGTGCACCGCAATCAGGGGGAGGCCGTCGCCGTGAGTCTCTGCAATCACCCTACGAGCCTAGCCACACGGGGCGAAGCGGCCTGCAAGGGCCGGCTGTCCGAAGCCGTCGCGATCCAGCTCTCGTGGGCCGCTACCGGGCGAGTGTGGCCGCGAGCACCTCGCGAGCGTGGGTCCAGAGCAGCGCGCCGCCCGCGTCCTCGCGCAGCTCTCGTATCGCGCCCGGGATGCGCGCGGCGAGGGTGACGCCGTGGTCGGGGGAATGGCTGAGATCGTGCGCACCGAACCACACCTGCACGGGGCAGGCGACGCTGTGAAGATCGAGGCCCCAGGTTCGCATCGCGAGCACGGTGTCTTGCACGTAGCCGGCTCCCGCGTTCGCGAACCCCTCCGCAAGCGCTTCGCGATACCTCGGTAGAAACGCGGGCGACGAATAGAACGCCCTGTCGCTCTCATGTGAGCCGCCGAGCACCATCTCCTCCATCGCCTGTGCGGTGAAGTCAGCGAGTACGGCGGCGGCCTCGCCCGGGTTGGCCTCTGCAAGATCGGAGAGCGCGGTCGCCTCGGGAGGGAGCAGCGCGTGGACGTCGGGGTGCTGAAGCTCGTCTGCCGGCGAGACAAGCACGAGCCGTTCGGCGCCGCCCGTGAGCGCGAGGGCGAGCCCAAAGATTGCGCCCTGCGAGTTCGCGACGACGGGAAGCGGGCTGGCGTCGGCGCCGAGCACCCCGGCCACGAAGGCAAGGTAGTCGGCAGCGGTCGACTCGATCGTGCGCGCTTCGGAGGGCGAGGAATCGCCGATACCAGGCCGATCCATCGTGATGAGTCGGGCGCCCAACTCGGAGAGCGCGTCTTCGCCGAACGCCATCGACTTGCCGGTCGCGGCGCCCGCAACGAACAGTATGGGCTCGCCGTCTGCCGGCCCCCGGCTTGCGCCCGCGAGTACCCGGCCGTCGGGGAGGCTGACGCGGTGGAGCTGCGGCTCGAATCCCATGGTTTCTAGTGTATTTGGGTGAGCGCAGTATCGGTGACCCCGGCCGCTGCTTTCCTGGAAGATGCTGTGAACCTCGCGCCACATTTCTGTCAGCAGGCGCGGCTGCAATACACTCAATTCATCGACACTTGTACGAGTGTACAAGTTAGTGTGCTTGCGCGTCGCCTCTCTCGCTGGCAACTGCTCATTTTCACCGCCTCGACGACCCACCTTGAAAGGACCCCGGCCATGAGCCACCGAGCTATCTCGACAACGAAGAACGAACCCGCTGCGGGCGCGGCGAAGCTCGGCCCGCTCTCCGAGCGAGTGAGTGCGTCGGTCGAGCTCGCTGTTCCAGGTTCAGAGGACGGCCTCGTCTGGCGCGAGCTGCGACAGGCTGACCTCGAAGCGCTACTCGAGTTCGAGCGGGCGGTCGACGCAGTCGATGACCCCGAGGCCACAACTGATCTCGAAGACCTCGAAGAGCGCTTCGATACGCCGGGGTTTGACCCTGGTACGGACAGCTTGATCGCTGTGAGTACTCAGGGCGCAGTCGTCGCGTATGGCGAGGCGTTTCTCGAAGCCACGGGGGAGGCAATCGTCACCGTGCACGTGAACGGGCGAGTTCACCCGCAGTGGCGCCGTAAAGGCCTCGGGACGAGACTGCTGCGCTGGCAGGAAGCGCGGGGTCGGCAGCAGCTCGCGGCCTCCGGGCTGAGGCTCCCGGCGATGCTCAGCACACTCGTTGGAGAGCACGCCGACGGGCAGCGCGCGCTGTTCGAAGCAGAAGGGTTCATTCCCGCGCGCTGGTGGATCGAGATGGAACGCCTCCTAGACGAGCTTGGGCCCGAGGCGCCACTTCAAGCCGGGCTGCGGGTCGAGCCCTACACCGCACGATGGTCGGAGCAGGCGCGCCTGGTGATCAATGATGCGTTTCGTGACCACTGGGGGAGCCAGCCTACGTCGCGTGGCGACTGGGAAGACGCTCAGCAGTCGGAAGACTTCCGCGCGAAATGGAGCGCGGTGGCATTCGCGACGCTTGAGAGTGGCGAAGATGAACTCGTGGGGGCGATCACGGTCGAAGGTGATGATGACGAGTGGGAGGCCTGCGGATACCGTTTCGGCAACGTTGATGAGGTCGGGGTGAGGCGTGATTGGCGCGGTAGGGGCGTCGCGAGCGCGCTTCTTGGCCACTCTATGCGGGCGATGCGCGACGCAGGCATGGAGCGGGCAACACTTGACGTCGATAGCGACAGCCCCACCGGCGCACACGCGCTGTACGCCAGACTCGGGTTCGCCGAGACCGGGCGTTCGGTGACCTACGCCAAGACCTTCTGATAGGACAGCATGATGCAGACGACTCCAACAATGAGACGCGCAACGATCGATGATGCCGCCGCGGTACTCGAACTGTTTGACGGCGCAATCGCCTGGTTTGCTGAGATTGGCAATACCGAGCAGTGGGGCACCGAGCCGTGGTCAACACAAGAACGACAGATCGCCCGCGTCAAGGAAGCCTGCGCCCTACCCGAGGCATGGGTGGCGGTCGATGGCTCAGGCGCAGTCCGCGGCTTTATCGCGCTAGGGGACGCAATGCCCTACGTACCTGCCGCCCCGCACCCAGAACTGTACGTGCGCGTTCTCATCGCATCGCGAGAACCTCGGGTCAGGGGCGTTGGCCGCGCGTTGATGGCGCTCGCTGACGAGCGTGCGCTTGAGATGGGTATTACCGAGCTTCGCCTGGACTGCTTCGGCGGCGGAACCGGAGCGCTCGTGAGGTACTACGAGTCGTGCGGGTACGAGCGCACGAGCACCTTCGACGAGGGAGGGTGGCCGGGGCAGGTGCTCGTACGGTCTCTCGCGCGCTCAGAGCGCCTTGCGCATGCGGAAGTTTGTAAGCGCAACGCCGTCGCGCACGACCTCCCGTGAGTGCTCCACTTCGAAGCCGAGGCGTTCAAACACCGGTCTCGCCGTGATGCTCACGTCGGCGGTGAGCTCGCCCGCTCCTGCGGCACGGGCCCGGTCTTCGGACTCAGCGAGCAGCGCGCGGGCGACTCCGCGTCCGCCCCACGCCGGGTCAACGAACAGCATGTCGATGAAGCCACCGCTGCTCACATCTGAGAAGCCCACGACCTTCGCTCCCGAGACCGCGACGAAGCTGTCGCGGCCCGACATGGCACTGTGCCAGCTCGTGCGGTCGCGCTCGCCAGTCCTCGCCCACACCCTGAGTTGTTCTGGCGAGTAGTCTGCTGCAGCAGTCTCCATGATCGCAGCGGTGAAGATCGCGAGGGTCGCTTCGGCGTCGGCATCGGTGTAATCACGTATGTGCGGGGAAGCCGGTTCAACCATGCGCATATTCTACGGAGGGCATGTGGTCGATCCTGAGCTGCGCTCGCCGCAGCGAGGCTACCCGGGACCATCTGTGAGGGGCACGAGCTTCGCCGGCGCAGGCCACCGTCGTTATGCGAACGGAAGGAGTCGCGCGTGATCCCCAGCGATCCGCCGCCCGATCGCCCCCGAAAGAATGATCGCGGGGTGCGCGACCGCGAGATACAGGCCGGGCAGCTCCGGGGCAGGGCCGACGAGCGGCTCACCGGCGCTGGGCATCGGGCGATCCGCGATCACCGCCCCTTCGAGCCGGATGTCGCCTGCGTCGTCAAAGTTCGCGCGGATCGCCGCGAGCGCAGGGGCGGCAAGCAGCGCAGGATCGTCGGTGAACCCTGGCGGCACATCCTCCGCAGCGAGAAGCGTCGTATCATCGAGCTGCCGGATCTCGAGCTCCGGCGTCGACACAATCCCCCGGACGAGCGGCCGTCGGGTCGAGAACCGGAGCAGCGCGCATGGTGCGGGAGCGAGGTCGATGCTGACGCCGGCCGCTGCGGCGAGCGCGGCCGAACCGGTTCCCGCGGCGAGTACGACACTTGTGCCGGTAAGCCGACCGTCGGACGTTGTGACTCCAGTGACGCGGCCGTGTTCCACGACGAGTCCAGTGACTGCGGTGTCAGGTCGGACCTCTGCACCGTGCCTCCGGGCGCTGTCGAGCAGGGCCTCGGTGAGGGCGACCGGATCCACCCCCGCGTCGTCGGGAGCGTACGCGACGACCTCCGGTGCCTCGCGCAGCGTGGGCTCAAGCTCGCGCGCTTCTGCTCCAGTGATAAGGCGCATGGGGTTCCCCGCGGCCACGTGCGCGGCGACGAACTCGCGCGTGAGCGAGTCGGTCTCCTCCCACGAGATCGCCCCGTATGCGCGGTGGCCGACGGTGCTCCTCTCGCTGGGGAGTTCGGCGAGCAGAGCGGCGAAGTCGGAGCGCGCCCGGGAACGGAGCGGTGACCGTTGTGAGCCTGCGGGGCTCTTGGCGACACCGACCCACGCAAACGACGCGGCCGTCGTGCCGCGGCCGGGCTTCCCGGCGTCGAGGACGATGACTTCGTGGCCCGCCTGGGCGAGGCTATGCGCGGCGACGGCGCCGACGATTCCCGCCCCGACGATGATGACGCGGCCCCGGCCGGCTGCTGCGCTGCGGCTCTCGCTGTTGTTCACAATCGGAGCTTAGCCTTGCGGTCCGGTCTCCAGCGGCTCGGGTGCGCCGCCGCGGGAGAGCTGCTTGCGCATCTTGACGCTCGTCGTCTCGTATCCGAGGGATTCATAGAGACCCCTGGCGGTCGTGTTGAACCCGAAGACGTTGAGCCCGAGCGTCGCGGCGCCCTGCGAGCGTGCGTACTCTTCTGCTAACCGCATGCCCTCTCGTCCGAGCCCACGGCCACGGAAGGCCGGGTCGACGACGATGTCCCAGATCCACCAGGCGGTCGGGTCGTCAGAATTGTCGCGGCCCACCCACAGGTAGCCGACGGCCGTGTCTGCCTCGTCGACGATGTTGAACACCGCGTTGGTGAGCGACGGCTCACCTCCCGGGAACGCGGACGCGAGGCTGTTCGCGGCCTGCCCTGCTGCTGCCTCTGGCGTCGCACCTGTGGCAATGAGGTCTGCCTCGTACTCGGCCTGCGAGGCGCGCAGCCAGGCCGGGAAGTCATGCAGAGGGAGCGGAACCAGTCGGACAGTCATAGAGGTATTGTCGCAGGCTCGCAGTGTTCGGGCTCTGGCACTAGAACGCGCGCGGTGGTTGCTGCGAGGATGGATCGCACGGAGGTAAGCAGTGAGTGGATGGCCAGCGACAGACCCGTCTGAGGTGCCTGACGGTCAGCGGCGGGGCGCAGCCCGGGTGCGCGAGGCGCTGAGCCTGGGTCTTATGGTGTTGCCGCTCGTGGCGGTCGTGACCTTCCTGCTTGTGAACAGCGCAGTCTGGGCGACGGACCTCGCCGTGTTTTTCTCGGACGGCGCCGAGACGGTGCGTCGCGACCCGGGCTGGATCCTTGCCGTGCTCGCCCTCGCCGCCACTGCGGCGTGCGCGGTGCTCGGCTTGCTGGGCACGCGGGATCGTTGGAAGTACAACCGCAGGTGGCAGCGTGGGCTGATGGGGTCGATCGCGGCGACTCTGAGCACGGTGCTCTTCTCTTCCATGGCGATGACACAGGCCCTGCTGCACGGCAGCGAGCCCGAAGTGGGGCTCTCGATGTTCGTGACGATGTGCGCGATGCTCTACGGTGTGCTGTGCGCGGTGGTGTCGCCGAGGGATGCGGTGTTCGAACCTGAACGGTAGCCTGCTTTGGCAGGGCGAATGCCAGTTCTTCCTGAACCTGACGCTCTGGAGGTGTGATGGCCAACCGCAACGCTCTCACGGTCGACGGCGACGAGCTCGTTGTCGTTCCGAAGGGCCTCGACAAGTTTTGGGGGTTTCGCAAGCGGATCGTCGTTGCGCTCGGGGATATCGCCGCTGTAGAGGTCGAGCAGCGCCCGCTCCGAGTGGCCACGGGGTGGCGTGGCCCGGGGCTCGACGCTGGAGTGAAACGCAGTGGCAGTTTTCACCCCGCGGGCGAACTCAACTACTGGAACGTCTCTGGGCTGGGCCCCGCGCTCCTCATCCAGGTTCGCGGTGGAGCGCCGTTTGACCGGCTCTACCTGTCTGTTGCGGACATCGAGGCGGCGCGAACGATGATTGCTGAGGCCGTTGAACGGACTAACGGGCAACAAGTCGCTCACTAGTCGATGCTTCAGCATCCTTGACCGGTCTCACGCCTGAGCTACTACATTTGGCTTATGGCGAGGGAACACGTGCGCAGGGCATACTCTGGGCGCGCGGCAGAGTACACCGAGCTGTTGGGCAGTATCGAGCACACCGCCCGGGCAGACCGAGACTACGTTGCTGCTTGGGCGGAGACAGTTGATGGCCCGATTATCGACGTCGGCTGTGGGCCTGGGCAGTGGACACACTTCCTCGCCGAGCGCGGTTCGGACATTGTTGGGATCGACCCGGTTCCCGCGTTCATTGCGGAAGCGCGCGCACGCTATGGCGCTTCGCGTTTTCGCGCGGGAGATGCCGAAGCCCTGGGAGTGAGCGAGGGGAGTCTTGGTGGCGTCTTGGCCTGGTACTCGCTCATTCACGAGGAACCGTCGTCGATCGGTGCGGCCTTTACCTCGATCGCGAGAGCCCTCAAGCCCGGTGGAACCGTGCTGCTGGGCTTCTTCGACGGCGACGCAAGGACGCCGTTTTCGCATGCCGTCGCTACTGCCTACTTTTGGTCCGAGGGGGCCCTTGGGGCGGAGCTCGAGAAAGCCGGGCTCCGTGTGCGCGAAGCAGTTTGCAGGCAGGATCCCGGAGCAAGACCGCACGGCGCCTTGATCGCGCAAAAAGCCGGCCTCGCTCAGAGATACTTCGTTGCGACTTCCTCCGCGGTCAGTGTGCGTGGGCACCTATCGAACTCGCGTCTTGCCTCGTCCCATGCTTGGAGATCGTAGAGATCCTCGGCGCGCGAGAGTCGCAAAGTGATGGACGTTGTGCTCAAGACGTGCTCCTTGGCCTCAGGATAATGCGGGGGCCGGTGAGAACGCCGATAATGTTCGCGCTTCTCTCTGCGTTGGTCTGTCTGAGCTGCTGGCGAAGGCAAGCATGCTGACGGGAGCACCTCAGAGCAGGTCGTTCTTCGCGTCCTCCAGTACGCCTGACCACCAAGACTCACGGGACAGCGCAGACCGATCGGCCGTCTTCAGCGCACTGCGGAGTCGCTTGAGCCGCGTCCGGTGGGGTACTGGTGGCGACTGCGGGGTGCGGGCCGAGACCTCACCTCTCGCGAAGCGTTCCAGTCGCTCCCGCATTTCGTCGGCGGAGTAGACCGCGGGGCCGGAAGTGCTGGGGCCGTCGTCGAGGTATCGTTCGAACGCGGCGTGGCACGCATCGAAAGCTGAGCGGCTCGCGTTGAGGGGCCATTCGGCCGACAAATCGGCGGCGAGCACCCAGATGGAGCCAACGACCGGATCCTCAGCAACGAGGAACTCTGCTGGGCTGTGAAGATGCCCGATCACGGCAAGCTCGCGCCCAGGGCGGCTAGCCGTAGCAACCATGGCGGCCGCATCAGCCGCGTCGGCGTAGACCTGGAATCCCAGCGCACTGCTCTGTTCGTCGCCCATCATGCCCCCTCCGCGTCTCCCGTTGACCCGCAGCGAGCCTATCGCGGGTGGCAAGCCGTGGGGCGGCGTGGGCAAACGAGAGAAAGCGAGGGTGTAAACCCTGAGTGGCGCGAGGGCGCCCCCTCGCGCCACTCAGTGTGTTAGACGGCGTCGCCCTCCGCGGGCCCCTCCGTATTCGGCTTCCAGCCGAGTGCGGGCGCAACATGCTTCGCGAACGACTCGAGAATGTGCAGGTTGTACTCGGGCCCGAGCTGACTAGGTATCGCTTAAAATATACCTTCGTTGTATGATCTCTGCATGACACAGAAATCCCTACACACCGCGGCGATCTACACGAGGATTAGCCGCGATGCGGAGGGAAACAGAGTTGGAGTTCAGCGCCAGGAAGCGGATTGCAGAGCGCTGGCAGAGGCTCTGGGTCTTGAAGTAAGCAAGGTCTACAGCGACAACGACATCGGCGCGAGCAACCGCACAGGCAACAAGCCAAGACCGGCATATGCGGAAATGCTCCAAGACGCACGAGACGGTCTGATCAAAACGATCATCGCCTACTCCAACAGCAGACTAACCCGGCGCCCGCTGGAATGGGTTGCTTTGATCTCATTGGCGGAGGCCGGCAAAATCCAGATCAAAACCGTGGCTTCAGGCAGCCACGATCTCACGACCGCAGACGGACGAGCAGTAGCGCTCACTGTCGCGGCCTGGGACTCTGCCGAGGCAGAGAGAATCTCCGAGCGACAAACGGCAGCGTTCCATCACCGCGCGCTCCAGGGAAAGCCGAAGATCCAGCGGCAGCGTGCCTTTGGGTGGGAGAAAGATGGGCTGACCATCAGGGAGGAAGAAGCCCGCTTAATCAGGGAAGCGGTTGAGGAAATACTCCGAGGGGTGACCGTCAGCCATATTGCGAGGAAGTGGGAAGAGCAGGGCGTCCGAACTGCGGCAGGAGGAGAGCACTGGGAACACTCGGTTCTGCGCCGAGTGCTCGTGGGATGGAGGACGGCAGGAGTCAGAACCTACAAGAGAGAGCCTCTCTACGATGAGCATGGACACCCGGTCATGGGTACCTGGGACGCCATCATTAGCCTCGATGACCGTAGTCAAGCTTTGTTGGCGCTTGACCAGCACACGCGAAAGAAGAAACGCCAAGGAAAGTGGCTTCTCTCTGGCCTCCTCCGTTGCGGCACATGCGCCAAATCTTTGTACGGCCAGCTCCCTAGCGGCTCAAAAACAAGGGCGACATACGCCTGTCGCAAGGGGCACTTATCGATCTCAGCGGGCATCCTCGAGCAACAAGTCTTGGGTGAAACAATCAATCACATTTACACAGCCTCGGAGGATAGAAAGCAGCGAGGTAACGCAGCAGATTTGGTTGAGCCCGCCTCGACGGACCCAGCACAAGTGAGGCGAGTAGACGAGATCAGTGCCAAGATCACTGAACTAATGGACGCCTACCGGGCAGGAATACTCCCAGCTGCAATAGTCTTCGGCGAAGTCGATACCCTCTACGAGGAAAGAGCGGAGCTTCAAGCGATGATTGACGCATCGAAAACGAGATTGCCACGCCGCCTCCCAGGGCTCACTGGAGATGCTGCAGAAAGCCTTGAGCTATATCTGGACGTTTTCAAGCGACCTACCCCAGAACCCGGCCCAGGCCAGACCAAGCGAGACGTTCCGGAAGAGCAACCTGATGCGCCTCAGGAACTCGTTGACGACACAAATGCGATGCTTCGCCTAGCTATCGAAAGCATCGTTATTCGCGCAGCAGCGAAGGGGTTGCGTCCGATCGATCGAGTAGACATCCACTGGGAGATCTAGGAGCCAAGACGCGCCAAGGGGAAGAGTTTTGGGCCCGGAGTTGACAGGGTCCGAGGAGTGATTAGGTTAGGCCATACCAGCAAAAACCCTGATCAAATAGGAGAAATACCATGGCTTCCAACGCTCCCGCAACCCCTTCCGTCACCGTTGACCAGTTTGATCGCAAGGCTCTCTCTCGGCTCTTCTCGCGTCTGCGTCACGAAGTTTCCGGCCTTGTGGATGACGCGAACCGCGCTCACCCTTTCTACGCCCGGAGCAAGGCAGAGGCTGCCGCAAAGCGTGACGCTTCCGTTAAGGCTCTCACTGAGCTTGCGGATCGCATCGACTTCTTGAAGAAGGAGAACGCTTAGGGTTGTGTCGCACAACGAGAAATAGCCCCAGTCGATGACTGGGGGCTATTTTTAGCTCTCCTTGTTCTTGCTCTTGTTCTTCTTCTTGTTCTTGTTCTTCATTTTCTTGGGCTCCGTTGCCTCGTGGGCCGTAGCTTCCCCTGGCAGGGGAGCGTAGCCGTTGGAGGCAAAGACTCGGCCCTTGTAGTAGTAGCTCCGTGAGCCGCTCTTAGTGATCGTGACTCCGCGATCTTCGAGATTGAAGTACAGGCGGATTTCAGGATTGTGCTTGTGCGCCTGGCTTTCGAGAACAGGCAAGTACGCCTTGTCTACTGGTGCACCTCCGCCGAGAAGCATCCAGCGATTAGGGTTCTTGTCCAACGCCTTAAAGGCGTCAGAGGTGAAGTACTTCTTTTCCTTGGTGGGGTTGAGCTCAATGGTGGATACGGGCAGTACGTCAAAAAATACGTTTTCGGTCATGATTTTGCTTTCTTTTTGGGTTGATTTGGGTCGTGCGATTTTGCGCTATTCGGTTGTAAAAGTGCAGATCAGCTCGGGTTTTTGTTTCCCTCTCGGCCTGACATTTAAAACAATACGGGCTTTCAAAACCCGCCGTAAGAGGGTCGCTCCCGGGGTGCAAGAGGGGTGCGAAAAATGCCCCATTTAGCCGCATGATTCCGCGGGCCGGTTTCCCGTTTGGTAGAAAAATGAAAATATGGGTTTTTTTGAGATTGCATCCCGGGAGTGTCGCGCCGTGTTTTGGGGACTTCCTCGGTTTCAGGATGCACTTTTTGAAGCTTTCCCAAGAGCGTCTAAGGCGATCCTGAGCGCGTCCACCCGAGCGACGATGAGATCGTGCGTGTAGATGGACCTTTTCGTGTCTCAGGGCAACCTTGTGTGGATAGGTGCATTCCTGATGCGTCATTCACGAGCATGCAAAAACCTGGAAAAGTTGAGCAATCTCAAAGCGAGATAAAAGCTTCAAAACCAGACGCATGAGACTGTGATGCGCACACCAGCAGAGAGATTAGTTAGATTTAGCTTGGGCTTGTAGTCAGTTGGATGGGAACATAACCATCTCTTTGACCCCACGTAACAGCTTCGCCGTTGAAACTGTCATTCTTGTGAGGGTGCGAGATGGGTAGTCACCGCCTACTACCACCCCAGCCGAAGCCAGGCCACCATTCCATTCGGATGATCTAGGGAGAGGGTTCTCTCAACCTGCGACGGGCTACATGGGTAGCCGGTCTGTACCTGGAACTCGCACCGTCCAAGCTTCTCTAGATTCTGAGGTGGAGACACTCCTCCTAGCGGCTGATGCCGAACAGTGGTGTTTCCCTCAGCAGCAAGCCAGAGACGAGTTCACTACCGTTCTACGGGAGAAGTTACTTTCGCATGCCGAGCTGTCCTATACGCCGTATCAAGGCTGAAGCTCATATCGAAGATGAAAAGAAGAACGCCCTTAGAAGGCGGTTTCTAAGGGCGTTCGTGACGATGCGAGTCGTAGAGCTATATCGGAATGGCCGCGCCTCGGGAACAAACTACTAACGCCCGGAACTATGCAGGAAACCGGGCGTTAAAAGTTCATTGAAAGGAGAGCCACCATGACGAGCAGCTTGACTCCATATCGGTTGCTCTCCTACCCGCGTAGGCGGGCGGGTGTAGGCGCGGGCTAGCCGAAGAAGTACACCCCCAGCACGAGCACAGCCATGCCGTAAAGCAAGTAGCGATGAGCCTTGTTCTTGGGAAGCATCCATGCGAGCACGTCCTTCCCCATTTCCTTGAAACCGTCTGAAATCTTGTTCTGAGTCATGATGAATCTCCTTGTTTGAGTGAGCAATCCATATCGGCCAGGGGATGCAAGGGGAGCACGCGAAGAGACACAGCAAAAGCAACTCAGGCGGTCTGTGCGGAAAAGAAGAAAAGGCTCGGACTCGGGGGCGGAACTGGGGGTGGACCTGGGGGCGGAACTGAGGGGGGAGCGGGAGCGAGACCAATAGTGAGACCAAAGTGAAGCTAGATAAAGATGCTGAAAGTCTTGAAGCAGTCTTTAGGAAGCATGAGTCTGGGCAGCGCGCGTCCAGAAGTAGCAGTAGTAGGAGTGTTTTCTCTTAGTAAAAAGGAGTAAACATCAATCGCCTTCAGGTAACGAGGTCAAAGGCGTCCAACTCGTTGCTGAGGTTGACACTTTCAAAATGCACAAGCTCGGACCCAACCTGGGTAACCTCAATGCCAGATTTAGGTAACCAGCTCGGAACTAACCTCGGGAACTCTCTCTCCGATATGAGTTCTACCCATATTCGTGGGTAAAGCCACTGAAAAAGGAGAGAAGCAATGGCACTTCCAAGAAACCTGGACGCGCTTCCCGCGCAGATCAAAGAACCACAACTCCCTTCCACAGAGATAGTCGAGAAGCCAAAACGAAAAGGTACACCGAGAGCGAGAGTGACTGCGGCAGATGCTCACTATCTCGCCTTCGCTGCGATGTTCCCAGGAGCCGACTCAGAAGCGTTCTCGATGCTTGCTTACCGCGAGGAAAGTCGATTCGGTCCCGGCGGAGAGCTACCCACAATCAAGGGAGCCGAGAAGCGACTACGGAAGCTAGTGAGCCTCGGAGCACTTGAAAAGCACCGCAATCCAACATCGGGACGCACGCAGTTTGGTGCGTCAAAAGCAGGCATCGGATACGCGCGTGACTTCGGCTATCCGCTCGTCGCCCCAGGGACTCTCAACGGAATCTCAGTTGAACGGCTGAATCACTACAGACTCATCGCTCAAGTGGCTGCTCAACTCATCTCCCCGGTCGACTACTTCGAGGAATCCTTAGGAATAAGCGGACTTACGATTGATGACCTAATAACCGAGCAAGCCATGAGGGATAGTTACTCGCCAGTTCGGGAGCAACTCAAAACATTGAAGTCAAAAGAAGGTCTAAGTGCTGACTTTGGAAAGTGGCGACAGAAGACAATCACTGAGTTGCTTCCTGACTATCGAGCAGGACACAAGCCTTGGTCAGGCTTCAACGATGAGAATCACGCAATCTTCACCGTGGGACACCCCCAGAGAGAGGGCGCTTCTCTGAAGTCCGTTCATCAGCCTGACCTTGCGGTTCTCAATCCTTACCGCAATGACTCACGCTCTGGAAACCTCCTTATCGAAGTTGAGCTATCCAAGAAGAACGCAACCGAGTATGACCGGATACTGCAAACCCTAAGGCTTGAGCTGAACAACCCCTACGTGTATTCGAGAGCCGTGTATTTCACCGTCGGCACGCAGGTAGAGAATCTCCTACGCAAGATCGACTCCGAGGGCGGTTACCGGCTCTTTGAAAAAGGCTTGCTCGTGGTTGAGCCCATCACTCATCGGGACGGAACCGCCGTCGCGCTGAACCGTCGCGTAGTCATTGGAGGCAACTAATCATGGACGCACTACTGGAATCACTACTCTCACTACTTGGGGCATTGCTCCCCTACGTCATGGCCATGGTTGCGATCACAGTCGCAGGCTGCTTCGGTCTCGCATGGGTAATCCGCTCATGGACCCGCTGGCGAACAAAGACGCCCAAGCACTACTTCTCGATCAAGAACCGTCTGCTGGCTCTGGAAGCGATTGTTTTGTTCTACTCACCAGCATCTCGGTACATGAGTGAGACAGAGAAGAAAACGGCAAGTCAGTGGGCCTGGCTCTCCCCTTACTACCGTGCTACGAAGAGAGCGATCAAAGATAATCGATCTGCAAGTAGAGGAAAGCTTTACGATGCCAGAAAGCACATCTCTGATACAGCTAAGCGCATCCACGTTGGCCCCGTCCCTGATGACGCATTCATAGTCGGAGATGACTCAAAGCACTTCAGGATCGACTTTGATCTCGATGGACATGACAAGAGTGAGTTTCAAAAGATGGAAGGAAAGATCAAGGCGCAACTTGGTTTGCATAGCATTGAAGAGTACGAAACGAGGGATAACTACACTCAGTCTTACATCGCTCACCTCACTGAACCAGATGATGTGCTTGTTTCTTTGGGAAAGGGAGCGGCTTGGTTGGACGAAAACCCAGCCAAGGATCCGTATTCGCTCCCGATTGCCATAAAACAGGACGGAAGTGCATGGACACTTCCTACTCACCACACCATCGTCCTTGGCGAAACAGGTTCAGGAAAAAGCTCACCGCTACATGCGATTATCCGCCAGCTGGCACCTTTCGTTGTGGACGGTTCAGTGAAGCTTCACGGTATCGACGCCAAGGCCATGGAGCTTGCTGTCTACAAAGACGATGTCGCGCTCTTCGAGAACATTGTCTTTGACCCCGTTGAAGCTGGAGAACTTATCGCTGAACTCAAGCACAATATGGAGGAGCGCACGAGAGGCTTGAAGGTCAATCGAAAGGACCGAGTTTGGACGCAAAAGATCAAAGCTGCGAAAGAGCACCCACTCAACATTCTCGTGATCGATGAGCTGTGGGATCTATTTGCTGACCTTGATAACCCGTCTCAAGAAGCTCTGAACAGCATCGGTCGGAAAGGACGAGCGCCAGGCTTCCTCATCATTGCTGCTACGCAGAGCGTAGAGATGAGCGTATTGGGCAACATGAGAAAGCATTTCATCAATAAGCTCTGCTTGCGACAAGATAGCGCCAGTTTCAACGATTTCATGCTTGGCACTGGCGCGGCGGAACGTGGTTTCGACAGCACCCTTATCCCGCCCTCCAATGAAGAGAATGGGAATGCCTACGCTGGCATCGGCTACATCAAGAAAGGCCCAGGGAACCCTGAGAAGGTGCGCTTCGCCCACTCGACTAAAGATGATGTCTTTGATCTTCTTGACCGAGTAGAAGAACAGAAGCGGGAGGCTGAGCCGCAATCGGTCTCCACAGTAGAAGCCCCAATCTTCCTCGATGACGAGTTTGCAAACGCGTCTGAGGGAGATGACGGTGGCTTCGAGATCACTAGCACCGAGGAAGAGCCAGACGACGTGTACGGCGAATACGGTAGTGACTTCAGGTGACTTGCCAATCAGAAGGGAAAGGCGGCAACTCTCATTGAGGGTTGCCGCCTTTCTTAGTTCCTAGGCCTCCTAGGATCAAGTCTCACGCGACCAGGACAGTAGGCCATGCGCATCATCATCCTTGGCCAAAGCATCGCTGAGACCACCTGCTGGCAAAAGAATAGCCCCAGTTCCTCGCTTGGAACTGGGGCTATTCTTGGTCCTACTCAATGATTTCCCACGGATGGAGCGATCAGTGAGCTAAGCTCGCGTATCACGAGAGCCTCATCGAACTTGGTGAAGCTATCTCTGATTCGAGCAGCATCTGCATCAGTTCCTTGACCCGCGAGAACCTGAAGGCTGGAAGTCGCACTCTCGCTGCCTCCATCAAGTGAGCCTGAAACAGAGGTCGTGATGTACCCGTAGGTTGCCCATGGAGACATCTCGTAGCGCTTGTAGTCAAGCTGAGTTCGTAGCTCAGCAGTGTAGGTAACGGCACTCAGCAGTGAGCCTCCTTTGCACGCAGCAGTACGTGCTTTCTTCGAATCTAGCTCTACATTGACGCCCTCCATCGTGACGGTGGAGCTTCTGAATGTGCCGGTAGTAATGAGCGGCACAAGTGCAGTGGAGATTGATTCCCGCAGAGATGACTGGATCATTGCATTGCCTGGTACCCGTCGCAGCGCATCTTCGAGCTTGGCTATTCGTGCTTCCGAGGTGACTGTGTCGCACACCTTTGGCTGCTCACCTCTTGTGCAGTCTCCAAAGACATTGCTTTTGAAGCCGCCTTTGTATGAGCTTCCACCGACACAGTAGCCACCTCCCTGAAGTGGTTCAGCCTGGGCAGTGGGCACGAATGCGCTTACTCCTAGAGCAAGGACTAGCGCGGCTACGAGTGCTGCAAGTGTTCTTTCTGTCTTGTTGGTGATCATTATTTTTCTCCTTGTTAGGTGTTACTTATATCGGCCCGAGGGCGTGTTGATCTCGTGTCCGAGATTGCTTCCGGGCTTGCTCCCACTCATCGAGAGTCACGTAAGGAGGCTTCGACGGGTACAGACCCAAGACGCGACCGATCAGACTCTTTGAGAGTCCCCACTCGTTGGCTATCTCTGTGGCTGAAGCTCCCGCCTCGTGCTCGGCTTTGATCGTCTTCACTTGTGCCTTCGTGAGACTAGGCTTTGCGCCAC
The DNA here is from genome assembly GCA_052094845.1 of Leucobacter sp. Classification (GTDB taxonomy): domain Bacteria; phylum Actinomycetota; class Actinomycetes; order Actinomycetales; family Microbacteriaceae; genus Leucobacter. Next base: position 18,938 of record JBQDKK010000007.1, on the reverse strand, counting down.
GGCGCAATCCCTTGGCTGTAGCAGCAGCTAGCCCCTCATCCATGCGGCTCTGGATCAGGGAACGCTCGAACTCTGCGAGCGCTCCAAGCATCTGAAGCATCAGCTTGCTCATTGGACTGGATGCGTCATAGGTGAAAGAGTCATCGATAGCTGTGAAGCTAGCGCCCATCTTTCCCAGCGCCTCTACGGCTTCAAGAAGATCCTTGAGTGAGCGAGAGAAGCGGTCGAGCTTCGTGACGCACACCAGCACATGCTTGCCTTCACTGCGAAGCTCAGCGACTCTCGACATGAGTGCGAGAAACTGCGGAGCTGTGGAGTTCTTGGTGCCCGAAGTAGGCTCTTCAATGAATAGCTCGGAGCAACCGGCAGTCTGGAGCTTTTCTACCTGGTTGTCAGTTCGTTGATTGTAAGTTGAGACTCGTGCATACCCGAGTTTGATTTCAGTCATTGGTTCATTCCTTTGTTGAGTAAGTGTCGTGCGAATCGTTCTTGATGCAGACTGGTTTCATCGGACCGGTCCGCCCCTCCCGTTACCAGTGCGCGCAATGATTGAGTGATGAAGGGGTCTCATGACTGAGGTATCCATTGGATTCATCACCCACATCTCGATCTTGGGAACTGGCTTTGGACTTAGATCGAAGCGATGGCCCATTCCTAGGCATGCCTGTGAAGGCTGCTCTTCCCCTCTGACTTTGCTCAGTGGCGTGCCCTTGCCTGAACCGGTCGTTCCAAGGATTCCGACTGGTTGATGATCAGGAAGCTTGAACTTGCCCCCTTCCGGCTCTAGCTCTTGCACTCTCATCACTACGGTGATTCCAGATCTCTCGCCATGCTGAAAGAGGTAGTCCAGGGCAGCAATGCATTGGCTGCGTTTGGTGCCCCTCCTTTGTAGAGCGGCGATTAACGTGGTGCTGTCGATGAACAGGATCATCTTTGGCTCAGTGAGTCCCTGAGCCTCGCGTTTCAATAGCTCGCGGTGGAGCCGTTTGACTGTATGCCTTGCTTTCCAGCTATCAGAGGTGATTCTGAGGACTTTGGGCTCAGTCGGCTTAAGAAGCTTTCGTAAGCTTGGTTTGCTCTCTTCAACAAGTAACGCTGTGATTTCTTCAGTAGTCATTGGTTCATTCCTTTGTTTTGGGGGTTTGAAAAGCCCCCGGCTCATTACGAGCCGGGGGCTGGTTTGCATGAGGTCTAGTTGTCGAGTGCCGCGAAGTGTGCCGCTAGCCCTGCATTGAAGCAATCCTCGGAAGCGAAGAAGCGCTCGATCACAGGCAGATAGGCGTCAAGGTCGCCGCCTTCGTCCCAAGTAGCCCATTCGCTTGCGTGATGACAGAGCCACTCGCTTAGAGCAGCAGTGATGATGCCCGCCTCATCCTCGATCTCGCGATTTGAGATCTCTTCCTCCGCGATTTCGTATGCGGAGTAAGTTACATCGCGCTTCTCAACGTCAGAGAGTTCGGAGAAGTAGATAAAAGTTGTCATGGTTTCATTCCTTTTTGAGAGTGTTAATCGGAACCGGTTTTGGATCCATAGATCTATATCGGAATGGAGATAAAAAACGTCTGTTCCGAAACGCACGTTAAGGAAACGGGTGGAGTAGCCGCCTCTAGAGGATGGGGGATTCTTTTTCCTAGGAGGAAACTGGCTACCATGGGGTCATGGGATCACCGGGGATCTGCTGGATGTGTCGAGATGCAGAAGCAAACACTGGAGAACATAAATGGCCCAAGGCCTACTTGAGTCGTCATGTGTCCGACTGGAGTGATGTTCAGCATGCAACCGGCGATGGTCATGTTTATGGAACACGAGGGCCGAATGCGGCGGCTTTGAAACTTACTGTTCTTTGCGCAGACTGCAACAACGCGCGGTCCACTCGAATGGATAAAGCTCTAAACACATTCCTTAAATATCTCGAAGATAACGAGAATGAAACATCTGTTCTAGCTGCTGGGGTGATTGACCTTGCCGAGGCCATAGGGCCTTGCGAACCTCTGGACTTGTATCGCGGGTTCCTAAAGCTTGCTTTTTCAGTCCTAAATGGCAATGGGGTTCCAGTCCGTGATGAAGTTGCCGACTTCGTCCACGGATCAGATGATTGGAAGGCTGCGGCTGGGCATGTCAACTTAACCTTTAAAGCCGTGAAGAACTTAGTTCATTTCGGGGTTGGGGCTCCTCAGATGTCACCCGCAGTCCAACTCGTGTGCCCTAGTCGATTTAAGTGTGTTTTTCTCTTTGGATGGTTCGGGATCGAATATGTCTACTTCACGGAAGAGCAGGTACCCGACTCAATGCCGAGATGGTCTCTGACGACGATAGAGATGGCCGACGCATACTTTGAACCTGAAAAGTTCTATTTGCGCTAACTCGCGCTAAGGAGCTCCGAGGAGTAGCCATCTTCCAAGTGAAAACTAGGAAGGCCAGGACCCGACTAGTCCTGGCCTTCTGATTTTGTGTCACATCACAAACACAGAGAGCGGAAAGCGCCCGACCTTATGGGCGGGCGTTGAGGGAAATGCTTTTGCTGGCCTCTCCTTGGGTCTCAGGATTCCACGACTACTCCAGTCGTAAACCACTGAACCAGAGTTCCAGCAAGAACAACAGCGGCTCTGGCCTCTTCAATCGTTGCATCCTCGTAATCTGGCCTCCCATGTCGGCTGGCTTGTCCTCGCCAGATCGTGCGGAGCATTGCGGCGAGTGTTTTTGACCCTGGCGCTTTGGGGCTATCTCGGAAAGCCAGAGTCCATTTAGGATTCTCAGACTCAAGGATGGAAAACAGGTTTGCCAACGTTGGCTCCGGGTGTCCTGTGGGTATGACTGAAAGAGCAGCTGTCTCGACTGCGATTACTGCATTGCTGTATGCAACGGTCGGGCGGGGGTTGGCACCAAAGGCGTCCAGCCAGGCTTCCTGTAGTTTCCGGGAAGCAGAATCAGACGCGCTCAGAACCTCAGCGAGAGTTTCTTGCACGCCTTCGGATACTCGGTCGCTGAGTCTCCATGTATTCGAGGTCCTGGAAGTACGCCAGGCAGAGCCACCATTGCTGAGCACGTCTTCGATCGGATGGGGGCCCGGAGCGGTGCGGGCTTCGTGGAACAGCAGATAGTCAATGAGGTTCGTGAAAGTCTGGTTGTCGAGTTTGCGAAGCCAAGGCGTGACTTGCTCCTGCCAGCTGATTAGGTCCGTGTGTGGTACGCCGAGATCGATCCGGTTATCGTTCTGAAAGCTGATAAGCAGTGATGCTTTCGCTTGGTTGTAGCTAACAGATAGCCGGCGCCCGATCCACTGGAACAATGCTTCACGCATATATAGCGGAAAGGCCTTGGTTAGAGCACTTTCCCTTCCTGTGGGGACTACTGGACTCCAGCTCGAGGTATTGGTCACCTTGAAAGGTTACCAAGCATGCTCCTTGAGTTGGGAAGCGCGCTTGGTAGCCAGCTAACCTCAGATCGCGTATCCCTCGATCAGATCGCGTATCCCTCGATCAGATCGCGTATCCCTCGACTGGCCCCTCTGTGTTTGGTTTCCAGCCGAGCGCGGGAGCTACATGCTTCGCAAACGATTCAAGAATATGTATATTATAGGGAACTCCCAACTGGTTCGGGATGGTCAGCATGAGCGTGTCAGCCGCCATCACCGCCTCGTCAGCCTTGAGCTGCTCGATGAGCCGGTCGGGCGTATCCGCGTAGGTCTTCCCGAACGTCGAGCGAAGACCGTCGATGACACCGATCTGGTCCTGTGACTCTGCCCCTGGCCCGCCCCCACGGAGCCCGAAGTAGAGTTCGTCTTGCTCGGTGATGATCGGGAACACGCTGCGGCTCACAGAGACGCGCGGTTTTCCAGTGTGGCCGGCTTCCCGGTAGGCCTCACGGAACGCGTCGATCTGCTTGCGCTGCAGAATACCGAGCGGTTCGCCCGTCGCCTCGGTGACGAGGGTCGAGCTCATCAGGTTCACGCCCATCTTGCCGGCGTTGATCGCGGTGTCGGTCGAGCCGGCGCCCCACCAGACCCGCTCGCGCAGGCCGGGTGAGTGCGGTTCGATCGCGAGGCGCCCGGGAGGCGACATCTTCGGGTCAGCCTCGACGAGTGCCTCGCCCTCGATCGCGCGGAGAAACAGGTCGAACTTCGGGCGCGCGAGGTCGGCCCCGCGCGGATCCTGCGAGCCCGTGTACCCGAACGCCTCGTAGCCGCGCAGCGCGGTCTCGGGTGACCCCCGGCTCACGCCGAGCGCGAGCCTGCCGTCGGAGATGAGGTCGAGCGCCGCGGCCTCCTCAGCAAGGTAGAGCGGGTTTTCGTAGCGCAGGTCGATGACCCCGGTGCCGACCTCGATGCGGCTCGTGCGAGCAGCCATCGCGGTGAGCAGCGGGATCGGCGATGCCGCCTGGCGCGCAAAGTGATGCACGCGCACGTACGCGCCGTTCACGCCGATCTCGTCGGCGCCCTCGGCAAGCTCGATCGTCTGCTTGAGCATGTCGCCTGCGGTACGCACGCGCGACCCAGGCACGGGGCCGTAGTGGCCGAAAGAGAGGAATCCGAATGATCTCATGCTCGGTGTAACGCGCCCATGCGAATTACATTCCCGTGCATATAGTTTGGGGTCGCCCGACCCCCGCTATCCCCAGATCGTGCGGGCGAGCACCGTCACGAGAACGGCCACGAGCAGCGCGATATAGCCCCACGCGTGCACCCCGTCAGGTAGGCGCGGCGGGCGCCTGCGCCAGAGCACAACGACCGGGATCGAGCCGATGAGTAGCAGCGCCGCGGCCCCAAGGTCGACCGCGCCGACCGACAGCATACCGCCGCCGGGCGACGCCTGTGAGGTGAGCAGGAACGCGGCGAGCGCGGGGACTGAGACGCAGAGCGTCAGCGGATTCGCGAGCGCCGCCGCCGTCATCATCGGCTTTCCCGCGCGCCGCAGGAGCGGGACGGTCATGACCGAACCGCCAACCCCGAGGAACGACGCCAGCGCGCCGATGGGCGCGCCGAGGCCCGCCCGGATCGCGAAGCGCTCGCCGGGGGCGTCGTCGCGCCCGCCACGCGCCGGCTGTGGGCGGAGAAAACCGGGTCGCAGCAGAGCATCGAGGATCGTGACCGCCAGGTACGCAATGAACCCCCACAGGATCAGCGCCGGCGGCGCGACGGACGCCGTGAGCGCGCCGAGCGCCCCTCCAGCGCCGAGCAGTATGAGCAGGGGGAGCGTGCCGCGCAGCTCCATCAGGATCGATCTCGGGGTCGCCGCCGTTGCGACAGCCGCGTTCACGGCCATCACCACGGCCGAGGTTGCGACGGCGGTCACCGCGGCATCAGGGCCGAGGGCGGCGTCGAGGAGCAGGATCACGGGGACGGTGACGAACCCGCCCCCGAAACCGAAAAGGACTGTGGTTGCGCCGGTGAAGACGCCGACGAGAATGACAAGAAGAATGCTCACTCCTCCCATTTCAGTGTTTCAAGCTCGGGCTGACAATCGAAGCAAAGTCAAAAGCTTTCGAATTTCGGCCTAGCATGGAGGCATGCGCAACGTCTCGCTCGCAACGCTCGACAGCTCGGCCCGCCCGGTGCTGCCGATCGCGACCGACTACCCGCCGGGGCACCTGCTCGACTGGCACGAGCACAGGCGCGCGCAGCTGCTCTACGCCGCCACTGGCACCATGCTTGTTGAGACCGCCGATGGCGCCTGGACTGTGCCGGGGGAGCGGGCCGTACTCATTCCGCCGCGCACCCAGCACCGCGTGCGCATGCTCGACGTGCAAACGAACAGCCTCTACATTGAGCCCGGTGCCGTGCCCTGGTGGCCCGAGACATGCCGGGCGGTCGACGTGCCCCCGCTGCTGCGCGAGCTGTTACGTGCCGCCGCTGACCTCGGCAGGCCCGCGGCCGGTCGCGAGGGCGACGTCTCGGGTGTTGATGGGCCGCGCGCTCGGGCGATGCTCGACCTGATCCTTCTCGAGCTCGAGCGCGTGCGTGAAGCTCCACTCCACCTGCCGATCCCGGCCGAGCCGCCATTCGCGGAGCTCTGCCGTCGGTATATTGCAGCGCCCGACGCCGGTGTCACGAACGCTGAGTGGGCGGCCGCCGCGAGCATGGGCGAGCGTACGCTTGGCCGCGACTTTCGGGAAGTTACGGGGATGAGCCCGGCCGCCTGGCGGGCGCGGGCGCGGCTGCTCGCGGCTATCCCGCTGCTGCGCCACCGGACCGTCGCTGAGGTGTCGGGTGAGCTGGGCTACGCCTCGCCTGCGGCCTTCTCGTTCGCGTTTGCGAGGGCCTTCGGAGAAGCCCCGTCGACGCTGCGCGCTGACTAGCGGGGTGCGCCGCCAATGTCCAAACGCCCGGGCCTGATCGCGTCGAGCGTCGCGCGCACAAGCGCCATGCGAGCGTCGGGGGTGCGATCCTCTGATCGCACGAGCACCTCGGAGAGCACGCCGAGCATCGAGCCGACGAGCGCCCGAAGTACCAAACGCATGTCGGCCTCTTCCGTGTCGCTGATCACGCGATCCTGCGCCGCTGCCCAGCGCGACCACAGCGCCTCGCCAACCCGATCCTGCGACTCCGACATGCGCGCGTACTGGTGCGCGGTGAGATCCGAAGAGCCCGCAAGAATCGCCTGATAGCGGCGACTGCGCTCGTACTCCGCCTCTTGATCGAGCTCGTCGAGCTTCTGCTCGACCGCGTATTGGAGTGCGTCCCACGGGGCCTCGGACGCCGGGCGCGACAGCACCATCTCGACGACCGCGTCGGTGTCTTCGGCCGCGGTCGAGAAGAACGCCTCGTCCTTCGTGGCGAAGTAGCGGAAGAACGTGCGCTCGGACATCCCGGCCGCCGTGGCGATCTCTTCCACCGTCGTCGCATCGTAGCCGCGCTCGGAGAACAGCTCGAGGGCGACGTCAGCGATCCGCTGGCGGGAGGCCTGGCGAGAGAGCTCGCGGAGCGTTGGCTTCGGCATGCTCTCAGGTTAACAGCGCGAATATGTCATAGGCTGACACTCTTGTCAGTCAATGTCATATTGTGATTTCGGAGGATCCTTGAGTCAAAGCACACACGAAAACCCGCAGCCCGTCGTGGCGCCGGCAGCGCAGGGTGGGCGCGGAACAGCGCTGATCTGGATCCTGCTCGCGGGCGCGTTCGTCATGGTGCTCAACGAGACCGTGATGGGGGTCGCCCTGCCGCCGCTCATGCGCGAGTTCGGCGTGAGCGCCTCCGCCGGGCAGTGGCTCACGACGGCCTACATGCTCGTGATGGCGGTCGTCATCCCGATGTCTGGGTTTCTGCTGCAGCGCTTCACGCCGCGCGCGATCTTCGTCGCGGCGCTCGGGCTCTTCACCCTCGGCACCGCGGCCGCGGCCTTCGCGCCGGTATTCGGCATGCTCGTGTTCGCGCGCATCGCTCAGGCCGCGGGCACCGCGATCATCATGCCGCTGCTGTCAACGACCATCCTCACCCGCATCCCGGAGGAGCGGCGTGGGCGCATGATGGGTCTCATCGCGATCGTCATGTCGGCCGCGCCCGCCCTCGGCCCGACCTTCTCGGGCATGCTCATCACCGCGCTCGGGTGGCGCGCTGTGTTCCTGTCTGTCTTGCCTATTGCTGTCGTGGTGCTCGTCGTCGGAGCGCTGCTCATCGGGAAGGGGGAGAAGGGTGCCCCCGTGAAGTTCGACGTGCTCTCTGCGCTGCTGTCCGTCGTCGCCTTCGGCGGCCTGGTCTACGGGCTTGGCAGCCTCGGGCAGGCTGTTGACGGTGGGGCGCCCGTGCCGCCCGCGATCCCGATCGTGCTCGGCGCTGTCGGCCTCGCGCTCTTCATCTGGCGGCAGCTCGCGCTGCAGCGCCGCGGTGCCGCGTTCCTCGACCTGCGCCCGTTCCGCGAGCGCCCGTTCTGGGTGGGCATCGTGCTCATCTCGGTCGTCATGCTGTCGATGTTCGGCTCGCTCATCCTGCTGCCGATCTACATGCAGAACGTGCTCGGACTCACCCCGCTCGCGGCCGGTCTCGCGGTGCTGCCCGGTGGGTTGCTCATGGGCGTCGCGGCGCCGTTCGTCGGCGCGTTGTTCGACAAGGTAGGGGCGCGGCCGCTCGTCATCCCAGGGGCGTTCGTCGTGTCGGGCGCGCTCGTGTTGTTCATGCAGCTCGGGGCATCGAGCCCCGTGTGGCTCGTCGTCGTCGCGATGCTCGTGCTGAACCTCGGCATCGCCCTCATGATGACGCCGCTCATGACTTCGTCTCTCGGTTCGCTCGCGCCCGAACTTTACAGCCACGGCAGCGCGATCTTCTCGACGGTGCAGCAGCTCGCGGGCGCGGTCGGAACCGCGATGTTCGTGACGCTCATGGCGGTCGGCACGTCGAACGCCGTGGCGGCCGGTGCGGAGGCCGCTGCTGCGACGGCGCAGGGCATCCACGTGGCCTTCATTGTTGCCGCGGCGAGCTCGGTGCTCGCGGTCGTGCTCGCGTTCTTCGTGCCGAAGAAGCGGGTCGCTGTCACGGAGGGGTAGACGCTCCCTCCCTCCCGCTCGGCCCCGCTTGCCCGCCCGGCCGCCCGCCCTTCCGCCCGCCCGGCCATCCATTCCCACCCAAATATTCTGTTCGCCCTCAAACTCCTTGAGTATTTGGGGGTGAACGGAACATTTGAGGGGGAGCGGAGAGGGAGCCCGAGAAGCGGCGGAGCCGGTACCCGGGTACCATCCGGGCGGCACCGTAGGGCGATCCGCCGGTACTATCGGCCGACGTACCTTCGAAATATGAACGCACAAGCAGCAGCAATTGAGACCGTCGCGGGGGTCGCAAACCTCGGCAAGTACTACGGGGCGGGCGAGCAGCGGGTCGTCGCGCTCCACGACGTCTCCGTTGGGGTCGGCCGCGGCCAGTTCACCGCAATCATGGGCCCGTCGGGCTCGGGCAAGTCGACGCTCATGCACGTCATGGCCGGCCTCGATACCCCCAGCACCGGCAAGGTCTGGCTCGGCGGCGACGAGATCTCGGGCCTCGGCGACGCCGAGCTCACGAAGTTGCGCCGCCGCCGCATCGGGTTCATCTTCCAAGCCTTCAACCTCGTGCCGACGCTCGACGTGCGCGGCAACATCATGCTGCCGTTCCAGCTCGACGGCAAGAAGCCGAGCCTGCAGGAGATGGCGTGGATCGATGCCCTCTTGAACCAGCTCGGCCTCGCGAGCCGCCTCGACCACCGTCCGCACGAGCTGTCGGGCGGCCAGCAGCAGCGCGTCGCGATCGCCCGCGCCCTCGCGACGAGGCCCGACGTCATCTTCGCGGATGAGCCGACAGGCGCCCTCGACTCGCGCACCGGGCGCGAGGTGCTGAAGCTGCTGCGCTCGGCAGTCACGAACTCCGGCCAGAGCATCGTTATGGTCACGCACGACCCGATCGCGGCGAGCTACGCCGATCGCATCGTGTTCCTCGGCGATGGCCAAATCGTCGCCGACCGCGGCCCGATGACGGCGGAAGAGATCTCGGCGACCATGCTGAACCTTGAAGGGCACACAGCATGAGCGCCGCGCAGGGATCCGCGTTGCGCGAGCACGCGGCAACCGTCGTCGTTTCGGGCCTGAGCACGCTGTTTGCCGTCGCCCTCATCCTCACCACGGGAGTGATGGGCGCCGCTCTCGACCCCGAACTCATCGAGGGCTCTGGCACGTTCCGTATGACGCTGCTCATGGTGTCGGCGATCTTCATCATCATCGCGCTGTACGTTGGCGCGATCGTCACCGCGAACACGTTCGCGACGATCATCGCGGGGCGCACCCGCACGATCGCACTGTACCGCCTCATCGGGTCGACGTCGGCGCGGATCCGTTCGCGCGTCGCCGGTGAGGGCCTCCTCATGGGGGCGATCGGCGCGGCCATCGGCTTTGTGCTCGCCGAGGCCCTCATCGCAGGTGTCGTGCACTTCGGCCCCGGCTGGGGCTGGCTCCCCGAGGGGCCGAGCTACCCGCTGTTCGATCCGCTCGCGATCGTCGCCGTCGCCGTCGTGACACTCACGACGTGGGCCGCGGCCTGGGCGGGATCACGCCGCGTCGGGTCGGTGTCGCCGATCGCGGCGACGGGCGCCTCGGTTGAGCTGCGCCCGGAGGAGTCGCGCGGCAGGCGCGCAAGGACGGTGTGGGCCTGGATCCTGATCGTGATCGGTGTCGCGCTGCTCGCCGGCGGCACCGCGCTCAGCGTGCTCACGCCGATGGCGCTCATGGTGTCGTTCTTCGGTGGCCTGTTCTCGTTCACAGGGATCGCGGTCGGCGCCCACTTCATCATGCCGCCCGTGCTGGGGCTCACCGGCAAGCTCATCGACCGTGGCCCGACCGGCTCGCTCGCCGCGGCGAACGCCGTGCGCTTCCCCGAGCGCAGCGCGCGCTCGACGATCGGCCTCGTGATTGGCGTCACGCTTGTCATCATGTTTGCGGTCGCCCTCGAGAGCTACCGGTCGATGACGCTTGCCGCGTTTGACAACGACCCGGCCATGGCGGCGATCTTGAACGAAACGCTCGCAGTGACGACCGCGATCTTCACCGGCCTCGTCGGCTTCTCGGCGATTATCGCCGCGGTCGGCATGGTGAACACGCTGTCGCTCAGCGTGCTGCAGCGCACCCGCGAGCTCGGGCTGCTGCGCGCGCTCGGGTTCACCGGGTCGCAGGTGCGGCGCATGGTCGTCGCGGAGAGCGCGCAGATGACGCTCGCGGCGCTCGGGTTCGGGATCCTGCTCGGCGTGTTCTACGGCTGGGTGGCCGCGCAGTCGCTGCTCGGCTCTCAGATTGGGTTCGCGGCGCCGGGGGTGCCGTGGCTCGTGATTGCCGGCGTCGTGCTCTTCGGCATTGCACTCGCGCTCGTCGCTGCCGCCGCCCCCGCGAGGCGTGCGGTGCGGGTATCGCCTGTCACCGCGCTCTCCGTCGCGTAGCAGTCGTCAGCCGGCAGCTGCTGCTCGGCGTCGCGACGCAGAAACGTCGGCCCCCACGAAACACTCGTGGGGGCCGACGTTTCGCTGCGGGGCCGTCGCCTAGGACGCCGCAAGCTCGCCTGCAGCATCGAAGCCGAACTCGCCGCCGACCATCGTCGCGCGAACCTCGATGTCACGAATCCGCTCGGCCGAGACCGCGGACGGATCGTCGGAGAGGACGACGAGGTCGGCGACTTTGCCGCGGGAGAGGGTGCCCTTGCGCTGCTCCTCGTGCACCGCGTACGCCGAGCCGTGTGTGTAGGCGCGGAGGGCCTGGGCCGGGGTGAGCGCCTCGCCGAGCCCGATGGGGGCGCCCGACGCCGAACGACGGTTCACCATGTCGTGCAGGCTGAGGATCGGTTCGCCCGGCACGACCGGCGCGTCTGTGGAGCCGGGGAGCTCGACGCCGGCTTCAACGAAGCTGCGCATCCGGTACGCGAGTTCGACCCGGTCTGAGCCGAGGGCTGCCGTGAAGCCGTCGCCGAGCTCGGAGATGAACCTGCCCTGCGGGACCGGGACGTGGCCGCCAGCCGCGATCCGCGCGACCTGCGCGTCGGATGCCACGGCGACGTGCTCAATCCGATGCCTGGTGTTCGCCCGAGCGACCTGCCGCTGCCCAGCCTCGAACGCATCGAGCACGACGTCGAGCGCGCGATCACCGATCGCGTGGGCCGCCACCTGCCAGCCGTTCACGTGCGCGGCGACGATCTTGTCGTGCAGATCCTGCTGCTCCCACTGCAGATAGCCCGCATTGCCAGGGGTATCGCTGTAGTCGCAGCACATTGCGGCGGTGCGACCGATGAGCGACCCGTCGCTGAGCACCTTCACGGGCCCGACCCGCAGCCACTCGTCGCCGAGCCCGCTGCGAATACCAAGGTCGATGCCCCAGCCATCGCCGTCGCCAATTGGGCCGAGCCCGTGTAGCGCGTCGATGTACGGCATGAGTGTGAGCCGGGTACGGAGCAGGCCGCGCTCGGATGCGGTCTGGAACGCGCGGATGTCTGCCGGGCCGTGCCCGATCGTGATGCCGCCGATACCTGGCTCGGTCGCGCTCGTGATGCCGTGCCTGAGTGCCCACTGCGAAGCGGCTCCGAGCGCCTCCACGAGGTCCTCCTGCGGCACCGGACGGAACAGGTGGGCGACGAGCGACATCGCCTGCTCCTGGATCAGGCCGGTGAACCGACCCGTTTCGTCGGTGCCGAGGCTGCCGCCCACGGGCGCTGACAGCCGGGCGACATCGGAATGCCCTGCGAGCGTGAACGCCGCGGTGTTCGCGACGGCCATGTGGTGTGAGTTGTGCTGCAGGTAGACCGGCCGGCCGCCTGCGATCCTGTCGAGCACCGCGATGTCGGGGTGCTTGCCGCCGAGTTTGTTCTGGTCGTAGCCCTGCCCGCGGACCCACGCGCCCGACGGCCGCGTCGCCGCGAACTCCTCGATGCGCGCGTAGAGCACCTCGAGCGTGGGCGCCTGCTCGGGGGAGAGATCGAGCTGGGTCATCTCGAGTCCGAGCATCGAGAAGTGGAAGTGGGCGTCGTTGAAGCCCGGCACCACAGGGGCGCCACCGAGGTCGACGCGGGTGTCGGCGGTGAGCCCGTCGAGTTCTTCATCGACGCCGACGATGCGGCCGTTCCAGATGCCGATGCGGTTGGCGTGGGGGCGGTCGGGGTCGACGGTGGTGATGCGTGCGTTTTCGAGGATGGTATCGATGCGCATGTTGCTCCTTGGCTGCGAGTGCGAACTGGTGGTGCTGGGCGAGTGCCCGGGCTTAGGCGTCGGCTGCGCGCTGCTCGCGTTCACGGGCTGCCGTGAAGCCGGTGAGCGACGCGAGCGCGAGGACGCCGGCGATGGTAAGGCCGACGAGCACGATGTTGAAGCCAGCGACGCCCTGCCAGCCCATCGAGACGAGGAAAGACTGCGCGAGCAGCGGCGTCGTGCCGCCGATGAGGGTGGAGGATGCTTGATAGGCGAACGAGACGCCCGTGTAGCGAACCTCGACGGGGAATGCCTGCGCGAGGAAGCCAGCGAGCACGGCGTAGTAGCCGGAGCCGGCGATCGTCGAGGCGATGATGCCCGCGGCGATCGCGACAACGTTGCCGGTGTTCACGAGTAGGAACATCGGGATGACGAGGATCGCCTGCGCGGCGAGGGCCCATGCCATGAACTTCGCGCTGCCGACCTTCTCAGCGATGCGGGTCGCAATGGGCTGCCAGATGAACTGCGCGATGGCGTTGATGAGCAGCACGTTGAGCATGATGCCGCGGTCGATGCCGAGCGAGGTCGTCGTGTAGGCGAGCATGAACGCGCTCACGAAGTAGGCCATGCCGATACCGATCGCGCTCGCGAAGACGCCGGCGATGACCTGCTTCCAGTGGTGCTTGAAGAGCTCGGCGATGGGCACCTTGATCTCCTCGCGGCTGGCCTGCTGCGCGAGGAACTCGGGAGACTCGTCGAGGCGGGCGCGAATGACGAGGCCGATGATGACGAGGACTGCAGAGAACAGGAACGGGAGGCGCCAGCCCCACGCGATGAACTGCTCGGCGGGGAGCATCGCTGCGAGCGCGAATGCTGCGGTGGCAAGGATGTTGCCGGCAGGGGAGCCTTGCTGCACGAACATGCCGCCGCGAATCGCCTTGCTCTTGCTGCCGGATTCGGAGGCGAGGAGCACGGCGCCGCCCCACTCGCCGCCAACCGCGAAGCCCTGGAGGGCGCGCAGCGCGACGAGCAGGATCGGGGCCCAGACGCCAATCTGGCTCGCGCCGGGCAGGATGCCGATGCAGAAGGTTGCGATGCCCATGATGAGCAGCGTCGCCACGAGCGTGTTCTTCCGGCCGAACTTGTCGCCAAGGTGGCCAAAGACGATGCCGCCGATGGGGCGGGCGAGGAAGCCTGCCCAGAACGTGGCGAACGAGAGCAACAGGGCGGTGCCGGCAGTCTGGTCGGGGAAGAACACGGGGCCGAATGCGATCGCTGCCGCAGTGGAATAGATGAAGAAGTCGTACCACTCGACGGTGGTGCCGAGGAAGGCAGCGAACCGAGCCTTCTTCGCGTGGGCTTCGAGCTCGACAGACGAGCGAGGTGATGACATGTGCTTCTCCGTTGTAGTCAGGGATGTCAGAGGCGACTTCATCGAATGTAGGGCTAAATTAATATGCCGTCTAATATCTATAAAGCACGATCTCTATGCATTGGAGGCATACTGTGGAACTGCGCGTACTCCGCTACTTTGTCGCGGCGGCCGAGGAAGGCTCTGTCACGGGCGGCGCCGCCCGTGTGCACGTCTCGCAGCCCGCGGTCTCGCGGCAGCTCGCCGCCCTCGAGCGCGAGGTGGGAGCGGCGCTCTTCGAACGCGGCCGCGGCGCACTCAAGCTCACCCACGCTGGCAGGCGTTTCCTCGGAATGGCGCGAGAACTGTTGCGTCGTGCCGACGAGGCACGGCTTGTCGCCTCGCTTGCCGAACCGGCGGAGGTCAGGCTCACCGCCGTCGCGCAGTCCACCACCATCGAACGCACGATCGCGGCCTTCAGTGCCAGCCACGGTGCCGCGCTGCCGCTTGTCGACGCCATCGCCGCAAGCCCCGCCGAGGTGTTCGACCGGGTGGAGGCAACCGGCGCAGACTTCGGCATTTCCACCTTTGCGCCGCCGGCCACCTGGGCCTCACGGCTCATTACCCAGGTCGGCATCACCGCGCACGTCCCACCCGGGCACCCCCTATTCGACCGGCCGAGCGTCGAGGTCGCCGAGCTGATTGAATACCCGCTCATTTGCATGGACCGCAGCCACACTGCGCGCACCTCGTTCGACACCGCAGTGGCCCGCGCAGGCGTAGGCCGCGCGAACATCACTGAGATGCGAGCCACGAGCCTCGCGCAGGCGCACGCCGCGGCGGGGCGGGGGATCGCGGTCCTCACCGACCGTGCGAGCTACGGCGTGCGCACGGTGCGAATCATGCTCGATGGGGCGCAAGTGCGGATGCAGCTCTACGCCGGTTGGTATGCCGATCATTTCGCGGCGGCACACATCGGAGCGTGGGCTGATGCGCTCGCTGCATGGGTCCCGACGCTTCCCGACGTCGCCCGCATCGATGCGGCCCCAGAGGTCGGGTTATGGGAGGAGGCAAGAGAGTAGGGTGGGGGCATGAGTGTAGTGATTGACCCATCCTTCGATCCTGTCCCTTCGCTCGCGCAGACAACTGACGTTGTCATCGGCTCCGTCGCCGATGTCACCGCAGCGCCCGTCCGCGCGTGCCTGATCGCCGCCGAGGGGGATTTGCCATCATGCGATCACCTCGAAGGCCAGACCCGCGAGTCGCTTGCGGCTGCCGGATTCACGGGGAAGGCTGGCCAGACGCTGCGCCTCCCCGGTCAGACGCTCTGCGTGCTCGTCGGCACCGGCAAGGGCATCAAGTCGGCTGCTGAGCTCCGCAACGCGGTCGCTTCCTTTACCCGCGCCGCGAGCGAGTCGGACGCTCTCGCTCTCGACCTCACCGGAGTGGTCTCCGCCGAGCTGAGCGCGCGCGACGCCGCGCTCGCCGCAACCGAGGGCGCCGTGCTCGCGCGCTACCGGTTCGAGGCGCTGAAGGGCGAGGCGAAGAACGTCGCGCTGAAGACCCTGACGCTCGGCGTCGCCGACGCAGACCAGGCCGCAGCCAAGGAGGGCGTCGCTCGCGGGCTCGTGCTCGCCCGCGCGGCCTCGATCTCGCGTGACCTCGGCAATACCCCGCCGCGCCACCTCACCGCCGAGAAGTTCGCTGACATCGCAGCGAAGCTCGGCCCCGAGTTCGGCCTCGAGGTCGAGATCTTCGACCGTGACGCGCTCATCGAGCTCGGCACCGGCGGCCTGCTCGGCGTGAACGCTGGTTCCGTCGACGAGCCCCGCATGATCAAGCTGCGCTACACGCCCGAGGGCGCGAACGCGAACACCCCGCATCTTGGCCTCGTCGGCAAGGGCATCATGTTCGACTCGGGCGGCGTGAGCCTGAAGCCCCCGACGTCGATGGGTGACATGAAGATGGACATGATGGGTGCGGGCGCCGTCTTCTCGGCGATGCTCGGCCTGCGCGAGCTCGGCGTGACGAACAAGGTCACCGGCTGGCTCATGTGCACCGACAACATGCTCTCGGGTACCGCGACGAAGATCGGCGACGTGCTCACGATCCGCGGCGGCAAGACCATCGAGGTGAAGAACTCAGACGCAGAGGGCCGCATCGTCATGGCTGACGGCCTCGTGCTCGCAACTGAGGAAGCCGATCGCCCCGACGCGATCGTCGACATCGCGACCCTCACCGGCAACGCGATGGCGGCGCTCGGGCTGCGCACGGCAGCGACCTTCGCGAACAACGATGAGGTCGCGGCGCAGCTGGCGGCGGCGGCGGACCTCACCGACGAGCGCGTCTGGCAGATGCCGCTCGATCACCGCTACGCCGACCAGATGAAGTCGAACGTTGCCGACCTGTCGAACATCGGCGGCCCCTACGGCGGCGCGATCCTCGCGGCCCTCTTCCTCAACGAGTTCGTCGCTGACGTGCCGTGGGGCCACATCGACATCGCCCCGACGATGGAGGTCGCGAGCGACGACCTGTGGCGCTCGACCGGATCGACCGGTTTCGGTGCGCGCCTGCTCACCGAGCTCGCCGCCGCGTTCACGGCTCCCGCCGCGACCGACGCGCCGCAGGCAAGCGAGATGAACTAGCGACATGACCGAGACGCTGCTTGAGAGTCGCGACGACTACATCAATGAGTTCATCGGGTTCGTAGGATCATCGCCGAGTTCTTACCATGCGGCGCGATTCTCGGCAGCGATGCTCGTGAGCCAGGGGTTCACTGAGCTCACCGAAGACGACGCGTGGGGGCCGGTCGCATCCGGCGCCCGCGGCGTCGTCGTGCGCGACGGCGCGGTCATCGCCTGGCGCGCGGGGGAGGGCGTCTCCGCGACGAGCCCCGTGCGTGTGCTCGGAGCGCACACCGATTCGCCCGGCTTCGTGTTGAAGCCGCAGCCCGACTTCACGGCCGCGGGCTGGTCGCAGGCCGGGGTCGAGGTCTACGGTGGGCCGCTCATCAACTCGTGGCTCGACCGCGACCTCGGGTTCGCGGGGCGCGTTGTGACCCGCTCGGGCGAGGAGCGCCTCGTTTGCACGCAGGCCGTAGCTCGCATCCCGCAGCTCGCGATCCATCTCGACCGCGAGGCGAACTCGGGCCTCACGCTCGACCGGCAGCGCCACACGCAGCCCATTCTCGCGGTCTCCGCGCCCGACACTTCGGTGATGGAGCTGCTCGCGGCCGCGAGCGACGCCGCGGCCGACGACATTGCGGGCACCGACGTGCGGCTGTACGACACACAGCCGGCGAGCAGGATCGGGGCGCGCGAGGAGTTCCTCGCCTCGCCGCGGCTCGACAATCTGAGCTCGACCTTCGCTGGCCTCGTGGCGCTCATCGAGACCGAGCCCGCGCCCGGCACTATCTCCGTGTTCGCGTCGTTCGACCACGAGGAGCTCGGTTCGGAAACCCGTTCAGGCGCCGCAGGCCCGTTCCTGGCGGACGTTCTCGGCAGGTTGCGTGCCGGGCTCGGTGCGACGCCAGACGAGGCCGCTCGGGCGCTCGCAGCGTCGTGGTGCCTGTCGGCCGATGCCGGGCACTCGGTGCACCCGAACTACCAAGAGAAGCACGACCCGAATGTGCGCCCGCTCGCGGGCAAGGGGCCGATGCTGAAAATCAACGCGAACCAGCGCTACGCGAGCGATGCGCACGGAGCTGCCCTCTGGCAGCGCGCGTGCGAGGCCGCCGGGGTTCAGACGCAGGAGTTCGTCTCGAATAACACGGTTCCGTGCGGCTCGACGATCGGTCCGATTACGGCAACGAGGATCGGGATCCGCACCGTCGACGTCGGGGTTCCGCTACTCTCGATGCACTCCGCGCGCGAGCTCGCGCACGTCGATGATCTGCACGGGCTCGCCCGCGCGATCGGCGCGTTTTACGCAGGCGCGTAGCCCCGAACGCACTGAATGACGCTCAGCTGCGCGCAAGGGTGCGCAGCTGAGCGTTTCTTCATCGTATTTCTTATGTCTGTTCGATAGGATCGGGCCATGAGCGAGGTGCAACGGCAGGGTGAGAAGGTGCTAGCGCTCCCCACAGACCGACTGATGCCAAACATCCAGCGGTTCGGGCAGCAGGTGATTGAGTTCACCTTCCTGGGCCCCAACATGCATGGCCAGCCCACCTGGATCATGTGGAACGCGAACGAACCTTACCTCATCGGCATGCTTAGCCAGGGCAAGATGGGCTACCACTTCGAGCAGCGCACAGGCGACGGCGTGCAGCGACTCGAAAATATCTCGCTCAACCGAGTGCAGCGCGCTCTCGGCGGATAACCTCGGGTGTCGGCCCCGCTCTGCGGCAGGCGTGCGACACGCCAGGGATACCGGATGGCTGCCGGGATTTGCATCACCCGGCATTCGTGCCCTAAGCTCATATCTCGGTAGCAAGGCAAGAAATTGCCGCGGCCCCATCGTTTAGCGGCCTAGGACACCGCCCTTTCACGGCGGCAGCACGGGTTCGAATCCCGTTGGGGTCACTATACCGACACAATTAAATATGCATGGCCCTGTAGCGCAGTTGGTTAGCGCGCCGCCCTGTCACGGCGGAGGTCGCGGGTTCAAGTCCCGTCAGGGTCGCTGAATTGAGGAGCCCTTCTAAGGAAGGGTTTCTTCATTCAAGCGGCGATTGCCAGAGTTGGTCACCCAGTTCAAACGATCGTCTGGCTCTGTAGCTCAGTTGGTAGAGCGTTCGACTGAAAATCGAAAGGTCACCGGATCGATGCCGGTCGGAGCCACGTAGCGGCTATTACACCGTTACTGAACCCTCATGAGGCTTCTACTCGTGGGGGTTCTTTTTCTTGCGAAGCGTGAGCCCGGCCTGCTGGAGCTGCAGTTCGCGAGAGCATAACTGAATAACACGTATGGCCCTGTAGCGCAGTTGGTTAGCGCGCCGCCCTGTCACGGCGGAGGTCGCGGGTTCAAGTCCC